>CAZRVN010000001.1:0-310582 GCA_964603595.1 uncultured Actinomycetota bacterium
AAGGGAGATTTACAAAAAATATCAATAAAGAATGATTTTTTAGGAGTAAATTATTATAGCCGAGAATTAATTAAATTTTCCGGTGATTCAGAACTGGGGTTTGAAGGAGTTTATGGCAATTATGCAAAAACAGAAATGGACTGGGAAATAGTGCCGGAAGCCCTATACGACCTTATATTAAGATTGCGAAAAGAATATACAAAGATACCTATTTATATTACAGAGAATGGAGCTGCATTTAATGATAAATTATCAAAAAAAGGAGAAGTGCGGGATAAGAAGAGGATAAATTTTATAAGGAAGCACTTGCTGGAAGTTGCCAGGTTAAATAGAAAGAAAATGAATATAAAAGGGTACTTTCAATGGTCTCTTATGGATAACTTTGAGTGGCAGCTTGGGTACTCAATGAGGTTTGGTATTATTTATATTGATTATAAGACACAGGAAAGGATTTTAAAAAGTAGCGCGTTCTGGTACAGGGATTTAATAAGAAAAAGAATTATAGAATGATTTGGGAGACATGATATGACAGAAAAAGAAAAGATGCTGTCAGGACAGTTATATTTCTCAATGGATAAAGAACTTGTAAAAGAAAGAAATTATGCAAAAAAGTTGTGCTTTGAGTTTAACGCCACAGGCACATTAGAATACAAAAGAAGAGAAGAAATATTACACAGGTTGCTTGGAGAAGATAATAATTGTTATATAGAGCCGCCATTCTATTGTGATTACGGGTATAATATTTTATTGGGAAGAAATTTTTATGCAAATTATAATTGCGTTATTCTTGACGTAAATACTGTTAAAATTGGTAATGATGTTCTTCTGGGAGCCGGGGTTCAAATCTGCACAGCTTCACATCCTGTTGACCCCGATGAAAGAAAAAGTGGGCTTGAATTTGGTCTCCCTATAGAAATAGGAAATAATGTATGGATAGGTTCAGGTGCAATAATTCTTGCCGGGTTAAAAATTGGTGATAATTCAGTCATAGGGGCAGGGAGCATTGTAACAAAGGATATTCCCTCAAACGTAGTGGCTGCCGGGAATCCATGCAGAATTGTCAGGGAATTAAAGTAATTGGTTTCAGTCTTTAACTGGCTGTTGTGATGAGATATTATTAATCATATGTTATTTCTATTATTATTTGATATTCATTGTAATAGCATTTAATTAATGTAGCAGTTTTTTAAAACTTTTTATCGCGCGGTAATAACCTGGTAGTAATACCGGTTAATGCATTAAGAATATGGGGAGAGATTATGAAAATTTTCAGTCTTAATGGCAGATGGGAGATGAAAAATACTGTTGAGAAGAAATGGCATAATGCCAGGGTTCCGGGTTCGGTTTTTAAAGATTTACTGCGTGAAGGGCTGATGGAAGACCTCTTTTACCGTGATAATGAAAATAGGGCGGTAGAGCTTTCATATAATGATTATGAATACAGAAAAAACTTCAATATCCCTCCAGGTATATTAAAAAAGGATAGAATATATCTATGGTGCGATGGACTGGATACTCTTACAGAAATTGAAATAAATGGAAGATCTGTGGGAAAAACAAATAACATGCACCTCGGGTATGAATTTGATGTTAAAAGCTTGTTAAAAGTGGGGATTAACAACATACATATTGCATTTCGCTCTCCAACCAGATTTATTGAAAAAATGCAGAAAAAAAGGCCACTGTGGAATGGATTATCAGATGTGGTAATGCCTGGCTTTTATCATATCCGCAAAGCGCACAGTATGTTCGGATGGGATTGGGGGCCAAAAGTCCCGGATTCAGGAATATGGAGGAATATAAGCTTAAAAATTTTTGATGATGCCAGAATGAAGGATGTATATGTTACCCAGAAACATCGGAAAAATGAGGTTAAACTCAAGATAAAAATAGGTCTGGAATCATGGGTCAGAAAAAAATTTGACCTGGATGTATCTGTGTTTTCTCCCGGTGGCGGCACATTTAAAAAGACAATTGAAGTTGGCTACCCGGATAAATATTATGATGCTGATTTTAAAGTAAAAAACCCGGAACTCTGGTGGCCAAATGGTTACGGAAAGCAGCCACTTTACAGGGTTAAGGTAAATTTAAAGGACAAAGATAAATTGCTGGATTCAAGAAGTTTTGAAATTGGCTTAAGGACACTGGGTGTAAGGCAAAAAAAAGATAGATGGGGAAAATCATTTGAGTTTGTAGTTAATGGAGTGCCAATTTTTGCCAGAGGTGCAAACTATATAATAGAAGATAACCTGATGTCCCGGTATTCAGCTGAGCGTACTGAAAAATTGATAAAAGACTGTGCTGAAGCTAATTTTAATTGTATAAGGGTATGGGGTGGAGGAATATATCCGGATGACTATTTCTTTGAATCATGTGACCGGCATGGAATTGTTGTATGGCAGGATTTCATGTTTGCCTGTGCTGTTTATGCTGTGGATGATAAATTCATTAACATCGTTAAGCAGGAGCTTGAATATAATATTAAAAGGATAAGAAATCACCCCTGTATTGTCTTATGGTGTGGAAATAATGAAATTGAATGGACACTGGATATAATGAACGGTAAGCAGCCGGAGGGAGTTAAGGCACCCGGGCACTTAATATCGCTTAAAATGAAACAGGTAAAAAAAATGTATACTTATCTGTTTGAGGAAGTTATACCGGAAATAGTAAAAAGGTATGACCCGGAAAGGTTATACTGGTCTTCTTCACCATCATCGGGTGGGAGGTTTGATAATCCAAATGATGAAGACAGAGGAGATGTTCATTACTGGGAAGTATGGCATGGGTTAAAATCTTTCAGTGACTACCGCAATCATTATTTTCGTTTTACTTCTGAATATGGATTTCAATCTTTTCCGGGGATTAAAACTATAAAAAGTTTTACTGTCCCGGAAGACAGGAATATTTTCTCTTATGTTATGGAGAAACATCAGAAAGATGGAAGAGCAAATGGCAGGATAGTTGCTTATATCTCAGGGACATTTAAGTATCCAAAGGATTTTGAATCATTGCTTTATGCCTCACAGATTTTGCAGGCGGAGGCCATAAAGTGCGGAGTGGAGCACTGGAGGAGGAACAGGGGCCGCTGCATGGGCTCAATATACTGGCAGCTTAATGACTGCTGGCCGGCAGTATCATGGTCAGGTATAGATTATTATGGGCGATGGAAAGCTCTGCATTATTATGCAAAACGCTTCTACAATCCCTTATTAATATCTGCTGAGGATTATGAGAGAAAAGTAGATATATATGTTACCAATGACACAATAGAGAATGTTAAGGGGACTGTCGAGTGGAAACTCAGGGATAATAAATCCAGGGTTGTACTGAAGGATAAAAAAGATGTTACCGTTTCGTCATTAAAAGCGAAAAAATATATAGGGATTGATTTGGCCGGTATTGTAGATAAATATAATATAAGAGACATTTATCTTGAATTTTTCTTTAAGACTGGTGGAGAATATGTAAGTAGTGGGACGTTATTATTTGTAAAACCCAAACATTTTAATTTCCTGAACCCCTTTATAGAATCTACTGTAAGCAAAGAAAACAATCAGTTTGCAATTACTTTAGAATCAAGAACTTTTGCAAAATCAGTGGAGCTTGACTTAAAAGGGATAGATTGCAGATTTAGCGATAATTATTTTGACCTTTCGGGAGAAGATGTAAAGAAGGTCTACATAAAAGATTCAGATCTTTTAGATAAGAAGGGTATTAATGGGATAGGGAAGCAACTTAGAATAAGAAGCTTGTATGATATCTAAAAAAATATATATTTTATACTTAAAGGTTTTTATTTTTTGTATAAAAAATAAAAATTTTTTAAATTGATTTTAATTTGATTTAAGATCTGGTAAATCCATTTTTAATTAATAATTATATAAAAAATTTAGATTATAAACGCGGGTTTATTGATTAATTAAAATAATTAATGTACAATTTTTAAATAATATTAAATGAAATTTATAAACAAATTGGATATATGGATAAAAAAACGATATCTCTTTTTTCTGCTTTTTTGATTTTTAGTTATTTCTCCAGCTCATTTTTTCCTAATGTTCTTGAAGCACAGGATGGATATCTTACTCCAACGGGTGTGGAAGGCGAAATTGCTTATATCCCTTTTCCGGTCGAAATTATGGTTGATGGTGATTTAAGTGACTGGGAGAATATAGAGCGTATTACAGTAGATAATGGCCCCTATACATCAGGAGATCCTGCTGATAATGGTCTTTTTAATTTTGCCATATGTGCAGATATGGAGAATATTTATATCAGCATGACCATGCCTGATAAAAAAATAATCGGGGGAATGCATGGAGTTGAATACTGGAATGAGGATTCTTTCGAATTCTATTTTAACTTTACAGATAATCTGGATACAACCATGTATAAAGATGGTATAGTTCAGATTAATGTTAATGCTACAAACTTGGGAAAAGATGGCTCTGGGAATCTTTCGCTCAGCGGGACACGATGCAAAGAAGAAAATCCACCGGTTACCGGATATGCTTTTCGTACAAGTGATGGTTGGGGAATTGAAGTGGCCTTTAGTCTCGATAAATATGTAACACCTGCCCATGGTCTTGCAATTGGTCTCCAGATTAATGCTAATGGTGCCACGGAAAGAGACAGGGATTCTAAATTAATATGGTCAAAATATGATGTTTCAGATAATTCCTGGCAGAATCCGCGTCTTTTTGGAACTGCCATCTTTTATGAAGCAGGAAGAAATGATATTCCGGAACCGCCGGAAAGAAATCTTCCTGTAATAATAGAGAAGGAAACTATTCCACTGGAAGAACTTCCGGTTATCCGGGTTAACCAGGTAGGTTATTTCCCTGATGGGCCGAAAATAGCAGTTATGCTCTCTGATGGTGAAGCGCCTCTTGAGTGGGGTTTAATTGATAAAGAAGGAACTGTGGTTTTAATCGGCAGGACTGAATATCTTGGATTTGACAGCTCCTCATGGGATTATCTTCACAGGATTGATTTTTCGGAATTTGCGGGAAATGGAACTGATTTTGTCCTAAAAGTAGGCGGTTACGAGAGTTTTGCTTTTGATATAAAGGAAGATATATATAACCAGCTGAAAGTAGATGCGTTACATTATTTTTATTACAGCAGGATTGGTATTCCGCTGGAAGAAGAGTATGCAGGAGGGGAGTGGGAAAGGCATGCCTTTTATCTTTCAGATAGTAGTGTAAAGCCCTTTAGCGGGGAAGACGCAGAAGGCAATTCCTGGCCTGAAAGAGATTACATTCTTGATGCAGGAAAAGGATGGATGGACGCGGGGGATTATGGCAAGTATATTGTCAATGCCGGCATAACTGTATGGACTCTTCTAAATATTTATGAGAGGAACCCGGAAAATTTTAAGGATGGCTCTGTTAATATACCTGAAAATAAAAATGGAATACCCGATATACTGGATGAAGTCAGATGGGAAATTGATTTCATGCTGGGGATGCAGGTACCTGGTGGTCAAACTGATGCCGGTATGGTCCATCATAAACTTCATGAGGCGGAATGGTCGCCCCTTCCATATGTGGCACCCGAGGTAAAAGATGACAGGTATGTTTACGTAACTTCTACATCTGCTACGTTAAATCTAGCAGCAACTGCGGCAATGTTCTCAAGACTTATTGAGCCTTATGATAATGAGTATTCTGAAAAGTGTCTTGAAGCAGCTGAGAAAGCCTGGCAGGCAGCAAATGACAATCCTATTTTTACGTATGGTAATATACCGGGAGCAGGTGGAGGTAATTACGACGATGCCCGGGTAGATGATGAATTTTTCTGGGCTGCTGCAGAGCTCTTTATAACAACCGGTAAGGAAGAGTACAGGGCATATATTGAAATGTATTTAAATCTACAGAAACCAGATAAAGATCTGCTTGATAGGGACTTTGCTATGTCATGGGATAGCGTGGGAGGTCTTGCAATACTTTCACTTATCACTTCCAAAAACAATTTAGATAGGGCAATAATAAAGGATGCTGAAAATAGAATAGTAGAGAGTGCTGATCTTTATTTAAGACAGCTTGATATGGAAAAATACTCTGTTCCAATGGTTAATTATCACTGGGGATCAAATTCACAGATTTTAAATAAAATGATTATTATGGGCTATGCATATGATATTGCAGGGGAAGATAAGTATATTAATGCAGTATCGACAAGCATGGACTATATACTGGGCAGGAATGCGCTCTGTAAAAGTTTTATTTCTGGTTATGGGGAAAACCCAATGATGTACCCCCATCACAGATGGTGGGGGAATGAACCTTCTATGGAACTGCCGGCTCCGCCCCCGGGAGTTGTTGCGGGTGGGCCCAATCAGGATGCCAGTGACGACGGAGTTTCGCATTTTGTAGATGAAGTTAGTACTGTAAAGAGATATATAGATGACGCCAAATCATATTCAACCAATGAGGTGGCGATAAACTGGAATGCCCCACTGGTATGGGTTACATCCTTTATGGACGAGAAGTATAATAAAAATTCCGGCATACAGGTAGTAAAAGCAGGTGGGGAGAGAGAAGATATTTCCTTTAATATTATTAACTTTATAATGAAATATCTTAAATACATTGTTTTAATAAGTATAATTCTTTTAACAGCAATTGCTATAATACTAATTTTTTCAATAAGAAGAAAGAATCTAAGAAGTAAAAAGAAATAAAAACCTTATTCTTTTAAAGCACCTGCAGTTATTCCACTTATAATATATTTTGAGAAAAACATAAAAGCTATGAGTATTGGTATAACTGAAATCGCCACTGCCAGGTATTGAGCACCAAGGTTTTGCTTATATGTGCCTTTTACCAGAGCTATCAGTATCGGTAATGTGAATTTTTCTTTGTCAAATAATAAAACTAAAGGTGTTAAGTAATTATTCCAGGAGAATATAAAGTTTAAAATTGACATTGTCGCAACACCAGGCATTATTATGGGTAATACTATTCTGTTAAAAGTATAGAATTCACTGCTTCCATCTACTCTTGCTGCTTCCAGAAGAGAATCATGAACATTTACGTCTATGTACATTTTTAAAAAAAATACGGTGGCAGCATTTGCAACTGTTGGTAAAATTAGTGCCCAGAACGTGTTTATTATATGAAGATTGGCAGTCAACTGGTAATAACCAATAAGACCAAGCTGTATTGGTATCATCATTGTTGCGAGAATAAACCAGAATAAAAATTTATTACCTTTAAATTTGAATTTTGAAAAAGCATAGGCGGTAAGAGCACCAAAATAACCGGAAAGTATAGTTGAAGGAACAGCTACTATTAAGCTGTTCCTAAAGCCACTCCATATATTCATTGAAATCATCATACTTTTATAATTCTCTAAAAGAGCATTACCGGGTATTAGGGTTATTCCCATATTAATTTCCTGGGTAGACCGGGTTGCGTTAATTAACATTATATAAAATGGGGTAAAAGTAATAATGGCAAGTAATAAAAGAAAAAAGTAAAGAAAGAACTTGCCTGTAAATTTTCCTGCATCATTTTTTTTTGTTTTTTTATTGCTTCTCATCTTTTAACTCCTCTGACAGCTTTCTCGCTTTCAACTTCTTTTCTGGTCATTGACCTGAAAATTATTATTGAGAATATTAGAACTATAAAGAATATAGCAAATGCAACTGCGGCTGCATAGCCACGCTGCCTTCCGCCCGTGAAGCCCATTCTGTATAGGTGCATTACCATTGTGAGTATGGAGTATAATGGCCCTCCTGTTCCAAGGTTCTGTCCTTCACCGATTACAAATGGGATATCAAAATTATTCATGCCTCCAATTAAAGAAGTTACCAGTACGTAAATCATTACCGGTTTTATCTGCGGAATTGTGATTTTCCAGAAAGATTGCCATGCATTTGCTCCATCAACGGAAGCGGCATCGTAATAATCTTTCGGGACGGATACCATGGCAGCCATAAATAGAATCATGCTATGACCAAACCACATCCACCATAGTATTACGGAAACGGCAGTACTTGTCCAGACAGGATTGGCCAGAAAGTGGATCTTCTGATCTTCAGGTATTATTCTTATTACTACAAGAATCTGGTTAATTGCTCCGCTCTGCCATCCAAGTAACACATTGAACAGTATTCCAACCGATGCTGCTGTTACAAGGTTTGGCAGGAAATAAACTCCCCTGAAGAGGTCCTTGCCTCTTATCTTACTCCTGGTAAGTATAGTAGCCAGACCTAAAGCAAAAATAAGTTGTGGAATAAAATTTAATATCCATATTCTACAGGTATTCCATATTGATTTTAGAAAAAATTTATCCTGTAGAAGTCTTATATAATTGCTGAGTCCCACAAAATCACCTTCAGGATTTGCGGTGCTTAGATTTGTAAAACTTAAATAAAATGTGTATAGAATGGGATAAAGTTGAAGTGATAGAAAAACTACAAAAAAGGGTATTATGAAAAAATATCCATAATTATCTTTGTTAAATAAAAATTTTCGCATTTTTATCTGTTTTCTAATTTAATGTCTTTTTAATTATTATATCATCAGGGACATCTTTAACTAAGTAGATGTCCCTGATAGTAAATACTACTTGTGTAGTAAACGGAGGCTAAATATCCTCGGCTACTTTATTCAACTGTAATTTCCGGGAATAATGAAGCTACTTCATCTTTAAACGATTGTATAGCCTCATCTTTGGTCAGATTTCCATTATAGTATTCACCGAGTGCAGTAAGGAATGCGTTCTGGATGTCTTCATCATACTGGGTAACTCTTTCAGCCCAGCCTGAATCGCCAAGTTTTTTAGCTTCCTCGTAGAAGTATTCATAATGATTCTGTCCACCCAGCGATTCTCTTGCAAAATCATCTTTGATTTCCTCTATTACGACAGTATCTGAAATGAAATCACCTGACTCAAGAGCATATTCCTTGAGGAATTCTTTATCTGTAGTCATAAATTTTACGAATTCCCAGGCGAGATCTTTCTTTTCACTGCCCTTGTAAATACCTAGCCAGGTACCGCCCCACATATAAGAAGCAGGACCGTGTGCAAGAGCTACATCTCCAAAAGCGTATTCTATGCCTTCTTCGGGCTCTTCTGGTTCGGTAATTGCAGGTTCAATTACAAAGAATAAGCCCCAGGTTGGCATAATATAGCTGAGTACGTCGCCGTTCATTCCTGCAAACCATTCACCTGACCACATATCCATTTTAGCATCTAGGCCTTCGTCCCTGATTGTTTTTGCATCATCCATATAATCAAGAACTATATCTTCTATTACCAGTTTTCCATCTACTACCCATGGCTGTTTCTTATTAAAGAAGTATAGTCTCTGGATATCATTTGGTCCTGGAATTAATGAAGAACCTGTTTCGTCCTTAAGTGTTCTACCCATCTCTATGAATGAATCCATGTCTGTCATCAATGCTGAGACTTCATCGGGTTCAGATACTCCAAAGGCTTCTTCAGCCAGGCTTCTCCTATAGAAGATAGCCCCCGCAGTTGATTGATAGGTCAGAGCTCTCAGGTTTCCATCTTCATCTCTTGCAAAGTCTTTAACATAATCAAAGTGGTCTTTGGCTACTTCATCTGCATTGTATGGTTCAGCAGAAAGATTTTCCCAGACATCCTGTATAATCCATTTCATCATCCAGGCCTGCTCACCAACGAATACATCAGGTATACCTGTTCCTGTTGCGAAGGCAGATTCCAGTTTTTCAACAATTTCACCACTTGGTATTTTTGTATCGTTTATAGTGATATTGGGATATACTTCTTCAAACATTGGAATCATGGTGTCAAATTCATCATTGAAATGCCAGACGGTAATTTCACCTTCAAAGCTTGCAGGGTCTACCTCTTCAACTTCTTCCTCTTCTACCTCTTCTTCTGCTTCCTCGGCTACTTCCTCAACAGCAGCATCTTCAGCTACTTCATCTGCTGCTTCCTTGCAACCTACAATAGAAAATACTGAAATAACCGAGATAATAACTAGCCATAAAAATAATTTTTTCATTTTTTGGACTCCTTTTTAAGGTTTTTTGGTATTAAATGATGGCTTAAAAGCTTGTTAGTATAATTCACCTCCTTTTGTACATAAACGCGTGTTTGTAAACTCGTGTTCATCATTTTACAATAAGCTTTTTATCCAGTCAAGTAATTAATATTCTAGTCAGTAAATTAATTTTTAAAGCAATTTTATTAAATAAAAAGATATTAATCTGATTATAAAAAAGTTTAAGGTTGGATATAGTAAAATGCAAATTTTTGAATATTAGTTTATTGAAATTTAAGTTTAATTAATTGATAAATAAAAATAAATAAAAAAATAAAAAAAATATTTTATTAGTAATAAAGATAGGATTGATGAATAAAAAATTTTTTATAAAGTATTAAAGAACTAAAATGTTATAATTTATAATAAAGAAAAAAATGAAATATTTTTATATATTTAAATTATATTATAATTAAAATTAATAAAATCTAAGAAATAATTTTAGAAAGGAAATTAATGGTGGGGAAACCTAAAGAAACGGTAATAGTTCAGATATCAGATATCCATGTGGGTGAAAAACATTTTGTACCAAGTCTGCTTACAAGATGTATAGATGAAATAAATGAGCTTGGTCCTGATGTGGTAATAATAACCGGAGATCTTACTGCCAATGGTTTCAGGATGGAATACGATACTGTAAAAAATTATCTCTCACCTATAAAGTGTAAAAACCTGCTGGTTCAATTAGGGAACCATGACTCAAGAAATGTGGGGTATCTGCATTTTGAAGATATTTTTGGTAGCAGATATATATCGTTTGATAACGGGAAGGTGACTATAGTTGCGGCTGATTCAAGTGAGCCGGACCTGGATAACGGGCAGATAGGAAGGGAACATTATGACTGGATAAAAAATGAATTTAAAAAATACGGTGATAGTAATTTTAAAATCTTTACCATGCATCACCATCTTGTACCGGTTCCGCACACCGGAAGGGAAAGGAATATAGTAAATGATGCTGGCGATGTTCTGGAGACGCTTGTAGATGTGGGTGTTGATATGGTACTGTGCGGGCACAAACACGTACCTTACCTGTGGCGTATAGAGGATATGCTGGTTGTTACTGCAGGGACTGTTTCCTGCCTCAGGTTGAGGGGGAAAATTGAACCAAGCTATAATATTATACACGTTAGAGAAAACGATATTGACATTTACAGAAGGTCACCTTTTGATAAAGTTGAAAAAATTATAGGTATAGAAAGAAAAGGTAAAAAGAGCAGGATCTGTGATAAATTTATTGAAGAAAAAAAGTAATAAAGGCAAAAACCTTATTGCGTTAATTGATGGCGAGCATTACCCGAAGGTAACTTATGACGCGGTTGATATGCTTAAAAAAGCTTATAAGGGCAATTTTAAGGGTATTATTTTTCTTGGTGGAACCGAAAAAATATCAATGGACAATATAGAAGATTATTTTGGTGAAAAGGTTTATGTAATAAAAAATATTGACCTGGATTTTAGGGATGCACTTAATTATTTCCAGCCTGACATTGTTTATGATTTAAGTGATGAGCCAGTAGTAAATTATATTACGAGAATGAAAATAGCTTCTTTTTGTCTTGCCAGTAAGTGCAGTTACATGGGACCGGATTTTTTATTTTCTTATGAAAAAGAAGATATGCCATGCGGGAAGCCATCAATATCTATTATTGGCACCGGAAAGAGGATTGGTAAAACTGCAATTAGTTCTTATGTGTCCAAAGTGTTTGATGGTGAAAAGATAAATATCTGTGTGGTTGCTATGGGTAGAGGCGGTCCGGGGAAAGTCCAGGTAATAAGAGGTGATAGGATAGAGATGAACCCTGAATACCTGCTTGGTATCAGTAATAAAGGTATGCATGCAAGTTCTGATTATATAGAAGATGCTCTTACCAGCAGGGTTACCACTGTCGGCTGTAGAAGATGCGGAGGAGGTTTTGGGGGTAAAATTTTTATGTCTAACATAAAAGAAGGAATAAAAGCTGCTGAAAATCTTGACCCCGACCTGATAATAGTGGAAGGGAGCGGTGCTTCCATACCGGATGTAAAAGTAGACAGATGTATATGTGTAATAGGTGCTGGGCAGAGCTGGGGAAGCATAGTTGGTTATCTGGGAATTTACAGAATATTGTCTGCAGATTTAATAATATTGACCATGTGTGAGAAGCCGCTTGCAGACAGGAGTAAAATAAGTTTCATGGAAAAAGAGATAAATAAAATAAATCCAGAAGCTCTTGTTGTAAAAACAATTTTCAGGCCCCAGCCGTTGTCGGATATAGAGGGTAAGAAGATATTCATGGCTATGACATCCAGTAGGTCTATTGAATCTAAAATAAAGGAATACATGGAGAAAAATTTTAAATGCAAGATAAAGTATATCAGTTTTAATCTGGGGGATAGGAAGGAACTTAAGGATGACCTTAAAAAAAACGGGGACTACGACACTATACTGACAGAATTAAAAGCTGCCTCGGTTGATGTTTTAACAGATTTTGCCTGTAAAAATAAAAAAGATGTAGTATATATGAATAACATTCCTATTATTTTAAACGGTGAAGAAAGATTTAAAAGAGAATTAATGAAATTATTTTTAAAGGAGAAGAATTAAGTTGGAGCTAAATAGAGTAAGTGAAAATGGCCCAAAAATAGTTGTAATATCTGATAAAAAAGGTGGTCTTCCTTTCTCAAAGGGAATACTTGCATCATCCATATCCATGACAGGCCTGGATATAATAAATGCATATAAAATTGCCAGTAGAATACAGGAATATTTCTTAGAAAATAGAATGTATTCATTATCTCTTAATGATTTAAGAACCATAACTTTCAGGTTTATAAAAGATGAAGTAAATCTGGAATATGCTGAAAGATACTTGCTATGGCAGTCTGTCGGTAAACTTGAGAAGCCGCTTGTTGTACTTATTGGCGGGTCAACTGGCGTGGGAAAATCTACCATAGCTACCATACTTGCTAACAGATTAAATATAACCAGGGTAGCTTCCACAGATGCCATAAGGGAAGTTATGAGGGCTTCTGTTTCCGATAAATTAATAAGGCCGCTAAGAGGTTCATCATATAATGCTTATAAAAATTTAACCCTTCCTCCCACAGGGGTGGAACCGGTTATCCTTGGATTCAGGGAACAGGTGCTGGCTGTAAGCGTTGGTATAGAAGCAATAATTAAAAGGAATATCGAAGAAAAATCAGATGTTGTTATAGAAGGAGCACATGTAGTGCCTGGTTATCTTAATCTTAAGGATTATTATCCCAGGGCTATAATTCAGCAGATAGTTGTATCTGTGTCTGACAAGGATATACACAAAGAGCACTTTACCAAAAGAACGGTTGAAACACAGGGCTCAAGGCCTATGAATAAATATATAAAACATCTTGATAAAATTATTATAATCCAGAATTATATAGAAAAGCTGGCAAAAAAGGAAAAAATTAAAATAATTGAGAATTATAATCTTGACACTGTTTTAAATGAAATACTGGAATTAATATTGCACAGATTAAGAAGTGAATTTGGTGATGTAGGCCCGGGGCGTAACAAAAAGAAGTGAGTCATATCCATATAGCTTATCAGGATATTTTTATAAGGTTTTATACATAAGATATATAAATTAGTTAGAATTTATATAGAAATTTTCAGATATTTTGTAATCACCATTTAAGTAAGCTTCTATATAATACTCCCCGGCAGAGTATATATCATTTTTTTTGACCAGCAATACTACAATTTTTCCTGAACCATCTTGCCCGGGATTAAATATATCCTCCTGGATTACACTGCGGGTACTGTCATCTTCTGTTTTTCCCCATTTTACTTTTATTTCATTATCAACTGTAAGGTGCCTTACTTTCATTATGAGATATATATTGGATTCTTTGCTATTGAAATTATAATTTTTATTAAGTTTTAACTGGTCAAAATCAAAATCCTTGTTGGAACTTAAGTAGATGCTTTCTATCTCTGGCACTCTTTCAAGGGTGACTACTGAAGCTATGGCTAAAATTATAGTAAGGATTATTATAATAAGTATATCTCTTTTTTTCATATATAAATGTTTATTCTAGTGACAATTAAAGTTTATTATAGGAGTATTTTTCTATATTTCTATAAGTTAATTATATTTGACTAAATTTTTTAATTGATATATATTTTCTGAATGATTTCATTATAAATATTTAATGTTGAGAAAGAAGCTTTTATATGCCTATATATAGCTATAAATGTGAAAAATGCGGAAGGGTTTTTGATAGATTTGAGAAAGCATCTGATAGTAACGGGAGTAATGGTGTCGTAAAATGCATATATTG
The DNA here is from genome assembly GCA_964603595.1 of uncultured Actinomycetota bacterium. Lineage (GTDB taxonomy): Bacteria > Actinomycetota > Humimicrobiia > Humimicrobiales > Humimicrobiaceae > JAQVEM01. The sequence continues at coordinate 14,348 of CAZRVN010000001.1, forward strand.
TAGTGCTTATGCTAAAAGATTATTTTCGCCAGCAGGTTTAATTTTTAAAGGTTCCGGGTTTTATAAGACTGATTATAGGTCAGTTTCAAAAAGTACAGGCGGCGGGGGCATATCAAGGGAAAAAGACAGTAAAAAACCTGAAAGTAGGATATCAGCTAACAAAGATAATAAGAAAAAACCTGAAATAAAAGAAACCAGCAAAAAAGGGGACAGCATTGTCTCAGATAAAAACGGATAGGTTTTGAGTATTATTAGTATTGTTTTATTGGTAGTATAATTAAATCATAACATTCATAATTTATTTTAATCTTTAGAATCAATGTTTTTATTATTAATTTTATCTACAGTATTGTTAGTATTATATATCTCAAGTTTAAGGTCTATGATTAAAACCAGTAATGATTATGTCATCCGTAAGGAAATTCAAAGATTAGAAAAGTATATGTCACAGGGCTATGATGATATTACCCTGGAAAAATCATCAGTAATATTATCTTTGGCAGTGGTAATTATTTTAAATATAGTCGAAATAGGGTATTTTCTTTATAGCAATTATTTTTTTAATGATATGGCAGTTACCCTTGGAAGTGCAATACTTATTGGTTATACTCTTTATTCTATGGTAAAATTTTTACCAAAAGTTAGGAAATTTATAAGAAAGCCGTTGGCGTATTTGAAAGAGATAAGTCAGGGGTTTGAATCTGTTTTAAATTTTATTATGGTTCCCCTGGAAATGGTTTTTTGTATTTATATTATGTTTAAGATTTTTATTAATTATATTTTAGTGGGATAAATAATTATGAAAACAAAGAAAATAGGTATGATAGTTTTACTAATTTGCTTTTTAACAGTATCTTTGGTTATGGTTTCATGTTTCGGTGCAGGCGGTAATTCGGAAGGTGAAGATAGCCAGTTGGCAGAAAGTCAGATGGCGGGTAGTCATGATACGGTGGACCAGACCGGGGAGAATAACGGGCAGGATGGTGGAGATTTTGAGGAACTTTCCGAGGAGGAGTTAAATCAGCTTTTAGAAAATGAAGGTTTTATGGAAGTATTTAATAGTTTTTGTTACCCCGGTTCTGAAATTGAAGAAGTAAAGCAAATAGAGGATGACGAAAACTTACTTTATATTTTATTGGGATCAACAGAAAATTCTGAAGAAGTTAGAGATTATTATAAAGACAAAAAAGTCCAGTCAATATGGAGCAGGTCTGTAATATATGAAGAAAGTATAGGTAGCATCGAAGAAGAATTTATAGAAGATGAAGATAAAGATATACCTGTTTATAAATTTACATACAACAGCAATGATAAAGATAAAGTTGTCAATGTTCTTATAAAAGGTCTTGAAGAAGACAGAACCTGGATAATGATTTTGTACTGGAACCTTCAGTAAATCATAAATGGAAGACTATAGCATCTTAAAAACAAAGGTCTACACAGTCAGCGAACTCAATCAGGAAATAAGAAAAAACCTTGAATCAGGTTATCCGGATGTATGGGTTGAAGGTGAGGTAAGCAATTTTTATTTCCATGATAAGAAACATATGTATTTTGACCTAAAGGATGAAAAATCAAAAATTAGAGTAGTTATGTTCCACCATAGCAATAAAAATTTACTTTTTAAGATAGAAGAAGGGCTGCATATTTTAATAAACGGCTATGTTTCCGCATATGAAAAAAGAGGCGAGTACCAGGTAATAGCTCTCTGTGCCCGCCCGGTCGGCAAGGGTGCTCTTATCCTTGCATTTGAGCAGTTAAAAGCAAAGCTGGAAAAAAAGGGTTATTTTGAATATGAACATAAGAAAAATATCCCGATTCTACCCGGAAAGATTGGTCTGGTAACTTCAACTGGCGGATCGGTAATAAGGGATATAATTTTAGTTCTGAAGAGCAGGTTTGAAAATTTTCATCTTATAGCAAGAAATGTTAATGTTCAGGGGGCTACTTCAAGTAATGAAGTATGTGATGCAATTGATGACCTGTGCGAATACGGGGTTGATGTAATAATATTAGCCCGCGGAGGCGGCTCACTGGAAGACCTGTGGGCTTTTAATACTGAGAAAGTAGCCGAGAAGATTTATAAATGCCCCATTCCATTAATTTCGGCAATTGGTCATGAAACAGACTATACCATTTCAGATTTTGTGGCAGACAGGAGGGCAGCCACACCTTCGGTTGCAGGTGAGTTAGTAATATTGAATAAAAGAGAATTAGTGAAGAGCTTGAGGATAATAAATAGAAGGATTAGAAGTCTTGTCAGTTCCAGAATAAATATTTTCAGTAAAGAAGCTGCTTTTTTAATCAGAAGAAGAATCTTCTTCAAACCGGAAACATTACTGGATAAGTTCAGTCAGGCCACTGGAGAATTGAAGATTAGATTGGTAGAAAATAAAAAAGGGCTTGTCAGGGTAAAGAAGGAAAGAGTTGGAGACCTGTACAGGATGATGGATAGGAGAAATATAATTAAAAGAATATATATCCATAAAATTGAAATAAAAACTTCATATGTAAGAATGTTTTCTGCTATAAGAAATTATATTAATCAGAAAAAAAGCAAGCTGAAATATGTTCTGGGGAAGATAGACGAGAGAAACCCTTCTGCTGTCCTAAAACGGGGTTTTGCGCTGTTGTATAGCATTAAGGACAATAAAAGCATAAAGAGTATAAAAGATGCTAAAATAAACCAGAAGGTTAAGATATTATTAAAAGATGGGATACTTAAAGTAAAAGTTTTTGATAAAATAAATAAAATTTTAGAGTTAGGTTTTAAAAATGAAAATTGAAGAAATGAGTTTTGAAGAATCTATTAAAAAGCTTGAAGAAATTGTTAAAAAACTTGAGGATGAGAAAATATCCCTGGAAGAATCAATGAAAAATTTTGAAATGGGGATTAAACTTTCTTCAAGCTGCCTTAAGAAGCTGAATGAAGCTGAAGGGAAAATAGAGGAATTGGCCAGGTCAGAAGATGGAAAATTGATTACAAAAGAGCTGAACCTGGAAAAAGAAAATTAAAATATTTTTTAAAAACGGAAATTTTTAAATTTTTATTGCAGAATATATGAATTTTGTTGTTTATCCCCCCAAAACTATATATAGTAATAAAATCCAATAAAAAACCTCTGGATTATCTATATATAGTTATATATTATTATTAAATAAATCCTAAATTAAATAATCATAAATAGATTTACATTTATTTAAATAATAGTTTACAAATTAATGCTAGTGTGGTATCTTATTGATGTGATGTGGAGGAAAGTGGAGGAAAATGTTGTGAACTCCCTTTAATTATTGAGATAGTGGGGTAGAAGTGTTTTTAGGTGAATATTACAGAACAATAGATAAAAAAGGAAGAATCTTTATCCCAGCAAAATTTAGAGAAGATTTAATAAAAGGTGTTGTTATATCAAAGGGATTTGATGAGAAGTGCCTTTTTTTATTTTCAAAAGAAAACTGGAAACGGCTGGAAGAAAAAATAATGTCAAATAAGGTTGCTGAAAGAAGCATCCAGAGCTTTTCCAGGTGGTTTTTCTCTTCGGCCAGCGAGGAAGCAATAGATCAGCAGGGTAGAACCAGGATTCCCCAGACTTTAATAAAGTATGCAGGGCTTGAAAAAGAAATTGTTATGGTAGGTGTTTCAGATAGAGCAGAAATATGGTCCAGTGAAAAATGGAAGAAATATTACAATAAGCAAGATGCTCAATTTATGGGAGATAAGAATGCTTTTGAACAATTGCGATTTTAAAAAAATTTTATAAAGAGTGTTGTAAATGGATTTAGGAGAATTCCATAAACCGGTTCTTCTGAAGGAGGTTTTATATTATTTAAACTTAAAGCAAAGCGACATTATTTTTGACGGGACACTTGGCGGTGCTGGTCATACTGTAGAAATTATTAAAGTCATTGCCCCCACAGGCAAAGTAATTGGAGTTGATCTTCATAGCCAGGCTATAAGCACCGCCGCCAAAAAATTAAAAGATTTTTCAGATAGAGTAAATTTAATAAAAGGTAACTTTGCGGATATTAAAGAAATTTTGAAAAAATTAAATATAAGAGATGTTGATGGCATACTGCTTGATCTGGGATTATCCTCTTTTCTGATTGAAGAATCAAAAAGAGGGTTTAGCTATCTTAAGGATGAGAAGTTAGATATGAGATTTGATGATAAGAACAAAATAAATGCTTTTGATGTGGTAAATAAGTATTCCAGGGAAAAATTGACAGAGATATTTTATAAATATGGCGAAGAACGGTGGTCTAAGTTGATTGCCAGAAATATAGTAAATTACAGGAAGGAAAGAGATATAAAAACAACAGGGGAGCTTGTGGATATTATAAAAAGTTCAATACCATATAAGTTCAGGCACAGCAGAAGGGGCCATCCTGCAAAAAGGGTGTTCCAGGCAGTAAGGATAGAGGTAAACAGGGAACTGGATAACTTAAAGAAAGCAATTGAAGATGGTTTTAAGGTGCTAAAGAGCGGGGGAAGGATGGTTATAATATCATATCATTCGCTTGAGGACAGATTGGTAAAAAGAAAATTTTTAGATTATGAGGGTGCTTTTAACTATCCTCCTGATTTTCCGGTGTATGAAAGTGACAGGGAGAAAAAAGCCAGGATAATCACCAGGAAAGCAGTAAAAGCATCACCCGGGGAAATAAGCTTGAACCCCCGTTCCAAAAGCGCAAGGTTGAGAGTTCTGGAGAAGCTGTAAATTTATATTTTTGTTTGTAATTAATATGTAGAGGGTAATTATAAAAATGAACGTAAGATTTGCAGAAAAGGAAGAAATATATAAAAGAAGGGCACGCCCTCTCTTGTATCTGGTTAAGGCAGGCGACAACAGGGGCACCGGGGAGGATGTAGTATATAGAGAGAGTGGCCTGTTCTATATATTTGTGATTGCCATAATTTTTGCATGCCTCGGAGTTCTATTGAATATCGGTTTGAAAGTACAGAACATAGATTATCAGAAGGAAGTGTATGAAATTAATGAGATGATTTCATTGGAGAACGAGAGGAATGACCGTCTGCAGCTGGAGATAGCAGAACTGAAGTCACCTGAAAGAATTATTGAAATTGCAGAAAATGATTTAGATATGGATATTGCTGATGATTCTAAGGTAGTTAAGATTTCAAGCAGCGGTCTTGAAAATAATGAGAAGATATATAACTACATGGCTAAAAGCGAGAGCAGGGTTACCGGAAATTACGATAGTTTCCTGGGGACTATTTACTATGTTCAGGATATAGTACTGGTAGTATCTGAAGGAGTATTAACATTTTTTATTCCCTGATTAATATGTTAGCATAAAAATGCTTAAAAATAATAATAACAAGAAGATAAACAGGAGAAGAATATATATCCTGTTTATTTTATTTTTGATGGCTTTTTCGGTAATAATATACAGACTGGTTTCTATTCAGTACCTGAATGCTTCCGAATACGAAAGCTACGCAGAATTTCAGCATACAGGCCAGTTTACCCTGAATGCAAAAAGGGGAGAAATACTGGATAGAAACGGCGTTGAACTGGCGATAAGCTTGAATGAAAGAACTGTCTACGCAAACCCTAAAGAAGTTATTGATTCAACCTACCAGGCAGAAGTTATAGCGGAGATACTGGGACTGGATGAAGAAAAAATAAAAGAAAAACTGGATAATAAAAATCTTGGTTTCGTTTATATACAGAGAAAAATTTCTGCGGAAAAAGCTGAAAAGATTGCAGAATACAATCTTCCCGGTATATATATTCAAAATGAATCTAAGAGATATTACCCTTTAAACGACATTGCTGCTTCAATAATAGGATTTACTGGTGTAGATGGCAATGGTCTTTCAGGAATTGAGCTGCAGTATGAAAAAGTGCTGAGGGGCATTGACATAACGGTGACTGCGGAGAAAGATGTTTTCGGGAATATAATTCCTATAGGAGACAATGATTATAAAGAGCCAATTAACGGCAAGGACGTGACTCTTACAATTGATTCGCAGATACAGTATATGGTCCAGCAAAAACTGGAGGAAATAGTATCAGAATATAATGCTATCCAAGCAGTTTCTATAGTAATGAATCCTGAAAATGGTGAGATTTATGCAATGGCTTCTTATCCTGGTTTTGATTTGAATAACTATGAGGAAGCTGACCCGGAACTTTATAAGATACAGGGAATATCTTTTAATTATGAACCGGGGTCAACATTTAAGATAATTAATGTGTCCACAGCGCTTGAGAATAATACAGTAGGCAGGTATCAACTGTTTAACCTGGCTCCTTCAATAAAGGTTGGCGATAGAGTAATCAAGGAGATATTTAGGACATATAACATAGATTATACTACTGAAGAAATAATAAAATATTCCAGTAATATTGGTGCAGTAACTATTGCTCTGAGTATGGGTGAAAAAAAATTCTGGGAAGGTATTAAGGAATTTGGATTTGGCGAGCAGACAGGAGTAGGGCTGCCGGGTGAAGAAAAAGGAATTTTTCATGATTATAAAACATGGCCTGCATCAACAATAGGAGCTCTGGCAATAGGCCAGAGTATTTCGGTAACTCCTCTACAGCTCCTGCGTGCTGTTTGTGCTGTCGCTAATGGCGGCTACCTTGTTACTCCTACTATTGTAAAGGAGATAGAATTATTGGAAAATGAACAAGATGATATACAGTCGGAAGAAAGAAAAAGGATTATCATTCAGGAGACCGCAGATGCAGTTAAAGATATGATGCTTGCTGTAGTTGAAGGGGGGACTGGAACCAGGGCCCAGGTAGAAGGAGTAGAAGTGTGCGGAAAGACCGGAACAGCTGAAAAAGCAAATAGAAGTGGAGCTGGATATGATGAGGGAAGACAGATAACTTCTTTTATTGGTTTTGCCCCTTATGAAGAACCGAAGGTAGCCGTAATTGTTGTGGTTGACGAGCCGCAGGGTGGAGAAAATGAAATCTGGGGAGGAACTGTAGCTGCCCCTGCTTTTAGTGATATAGTAGATTTTTCTTTGAATAGATTAAAGATATATTAAGTTATTTAGACCTGGAGATAAGGATAAGTATATGTTTGGAATGGTCCGAAAAATTGAGGGGCTACGTAAATAGTATTTATATATAAAATTACTAAAAAAAATGAAGTTACAGGATTTATTAAAAGGTGTAAATTATAAAGAAATTTATGGAAATTCTGAAATTGAATTGAAAAATATTTCCATAAACTCAAGGAATGTAAAGGAAGGAGGCCTTTTTGTTGCTGTTAAGGGATTTAAGTTTGATGGGCATGATTTTATAAAAGAAGCAGTTTCTTCGGGAGCTTCTTTGCTGATAGTTCAGAAGAAGGCAAATATCCCTTCAGCTATTACCCAGGTTATAGTTGATGATACCAGAAAAGCATTACCGGTTTTAAGCAGAAATTTTTATAAAGACCCTACCAGATCGTTTGAGCTTATCGGAGTCACTGGTACCAACGGTAAAACAACTACCTGCTATCTGATAGATTCTATTTTAAAAAGTGCGGGTAAAAAAACTTCGCTCATAACAACTGTTGAATCATTTCTTGACGATAGGAAAGTTTATTTTGACCGCACTACGCCTGAATCTGCCGACCTTAATGATTTCTTTAGCAAAAGCAGGGATAAAAAAGTTGACTACGCATGCATGGAAGTATCTTCACATTCAATTGATTTGCACAGGATAGATTTTCTCAAGTTTAATTATCTTGTGTTTACCAATCTTTCACAGGATCATCTGGATTACCACAAAGATATGGAAAGTTATTTTTATGCAAAGAAAAAGTTATTTTTAAGGGAGAAAAGAAATATTTATTATGGTGAAAAAGCAGTAATAAATATTGATGATAGTTACGGTAAAGATATTTATAAAACTACTGATTTAGATAAGATATCTTATTCACTTGAACCGGGCAGGGCAGATATATGGCCTACAAATATAAAAAATTCTGTTTCGGGAATTAAAATGACTGTAAATACTTCAAGTGGATTAAGGTTTGATGTCTCTTCTTCCCTGTGCGGCTACTTTAATATATACAATATCCTGGCAGCTGCAGGCGTATGTATTGATATGGGTGTGGAGAAAAGTTACATAAAAGAAGGAATTAGCTCTATGAGCGGAGTGAAAGGCAGGTTTGAAAAGATTTATTGCGGTGGTAAATTTACGGTAATTATAGATTATGCCCACACACCTGACGGTATTAAGAATGCACTTGAGACTGCCAGGAAGATATTGCCGCCGGGAGGGAAAGTAGTATCTGTTTTCGGGTGTGGCGGTGACCGGGATAGAGGAAAGAGAAGAGCAATGGGACAAATTTCAGGCAGGTATGCTGATTATACAATTATAACTTCTGATAACCCCAGGTCAGAGAAGCCGCTTTCCATAATAAATATGATAGAGGAAGGGATTAAAGATAATGGCGCTGGTAAATATACAAATGAAGTTGACAGGAAGAAAGCGATATTTAAAGCGCTTGAAATGGCAGCAGAAAATGATGTTGTTATAATAGCAGGTAAAGGTCATGAGAGTTATCAGGAGTTTAAGAATTATAAGATACCGTTTTGTGATTGGGAAGTAGTTAAGGAATGGGTTGAGAAGAAAAAATGAAAGAGAAAATAAAGAGTAAAAAAATATTAGCCTGGACCGGGTGCAATATGGTTTCAGGAAATGAAAATGGATATATATACGATATTTCAACTGATACCAGGACTCTTAAAAAAGGAGATTTTTTTATCCCTCTTAAGGGTGAGAATTATGATGGACATGATTTCATAGAGCAGGCACTGGCTAAAAAAGCCGGGGGATTTGTATTTGAGTCAGATTATAGTAATAATTTGAGATTATGGAATAAAAAAATAAAGGCTAACAATCTGGAAGATATTGTAATTATCAAATCAGTAGATAATTTAAAATTTTTAGAAGATATTGCCTATAATTATATAAGGGAATTCAAGCCAGCTGTTGTAGGTATTACAGGAAGTGTTGGAAAAACTACAACCAAAAATTTTCTGGTAAGTATATTAGAAATAAAAAATAAAGTTGAATTTACTCCCAGAAACTATAACACTGAAATTGGCGTTTCAAAATCAATTCTGGAGATTGACAGAGGAACAGAATTTTTTATTGCTGAAATGGGAATGAGAGGAAGGGGCCAGATAAAAACACTTGCAGATATGTGTAATTTGAATCTGGGGGCTATAACTGGTATTAGTGAGTCACATCTGGCTTTTTTTGAAGGTCTGGAAGAGATAGCACTGGCGAAGGCAGAAATGGCAGAAATTATTTCAGGTAACAGGGGGGTGTTATTTTTAAACAATGATGATGAATACAGTAATTTAATAGAAAAAAAAGTTAATTGCAGAGTTATAAGATTCGGAAGGGATAATGATATTGAATTTAATTTTATAGAAAAAGAAATGGATGACCTGGGAAGATTCACATTTAGTTTGCTTAGAGGAGGAGGCCATGTTGCAGACATAAAATTAAATATCCCGGGCTACCATAATTTATATAATGCGTGCTGTGCAGCAGCAGTTGCCCTATATCTGGGGACGAGTGCCAGGGAGGTTAAAGAAGGAATTGAAGAAGCAGTTATTGAAAAGTCCAGGATGGAGGTTATAAAAAAGAAAGGCAGGATAATAATAGACGATTGCTACAATTCAAGCCCCCTTTCTGTAAAAAAAGCTGTTGATACGCTGGTTCTGGTTTCAAAAAAAAAGAATATGAGAAGCGTGGCTATACTTGGAGATATGCTGGAACTGGGAAGGAAATCATCAGAGCTGCACAGGGAAGTTGGCAGATATTTATTTGACAGGAAAGTTGATATATTAATAGCTGTGGGTGACTCTGCCAGGGATATATATGATGGATATAGAAGTAACGGGAGTCTTAATGAATTTAGTGACCGGTCTTATTATTTTTCAGATAAAAAACAATTGAGTAAAAAAATAGGCAACTTACTTAAAGATGGAGATTTAATTCTTATAAAAGGTTCAAGGGCAAAGAAAATGGAGGATATTACTAAATTAATATAGATAGGAAATAACATATGACCTGGATATTTTTATCAATAATAATCGGGGGCTTGGTGTCGCTTCTGGTAACGCCTCTTTTTATAAAATTTCAAAAGAATAAAAGAATCGGAGAGAAAATCCGGATAGACGGACCAAAGACACACTCTGCTAAATCAGGGACTCCAACTATGGGAGGTCTTATATTTGTTATAGCTTCGGTGGTTGCATTTTCTGTTGTTACCCTGATTAAGTACTACAGGTATGATGTTTACAGTATCGAGGGAATATTTGTAATTTCAATATTACTGTTGTGCAGCTTTATAGGATTTATTGATGACTATATGGCGCTTAAAATGCAGAGATCTCTTGGTTTAAGATGGTGGGTAAAAATTTTCCTTCTTTCAATAGTATGTTTGTATTTCATATTGTTTTCAAAATACTTGCTTAACACCGGTACCTATATAAATATACCTTTTACTTCCATGCAGGTAGAGCTGGGAAACTGGTATTATATAATTGTGGTGCTTATTATTATAAGTACCACCAATGCAGTCAATTTGACTGACGGTCTTGACGGTCTTGCCGCAGGGACTTCATCAATAGTCCTGGCTGCGTTCAGCTTTATTGCATTCCTGGAATGGTCAGTGCTTCATGTCCCTTATGGAGTTGATGTTGCAGTAGTAAGCGGCGGGACACTTGCTGCGTGTATAGGATTTTTATGGTGGAATACGACCCCGGCTGAAATTTTTATGGGGGATACCGGAGCTTTTGGCCTGGGAGGACTTATAGCAGCAGTTGCCATAATTCTAAAACAGGAAATTTTATTAATTATAATCGGAGGCCTTTTTGTAATTGAAGCATTGTCAGTAATAATCCAGGTTTTATGGTTCAAGATTCGTAAAAGAAGGGTGTTTAAAATGGCCCCCATCCATCATCATTTCGAGCTTTTAGGATGGCCTGAAATAAAGATTATCATAAGATTCTGGCTTGTATGCATATTATTTGCAGGAGTAGGATTTTTCATATATTATCTAAAATTTATAGACTGAAAATATGGAGAAAAAAATTGATTTTGTAAAAAATAAAAATTTAATGGTAATTGGTCTTGGAAAGACGGGAATTTCAGTAATAAAAAGATTGGTGGGTTTGTGCTCGTCTATAACTGCTCTGGATAGTAATCCTGACCTGGATTTAGAAGATTTATTTAAAAAAATAAAACATAAAAACCAAAAAAGTCTTAAAATAATACTCGGTAAGGATATATCAAAATTAGATAAGAAGGAAATTATAGGGAAAATAGACCTGGTGATAACCAGTCCAGGTGTTCCCGGCAGTCTATCTGTAGTAAAGCTTTCTGAGGAAAATAAGATTCCTGTCTGGAGTGAGCTTGAACTTGCGTGGAGATTGCTGGGCGAGGAGGAGCAAAAAAGGACTGTTGCTGTAACAGGGACAAATGGTAAAACAACAGTAGTTAAATTAATAGGGAAAATTCTTGGTGATTCCGGTAAAAACTGCGTGGTTTGCGGGAATGTGGGTCTTCCATTAATTGATACAGTAAAAATATCTGATTCATATAAAAATCTACGGGATATGTCCCTGAATAAAGATTTGATTAGAATAATAGAAGTAAGCAGTTTTCAGCTGGAAAGAATATATAAATTTAAGCCCCATATTAGTGTAATACTGAATATAACCAGCGACCACGTGGACAGGCATAAAACTTTTGAAAATTATGGCAGTCTGAAGATGAAATTATTTGTAAATCAGGATAAAAAAGACCGGGCGGTTATTAATGTAGATGACTGGTATATAAATAAAAAAATAAAGCTTATCTCCGGTAGGCAGGAACGGTTACCTGAATTTATCAAATACGGTATGGAACCAAAGAAAGATATAAATGTTTTTTACAGTGATAATTATATTTTTTACCGGATTGGTAAAAAAGAAGGGAAAATAAGCATAAAAAATTCGCTTCTTAACGGCAGTCATAATATATCAAATATAATGGCCTCGGCTGCTATCGCCCTGCTTATAGGAATAGGTAAAAGAGATATCGAGAAAGCAGTATCAACTTTCAGGCCTCTGAGCCATAGACTTGAGTACCTGGGTTATATCAGGGGAGTAAGGTGTTTTAACGATTCAAAGTCTACCAATCCGGATGCTACAATAGCTGCTCTCAGCGGCTTTGGAAGGGAAGTTACATTGATTCTGGGTGGCAGGGATAAGGATATGGATTTTTCTTCATTGATTAAAATTTTAAATAGAAAAATTAAAAATCTTATTTTAATAGGTGAATCCGCTTACGCAATCTATAAACAGATAACAGGGGGTACTTATAAATACAGAATATTCAGGTGCAGGACACTGGAAGAAGCGGTCAGGGCAGGTTTTAAGGTAACAGGGCCGGATGAAGTTTTGATGCTCTCCCCCGGCTGTGCCAGTATGGATATGTTTAAAGATTACAGGGACAGGGGTAATAAGTTTAAAAGTCTTGTGTTAAAAAGAAAAAGAAAATGATATTTGAGATTGCAAATAAGGAGAATAAAGAAGAGGTAATTTCAGTAATAATAGGGGGAAAACAATATAGGAGTGGAAAATTACAAATAGAAAGCATAATAAAGGAAGCAAAGAAGATAAATGGAAAGAGAAGACGGTACAAAAAGATTTAGTTTTTTAAAGGTTGAGATAGAATATTATTTCTTATTCATATTAACTCTTATTCTGTCAATAATTGGACTGGTAATGGTATCAAGTTCTTCAATGTCTTTTGGGGAAAGATATTTTAGTGACCCTTACTGGTTTATCAGGAGGCAGATAATATGGTGGGTTATATCATTTGGTTTTTTTATCCTGGCTTCAAAGATAAATTATAATATTTACAGGAAGTTTTCAAATTTTATAATATTGATATTAATAGGAATGCTTGCCATGGTTTTTATTCCCGGTTTTGGTGTAGAGGCAGGCGGCTCCAAGAGATGGCTGGATCTGTGGTTTTTTAACATTCAACCTTCAGAGTTTATAAAATTAGCTATTGTTATTTTCTTTTGCGATAATCTTGATCGTAAATATAGATATAAAAAGCAGCTTAAGGATTTAGTTTTTCCTTCTTTTCTAGTACTGATTATTATTACTATTTTAATATTTCTTGAACCTGATCTGGGTGCTGTAGTAATTATATGGCTGATTGTGTTCGCAGTCCTGTTCGTGGGAGAAGTAAGGTTCAAACATTTATTTGGGCTCGGGTTTATGGGGCTGGTAATAACCATAGGTTATCTATTTCTTGAGGATTATAGAAGGGAAAGACTTTTTGCCTTTATCAATAACACAACTGGCAGCGAAGGGGCCAGTTTCCAGTCATATCAATCTCTGGTTGCACTGGGTTCCGGTAAGCTAACAGGAGTGGGACTGGGTAACAGCATGCAGAAATATTATTATCTTCCTGAAGCCCATACCGATTTTATTTTTGCCATTATTGGTGAAGAGCTTGGGCTGATAGGTACTCTTCTGGTTGTAATTATGTTTATCCTTTTTATGTTTTTTGGCATCAGGGTATGCATCAAGGCGAAAGACTATTATAGTAGGATAATGGCAGCAGGGCTTGTAGGCATTATAATAATACCTGCAGTAGTTAATATTGCTGTTGTTGTCGGCCTGGTGCCTGTTACAGGCCTTACTTTACCTTTTATAAGCTCCGGTGGTTCATCTCTTTTTGTTAATATGATAATAGCAGGCATATTATTAAGCATATCAAAGCGCAGCTCGATGCCCGGTGAAATAAAAAGCGACAGGGGTAATTAATATGAATCAGGTTTATTTAAAGATGGTGTAAACGAATGAGAAAAAAGATATTAATTTGTGCTGGCGGTACAGGAGGTCATATCTATCCTGCTCTGGCAGTAGTGGAATGTTTAAAAGAAAAATATCCTTCCAGTGAAATATTTTTTATTGGCAGTGAAAGAGGTCCCGGAGCAGAACTTATGTCTGGCTATAATATAAACTACAGAACAGTTAAATCATGTGGTCTGGTTCTGGATGTAAATATATTAAAAAAGATTTCAAATACAATAAAATTTATATATTTTTTAACTTATGGCTTTTTCCAGTCTTTAAGGATAGTGCTGAACTTTAAACCTGATATAATACTTGGTATGGGTGGTTATATATGTGCTCCTGTTCTTTTAGCAGGTGTTTTTACAGCTAAAAAAATGGCTTTGCATGAGCAGAATTATATTCCCGGGAGATTGAATAGCTTCTTTTCAAAATTTGCCAGATATATTTTTATAAGTTTCACTAATACAGATAAATATTTAAGGGTGAAAAAGGACAGGATAGTTTTTACCGGTAATCCATTAAGAAAAATAATAAGGGAATATAAAGAAACCGGGCTTGAATTTGAAAAATGGGGTCTTGAAAAAGGAAGGTTTACCATTGTTGCATTTGGCGGAAGCCTGGGCGCAGAAAATATAAATAATGCAGTTATAAATTTATATCATTACTTTAAGGATGATGATAAAATTCAGATTTTACTTATCCCAGGCAGGCGTTTCTTTAAAAAAATAGTGGAACGTAAAAAAAATATTACTAATTACAGAGATAAGTTGATTTTTAAGGTATTTGAATATATAAATGAGATGAATGAGATATATAAAATATCTGACCTGGTGATTTCGAGAGCAGGAGCTAATACAATATCAGAGATAATTGAATATAATATACCTGCAATTCTAGTGCCTTACCCATATGCAGTAGCTGACCATCAGCATTACAATGCAGATTACCTGGCTGTAAGGGGAAAGGCAATTATGATTAAGGACAATGACCTGGATGGAAAAAAATTATATAGAATTTTAAAAATGCTTGCCGGGGATAATTGGAAAGGGTATAAAGAAATAAAGGATAAAGAAATTGAAGGTGTAGGAAATGACAGTGCAGGGATTATTGCGTCTGAGCTAGTGGAGGGCTGAGTTGATTAAATACAATAATATTTTAAAAAATAGTAAGAAAATTTTTTTAGTGGGCATAGGCGGAGCAGGAATGAGCGCGATAGCACAGGTGCTTAAAGGCATGGGTCTTGAAGTTTCTGGTTCTGATATAAAAGAGTCTCGCTATACAAATGTTTTAAGGAGTAAAAATATAAAAATCTTCACAGGGCATTCAAAAGAGAATATACGGGGAGCTGATGTAGTGGTTTATTCTGCTGCGATACCTGAAATTAATCCGGAAAGGGTTGATGCGGAAAAGAAAAAAATTCCGGTGCTTGCTCGCTCGGATATACTTGCATGGATATTAAATACCCGTAAGGGTATAGCAATCTCCGGGACACATGGTAAGACTACTACAACTTCAATGATTGCATTAATTTTCAGGGCTATTGGTCTGGACCCTATTATAATGGTTGGCGGTGAGCTGAACGAACTTGGTTCGAATGCCAGGTATGGCAAAGGTAAGTTCGTGATTGCTGAAGCATGTGAGAGTGACGGTTCTTTCCTTAAATATAAACCATTTATAAGTGTGGTTACAAATATTGAGGGCGACCATTTTGATTTTTATAAAGATATTGAAGAAATAAGAGATAGCTTTAAAAAATTTATAGGTTATACGAAGCCAGATGGTTTTATAGTTATGAATGGCGATGAGGATTACCTTAAGGATTATAAAAAGATTTTTAAATCCAGTGGTAGAAAAATTGTTTATTATGGAACCAGCTCTGATAATTATATATATGCTGAAGATATAAAATTTTCTAATTTTACTTCTTCTTATAACCTGATTTTTACCAGGGGCAGAAAAAAAGGTAAGATAAAAATTAACTTAAATGTACCTGGTGTTCATAATGTAAAAAATAGTCTGGCAGCACTTGCTGTGTGCAATCTGTTGGACTTTGATATGGAAAAAGTAGCGGATATACTAAAGTTGTTTACCGGTGTTAAAAGGAGATTTGAGAAGAGAGGGGAAAAGAAGGGTGCCCTGATTATTGATGATTACGCACATCATCCTTCAGAAGTAAAGGCGACTCTTGAAGCAGCTACAGATAAAAACAATAAAAGGGTGATTGTGGTTTTTCAGCCGCACAGGTATTCACGGCTGGCTAATTTAAAAGATAAATTTAATGGTTGTTTTGACGCCAGTGACATTTTAATTATTACCGATGTATATGGTTCGGGTGAGCAACCTATCCCGGGTATTACCGGCAAAATACTGGTAGACAGTCTGATAGATAGCGGTTTTGGTCGAAAGATAATTTATATCCCCAGACTTCAGGATGTGACAGAGTACTTGGAAACTAACATGAAAAGAAATGATATGGTTTTATTGATGGGGGCAGGAGATATTACCCGGGTTACTGACGAGATATTAAAGCATTGAGAAGATAAATTATTCATATTTAAAAGTAAATTCTGGGAACTGCGGGGATTAATTATGGTTAAAATCAAATTGTCAGGTAAAGAGGCTGTAAGAGTTATTAAAAGTACAGGCCTTGGCAAAATAATTTTTGATATGGACACATCAAAGCTATCATCCATTAAGGCAGGGGGGAAGGCGCTGTGTTATTTTACAGCTGAGGATACCAGTGAATTAAAGAAGATTATAGAGATCTGCTTAAAAAATAAAATTGATTTTATGCTAGTTGGAGATTGTACCAATATATTATTTAGTGATAAATATATTGATATGGTGCTGGTAAAATTGGGCAGGGGATTTAATTATATAAAGTTTGAGGGAGAAAATAAAATAAAGGCAGGCGCTGCCTTTAATTTTTCAAATTTAATAGTAAAAGCAGCTTCAATAGGATTTGAATTTTCTGAATTTTCCGGTATTCCGGGGACTCTGGGTGGGTGTATTGCAGGTAATGGCGGAACTGGTAAAACAGGAATCTGTGATTATATAGAGGAAATCAGCTATATTACAAAGAATAATGATGAAATTGTTGAAAAAAGAGTAAGCTTAAGTAAAAATGATTATGGTTATAGGTATCTTGATATTAAAGATTTGATAGCTATTACTGGTGTGTTTTTAAGTGCAGGGAAGTCTGATAAAAAAAGTGTTCCTAATAAGGTAAAAGAGAAGATAAATAAAAAGAAACTTACGCAGCCGATTGAAGCGAGAAGTTCAGGTTGTTTTTTTAAGAACTTAAATGGATGCTCCAAATCTACAGGGGAATTGATAGATAGATGCGGACTTAAGGGATTTGTTTATGGCGGAGCAAGAGTTTCGGAAAGGCATGCAAATTTTATTGAAAATTTTAATAATGCGAGCTCGGAGGACATACTGGTACTTTCCAGGATAGTAAAAGATATGGTAATGGATAAGTTTAATAAAAAACTGGAATATGAAGTGAGGCTGGTTGGGTTTTAATATGACAGATATACTGGAAGAATTTAAAAATCTTAAAGTAAGGGGAAAAAAGAAAAAGCTGAAAATAGGAGTAATTGCGGGCGGTATTTCCTCTGAAAGGGAAATATCTCTTCTAACCGGTAAAAATATCTACAGGTCTCTTTTAAAATTAGGTTATAATGCTATTTTTATTGACCCCAAGAATGATTTTTTATCAGAGCTCAAAAAAATAAACCTGGCATTTCTGGCGCTTCATGGCAGGTATGGTGAGGATGGAACTATTCAGGGATTGCTTGAATTTATGAAAATACCTTATACCGGAGCAGGTGTACTGGGAAGTGCTATTGCTATTAACAAGCTATTATCAAAGAAGATAATGAATTACGAGAATATTCTCACACCGGATTATGTTGCTATAGATTATAATAACTATAAGGATTTATCAGAGATTAAAAGTTTAATGAATGAGAAATTGTCCTTTCCATTAATGATTAAACCAAACAGTGAAGGTTCAACTATAGGGGTTAATATAGCACGCAATGATAGCCAGTTGGAAGATGCATTAATAAATGCATCAGAATATGATAATAAAATTTTAATTGAGAAATATATAAATGGAAGAGAATTAACCGTAGGTATAATAGGCAGGGAACCTGTTGCTTTACCGGTTATTGAAATAAAACCTAAAAATGATTTCTATGATTATAAAGCTAAATACGTTAAAAACATGACAGAATATATAGTACCGGCTGAACTGGATAAAAAAGTATATAAGTATGTCTCAGATGCAGCGGTAAAATGCCATAGGGTACTGGAGTGCAGCGGTATATCAAGAGTTGATTTCATACTTGATAAAAAAAATAATGCTTATGTCTTTGAATTAAATACCATACCCGGCATGACTGCTACCAGTCTTGTGCCCAAGGCTGCCAGAGCTGCGGGCATCAGTTTCGACAATTTGATAGAAATAATTCTGGATTTGGCTAATTTAAAAGTATAAATTGATGGTGATAAAATTAAAAAAAATAATAACTCCATACTAAGAAGAAGAAAAGGAAAAATAATCAAAAGGAGGATATGGGATTTTTTAAAACTTATGCTGATTGCTGTATTTTTAGCCCTTGTAGTATGGGGGTTGAATTTTTTTTATAGCAGTGAATATTTTAAAATCAAGAGCATAGATATTCAGGATAATGCGTACTATAAAGATGAAGATATTGTAGCGATGATTGATAAAATAATAGGAACCAATATATTTGAAGTTGACAAGAAAGGAGTCGAGGATACGGTAGCGGGGAAATTAAACTGGGTTAAAGAGGCAGAATTAAGTAAAATCTTTCCGGATAAAGTAATAATTAAGTTAGTGGAAAGAAAACCTTATCTTAAAATAGTATGCAGGGATGAGTATTTTTTAGTAGATGATGAAGGAGTGGTCCTTGATAAAATTAATGAAGGGGAAATAGATAGTTACGGACATTTAATTCTGGTAAGGAATGCGGTTAGCTATAGTGTTAATATAGGGGAAAAAATTGCAAAAAAGAATGTATTGAGCTGTGCGGAAGTTTATAGAGTTTTTGATGCAGGTTTAAAGAATATGGTTAAAGAAGCAAGGATTGAAGAAAATTTATCAGGGGATATAGTCTTTGAAACCAATGACGGCAAAGAGATTATTTTTGGTGACAGTAGTTATGCAGTAGAAAAGATTGAGGCATTAAAACAATTGTTAAAAGAGGAAACAAATTGTAATATAATAGATTTAAGAAGTCCTGAAAACCCGGTGATAAAATAAAGAATTAAAGGAGTGGAGGTCTGGTTGTTGGCAAGTGATGAAAATATTGTAGGGATCGATATAGGCACTACCAAGGTAACAACTATAATTGGCGGAATAGGGAAAAACAATACACTAAGAATAAAAGGTTACGGGATTTCTGGCTCAAAGGGTGTTAAAAAAGGTCTGGTCGTAGATATAAGTGAAGCTACAAGGTCAATACTTGACTCAATAGAAATGGCTGAAAAATCTTCTAAGTCATTTGTAGAAAATGCCTATATAGGGATTACAGGAAAGCACATTTCTTTTACAAATAATTGGCGTGAAGTAAATATTACCTCACCAAGTAATATAATAAGGAAAGCTGATGTGGATAAGCTAATATCAATGGCTAATAAAGTAGATATACCCTCGCAAAATGAAATTATACATACTTTAATAAAGCAGTTTGTTATTGATGATGAAAAGGGTATAGTGGACCCGATAGGGCTTTCAGCAAGCAAACTGGCCGTAGAATTAGTGGCAGTTTATGGAACATCTTCTCTGATAAGCAATGTGGTTAATAGTATAAAAGCTGCTAAAATAGGAATAGAAGATATTATAGTGGAGGCCCTTGCTTCAAGTGAAGCTGTCCTTACTCCCGAGGAAAAAGAGAGTGGAGTGATACTTCTGGATATTGGTGGAGGGACAACTGATGTTGCAGTTTATAAGGATAAAAAAATGATATTTACTTATTGTCTTCCTGTAGGCGGAGATTTAATAACAAATGATATATCAATTGGTCTTAATATTCCATTTTTAAAAGCGGAAGAAATTAAAAAAAAATTTGCTAATGTAGATTATAATTTCTATGATACTTTAAACAGGCTGAATATAGGAGATGTTAAGATAGACAGTAATAAGACAACATTAAATATAAGGTTATACAATATAGTGAACTGCAGAGTTAAGGAACTTTTAAGTCTTGTTAGAGAAAAAATTGAAGGTTATAATTTTATGCACAAGGTCCCCTGCGGGCTGGTTATAACAGGAGGGTCTTCTCTAATTAAAGGTGTTGCTCCACTGGCGAATTCTGTATTTAATCTGCCTGCAAGGTTGGGAACCTCCTGTGATATAGAGGGGCCAATGGAGGTTATTAATAATCCTATTTATTCTACAGGTGTGGGCTTGTTGAAGTATGCTTACCAACTTGAGAATTATCTCAATATTGACCAGATTGGAGAGAAGAGCGAAAGAAATAGTTTTATGAATAGATTCAGAGAATTTATATTAAAAATTTTAAAAAATGAAAGCAGGTGATTAATTTGAATTTGGATTTTGATAAAAGCTACTATGCAGTTATAAGGGTTATCGGTATAGGAGGTGGCGGGAGTAATGCGGTCAATAGGATGATGGAGGATAATTTGATCGGGTGTGAATTTGTAGCAGTGAATACCGATGCCCAGGTCCTTATGATGTCAGGTGCAGACAAGAAGGTATTAATAGGAGAAACAGGTCTGGGGGCAGGGTCTAACCCGGAGATTGGCCGGGTTGCTGCTGAAAAGTCTATAGAATCTATAAAAGATATAGTTAAAGATGCGGACATGATATTTCTGACTGTAGGGGAAGGTGGCGGTACTGGAACCGGTGCTGCACCTGTTATAGCAGCTGCTGCAAGAGAAGCAGGATGCCTGACAGTTGCAGTTATAACAAAACCATTTACTTTTGAAGGTAAGAAGAGGATGTACCAGGCAGAAGAGGGAATTGAAAACTTAAAGGATAAAGTAGACACTCTCATAATTATTCCAAATGACAGGTTGCTGGAAATTGCTGATGATGATACTACACTTCTTAGTGCATTTAAGCTTGCTGATAATGTGCTCAAAGCAGGTGTGAGAGGGGTTACGGATTTAATAACCCTGCCGGGGCTTATTAATCTTGATTTTGCAGATGTAAAATCAATAATAAAAAATGCAGGGAATGCAATACTGGGTGACGGTATGGCTGCAGGCGAAAACAGGGCTATTAAAGCTGCGCAGAATGCAATTTCCAGTCCTTTGATTGAAACTTCAATAGAAGGTGCCAGCGGAATTTTATTAAATATATCAGGCGGGCCTGACTTGAAATTATTTGAAGTAAACCAAGCAGCCGAAATAATACGGAATGCATCCAGTGCACAGGCAAATGTAATATTTGGAGCTGTTATTGATGAAAGTATGGATGATAACGTGAAGGTTACTATTATTGCTACGGGATTTGAATACCGCAAACCAGGTAAGTCCAAGGTAGATAGCAAAGGTAAAACAGATGAAGAACAGAAAAGGAAAAAAGAAGTAGAGAAAAAATTATTTGAGTTTGAAAAGGACCTGATTGCTGAGAAAAAGGATAAGAGTAAGAAGGATTTTAAAAAGGTATCGGAAAGTGATTTTAGCTCTATTGAGAAAGATGACTACCTTGATATACCTACCTTTTTAAGGAAAAATAAAAAGTAAAGTCTTATTTAAAATGATCGGGATAGATAAAGTATTGCTTGGTAATAACTTCACAGTCTATTTATCTAGTTATTTAAAGAAAAAACATAGTATAGTTTTTTGTTTCACAAACCGGAATGGAGGATATAGCAGGGGAAGATTTGAATCTTTAAATGTAGGGTATCATACAGGTGACAGTGTTATAAATGTTAAAAGAAACAGGGAAAAAATATTTAGAAAACTTAATCTTAATGGTAAAGGAAAAATATATTCTGCAAAACAGGTTCATGGAAGCAGAATATTAAATATTAATAAAGACCTAAATCTTAATGAAGATAATATCCAGGAGGAAGCTGATTGCCTGATAACAGATTTAAGAAATGTGCCGTTAATGGTAATGGGTGCAGACTGCAACTTGATTCTTATAGCGGATACAAAAAAGAAGGTAATTGCTGCAGTACATGCAGGTTGGAGAGGAACTCTGCAGGAGATAGTAGCTAATGTGGTTTTATATATGGCGGGTAAATATAAAAGTAAAAATAAAGATATTATGGTAGCTTTTGGACCCAGTATAAGAAAGTGCTGTTACGAGGTTGATAGTTTTATAATTAAAAAATTTACAGAGAAGTTTGGTTTTAAGAATTTTTTTGAACAAAGGGGAAATAATCTATTTTTGGATCTGGCAGAAGTTAATCGAATACAGCTGGAGGGAGCTGGTATAGATAAGAATAATATTTATGACTGCGACGAGTGCACTTTTTGTAATCATAGTTTTTATTCATACAGGAGAAGTAGTATAACAGGTAGGCAGGCAGCAATAGCGGTTATTTTATAAAGATTGAAAAATAAAATTTAGATATTTTTTATTAATTTTATGATAATAGAATAATTACAGGAAGGAGGATTAATGAATAGGTTTTTTAAAAAAACTCTTTCTTTTTTAGGATTGTCTGATGAAGATGAAGGAAGTTCAGAAGATAGTGAGAGAAAGGATATAGCGGAAAAGAAAGGTAAGTTAAGAGATACAGGAAGCAGAGCAGCAACCAGAGGTGAAAAAACCATTTCAGGAAAGCGACGGAGTGTGATTGCAAGGCCTCAGAGGAGAACTCCCTTAATTGGCTCCGGCAGGGATGCATTAAAATCAAAGGTTTTTATTGCAGAACCAAAGGAGTTTGAAGAAATACAGATAATAGCAGATAATTTCAAGGAGAGCATTCCTGTGATAATTAATCTTCAGGAAGCTAACCAGGATTTGGCCAAGAGAGTTATTGATTTCTGCAGTGGTCTTACTTATGCACTTGAAGGTAATATTAAAAAGGTGGCAGAAAAAGTATTTTTGATTACCCCTTATAATGTAGAAGTTAGTTCAGAGGAAACAGAGTTAATGCAGGAAGAAGGTTTTTTTAATAATATTTAGGCAGTAGGAGCATTTTATTTGACTGGTTACAGATTAGGAATAATTGGCTGCGGACATATGGGAGAAGCAATACTTAAAGGAGTACTTGATAGTTCTTTTTTAAAGCAGGACCAGATAATATTTTATGATAAGAATACCTCTCGTAAAGAGCATATAATTAGCAAATATGAAATATGTGCGGCAAAGGATATTACGGGACTTGTAAAAGAAGCTGCATACATAGTACTGTCTGTAAAACCACAGGATTTAAAATCTGTATTAAAAAAACTCAAGGCCAGTTTTAATTGTGAAATAAATTCAATTATTAGCATTGCAGCAGGCGTTCCTACATACTATATAGAAGAGATACTAAATCTAAATGTTTCTGTTATAAGAATTATGCCCAATGCGCCGGCATTATATGGAAAAGGTATGGCGGCAGTAAGCAGGGGAAGATTTGCAAAAAACGCTGATTTATTATTTTCGGAAAAGTTAATAAAGAGTGTTGGTAATTATGTATTTATTGATGAGAAGTTTCAAAATATAGCAACTGCCTTAAGCGGCAGCGGCCCGGCTTACTTTTATCTTTTCTGTAAATATTTAATAGAAGCAGGGATAGAGAGTGGTCTGGATGCCGAAATATCAAGAAAGTTAGTAGTAGATACTATGATTGGGGCAGGTATAGTCATTGAAAAATCCAGGGCTGACCTGGACAACTTGATTAAAAGAGTAGCATCTCCAGGAGGGACGACAGAGAAGGCACTGGAAGAATTTGCCAGAAATAAACTGGGTGAAATAGTAGTGAGGGCAGTAGAAAGTGCAAAGAAAAGGGCGTATGAACTACAGGAATTTCTGGATTAGGTTAAATCAATGAAGATTTTTATAGAAATATTTATTTTTTTCCTGAGGGTTTATATTGGATTAATATTTATAAGAGTAATTTTGTCGTGGTTAAGGATAAATCTTACTGGTTTATGGAGAAGGGCTAATAAATTTTTGTTTGACATTACTGAGCCATTTTTAATAATATTTAGGAAAATTATACCTTTAATGAGATTCGGAAGGTTTTATGTAGATCTATCATATATTGTGGCAATTATAGTTGTTGAATTATTAGTAATATTGCTGCATTATATAAGTGTTAGATATATGTAGGTATAAAATACCAGGAGGTAATTATGAATATAAGTTCGGAAAGTATCCAGAAAAAAGAGTTTCACGTGGTGTTTAAAGGATATAAGCCTGAGGAAGTTGATAAATTTTTGGATATTCTTGCGGTTGAATTTGATAAATTACAGAAAGCAAACCGGGAATACCAGGAGAATATGGAAAGAGTTAAATATGAGGGTGATAAAGAATCAACTGAAATGAAAAAAGTAATACAGGATGCTCTTGTGTCAGCACATAAGATTGCAGATGATATAAAAAGAAAAGCTGAGAAAGAGGCAGAAGATATAATAAAAGGTAAAGTTACCGAAGAAGAGAAATCTTATAAGGAATTAATAAATAAAAAATTACAATTAGAAGATGATATAAAAGAATTGAGCGGGGAATATGAGAGCTTTAAAGAAAAAATTGCTAAACTTGTAGAGGGCTTCAGGGCAGCTGCCTCAAAATTGGGAGAAGGGGAATTAGTTGATGTTTCAAAGATTAGTAGAGAGGACTTTGAGGTTGAAAGAAACGGGATAAAGAAGAATGAAGAAGAAAGAGAAGAAGAGGAAGAGGAATTTGAGGTATACAGAGGATCCAAAGAAACATTTGAGAGAGAAAAAACAGAGAAAACCCCTGAGATTGAAAATATAGGCAAAGAAGAAGAGGAAGAATATCTAAAAAAGAGCAGGGGTAGGGAAGAAAAAGAGGAAGAAGAAGGATATTTGAAGGAAGGTGAAGAGGAAGAAGAGGGATATCTAAAAAAGAGCAGGGGTAGGGAAGAAAAAGAAGAAGCCGAAGAAGAAGAGGAGGAGGAGGAGGAAAAAGAAGAAGAAGAAGAAGAAGAAGAAGGATATTTAGAAGAAGATAAGGAAGAGAAAGAGCAAAAAAAGGAAATGGAAAAAGGAGTTCATGGGTCTTCTGAAAAAATAGAGGAAGAAGAGGAAAATGATTATAGGCCAAAGAGAATGAAGAAAAAAATTGATATAGCGAATCCTGATATAATTAATGATTTCTTTAAAACCGATGAAGACTGAGAGCATCAAGTTGATTGTAAAACCCAATTCTTCAGTTAGGGGAGTGTATGGGATTTATAGAGACAGGATAAAGATTAAATTAAATTCTATTCCGGAGAAAGGTAAAGCCAATAAAGAACTTGTGAGATTTATTTCAGGTAGGATAGGTATTCCAGAAAAAAATATAAAGATAGTTGCTGGTGAAAAGTCAAACTATAAAGAATTAAGTTTAGAGCATGATAAAGATTTTGATTTAACTTCAAAGCTCCTTAAAGGTTAGATATATAAAAATTTTAATCTGTTATAAAACCCCTGTATAAGCTTCTTATAAAACAAATATCTTTAATTAAATTAAGTAAGCATTTCAATATTTTCTTTTATTTATTGCCGCAGTAATAGATCCAGTAGTAATTAATAAAAAGTTTTTTATAATTAATAATCCAGAATAACTGGTATTAACCATTATTTAACCATAATATCCAATTGACAACTGGCTATTATGATTTTATCATGTGTACATAAGTATTATTTATGGATATAAGATGTATAGATTACGTATAATTTAGTTTTTATTTGGTGTTTTGAATAACCTGGCATTAGAAATGAAAATAAATAGCTTTTTAATTATATGAAGAATAAATGTAGCGAAATGAAAATAATTTTAGTTGTTGCATCTGATAAAGATTTGACGGGTGAAATATCCTCAATAAAGCTTAAAAATCATGGTGTGGCGATTTTAAATAATATTAGTTTTATTAAACATTATTTAGAGGAATATATGCCAGAATATGTCATATTATCGGCAGAATTTAAAAATTATAATCGGATTGCAGAGTATATACAAAGTAATACCTGCAGCGAATTGCTTATTATAGATGATGCTAAAAAAGAAAATGCTGTTTTTGACAGTGTGTATCTGGATGGGATTAGGAATAGCGATGATATAAAGAAAATTCTTGGAATAATTGATAATTTGAATTCCAGTGTAGATTTAAAGATTAAAAATAGCTATAAGCTTCTAACCCAGCAGGTAATTACATTTTACTCAGTTCAGGGCGGAGTTGGTAAAACAAGTATATTATTTAATTTTGCATGGTATATAAAAAATGTTATTGAGGGTAAGGTATTAATTATAGATTTAAATTTCTGTGAAGGGCCTTCAGACATTGCCATCAATCTGGATTTAAACCTGTCACCAAACTTAAGCGTGTTTATGGAAAAACTTGCCAGTGGTGAGGAATGCTTTAACAGTTCGGTTATAAACCTTAATGGTGATAATAAAATAGATATACTCCAGCCTCCACTTTCTATTTACCAGAG
Organism: uncultured Actinomycetota bacterium; assembly: GCA_964603595.1. Taxonomy (GTDB): domain Bacteria; phylum Actinomycetota; class Humimicrobiia; order Humimicrobiales; family Humimicrobiaceae; genus JAQVEM01. Next base: position 40,797 of record CAZRVN010000001.1, read on the forward strand.
TGATAAATTTAATGTAGATATGCTAAATAGCATAGTCTATTCTGCCAGAAATAAATATGATGTGATACTGGCTGATGTTCCTTTCCGTTATGACAACATCTCGCTGGAAATGTTAAATCTCTCTACAACGTCAATTCTTGTTTTATCACCGGATATGAAGTTTTTCCCCAGGGTAATAAATTTTAAGAAATTTCTTCCGGAAGAGCAAAAAAAGGGAATTATTTTTAACAAAGTAAGTAATCATAGCAGACCTTATGTAGATGAATGTAGGAGTATCCTGGAGATACCGGTCTATGATAGAATATCTTTTATCCTGGAAGAGCAAAGGGATTTAATAAAGAATGGCAGAAATTCTTTTAATATATTAAATTTACAATCGGGAATGTCAAATCTGGCAAACCTTATTTTTAAGAAATGACTGAAGAAAAAAAGTTATTTACAATTAAAGAAGTTTCGGAGCTTATTGGAATAAGCGAATCGGAAGTAATCAGGATGATTATGCTAAAGAAATTGCCAGTGGTAAGACTTGGCAAAGCTATAAGGATAAGAGAGGATAATCTGGACGAGTTCCTGAAAGGATTTTTAGCCAAGGATGAAGTAAGAGCCGGTTATAGAGAGCCGGTTTTATATACAGCTGAACAGGTAGCAAAAATTCTGAAACTTTCGGTTGACAATGTATGGAATCTTCTAAAAACTGGAAGGTTAAAAGGTTTTAAAATAAGAGAAGGCAGGAGTTCGTGGAGGGTTCCTGCAAAAAGCCTGGAGGATTTCATAGAAAATAGAATCAGACAGACGAAGTAATTCTTTGTTAATGACTGGAGATAATAAAAGAAAAAAGGGATTTACAGTATCTGAGAAAATAGCAATAGCTGTTATTGTAATTCTGATAATAATTATATTATTTTTAATTTTTTACCAGGATGTTAAGGAATATATAGAAATCTTTAAAAACTGGTATGAAAACGAGGCATTCTCATCCACCTGATTCTGTGATAATTTGAATTATTTTTCCTTCTTTTTTTTATAAAATTTCCTTTTCCATCTGAAACTATTGAAAACCAGCTTAAGGAATTTAATGGTATCAGTAACAGGATTAACATAACTGATAAAATTTTTGTGGTAAATTGTTCTTATAGGTATGTTTTTTATATGATAGCCGGACCAGCTGGATTTCATTATTATTTCTGGCTCAGTATCAAAATTACTGGTTTCAAGCTTAATGTTTTTAAGTACATCTGTCTTTATATACTTAAAACCGGACTGGACATCGCTTATTTTCCTGCCGGAGATTGCTGAAATAATCCATGATGTAAAGACATTTGTAGCAAGCCTTATAAGTGGCATGTTTTTGGCATTAACCAGCCGGTTTCCAATTATTAAATCAGGATTTTCTTTTTCTATCATTTTTAAGAAATTTTTAATTTCGCCCGCATCATGCTGCCCATCAGAATCAAGAGTTATAATCCCGGAATAATTATTTTTAATAACATACAAAAAACCAGTCCTGAGTGATTTCCCCTTACCTTTATTTACACGGTGGCGTATCACTATTATTTTAAAACTTGCCGGGGCGGAGATTGATTTTACTTTTTTCAGTGTATTATCGGTTGAGCCGTCGTCAATAATAATTATGTCAAGATGATATTTAAGGCAACTTTTAACGACAGCTTTAATATGCTTTTCCTCATTATAAGCAGGAATAAGAATTGCGATTTTATTTTTGATGCTTCCTTTTTTTGATTCCATAAGGATAGATTCCATATTCAATTTATAAAAATTCCTAAAAATTAACGGGGATGGTAAATTTTTGTTTCTGTAATAAGTATATCGGCCCTAATATCATGATCCATAACGGGTATTTTGCTGACTAACTGGATGTTAAAACAGAGCGCTATTTTTTTTATTTTTTCAGGAATACTCTGAAGGATTTTATCGTAGTAACCTCCGCCATATCCCAGACGGTTGAGATTTTTGTCAAAACTGACTCCGGGAATAACAACAAGGTCAACATCATAAATTTTTGCTGGTTTGCATAGACGGGATATAGGTTCCATTATGCTATAAGCACCTTTTTCAAGTTGTTTAGAAGGATTTTCTACAAAAAAGAGTTTTAGTTTATAATTATGGACTCTGGGCAAAATTATGTTCTTTTTATCTTTTAAAGCTTCCCTAATGATTATTTTAGTATCAACTTCTCCTTTAATAGGGTGGTAAATAAGGATGTTTTTAGAATTAATATAATAAGCGGTATTAAGGAACTTTTCCTCTATTATTTTGCTGCTTTTTTCTCTGTATCCGGTTGGAAGCTTCTTTCTTTTACCCTGGATTATTTTTCTGATATTTTCTTTAATGGTTTTATTTTCTTCAGAACTCTTTTCATTCCTCATAGAATGTTATACCTAATCCTCCTGGCCCAAGATGGGTACCAACAATAGCACCAATATCAACTCTTAAAATCTCTTTTGGGTTAAAAGTATCTTTTATTCTTTCATACATTTCAACAGCGTCTTCTTTAGCATCAGAATCTCCAATAGATACTATAAGATTCCGGGGTTCTTTTATTATTGATTTCATGGAATTGATTAATTCGGTTTTTGCCTGATTCCACCTCCGTGTGGTTTTGAATTGAGCCACTTCGCCATCATGTAGAGTAAGTATAGGTTTTATTTCCAGAAGTGAAGCAATAAGACCTTTTGCTTTTCCTATCCTCCCGCCTTTTTTAAGGTATTCAAGAGTACTGGGGACAAATAATACTTTAAGTTTCGTTCTAAACTCATTTATACCTTTTAGAATTTCTTCTTTTGTATTACCTTCCTGTGTAAGAGTGGCTGCTTTCATAACCAGGAAACCAAGTGGGAAATGGACTACCTCTGAATCAATTATTACTATATCTTTTCCTGGTAATTGATTCTTTGCAAGCTCTGCAGAATTAATGGTGCCTGACATTTTTTTTGAGATATGAATAGAAATTATGCTGTCGTTCTCTGTTAAAAGGTCATTATATGCTTCTATAAAATCTTTTGGAGTGGGCTGGGTGGTGGTAGGAAGCTTTTCAGATGTCCTGATTTTTTCATAAAATTCTTCTATGGTTATTTGCTTTCCATCATCCAAAAAACTTTCTTCACCAAAAATAACCTTAAGCGGGATAATTTTTATATTAAGCTGTTCTGCTATTTCTTTTGGAATATCAGAAGTACTATCGGTGACTATTGCCACTTTACTCATTTTGCCTCCTTTATTTGTTTCTGATTATTATAATTTATGCTTTTTTTAGAATATTTTCAATTAATTTAGCAAATATTTTACTTATAAATATTTCTTTTTTTTCACCTTTTTTATGACTGAACTTTTTATTCTCCTGATTATCGTAAGAAAATATATTTCTTATATGTGATATGCCAAGCACTTTTACATTTAAAAAATTTGCCATTGTAACTTCGGGGATGGTTGACATTCCAACAGCGTCAGCCCCCAGTTTGTGAAGACATCTTGCTTCAGCTTTCGTTTCAAGTACTGGTCCCATTACTCCTGCATATACACCTGCTTGTAGTTTAAGCCCGGTATATACGGCTGCTTTTTTTGCAGTATCAATTAATTCTTTGTTGTAAGGGGAGCTCATATCAACGAAATAATCATAATCGCTGTTATATTTATTACCAAAGAACGGATTTTTAAACATAAGATTTATATGGTCTTTTATTATCATAATATCATCCCTGGAGAAACGGGGATTTATTCCTCCTGCAGAATTGGTAATTATAAGGTTGCCAGAAGATAGATTGGATAATAGATTTACCGGGTATACTATTTCATTTATATTATAACCTTCATATAGGTGCAATCTTCCGCAGAATACTAAAATATTTTTATTCCATATTTTTCCTGATACGATAGATTTTCCATGACCGGGTATGGAAGGTTCCTTCATGTGAGGTATATCAAGGATGTCCAGGGTAATTTTATTCTGTATTGGTAAAAATTCTATACATTTTCCCAGAAATGAACCCAGGATTAATCCAAAATCAATCTTTTCAGGTATCCGGGATTTAAGATATCTTACTGTATCTAAAATTTTTTCTTTTTCCAGGAAAGCAGGGACTATCATTTGCTAAAGGGCATTGTAAATAAAAAAGAAATATTTTTTTAAATTTTAACATACTTTTATATTAAAAATAATTATTATTTTAGCTTTTTCTGATATAATCTTTTTTATTGTTTTTATATGAGTATTTTTTTTAATTTGTAATTGTTTAGTAATTGTGGAGAGTAGATGAGATTTAAAGGACCGCTATTTATTAGAGCTACAAGATATTTTTCTTTAGCTCTACTAATTTTGATGCTTGTATTCATGCTGTCTAACCTTGGTGCATGTAATTCAAGAGAGAGAGTAATAAAAATAGGTTGCCAGGGGGTTCTTACAGGTGAATATAAATCCTTTGGAGAAGAACAGCTGATTAGTGTTGAGCTTGCTGCTTCAAAGTTATCTCCTGTAAGAGTAGGCGGATTTGACTATGATATTGAGGTAGTTGTTAAAGATGATGAAGGAAATCCCGAGAAAGCTTTTCTGGTTGCACGGGAGATGGTGGATGAAGGGGTAGCTGCTGCAATTGGCTCTACTTTTGATGGTACAACAGAGGTTTCTTTACCGGTTTATGGAGAATACAGCATACCGCTAATTGCACCTTTTGCTCAAAAAACTGAAGTTTCTAAGGAAGGAGACCTCTTTTTCAGGATGATAATTAATAATGAACAAAAGGTAAAAAATATTGCTAATTTTATTAGGGACGAAATTAATCCTCAAAAAATTTTACTTATCAACAACCGGGAAGAATATTCCATAAAACTTGTAGATTATTTATGGAGCGTGTTATCTGATTATGGCATAGAGCTGGTAGGAATAAAGCCGATGTCAATACAGATAGAAGAGGAAGATGCAGGGATTATAGCAGAGAATCTGTTAATAGAAGGGCCTGATACTATATTTTTTTGCGGGGATTATAATGAGCTTGCAACTCTTATGGAAAAAGCAAGAGAAGCTGGGCTGCAGTCAAGATTTATAACTGAGACACTGGGGATGGATGATAGTATTTTTGTTTTGGCTGATGTCCAGTACCTGGAGGGACTAATTGCAGTGATACCAGACCCCCCTTCACTAGCAATGTATTCACAGGATTCCAGAGCAGTGAGCTTCTGGCATGATTTTAATAATTACCTGGATCAAATGGATGGTACGGATATAAGCATTGAAGGGCCTGGTAAATATGCACCTTATTGTTATGATTCTGTTTTTATGATATTAGAAGCTATGAAAAGGGCGAATTCTATATTACCCGGTGATTTTTCTGATGAGCTTAAAGATATGTCCTATGATGGTGTGGTGGGTCATATTGAGTTTGATTCCAACGGTGACAGATTGGAACCAGAGTCAACTATTTTTATTGTAAAAGACGGTGCATGGGTAAGATATTGATATTAATCAGGAACTATAAAGTTTAGATTCCCGGGCATTATCCTAAAAGTGGCCGGAAGCTTACAGATATATTCTCCATCTGCAAAGACGCTGAACTGGTATTCACTATCTATTTTTATCATGCTGGTTCTAAAGATTTCAACATGTCTGTCAGATGTATGTTCTCCTTTATATACTTTTGGAAAGATTTTTATAAAATGCATCTTGTTAATTTTTTTTATGATGCAGACATCAAAGAGCCCGTCTTCAGGGCTGGCTTCAGGGGTTATTTTCATACCGCCTCCGTACATGGCCATATTAGAAACTGCAATCATCATTCCATAAAATTCTCTGTTGTTATTGACATAATTTATAAAAAATTTCCTGGGCTTAAATGTAATAAGAGTTTCATATACTGCGTAGTTATATCTGGCCGGCCCTTTAAGGGGAAGGCGGGTATTATTTGCGAGATAATTTACCTGTGAGTCAAATCCTGAACCGGCAATACACAAATAATAATATCTGTCATTTATCAGTCCCGTATCAATTTTTTTTATCTTTCCTTTATTTATAATCTGGCAGCATTTTCTTATATCAGGACTTATTCCAAGACAGGTAGCAATATCATTACCGGAACCCGTAGGTATTACTCCTATTTTTTTACCAGTTCCGGCAAGGGCATTTGCTATATAATGAATTGTTCCATCGCCTCCGACTGCTATAAAATTAGAAAAACCTTTGTTAAGATTGGCCTTTGTAGTTTTTATAATATCAGCAGAGCTTCTGCTTATGTGAAGGAGGTAATCCATTCTGTATTTTTTAAATTCCGACTCAATAAGATCCCTGAGCCCCAGCACCCTGCCTTTTGCTGCAGAAGGATTTAAGATGATTAGAGTTTTCATTATTTTGCCTTACAGGTAAAGTTAATAACCCTAACATTACTGTCACATGAAGCATTTTAGCATATGTATCGGACGAAGGTAACTATACAATAAATAAAATAGCAATTAGTAAAGTTTTTTCCAGAATAATATATTTAATTTAGTTATTTTTTTTAGCTATTTTTCAATGTTTCTTGAAGAAAATTTTAGCTAATACAATACTTACGATTTATTGACTTTTTAATTGGGCTATTATAATCTTTGAGTTGTTTATCAGCGGTTAGGGGTTTAAGGAGGCATTTAATGAATGTGTTTAATAAAATAATCGTTATTTTAATCCTGGTCTTTCTTGTAGGTTTATCAGCTGTTTTTATGGTAGATGTTTTTATAGGATATTTTAACTGGTCAGAAATAGCTTCAAGAATAATAAATCCGGAATACAGCGTGAATAAATTAGTTGGCTTCCTTGCATCGCTGGCTGTATTTGCTATAAGCATATTTTTATTATTAATGGAATTTTATAGAAGAAGGCCAAGAGTAGCAAATATATCAAGTTCCGATACAGGGAATGCTATGGTAACGCTGGATACAGTTTCAAACCAGGTAAGAAATGAGGTACTGAAAATAGATAGTCTTTATGATGTAAAAGTAAAAATTATCCCGAAAGCAGCAGGGATTATAATTAATATGAACGCACGGTTAAAGGAGAATGTTGATATTCCTGAAAAGATGAAGGAAATAATAAATAGAGCCAGTGGTATGGTTTCGGATAAGCTGGGCATAAAAGTTATAAAAACAAACCTTACTATAGTCGAACTGATTCCCGGGAAAAAAGGCAGAGCGGAAAGAAAAGAAGAAGAAAATGCAGGAGCCGGGGAAATTGATAAGGAGATTGAGATATCGGAAGAGATACCCGGTAAAGAAGAAGAAAAAGATAATGATTAGGCGGTCTCCGTAATGCGGGCTTAGTATAGCGGTAATACATGAGCTTCCCAAGCTCAAGAGGCGGGTTCAACTCCCGTAGCCCGCTCCAGAAATAGTTTAATGTATGAAGAGAAATCTAATTTAATTAAATGTAATTTTATTTTTTGAATTTATTTAAAAATAACTTTAGAAAAAGTGTATAGTATATTCATTATAGTTAGAAGGATTTAAAAATATGGGATTTCTAGAAAGGAAGTGTTAAATATGACAGATATACTATCAGAACTTGATAAATATATCCCTGAAGGCAATCCCAGAAAATGGGCAAAGCTTTCCAGCGATATTGATTTTAGAAGACTTCAGTTAACCATTCTAAAGGAAATATTAATTGAGCTTAGACAAATTAATGCCAAGTGATTGATGTTGGATGACAGTCTGATAGATATTATTAAAAAGGGGAAAAGCAACTTTCTGGTAATCGGACCTCCAGGTTCAGGAAAAACCCATACTCTTTTAGAGCTGGTCAGGTATCTGGTTAATGTAAAAAAAATCAATCCGGAGAAACTGCTTGTTTTTTGCTTTAACCGGAGATGGTCAAAACTCATAAGGGAGCAAGCAGCCTCTTTAATTAACCGGAGTATACTGGAAATTCCTATAGAAACTTTTCATTCTTTTTGTACCAGATTTATAGCAGAAGCAAAAAATTTTTTATATAAGGAAAGCTCTGGTAAAAATAACTCACCCGGAAGCGAGGATAGAGCCAATCCTTTTGAAGATATAATAATATTAAACTCTGTGCAGCAGTGGGAGTTTCTTAAAAGTATTATTAAAAATCTTGATGGTAAAAAATATCCCAGAACCTCTAAATACATAAATAGCAATCCGTTTATAGAAAGCAGCTTTGTCCAGGAAGTTTTTGATTTTATACTACGTGCTCAGGAAAATCTATTTACTCCGGAAGAACTGTCAGATAAATTTACACCGTTTTTTAACCCCCTCCTTTCAGAGCTTGCCGGAATATATTTAAGGTATATAGAGGAACTTAAAAAAGACAACCTTTACAATTATGGGATGTTGCTGACAGAAGCAGTTAGTATATTAAAAGAACAAAAAGAAATCAGGAATTATTACAGGGAAAGATATGAGTATATAATTGTTGATGAATTACAGGAGATAAATAAAGCTCAATTTGAAATTGTTAATTGTATTTCAGATTCCAACTGCATTTTTTTCGGAAATGACGATCAATCTGTTTATACTTTCAGGGGCTCCGCTCTGGATATTTTTAAATCGGTTTATCTTAAGCTCAGACCGGAAAATGTATATTTTTTAAAGAGGAATTACAGAAGCATAGGTATCATAAATGAAACATGCTCAAGGTTTATAAATCTGGCTGGAAACAGGATATCAAAAGAATCTGCTGTTTCCAATAATAATTCAACTGGAGAATTGCTGGTTAAGGATTTTTACACATTACTGGAGGAAGCTAATTTTATCTGCAATAAAATCAAGCATCTTTATCTTAATAGAGGTGTAAAGCTTGAGGAAATGGCAGTAATAATCAAAGGGCTTGGTTATGAAACCCATATTATTGAAAGTGCTTTAATTCAAAATAGAATTCCTTTTGTAAGAAGGGGAACAAGGAATCTTCTTGATAACAGGATTGTTAAGTATCTGCTTAGCTTCCTAAGATTTCTGGTTGCTGTAAAAGAGATAGAAAATTTGCAGGAAGAAGATATTAGTGGCAAGAGTAGTAATAAGGAAAGTAATAATTACGTCAACAATAATAGTTTACATCTTAAGCTGGATAGTCTTATAGAAAATATAATGCTATCTGAAATTATAAATTTGGAACCGGTATTTTTTAAGAAAATAAGAAAGTCTTATTCAGGAAGAAATGGAAGTGATGAAGTAGATTTTAAAAATTTATGGGATTATTTTAAAAGCTCCTGTAAAAAAGAAAAAAGAAAAAAGAATAAAAATAAAGAAATTTTTAAGGTAATTACCTTTGTTTCAGCTGTAAATAAATTAATAAAAATAATGGAAGCCAGGGATGTATTTGAATTTTTACTGGTTCTTGTACGTGATGAAAGAGTAGGTGTTTTAAAATATTTATTGGCAGGAAGAAGTAAAGCTGGCAGCAAAAACTACTGGAATAATTTAAGCGATTTCTTAAGTAATGTTAAGGATTTTAGTATAAAAAATAAGCCAAACGGGGTTGAATCATATATAAATTTTATTGATAACATTATTGAGAGTAAATTTACGGAAGAAATAGAGGAAAGCACAAGGGATTTAGTTCAGCAGGGTTCGGTTAACATTCTTAGTTTTCATCAGTGCAAGGGGATGGAGTTTAAAGCTGTATTTATACCATTTATTAATCAGAATTATCTTCCGGCAAAATTTATTACAACTCAGGCATTTGATATACAGATATTTAATTATTTAAACGGTGCCGGCAAGCTTGAGCCAGGAGAGCTAAAAAAAGAACACCTCTATGGCGAAATGAAGCTTTTCTATAATGGGATTACGAGAGCAAAAGAGTATCTGTATGTTACTTCCAGCAGCAGGATAAAATCCATAATTTTTGAGAAAATCAGGGATATTTCTAATGATTTAAATCATAAATTTAAGAAAGCAGATAAGCACAGAAACAATGGATACAAAGAGGATAGGGAAAAGATAGAAGGAGAGGGCAAGTCTAAAGACAGCAAAATAACCGGGATAGAGAAGGTGCCGGATTTTGATTTAAATAATTTGTGGCTAGTCAGGAAGAAAACACTGGTTGCTACTTACAAAATGAGCGAGGGATTAGAGCTTGACCGTAGAAGCTATCTAAATAAGATCGCTATTTTAAAACATTTTTATAACCCGGAGAATTGGTGGAATTTTATTAAAACTACAGAGAATAGCAAAAATCCTTTTGTTTCTTTTCCAGCATCATTTTCACATAGCAGTATATATACATTTATGGATTGCCCGTTTAAATATAAAATAAGGTATTATTTAAATTTAAGGGAAGAGGATAGTCTGAGTATTATAATCGGAATAATTTATCACCGGATAACAAGCAGGTTTTTTGAAAGTAAAAACGACTACAGCTGGGGGAAACTTGTAAAAATAATAAATGAGGCATTTGATGATTTTAATTTTGAGTATAAGTTTGTGAAGAGAGACTTAAAAGAGAAGGCGCTTATACAATTTGAAAATTTTTATAAGAATCAGATGCCAGCAAATCCCAGTGATTCTATTGTTGAAAGAGAATTTTCATTTAAAATGGATGATGAAATAATAAGAGGGAGAATAGACCAGATTAATTTTATTGATAAGAACAATATTGAGCTTGTAGATTATAAGTCAAGCTCAACTTCATATAGTGATAAAAAACTTAAAGAGGAATTGCAGTTGAAGTTATACAGGATGGCCCTGGAACTGAGTGAGGACCTAAAAGAATTAAAGCACATGAATGTGGAAATGAAATATATATGTCTGGGTAATTTAGAAAAGACCGTCTCAATTCTACCACCGGAGTATTATGATTTTGATGAGGTAAAAAATATATTAAAGGAAAGCATTATTATAATCAAAAGTGGCAAATTTAGTCCGGAACCAAAAAATTATAATTCATGCTTAAACTGCGGATTTAAAGTTTTATGTCCGAGATATTATGGCTAAAAAAATTAAGGAAACCAGAGAGCAACTGAATATAATTAAAAGCACAGCTGATGTAAAGAGGGTAATAGCGTCTGCGGGCTCGGGCAAAACAATGGTTTTGACCAATAGTATTATAGAAATTTTAAAGAAAGGTCTCTGCAGCCCTGATAAAATACTTGCTATTACCTTTACCAGAAATGCTGCTGAAAATATAAGGTTGAGGATTAAGGAAAATATAAAAAGGGATATTGATTCTGAAGCAATAGATATATTCACTTTTAATTCTTTTGGCAATGAAATTATCTATGAAAACAGTTTTGAATTTGGCCTGGGAAAAGATTTTACAATAATAAATAACAGTAAAGCATGGCAGATATTATATGGAATATTTAATGGGTCCAGTCCGAAATACCTGAAGACAGGTAAAAAAGTCGGGGAATTCGTACAGAGATTGCTGGATTATATAGAAAGCTTAAAGAATAATCTAATATCTGTGGGCGAGCTTAAAAAATACCTTAAGAATTATAAGGAAGTTCTTTCCTGCTATAAAAGCAAAGCATTAAGGAATAAAGAAGTAGAGTTGATAAATATTCAGAAAGAATTATTTGATATATACCAGGAATATGAAGAGAAAAAGATGAAAAGCAACTGCATAGATTATCCCGACCAGGTATTATTGCCTTATTTCTTGCTCCAGAGGAAAAAGTCGGTAAGAGCAAGGTATCAGCAGAAATACAGGTATGTATTTGTAGATGAATTCCAGGATACTAATATAGCTCAGGCATATCTGCTTTCCATGCTTTATTACCCGGGACATAATAAGATGGTTGTAGTGGGTGATGATGACCAGGGAATTTATTCTTTCAGGGGCGCCTGTGTGGAAAATATATTAAATTTCCATAAGTTTGAAAAATTCAAAAACAGCCATGTTAGCGATTTTTACCTTAATACAAATTTCAGGTCAGGTGATGATATTGTAAATGCAATAGCTGACATCATTTCTTCAAATAAAAAAAGGTTTGAGAAAAAATTTAAGGCCGGGGACAGCCGTAAGAAATCGGAATTGGTTTTTTATTCCAAAAAAACACATACAGAAGAAGCAGCAGAAATTGCAAAAATTATTAAGTATCTGGCAGCCAGGGGGATTAAATTAAAGGAAATGGCAATACTTGCCAGAAGAAAGAAGTTCGAGTGCATTATAAGGGAGCTTGAAGCAAGTGATATTAAATTTGAGCTGATAGGAGGAAAAAATTTTTTCTTTGAACCTGAGATATTATTTATTATTTCCTGGCTTAATGTGGTTGAAGATATAAATGATGAGATATCAATGGTGTATCTTCTTAAATCAGGAAAATATAAAATTTGCGACAGGGACATATTTTTTATTAAGAGAAATCCTTCGAACATTAATAAAACTTTAAAAATAATTGATGGGATAATTAATTCTGAAGAGAATCCAAACGTAAGTAAAGAAGCAAAAGGAAGGTTAGCAAATTTTTTAAACAGTTATAAACTTTATATACAAAAATCGGGGGAAATGGAGTTAAAAGAATTAATCAGTTTGATTATAGAGGATTCAGGGATAATAAATGAATTAAGGTCAACCTTTGGTTCCGCTGCCAGAAGAAAAGTTAAAAATATTGAAAGTCTTATAAGGGTTGCTTCTGACTTTCAGAAGAGTTATGCGGAGAGCAATCTTTCAGCTTTTATAACTTTTCTAAAAGATGTGGCAAAGACAGACTATGATAACCCGGACAAAATGGAATTTTCAGGTGAAAATTCAGTAAAAATAATGAGTATCCACGCTGCGAAAGGGCTTGAATTTGAAGTAGTTTTTTTGCCGATGCTCTGGAAGAATGATCATGAAGGAAGAAATTCAAATAAGGGCTTTTTAATTCCTGCTGAATTGAGGAAGGACAATAGTATATGGAAGGAAAAAAAGAATTTTAAAAGTGCAAAAAGCTTCAGCAATGCTTTAAAAGATATAAAAATTGAGGAAGAGAGAAGAGTATTTTATGTTGGATGCAGCAGGGCAAAAAAATTACTGGTTCTCTCACACAGTGAATATGAAGATAAAACAGCTTATCATAATGAGAGCGCCAGCCCGAAGGGAATCGTATCTTTCTTTGATGATATTATAAATAAAGAGAGTAAATTAAAGATTATAAACAATGAAGGAGCCGGTTTCATAAAAGCAAAATACGGTAAGGATTTTAAAGATGTTTGCCAAAGCTACAGAGATGCTTTTAATTTTATAAAATCCAAAAAAAAAGAAGAAAAGAAAACCCCGATATTAAATGGAATCAGATGGCAGGATGTCCAGGAAATTCTGGCAGGTAAGATCCTAAAAACTGACAGCAGGTGGGAAAAAGATTTTAAAAGCCGGGAGATAATAAATAAAATTAATTCCGGATTGATTTACGAAAGCAGAGAAGAAGGGAAGGTAAATACGAACTTTTTCCCTTTAACACGGATCCTGGATTATAAGAGATGCCCGTTATTATACAGATGGAAATACATTTATTTAATACCTGATAAGGTCAGTAAAGCGGTTACAAGGGGTGAAGAGATTCACAAGTATCTAGAGAATATAGCTTTAGCCGGGTTTAATAATAGTAAAATTACTAAAGATATAATTTTATCCCGGTTTAAGGATAAAGAGTCAAAAGATTATATAAGTAAATTTCTTGAAAGCGATTTATGGGATTTTTCTCTCGTAAAATCAATGATGCTTGAGCAGCTTTTTTACTGGAGAATTAAAAATTATTTTATTTCTGTCAAACTGGACAGGGTTGATATTAATAAAGATAATAAAATTAGTGTAATTGATTATAAAATTTCAGGTTATAATGAAAGTAGCGATGCTACATTTCAGAATGATTCTAAAGCTTTGCATGAATTCCAGATAAAGGCCTATATTGCAGCATTATCTGAAATATACAGGAAACCGGTGGAAGATATCACAGGTTTACTTCTTTATTTAAAGGATGGCACAAAGAAATCAGTTTACCTTAAGCGTAGCGAAGCACAACAGATAAAAAAGAATATTTTAGATGATATAAATAAAGTCTCAGATAATAATTTTAAAGGGGATTATAAAAATAGCTGCAGAAAAAGTTGTAATTATGCTGAATTCTGCCGGCTTATGCATAACCATTAAAATAATTATATGTAGATTAAAACTTTTATATTATTTATATTATTCTCCCTGAATAATAATGGCTGTAGGGTTCAATAAATGGCTTATGCCTCTCTGTACATTAAATTATAAGTAAAGCTGGCAACAGTATTTATACTTTCTGGCACCAGCTGGAGTATTTGTCAACTTCGTTTTTTACTATTTTAAAATAAATATCCTGCAATCTTCTGGTGATGGGACCTATTTTACCATTTCCAACAGGCCGCTTATCAACATACCCAATAGGTGAAATCTGGGCTCCTGTGCCACAGAAAAATAATTCATCAGCGGTATAAAGTTCTGTTCTGTCAATAGGTCTTTCTGTAACATTAATATTATCAAATTCTCTGGCAATCCTTATTACTGTATCACGGGTAATTCCTTCAAGTATATCATCAGTTACAGGCGGGGTTATTAGGTTACCATTTCTTGACATAAAGATATTCATTGCACTTCCTTCACTTACATGTTTGCCATCATTACTCAGGACAATTGCCTCATCATAACCATTGAGTAAGGCTTCTGTCTTCTGGAAAGCAGCATTTACATAAGAGCCGGATATTTTTGCCCTTGGAGGGATAGAATTATCGGAGACACGCTCCCAGGAAGATATGCAGACGTTTATTGGCTTGTTTATTTCAATATATTCTCCAAGAGGTGTGGAGTATATAAACAGGTCCTGTTTATTGCCAATTAATTTTGGGCCTATATTCAGTCCACTATTATATGCAAATGGTCTTATATAACAATCTTTAGTGTATTTCTCTTTCCTTAATAGTTTTAAGGTTATATCACAGAGTTCTTCAATGGAATATTTGACTTCAATCATCATTATCCTGCAGCTGGCATAGAATCTTTGATAGTGGTCCTTCATTCTAAAAACATAACTGGTTTTAGTATTTTCATTCCAGTAGCTTCTGATTCCTTCAAAAACTGCAGTGCCGTATTGCAGTGCATTGGTTCTGATATCTACTCTGGCATTATCAATTGGAACGATTTTTCCTTCAAAAAAAGCATATTTAGGATTAACCATAATTTCCTCTTATTTAGATCTTAATTTTTAATATTTTACTTATTTTAGTTTAATTTTGCAATTGGTATTCAACCAACGGTTAATAGTTTTTAAATCTTATTAATAAAATATCTGTAGAAACTACATTCTGCTTAAAAATTTTAATTAAGATTAGCTAAAGGGAAGATCTTTCTAATGCCGTGAAAGCTGTACTGCTAAAGAAAATAAAAAGTATTTAAATAAAGAAGAAAAAATTATAAAAAGTTAGATTTTGCGTAATATAAGTTGCGTATAAAAAAAGGTGATTTAAAAAAGGTAAAAGTATAAAGATAAATAAAAGAAACCCCAAGTTATCTTTTACCTTAGCTCACGCCTTAGGCTACTCAACATCTTGGGGTCAATACCCTAGAACTTTTCTTAGGTTTTCAAAATTAATTACTTACTTTTTACATTCTTTCGTTTGTAAATTTCAGTTAATATTGAAATTACCTCCTTTTCTAAGGCAATATCTAATATAGCAAATACATATATTTATGTCAATAGGATTTTTAATTAAAATTTTTATATTTCTATATTACTGGAGTGTAATCTGTATTTTCCAGGACAGGTCTTAGAATCTGTTTTAATGGCACCGGATATCCGGTTGATTTATTAATTTCTGTTATTAGAATGCTATTAAATATTATTAACTTTTATTTATTGTATAAGTGGTTATGGGGCACTGTATTGGGGGGCTAGTCAGTTATTTGATAAGATGTTTTTCTGCTTGAGGCGTAGAGAGCCAGAAAAAAAGCAACTTATTTAAGTAATGAATAATCAGTTGGGCCAGGAATTTAATGTTTTGTTATTATACCTCCTCCAAGAAGCGTGCAACCGTGATAAAAAACAGCTGACTGGCCTGGGGTGATTGCCTTCTGTGGATTATCAAATATTATTTCGGCGGTTTTGGTACCAGTGATTTTTATTCTGGCCGGAGCTTCTTTTGAATTATATCTTATTTTTACCATTGCTCTGAAGACGCTGTCAGGAGGATCTCCGGCAATAAAATTAATATTTTTGACTTTTAGAGATTTCTTAAATATATACTTTTTCTCGCCTGCTATAATAATATTTTTTTCAGGTATTATCTCTTTTACGTAGATCGGCCTTGCATGGCTTACCCCGAGACCCTTTCTCTGACCAATAGTATAAAAGATATATCCTTTATGTGTTCCAATAATATTACCTCTGGTATCCAGTATGGGTCCTTCTTTTATATCCTTTATTCTGGATTTCAGGAAAAAGTGGTAGTCCTTACCTGCTATAAAACATATATCCTGGCTTTCATCAATATTTTTTAAAAAAGGAAAAGATTTTTTAACTTCCCTTTTTATGTTGATTTTTGGAAGAATTCCCAGAGGTGTTTTAATATGGGATAATTGATTCTGGCTAAGTTTCCATAACATATAACTCTGGTCTTTATTTATATCAGAACTCTTTTTAATTTCATATAATCCCGAGCTATGGGATTTTTCAATTCTGCAGTAATGACCGGTTGCGAGAAAAGCTGCTCCCAGAACTTTTATTTTTTTTAAAAGAGCCCCGAATTTAATATATTTATTACATTCAACACAAGGATTGGGGGTAAATCCTTTTTTATACTCAAAACAAAAGGGTCTTATTACTTTATCCTCAAAAAGACGGGTTAAATCCAGTACTACATGCGGAATATTAAGCTTAAGCGGCACTTTTATAGCTGTTTTAATGTCTTCTTTATAAAAGCTGGTTTTTCCATTGTTCCCCCGGTCAAAATCATCGGGAAGGATTTTTAAGGTAACTCCTATTACTTCATATCCCTTTTCTTTTATGATTTTAGCTGCCATGGAGCTGTCAATGCCCCCGCTAATTGCTACTACAATTCTGTTATTGTCTTTATCATATATACTTGATGTGCGGGGACTTGAGACGTAATCTGTTACCAGGTTCCTGAAGGCATCTATAGCCATACCGGGAATATATTTTTTTTCTGGAGGAAATTTTCCAAGATAATTTTCAATTTCTCTTTCCTTTATAAGAGTTGACTTAAGTATGTCTTTGTTTTTAATAAGGGTGGTGAGGTAGCCTGCAGCAGCTTTAATATAGCTGCTGCTGGATGCTTTAAACTTCAAGTCACTTATTATATTTTTGGTTATTTTTGCAGTTAATTTTATATAATCAGGGGAGTGAGGTATGCTGCTTACTCCAACAGCGTCAGGACTGGATATCTCGCCTTCATTATTATATGGTTTATTAAAATACTTTCTTAAATTTAACTCTGAATTTTTCATAAGTGTTATTTAATCTAATATGTTATATGTAGAATATTATACATGCTGATGGTTAATTTCATAAATTTTATATTTTAATAGTAATGCTTAAGCAGGTAGATATAAATAAAAGATTTTATTGAAAAAAATTATATAAATTTCTGGTTCAAAAAATTTTATTATGTATTATGTTTAGTAAATTTTAATAAAGAAGGGAGGATATAAGGCAATTCTAAGGGGAATTTTTGATTATATATATTTATTTATAAAATTTATTTACGATAAGTATTATAAAATATATAATAATAATTTAATAATTCTATTGACTATTTAAAAAAAAGAAAATATAATTAGTAAATGACGTATATGTTTATAATCAATATATATAATATTTAGGATACATCTAAAAAATTAGGGGGTGGGAAAGAAATGAACAAAAAATTTTTAAAATTGTTAGTTTTTTGTTTTACTCTGATGTTTGTATTAAGTTTTGCAGGTGTTATTTATGCTCAGGATGCTGAGGAGGAAACCCAGGAAACTGATTACGATCTTACTTTTAAGGATAAAGTGATACTGACTGAACCTTCTATATGCTATATCTCAACTTATTATTTTGGTTATGTTTATAATCCAAATACGCTGCAGTGGAGTGAACAATACTACTACGGTCCTCTCGGGGGAACGGGGTTTTGTGTAAATCCTGATACAGGGCATATATTCACAGCAGGGCATGTAGTTGACGAGCCTTATGATGATATTAAATGGGCTATCCTAGATGCGTATATTTATGATAATTATACCGAACAGTATTATGATTTAACTGATTCAGACTGGAACTGGATATTTGATAATTATAAAGTAGAAGGTGAAAATGGACCAGACCCGGATAGAGAAGTCTGGGTTCAGTTCAATGCAGCAACTGCAGGGGTCCCTGATAGCCCTGATGAAAATTATGTAAGAGCAGAGGTTATAGATTATAGCCCCTGGGAACAGAGGGACCTGGCTGTTATTAAAATAACTCCTGTTACCGGGAATGCCCTTTCAAGTGTAATGGTTGGCGATTCATCCATGATTGAAGTTCAGGATGAGATAACTATCATTGGTTATCCATGGAATGCTGATATTAGCTGGGAAAGTGCTTTAACTCCGTCTGTTGCTTCAGGAACACTAAGCGCAAGAAAAATGGTTGGAGGGACGGAAGTGCTTCAGGTTGATATGACAGCTGCTCCCGGGAACAGTGGTAGCCCTGTTTTAAACGAAGATGGGGAAGTAATCGGCATGTTGACCATGGGGTCAAGTGAAAGTGTTAATTTCCTTAGACCAAGCAATGATATAAAGGGAATGCTTAATAAGAATGGTGTTGAAAATAAACTGGGGTCTATGGATGAAGAATTTGAAGAGGGATTAATAATGTTCAGGCAGCAGCATTACTCTGAAGCTATAGTAAATTTTAACGCTGTTTTGAACTTAAATCAGAGACATATCAAGGCACAGGAATATAGAGCAAAAGCGCAGGAAGCAATAAACAGGGGTGAAGATGTACCGCTGGCAGAAGAAGCTGAAGTAACTACCGATGAAGCTGGAGAAGTAACCGGAGAGGGCGAAGAAGGCGAGGCAGGATTAGCAGCGCTGGGTATAACAATAATAGTGCTTGCTATAGTTCTGCCAATATTATTTGTAATAATAATTGTAGTTGTAATTGTGGTTGTGGTTAGAAAAAGAAGTGCCCAGGCTAAAAAAGAGGAAACAGGAGAAGAAAAACCAGCTGCTAAAGAGGAGAAGCAAAAGAAAGAAAAGGCCGGGGAAGCAGTAGAATATTGCCCGCATTGTGGGAATAAAACTGAAAAGGGCCAGAAATTCTGCGGTCATTGCGGAGGTAAGTTATCTTAAAGAGTTATATTTAATTAAAAAATAGGGTTCAGGTTAAAGAATCTGGGCCCTATTTTTTTTGGTTGTTTTAATTGTTTTAGGGTTTTATCTATGTTATCATATTTCTTCAAATAAATTTTATATGAATCATTATGGATGCGAATAAAGAAAGATTTTTAAACAGGATAAAAGAAAGAATTTCAAGTACCTGTTTTAGATGCGTAAGTGGTAGTACAGACTTAAAAAATACCACTGGTCTTTCCTTATGTGTACTTTTAATTCTAATCTGTTTATTACTTCTGGTGGGTATTCTATCCTAGTTTTCAGGATAATTATCGCATATATATAAAGCAAAAATCCTGAGAATTCTTTTAAAAGTAACTCTAATTTCTGTTGTGTCGTATAATTGAAATAATCTAAAAGTAAATTTAAATAAAAAGGTTAAGCTTTAATAATATTAAAAAAAGAAAATTTAAGGTTATCAATAAATAGTTGTTTATAAGGTTTTTAAATTTTAAGGTAAGTGAAAGATAGTAAAAAAACGGTTTATACTGGAAATTAATATAAAAAAAAGATTATCCGGCAGTATATTATAAGGTAATAGTATGAGAGCATTACGGTCTTATGGTCAAGATAATCTTTTAATTATAATATTTTATTATAAAATTATAGGAAACGTTTTTAAAAAAATTATAAAAAGTAAAATAAAAGTGTTATAATTACAGCACTATTTTATTTGTTATAAAGTTGTTACAAATACAGGCAGGTGAATTTATTATGAGCAAAATAAACGGCGCGCACATGATTATAAAATGTTTAAAAAGAGAGGGTGTGGAAGTATTATTTGGATACCCTGGAGGGAAAGTAATTCCCCTTTATGATGCATTATATGATAGTGACATAAGACATGTACTGGTAAGGCACGAACAGGGGGCAGCACATGCGGCAGATGGCTATGCAAGGGCAACAGGTAAGACCGGTGTTTGCATTGCCACATCAGGTCCCGGTGGGACTAATCTTGTTACCGGTATTGCCAATGCGCATATGGATTCAGTACCGATGGTGGCTATAACAGGACAGGCAAGTACCAGAGAAATTGGGACTGATGCTTTTCAGGAAGCAGATATAACAGGTATAACGGCCCCTGTAACCAAGCATAATTATCTGGTAAAAGATATAAAGGATTTACCAAGAATAATAAAAGAGGCATTTTTAATTGCATCTACAGGGAGACCTGGTCCGGTTTTAATTGATATACCGGTTGATATAATGACTAATTTAATAGATGAAGACATTAAGGTAAATGTTAATCTACCGGGGTATAAGCCCACTCTTAAGGGTAATCTTAGACAGATTAAAGAAGCGGCAAAAAAAATAGCAGATAGCAAAAAGCCAGTAATATTCTCTGGAGGAGGAGTAATCTCCTCGGGTGCCAGTGAAATCTTACGGGAATTTGTTAAGGTTGCTAAAATTCCGGTAATAACTACACTTCTGGGCATGGGCTCTTTTCCTGAAACAGACCCGTTATCTTTAAGTATGGCCGGCATGCATGGTACGAAGTATGCAAATATAGCTTTTACGGAAACAGATCTTATTATTGCAGTAGGTGCAAGGTTTGACGACAGGGTTACAGGGAAGCTATCGGAATTTGCACCGGGAGCAGAAGTTATACATATAGATATTGACCCTGCAGAGATAAGTAAAATTATCAGAACAGATATTCCTGTTGTCGGGGATGCAAAGTTAGTTCTTACTGATTTGAAAAAAGAGTATGAAAAATATATTGGTAAAAAAGGAATTCCGGATAGGAAAGAATGGCTTGGAAGGATTAAAAAATT
The DNA here is from genome assembly GCA_964603595.1 of uncultured Actinomycetota bacterium. GTDB lineage: Bacteria > Actinomycetota > Humimicrobiia > Humimicrobiales > Humimicrobiaceae > JAQVEM01. The sequence continues at coordinate 61,887 of CAZRVN010000001.1, forward strand.
AAAAAAGGATAATCCACTAAAATATGGGGAGGATTCAGATAAGGTTAAACCTGCCTATATAGTGGAAAAGATATATGAGTTAACAAAAGGAGATGCACTAATATGTACTGAGGTTGGTCAGAACCAGATGTGGGCAGCACAATTTTATAAATATACCAGGCCGCGAACGCTTATTACTTCGGGCGGCCTTGGTACAATGGGATATGGTCTGCCTGCATCAATAGGTGCAAAAGTAGGAAAGCCGGGCAGTACGGTAATTGATATATCAGGGGATGGTAGCATGCAGATGGTATCACAGGAACTTGCTACTGCAGTTTCAAATAAAATAAATATAAAAATTATGCTGCTTAATAATGGTTATCTCGGAATGGTGAGGCAATGGCAGGAACTTTTCTGGAACAAGAGGTATTCCCATACCTGTATTGAGGGAAGCGTTGATTTTGTAAAACTGATTGAGGCCTATGGTGGTATAGGTATAAGAGTTAGAAAGAAGAAAGATGTAGAAAGTGCAATAAAGAAGGCTCTTGAGACAGATAATGTTGTTCTGGTTGACTTCTGGATAGATAAAGAAGAGAACGTGTATCCCATGGTAGCACCCGGGGCATCAATCAGTGATATGTTAGATAGTGTTTAAAAAAGTTAATATAAGACAGCAGGTGATGGTATGAATCATATTATTTCGGTTCTGGTTGAGAACAAATCAGGAGTGCTGGCAAAAATATCCGGTCTTTTTAGTAGAAGGGGATTCAACATTGAAAGCCTGGCAGTGGGTACAACTGATAATGAGAAGATTTCCAGGATTACAATGGAAGTGGAAGCAGAGGAGCATAGCATTGAACAGATTATAAAACAGCTCTATAAACTGATAAACATAATTAAGATTCAGGAACTTGATCCCCGTAATATTGTTGAAAGGGAACTGGTACTTATTAAGGTAAGTGCTGATTCGAAGATAAGACCGGAGATACTGGAGATAGTCAATATTTTCAGGGCTAATATAGTGGATGTTGGTAAAAAGGCATTAATGATTGAAATTACCGGAAACAGCAGGAAAGTAAAAGCACTGGAGGACCTGTTAAGGCCCTTTGGAATAATTGAACTGGTAAGAACTGGTAAGATTGCCTGCACAAGGGGAAGTAAATATTAGAGTAAGTTTAAATTGCCATATAGATATAAGATTATAGCATAAAGTACTGGCTTAGCTTTATTTGTAAGAATAATTTTATGAAAATTATTATGTAATTAATAGAGAAGGGGTGAAGATGTTAAAAAAATATATAATGACGCCGGGTCCAACACCGATATCTGAAGAGGTGCTACTGGAGCATGCCAGGCCTCTTATGCACCACAGGTCTCCTGAATTTTCAGAAATATTTATAGAAGTAACCAGTAAACTAAAAAAATTATTAAAAACTGAAAATGACGTTTTTGTGCTGACTTCTTCAGGTACAGGTTCTATGGAAGCCAGTATAGTAAACTTTTTTTCTGCTGGAGATAGAGTGCTTGTTGTAAATATTGGTAATTTTGGAGAACGGTTTAAGAAAATTACCGGAGAGTATGGACTTGATGTTATTTCCCTTGATTACGAATGGGGAGATACAGCCGATCCCGATGATATTAAAAAAGCTCTTGATGAGAACCATGATATTAAGGGGGTAATTGCCCAGTTCAGTGAAACTTCAACAGGGGCATTAAACGATGTAGAAGCTATAGGTAATATAGTAAAGGAATATCCTGCAATTTTTATAGTAGATGCTATAAGCGGTCTGGGAGCTTCGGAATTCAAAACTGATGACTGGGGACTTGACGTAGTGATTGGAGGTTCGCAGAAAGCATTGAGCGCGCCGTCAGGAATTGCATTCATAAGCGTTAGTGATAAGGCATGGAAGTTGAATGAGAAGTCTGGTCTCAAAAAATTTTATTTCGACCTGGCCGTTGCTAAAAGCTATACGAAAAAAACACCTCCCCAGACACCATGGACACCGGGTATATCAATAGTTGTAGCTATGAACAGGGCTCTTGATATATTGTTTGAAGAAGGTCTGGAGAAGGTATTTGAAAGGCACAGGGTACTTGCGCTGGCAACTCAAAGAGCGGTAGAAAAAATGGGACTTGAGCTTCTGGTAAAAGATAAAAGCAAGAGAGGATTTTCTGTAACTTCTATTGTTATTCCGGAAGGGATTGATGGCAAGGAGATTACCAGAATTATGAGGACTAAATATGGGGTAACCATCGCTGGAGGACAGGGTAAGTATTCTGGAAAGATTATAAGGATAGGCCACCTTGGATATTTTGGAATATTTGATGTTATTGTTGCAGTTTCTGCGCTGGAGATGACGCTTAAGGAGCTTGGATATCAATTTGAAGCGGGTTCCGGTATTACTGAAGCAGAGAAAGCGTTTATGGAGAATAATTATCTGGGAAACTAAGGGTAGAAGTATAAAAGCTGTAAAAGTGATTGTATTAATTAATAAGATTTATATAAAAATATATTCAGGAATGAATAGGTGAATAGGGCATGAATAAAAAAGTATTAATTACAGACGGTATTTCAGGTGAGGCAAAAGATAAACTCGCAAAGCACTTTATAGTGGAGGATAAAAAGGGACTGGCACCGGAAAAGCTTAAAGAAGAGATTAAAGGTATAAGTGCAATAATCATAAGGAGTGCAACCAAGCTTACTGCTGATATTATTGAAGCTTCGGATAAGCTGGAAATTATAGGAAGAGCCGGTATAGGTGTTGACAATATTGATATTTTAGCTGCAACCAAAAAAGGTATATTGGTGGTTAATGCGCCTACAAGCAATGCAGTTACTGTGGCTGAACATACCATAGCATTGCTGCTTTCAATTGCCAGAAAAATTCCTTTAGCAAATATTTCACTGAAAAGTGGAAAGTGGGAAAAATCTAAATTTAAAGGAACAGAGCTTGAAGGAAAGACGCTGGGTATCGTTGGTTTTGGACAGATAGGAGGTCTGGTTGCTAAAAAAGCTATAGGGCTGGGTTTAAGGGTAATTGCATATGATCCTTTTGTATCCGAGGACAGATTCAGACAGCTTGAAATAAAAAAAGCTGATAAGCTGGAAGACCTCTACAGGGAAGCTGATTTTATTTCGATACATCTTCCAAAGAATAAAGATACTATAGGTATGTTTAACAAAGAAGAGTTTAATAAAATGAAAAAAGGTACAATGATATTGAATGTAGCCCGGGGCGGCATTGTTGTTGAAAAGGATCTTACAGAAGCTCTTAAAGACGGCCATATAGGCGGGGCAGCCCTTGATGTTTATGAAAAGGAGCCCTGCACTGATTCTCCTGTTTTTAAACTGGAGAATGTTGTATGTACTCCCCATCTTGGAGCATCAACAGAAGAGGCGCAGGGCAGGGCAGGGATTACGATTGCCGACCAGGTTATAGATGTTCTTAATGGAAGGGCACCAGCTTTTCCGGTAAATGCATCTGCTGTGAGGCCGGAGGCAATGAATATTCTATCACCTTTCTTTGAATTATGTGAAAATCTGGGAAGTCTTTTTATAAATTTATTTGAGGGCAACCTGAATAGTCTAAAAATAGGTTATTATGGAAAGGTATCAGAATATGACGTAAGAATATTAACCTCTACAATACTAGTAAAGATGCTGGAAAAATACTTGGCGGAGAATGTCAATCTGGTCAATGTGGACCTGCTGGCAAGAGAGATGGGGCTTAAGGTAAAGGAGATAAAAAGCAGCCAGTCCAGAGATTATGTAAATTTAATTACGCTGGAGGGAGAGGGTAAAAATGGCGGACTCTCTATTTCGGGTACTGTTACCGGGAAAAAAGATACCCCCAGATTTATATCGATTGATAAATTTGAAATAGACATGGCCCCTTCAAAGTGTATGGCGTTTATAAGGTATAAGGATATTCCGGGGCAGATTGGAAGAATAGGAACTGTGCTGGGTAAACTAAATGTAAATATAGCATCAATGCATGTAGGTAGAAAGAAATTAAGCGGAGTTGCAGTTATGGGGTTAAATTTAGACAATAAAGTAACTCCTGAAATGTTAGAGGAGTTTAAGAAATTATCAGGTTTTAAGAATATAAAAATAGTTACCCTTTATTAACCGGCAGAGTTTAAAAAACGATTTAAGAGTAAATTTTTTAAAAAAATTGGAGATTTTTTAGAATGTATTTTAAAAAAATCTAACAATATAAGGTAAGAAAGTAAGCTGGTAGAAATGGAAAATAATAAAAATAAGGTATATATATTTGATACAACACTAAGGGATGGGGAACAGGCACCCGGTATTCACCTTAATACCAGGGAAAAACTGCAGATTTCCCAGCAGCTTGCAAAGTTGAATGTGGATATAATAGAAGCTGGTTTCCCGGTATCTTCCAGGAGTGATTTTAATTCTGTAAAAGAAATATCAGGTAAAATCAGGGATAGAAAAATAGCGGCTCTGGCAAGGGCTAATCCGAAAGATATAGATATAGCAGGAGAAGCTCTTAAGGGAGCAGAAAATCCGGTTATCCATACTTTTATTTCCTCTTCTGATATACATCTTAAATATCAGTTGAAAAAAAGCAGGGAGGAAGTTCTGGAGCTTGCAGCCGATGCTGTAAGGAGAAGCCAGAAATATACAGATATGGTAGAATTTTCGGCTATGGATGCAACAAGGAGCGACCGTGAATTTTTGTGCAGGTTATTTGAAGTTGCCATTAAGGGCGGAGCTAAAATTATAAATGTTCCGGATACGGTAGGTTATATTATACCGGATGAGTTCGGAAGATTAATAGATTATATTTTTGAAAATACTGATGGGATCGAGGATGTAATAGTAAGCGTACACTGTCATGATGACCTGGGTCTTGCTGTTGCAAATTCACTGACGGCTGTTGAGCATGGGGCAAGGCAGGTCGAGTGTGCGGTAAATGGTATCGGTGAAAGAGCAGGAAACGCATCACTTGAGGAAATTGTAATGATTGCGGACACTCGCAAAAAGGACCTTGGAGTGTATACTGATATAAATATTAGTGAGATTATGAGAACGAGCAGTATCGTAAGGTCGTTGACCGGGTATGTTGTTTCTCCCAATAAAGCGATAGTAGGGAAAAATGCTTTCAGCCACGAAGCAGGAATACATCAGGATGGAATGCTTAAAGACAGGTCAACTTATGAAATAATAAAACCTGAAGATATTGGGCTTAAGTCATCAGAGCTTGTACTGGGAAAACATTCCGGAAGGCACGCATTTGTAGATAGGCTCGAGGAGCTTGGCATTCATCTCAGCGAGGATGACCTTGAAAGTGCTTTTGAAAGATTTAAAGACCTGGCTGAAAGAAAAGGTGCTATAAATGACCAGGATATTAAAGCAATAACTGAAAATGAGCTGCGTGAAGTTAAAGAGCATTTTTTACTTAAGTATTATAGGGTCCAGAGTGGTTCAGACCTTAAGGCCAGTTCTACGGTAGGAATAAAAATAAAAAATAAGATACACGAAGAATCATCAACAGGAGATGGTCCGGTAGACGCTTCGTTTAAGGCCATTGATAAAATAACAAATATAAATGCTAAGCTGGTAGATTATAATATAGAAGCTGTATCGGGAGGTAAGGATGCGCTGGGTGTAGTTAAATTGGTAGTAAGCACCGGTGGTATAGAAGTTATGGGCAGCAGCATAAGTACAGATATAGTTGAGGCAAGTATAAAAGCATATATAGATGCTATGAATAGAATTATGGAAAATCAAGCATGATTTAAATTTATATCAATAATTAAAATTTTAAAAAGGGAAAAATAAAAGAAAAAATAACTGTTATAAGGAAGTTCAAATATAGAAGTTGCGGGAATTCTTTTTTTTAAGATTAAAAAATCAGGAAGGAATTTATAAAAAATGGGTAGTGAGAATAAGCCCCAAACAATTGCACAAAAAATAATTGCACATCATTGTGGCAGGAATTATGTATCTGAAGGCGAGATAGTAAATGCTTCAGTAGATATTGTTCTTGGTAATGATATAACCATGCCTATTGCAATTGAGGAGTTTAAGAAAATAGGGATTGGTAGTGTGTTTGACAGGGAAAAGATAGTGATGGTGCCGGACCATTTTACCCCAAATAAAGATATAAAATCTGCAATGCAATGCAAACTCATGAGGGAATTTGCAAGGGAATATGATATAAAAAATTATTTTGAAGTAGGGAGAATGGGCATTGAACATGCATTGCTTCCTGAGCTGGGATTGGTACTGCCCGGGAACCTGGTGGTAGGTGCGGATTCTCACACCTGTACTTACGGTGCTTTAGGAGTAGCATCAACCGGAGTTGGTAGCACGGATGCAGCTGTAGCCATGGCTACCGGAAAATTGTGGTTTATGGTTCCGGGGACTATTAAATATATTTATAATGGTAATTTAAATAAATGGGTAACTGGCAAGGACTTGATACTCTATACTATCGGGCTTATAGGCGTGGATGGCGCTCTTTATAAATCTATGGAATTCAGTGGACCTGCGGTAAGTAATTTATCTATGGATTCAAGATTTACTATGTCTAATATGGCCATAGAAGCAGGAGGGAAGTTTGGGATATTTGAAGTTGATAATAAAACAGAGGATTATTTAAGCCAGAGGTCTGATGGAAACTATAAAATATTTTCCAGTGACCCTGATGTAAAGTACGAAAAAATTTATGATATAGATTGCTCGGATATAGATCTCCAGGTAGCTGCTCCGCATCTTCCGTCAAATACAAAAAGTGCAAAGGATATAAAAAATATTGAAATAGACCAGGTAGTTATAGGTTCCTGTACCAATGGGAGGATGGAGGATCTAAAAATTGCAGCGGAAATTTTTAAAGGTAAAAAAATAAATAATAATTTGAGAACAATAATAATTCCTGCTACACAGAAAATATATCTTGAAGCATTGAAAAAAGGGTATATTGAAATTTTTATAAATTCCGGCTGTGTAGTAAGCACTCCTACATGCGGCCCATGCCTGGGAGGGCATATGGGTGTACTGGCTAAAGGCGAAAGGGCAGTATCTACTACAAACAGGAATTTTGTGGGTAGAATGGGGCATCCGGAGAGTGAAATATATTTAAGCGGCCCTGCTGTTGCTGCTGCGTCCGCTGTAGCAGGGAGAATAGCCATACCGGAGGAGGTTACGTAATGATAATAAAAGATAGGGTAATTAAGTATGGCAATAATATTGATACTGATGTAATAATACCTGCAAGATATCTTAATACTGCTGACAGCAGTGAACTGGCTTCACATTGCTTTGAAGACCTTGATAGAGATTTTAAAGAAAAGGTAAAAGAAAAGAAGATAATAGTGGCAGGAAGTAATTTTGGCTGCGGTTCTTCCAGGGAACATGCTCCATTATCAATAAAGGAAAGCGGCGTAAAAGCAGTAATTGCTGTGTCATTTGCAAGGATATTCTTCAGGAATGCCATAAATATAGGGCTCCCGGTAATAGCCATTGCAGAAGCCGGTAAATTTATAGAAGATGGAGATGAGGTGGAGATAGATTTAAGCAGTGGGATAATTAAGGATATTAGGACAGGGGATATTTTTAAAGTGAACCCGCTTCCTGAATTTATACAGAAGATAATAAAAAGTGGAGGTTATATTAATTTTATAAAAGAGAATACAGTGAAATAACTTGAGTTAATTATAAATGGCAGGATGTATTTTAGCTCTGATGCAACCGGCTTATAAGTCTTTATTTGAATTATTTTTTAAAAATAAGGATGGATATCAATATACAGGTTTAAAAAAATATTAGAGTGTAAGATAGGTAAGTATTAAAATAGTATAAGACTTAAACAGAATAAATATGGATGGTTAAAATGAGCAGTGGCTTAAAGGATAAAAATAAAATATATATACTGGATACAACTTTAAGGGATGGTTCCCAGAGAGCTGATATATCTTTTTCGGTTAATGACAAATTACAGCTAATTGAAAGATTTGATGATATTGGGATTGATTATGTAGAAATTGGATTTCCTGCTTCCAATCCAAAAGAAATTGAATTATTTGAAAAGCTTAAGGGCATGAAATTCCAATATTCTAAGATAGTTGCATTCGGGATGACCAGATATAAGAATGTTAAGGTTGAGGATGATAAAAATATAAAACAATTGATTCAGTCAGGTGCTGATGCTATTTGTGTTGTGGGCAAATCATCTTCACTTCATGTTGAAAAGGTTATAGAAACATCGCTTGATAATAACCTGAGCATGATTTTTGATTCCATAAAATATTTGAAAAAGTATTTTCCAGAAATTATTTTTGATGCGGAGCATTTTTTTGATGGTTTTAAAGAAAATCCAGAGTATGCAATGGAAACATTAAAGGTAGCTTTAGAAGCTGGTGCAGATTATTTATGCCCCTGTGACACCAATGGAGGCGTGCTGCCAGCAGATGTTGCAGATATAATAGACAGGATAAATAAAAAGGTTAAAGCTGATATAGGAGCACATTTCCATAATGATAGCGGTTGCGCTGTTGCCAATACAATAATAGCGGTACAAAAAGGGGTAAAGATGGTACATGGTACAATCAATGGCTACGGGGAAAGGTGCGGCAATGCAGATTTATGCCAGGTAATTCCCAATCTGGAAGTAAAATTAAATAAGAAATGCCTTAAAGAAGGAAGTTTAAAGCATTTAACCAGTCTTTCCAGGTTTGTGAGTGAGAATGCAAATCAGATAGCTAGCCCGTCCCAGCCATTTGTAGGTCGTAATGCTTTTACCCATAAAGGGGGCATGCATGTAAGCGGGGTAAGTAAGCTTTCAAAAACATTTGAGCATATGGACCCGGAGATGGTGGGTAATACAAGAAGAATATTAATTTCCGAGCTTTCCGGTAAAAAATCCATAATTCTCAAAGCAAAGGAATTTGGAATTGAACTTGAAAATGATTTGAAAAAGGTCAGTGAGATATTAAACAGGGTCCAGAATCTGGAGCATAAAGGTTACCAGTTTGAAGCAGCTGACGGAAGTTTTGAGCTGCTGGTTAAAGAAGTTGCCGGGATAAAGAAGAAATTCTTTAAACTGGAAAGCTTCAGGGTATTAAATGAAAAAAAAGAAGACGGCAGTATGATGTCTGAAGCAACTGTAAAGGTTCAGATAGAAGGAAAAAGGATAATTGAAACTGCGGAAGGAAACGGTCCGGTTAATGCCCTGGATAAAGCTTTAAGAAAATCAATAGGGAGCTGCTATCCTGCGCTGTCAAAGATAACATTAACAGACTTCAAGGTAAGAGTGCTGAATGAGAAGAAGGGTACAGGAGCAGTAGTTAGAGTTTTAATCGAGTCTTCAGACGGAAGGAAAAACTGGGGGACCATAGGAGTATCAGAAAATATAATCGAAGCCAGCTGGCAGGCATTAGAGGACAGCATAGTTTACGGGCTGATGCATGTTGAAAAAAATAATAAGTCCTGATGTATAAGAGAGCTTCTCAGTCTTTCTTAAGAGTTTTAATCCTATAATTTAATTAATATTTTTTTTAAATTCTGGCAGGATTTTTAGAATCAATTTTTATCTATATCCTTTATATATGGTTTTATATCTATTACAGGTGTTCCATCAAGCATATCAACATTTCTGACCTTTAGTAGATTATTCTTAACTTTTAGCAGTTGAACAACTGATAATCCTATATGGTTGGGCCTGTATGGGGACCTGCTGGCAAATACACCCCTTGATAAATTAGAGCCCGGCGGGATTGCTGTAAGTCTGTAGCTCTTCAGCCGGTCAAAATAAAAGAGGACGACAATATATTTGTATTTTTCCAGTCCTTCAAGGCCCTGCACGTATTTTTTATAGATTTTGATAGTGCCTTCTGCTCCATCGGAATATCTGGCCTGCCTGGGGGATTCTCCCATATGTTTAAACGGTGTTTTTATTTTTCCTATAGGTCTTATAATATATTCTTTCATTTCATCTTAATCTTTCTTTTGTGATAATACCATTTTCCAGTTTTAAAATCCTGTCACTTACTTTCCTTGCAACTCCAAGGTCATGGGTTATAAAAAGCATTCCAAGGCCCCTTTCTTCCTGTATGCGGTTTAGTAGTTTCAGTATTTTTGCCTGAATGCTCGCATCAAGTGATGATGTAGGTTCGTCGGCAATAAGAAGTTTAGGGGACAGGACAAGGGCTCTTGCAATAACGACTCTCTGGAGCTCACCGCCGCTTAAGTGGTGAGGATACAGATGAAGGAAATTTTTATCTGTGGGGAGCTCTACTTCTGAAAGGACTTTTTTTGCGTCTTCTATCATATCTGATTTGCTCTTTACTCTGTGTATTACCATGGGCTCTATAACTGCATCAAGAACATTTAAACGATGGGAAACTGCAGATTCTACCTCCTGGAAAATCATCTGTGTTCTTTTATAAAAACTGAAATCCCATTTTTCTATCTTTTTATTTTCAAGATATATATTGCCACCAAAGGGTTTTATAAGTCCCATAATTATTTTAGCAAGAGTAGTCTTGCCTGAACCGCTTCTGCCCAGAAGAGTGACTGTTTCACCTTCATAAACGTTGAGGTAAGCGGACTTAAGAACTGTTAAATTATTGTAGCTCTTGCTTATATTTTCTACATTTAATAAAGGAATAATTCCTCCACGGTGGCAGGCGAGCATTGTATCTCCATACTTTTTAAGCGGGGGCCTGTATATCCTGCATATATTAATGAGCTGGGTGCACCTCGGCCAGAATGGGCATCCTGTATCAACAAATTCAGGCCTTCCCCTTATACCCTGAAGGTCTTTTGTTCTGTTCATAGATGGATATGACCTTATAAGACCTCTGGTGTATGGATGACGCGGGTTTGAAAAAATCTTTTTTGTGTGTCCTGATTCTACAGTACTGCCTCCATATAATACCATTGTTTTTTCAGATAATTTTTTTACGGTATCAAGGTCGTGGGTTAAAAGTAGAGCTGTTCTGCCCTGACTTAATTTTTTTATAACCTTGATTAAGCTGTTTTTGGTTTCGTTGTCAAGTGATGAGGTAGGTTCATCAAGTATGATAAGTTCCGGTTCAAGTATGTAAGCCATAGCTATAAGAACCTTTTGTTTTTCACCCATGCTAAGCTGGTGTGGGTAAGCGCTGGCTCTATTAGAAGGGAAACCAACCCTTTCAAGCATATTATTAATTTGTAAGTTATTCTTTTTACCATTTAGAATTTCACTTATCTGGTTGTATACACTGATAGTGGGGTTGAGTATATTGTCTATATTCTGGAAGACCATGGAAATTTTTTTCCACCTTATTTTTAGAAGTTCCTGCCGGCTTGCACTGCATATATCAGTTCCGTTAAATAAAATACTTCCCGATATCTCTGCATCAGCAGACTGCTCTGAAAGGAGGCCCATAATACTCATGGCAAGTGTTGTTTTACCAGTCCCTGATTCCCCGACTATAGCCACAATATCACCTTTTTTTACTTCAAAGTTTAGGTTTCTTAAAACTTTTTTGTTGCCGTATGAAGCACTTAAATTTTTTATTTTAAGCATCCTTTAACCTCGGGTCTATTATTTTTTCTATTAAATTGCTAAGCAGTGTAAAAGAAACAAGAACCAGGGAAAGCATTATACCTGAAGGCAAGAGCCACCACAACCATACCGGAAGATAATAAAATTCTAGGGCATTGTGCATCATGGTGCCAAGACTTATTGATGAAAGACTTGATATTCCTATGAAGGCCATGCCCGCTTCAAGAAAAACAGCCGAGCGTGCGTTGTGTAAAAATGATGCCATTATTATATTTCCAAGGTCGGGTATTATATGCCTTGTGAGTATATAGGCCTTTTTTGCACCAAATGTTCTTGCTGAATATATGTGTATTTTCTGCTTTATGACAAGGGTCTGTCCCCTTATAATCCTTGCGCCTCCCTGCCAGTGGAATAGGGATATTAATATTACCAGACTTATCAAATTTGGCTTTATAAAGGCGGAGATAAGAATAAGTATTATGATGGAGGGGATTACAAGCATGGAATCAATAATTCTCATTATCACCTCATCAAATAAACCCCCTGTAAAGCCGGCAAGAACACCTATAGCAACACTCAGTAATGTAGCAAGTAAACCTGCACTTATGGATACAAACATAGATGTCCTCAGACCGAAAAGAAGTCTTGAGAATATATCCTGCCCAAGGTCATTTGTACCGAGGATATTGGTAAGCGAAGGTTCCGAGAGTATCATTTTACTAAAAGTTTCAGGGTCTTTTGTAAAGAGAGGAGCTATTATGGTAATTAGAAAAAGAATTGTGAGGATAACAAGTCCTGCCTGGGCACTTTTATTCTTTTTTAAGTTTTTCCTGACGCTAATATGCATAATTTATCCTCGGGTCGAGCTTTACATAGAATATGTCTATTAAAAAATTAATAATAAGGACAAGCAGTGTTACAATAAGAAGACTGCCCTGCAGGACAGGATAATCCCTGTTTAGTATGGAGTTATAGATAAGACTTCCCATTCCGGGGTATGAAAAAACTATTTCTATAAAAATAGCACCGGTAATAAGCTGTGTACCAAGGTGGATACCGGACTGGGTGGCTATGGGAATAAGGGAGTTCCTTCCTGCATGTAAATATCTTATTCTGCTGTCTGACAGTCCCTTTGCCCTGGCAAGCAGCACGTAAGGTTCTTTTATATTAGATATCATTGAGTTCCTGGTAAGAAGATAGCAGGATGAAATAAACACAAGAATTAGACTGGAAAGTGGCAGTATAAGATGCTTAAGGAAATCAAGGTAAAGCTTGATACCTGTTAGGCCTGAATATGCTTCCCTCGCTCCCTGCAGGGGAAGAATTCCTAAAATTACTCCAAAGATTACTAGAAAGACCACACCCACAAAAAAGCTTGGAAAACTGGAAGAAAAGATAACAGTAGATAGGATAAACCTGTCGATTTTTTTGCCTCTCCTCCAGCCGGATTCTATACCAAGGATTATGCCTGAGATGCCTGAAAAAAACATGGAAAGGCCCATAAGCAGTAGGGAATAAGGGATATAAGATGTTAGGACATCCAGTACAGGTTTTTTATAATAAAATGAGTAGCCAAGATTGCCTTTAAAGATAGATATTATATATATAAAATATTGTGTTAAAAGCGGCTTGCCGAGGCCATAAGCTTCATTTATATAATCCCTTGCCTCGCTTGATAGATTAATGAGTACCTCGTCACCATAGATAGCGCTTAAGGGGTCTCCGGGCAAAAGTCTCGGCACCACAAAATTTAAAGTTATAATTATAAAGAAAGCTATTATATAGCTAAGCCATCTCTTTTTCATGTTAAATATTTTATATTATATATCAATAAAAGCAGTTTTATTTAAAGGAACCGGTATTCCTGTGGCAATGCCTCCTTCAGTAAAGAAGATATTAATATTTTCATTATGAGCCCAGTACCAATGAGGATAGTAAAGGGTTATGGAGGGAAGTTCCTCTGAGTATATTTTCTGTATTTCATATAACATCTGGACCCTGGCAGCCCTGTCCATTTCCTTTACCTGTAAATTAAGAAGTTCTATCAGTCTTTCGTTTTCAAAATAACGGACGCTGTTAAATCCTTCATTTATTATTACCCTGTTTAGTGATTCGGGGTCTCCTCCCAGCCCGCCGTGCCCGCTTATGGCAATGTCAAAATCCCAGTTTTCTATTTTGCTGTCAAGAGTTTTGGCTTCATAGCTAACTAGGTCTATTTTTATTCCCACATCCTTCAAATTTTCCTTTATAACACGGGCATCCCTTTCAAAATCGCCCTCGCTTACTGCAAGTTCCAGTCTGAGCACATTACCATCTTTATAATAATAGAGGTCCTTTCCAATTGACCATCCCATATCTTCTAAAATTTCTTTGGCTTTTTCAGCATTATATTCATACTGGGGAGTATTTTCATTATACCAGGTGATGTTGGCAGGGGGCATGAGGCCTGCACTACCTTTAACCGCGAAGCCCCTCCGGGATATTTCTACAATCTGATTATAATTTATAGCATAGGCAAGAGCATGCCTGAAAGATTTTTCTCCAATAAGTTCATTGGTCTGGTGATTAAGTATTAGTTTTGCTGCCCATATCGGGGGTTCCTGCTTGATTTCAAAACCGCTTTCTTCCAGGTCTGATACTACATCAGGGGGTATGGAACCTGCATCTATCTCGCCGGATTCAATCATTGCAGGCATGGATTGTTCGGATGCTTTGACAAATGCGATACTGTTAATGTTTACATCTCCAAGGTAATAGTCCTGGTTGGCCTCATAGAGGTAAGAGCCCTCCTGGCTGTTATAATCTTTTAAAACAAAAGGTCCTGTGCCTATGAGTGCATCATTTTTATTATAGGATAGGGGATCCTCTATATTTTCCCATATATGCCGGGGGAGGATAGGGAGTGTTCCTGCAATATTATCAAGAAATGGAGCATACTTTTCGGTTAAATTAACGCACACTGTATAGTCGTCCAGTATTTCTACTGATTTTATTATATTTGAGTTTACCCATACCCAGGGATATTCTTTTATATAGTCAAAAGTAAAGGCGACATCTGAGGCGCTGAACCGCTCTCCATCGTGCCAGAGAACATCTTTTCTTAAATAAAATGTAAAGCTGTTTTTGTCTTCATCATAAGTCCAGCTCCCTGCAAGCATGGGTATAGTGTTTCCTTCTTTATCTTTCCAGACCAGGGTATCAAATATTAAGCTCATTCTTATGTAGCCCGGCCCCCGGGAATACATTCCGTAAGGGGAGGGGAAGCCCCAGTCTCCTGTTGTGTCACCAATCTTTATTATCTCATGTGCTGAAGTATCGGCCTGGGAGGAGCATGATAGGGAAAGAAGCAGGAGTGATATAAGTATAAGGAGAAAAAGAATTTTTCTCATTTACCAACCTTTCTATTTAAAAAAATAGCTGATTTGTTTTAGTTATTGAAAACTAATTATATAGCGGCAGTGCTACTTTTACAATATTTTGTAGCACTTATTTATTTATTTTTACATAAGACCTAATAATACCTGCTTTCTATATAAGATTGATAATAATTTTAATAAAATAATTCATTATGTAAAATATTTCTACTTACATAGTTGACAAATAATTTTTACATATTACAATTAAGACAAATGGTAAAGAATCTATATAAAAAAATTAAATTACTGAGAAAAGAAAATAGCTTTTCACAGGAATATATTGCTAAAGGACTTGGAATGTCAAGACCCACTTACATGCAGATTGAAAAAGGGGAACGGGAGTTGACTATATCTGAGGCAGGAAAAATTGCAGGTATTTTTAGCATGCGGATGGAAGAACTATTATCAACGGAAAAGGTTTCAGAGAAAAAGGTTATTTTTGAAGAAGAGAAGCCACAGAAAAAATCTAAAGAAACCGGAATTCGTATTATTGTTAAACGAGCAGATATTATAAAGTTCAAGGAGGTTCTTTTATATATTTTAGAAAAAGTGGGAGCAAAAACGAATATTGGTGAGACCGCTTTATATAAACTTCTCTATTTTATAGATTTTGATTTTTATGAAAAGTTTGAAGAGCAGCTAACAGGTGCGCGGTATATTAAAAATCATTATGGGCCAACACCGTTAGAATTTAAAAAGATTATTGAGGAGATGGAAAAGAAAGGTGAAATAGAGAAGGTAAAAAGCAAATATTTTAAGTATAACCAAAAGAAATATCTGCCACACAGAAAACCTGATTTAAAAAAGTTATCTGCACAGGAAGTGAAGCATATAGATGGAGTACTTGCCCGTCTTTCGGATAAGAATGCTAGTGAAATAACCGAATATTCCCACAGTGACGTTCCCTGGCGGGTTCATAGATATGGTGAGATTATGAGCTACGAAAGTGTGTTTTATCGAGACACAGTTCATTCTGTAAGGGAATATGAAGATGAACTTTGATGAAACTGCTGAATTTTCTAAAGATTTCAGGAAATTGTCAAAAAAGTATAAATCATTATCTGACGACCTTCTTGAATTCAGGAAAGTTATTTCAGAGTTTCCCCTGGGTACGGGCAGGAGTTTTGCGGTACTGGTAAAAGAAGAAAATATAAAAATTATAAAAGCCCGTCTTTTTTGCCGTTATTTAAAAGGTTCTTCACTAAGGATTATTTATGCTTATTGGGAAAGTAAAAAGAGGGTAGAGTTTATACAGCTATATTTTAAGGGTGATATTGGGAGTGAAGACCTTAAGAGGATTAAGAGATATTTACATAATAAGGTAATAAGGATGACTCTGTAAGGTAGTAAGTTGGTAACAGCACGACACCGGGAGATTGGTGAATTGTCTTAAATTATGGTAGTTCGGGACAAATTGAAAATATTTTTACTATAATAAGGTAATTTTAGCAAGCTTTTAATATTTGATTAAGTCTATTAAGATATTGAAACATTAAAAGTAAGTAAGTATTATTAATATGTCTGTGCCTAAGAAATTTATTTTTTCACATATAATTAAAAAAGAGAAAAACAGCTCTAGTGCCTATTGCTCTGAGCTGGACGTATGCCCACAGGGTGAAACCGTGGAAGATGCAAATAACAATCTAAAAGAAGCTATTATTTTATATTAAGAAACCATTTGTAAAATTGCTTGAAAAAGCAGGTTTGTTAGAGAAGAAATATTTGACCAGATTATTTAAAGGGCAAAAATATCTTTGTTGCTATAATAGATTATTAAACTTACTTGAACACAGATAAATAAGGGGTAAAAGATGATGAGAAAGAATAATTTGGAAAAAATTTACAGAAATGTTTCAAAATATAAAAAAGAACAATTAAAAAAGTTTCGTTCAACTCATAAGTACCATAAGGTCACCCTCAATAGTACCGAATGGAAATATATATCAAGCGGTAGGGGCAGGGAAGCACTGCTGTTGCTTACTGGAGGGACAGGCATTTCCGAAGCCATGGCACTGCTATTTACGCCTCTGGAAGATGAATACCGGATTATTTGTCCCTCATATTCTCCGGTTGGCACAATGGATATACTGGCGAAAGGAATTATGGGAATTCTTGAGTCAGAAGGAATTCATAAGGTAAATATAATCGGGCAATCTTTTGGAGGAATACTGGCCCAGGTAATTGTACGCAAGTATCCGGAAAGGGTAAATAAATTGGTTTTATCACATACTACTACAGCATCCCCACCTGTAGACGAGGACATAGCGTCAAAGAGGAAAAAAAGAATTGAGATGTTCAAAGTATTTTACTTATTGCCATCCTGGTTATTCCATTTTTCAATAGCTCGGCTATTAAGGGTAAAAATTTTAAAAATTTCTAGGATATCATTAATGAGTGAAGAAGAAAGAGGATTCTGGAATGCATATTTTTTTGAAATGATTTCTCATATGACAAAAAAAGAGTTATTATCAATTGACAGGTGTATGATTGATTTTGGAGAGAATTACAGATTCTCCAGGAATGATTTGGCAGGGTGGCCGGGAAAGATTCTCATCCTGGAGTCAGATAAAGACACAGCAATATATCCACAGGAAAGGGAAGCAGTAAAAAAGCTATACGACAGTGCCCGGGTGTACAGGTTTAAAGGCAGTGGGCACCTATCCCTTATCATAAATCCGGAACAGTCAATCTCTATATTAAGAGGTTTCCTTGCCGGCAAGTGAGTTGTTGGATGGAACCTATGGTTTCTATAAGTTATAGACTTTAAGCTTATTTTACCTGCAATTAAGGATTTTCAAATGAAAAAAATAATTAAATTACAAGAGCTCTAAAAACAATATATTATTAAAAATAAAATTAATTTATTATATTTTCATTGCAATATGTTTCATATTGGCTTCTATAAATATATCCCCGTATTCTTTAAAACCAAGCTTTTTATAAAACCCCAATACTTCTAATTGTGAGTTCAGCCTGATATCGTTTATGCCCGATTCTCTAGCTATATCTATTAATTTTAAGCAGATTTTTTTACCATATCCTTTATTCCTGTAACTTTTTTTTACGGCAACTCTCCCTATTTTTGCTATATTGTTTTTTATTACCAGTCTGCCGCACCCGATACACTCACCGGATTTTTCATCAATAGCTGTAACATGTTTGGCCGTTTTATCATATTCATCTCTTTCAACCTCTACTGGAACGTTTTGTTCTCCTACAAATACTTCAAAACGAAGTTTATATGCTTTTTGTATAGTATTATGTGTTTTTGCATGAATTATTTTCATTATGTTAAATGGAGTTTATTTTTTTTCTTTGACATAGACTTTATAATATAAGTAACTGCTGTTATCAGCCAAAAAGCAGAATAGCAGGTAAACCCGCCCCAGTTAGAGACATTGTATCCTAAAAAATAAAAAGTTAGAATAACAAAATAAGGCGGAATATTTATAAGGTTTTTTAATAATATTAAACTAAAAGGAATTTAGAAAGTAATTCAGGATAGGAGGGGAAGTCGTGGTATATGGTAAAAAGATAACTTTATCTACAAAAGGGTTCTCGGATATTAAAAATATTACAGAAGATATAAAAGATATTGCAGGGCAGTCCGGTATAAAGGATGGACTGGTAAATATTTTTGTAATTGGCTCCACTGCATCAATTTCTACCATTGAATATGAACCGGCGCTGGTTGAAGATATGCGGGACCAGCTGGAAGAATTTATTTCAAGCAGCAAGCATACAAGACATTCACAGACCTGGGGTGATGATAATGGGTTCTCACACCTCAGGGCTACATTTATGGGACCGGGTATAACTGTACCGGTATCGGGAGGTAATTTGATACTGGGCACCTGGCAGCAGATAGTGGTTATTGACCATGACAACAGGCCGCGCTCCCGCGAGGTTTTTGTACAGGTTATGGGGGAAAAGTAGGAATTTAAGAAATAATGTTTTTTTGAACTTTTTTTAATTGCTTAATAAGCATATTTTTAATAAAATACTTTGAAGTGTTTTTAAGCTGTAAAGCTTTTCTAAGTATATTATATGCCGGTAGATTCTGGCAGGTAAAATTTATTTATTTTTTAAGGAGGAGGTATTTTGTGTCAGGCCAAATGTTACTGAGAATTATTCCTTTTATCGGCTCTGCTGTATCGCTGATTCTTGCGGCAATGTTTTCAGTTATGGTTAGCAAAAAGAGCAGGGGTTCAAAAAGAATGCAAGAAATTTCCCATGCTATTTTTGTTGGGAGTAGGGCATATCTCAATCAGCAGGCAAAAATAATGCTTATATTTTTTGTTGTTCTGGTTGCAATTTTAGGTGTCATGGTTAAATTTGGATACCTGGAATTTGCTTCAATACCTGCTTTTGCAACAGGTATGGGATTTAGCATTCTCATAGGTTATATTGGAATGTGGATATCCACTACTTCAAATGCAAGAGTAACCAATGCTGCAAAGGAAAAGGGTCTGGGAGAAGCAATGAACGTAGCAATAACAGCGGCCTCTGCATCAGGTCTTATTCTGGCAGCTGTAGTCCTTTTCTTTACTGGTTTCTGGTTTAACATACTTTTCTGGTGGTATGGGAGAGAAACTGCTGACCTTGTGGTTAATCTTTCAAGGGTAGTGAATATATCTGTTACCTTTACTATTGGTGCCAGCTTCGCAGCTTTCTTTATGAGGACAGGCGGAGGAATATTTACCAAAGCTGCAGATATGGGAGCGGATTATGTAGGTAAGGTTGAATCCGGACTGAAAGAAGATGACTACAGGAATCCTGCTACTATTGCTGATAATGTAGGAGATAATGTAGGAGATGTAGGAGGAATGAAAGCAGATAGTCTTGAATCATGGCTGGGTGCGATAGTTGCAGCACAGTTTCTGGGATTTCTGGCTTTTAAGGGGTTACAGCCGCTTGTAAACAGCGTACTTCTCCCAATGCTTATTGCAACTGCTGGTACAGTAGCTTCGATTATTGCAATATTTGTTATTAAACTTATGATAAGGAAGTACAGGGAAGAGGCAACGGTAAGTTTACTTACTGTAACAACCCTTTCCGGGCTTCTTGTAACCGTTGCAATTATTATAGCCATATCCTATTTTATAGTGAGATATACAATAGGTGCAGAATACAATTTCCTGTTCCTGGCTTCAACCGGTGGAATAGTTGCAGGGTTTTTAATAGGGCTGTTTACGCTTCTTTATACTGATTCAAGATATAGGCCCACCAGGGGCATAATGGAGAGTGCAAAGAGTGGACCGGCAACTTATATAGTAAGCGGTCTTGCTTATGGTATGGAATCAACCATACTTCCAGCTCTAACAGTAATAGCAGCTATGGTTTTCAGCTTCTATATTTCACATGGATCTACGGATTTTAAAATGGGACTTTATGGCGTGGCCATGTCAGCTGTGGGTATGCTTGCCACTGCACCTTTTGTTGTCACCATTGATGTGTATGGACCAATATCGGATAATGCAGGCGGTATAGCAGAAATGGCGGAGCTTCCACCGGAAGTTAGAAAGACAACAGACAAGCTGGATTCGGTGGGGAATACAACTGCTGCAATTGGTAAAGGGATACTTATAGGAAGCGCAGCGGTTACTGCACTTGCACTGGGGCAGGCATATTTTTCCAAGGTAGAACTTTTAACATCGGGTGGTATTGTTCTGGATTTTATAAAAGACCCGAGAGTTCTTGTGGGACTATTTATAGGAGTTATTATGCCATTCTTTTTCACCTCTATCCTGCTTGGAGCAGTGGGTAAAGCAGCCAATAAAGTGGTGCAGGTAGCAAGAAAACAGATAAAAGGCATACTTGCCGGAAAGGAAAAAGGAGATCCCAAAGAATTCATTACCATAGTCACCAAGTCTGCCCAGAGAGGAATACTGATACCGGGTATAGCTATTTTTGTAATCCCTACACTTGTAGGAATTTTCCTGGGACCTGGTGGAGTAATAGCTCTGATTATAGGAACTCTTCTTTCAGGATTTGCGCAGGCCATTTTTATGTCTAACGCAGGTGGAGCTATGGATAATGCGAAGAAAAAAATTGAGGAGGAAGGCAGGAGCGGGACTGCCGAGCATTCAGCTTCTGTAGTAGGGGATACTGTAGGTGATCCCATGAAGGATACGGCAGGACCATCTATGAATATCCTGATAAAGCTAATCAGCGTCGTGGCTATTCAGACAGCAGTGTTGGTTGTAGATCTATCAGGGAGACTGTTTAATTTTTAGCAGTTTTAATATAATTTAAGTAAAAATGCATATATGTTATAAATTTACATGTGTGCATTTTTCTTACCTTATTCTTATAAAAATATTTTTATAATACGGTTGATTTAAAAATATCCTCATTTGTGGTATTTTTATTATGTAAAATAAAATATAAATAAAATAATATAGACATTACTTAAAAGATTAAAAGATAAATTAATAAAATAAT
Source organism: uncultured Actinomycetota bacterium (assembly GCA_964603595.1). Classification (GTDB taxonomy): domain Bacteria; phylum Actinomycetota; class Humimicrobiia; order Humimicrobiales; family Humimicrobiaceae; genus JAQVEM01. Next base: position 83,245 of record CAZRVN010000001.1, read on the forward strand.
AGGGGTAATTATAGAAAATAAACAGAGTGATTTTAGAGTGTGTTTTATCTGTTAAAGTCTATTAATTTTGCTTTTTTAAAAGAAGTTTTCAAAGGACAGGCTAGTTCTCCTGAAGACATTAAAATAAGTTATTTAGAAGGAAAAAGCATAATAGTATTATTTTTTATCTATACCCGGAAAAATAGTAAATATGAGTTAAAATTATATTTTTATTAAGAAAAGTTATACTAATATAATTAAATTAAATCTTTATTAAAGAAAGATGCTTTGTTGTTAAATGTGTGAATAATAGCCAAGATATATTATAATTATAAGGTTAGAAAAAATTTAACAGGATTATTATGGTAGATATTGATTATAAAAAGGAAAAGATAGGTCAGATACTCTTAAACAGGAATATTATTTCAAAGGAACAGCTTGATGAAGCACTGAGCATTCAGAAGAGTACAGGTGAGAAGTTAGGAGAGATATTAATAAAAAAGGGCTATATCTCTGATGAAACTCTAATGGAGCTTGTATCTTTTCAGAGAGGTTTTGAAGTTGTTGATTTGAATAAGATACAGGACAAAATAGACCCTTCAGTTGCTAATATTCTTTCAAAAGACTTTACCTTTAAAAGGAAGGTTTTTCCATTTAGTCTGGTTGACGGTACCCTGCATGTGGCAATGATTGACCCCAGGGATATTAATGCTATTGATGAGATACGTCTTCTTACCGGCTACAATGTAAAGCCATATATAAGTACAAAGAAAAATATAGAAAGTACTATAAGGTTATATACCTCAGATGAATACAGTCTTAAAGAAGTCCAGGAAATAATAGAAGATGAAGATTTTACAATAGGTAAGAAGACCGAGGAAGAAGCAGAAGAGAAAAATCCCCTGGTAAAACTTGCAAACCAGATTATACTTAAAGGAATATCGCTAAGAGCCAGTGATATACATATAGAGCCGCAGGAGAAGAACTGTAGCATAAGATTCAGGATAGACGGTATACTTCAGAAGATAAAAGATGTTCCAAAAACAGTACAGAGACTGCTGATTTCAAGATACAAAATAATGGGGGGTATGGATATAACAGAGAACAGACTGCCCCAGGATGGCAGAAGTTCCATTCCATACGGAAACAAGACGATTGACCTGAGACTTGCATCGGTACCTACTGTTTTTGGGGAAAATATAACTATAAGAATACTGGGTAGAGATGAATCTGTTTTTAACCTTAAAAAGTCGGGTATGTTGGAAGATGACCTCAAGAAATACCTGGAGATGATAAATGTTCCCCATGGCTCTGTTATTATTACAGGTCCTACAGGGTCAGGAAAAACAACAACTCTGTATGCAAGCCTTAATAAAATTGCGGATGTTGAGAAAAAAATCTTTACTATAGAAGACCCTGTAGAATATAGATTTCCACAGATAATGCAGGTTCAGGTAAATCCTAAAATAGACATGAGCTTTTCAAGAGGGTTAAGGGCAATGCTTAGAAGTGACCCGGATATAATCCTTATTGGTGAGATAAGAGATCTGGAGACTGCAAAGATAGCTGTTGAAGCAGCTATTACCGGTCACCTTGTTTTAACAACCCTGCATACCAATGACGCTCCGTCAACTCTTTCAAGACTTATGGAAATGGGGGTAGAAACCTATATGATTTCGTCAGCAGTAAGAGGCATAGTTGCACAGAGACTTGTGAGGTTGCTCTGTAGTAATTGTAAGAAAGAAATCAAGATACCGGAATCGTCATTAAAAGAGGAAATAAGGCCTATACTTAAAGGGAAAAAGATTTATAAAGCTGTTGGTTGCAAAAGATGTAATAATACAGGGTATTCAGGGAGAACTGGAATATATTCTTTGCTGATGGTGACCAAGAAAATCAGACAGATGCTTCTTGAAAAGAAAAGTAACGATGATATAAATGATGTTGCCCGGGAAGAAGGCATGAAGACACTTCTTGAAAGCGGTGCCTATAAGGTTGCAGAAGGTTTGACTTCGCTTGAAGAACTATATAGAGTTGTTTATTAAATTTTTCAATATTTAATTTGACTTATAAATCTAAACCAGAAAGAAATAGCCGGGATCTTTTAGGATGAAAAAGGATAATTTTGTTCATTTGCATGTCCACAGCGAATATTCCCTGTTAGATGGTGCTTCAAGGATAGACCAATTAATAGAAAAAACTCGCCAGTTTGATATGCCCGCAGTTGCATTGACTGACCACGGGGTTATGTATGGAATAATTGAATTCTATAACCAGGCAAAAAAAGCAGGAATAAAACCAATAATAGGTTGCGAAGTCTATCTGGCGCCAAAAAGTAGATGGGATAAAAAGCTGGAAAGAGGTAAAAAAGAAGAAATTTCCTACCATATGACACTCCTGGCTGAAAATAATCGTGGTTACCAGAATCTAATGAGGCTGGTAAGTCTTGGTTTTCTGGAAGGTTTCTATTATAAGCCAAGAGTAGATAAGGAACTGTTGAAGGAATACAGCAAAGGCATAATTGCTCTAAGCGGCTGCATATCAGGTGAAATTCCAAAACATATTACTTCAGGAAGGATAGATAAAGCGAAAAAAGCTCTAGAGGAATATGTAGAAATATTCGGCAGTGATAACTTCTATTTAGAATTACAGGATTCAGGTATACCCGAGCAGAAGATGATAAATAAAGCCCTGTTTGATTTATCATTGGGATACAATATTCCAGTAGTTGCTACAAATGATATTCATTACCTGGAAAGAAGCGATAGTAGGGCACATGATGTTTTACTCTGTATCCAGACTGGCTCAACAATAAATGAGCCGGGGCGCATGAAATTTCCAACTGATGAATACTATTTTAAAAGCTATGACCAGATGAAAGAACTTTTTAAACAATATCCCGGTGCCATTGAAAATACAGTTGAGATTTCAGAGAGATGTAATGTAAATTTAAAATTTGGTATGAATCTAATACCATTTTTTGAGGTTCCGGATAATCTTGCCCCCGATAAGTATCTGGAAAAATTATGTTATCAGGGTGTAAAAAAAAGGTATGGCGCTATTACCGGTGTTGTTGACAAGAGGATAAAAAAGGAAATGGAAGTTATAAGAAAAATGGGGTTCTCTGAATATTTTCTTATAGTATGGGATTTCGTTAAATTTGCCAAAAGCAATAACATAAGAGTGGGGCCTGGAAGAGGTTCGGCTGCAGGGAGTATAGTTTCCTATCTTCTGGATATAACTGATATAGAACCATTAAAATACGAACTTCTTTTCGAGCGTTTTTTAAATGAGGAGCGTAGAAGCATGCCGGATATTGATATAGATTTTTGTTATGAGAAAAGGGATGAGGTAATTAGATATGTAACAAAAAAATATGGCGAGAAGAGGGTTGCTCAATTAATTACCTTTGGGACAATGGCTGCACGACAGGCAATAAGAGACGCGGGAAGGGTAATGGAAGTACCCTATGCGGAGGTTGACCTGATAGCAAAAATGATTCCTATGGAACTTAATATGACCATTAAGAATTCATTGGAGATGGTTCCAGAACTTAATGAAATATATACGAATAATGAAAAGATAAGGGAAGTAATTGATACGGCAATTTCACTTGAAGGAATATCAAGACAGGACTCAATACACGCCGCAGGTGTAGTAATATCATCAGAAGACCTTTATAACTACACACCTATACAGAAGAAAAATGAGGGTGATATTGTTACCCAGTATAAGATGGAGGATATTCAGAAAATAGGGCTTTTAAAAATGGATTTTCTGGGACTTAAGACACTATCATTAATAGACAAAACGCTGTTTTTAATAAAGAAAACCAAGAATATAGAGATAGATATCAATAATATAGACCTTGGTGATAAAAAGACTTTTAATATGTTGAGTGAAGGTGAGTGCCTTGGCGTTTTTCAACTTGAGAGCTCAGGAATGCGCGAGCTGGTAATTAATCTGAAACCAATAAAGTTTGAAGATTTAATAGCGCTTCTGGCATTGTACAGGCCTGGCCCTCTGCAGAGCGGCATGGTAAGTGATTTTGTAGAGAGCAAAAACGGCAGGAAAAAAATAAATTATCTCCATCCTTCACTGGAAAAGATACTTGAAAGTACCTATGGTATTATTCTTTATCAGGAGCAGGTTATGAAAATAGCATCAGAGCTGGCAGGATTTAGTATGTCGGAGGCAGATATTTTAAGAGGTGCTATTAGCAAAAAAAAGAGAAGCCTTCTGTCAAAACAAAAAAGTAAATTTATAGAAGGTGCGGAAAAAAGAGGTATAGATAAAAACATATCAGAGAAGATTTTTAAGCTGGTAAATCATTTTGCAGAGTATGGCTTTAACAAGTCTCATAGCGCTGCTTATGCAATGATTTCGTACCAGACTGCTTATCTTAAGGCCAATTATCCTGTAGAATTCATGGCAGCACTTCTAAGCGTAAGGATGGGCAGCCAGGAAAAAGTAGCACAGTATGTAAATGAAACCAGGAGGATGGGTATGATGGTTCTACCTCCTGATATTAATGAAAGTTTTGCTGATTTTACTGTTGTTGAAGATTCAATCAGATTTGGACTGTCGGCGATAAAAAACGTTGGCACTAATGTTATTGAATCAATAGAAAAGGAAAGAAAGGAAAATGGCAGGATTAAAAATTTTATAGATTTTTGTGAGAGGGTAGATAACAGTGTACTGAATAAAAAAACTATTGAAAGCTTGATAAAAAGCGGGACTTTTGACTCTCTTGGTATGAGCAGGAAATATCTTCTGGAGAATTATGAGAATATAATAGAGGAAGTATTAAAGATAAGGAAAAACAGGGATATTGGCCAGTATTCACTTTTTGAAGTAAATGGCAGCGATAAAAAAGAAATGTCAATGGATAGTTCCTATAAACAGGAAGAAAAGTTCAGGGAATATTCAAAAAAAGAGCTGCTGAATTTTGAAAAAGAAATGCTGGGGCTTTATATATCAGGCCACCCTTTATTTGAGTATAAAGATTCACTTTCAAGGTTAACACCGATAAATGCTCTGAGCAGTCTGGAAGATAAGACAAATGTTGCCGTAGGAGGGATAGTAAGCAGGGTAAAGATTATATATACGAAGAAAGATCAGCAGATGAGTTTTATAGAGATAGAGGATTTTGATGATAATATAGAGATAATTGTGTTTCCTTCTACATTAGTGAAGTTCAGGGAAATAATTGCTGAAGAAAAAATTGTAAGTGTCAAAGGTAGACTGGATAGAAAAGAGGATCAGATAAAAATTATAGCAGGTGAATTTAACGAGCTGGAAAAAGATAAAAAGGTTAATAAGGGACAGAAGGAGCTCATTAAAGAAAAAAGTTCTAAGGTAGCATTTACTGTGAAAAAGTGTGATATAGATGAAAATCTTATAAACCAGTTCTATGATATTCTGAAGAAACATGAGGGGTATAGTGAAGTAGAGTTCAGGATAGCCGGTAAAAATAATAAAGATATAGAGAAAGTATATGAACTTTCATCAGACTGCAGGGTTAATCTGAATAATGAAATGGAGAATAATCTTAGGGAAATTTTTAGAGATAAAATTAGCTGGGAAAGAATATAGATATTTATAAATACGCGGGAGGAGTTAAATGCATGACTTAAAATTTGCGGTACTCGGGGCAGGCCATGGCGGTAAAGCGATAGCAGCTCACTTGGCTATAAAAGGTTTTACTGTTAATTTGTATAACAGAACATTTTCAAGAATCCAGCCAATAAAAAAGATGAAGGGTATAGAGCTTGAAGGTGAAGTTAAAGGTTTTGGAAAGCTTAATATAATAACAAATAATATAGAAAAAGCAATTAAGGGTGTGGATGTAATTATGGTGGTAGTACCTGCAGATGCTCATAATTATATTGCAAAAATCTGTGCGCCCTTTTTAAATGAAAAACAGGTTGTAGTTTTGAATCCGGGGAGAACATGTGGGGCTATGGAATTTTTAAATGTCCTGCATAAAGAAGGGAATCAGAAGGATATTACTATAGCTGAAGCACAGACTTTTATATATGCAAGCAGGGGCATGGGCCCTGCTACAGCAAAAATATTTAGAATAAAACAGGCAATACCTGTTGCTGCAATTCCTTCAAAAAAGACTGAAATGGTTATAAGAAAGTTAAATAATGCATTCCCGGAATTCATACCCGCAGCAAGCGCAATTGAAACAAGTTTTAATAATATGGGGGCAGTTTTTCACCCGTCAATTACTATACTTAACTTAAGCAGAATAGAATCTACCATGGGTAACTTTCAGTTTTATATAGAAGGAGTTACACAATCTGTAGCAAAAATTTTAGAATCAGTTGATGCGGAAAGGGTTATGGTATCAAGAAAGTTAAGGTGTGCCAAAACATATACTGCTATTGAATGGCTCTCTATGGCCTATAATGTGGTAGAAGATAATTTATTTGATGCAATACACAGTAACCCTGGATATGTAGGAATTATGGCCCCCAGGACCATAAATGTCAGATATATAACCGAAGATGTTCCAATGAGTCTGGTGCCTATATCCGAGTTTGGAAGGGCACTGGGAGTAGAAACGAAGATAATTGATTCACTTATAGATATGGCAAGTACTATATTTAAAAGGGATTTTAGGGATATCGGAAGAAATCTTTCAAGACTGGGCCTGGAAGGATTAAGTCTGAGCCAGATGAGAAATATATTTATTAATGGGAAGGGGCAGTAGAAGGAGTATGAAGAAGATACTGGGTGCCTGCATAGGCAGCTGTATACATGTTGCCGGGATTATCAACTTTTTAAATCTGGCCGGCAAATATGGGTATAAGACAAAATTTTTAGGTTCAGCATGTAAAATTGAGAAACTAAACGAAAATATAGAAAAATACAGCCCTGATATAGTAGCTGTAAGTTACCGTCTTTCACCGGAAAGCGCTCTTGCTCTGTTTCAAGAGTTAAATGAAAAGGTAATTAAAAAATTAAAAAAGCAAAAAATAGAATTTATACTGGGAGGCACAAAACCGGTAGCTGAAGTGGGGGAAAAGCTGGGCATATTTGATGTTATTTTTACCGGTGAGGAAAGCGCCAGTGAAATAGAAAGTTTTTTAAGCAAGAAAAAAATAAAATCTAAGAGTGGGATCCCTCCTCAGAGTACTGTAGAAAGGATTAATTATAAAAAGCCCCTGCCTATTATAAGACACCATTTTGGAAGGCCTACACTGGATGAAACAGTAAAAGGAATAAAAAAAATTTCATCAAGCGGACTTTTAGATGTTGTATCTATAGGACCTGATCAGAATACGCAGGAATTCTTTTTCCATCCTGAAAAAATGGATAAGAAGCAGGATGGCGCAGGTGGAGTGCCTTTAAGAAGTGCCGGGGATTTTAGAAAGCTTTACGTGGCTTCAAGAACCGGTAACTATCCTTTAATGCGCTGCTACAGCGGGACAAATGATATTATCAGAATGGCAGAAGTCCTCAGGGACAACATTAATAATGCATGGTGCGCAGTACCGCTTTGCTGGTACAATGAGCTGGACAGTAGAAGTGAGAGGAAACTTGAAAATGCCATAGCCGAGAATCAATCAGTAATGAGGTGGCATGCCGAGAGAGATATACCTGTAGAGATTAATGAATCACACCACTGGAGCCTGAGATATTCACCAGACTCGGTTGCAGTAGCAGCTGCCTATATTGCTGCATATAATGCCAAGATGCTGGGAGTAAAGGTTTATGTTTCACAGTATATGTTTAATACTCCTCCTGAAACTTCCTTTACAATGGACCTGGCTAAAATGTTGGCAAAGGTAGAATTGATAGAATCTCTTCATGATAAGAATTTTACAACCCTGAGACAGACCAGGACGGGACTTTTCAGCTATCCTACTGATTATGATGAGAGCAAAGGACAGCTTGCTTCTTCAGTACTCCTTCAGATGCAGCTAGAGCCGCATATTCTGCATGTGGTCGCTTATTGTGAAGCAAATCATGCTGCGAATGCAGATGATATTATAGAAAGTGTTAAGATTGCAAATAAAGTGGTGGATAATTGTCTGTATGACTGCCCTGATATGAAACTGGATGAAAAAGTGAAATCAAGAAAGGAAGAGTTGATTTCGGATGCCAGACTGATTGTAGAAAAAATAAAAATGATTGATAAGGAAAAGAAATATAAAGATCCTCTGGTGTCCCCTTTTATAATTTCAAAAGCAATAAAGACAGGAGTACTTGATGCACCGCACCTGCATGGAGTAAAGGCGGCAAGCGGGAAGATAAGAACAATGTTTGTTGAGGGTAAAAATGTAACTATTGATAAAGAGGGCAGACCAATTACTGAAGAAGAAAGACTGGGTAAAATAAAAGTATAGAAGATAAATATTTTTTATATAATAATATAGATTATGGCATTGCTTTTTATAACATATTATAGTGTGGTAAAATACCTTTCTTATAATTAATATAATAATAATATAAGTATGTTTGAGAATAAGAAAGACAAACAAATTATAAAACTGCCTTTTGGGTTGAGAGATATACTTCCTCCTGAAACAAAAGAGAGAAATAAAATAAAGGAAATAATTGGCAGGGAGTTCAGGCTGTGGGGTTATGGTGAAGTTAATACACCTGTTGTTGAGTACACTAAAAATATTTCTATTGGTGCAGGGAAGGATTGGAAGGATAAATTAATTAGTTTCTTTGATGTTGATGGCAGTCCTATATCTCTCAGGAGTGATATGACCATACCAATAGCAAGACTTACCGGTATGAGGATCAAAAAGGAACAATTGCCTGTAAGGCTTTGTTATTTTGCGGATTCCTTCAGGCAGTCAGGTGCGCAGAAAGGCGTAAGTAGGATTTATAATCAGGCAGGGCTTGAGCTTATTGGTTCCTCAGCCCCGATGGCTGATAGTGAGATTCTTGTTATACTGGTGAGCATATTAAACCAGCTCAGACTGGGTGATTATACTATAGGGCTGGGGAATGTAGAATTTATTGAGGGGCTCTGTGATTGGTTTAACCTGGATAATAAAGACAGGGAATTTATAAGAAAGAAGATTATAACAAAAGATTTTGTTACATTGGAGAATTTTTTGGGTAAAAAAGATAAAAGCAAGGCTAAAATTTTTATAAAATTAATGCAGCCCGAGAGCAGCACCGGTAAAATATCCGGTTTAATTTCCGGGGTAGAGAATGAAAGGATAATAAGAAGTTTTAATTATCTTAAAGAGATATATGATACTATTAAAAAGTTTGATTATAGCGGTAGTCTGGTGATTGACTTCAGCATTATAAGGGATTTTGATTACTATACCGGTATGTTATTTGAGGTTTATTGTTCGGGTGTAAATAGTATTTTAGGCAGTGGCGGAAGGTATGATGGCCTCATAAAAAAATTCGGGATGGATATTCCTGCTACAGGTTTTGCTCTTGATGTTGATTTAGCCCACAAAGTAATAGAGGGATTGGAAAAGGAAAAAGAGCTTAAGGTTTTATTGAAATGCTGTGATCTGAAAAGTGGCTCAGAATTTATAAAATTAGTTAAAATAGCTAAAGAATTACAAAAAAATGATGTTATAGTTGAGATTTGTTTTAAGGATAGAGATAACATGGAAGATTTTGTAAAGGAAAAAAGTTATGATTTGCTTGTTGAGGCAGGTAAAGATTTTGAAAAAGTGAAAATAAATGATGTTAGAAAAAATATAGAAAAAGTAAAGAAAATAAATGATTTTATAGAAGAGATAAATAATGGAAAATGGGATTAAAGTTGCAGTTCCAAAGGGGTATCTTTTTAAACCCAGCGTGGAGATATTAAAAAAAGCGGGTTATAATATAGAATCCCTGGCAGAAGAAAATAGAAAGCTTTCTGTGTATTCCGGAGAGGACTCAATACAGTATGTAATATCAAGGCCTATGGATGTTCCGGTATATGTTGAATACGGAGCTTGTGATGTGGGTTTTTCAGGCAAAGACGCATTAATGGAAAAGGGAAGTGATGTATACGAGTTGCTTGACCTTAAAAATGGAGAATGCAGGATAATTATTGCGACATTAAAAGACTGCATAGAAAAGGTAAAGGAGCATTACAGGCATTTTGGTATGGTAAGAGTTGCTACCAGTTATCCAAATATTGCAAAAAAATTTTTTGATAAAAAAGGCATACAGGCAGAGGTTATTAAATTGCATGGTTCAGTGGAGCTTGCCCCTGTGCTCGGGATAGCAGATGAGATACTTGATATTACTTCAACAGGAAAAACACTAAAGGAGAATAATCTAGTTGAAATGGAAGAAGTTGCAGTTTCCACCACGAGGATAATTGCAAATATTACAAGCTACAGGGTTAAATATGATTTAGTAAATAATTTTATAAATAAAATTAAAAGTGTAATAAAATAAGTGAAGAAAAATGAAAAGAAAAGCAAAAATAAACAGGAAAACAAAAGAAACTGATATAAGGCTGGAATTTGACCTTGATGGCAGTGGAGTTGCGGATATAAAGACCACGGTACCTTTTTTTGACCATATGCTTGAGAGCTTTACAATTCATGGAAGTTTCAATCTGAAAATAAGGGCATCAGGTGATGTGGAAGTTGACAGCCATCACCTGGTTGAGGATGTTGGTATATGCCTGGGTAAAGCCATTTCCGAATGTCTTAAAGATGAGAAAAGCATTAAAAGGTTCGGGTCTATTATATTGCCCATGGATGATGCGGAGGTATCGGTATCCGTAGATATAGGAGGCAGGGCTTATCTGAGATATAATGTTGATATAGAGTATGAAAAAATTAATGGAATGGAGACAGTAATAGTTGAAGAATTTTTTAGGGCTCTGGTTAGCAACAGTTTTATAAATCTCCATATAAGTAAAAATACAGGGCTAAATTCGCATCACATTATAGAAGCAATCTTTAAGGCCTTTGGTATAGTGCTACATGACGCAAGCAGCAGAAGAGAATCCGGTTCAGTACCTTCAACTAAAGGTTTAATATAATAAACTTTATTAAAATTAAAAAGTAATTTTAACCGGGTACTGCTGGTTAAAAACCAATTTATAAAACATCAAAAAGATCTAGCAGGATAAACTGTGTATATTGCGATTATAAATTATGAAATGGGTAATATCAGAAGTGTAGAAAATGCTTTTAAAAGATTGGGAGCTGATGTGAGAGTGACAGGCAGTTCGGGTGTTATAAATAGCGCAGGAGCAGTGGTTTTACCCGGGGTTGGAGCATTTGGAGATGCATATAAAAGTCTAAAAAAGATGAATTTAATTAAGACTATTAAAGAAAATATATCAAGGAAATTTTTTTTAGGGATATGCCTGGGCATGCAGCTTCTTTTTGAATACAGTCTTGAAGATGGTAAAAACACCGGGCTGGGGATACTGAATGGTTATGTAGAAAAAATACCTTCTCTGGTAAAGATACCGCATGTTGGATGGAACAGGTTAAAAATAATAAAAGAGGACAGCCAGTTATTTTCAGGCATGGAAAAAAATGAGCATTTTTATTTTGTTCATTCATATTATGCAGTGCCTGAAGATAGAAATATTATAAATTGTACTACTGATTATGGCACCCAGTTAACTGCAGGTATAGAATGTGATAATATTTATGGATTACAGTTTCATCCTGAAAAAAGTAGTGCTGGCGGTTTAAGGATTTTAGAAAATTTCTTGAATATGGTAAGGAAGAATAGTTAATAAAAAAATTTATGGATTTGATTTAAAAAAGATACATTGTAAGAGATTGGCTAATATGGAGGAAATAGTCTTATGATAATAATACCAGCAATAGATTTAATTGATGGTTGTTGTGTAAGACTTACAAAGGGTAAGTTTGATAGCAAGAAAAAATATTCTGGAGACCCGGTTCAAATGGCCGGCAGGTGGAAAAGAGAAGGAGCAGAATGGTTGCATCTTATTGACCTTGATGGTGCAAGAACTGGAAGATTAAAAAATATAAAAATCATTTCAAAAATAAAAAAAAGAATAAACATAAAAATACAGTATGGTGGTGGAATCAGGGATGACGGGGCAATAGAGAGGGCTCTAAAGGAGGGCGCCGATAGGGTTATACTGGGAACAGGGGCTATAGAGGATAGTAATTTTTTAAATAAGAGTATTTCAGGTTATAAAGAAAGGGTTATATTAAGTCTTGATTATGGAAAAGACGGTATAATTTTTAAAAATGGCTGGCAGAAGGATACCGGGATAAAAATATTTGAAATAATAAGAAATGTGGAGAGTCTGAGCGCAGAAAAAGTTATTGTAACAGACATATCAAGGGACGGCACTCTGGAAGGTATTAATTTTGATTTTCTTAAAAAAATATTAAAAATATCCGGGTTAAAATTTATAATTGCAGGAGGTATAGGAAGCATCAACGATATTATTAATCTCAAGAAAATGGAGAATATGGGTATTATCGGGGCAATAGTGGGAAAGGCCTTATATGAAGGTAAATATAAAATTAATCTTAAAAAAGCAATAAAGATAGGAATAGAAAATGATAACTAAAAGAATTATTCCCTGTCTGGATGTGGACAAGGGAAGAGTAGTAAAAGGAATACATTTTGTAAACATAAAAGATGCAGGAGATCCGGTTGAGCTTGCTGCTTTTTATGATAGAGAGGGAGCTGATGAAATAGTGTTTCTGGATATAACGGCATCACATGAGGGAAGAAGGACAGTAGTTGAGCTTGCAAGCAAGACTGCAGAGAAAGTATTTATACCTTATATAATAGGCGGAGGGATAAGTAAAATAGAGCATATAAGGGAAATACTTAAGAAAGGTGCAGATAAAATTTCTATAAATACATCTGCATTCGAAAATCCCTCTTTAATAAAAAAAGCTTCTAAGGTTTTTGGAAGCCAGTGTATAGTAGTGGCAATTGACGCAAAATATGAAAGTGAGAATTTCTGGGAAGTACATACAAGCGGAGGAAGAAAAGCCACAGGCATGGATGCAGTAGAATGGGCGAAAAAGGTAGAGGAACTGGGAGCCGGTGAAATATTGCTTACAAGCATGGATAAGGATGGAACAAAAGATGGTTATGATATTGAACTAACCGGAGCAGTAACGTCTGCTGTTAATATACCTGTAATAGCTTCAGGAGGAGCAGGGAAACTTGAGCATTTGAGGGATGTAATAAAATATGCTGATGCTGATGCAGTCCTGGTTGCATCTATCTTTCATTATGGAGAGTATTCTATCAGGGAAGCAAAGCAATATTTAAAGTCCGAAGGAATAAATGTAAGGATATAATAAGGTCCCTTTATATATTGGGATAATCAATGCTTATAGTTATATAAGCTTTAAATGGCATTGTGATATTATTGTAGGTAAATTTTTTATTATACATGTATTATTTTTTTTGTTTTTTTGTTATTTTGTTTAAAAAATAAAAATACATGTTAGGATTAAAATAATTATAATTTATAAAGTTAATGATGGTGCGATAACTTATGAAAGCAAATGACAGAGCAAAAAAGGATAAAGATAGCAGGGTCGGCCTTATGCCTGCTATTATACAGGATTATAAGTCAGGTGAGGTCCTGATGCTGGCTTATATGAGCAAAGAGTCATTAAAAAAGAGTCTTGAGACCGGGACGACCTGGTTCTGGAGCAGGTCAAGGAAAAAGCTCTGGAACAAGGGAGAAACATCCGGGAATGTACAAAAAATTAAAAATATAAAATACGATTGTTACGGTAATGCTTTACTTATTAGCGTGGAACAGATAGGCAATGCATGTCATACAGGGAACAGGAGCTGCTTCTACAGATTCCTTAAAGATATTGGGAAAGACCTTGATTTTAGCAGGTATTCCAAAGAAAAAAGACAGGATAATATACTTGAAGAATTGTATAAAGTGGTGGATAGCAGGATAAAGAATAAAACATCAGATTCTTATACTTACAATCTACATAAAAAAGGCCTGGATGAGATAATAAAAAAGTTCGGTGAGGAAAGTATGGAAGTAATCCTTTCAGCAAAGCACCAGAAAAAACAGGAGATGATAAATGAAATAGCTGATACTTTATATCATCTGATTGTTTTAATGGTTGAGAAGAAAGTTACTCTGGAAGAAGTATTTGGAGAATTAAAAAGCAGAAGGAGATAAGTGAACAGTTATGGCTAAGGAAAAAAGAAAAATAGCAGTACTTACAAGCGGTGGAGATGCTAGCGGTATGAATCCAGTTATAAGAACTGTTACCAGATATGGGATATATCAAAACCTGGAAGTTTATGGGTTTTATGAAGGATACAAGGGATTAATAAATAATAATTTTAAGGTACTTGATTTAAATTCAGTCGGCGGGATCATTGATAGAGGCGGTACTTTCCTTTATTCCGCAAGGTCTGAGGAATTTAAACGCAGCAGGGGTTTTAAAAAAGCTATAGGTAACCTGAAAGCCAATGGAATAGATGGACTGGTTGTGGTTGGGGGAGACGGTACTTTCAGAGGTGCTCATGAGCTTCACGAAAAAGGGGTACAGGTTATTGGAATTCCTGCAACTATAGATAACGATATTGCGGGAACTGATTATAGCATAGGATTTGATACTTCTCTTAATGTAATAATTGACCTGATATCAAAGATAAGGGATACCGCTTCTTCGCATGATAGAATATTTGTGATAGAGGTTATGGGCAGGGACTCGGGCTTGATTGCAGTTAATACAGGGGTTGCCTGCGGTGGGGATTACATATTGATACCCGAAATGGAAGTTGATCTGGCTAAAGTTGCCAAACAGATAAGAAATCACAGGAAAGGTAAGAGGCATACTTTAATAATAGTGGCAGAAGGTGCAGCAAAAGCATCGGATGTTGCTTCTTCAATTAAAATACATGCAGGGCATGATGTGAGGGTATCAGTGCTTGGCCATATTCAGAGAGGGGGTTCTCCTTCTGCTATGGACAGGATACTGGCGGCTGAATTTGGCAGTAAAGCTGTAGATTTATTAATTGAAGGAAAAAGTGACTATATGGTGGGGATAAGGAGCATGAAGATAGAAGTATCAAGGTTTGAGGATGTTCTAAAAGTGAAGAAAGGCATAGATAAAGACCTCTATAAACTAGCTCATATACTATCTCTGTAAAGTTACTTAGGCTTTTTAAACAACATTTTTTAAGTGTTTTTATTCGGCCGGAATAAGATAAGGTTAAATTGGCTGTAAAACATTTGAGTAAAATAATCCCGTATTGGTAATGATTTATATGGTGCCGAAGGTCGGGGTCGAACCGACACGAACCTTGCGGTCCACTGGATTTTGAGTCCAGCGCGTCTGCCAATTCCGCCACTTCGGCGCCTAAAAAATAATACAATTTATATAAATTATTATCAAGAATTGATATAAAGGGTGAGGTAGATCTGTTAAACAACAGGTCTGGTATAGGCAATATTGCAACATTCTACATATATTAATCTATAATTTGCATTATCAGAATTTTAAGAGAATACTTGACAATTTTAAGATAATTTATTATATTTTAATAACAAAAAGCGCCATTAAATTTTTAAGAAGTTTGATGGCGCTTTTTTTATGTATATTTTTCGGTTTTCATATAAACTGCTGCAATATAGAACTGCAATCAAGAAAATAGATTTTATGACAGTAAAATTTAAAAAGCTGTTTTTAAAAAAATTAAGGTTCATAAGAATTCTTTTAACATCTTTTTTCAAACTATTACACAGGTCAATAAATTTTAGGCAGGGAGATATTAAGCAATATCCAGATGCTTTATTAGTATAAAGTGATATGCTATAGTCACTAATAAAAAAATAGGGTAGCCTTTGTAAAAACCAGGTGGAAACCGGTTAGCTCATAATTAAACACTGTGAGATGTTCCGATGTTTGAAATATTATATATTTAAGAAGGAGAAACTTTTGAGTTTCTCTTATCTTTTTATATTGTGAGTATGGTAAAAACTTAAATGTTCTATGAAATTTAAGAATCTTATAGATTTTCAACGGGGGTTTTGATAATTGGGTAAAGGAAAGAAAGATAAGATAGTTCTAATAGATGGAAACAATATAGCATACAGGGCTTTTTATGCGCTTCCTGATAGTATTTCTACATCATCGGGAGTTACTACAAATGCTGTCCTTGGATTTACCAGCATGCTTTTAAAACTTATAGAAGAGCAAAGGCCCGACACCATAATATGTGCTTTTGACAGCAAAACCCCGACTTTCAGGCACAAAATGTTTGACCAGTATAAAATAAAAAGAAAAAAAATGCCTGATGAGCTTGGAAACCAGTTCCCACTTATAAAAGAAGTTCTGAGTGTATTTAACATTAACTGCCTGGAAAAGGATGGTTTTGAAGCAGATGACATAATTGCAGATATAGTTTTTAAAATTAAAGAATCACCCCGTCAGGTATTAATAGTTACCGGCGATAAGGATATGTTGCAGCTTGTCTCTGATAATGTAAAGGTTATGTCTGCCAGAAAGGGTGTTACAGATACAGTATGGTTTGATAGGCAGGGTGTTGTAGAAAAATTTGGGGTTAAACCTGAAAGTATAAAAGACCTGTTAGCTCTTATGGGAGATAGTTCGGATAATATACCCGGGGTACCTGGCATCGGGCCGAAAACGGCAAAATTGCTATTATCAAAGTACGGTTCCATTGAAGAAATCTATAAAAATCTGGATAAGCTGGATAATGAGCGATTAAAGAAGGTTCTTAAAAAAAACAGGGATATTGCAGAAATGAGTAAAAAGCTTACAGAACTTAAGATTATTGATGATATAAATGTGGAAGAAATAATAAGTAAAAGTTTTAAAAATATCAGTATTGGTGAGGTAAGGCAGCTTTTTGAAAGTCTGGAGTTTAGAAATCTGGGAAAGAAACTGTATGGCCTGAAAGATAAAATTGATTTTAAAGAAGAACTAGGAGTGGATACAAAGAGAGTAGAAAAAAAAGATGGAAAAATCAAATTAAAGTATCTAACTACCGGGTCAGATGTGGAAATTTTAACAAAAGATAAGGGCAGAGAGGGCCTTTTTATTACGGAGTTTGTACCCTGCGGTAGGTTTTGCGGGATTATTATATACAAGGGTAAGGATGATGCATGCTTTATTAAGAAAAATATGCTTCGGGATAAAGATGTAAGAGCCGGTTTAAAGAAACTGCTGGAAGATAAAAAGAATAAAATCTCCGGTTTTGGTTTTAAGAATCTATATAAAATATTAAAAAGTAATGGAATTATTTTAGGTTGTAAATTTATTGATTATAAAATAATGTATTTGATTCTTAAACCGAATAAACCCTCGGCAAGTCTGGATGAAATAATCTATAGTCTTTTAGATATAGACATTAGGAGTAGGGCGGATGAAGATAGAAATGATTTGGAAAGCAAGGAAAATAAGCCGGGATCGTTAGAAGGGGTAAATAAAAAGATGCAGCTGGAACTTGATTTCCAGAAGAAGGGAAGTAAACAGGAGCAGGAGAGAATTGAATTAGATATGCTGTTAAGAAGATTAAGCTTTTATAAGAGAATTGAAGATAAATTACTGGAAGAAATAAAAAATGAACAAATGGATAAGCTGTACTGGGAGATTGAAGAGCCGCTAATAAAGGTACTGGCTGAAATGGAATATACAGGTATTAATATAGATAGGGAATATTTAAATGTTTTAATTAAGGAATATGATGATGCTATAAAGAAACTACAAAAAAAAATTTATAATCTCTGTAGCGAAGAATTTAATATAAATTCTTCACAGCAGTTGTCAGAGATACTCTACAGGAAGCTCGAGCTTCCTGTTACTAAAAAAACAAAAACCGGGTTTTCCACTGATGCAGAAGCACTTAAAAATATTTATGATAGTTCCCCGGTGATAGAGGAAATACTGGACTACAGGGAAAAAACAAAGCTTAAAAATACTTACATAGATGTTCTTCCAAGATTAATTGATAGTAGGGATTCAAGAGTCCATACCACATACAGCCAGCTGGGGACTTCTACTGGAAGAATAAGCAGCAGCAATCCAAATCTTCAAAATATACCGGCAAGGACGGAATTTGGGAGACAGATAAGAAAGGCTTTTATCCCCGGATATGGTTATGACTTAATAATGTCTTCGGATTATTCTCAAATTGAATTGCGTGTCCTTGCCCATCTGTCAGGGGACAATAACCTTATAGATATTTTTAAAAGGGATGAAGATATACATACAAGGACAGCTTCGGAAATTTTCGGGGTAGATTATGATAAAGTTGACAGAACTTTAAGGAGAAAAGCGAAAGCAATAAATTTTGGAATAATTTATGGTATGACCGAATACGGCCTGGCAGGCCGGCTTTCTATTTCTGAGGAAGAAGCCAGAGATTATATTAAAAAATATTTTGATAGGTTCCCTGGCGTGAGCGGTTATTTAAAATTTTTAATAGATGAAGCATATAAAAAAGGATACTCAACAACAATTTTTGGGAGGAAAAGGTATTTAAAGGAGCTGGGTAGCAGTAATAATAGATTAAGAAATCTTGGCGAGAGATTTGCAGTAAATACGCCCATACAGGGGAGTGCTGCAGATATAATGAAACTTTCTACAGTAGTGTTATATAATAAGCTAAAGTCAGAAAAAATAGATTGTAATATTATTCTTCATGTCCATGATGAGCTGGTGCTGGAATTGAAAGAAAAAGATAAGGAAATTGTAAAAAATGCAGTTACCGAATCAATGGAAAATTGCATGGACCTGAAAGTTGAACTAAAAGTGGGCATAAAAATAGGTAAGAACTGGTATATTTAAAAAGTTTATTTATGATATTGATTATTCTTTTTTTGCATGTTATCCTTTTCAAATATTAAAAAAGGAGATTGATTTATTAAAAAATGACTGAAAAAAACTATTATAAAAAACTAACAGATGACAATTACATGATTGAAGATGAAAACGGAAAAATGGTTCCAAATTATGATTTGACCATGATTAATCTAAATGATGGAGATGTGATTAAAGGCAGGATAGTAAAAATTGATAAAGATGAAGTACTGGTAGATGTAGGGTTCAAATCAGAAGGAGTTATACCGCTGAATGAACTTTCAATAAGAAACGGTGTAAAACCCGGAGATGTTCTAAAGATTGATGATGAAATAGAAATAATGGTGCTTCAAAAAGAAGATCAGGATGGTCGGCTGATATTATCAAAGAAGAGAGCTGAAGTAGAAGAGAATTTTAACAGGATAGAAAAGATATATGAAAATGGAGATACCATTGAGGGCGAAATTATAGAATGTGTAAAAGGTGGCCTGATTGTTGACATTGGATTAAGAGGTTTTCTTCCTGCATCGTTAATAGATGTAAGAAAAACAAAAGATCTTGAGTCTTACATTGGTGAAAAGTGCACATGTAAAATCATTGAAGTTGATAGAAACAGAAATAATGTTGTCCTATCAAGAAAGGCCATTATAGAAGATGAAAGAAAAGAGCAGAGGAAAGAAATACTCGGCAAAATGGAAGTTGGCCAGGTAAGAAAAGGGATAATAACCAGTATTGCGGATTTTGGAGCTTTTGTTGATGTAGATGGCATAGATGGACTGGTTCATATTTCAGAGCTTTCGTGGAATCATGTTAAACATCCTTCAGAGATTGTCAGTGCAGACCAGGAAGTAGATGTTGAAATACTTGATATTGATTATGATAAGCAGAGGCTTTCCCTGGGTTTGAAACAAACTCAGAAAGATCCATGGCTGGAAAAGATAAAAAAATATTCGATTAAAGAAGTATTGAAGGGTAAAGTCACAAGGATTGTAAAATTTGGTCTGTTTGTCCAGGTTGATGAAGACCTCGAAGGTCTTGTTCATATATCAGAATTAAGTGATGAACAGGTAAAAAGGCCGAGCGATGTTGCAAAAATTGGAGATGAACTGACAGTTAGAATTATTGATATAGATTTTGATAAAAGAAGGATGGCTTTTAGTGTAAAACAGGTAGAAAACCCGGTTGAAGACGAGGAAGAAAAAGCTGAGGATACTGGCTCAGAAGAGAAGGATACAGAAAAGAAAATTAAAAAAGAAGAATTAAAAGAAGAAAAGCCGGAAGAAAAAGAGTCAGATAAAAAAGAAACAGAAGGCAAAGAACTGGAAGAAAAAGAGGAAGAGGATAAAGAATTAAAGAAGGAAAAAACAAAAAAACCTTCAGAAGATAAAGACAAATCTGCTGATAAAAAGGACCAGAAAAAGGATCCGGAAGATAAAGAATCAAGTAAAAAGAAGCAAATAAATGAGATACTGAAAGAAATGAAGGACGAAGCGAATATAGAATAGTAAACTGATAGTAGCCCCGGCAGCAGCCCTATTAATAAGTAAACAGATAGACAACAGTATTATTTTAATATAGTAATGTAATAAAAGCAGATTTAGAAAATAAATTTTTAAGGCAAATACAATAAAACCACCTAAGAACCACTATAATACTCTAGTAAAATCGTTATCTTGCTATTGATATATTACTATTATTAATAATATATTATTATTAATAATAATTGTTCTAATAAACTTGTGCTGTAAAATATTTAATTTTAAAAAATAATTTAATAGCAAAAATAAGGAGGGGTATCATAAAAGTACTGGGAGTTACAGGAAAAATTGCTTCAGGTAAAAGTATGGTGGCAGGGTTTATAAAAGAAATAAAAAAAGAAGGAACCGTAATAGATGTAGATAAAGTAGCAAAAGATATCTATTCAAGAAATCCTGAAATTTTAAAGCAACTAAGGGAGCTTTTTGGAAAGGATATCTTTAACCCCAGAGGTGAGTTAGTTTTAAGGTTGCTTGCAGAGAAGGTATTTTTAAGCAAAAGTCAGCTAATGAAATTAAATAAATTAATGTTCCCGTTAATGAAAAGCGAAGTTATAGGGATTTTAGATAAAAAAACTACAGCGGGTTACATAATAATAGATGCAGCAGTTTTGTTTGGTTGCGGGCTGGATGAATTGTGTGACTATATTATTCTTGTTAAAAATTCAATAGAGAGAAGAAAGGATAATTTAAGGGAGTCGAGGTTTTCAGCTTATGAAATCAAGTTAAGAATAGAAGGACAGTATATAGAGATAGATAAGGATAAAGTGGATTTTATAATAAATAATAATGGTTCAAAAGAAGATTTATTCCTGAAAGTAAAAAAGATATTAGAAAATATATAGTTTTAAATAAAAAAATTTTATTAAAATAATATTTCTTTTAAAAATAAAAAATTATGACCGGCACAGAATTTAGGATTTTATCCAATTATTCTCCTCAGGGAGACCAGGGTAATGCTATTTATAATTTAACAAAAGGGATTGAGAAAAATTTTAAATTTCAGTGTTTGCTGGGGGTCACGGGCTCGGGAAAAACTTACTCAATGGCAAATGTTATACAGAATGTCCAGCTTCCTACGCTGGTTATGGCTCCCAACAAAACACTTGCAGCACAGCTCTGTAATGAATTTAAAGAGTTCTTCCCGGAAAATGCAGTTGAGTACTTTGTAAGCTATTATGATTATTATCAGCCGGAAGCTTATTTACCGGGTAAAGACCTGTATATTGAAAAAGATACTTCAATCAACGAGGAAATAGAAAAGTTAAGACTATCTTCTACTAATTCCCTCTATACCAGAAACGATGTCATAGTAGTTGCCAGTGTTTCTTGTATATATGGACTGGGTTCTCCATCAGAATATGGCAGGCAGAGGGTTATTTTAAAAAAAGGGGAAGAATTTCCAAGGGAAGAAATAATAAATAAGTTAGTTAACATAAGGTACGAGAGAAATGATTTTGATTTTGTAAATGGAAAGTTCAGGGTTAAGGGTGATACTATTGAGATTTTCCCTGCCTATCAGGATAGGGCTGTAAGAGTTCAGCTTTTTGGGGATGGACTGGAAAGGATTAATGAGTTCGACCCCGTATCAGGTGAAATTCATGATGAGAAAGAGGTATATATAATATCACCTGCTACACATTTTCTGGCTACCGTTGAATGGGTAGAAAGGTCTCTCAAGACTATTGGGCAGGAGCTTGAGGAAAGGTTGGAATATTTTAAAGCGCATAATAAGCTTCTTGAAGCCCAGAGACTGGAATCAAGGACAAGATATGATATGGAAATGATATCAGAACTTGGTTTTTGTAGTGGAATAGAAAATTATTCAAGGCATATACTGGGAAAAGAACCCGGTGAACCGCCAAACACACTTTTAGATTTCTTTCCCGATGATTTTCTGGTTATTATAGATGAGTCACATATTTCAATTCCGCAGGTAAGGGGAATGTATGAGGGTGATAGGTCAAGAAAACAAAATCTGGTAGATTATGGATTCAGGCTCCCATCTGCTCTGGATAATAGGCCGTTAAAGTTTGATGAATTTGAGGAAAAAATCAAAAGGGCTATATTTTCTACTGCTACTCCCGGTCCCTATGAGAGAAAGGTAAGCAGCCAGGTAGTGGAGCAGATAATAAGGCCCACCGGTCTGGTTGATCCGGAAATTTCAGTAAGAAAAACAGAAAATCAGATAGAAGACTTGATCTCAGAGATTAAAGAGGTTGTAAACAGGGGTGAGAGAGTTCTTGTGACTACTCTTACCAAAAGAATGGCTGAAGATCTTACTGATTACCTGTCAGGAAGAAAAATAAGGGCGAGATATCTTCATTCAAATATAGACACACTGGAAAGGGTAGAAATATTAAGAGGGCTGAGGACAGGTGAATTTGATGTGCTTATTGGGATAAACTTGCTTAGGGAAGGGCTGGATCTTCCAGAGGTTTCACTGGTTGCCATAATTGACGCAGATAAAGAAGGGTTTTTAAGGTCTGGAATATCTTTGATACAGACTATTGGAAGGGCAGCAAGAAACGTAAACGGAAAGGTTATAATGTATGCTGATAATATAACCAATTCAATGGAAAATGCTATATATGAGACTGACAGGAGAAGAGAAATACAGGTTAAATATAATCTGGAGAATAATATCACGCCAAAAACCATAAATAAGACTATATCTGACATATTGTATAATAGAGGAATAAGAACGGGGAAAGAAACAAAACCAGAAATGAAAGTGAGTGAAGAAAGGAAAAAATTTGGCGAAGGCAAATTGCAGAATATGAAACCTTCTGAAATTGCTGTTGTAATAAGTGGTCTGGAAGAAGAGATGTATATTGCTGCAAGAGAATTAAATTTTGAAGAAGCTGCCGCTATAAGGGATGAGATAAAAAGGATAAAAAAGATAACCAGTATAGAAATTTAAAAAATGAAAGAAGAAATAATTATAAAAGGTGCCAGGGAGCACAATTTAAAAAGTATAAATTTAAGGATTCCAAGAAATAAGTTTATAGTTTTTACAGGTGTCAGCGGGTCCGGGAAGTCATCACTTGCATTTGATACCATTTATGCTGAAGGCCAGAGAAGATATGTCGAATCTCTATCTTCTTATGCAAGACAATTCCTCGGGCAGATGGATAAACCGGATGTTGACCTTATTGAAGGCCTGTCACCTGCGGTTTCAATAAATCAGAAAGGTGTTTCAAAAAACCCGAGGTCTACTGTGGGAACTATTACGGAGATATACGATTACCTGAGGGTTCTTTATGCCCGTATAGGCACACCTTACTGCTACCGGTGTGGAAGGCGGATAACAAAACAAACTGTGGACCAGATAGTTGATAGAGTAATGAAATTTCCAGATGGTACAAAGTTCCAGGTTCTTTCACCTATTGTAAGGGGGAGGAAAGGTGAATATATAAAGACTTTTGAGAACATAAAAAGTAACGGGTATGCTAGGGTCAGGATAGATGGGGATATCTATGAGCTGGATGAAAGTTTTAGTCCTGAGCTGGATAAAAATCAGAAGCACAACATAGAAATTATTATTGACAGGTTAAAAATAAAACCCGATATAAGAAAGCGGCTTGCGGAAGATATTGAAATATCGCTAAGTGAGGGCAGCGGCATTGTTTATATACAATTAACTGAATCAGGAGAAATATTCAGGTTTTCAGAGAACTTTTCCTGTTTAAGTTGTGGCATAGATTATGAAGAAATCACTCCCAGAATGTTTTCTTTTAATAGTCCTTATGGTGCATGTAAAGAGTGCGGGGGCCTGGGGATAAGCAGGGAAATAGACCCGGACCTTATTATAAAATATCCTGAATTAAGCATAATGGATGGAGCGGCTCCATTCTTTAATATAGGTTATTCAAATTATTATACCCAGCTGATAAAAAGCCTGGCCAGGGAGTACGGTTTTGATATTTATACCCCATTTAAAGACCTTGATGAGTCAATAAAGAAGATAATCCTATATGGAACCGATGGGGAAAAGATAAGGGTTGGTTATATTAACCATAAGGGGCAGCCAAGACATTATTATTTAAAATTTGAGGGCCTGGTCAATAATTTAAGAAGAAGATATCTTGAAACCGAGTCTGAAGCCCAGAGAGTCAAAATTGAAAGAATGATAAGCAGCAGGCCATGCAGTGCATGCAAAGGGAAAAGATTAAGACCGGAAAGTCTCTCAGTGAAAATTAATTCATTATCCATAGGAGATTTTACAGAAAAGACTATTGAGGATGGTATAGAATGGCTAAAATCTCTGGAATTAAATGAGAGAGAAAAAATGATTGGTAGGAGGTTAATAAAGGAAATTATTGAAAGACTTAATTTCTTGAAAGATGTAGGGCTCGGTTATCTGACACTGAACAGGAAATCAAGCACTTTATCGGGTGGAGAGTCACAGAGAATAAGATTAGCTACCCAGATAGGTGCGGGGCTTGTAGGAGTATTATATATACTTGATGAACCCAGTATAGGCCTGCACCAGAGGGATAACAAGAAACTGATAAATGCACTGAAGCGCCTGAGGGATTTAGGAAATTCAATAATAGTTATAGAGCATGATGAAGAAACAATGAGAAGCTCTGATTTTATAGTAGATATAGGACCGGGGGCAGGCATTCACGGGGGAAATATTGTTTTTAATGGAAAACTGGAAGACATATATAGTTGTGAGGATTCAATTACAGGTAAATATCTGAGTGGCAAAAAATCTATACCTGTCCCTGACAGGAGGAGAGAAGGAAAAGGAAGTTATATAGTTATTAAGGGTGCCAGGGAGCATAATTTAAAAAATATAGATGTAAGGATAGATTTAGGAAAGTTAATAGCAGTAACCGGGGTATCCGGGTCAGGTAAGAGCACGCTGGTAAATGAAATACTGTATACTTCCCTTTCAAATTTACTGATGAAGACAAGATATTATACAGGGGAACATGATGGAATACTAAATTATGAAAATATTGATAAGGTAATTGTTATTGACCAATCACCCATAGGGAGAACTCCGAGATCTAATCCTGCTACTTATACAGGTGTTTTTACTTATATAAGGGAATTATTTTCAAGGACACATGAATCAAGAATGAGAGGCTATAAGCCGGGGAGATTTAGCTTTAATGTCAAAGGGGGTAGATGTGAAGCATGTAATGGAGATGGTCTTATTAAGATAGAAATGCATTTTCTACCGGATGTATATATACCCTGTGAGGTCTGCAAGGGGAAGAGATTTAACCGTGAAACTCTGGAAATAAAATATAAAGGTAAAAATATTGATGATGTTTTAAATATGACTGTTGAAGAAGCTATGAAATTTTTTGAAAATATCCCAAGGATAAGTGGAAAATTGAAATTAATTAATGACGTAGGCCTGGGCTATATAGAACTGGGCCAGCCATCCAATACTTTATCAGGAGGTGAAGCCCAGAGGGTTAAGCTTTCTACCGAACTTTCGAAGAGAAGCACAGGGAATACGTTATATCTTTTAGATGAACCTACAACAGGTCTTCATTTTGATGATATAAAAAAATTGCTGGCAATATTAAAAAGACTTGTAGATACAGGGAATACAGTACTGGTTATTGAACACAACATGGAGGTAATAAAGAGTGCTGATTATATTATAGACCTTGGTCCTGAAGGCGGGGATAAGGGAGGAAAAATAGTTGCATGCGGGACGCCTGAAGAGGTGGCAGAGAATGAGGATTCCTATACGGGTAGATTTATAAAAATGTATATGAATAAAAAAGTGGTGGATGCAGCTATATGAAAAATACACTGGCAGTAAATGAAAAGATAAATAAAAGAACAGGATATATCAAAAGTGGTAAAAAATATTTAGAAATAATTCCCAGAAAGCCCGGGGTATATATTTTTAAAGATTCCGGACATATTATTATTTATATAGGTAAGGCAAAAAATCTTTATAAGAGGGTAAGGAGTTATTTCCAGGAAAGGGGTGGTAATTTTTTATATGCGAAGCCACCGGATTTTGCAAGTAAAATTAAATCAATAGATTATATAGTTACTGACAGTGAGACAGAAGCACTCATACTGGAAAGTAACCTGATTAAAGAAAATAGACCTAGATACAACATAGATTTAAAAGATGGTAAATCTTATCCTTTTATTGCAATTACTGCTGGTGAAGAATTCCCAAGGGTTTTTTTAACAAGAAATAGGAATATTAATGGTGCAAAATATTTTGGACCTTATACTGATGCAAGGGCTGTAAGAAAAACTATTGAGTATTTAAGAAAGATATTTAAGCTAAGGGATTGCAAAAAAGCACGTCCGGGAAAAGGTTCAGATACACCATGCCTTAATTATTACATTGATTTATGTAAAGCCCCCTGTGCCGGTAAAATATCACCTGAAAAATACGGCAAAAATATTAAGCTTATAGAATTATTCCTGAAAGGAAAGGACAGAACAGTTGTTGATAAACTGAATTCCGAGATGAAGAATTATTCAAAGAATGAGGAGTTTGAAAAAGCTGCAGAATTAAAGGATAGAATAGAAAGCATAAATAAATTAAATAAGGGACAGAAGATCTTTTTTACCAGTGGAGATAAATGGGATTTTTTATCTGTTGCAAAGGATAAAAGTGATTCAGTTGTAAGTTTATTTATATACAGGTCAGGAAAGCTTGCCCTGGTGAGCAATTTCACTATGAATAATTCCGGGTATCTTAATAAAGGGGAAATTTTATCTGCTTTTATCACAGATTATTATAAAAATATGAATGATATTCCTGATAAGATTTTCTGTGAGGTAAGGATAGAAAATGAAAGATTAATATCAGTATGGCTTGGCGGCAGGGCAGGCAGAAAAGTTGAGCTGCTTGTCCCTAAAATTGGAGAAAAAAAGAAAATTATAAAGATGGCAGGCAGGAATTCAGTCCTATATCTCGAGAAGAAAAAGTTCGAGAAAGGAATTAGCCGGGCTGAGTTGGATGATGACCTTTTAAAACTTAAAGAGTTTCTCGGGCTTAAAAATACCCCCGGAGTAATAGAGTGTTATGATATTTCTAATTTAAAAGATTCATTCCCTGTGGGATCAATGTCAGTTGCAATAGATGGAAAATTAAAAAATACAAATTACAGGCATTTTAAAATCAGGTCAGTGACGGGCCAGGATGATTGTAAAATGATTCAAGAAGTTATTGCCAGGAGGTTCAAATACATTGGAAGTAGCTTTAATAAGGATAGAGAGCCGGGAAGAAAAGATATTTTTAATATAAAACCGGACCTTGTAGTAATTGATGGAGGAAAAGCTCAATATAATACGGTAAAAAACCTGTTTGACAAAAAAAAGGTAAGAAATATCGACCTTATAAGTATTGCAAAAAAGGAAGAAGTTATATATTGTGCCAGATACCCGGGCGGGATAAAGCTTGATTTAAGTGACAGACATGCCAGAATTTTAATTAAAGTAAGGGATGAAGCTCATAGATTTGCAGTGAAGTATCACAGGCAATTGAGGGATAAGCATATGTTTAATTCCGTACTGGATGATATAAAGGGAATAGGAGAAAAAAAGAAAAAAAATATTCTGGAGCACATAAATTCAATTGAAGATTTAAGAAATATGACTGTAAAGGATTTAATGGGCATAAAAGGATTGGGTTATAAAGATGCAGTAAACATACATAGAAATATTAATGGATAGGAAGATGGTGTTTTGTTTGCTAAAGTGGATTCTTCAATGGGTGATACTTACTTTTTCAATTACAGTGGCCTCATATTTCCTGCCTTTTATCTATATATCAGGTGAGACCATCTGGGACAGGATTAAAATTGCTTTTATTGCAGGGCTGCTTTTGGGCTTATTTAACCTGGTAATCAAACCTATTATCAAAATATTATCAATGCCAATAAATATTTTAACTCTCGGACTTTTTAACCTTATTATAAATGCTGGTATGCTATGGATTGTAGATTTAACTCTTAAGGGGCTTGAAGTAAATGGCTTCCGGGGATATGTGTTGAGTTCACTTGTTATAAGCATAATCAGCATAATTATTTCGAAAATAATATTTTTTAAGGAAAAAAAGGGTAAGAAAGGTTAATATAAGTATGAATATACAAAAAGAAAAAATAAAAAATGGCATGGATATTGTTATAATTACAGGTTTATCCGGAGCAGGTAAAACGGAAGCACTCAAATATTTTGAGGACGCCGGCTATTATTGCATAGATAATCTGCCGGCACATCTTCTGCTGAATATAATTGATTATTTCTCTGTTAAGAACAGAAATATTAATAATGCTGCCTTTGCTGTAGATTTAAGAAGTGGATATTTTTTTAATGAGATTTATAAGACATTAGATGAACTTAAAAAAAGAAGAATAGGATACAGAATTTTATTTCTTGAGGCAACCAGGAGTGCAATAATAAAGAGATACTCGCTGACAAGGAGGAAGCACCCTCTTGTTGAAAATGGTAATCTTGCTCACGGAGTTGAGGAAGAAACTGAAAAAATGAGCAGGTTAAGAGAAATAGCAGATGTAGTGATTGATACATCGCTTTTAAATTCAAAGGAGCTTCGGGTAGCCATAACAGACCGCATGATGAGTGATACGGAAAAAAGCAGACTCATGCAGATATCCATTAACTCATTTGGTTATAAATATGGTATACCTGAGAGTATGGATATTGTAATGGATGTAAGATTTATACCAAATCCGTTTTATAATGATGAGTTAAAGGACCTTAACGGAAAAGACGATAAAGTAATTAATTCTGTGTTAAATAGCAATGAAACAAAAAAATTTATGAGCATTTTTGAAAAGTTACTTGATTTTTTGATGCCCAACTATATAGCTGAGGGTAAAAGCTATCTGGCTATAGGTATAGGGTGCACAGGAGGGAAACATCGTTCAGTGGTCATATCGGATAAGCTATACGAATATTTGAAAGCCAAGGGTTACTCTATAAAAATATATCATAGGGATATTGATAAAGAATAGCAATAAGCCCCCTGGTTAAAGAACAGGTTCTATTTTAGTAACGTGGGGTTTATATAGATTAATAATATATGCTAATTTACTTTATTGATTTGACTAAATTTGTTAAAATTACACGGTTTATATTTAAGTAAAAATGCTTTATAGTGATATGAACAAAATTTAACAGTCATGTTAAATATAAAAGAACATTTTTATTAGAAGGAGGAGGATAATGACTGTAAAAGTAGGAATTAATGGTTTTGGAAGAATAGGGAGACAATTTTTAAGGGCAAAATTAAAGTACGATAAGGAGAATAATGTTGATATAGTTGGAATTAATGACTTATATGACCCAAAAATTCTTGCACATCTTTTAAAATATGATTCTGTATATGGTATTCTGGATGCAGAAATTAATTCTGGAAGTGACTATATAGAAGTCGGGGGAGAGAAGATAAAGATTACTTCCCTAAAAGATCCCGGGGAACTTCCCTGGAAAGAGATGGGGGCTGATGTCGTTTTAGAATCTACAGGTATATTCAGGACCAGAGAAGGAGCGGAGAAACACCTTAAGGCAGGAGCAAAAAAAGTAATAATTTCAGCACCGGCCAAGGAAGGCGGAGCAGATATAACTATGGTGCTGGGTGTTAATCATGAGAGTTATAATAAAAATGAACATAATATAATCTCAAATGCTTCCTGCACTACCAATGCACTTGCACCAGTGTGCGAGGTTCTAAACAGGAATTTCGTAATAAAAAACGGTATCATGACTACAATACATGCCTATACTAATGACCAGAAGATTCTTGATCTGCCTCACAAGGATTTAAGAAGGGCCAGAGCAGCTGCTCTGTCAGCAATACCTACAACTACAGGTGCAGCGAGCGCGATTGGTCTGGTAATACCAGAACTCAATGGTAAGCTGGATGGTCTTGCAATAAGAATACCGCTGCCGGTGGGTTCACTTGTTGACCTCAGCGTAGAGCTTGAAAAAGACTGTTCTATAGAGGATATAAATAATGCTTTCAAGGAAGCATCACAGGAATCAGGGTTTAAAGGTATTTTAAGATATTGCGACGAACCTATAGTTTCTGTGGATATTGTAGGAGATTCTCATTCATCAATTTATGATTCACTCGGTACTGTTAAACAGGGAAATATGGTTAAGGTTTTATCCTGGTATGACAATGAATGGGGATATTCATGCAGACTTTATGATCTGGTAAATTATGTTATGAAATAAATATTAGGACTAAATTTAAAAAATAAATAGCCGGGGTTTAAAATACCTCGGTTATTTATGAATTAAGGTTTTGGTGATAAAAATGTTTGATAAAAAAACAATAGAGGATATAGAAGTTGGAAATAAAAAAGTACTGGTAAGGGTAGACTACAATGTTCCTCTTGATGAAGAGCTTAATATTACTGATGATACCAGAATAAAACTTTCACTGCCGACTGTTAATTACCTTATTGAGAAAAAAGCCAAAGTTATCTTGATGTCGCATCTTGGAAGACCGAAAGGAGCCGCTGAAGATAAATTAAGGTTAGATCCGGTAGCAGAGAGACTCAGTCAGTTAATAGGAAGAGATGTTAAAAAATTTGGCCAGATTTATTCAGAAGAAATTAAGGATTATATAGATAATGAAATGAACTATGGCGAAGTTGTAATGCTGGAGAACCTCAGGTTTAACCCTGGGGAGAAAGCTAATGATAGCAAATTTTCAGAGTCACTGGCTTCTCTGGCTGATGTCTATGTTGACGATGCATTTGGGGCTGCTCACAGGGCCCATGCCTCGGTTAAAGGGGTAACGGAGTATATTCCGGCAGTTGCGGGATTTTTAATGAAGAAAGAAGTTGAGGTTCTTACAGCTCTACTGGAATCACCCGCGAGACCATTTCTAACAATCCTGGGAGGGAGTAAAGTTTCAGATAAAATAAAAGTTATAAAGAATTTGCTGGGGAAAGTTGATAGTTTAATACTTGGTGGAGGAATGACCTACACTTTTTTAAAAGCCAGGGGATATGAGATAGGAAAATCAATTTGCGAAGACGACCAGCTTAATTTTGCAAGAGAGATGCTTTCCTTATCACAGAAAAAAAATATTAAAATATTATTACCCTTAGATATTGTAGTAGCAAAGGAATTTGACAGTGAGTCTGAAAAGAAGCTGGTTTCGGTACAGTCAATGCCTGTAGAGTGGATGGGTATGGATATAGGAGATAAAAGTATAGAACTGTTTAAGGATGAAATTTCTAATGCCGGGACTATTTTCTGGAATGGACCTGTAGGTGTTTTTGAATGGGAAAACTTTTCTAAAGGTACAAAGAATATAGCTAAAGCTGTTGCTGAAAGCAATGCGGTTACAGTAGCAGGTGGCGGAGATACGCTGGCTGCATTAAAAAAATACAATCTGACTTCAAAATTTACACATGTATCAAGTGGTGGAGGAGCGTCTACGGAGCTTCTGGAAGGTAGGGAATTGCCTGGAATATCAGCTCTTTTAGATAAATAAGATAGGCATAGGTAATTTAAATTAAGCAAATTAAAAAGGAAAGGATTCATATTATGAGGAGACCTTTTATATCCGGGAACTGGAAGATGAATATGACTCATACAAAGGCTGTGAGTTTTATGCAGGACCTCGGGTACAAATACAAAAACAAAAATAATTGTGAAGTAGCAGTATTCCCGCCTTTCACAGCGCTGAGGAGTGTAAAGACAATAATAGATTCGGATAATCTGGATATAGGGCTTGGTGCACAGAATATGCACTATGAGTCCCATGGTGCGTTTACAGGAGAAATTTCACCGGAAATGCTGGGAGCGCTTGGTGTTGGATACGTAATACTCGGACATAGTGAAAGGAGGCAGTACTTTAACGAGACTGACGAACTGGTTAACAAAAAAGTGGGCTCTGCTTTAAAAGCAGATCTGAATCCAATTATGTGTATTGGTGAGACACTGGATATAAGGGAAAGTGGTAAAGCAGAGGAATTTGTAATTGGTCAGTTAAAGAAAGGTCTTACTAATGTTGATAATGAAGATATTGTTAAAATTAACATTGCATATGAACCAATATGGGCAATAGGGACAGGAAGGACTGCAACATCTGAAGATGCGAACAGCATGTGTATGTCCATAAGAAAAACGATAGAAGAATTATACAATAAAAGGATTTCTGAGAGTGTAAGAATTTTATATGGTGGAAGTGTTAAACCCTCAAACGTAACCGAGCTTATGGGCATGTCGGATATTGATGGAGCTCTGGTTGGAGGTGCAAGCATAAAAGCAGATGATTTTATAGAAATAATTAATTATTAAATTTCTAATGGGAAGCAGGGATAAAATTAAAAGACCAATATGTTTGATAATAATGGATGGCTGGGGATTGTCAGAAGAGCCTGTGGGAAATGCAGTAAAAATGGCAAAAACTCCAAATGTTGATAATTTTTTTAAAATTTATCCTAATGTAAGATTAAAGCCATCAGGAGAAGCAGTAGGCCTTCCCAAGGGTCAGATGGGCAATTCGGAAGTAGGACATCTGAATATTGGAGCCGGCAGAATTGTATATCAGGAATTTACAAGGATAAATAGGGAAATCAAGAAGGGCACTTTTTTCGAAAATAAAATACTTGTTGATGCTGTAAATAAGCCAAAAGTAGATGGAAAAGCTCTTCATCTAATGGGTCTAGTGTCAGATGGCGGGGTACACAGTCACATCAGGCATCTCAAGGCACTTATTGACCTGGCAGTAAGAAATGGAGTAAAAAATCTATTTATACATGCTTTTCTTGATGGAAGGGATGTCCCTCCCAGAAGTGCTGTTCATTATTTAAATGAAGTTGATGATTATCTGGAAAAGAAAGGAATTGGTCAAATTGCAACGGTCAGTGGAAGATACTATAGCATGGACAGAGATAACAGATGGGAAAGGACTAAAAAAAGTTACGACGCCCTTGTATACAGGGAAGGTAGGAGGTTTAAAAAAGCTGTTGAAGTTGTTGAATCATCATACAGGGATGAAGTAAATGATGAATTTGTGGTGCCTGCTATAGTTGATTGTGAAGATGAGGAGAAAGCAAAAGTAAAGTCGGGGGATTCTGTAATATTTTTTAACTTTAGGCCGGATAGAGCTCGCCAGATTACAAGAGCTTTTATAAGCAGTAAGGAATTTGATGAATTTGATAGGGGACAAAAGCCACCAGAAACTTATTTTGTGTCAATGACTCAATATGATAAAGAATATAAAATTCCTGTTGCTTTTCTGCCTGCAAAAATAGTGAATACACTGGGAGAAGTTTTATCGAATAATAAACTAAAACAATTAAGAATTGCTGAGACAGAGAAGTATGCCCACGTGACTTTTTTCTTTAATGGGGGGATTGAGAAACCATATGATGGTGAAGATAGGGTACTTATACCTTCACCCAAAGTTGCAACTTATGATTTAAAACCGGAAATGAGTGCGTATGAAGTTACTGATAAAGTAATAGATAGAATTAAATCAAAAAAATATGATGTTATTATATTAAATTATGCAAATCCGGATATGGTTGGACATACAGGGGTTATAGAGGCAGCTGTAAGAGCAGTTGAGACAGTAGACAGGTGTTTGGGAAGAGTAAATAAAGAACTGGTTAAAAATGGCGGCCTAGCGATAATAACTGCAGACCACGGGAATGTGGAAAAAATGCTGGATGTTGATACTATGAAGGTTATAACTTCTCACTCTACATCACCTGTGCCTTTTATAGTTTGCGACTCAAAAATAAAGTTAAAAAAAGACGACGGAAGTTTTAAATTAAGCGATATTTCGCCTACTATATTGGAACTTTTGGGAATAAAGAAGCCTGGAGAAATGACAGGGAAGTCTATTATATCCAGTTAGGCTGCATGTTAATCGTGGACTTTGGATATAAATTTAAAAAATTAGATATGATATGAAATATTGTTTATAATACTGGTTATCTGTTAAAATATAGGCCAAAAAAAGTTTAATGGATTAATTTAATTCTGGAGGAGTTAAAAATATGGGTTCTGTTTTATTGAATGTTATATTTGCTATCCATATCGTTGTAAGCATAGGAATGGTACTTCTTATCCTTCTACATGCAGGGAGAGGCGGAGGAGTATCTGGCTTATTCTCGGGTATGGTGGAAACTTTTGATGGTACAGGAATTGTAGAGAAGAATTTGGATAGAATAACCATCATACTGGGGGTAATTTTCGCAGTTACCACTATAATTTTATTTATTCTTTTATAAGTTATCGTGAGTTACAGGGTTATTAATTATAGTCAAAGAAGAATTTAATAAGGGACCCTGAATTTTTGTAAGGAAAAGAAGACTTAATGAAAAATAGTAAAAAATTATATGTGGTAACTTTTATTTTTATTGCTGCTACACTAATAAGTTCTGCATTTATAGAATTTCATGCAGGTAATTTGGGAATTGCAGGTCAGGAAGAATAATTCAATCTTATATTAAAGGTTTAATAAAACATTTAGTTGAAAAGTATGATTTGAGTGAAGCTTGTTTTGAAAAGTAACTTGTAAAATTGATATATTTTTTGTACCGGGCTTGGTCCGGATACAACTATTAAAAAACGGATAATATAAAATTAAATTTTATATATTTATATGTAAGTTAATTAAAGTATATGGTTTTAAAATAATTAACTATATAAAAATTGTGATGAGACTAAATTTATTAAAATTATTTATGATAAAGTCAAAAAAAATAATAGTATTGTTTATGTTTGTTATCATTACTTGCGTGGGCATATTTTTATGTTCATGTGAATATAACGACATTGTATTACTTTCTCCAATAGATGATGAGAACGTGATTGAAAGTGGGGAAAACAACACAGAGGAATTAAGTATAAATAGCAAAGAATTTTTCCTGGCGCAAAAAGAAAAACAGATGGATAAAAATAACCTTAATGATATTAATATAAGGAAAGCTATATTTTATGCAATAGACAGGGAGAGGATTGTTGAGGAGCTATATGGTAAATATAATAAGGTTATTAATAGCCTTTTTCCAGAAGATTCTTTTTATTGTTATCAATCCTGGAGCCAATATAACTATGATCCTGATAAGGCAAAAGAGTTTTTGAACAAGGCAGGATATGGGGTTGGTAATCCACTCTATATTACTATTGGTTCAATTTCTGATAGTGAAACAAAGGATATAATAGAAGAGATTATCAGGGAAGATTTGGATAATATCGGAATAAAAGTATGGATATTTAATAAGCCTTCCGATGAATGGTATGGAGATTACGTTGGAAATGGCGAGTATGAGCTGGGCATATGGTCTGTTTATAATTTTGATGGAAGTAGCTTAAATTATAGTTTTAACTCTGAGAAAATGCCGCCATTGGCGACAGAAGAAAATAAAAACTGTGAGAATTTTTACTGGTATGACAATCCGGAAGTTGATTCAATTCTTAGAAATCTTGAAAGCGAGAATAATATTAATAAAAGAAAAGAATTATTTGAAAATCTCCAGGATATGGTGGCTAATGATGCAGTAGTATTGCCTTTGTATAGCAGAATATATGCAATTGCTTTTAATAACGAGAAGATAGAAGAAATGGATATAAGCATTAGAAATAATGAGGTATTTTTTAATCTTGAAAACTGGGTTTTATGTAATGGATGGCAGCTGGAAGATTCTGAAGATAATGAGATTGTTATAGGGTATAAAGGTGAAGATTACGATTTATCTGATTTATTGAACTTAGATTATATAAGTGACCTCATGACTAAAGGTCTATGGCAATTAAATGAAAACGGTGAATATGAGGATGTGCTGGCAAGTGCAGAAAGATATCAGGGGTATAGTATAACAAGTGTTTACAATAGAAAGATTAAAGTTATGCTTGAAGATGATATCTTCTGGGAAGACGGTGAACCAATTACCTCAGAGGATGTTAGATATACTTATGATATCATACTTGAAAATGAGGGGGTTATTGATAATTGTGAAGATTACTCCAGAATTGAAGAGATTGAAGTTGTAAATGAAAAAGAATTTAATATCGTATTTAAGGAATACATTAGTGATTACAAAAAACTCTTTGGACTTATACTACCAGAGGGATTACTGGCGGAAAAGGATATAAGTAATCTATCTATAGAAGATATAGTATCAAATGGACCTTATAAATTGGATAAGTATGTTAGGGGTGAATACATATTGCTGGAGAAGAACAATTATTATTTTAAGGAAATACCCGATATTGACCGTATAAGAGTTCTTTTTGATACTGATATCAATAATCTTATTGGCATGCTTGAAGATAAAGAAGTGGATATACTAAGTATCCCTTTTGACATTGATCTGGTGGAAGGGCTGGATGAAAATAAAAATTTTGGATTGCTTATAAAACCGGGTAACATGATTGAACAGATGGCTTTGTGTCTAAAGCCGAAAGAGAAATAAAGATAATAAATATTGGAATTAAATAAGTAAAAAATAGGTAAAGAAATTATTGTAAATATAGTAAAATACTTGATGTAAATTCAGTAAAAATATATTATTTGCTCTGTGTCGGAATGGCGGAACTGGTAGACGCGCAAGGTTGAGGGCCTTGTGAACTTTTTTGTTCATGGGGGTTCAAGTCCCCCTTCCGACACCAGTAAATATGATATTTATAGTTAGAATAATAAAGTTAAATTAATGGAAACATGTCTGAAGAGCATGTTTGCGGGGACTTTAAAAGGCGTACTATCTAATCTCTTCTGCTCTTTTATTTGCAAGATCTGCTTCTTTGTACTTACCCTGTTTATTTAATAGTATATGAAGTATTTTCCATGCGTCCTTATTATTGTCATCAATTTTTATCAATTCTCTTATAACTTTTTCTGCCTGGGGATATTTATTTTGCTTAAATAGAGTAGCGCCAAGGCATAATAATGCGTTAATATATCCATTATCTAATTCCAGGGCTTCCTTGCAGGCAAGCTCTGATTCATCGTATTTTCCCTGCTTATAAAAGCTGATACCATAGTAATACCATGCCTCTTTAAACTTTCTATCCATTTTTATAGCATTATGGCAGGCTCTTATAACCTCTTCATATTTACCCTGTTTTATAAGTATTTCAATAAAATAAATCCATGCATCTTCTTCATTTTCCATATTCAGAGCCAATCCTTAAAAGGGAATAATTTTATAAATTAACTAAGTTGATATTAAATTATATTTAAATAATTACAGTTATTAATTATACTTGTTAAAGATTTTATATGTAATAATATTTTTTATCAATTATAACAGATTTTTAAACTTCTTCAGGACATTTTCCTATAGTGTTAAGTTTTACAACATAAAACAATTTTTATGTTGTGTATTGCATATGTTAATATTTTTTTATATTTTTTTAGTAATTATAAATTATAAAAGCGTATATTAAAAATAGTCATTTTTTATAACAGGTTAATTTTTAGCTCAGGGATTTGGTTTTTCGTATTAAAAAATGATTTTGCAGATAGGTTAATGTAATAAATGATTTGTTATTATAATAACCAGTTATATAATAATGACGCAATGTCTTATCTGGTATATATATTTAAAAAAGCATTAAAGAATTATGAAAGAAGCATATTTATATAAAAAAATTTCGGGCAATAAAGTTAGATGCAACCTCTGCAATCACAGGTGTTTTATTGATGAGGGAGAAAAGGGATTTTGCTATGTAAGGAAAAATATTGATGGAGTGCTTTATTCACTTGTATACAGCAAAATAATTGCTGAAAATTCAGATCCTATTGAGAAAAAGCCACTATTTCATTTTATGCCCGGCACCTATTCTTTATCGGTAGCAACAATGGGTTGTAATTTCAGGTGTTTTTACTGTCAGAATTATGGAATTTCCCAGACTCCTTCTGTTTTTGACAGAATTGAAGGTAGAGAAGTCACACCTGAAGAATTGGTCAAGCATGCCTTGGCAAATGGTGATAAGAGTATTTCGTATACCTATACGGAACCCACAATTTTTTTTGAATATGCATATGATACTGCAAAGCTTGCAAGTAAAAAGGGAATTAAAAATATTTTTGTAACAAATGGTTTTATGACCAGAGAAAGTTTAGAGATGATAGAGCCCTATTTGGATGCGGCTAATGTAGATTTAAAGAGTTTTTCTAATGATACTTATAAGGAGAAAATGGGCGGAAGATTGAAGCCGGTTCTGGATAATATTGTTTTAATGAAAAAAATGGGTATATGGGTTGAAGTTACCACTCTGGTAATACCTACCATTAATGATTCC
The DNA here is from genome assembly GCA_964603595.1 of uncultured Actinomycetota bacterium. Taxonomy (GTDB): domain Bacteria; phylum Actinomycetota; class Humimicrobiia; order Humimicrobiales; family Humimicrobiaceae; genus JAQVEM01. The sequence continues at coordinate 121,772 of CAZRVN010000001.1, forward strand.
AGAAGTGAGCTTAAGCAAATTGCCGAATTTATAGCTGGGGTTGATAAAGGAATGCCCTGGCATATAAGTGCTTATTATCCAAGTTATAGATCAAATATACCTAATACAACTCTGGAGCAGATAAAGACCGCAATTGAAATAGGCAAAAAAGCTGGGTTAAAATACGTATATGGTGGAAATATTTCAGGTAGCTCATTGGAAAATACCTACTGTCCTGGTTGTAGCTGTATGTTGATTGAAAGAGAGGGATTCTATGTTTCTAATAATAAATTAAAGGACGGTATTTGCCCGGATTGTGGTGAGAAGATAGAGGGTAATTTCTAGGAAATTTTATTGTGATATTAAGTATTCTAGATATATTTTAATCTTTATATTTAAAATAAAAAGAAAACATTCATTATTACAATTTTAATAGTATAGAAGTCCGCTTAACTTTTAAACAAAATTGTCCTATAATGTCTTTCTGCTATCAGAAGGCGGCATAGCCAAGTGGTAAGGCAGAGGTCTGCAAAACCTTTATCCCCGGTTCAAGTCCGGGTGCCGCCTCCAGATTTATAATTAGCGATTGCATTGCTTATTTATTTAAATCTGTAACTTTTCCTCTTGAAATAGGCTAATGAAAAACTCTGCTAATATAATTAATTAAACAAAAATAAAGAGGTTTTTAAGGTTTATTTAAGACTCGTGATGTTGATTTTTTAGCTTATTTATGAAAAAATTGCAACAAATTTTTATTATCATATTAATAAAAAAACTGGCAATAAAATATTATTTACTATTTGAAGTGTATGGAAGAAGCAAAGAAAATTTATAGTTTTTAAATATAAAATAGAGGGAGAAGAAGGAGATAAAAATATGAGTTATGTCCAGGATATTTTTAAAAGTGTTTTAGAGAAGAATCCAAATGAGGTGGAATTCCATCAGGCAGTAAAAGAAGTACTTACGTCAATACAGGGTGTATTTGAAATTCATCCTGAATATAAAGAATGTGGTATTTTGGAAAGGATTGTGGAGCCAGAAAGGCAGATTATGTTCAGGGTCCCCTGGGTAGATGATAAAGGTAAGGTTAATGTTAACCGTGGGTACAGGGTTCAGTTTAATAGTGCTATAGGACCTTATAAGGGAGGTATAAGACTCCACCCTTCAGTAAATCTTGGAATAATCAAGTTTCTTGGTTTTGAGCAGATATTTAAAAATTCCCTTACAGGATTCAGTATAGGTGGTGGAAAAGGGGGAAGCGACTTTGATCCAAAAGGTAAATCAGAATCAGAGATTATGAGATTCTGCCAGAGTTTTATGACAGAGTTATTTAGGCATATTGGTCCTTCTACCGATGTACCGGCAGGAGATATTGGCACCGGTGCGAGAGAAATAGGGTATATGTTCGGGCAGTATAAAAAAATAAAAAATGTTTTTGAAGGTGTCCTGACCGGTAAGAGTCTGGAGTATGGCGGTAGCATATTAAGAAAAGAGGCAACAGGTTATGGCCTTGTGTATCTTATAAACAATATGCTGGAGAAAAAGGGTAAGCATATTAAGGGGGCGAAAGTTATTATTTCTGGATCAGGAAATGTAGCAATATATGCCCACCAGAAAGTTAAAGAAATGGGCGGAACCGTAGTTGCCATGAGTGATTCAAAGGGCTTTATTTATGACCCTGATGGTCTGGATTTAGGTGAAATAAAAGAAATAAAGGAAATAAATAAGGGTAGGATTTCAGAGTACAGTGATAAATACCCGAATACTGAGTTTAAAGAAAAATCCAGGGATATCTGGAAAATTAAATGTGATATTGCGCTCCCCTGTGCAACACAAAATGAAATAAACTCTGAAAACGCAGAAATTATGGTTAATAATAGCTGCTATGCTGTTGGTGAGGGTGCAAATATGCCCTGTACACCGGATGCAGTAAAGATATTTCTTGAAAATAAAATAATGTATGCTCCGGGGAAAGCTGCGAATGCCGGTGGAGTTGCAGTATCGGCTCTGGAGATGAGCCAGAATAGCATGAGGTTACAGTGGACAGCTGAAGAGGTAGATAAAAAGCTTCAGGAGATAATGGCAGGGATTTTAAATAATATAAGTAAAACAGCTAAAGAATACGGGGATGAAAATAATTTTGTGCTGGGTGCTAATGTTGCAGGATTTTTAAAAGTAGCAAATGCTATGATGGCACAGGGCATTATTTAGTAATAATAAAGGTTAAAATTTTTAAAGTTAATTCGTAGGAATATGTTAGTGTATTAAATATATTGCTGATACAAATTTTTCCCGTTTTTAAACCTTATACTTGAAATAGTATAAATTATTATTTTTTTGTATAATATAGAAATGTAATTATAAAAGGTTTTATTATAATATTAATAAAATTGAGGTTTTAAAAAATGGATAAAAGCTTTAAAAGTATTAGGAGAAGACGTAGTCATAAGTTTTTTAAGGACTTTAGCTATAGATTTATAAAATTAAAATATTTTGTAATGATAGCTGTAGCCATGCTTCTTGAGATAATTACCCTTATTATATATATGTTTAATAATGAGGAAATTATTGAATTTGACCTTATGACAGCCAGTGTCTTATACGGGGTAACAAGCTTGGTTATAATAGTATTTGCTATAGTTTCTTTAATACTTATAAAAACTGATAAATCCAGGGATAAGAAGATATTGGATAGATTTAATAAATTTAAGAACAATTATAAAAAACTTGACAGTGAATATTCATGCGAAATAGATAATCTTGTCAGTAGTTTTGATAAAGAGAGGGAAAACATCGAGGAAAAAGTTGGTTATGCCAGAAAAATTGAAGAGAAATACAACGAATTTATTAAAGATTTTTCAAAAATAGAAATACCTTCATTTTTAAGGGATGCTTTTAGTTATAAGCTGGATAGTCTTGAAAAAGAAAAATTATTTTTCAACAGATTTTCTTCACTGAAAGATATGGAAGAGCTGGGTAAGATTAATCTGGAATCAGATTTGGCGAATAGTGATTTCTTAAAGGAAATCGATAGTATCGAAAAGAAATTAAAGATAATAGCATAATATTTTATAGAATAGCTTGAATAGATATGGAAGAAAATAAAAAAATTAAAGAGCAGCTGCTTTCCGAGCTGGAGAAATTACGAAATATAATAGATGAGTATGAAGTTGAAGCTCCAAAGACTGATTTAAAACAATCAGAAAAAACGCTGGAAGAAAGCCGTGATAAATATAATATTTTAATTAACACCGCGCCTTTTGGAATAATTACTATTGATGAAAAAGGTGTTGTAACATCATGCAATAGTAGGATATTGGATTTTCTCGGTCAATCTAAGAAAGAAGTAGTAGGAAAGCATTTCACAGAACAGAAGTTTTTAAGTGAAGAAGATATACCCCGCTACCTTAAAATATTTTCTTTTGCCCTGAGCGGCAGGGAGGGAACACCTTTCGAAATTTCCGGCCAGGACAAGAAGGGTAATGATTTCTTTGGAGAAGTTTATTACGGTCTTATTAAGAAAGATGGAAAAGTAAAATATATCCAGATATTAATAAATGATATAACCAGAAGAAAAAAAGCTGAAGGAAGATTAAGGTATATAAGGTTCCACGATAACTTAACAGGGTTATATAACAGGAGTTATTTTGAGGAGGAAATAGAAAGACTTGATGTTGATAGACAGCTGCCTCTTAGCTTTATTGTTGGCGATGTAAGTGGTTTAAAGATAATAAATGATACTTATGGTAATAAAGAGGGAGATAGAGTCTTAAAAACAGTAGCAATGGCTTTAAGAGAATGCTGCAGAAAGGAAGATATAATATCACGGTGGGGCGAGGATGAATTTTCAATACTCCTGCCCAGAACTACAGCAGAGGAGGCAGGGAAAATATTAACCAGGATTAAGGATTCATGTAAGAATCAGAAAAAGACTGAAGCAAGCTTTGATTTTGCTATTGGAAAATCTACAAAGGAAAGTCCCGAGCAGGTTATACAGGATATTATAAGAGAAGCTAAAGATGAGATGTATAAGAACAAATTATTTGAATTTAAGAGTATACCCGATTCTGTTATATCATCACTTATAGATTCCCTGCTGCAGACCAGCTTTGAGACACGGGAGCATGGGAAGAGAGTTAGAAAAATGGCATTGAAAATGGGTAAGTCTTTAGGATTACCAAAAAGTAAACTGGATGAGTTATCAGTTCTTGCTGACCTGCATGACCTGGGTAAAATAGCCATACCTGACGACATTGCAACAAAGAAAGATGAATTAAGTAATAGAGATTGGCAGGTATTAAAGAGCTACCCGGAGATTGGTTATAATATAGCATTGTCTTCAAAGAAATTTTCCAACATTGCTGAATATATTTTGACACATCACGAAAGGTGGGATGGGAAGGGCTATCCACAGGGCTTAAAAGGAGAGGATATACCCTTGCTTTCACGTATAACAGCTATTGCAGATGCTTATGATGTAATGAGAAGCGGCAGGTTCTATAAAAATACGCAGAGCAGGGAAGAAGCTATTGAGGAATTAAAGAAATCCGGCGGAACGCAATTTGACCCCAATCTGGTAAGGAAGTTTATAAAGATTATAAAAGAAGAGTAAACTAATAAAAAAGTTATTTTTTACCTTTTAGTCTTGCTATGGTTAGCTTGCTGTCGCCAAATTTATCTGATATTTTATCAATAGCCCGGGCCAGGCTTTCATCCTTTGAGACATCTAACGGGAAAAGATTTTCAAAAATAGGATCGGGTTTAAGGTTACTGATATAAACTCCTAATAATCTAATTTTTTTTCTTTCTATATCCAGCTTTTCAAGTATGGCAACTGAGGCATGATAGATATCCAGTATACTGCAGGTATATTTTTTTAGGGTAACTCTCATGGTAGTTGTTTTAAAATTGGAAAATCTAACTTTAAGGGTTACCACTTTGCCCCTGTATTTTTTAAGGCGTAAATTTCTGGATATTTTCTTTGAAAGGTTAAGCAGTGTTGATTTTAGTGTCCCGCAGTTGTCTATATCGTTGCTGAATGTCACTTCTCTTCCTATTGATCTGGGTTCCTGGTTTGGCACTACTTTTCTGTTGTCAATACCTCTTGACATTTTATGTATGATTTTGCCGGTTTCACCAAATTTACTCTCAATTATCTCCGTGGGAGTCCCGGCAAGATCGCCTATGGTCTCAATTCCCATTGATTTAAGTTCTCCTTCTGTAACTTTTCCTACTCCCCATAAATAGGATACTGGCAAAAGCTTTACTTTTTCCATAATTTCTCTGGTATTATCAAGTACAGTAAAGCCATTGGGTTTTCCTATGCTGGAAGCAAGCTTGGTCAGAAATTTATTGGGCCCTATTCCTGCCGAGGAAGTTAAATTTGTCTGTTCATATATCTTTCCCTTTATTTTCCGGGCAATTTCCAGCTCATTCCCGAAGAGTTTCTGGCAGCCGGTTACGTCCAGAAATGCCTCATCGCAACCTATAAACTCAACCAGGGGGGTAAACTGGAAAAATATTTTCCTTATCCGTGTTGATTCTTTAAGGTATTTTTCCATGTTAACAGGGACATAAATTCCCCCGGGACATAGTTTTTTTGCCCGGCTGAGGGGCATTCCTGAATGTAAACCATATTTCCTTGCTTCATAAGATGCAGTTGATATTACTCCTCTGTTTAATGGACCGCCCACTATCACGGGCTTATTTTTATATGCGGGTTTATCCCTCTGCTCAATCTGTGCAAAAAAGGCATCCATATCTATATGTATTATTTTTCTCAAATTTTCCATGCTGGTTTTGATTTTGCGAGTAGATTATTTTTTAAAACGTCTTTTCTTTTTCTGTCCCCGGCTTTTTTTAGATCTGTAAGACTTGTTACATTCTGGCCAATTAAAGATACTCCTTCCTCCCTGGAAGATAATTTGCCTTCAATTATTAAAACAGAACTATTAATTATTATCTTCAGATTTCTCTTACAGGTGCAGGGTGGAAATAATACTTCATATATACCGTCTGAATCTTCCATTGTGCAGAGAAGTATATCCCTGCCGTCTCTGGTTTTTTTTATTTTTCTGCTTATAACAATACCTGCCGTGAATATGGTTCCTCTTTCTGCCAGGTAGCTGGAAAAGTATCTGCTTTTCACGATATGGTATTTTTTAAGCTCGCTTATGAAATAATAAAGGGGAGAATGGCTTGCACAGAATCCCAGAGTTTTTTCTTCCATAAAAAGCTTTTTTTTTAAATTAAAATCTTCAGGGCAGCAGGTCTCCCGGGAAAGAAAGGTACTGCTATCCCGGATGGTGTTTTTGCCAGTCCTGGCATTTTTTAAATAATGATAATAAAGAAGAAGCTTTTTCCTGTTGGTTTCTGTAAAGTCAAATGCTCCTGCTTTTATAAGATTTTCAGTTGCTTTTTCTGTTATTTTAAAGTTTTTCGAAATTCTGTAATAAAAGTCAGAAAAGTTTTTGAAGTTTCCATTTCTGGCTCTTTCTTCTAATATTGATTGGACGGTAGTCTGTCCCAGTTGATTTACTGTAAGCAGAGATATCCTTATGGATTTACCTTCATCTTCAGTGGAGAATTCAAAACCGTTTTTATTAATATGCGGAAGCTTTATTTTTATGCCGAGCCGCCTTGCTTCTTCAATATACCGGGCTCTACTGTAATAACCTGAATTGTTTGTCAGTATAACGGATATAAGCTCTGCAGGGTAATAGGTCTTTATATAGCAAGTCCTGTAAGATAACCAGGCATAAGCAGCGGCATGAGCTTTAACAAAGCTGTAACTGGTAAATCTGGATATTAATTTAAAAATTTTCTTTGCTGTATTTATGGGATATCCTCTGCCTGCAGCACCTTTTATAAATTTTTCTTCCTCATTTTTTATCCTTTCTGTAGATAAGCAACCTATTGCTTTTCTCAAATTATCTGCTTCACTCAGTGAGTAGCCAGCTATTTTTACTGCTATTTTCATGACCTGTTCCTGGTATAGTATTATTCCGTAAGTTTCATTTAAAATTGGTTTAAGGTCTTTATGCAGGTAGGTAATTTCTTCTCTTCCAGATTTTCTCCTGATGAAGTTTTCTACCATTCCTGTGGACGCCGGGGCAGGCCTGTAGAGAGAAATAAGATGGGTGATATCATTAACGGAAGATGGTTTTATTTTTGTAGCAAGTTTTCTAATACCGGAGCTCTCAAGTTGAAAAACTCCGAGGGTTTTTCCATTTTTTATTAAGTTGAAAGCCTTACGGTCATTGTATTTAATCTGGTGGATATTAAAGTTTATATTTCTTTTGTTTTTCAACATTTCAGCCACATCATCTATCAAGCTTAAAGTAAGGGAGCTTATAAGGTCTATTTTTAGTAATCCAAGCTTTTCTATGCTGCTTATTTCATACTGGCTTACTATTTCACCGGTTTCGGATAAGCTGAGCGGGACTTTTCTTTCCAGACTGGCAGTGGATACAATAAACGCAGAAGGGTGCATGGAAGTATGTCTTGGATAATTTCTAATTTTTTCTGATATATATTTCATTCTTTGATAACATGTGTTTTTTATATCTGTATAATCTGCAGCCCTGTTGTGATTATTGTCAGCATACCGGCTGCCTGAGTAAAGGGAAAGATAGACCTGCTGCTCCTTTATTGCCTCATTTATCTCTTCAGAGCTGTAGCCAAGGATTCTTCCTGCTTCTCTTACTGCAGCCCGGGGTTTTAGGGTAGAGAAGGTGCATACCCTGGAGATGCTGGTCTTACCATAAAGAGAAGTCAGATGCTTTATTAATTCAGCCCTCCTTTTACTGGAGATGTCAATATCTATATCCGGAGTTTCTTCTCTTTCTTGATTCAAAAATCTTTCAAAGTAAAGATTATTTGTTACCGGGTCAATATCGGATATACCCAGTAGATAGGATACTATACTTCCGGCAGAGGAGCCCTTGCCGCAGATAGGGATGTTATTTCTACGGGCAAACTCTGCTATTTCAGCAGCTATAAGGAAATGTCTGCAAAATCCCATCTGAATTATGGTCTTTAGCTCTTTTTTTAACCTGCTGATAGTTCCTGCAGGAGGGTTATTTTTGTATCTGTGTTTAAGTCCATTTTTAAAACATAGCTTTATGAGTTTCTTTCTTTCTGCCTTATTTTTATGCGGGGTCTTATAGAGCAGGGGAGATATATCCGGGATATGTAGTTTTAGGTTACATCTTTCAACTATAAGTCCGGTGTTGGAAATTGCCTGTGGTATATCATAAAATAGGGTAGCCATCTCCGATGAAGATTTAAGATAATACTGGTCACTGTCAACAGGGTCTGACGGGCCATTATTTTTTGTTCCCATGGTTTTTATCTTAAAAAGGTATTTATATGCTCTGTAATCATGTTTATTAAGATAATGGACGTTGTTTGTCGCTACCATGGATAAGTTGTGTCTTATGGCAAAGTTGATTATTGCTTCGGAATAAGAAGATGAATAGGGGGCTGTTTCCTGATATCTCTGGACTTCAAGAAAAAAATTATCCCCAAATATTTTCTGGTAGCATGCTGCTGAACGCATCGCTTCCATAGCTTTTCCCGCTTTTATCAATAAGGGAATCTCACCTGTTTTAAAGCAGGTGAGCCCTATGAGCCCTTCACCCATTTTTTGAAGGTCAGATAATTTAATAACAGGTAGGGGTCCTCTTCTTTCAAGATGAGATCTACTTACCAACTCGCATAAATTCCCGTATCCTTTTCTGTTTCTTATAAGTATAATCAGATTCGAAAACATGCCGCTGTTATCAATACATACCTCACATCCAGGCAGAGGCTTTATGTTCCTGCTGATTGCTTCTTCATAAAACTTAATAATGCCGCTCATCACATATCTGTCAGTAAGAGCCACTGCGTTCATGCCTTTTATGATAGTGGCAGTAATCAAATCACTTATTTTTACCGTTGATTCCATCAAACTGTATTCACTATGTACATTGAGATGAGAAAAAAGAGCCATTTTTACCTGCCGGGCTGATTAAATTTATTAAACAGAACTGGATATTTTTATATTACTACCAAACATATGTTCGGTCAAGAGGGATTTATAAAATGTATAAAATTTCCCTTTGTAATAATTTAAGGGTTGATTTTCTCAATTTTTTATATATAATAATGAGCTTTGTGCAATGTTATTAAAAGATGTTTTAATTAAATTATTATTATTATGGATAAAAACGACATAAGAAGGTATAAGATATGAGAAATTATAATATAACCGTGCATATTTTGTTCTGGATTCTTGTAGCAGTTTTATTATCTGCTGCGGTATTAATTATATTTTCAAAAGGTAATTTGTCTGAGCTGGGCTTACCTTTTTTAGAACAAGCTGAGCTTCCACAAAAGGAAGAAAAGATAATAGTCAGGGAAGTAGAAAAGGAAGTTGAGTGGTTTTATTTTGTTGCTTCCGGGTACAGTGCCAATGATCCTGCACAGGGTACAAATAGCACAACCGCAACAGGTAGTGAAGTAAGAGAAGGAATTATCGCAGTGGATCCTGATATAATACCCCTGGGAACAGAGGTGGAGATAAAGAATATGGGTATTTTTACAGCAGAAGATACAGGGGGAAAGATTAAGGGTAACAGGTTAGATATATATTTTGATTCAAAAAAAGATGCAAAAAATTTTGGTAGGAGAGGTATCTGGGTAAGGATACTGGACAGTACCGATAAATTAGAAGTAGGTGATTTATATGGTAGCGTACCTCTATATGATGGTGAATCACCGCGGGAAAACCTCTCAGCATATGGATATTAGTTCTGCAGATACAAAGGCATTATGAATAGTGCGGAAAATTTACTATTATGTAGCAGATATTAATCTTTTTTATTGTTTTTGATTATATTATTTAATAACCTGTAAAATTCCAGGGAGTCTTTTTTTCTTAACTTATATATATCAATGCTTTCTTTTTTGTTCTCTATTGTTAAAGTAGAGTAGAGAACACCATTCTTTAATTTAGCAGAAATAATATAAGGGTAAGTCGCTATAAATCTTTTTTCACGGTTTATATTGGAAAAAAAATAAAAGAATAACTTTTTATTGGTCAGGACAAGATAACCGTCAACTATATTTTCAAGGTTACCCGGTGCTGTGAAAACAGTTTTCTCGTCAGGCTCCATAAAAGGGAAATACCCCCTACTTTGTGATTCAGCATCATATGATAATTGCTCGTTCATTTAAATTACTTATAGATTAGCTTTGTATTATATATATATTTTAATGGAAATTAAAAAAATTGAATTTAATTATATAAGATAATAATTAATAAAAAAAGGGATTCCTTTAAGATTCCGTGAATACTAAAATAATATCTTGCTTTATATGACAGACAGAAAAGTTTTAAATATTTATTTTAGACGGTACAATAAATTGTAATATACTATTGGTTGTATTATTTGACTTTTATTATCACACTGGCTATTATTTGTTTTGCAAAAAATGATAATATAATATATTTAAGTGCGATTATATCTAGCGGAAGTAGCTCAGCTGGTAGAGCATCACCTTGCCAAGGTGGGGGTCGCGGGTCCGAATCCCGTCTTCCGCTCCATTTTTTTATAAAAGATTTATTTTATTATTTATTTATTAAGGTATAAAGTTATATGATGTAATTTGTGTGGGGTTATATAATAGTAAATAGATAATTCTTTAAAAAAATAATTATATAAATAAGATGATTGAAGTTTATTTTAAAAATATAGGGAAAATAATAATAGAAGAGGGTTCAGGCATCCTGGAAGCCTTAAATAAAATAGATAAGTCTGTAGCAGGAAGGGCAGTGGCTGCTGAACTGGTTAGTGAGGCAGGTGATGGTGTTTCCAGCCGGCTGGTTGATTTAGATTACAGAGTAGAAAAAGATTCTGTTTTTAATATTATTACCACTGATAATGAAAAAGCCCGCGATATATTGAATCACAGCACATCCCACATAATGGCAACTGCTATAAAAAGAATATTTCCAGATGCGAAGTTTGCTATTGGTCCGGCAATAAAGGATGGGTTTTATTATGATTTTGAGACTTCAAAAGATGTATCAGAAGAAGACCTCCCTTTAATTGAGAAAGAAATGAAAAATGTTGTGAATTCGGATTATAAGTTTAAAAGAGATGAAATAAGCAAAAAAGAAGCATTAAAATCGTTTAAGGATAACGGATATAAGATTGAATTAATAAATGGAATTGAAGATGAAAAGGTCAGCATATATACCTGCGACGGCTTTGTTGATTTATGCAAGGGGCCTCATATACCCTCCACGGGAAAGGCAAAAGCATTCAGGTTGTTAAGTGTTGCGGGGGCGTACTGGAGGGGAGACGAGAAAAACAAGATGCTTACAAGGATATACGGTACTTCATTTTTTAAAAAAGAAGATTTAGAAGAGTACTTAAAAAAGCTTGAGATGGCAAAAAGGAGTGACCATAGAAAAATTGGAAAAGACCTGGATTTGTTTAGTTTTCATAAGGAAGCTCCCGGGTTCCCATTTTTCCATCCACTGGGAAAACAGCTAATAAATATAATACTGGATTACTGGAGGGAAGAGCATAATAAAGAAGGATATATGGAAGTAAATACTCCAATGATACTTAGCAATGAGCTGTGGAAAACTTCCGGCCACTGGGATAATTACAGGGAAAATATGTATTTTGTAAAGATCGATGAAGGGGATTTTGCAGTAAAGCCAATGAACTGCCCCGGGCACATTATAATATATAAATCAAACCAGCATTCATATAAAGAACTTCCTATAAGAATTGCTGAGCTGGGACTGGTTCACAGGCATGAAAAGTCAGGTGTTCTGCACGGGCTGTTCAGGGTAAGAAGTTTTACCCAAGATGATGCTCATATATTCTGCACAGAGGAGCAGGCAGAGGGTGAAATACACCGTGTGATAAGTCTAGTGGAACGCATTTATAAAGTTTTTGGTTTTGATAAATATAAAGTTGAAATTTCAACCAGACCGGAAAAGAGGATAGGAAACGATAAGATGTGGAACAGAGCAGAGAGTGTTTTAAAGAAAGCAGTCAGGGGTAGCGGGCTGGAATATATAATAAATGAGGGAGAAGGAGCTTTTTATGGCCCAAAAATAGATTTTCATATAATGGATTGTCTAGGCAGGACATGGCAGTGCGGAACCATACAGCTGGATTTTGCTATGCCGGAAAAATTTGACATTGAATATATGGGAGAAGACAATACAGGGCACAGGCCTGTATTGATCCACAGGACTGTGCTGGGCAGCATAGAGAGATTTCTGGGAATTATACTTGAGCACTATAGCGGTAAATTACCTCCATGGCTTGCGCCACGGCAGATTATAATTCTTCCCATTTCTGAAAAATATTATGAATATGCGAAAAAAGTAAATGGCTACTTAAAAAATGGTGGTTTCAGGGTGGAGATGGACAACAGGGTGGAATCCTTAAGTAAGAAGATAAGGCAGGCTGAAATAAAAAAGATACCCTATATGGTTATAATTGGTGAGAATGAGAAAAAAACTGATACTATTACTATAAGAAAAAAGATTGGCGGCGACATAAAAGAAATAAAATTAAAAGATTTTGAAAGGGAATTAAAAAAAGTAGTTGAGAATAAGGAGATGATATATTAGGCAGAATTTTTAGCACTTTATTTTTTATAATAATATTCTTATAATTTAATATAACATTTTTGAGATTCGGATTTTAGCAAATAATGGCTCTTATATATGGCATATCTATAAAGGAGTATGCGAAATGACATTAAAGGAAAGAGTAAAATTGTATACTACGAAGACGGCTATACAGAATGCATTAAAAGTACTCCCCAGGATTTCCGATGAAAGATGGCTTTTGATGGTTAAAGGAAGGGTATATAAGCTGAAAAAGAAAGAAGAGAGAGATTTCATGGAAAACCTTCTTATAAGTTTGAAGAAAGCAGCAACAAGAGTTTCACCAAGTGTTAGAAATAAAGTAATAATGAATTTGATTAATAATGCTATGATTCAGGGCCAGCCAAAAAGACTTGCATTTGCTAAAAAATATGGTATAACCCCCCCCAATCATTTAGTAATTAGCCCTACTATGAAATGTAACTTAAGATGTATCGGGTGCTATGCATGGCAGTACTCAAAAAAAGACGACCTTCCATATGATGTGTGCAACAGAATAATAGATGAAGCTAATGATATAGGCCTTTATTTCTTTGTAATTACAGGCGGGGAGCCGACTATATGGCCGCATCTTTTTGATTTTCTGGAAAGGCATAATAATTCTTTCTTCCAGATTTACACCAATGGAACAATGATTGATGATAAATTCGCAAAAAAGCTGTCAGAACTGGGAAATGCAATTCCATGTATAAGTGTTGAGGGTTTTGAAAAAGAAACTGATGGAAGAAGAGGCAAGGGAGTCTGGTCAAAAATTATGAAGGCAATGGATGCGCTTAATAAAAACGGTGTTCTTTTTGGATTTTCTGTAACTGCTACAAGGTCAAATAACGAGCTTGTAGCTAGTGATGAATTTATTGACCTTTTTATAGAAAAGGGAGCTTTTATTGGATGGTACTTTAATTATGTCCCTATAGGAAGGGAGCCGAATCTGGAGCTTATGCCTACACCGGAACAAAGGGATTACAGGAGACAAAGGATTCTGGAGATTAGAAGAACCAAGAATATAATAGTAGCTGATTTCTGGAATGACGGTCCGCTGGTAAATGGTTGTATGGCAGGCGGGAAGAACTACTTGCATATAAATGTAAATGGAGATGTAGAGCCCTGCGTATTTGTCCACTTTGCTGCTGATAATATCAAAGAGAAAAGTCTTACAGAGGTTTTGACATCTGATTTCTTTATGGGATTCAGGAAAAGGCAACCATATACAGAGAATCACTTAAGGCCATGTAGTTTCCTTGATAACCCATGGGTGCTAAGAGATATAGTTGCTGAGACTGGTGCTTATCCGACGCATGAAGGTGCAGAAACTCTCATAACATCACTGGCTAATGATTTGGATAAGTATGCGGCTGAGTATAAAGTAATAGCTGATAAGGCCTGGAAAGAAGAGTATCTGCCAAAAGAAGAGATGGAGTCGATAAGTAAATAGTATGGACAAAATTGTTAATAATTAGTATAATTCCAAAATTACTAATATAAATTTGTTATAAAATAGATAAAATAATAAAAATAAGTAGAAATCATCTATTTCTCACCAGGTGGCGGTTTAGTAGGCCTGTTAATCTGGTTATTTATGTATAAACTTAAATATATAGGTAGATGATTTAATCTACCTATTTTTTTTAAAAATATACCCGAGGGGGTGCAAATTTAAAGATAATAGAAGAATCAGGGTAAATGAACAAATCAGAGTACCGGAGATCAGGCTAATATCTGAAGATGGTGAGCAGATTGGAATTGTTGAAACAATAGAAGCTTTAAAAAATGCTGATCAAAAGGGGCTGGATCTGGTTGAAGTTTCACCGGGGAGCAAGCCACCTGTCTGTAAGATAATGGATTATGGGAAATATAAGTACAAGCTTGAAATATCGGAAAAGCAGAAGAAAAAAAAGCAATCACAGATTATTGTGAAAGAAGTAAAGTTAAGGCCAAAAATAGACAAAAATGACCTTAATACCAAAAAAAAGCAGATAGAAAAATTTTTAAACAGTGGTTATAAGGTAAAAATAACAGTTATGTTCAGGGGAAGAGAGATAGTACATAAGGAAATTGGTATGGATATACTGAAGAAGTTAATGGAAGAACTGAGTGATAAATTTACCCTTGAGCTGGAGCCAAAGGCAGAGGGCTATAATATAATAACAATTTTTGCCCCTGTTTCAAAATAAGTATAGAACTTGAAAAAATTTTAATGGAAGGATTTTTGTTATGCCAAAAATTAAAACTCATAAAGGGGCTGCCAAAAGGTTTAAGGTAACCAGCAGTGGGAAAATATTAAGAGTAAAAGCTTATAAGGGCCATATTCTAACAAAGAAAAGTGCTGAAAGAAAAAGGCGGCTGGGCAAAATGCAGGAAGTGTCTTCTTCAGATAGGAAAAAAGTAAAAAGACTTTTATGCAGATAAAGAAAGGTGTGATTTGAATGACCAGAGTTAAAAGAGGGGCGATTAAAAGTAAAAAGCATAAAAAAATATTGAAAGAAGCATCGGGCTACTATGGTTCTAAGAGTAGAAGCTATAAGATAGCCAAAGAGCAGCTTGTTAAATCAATGGGTTATGCATACAGGGATAGAAAGAATAATAAAAGGAACTTCAGAAGATTGTGGATTATAAGGATAAATGCGGCAGCTAGGATAAACGGCCTGTCGTATAATGAATTTATTTTTGGATTAAAGAAAGCAAGTGTAAATATTAACAGGAAAATGCTATCAGAAATGGCTGTAAATGACTCGGCTGCTTTTAAAGAGTTAGCTGAGGTTGCAAAAAAAAGCTGGCATAATAAAAGTTATGGATAAAGAAGAAAAAAAGATAGATGAGCTGGATAGAAAAATATCAATAGAGCTAAAAAAATTCAATAGCGAGCTGGAATCAACAAAAAGCCTCGAGGACCTTGATAAGATAAGAGCAAAGTATATTGGTAAAAAGAGTTTTCTTGTTGGAGCGTTAAAAAATATAGGCAGTTTGCCTGTGGAACTAAAACCGGTTACCGGGAAAAAATTAAATATTGCACGCGGTAAAATTGAATCAGGAATTGTTAAAAAAGAAAAAGATCTAAAAAATGTAGAGTACGAAAAGAAACTTAAAGGAGAAAGCATTGACCTGTCGTTACCTGGAAGGAAGTTAGCAAATGGTAAGAAGAACATAATTTCCAGGGTAACTGAAGAAATTGAGGATATATTTATTGGTATGGGGTTTCAGGTTGCTGAGGGACCGGAAGTTGAAACCGATTATTATAATTTTGAGGCTTTAAATACACCTCTGGACCATCCTGCAAGGTCGTTACATGATACATTTTTTATATCTGATAAAGTTTTACTTAGGACCCATACCTCGCCTGTTCAGATAAGATATATGGAAAAGAATAAACCTCCACTACTTATAATAGTACCGGGTAAAGTATACAGGAGGGATTATGATGTATCACATACCCCCATGTTTACGCAGGTAGAAGGCCTGGTCATGGATAAGGATATAAATTTCGGTAATCTTAAATGGACACTGGAGACATTCGCACATGAGATTTTTGGTAAAGATAGAAAAGTAAGGTTCAGGCCACATTATTTTCCATTTACGGAACCGAGTGCCGAGGTTGACGTATCCTGCAATATATGTGGAGGAAAAGGATGTAGGGTATGCTCGGGAAGCGGCTGGCTGGAGATTCTTGGTGCGGGAATGGTAGACCCCAGTCTGTACTCTTTTGTGGGTTATGACCCTGAAGAAGTAAGCGGTTTTGCTTTTGGGATGGGAATAGAAAGAATTTGCATGTTAAAATACGGAATTGATGATTTAAGATTATTTTTTGAAAATGATATGAGGTTTATTTGCCAGTTCTAACTTCTAATATATATAATCTTTAATATATTTTATTTTAAATTTTTTAAAAAAGAACATTTTGGCTAATTATATTTGGTGAGAGGATGATATATTAATTGAAGGTAACTCTAAACTGGGTAAAAGAATTCCTGGATACAGATAAGCTTGATACTGAAAAAATAGCCGATTTACTAACTATGAGCGGCTCTGAAGTTAAAAAAGTTGAAGACATAGGCGGAAAATATAAAGATATAATAGTAGGTGAGGTTAAAGATTTTCATTCGCATCCGGATGCTGATAAATTATCTGTATGCAGAGTTGATATAGGAACAAAAGTATCAGATATAGTATGCGGCGCAAAGAATTTTAAAAACGGAGACAGGGTGGCTGTTGCACTTCCAGGAGCAGTAATAAAAGGGACTCCTATAAAAAGAAGTAAGATAAGAGGGCAGGTTTCTGACGGAATGATGTGCTCTGAAATGGAACTGGGGCTTTCCCCGGAGTCGGAAGGAATAATGATTCTGGAAGATAGCTGTAAAGTAGGAGAAAGTTTTGCAAAGTCAACAGGCCTGGACGATATTGTTTTTGAGCTTGAAATTACTCCTAACCGGCCTGACTGCCTGAGTATAATAGGAATTGCAAGAGAGATAAGTGCCCTAAATGGTTTAAGACTTAAAACGCCTGATTATGACATTGAAAAAAGATTAAATACAGATTCAAAATTTACTATTGAGATAGAGGATAATATTCTCTGTCCCCGCTACTCGGCAAAAATTTTTAAAAATATTCCTGGTATAAAATCTCCTCAATGGATTAAAAACAGGTTAATAATGTGTGATGTAAGACCAGTAAACCTTATTGTTGACCTGACTAATTATGTTATGTTTGAAACAGGGCAGCCACTCCATGCTTTTGATAAAGACCTTTTATATTCAGATAAAATTATAGTAAGAAAAGCAGGGAAAGAAGAGAAAATAAAAACAATTGATGATTCTTTAAGAATACTTGATAATGATGCCCTTGTGATAGCAGACGGGAAAAAGGTAGTAGCTATAGCTGGTATTATGGGGGGTATTAATACTGAGATAGATAAAGGAACTGAAAACGTACTTTTAGAATCAGCAAACTTTAATGGTCCTTCAATAATGAGAACTTCTAAGAAGTTGGGGCTTCGTTCAGAGGCATCAAACAGGTTTGAGAAAAAAATTGACCCTCTTCTTACATTATTTGCTATAGGAAGGTTTGAGGATATTTTAAATGAAATTACAGGGTTCGATAAAGAAGGTTGTATCTATGATAAATATGATAAAAAAGAAAGAGAAAGAAAGGTAACTTTAAGGGTAAAAGAAGTAGGGAATGTTTTAGGAAAAATCATTAAAAAGGATACAATATCAGATATACTTACCCGTTTAAAAATTAGTAATAAAGTAAAAAAGGATACAATAGAAGCTGCTGTTCCCTCTTACAGGTATGAAGATCTGGAAAGAGAAATAGACCTGATTGAAGAGATAGCAAGAATTTACGGATATGATAAATTGGATTCCATACCCACCCGTGCCAGTAATAAAAGAGGCAAGTATACACATTACCAGAAGAAAGTAAGGGAAATAAGGCAGTCTCTGTGTAATATAGGTCTAAATGAAGTTATAAATTATTCTTTTATAAATGCAGGAGAAATTAAAAGATATGGTTTAAATCTTGAAGAAGGTTATAGGGAAAATGTAGAAATATTAAACCCAATTAATGAAGATTTCAAATATTTGAGAACATCACTTCTTCCGGCACTCATGAAAAATATAAAGGATAATATTAATCACAGTATAAAAGATATAAGTATATTTGAAATATCAAAAGTTTTTAAAAGAAAGGAAAATAAATTATTGCCTCTTGAAATAAACAAGCTCGGTATGGTGCTTAGTGGAAGGGCAGCAAGAAAAAGCTGGGATGAGGTAGAAAGAAATGTAGATTTTTATGACTTAAAAGGAATACTGGAATTTCTAAAAAGAATGTATTATCCAGAACATAAACTTAAAATAGAAGAAGCACAGTATAAATTTTTCCATCCCCGGATAAGCGGCAAAATAGATATTAATGGAAAAGTTACCGGTATAATAGGGAAAGTCCATCCATCGATAGTTGATGAGGCAGAGATAGACCAGGATATCTATTATATGGAACTTGATCTGGATAATTTTGTAAATAATATAGAAGAGGTAATGAGATATAAGACTATACCGGTATTTCCTTCTATAGACATTGACCTGGCAGTTGTGGTTGATGAAAAAGTAAAGAGTGAGGAAATCATAAGGGAGATAGAAAAGAGCGGTACAGAACTGTTAAGAGAATTACGGCTCTTTGATATATACAGGGGAGAGCAGATAGACAGCGATAAAAAAAGTATGGCGTATTCCCTTAGTTTCAGGGATGATTCAAGAACTTTAAAAGATACGGAAATAGAGATAATAAAAAAAAGGATACTTGAAAACCTGGGCAGGAAATTAAATGCAATGATAAGGGAATAAAAGATATGGAAATAGAATTCCCGGGCACAAAAGGGGAAATTAAAGAAAGCAGTGCCAGACATAAATATCATTCATCACTCATCCTAAATTATAAAAATACCAGGGTTCTCATAGACCTGGGAGTAAAACGTAACCCCCGGCTGGTAGAAAAAATTGATGATTTTAATTTTTTATTAATTACGCATGCACATCCTGATCACTATTCATGGACAGTTGAAGATATGAAAAGTATAAAGATACCTGTGTACATGACCGGTGTTACTTTAGATTACGGTAAGTATAAACCTGCAAGCCATAGAATTATCAAAAGTGGGGTTGAATACAGGTTAAAAGATTTTGAGATAACTGCGTTTGAGGTTCTTCATTCACTGAGGTGTCCTGCGGTAGCATACAGGATAAAGGGGGATAGAACTATAATTTATGCACCTGATATTCTTGATTTTAAAGAAGATAAGTCAGTTGTACTGGATGGCATTGATTTATTGATAGCTGACGGATCAAGTCTGAATATAAATATGGTAAGGAGAAGAGATAATAAGATTTTTGGCCATACCAGGATAAAAACGATAATAGGATGGTGCAAGAAATACGGGCTGGAAAAATTAATAATTACCCACTGTGGAAAGCAGGTAGTTACTATGGATGAAGGTGAACTAAAAGAAAAAATAGATGAATACGCAGAAGGGAAAGTAGATGTGAAAATTGCATATGATGATTACAAAATTAATCTATAAAAGTTTTATTAAAATTTTATAAAGGTATTATTGGGGATTGTTTAGAAAATTATTAGAAAACTATATATTA
Source organism: uncultured Actinomycetota bacterium (assembly GCA_964603595.1). Lineage (GTDB taxonomy): Bacteria > Actinomycetota > Humimicrobiia > Humimicrobiales > Humimicrobiaceae > JAQVEM01. Next base: position 141,575 of record CAZRVN010000001.1, read on the forward strand.
TAATATATAGTTGGAAAACGCTTTATAAAATATAGGTATTATAATAAATATTTTAGTATAACAAAATCAAAACGGGTAAGATTTTCTTACCCGTTTTTTTACGCTGCATTACTTTAAGTTTTCTGTTTTTAGTTTATATTTCCTATACCACCTCCTCAATCTACGATATTAAATCAGTTATTAGGTAGCTACGTGGTGGATATTAAGAATCCAGACAAACTTTTTTAAATTTACTGACAACTTTATTTTAACAGGGGATAATGAAGATTTTATTGAGAAACAGTGAATATATCTATTTATGAACTAATTTTGTAAACTCCAAAATTTCTTCATTTTTTTATAATATAATTTTAACCGTAATTTTAAAAATAGTTTAAAAAGGTGAAAATATGACTTTTAAAAAAAGGATAAAAGTATTATGTATGGTTTCTTGTCCGGTTATTTTACTTTTAATTACAGTTACAATTACTTCATGCAGCGGCATGGGGCCATTTTCTAATTTTCCAGAAGGGGAAGAAAATCAGGGAATAGAGATATTTGAGGTAAAGAAGGGCAGCATTTACCAGACAGTTTCTACGGAAGGTCTTGTAGATTCAGGTTCTATGAATAATTACAACATGCAGGTCACAGGTGAGATACTGTCTGCCGTTGAAAAAGGGGATTATTTTAAAAAAGGCGACATACTGGTAAAAATAGATAATTCAGAGGGAATGTCCATGTTTGAGCAGATTGAGAAAAATCTAAAGCTCTCAGAAATTTCTTTAAAAACAGCTAAATTAAATTACCAGTCAGCTCTTGATTCAAATCATATAACCATCCAGCTGGCAGAGCTTGATACCGAGAAGGCGGAAGAGTCTGCAAAAAGTGCTCTCAGTTCCCTGGAAAGTGCAAATGAAAGCGCCGAGCTATCATATAAGAGTGCTAGTAGAGCCCTTGAGGAGGCAGAAGAAATGCTGGCGCTGGCAGAGGCAGACCATTCTACGACAGAAATGCAGATGGCCCAGTATGAATCAAGTGTAGAATCAGCAGAGGAACAGCTGGAGTCAACTGAAGTATCGGCAGATTCATCGAAGTCTCAGGCCGAATCTTCTTATAATCAGACATTAATAAGCCAGTCAACTAATTACTGGAGCAATTTATCAAATCTGCAGTCAGCGGAAAAACAAATAGAATCAACAAGATTTAATATAAAACAGGCAGAAATTCAGCTTGAGCTTGCAAGGATGGATTATGAGTTGGCAAAGGAAGACCTTGATGATTATATATTATATGCTGCCTATGATGGTCTGGTTATTTCATCTGATTTTGAAGAAGGAAATAATAATTCTGGGAGTAATTCCATTTCTATAACAAACAAAAATTTTCTAATAACAGCAACTATAGGTGAAACGGATATACCAAAAATTTTAGTGAACGATAAAGCATATATTACTCTTGATGCATATCCTGATTACCAATTTTCAGGAAAGGTAAAAAAAATAATACCCGTAATGATTGAAGAGGGAAATATAGCTTCATTCGAAATAGTTGTTGATTTTGATAATACGGAGAATGCCGAAATCTTTTATGGTTTTTCAGCAAGTATCGATATCGTGGTGGAAATGGCAGAAGATGTCCTTTGTGTCCCTATTCAGGCAGTTTATGAGGAAGGTGGGAAAAGCTACGTGGATGTACTGGTTTCAGGGGAAGAAGATACGGGAGACAGGGAAGAATCCGTAAAGAAAACGGAAATTACTACAGGAATAAATGATTATTCTTATATAGAAGTTACTTCAGGACTTAATCAAGGAGATATAGTCGTAACTTCGAGGATATGATAGATCGGAAAAATTTTTTAAGCAGTATTATATAAAATATGGAAGATATGATAATAAAAATTAAAGATGTCACCAGGACTTATAAAATTGGTGATTTTAAAGTAAATGCATTAAGGGGGATTAATCTTGAAGTAAAACAAGGTGAATTCCTGTCCATCATGGGACCTTCCGGTTCAGGAAAATCAACGCTTATGAATATGATGGGCTGTCTTGATACTCCCACATCGGGGACTTACATACTTGAAGACAAAAATATAGATAAATTAAATGATGACCAGTTGGCAGAGATAAGGAATAAAAAAGTTGGTTTTGTGTTCCAGACTTTTAACCTGCTCCCGAGGGTCAATATCACGGGAAATGTTGAGTTGCCACTAATTTATTCAAAGGAGAAAACATCTATGCCGAGAAAGGATATGATAAATGAGGTAATAGATTCGGTAGGATTAAGCGAATGGATAAAACACAGACCAGGGGAATTATCAGGAGGACAGAGGCAGAGAGTTGCTATTGCGAGGGCTATTATCAATAATCCTGCAATAATACTTGCAGATGAACCTACAGGTAATCTGGACTCAAGGACAGGTGAAGAGATTATGGCCATATTCCAGAAATTAAACAGAGATGGAAAGACCATTCTTTTTGTTACCCATGAAATTGAACTTGCAAAACATGCAGGAAGAATAGTTTATATAAAAGATGGACTGATAAACGGAGAAGAGATTATAAAAGATCCCATTAACGCATTAGAGAGATTGGGAAATATGCCGGTACTGGAAGAAAAGATAAATAACATGAAAGAGGGTATATCCGGATGAGAAGGATAATTGAAAATATAAAGATTGCTTTTAAATCCCTGGCTTTAAATAAATTAAGGTCTTTTCTTACCATGCTGGGAATTATCATCGGTGTCGGCTCTGTAGTAGCAGTAATGTCTGTTGGAGCAGCAGCAGAGGCATCTATAACAGAGAATATACAGAGCATCGGAACCAATGTTATTGCGGTATCTCCGGGAAGGGACCAGGCATTTAAAGGTGGAAATCAAGCTGGTAGTAGTACACAGTTAAGAATGGGTACGGAGGAAGGTCAGCAGGGTGGTTTAAGAATGATGTTTGAAGAAGAGGAAGAGGAAATCGTAGCAGGAGAGCTATATCTGGAGGATGTCGATGCCTTAAAAGAAAAATCGGAGCTAATTAAAGAAGTAGTTCCTATATTAACTGCGGGAAACCTTGAATTTTCCTATAAAAGCTGGAGCGGTAATATAAATGTAATTTCTACATCAGAAGATTATTTAAAAGTTATGGGCTATGAGATTGATAAAGGGAGTTTTTTTACGGAAGGGGATATATCTAATTCAACAAGCGTGGCTATCATTGGATATAATGTGGTTTCGGATTATTTTGGGAAAACGGATCCTGTTGGCAAAGAAGTAAAGATTGGGGGGAAAAAGTTTATAGTTATGGGAACGTTAGATACAACAGGTTACACTTTTGGCACAAGTACGGACAATTCCGTTATTATACCGGTTACGACAGCACAGAACAATTTATATGGAACAGACACGATCAGTCAGATAACAGCAAAGGTTATCGACGAAGACAGTATAGATATGGCTATGGAGGAAACAAAAGAAATCCTGCGGGTCCAACATCATATACTACCGGGTGAAGCTAATGACTTTGAAGTGAGCAGCTCCGAGCAGCTTCTTGAAGTTGCAAGTACGGTTACAAATATTCTGGTAATTACACTAACAAGCATAGCAGCAATATCACTTCTGGTCGGAGGTATAGGAATTATGAATATTATGTTTGTGTCAGTTACTGAGAGAACAAGAGAAATTGGTATAAGAAAGGCGATAGGAGCTAAAAATAGAGATGTGATGGTACAATTTTTAACCGAGAGTTTGGTGTTAAGTTTATCGGGAGGTGTTATTGGAATAGGTTTTGCGGGTCTTATAACCTGGGTTTTGAATACTTTTACTGACTTAGGTTCACTCATTACAACTTTTCCAATAGCTCTGGCTTTGTCATTTTCTACAATAATAGGACTGGTATTCGGTATTTTTCCTGCAATGAGAGCAGCAAGACTGCATCCTATTGATTCATTAAGGCATGAATAGTTTTTAAAATTGTTTTATACTCATTTAGTATAAAATTAAAAAGGATTATGATAACAATTAAAAAAAGATTTTAATTAATTAAAGGATAATAAATTGAAGATACTTATAATTGAAGATGAAAAATCAGTGGCTGACAATCTCAAATTAGGACTTAAGCAGCATAGATTTATTGCCGATGTGGCCTACAGAGGTCAGGAAGGTTACGATATGGTAGGTGAATTTGATTATGATGTTATAATCCTTGACCTCATGCTGCCTGATATATCAGGAGAAGATTTATGTAGAAAAATGAGGAAAGAGAAAATAAGCAGTTTTATACTTATGCTTACTGCCAAAAAACAGATAGGAAATATTGTTGAAGGATTAAATTGCGGAGCTGATGATTATCTTACCAAACCATTTGAATTCTCTGAATTACTGGCAAGGTTAAAGGCGCTGCTTAGAAGAAATTCAAAAAATAAGGAAAATATACTTAAAACATTTGACATAAAAATCGACCTTGACAGGGAACAGGCGTTTGCAAGTGGGAGTGAAATGAAACTAACAAAAAAAGAATTTATGATTTTAGAATACCTATTAAGGTGTAAAGGGCAGCTGGTAAGCAGAAACCAGATTCTTGAACATGCCTGGGATAGAAATGTAGATATTTTTACCAATATAGTAGATACTCATATAAAGAATTTAAGGAAAAAGCTGGGTAAATCCGGAAGAATTATAAAAACTGTTTATGGCTCAGGATACAGGATAGAGGACGATGGAGGTTAAGCTGGAATTATGAAACTTACGATTCAAAAAAAAATAGTCCTGTGGTTTGTAATAATTTTGCTTGTTTCTTTAATCCTTTATGGTTTTTTAATATATTTTGTTTACAGCTATAACCTCAGAGGGGAAAGATATATTATTTCTGTAGCCAAACATCTAGAAGGGACGGATAAAATAATTATCGAGAGGTTACGAGATGTGAATAAGTCTGAGCCATTCGGACTTCCGCCCAATTTTAAAATCCTCCCTCCGGTACTTTTTTCAAGAATATTTTATATGCTGACAGGTGGTGTAATCGCAATAATTACGATAGCAGTATCAGGCGGGTTTTTTGTACAGAGAAGAATGCTGCACCAGATCGATGTTATTACGGAAAATGTAAAAGAAATAGATGAGAAAAGGTTGCATCTGAGGTTGAATCTAAAAGGGAAAGATGCTATCTCGAATATGGCAAGGGTATTTGATAATATGCTGGATAAAATCGAGACATCATTTAAAAAACAGAAGCAATTTATTCAGAATGCTTCACATGAGCTGAATACTCCTCTTACTGTAATAAAAACAAAAATTGACATGCTAAGGCAGAAAAGGAGCGTTACAAGAAAGGAATATGCTGAAACACTGGACCTGATTGATGGTGAAATTATGAGACTTTCAAAAATAACCGAAGAATTACTTATTTTATCGGATATGGAAGAAAATAAGGGTAAAGTTGAATTCGGGAAAGTAGACGTAAGAAAAGCCCTGGATAAGATTTTAAAATTATTTGATAATCAGATTAAGTCCAGGGAATTAAAGCTTAAAAAAAATTTAAAAGGTAATTTTATTATTGAAGGCAGTGATGTACAGGTTGAGCAGCTCCTTTTTAACCTTATAGATAATGCCATAAAATATGGTGTCAGGGGGAAAGATGTTGATATAAAGCTTGAAAATGATACTGACAGGGGACTACTGGTCTACAGTGTTACAAATACAAGCGAAAAAATCAGGGAAAAGGATATCCCGCACATATTCGAGCGTTTTTATAAAGCAGGGACAGGAGGAGGAAGGAAGAGTTTTGGTCTTGGTCTTTCCATAAGTAAGAAAATAGTAGAAAATCATAATGGGACGATTAAAGTTGATTATAACAGAGATAAAAATGAAGTGACTTTCAAAGTTAATATGCCACTATTCAACAGGAAGCAAAAGAAATAAATATTTCCTTAAATCTCCAGTTTATCTCCATTTTTTATTTTTATAATAATATAAAAATTTTTTTATATTATTATGAAGGGAGAAATCTATGAATAATTTATCAGTACAGGATATCGGTCCGGTTACAAGACCGGATAATTTTTCTTTTGTTTTTAAACTATTAGGATTTATGCCTTATATAACCATAGCTGTACTTATTGTTGCAGTGGTAATATGGGTTGTATTTGGCGTAAAAAAATTAAGGTGGGCAAAAATGCTGGCCATAGCTTTAACTGTTATCACGGTTATAGCGGCTATATCGAGTTTGGGCGGCATATTTATAGCAGGAAATAGAGGAAAAGATACCCGTGATATGGAACGGTTTGAGAACTTCAAATATGAAAGAAATTCGGAATTTTAGAAAAGATCTATTATGATAATATTGTAAATAAAACGGAAATAATAGATTAAAAAACTAGAAGAGAGATTTTAAAGGGTTTAATCTCCAAACAAATATATATGATATAATTGTTTAAAGTTGTATGCTTTATTTTTATTAAATGTTGTACCCGGAGTGATAATAATATCAGTTATAAAATAAGTAAATGGGAATATGAAAGTTACCTTTATTAAAAAAATTAAGGAAACTGAAAATATCTTTTCATTTGTTTTTAAACCTGAAGAGAGGGTAACATGGAAAGCCGGGCAGTATATATTTTTAAAAATATTGCACTCAAAACCTGATGACAGAGGAGAAAAAAGGCACTTTACGATATCTTCCGCACCTTATGAAGAAAATATTTTTATTACAACTAAATTTGATTTTAAAAATGGAAGCTCATTTAAAAAAGCAATGATAAGCTTAAAAGAAGGTAGCTATATCGAGACATCTGATCCAGAGGGAGATTTCATAATTAAGGAACCTGATGCAAAATATGTTTTTATTGCAGGAGGTATAGGGATAACACCATACAGGTCAATACTGCTGGATATGGGAAGAAAAAGAAATAAGGTTGATACTATTCTTTTATATTTCTGCAAATCCAGAGAGACTATATTCAGTGATATTTTTAATAGTATGGAGAAAAAATACGGGTGGCTGAAGGTGCATTATATAAATGAGCCGCATCATATAAATGAAGATATAATAAAAGAAAAAGTTTATGATTTTAACAAAAGGAACTTTTTTGTTTCAGGGCCTTTTAACATGGTAAAGGCGGCAGAAGATGTTCTATCAAACTTAAATGTTGCTAAAAACTCCATAACAAAAGATTACTTTCCGGGTTACGAATAAAAATAAGGTGTCTATATAACTATAATAATATTCATTAAATAATATTAACCCTGTATAATTCTTAATATTAAAAAATATTAAGAATGATATTTATGAAGAATCATCAGAGATTAATACTGATACTGCTTTCAGCATTATTTTTATTTCTTAGCTTCAAAGAGCTCGGATTTTTTGCATGGTTTTCATTATTACCTTTTTTATTTGTTGTCTATAAATCCAACCTGAAACAAACAGTAATAGCGAGCCTTATTTGCGGAATTGGTTTCTTTGCGGGGGTAACATACTGGATGAATGTTCTTCCGGTAAAATACACCTGGTTATTGCTCACACCGTTATTAAGTGTTGGTTTCATAATTTTCGGGATAAAAACATATTTTATATATAGTAAGATACACCAGCCGTATATCAGGTTATTTTTAATCCCTGCTGCCTGGATACTTATAGAATTTATAAGGTCACAAACCCGTCTTGCCTTCACAATCGGTATTCTGGGGTACAGCCAGCATAATTTTTTACCCCTGATGCATATTACAAGATTTACAGGTATATATGGTGTAACTTTTATACTCCTGCTTTTTAATGTAGCTATTTTTGAAACAATATTGTTTTTTATTAAAAAAAGGAAAGTTAATTTTAAATTTTTAATTATAGTTGTATCCATTTTAGTATTATTTTCTGGCTATGGGATTATAAGTGTAAATAATAATTTAAACCGGGTTATAAAAAATAAAGGTTACAGTGAGATAGAGGTGGCAGCGGTTCTTCCGGATATAAAACTTGGTGATAAATATATTGAAAGCGGGCTTGAGATAATTCCTGAAGAATATAGCAGTAGCAGTTTTTTTAAAGAAGGCACAGAACTGGTTGTATTCCCGGAAAGCATGATATGGGGGTTTATGGATGAAAATAAAGCTTTTAAAGAGTGGATAGAAAAAGTTGCCAGAGAAGAAAAATTTTATTTGCTTATGGGACAGTATGTACAGGATGGAGATAATAAAGGGTATTATAATTCGGCTTTTTTATACGATCCTGATTTAGAGATTATAGGCAGGTATAATGAAATAAATCCCGTGCCTTTCAGCCAGTATGTTCCTTACAGAAAAGTTCTGGGTTTTTTAAAATTCTTGGATTTTTCTGAAATAAATCTTATCACTGGCAGCGAATACAATACTATTGAGTATACCGGAAAGGGTAAATTAGGAATAAATATTTGTTATGAATCAACCATTCCTTCGATTGCAAGGAATATAAGGAATAATGATGCTGAAGCATTGATTATTCTGTCGGATAGCTCAAGTCTTGATAACAGCATAGCACCGTGGCATCATATTGTATTTTCAAAGGTAAGGGCTATTGAGAATGGATGTTATGTAGTTCACTGCGCTAATGCAGGAATATCTGCAGTAATATCGCCGGCAGGGGAGATTGTGGCTAGTTCAGGTCTTTCAGAAAAAAAAGTTCTTTATGGAAAAATATATCTTACAGGTGAAAAAACTTTTTACTCAAGATTTGGAAATATACTTATGTTTATTTACTTTTCTATTATATCTTTAGTAACCATAATTTATTTAATATCTCTGAATCTTAAGAAATCCACAGGTAAAAAAAGAAAAACAGAATAAAATATTTGCATATTATTTATAAATATTGTATAATATGCAAAATTTCTATGGAGGTATTCATGAAAAAAGTAATTAAAGCAGGAATTATAGGCGGCTCGGGATTTACAGGGCTGGAAATGATTAAAATATTAAGTAGTCATAAATATGTGGAATTGAGTTTTGCAACATCAAGAGCATATAAGAATATGAATATAAGTGAAATATTCCCATCATATTATGACATCAGGAGCACAAAAATTGCATTTATTGAGAAGCCAATGGAGGAGAATCTTAAGGAGATTGATATATTATTCCTTTGTCTTCCTCCATATAAATCAATGGAATACTTAAAAAATATTCCGGAAAATTATGATTTTAAGGTTATAGATGTTGGTTCTGATTTCAGGCTGAAAAACCCTGATGATTACAGGTACTGGTATGGGGCCGACCATTTAATGAAAGATAAGCTTTCTGAATTTGTTTACGGTCTTCCAGAAATAAATAAAGGAGATATAAAAAAAAGCAATTACATAACAAATCCTGGCTGTTATCCTACAGCAGTCTTATTGAGCATTGCTCCTGTTATAAAAGGAGATATTGATATAGAAAATATATATATAGATTCAAAGTCAGGGGTTACAGGCGCCGGGAGGAAACTTTCGGATAAGTATCTTTTTACCAATATTGAAAATAATTTTTATGCTTATTCTGCTACAGGGCACAGGCATACTGGCGAAATAGAACAGGAGATGGAAAATATATCAGGTAAAAAGTTTAAGGTTACCTTTACACCGCATCTGCTGCCTTTAAACAGGGGTATCTTTACATCGATTTACTGCAATATTAAAAAAGCATCGGAAGAAAGCGATATGGAAGGGAAGATATACAGTTTATTTGAAGATTTCTGCAGGGAACTTCCTTTTGTTAAATTTGTGGGTACAGATATACCGCAACTTAAAGATGTAATAGGGACTAATATGTGTCTTGTTGGCTATAGTTTTGACAAAAGGACAGAAACCCTTAAAATTTTCAGCGTTATAGATAACCTTATAAAAGGAGCTGCAGGGCAGGCTGTCCAGAATATGAATATAATGATGGGTTTTAAAGAAGAAGAAGGATTAAATTTTAATGGATTATTTTCTTAGTTAATGAAGGGATATATAAAAGAATATGGCTTTAAAAAATAAAATAAAAAATAAAAGTTTTAATATAATAAAAAAAGGTACCATAACAACTGTACCGGGTTTTTATGCTTCCGGATGCCACTGTGGCATTAAGAAGTCAAGGAAACCTGATGTTTGCGTTATACACGCTCCTGAGGGTGGAATATGCAGTGGTATTTTTACTACCAATAATTTTCTTGCTGCACCGGTTATTATTACTAAAGAAAAAATCAAAAAAGCTGGAAATTTAAAAGCAGTTGTTGTAAATAGCGGGATTGCTAATTCCTGTACAGGGAAACAGGGATACATTAATGCAAAAAAAACAATCGATATTGCCTCTAAATATTTGAAGATAAGTAATGAGGAAATTGCTGTTGCTTCAACAGGAGTAATTGGAAAACAGCTTCCTATGGATAAAATTGAAGATGGAGTAAAAAAGTGTTCCGAATTATTAAGCCCTGAGGGAGGGCACAATGCAGCAGAAGCTATAATTACCACTGATTCAACAACTAAGGAAATAGCAGTAAGTATTAAAGCTGAAAATGGCAGGGAAATAATAATAGGAGGTATTGCAAAGGGCTCAGGAATGATAAAGCCAGGAATGGCTACACTGCTGGTTTTTATAACTACCAGTGCAGGTATTTCAAAAAACCTGCTTGATAAAATTCTCCATAAAGAAGCGGAATCAAGTTTTAATAGTATAACTATTGATGGATGCCAGAGTACAAATGATATGGTAGTGGTAATGACTAATTCAAAGAGTGGTATTTATATTGAGAATAAAGATAGCAAATATTATAAGGAATTTAAGGATGCCTTTTCTTTTGTAATGAAAGACCTGGCAGAAAAAATAATTATGGATGGGGAAGGTGCAACTAAATTTATAAAAATAAAGGTTTTGGGTGCAAAAGATAAAACAAGTGCGAGGAAGTTAGCGCTAAAAGTGGCAGACTCTAATCTTTTTAAGACTGCTATGTTCGGGCAGGACCTTAACTGGGGGAGGATAAATGCGGCACTTGGGTCAGCAGGATGTGATTTTGATCCGGAAAAAGTAGATATATATATGGAAGATATTTTAATTGTAAAGAATGGTATAGGAGTAGATTTCAATAGAGATAAAACTAAAAAGATTATGAAAGGAAGAAAAGTAGGGTTTACTGTCGAAATGAATCAGGGGAAAGAAGAATTTGAAGTTTTAACGACAGATCTTTCATTTGATTATATAAAAATAAATGCTTTATATAAAACATAGATAGAAATAATAAAAATTTTAAAAATGGGAGTTTAGGAGAAGGTAAGGGAGATGGAAGTTAATGAAGATAATAATTTAAAGGAAGAAAAAATAAAAGAAAATGAGACCTATACCGGAAAAGTAGAAGTACTGTTGGAGTCTTTACCCTATATAAAAGAATATTTTAATAAAGTTGTGGTGGTAAAGATAGGCGGTAGCATGATGGAGAGCGACGCCATACTGGAAAGCGTTCTTAATGATTTAATCCTTATGAAGTATGTAGGGATTAAGGTAGTGTTAGTGCATGGTGGAGGTAAACAGATTAGCATGATGTCAGAGGAGAGGGGAATAAAACCTGAATTTATAGACGGATTGAGGATAACAGATAAAGATTCTATAGAAATTGTAAAAATGGTTCTTATAGGAGATATAAATACAAAGATAGTATCTTTTCTAAACAAGCATGGAAAAATAGCTCTGGGAGTATCTGGTAACGATGCAGGTTTTATAAAATGCAGCAAGAAAAAATATAAAAAAGATGGCAGGGATATAGATCTCGGTTTTGTAGGAGAAATAGAGAGCATAAATTCAGATTTTTTAAAAAATATTCTGGATGATGATTACATGCCTGTTATTGCTACACTCGGGTCTGATAATAAGGGCAATGTTTATAATATTAATGCAGATACATGCGCTGCTGAAATTGCAGTTTCTCTTAATGCAAAAAAGATGATACTTCTTACCGATGTAGATGGGATAATGAATGATAGTAAAAAGGAAAAGAATTTAATATCAAAATTAAATATAGATGAGTGTAGCAGGTTGATAAAGACAAAAAAAATAAGCTCGGGGATGATCCCAAAGGTAAAAGCATGTATAAATGCACTGGAAAATGGTGCAGAAAGGACACATATACTTAATGGAGTTAAGAAGCATTCCATACTTTTGGAGATTTTTACTAATAAGGGTATTGGTACTATGATAACCGGTAAAGATAAAGGGGAGCTAAAATGATTGTTAATAAGAATAAAGAAATATTTGATATTGGAAGTAAATATTTAATGCCGACATACAAGAGGTCACCGGTGGTATTTGAAAAAGCTAAAATGCAGTACCTCTGGGATGTGGAAGGAAATAAATACCTTGACTTTATAGCCGGGTACGGGTGTCTGAATGTAGGACATTCTAATAAATTTGTAGTTGGCGCATTAAAAAATCAGGTTGGTAAATTAATCCAGTCTTCAAATATTTATTATAATAAGCCCCAGGTTATGCTGGCTAAAAAATTATGCGAAGTTTCTGGGTTTGGAGAAAAGGTTTTTTTTGCAAATAGCGGTACCGAATCAATTGAAGGGGCTATAAAGCTGGTAAGGAAATATTCTACGGATAACTATAACCAGGATAGATATGAAATAATTACTTTTAAGAGGTCCTTTCATGGAAGGACGCTGGGAGCTCTTGCTGCTACTGCTCAAATAAAGAAACAAAAATTATATGAACCGTTGCTTCAGGGTTTTAAATATGCAGAGCTTAATGATATTGAGTCAGTAAAAAAATTAATAAATGAGAATACATGTGCAATCATGCTGGAGCCGGTGCAGGGTGAAGGAGGAATTTTTCCTGCAGATAAAGGATTTTTAGTAGATTTGAGGAATATATGCAGTGAAAAAAATATACTTCTTATTTTAGACGAAATACAGACAGGTTTCGGAAGGACAGGAAAAATGTTTGCATACCAGAATTATAGTATTTATCCCGATATACTTGTGGTTGCAAAAAGCCTGGGAGGCGGTATGCCTATAGGAGCAATAATTTCCAAGGGAAATATAACAGAAAGTTTTGGGCCAGGAACTCATGGATCAACATTTGGTGGTAATGCTGCATCATGTGTAGCAGGTATGGCAGTAATTAATTATATTCTTGATAATAAACTGGCAGATAAAGCAGCTAAATTGGGCAGATATTTTATGGGGAAATTAATGAAAATAAAGGATAAATATTCAGTTGTTAAAGAAGTAAGAGGAATGGGGCTTATGGTTGGAATGGAATTTAACGAGCTGGTTGCAGAAAAAATAACACTCGATGCCCTTAATGATAAACTGGTAATTAACAAAGTTTCAGATAGCACTTTAAGGTTTCTTCCTCCGCTGATAATATCAAAAAAGAATATAGATATACTTTTAAAGTGGCTGGATGGAAAAATAAGGGAGATTTAGGATGAAAAAAGATTTTTTAACTTTAAAGGATTATTCAAAGGATGAGATTGAATATATACTTAATCTTTCAGAGAAGATTAAAAAAGAAAAAAATAAATACAGTATTATCCTTAAAGGAAGGAGCATAGCACTTCTTTTTGACAAGCATTCCACAAGGACAAGATTATCTTTTGAAGTAGGTATAAATCAACTTGGAGGAAATTCTTTGATTATTGATTCAAAAACTTTGCAAATAGGCCGTGGAGAATCATATGAGGATACAGCAAAAATATTTTCTTTATATGTAGATGGGGTAATTATAAGAACATTCAGGCAGGAAACCCTAGAAATTTTTGCAAAGTACGGGAATATACCGGTTATAAATGGACTGACTGATACCTACCATCCATGTCAGGTATTAGCTGATATGTTAACCCTTAAGGGTATGGGATTATTAAATAAAGGGCTAAAGTTTGTATACATTGGAGATAGTAATAACGTTACCAGCAGTCTTATTATAGGGTTTTCAAAAATCGGTATTGATATAAATATTGCATGTCCTGAAAAATATGCCCCTTCAGGGGAAGTAATTGATTATGCCAAAAAACAGAATGGAGGCAGCAATATTAATATAATACATGACCCTGTCAAAGCAGTTAAAGATGCTGATGTTATCTATACAGATGTGTGGCTGAGCATGGGTCAGAAAGTTGATGAAAAAAAGCTTGATGAACTTAAAAAATATCAGGTTAATTCTGACCTATTAAAATATTCAAAAAAGGAAGTAAAGATAATGCACTGCCTGCCAGCTCATATTGGACAGGAAATTTCATCCGGAGTTCTTTATGGGAAAAATTCGATTGTACTGGAACAGGCATGCAACAGGCTACATGCACAGAAGGGACTTATGGCGTATTTATACGAAAGTTAAAATATATATTAATAAAGATTGCAGGTAAAATAATAAAATGAATAGATCTAAAAGACTTAATTTAATAGAAGAGATAATAAGTTCAAAAAAAATTTCTTCACAGGAGGAATTATTAAATGAACTTATTAAAAAGGGTTATAATATAACACAATCAACTATCTCAAGAGATTTGAATTATTTAAGAGTGTCAAAAGTTAGAAACTACCTCAACGATGAATATTATACTATTAATAGAAGCTCATTTGAGGGTAAATTCATAGACCCTGAAAAATTCAAATCAAAGTTTAAGGAAAGTGTTGTATCTGTTAAAAGAGCTGGTAACATAATTGTAGTAAAAACTTTTGCAGGTGAGGCCCAGGGTGCAGCTGCAATAATTGATGGCATGAATTTTGTAGAAATTTTAGGAACAGTAGCAGGTGATGATACAGTAATTTGTATTATTGACGGGTCAGGTAATGCAGAAAAGATACTTAATTTGATGCAGGAGCAGTTTTAAAGAAAGTACCTTTTAAAAAGCTTCAAAGCCTGGCTTTAATAATTTTAAAAGAAAGGAAAAAAATGAAAGATAAAGTAGTTCTGGCATATTCAGGTGGCCTTGATACTTCAATTTCAATTAAATGGATAAAAGACAGGTATAAAATGGATGTAATAGCAGCGTTGATAGACTGCGGCCAGCCGGGTGATCTAAAAAAAGCTTACCAGAGGGCGCTTGATATTGGAGCATGTAAATCTATAATTATAGATGCAAAAAAAGAATTTATAGATAATTATATTTTTCCTTCAATAAAAGCAAATCTAAAATACGAAAAAAAATACCCTCTGGCTACTGCACTGGCAAGACCTTTAATAGTAGAAAAATTGGTGGATACAGCAAAAAAGGAGGGAGCAAAAGCTGTTGCTCACGGTTGTACCGCAAAAGGGAATGACCAGGTTCGTTTTGATGTGGGTATCAGAAGTCTGGCACCGGATTTAAAGATAATAGCTCCTCTAAGGGAGTGGGGATTATCAAGAGAAGAAGCAATTAAATATGCAGTAGAAAGCAATATTAAAATACAGGTAACAAAAAAAACCCCCTATAGTATTGATGAGAATTTATGGGGGAGAAGTATAGAATGCGGTGTGCTTGAAGACCCACGGAAGGAGCCGCCGGAAAGTATTTATCAATGGACAAAAATTACCGGTGATAAAGATAAGTCAGAATATCTAGAAATAGGATTTTTTAAAGGAGTACCTGTATCACTTAATGGTAAAAATATATCTGCTTATGAAATTATTAAAAAAATTAATAAAATAGCGGGCTCTTACGGTATTGGAAGAATTGATATGATTGAAAATAGGCTGATTGGGATAAAGTCAAGGGAAATATACGAATCCCCTGCAGCTGAGGTTATAATTGAAGCACACAGGCAACTGGAGTCGTTAATACTTGACAGGGAACTTGTTCATTATAAATATTTTCTGGAGGAAAAATTATCAGAACTTGTATATTATGGATACTGGCATACTCCTCTGAGAAAATGCATAGATTCTTTTATGGAAGAGAGCCAGAAATTTGTAACAGGAACAGTAAAGATTAAAATCGGGTATAAAAATTTTAGTGTTGTTGGAAGAAAATCAAAATTTTCTCTATATGACATTAATCTTGCAACTTATGATAAAGGAGACAGTTTTGATCGCAAACATTCGGAAAGTTTTATCAGGTTATGGGGATACCCTTATGAAATTTTAAGCAAAAAAAGGGGAATTGATGGAAAATAAGATATGGAAGGGAAGGATAAAAAAGAATACGGATAAAGAAGTAGAAAATTTTACTTCTTCAATAGAATCAGATATCAGTCTTTATGGTTATGATATAAAAGGAACAGCTGCTTATTCAGCAGGACTTTATAAAATTGGGATAATTACAAAAGATGAGCTGGAAAAAATATTTTATGGCCTGAAAAAAATTAAGCTGGATATAGAAGAAGGAAAGGACATTGATATATACGAGTATGAGGATATTCACAGTCTGGTTGAGAATGAACTTGGTAAAATAATAGGTGATGCCGCTATGAAAATTCATACTGGAAGGAGCAGGAATGACCAGGTAGTCCTGGATGAAAAATTATTTTTAAAAGATATTATACCAGCTGTCCTAAGCGATTTATTAATTATGCAGGATAATATTATGAAAAAAGCACAAGATACAATAGATGTAATTATTCCTGCCTATACGCACCTGCAAAAAGCGCAGCCGGTACTTTTTTCACATTATCTTATGTCTTATTTTTATAAGTTTGACAGGGATACTGAGAATCTTTTTTATAACTTTGAAACATCTGATTCCCTGCCGGTAGGAGCTGCTGCCTGTACAGGGAGTGGATACGAACTGGACATTAAAATACTAAAAGAAATTCTTAAATTCAAAAACATTGATGAAAACAGCATGGACACAGTGGGAAGCAGGGATTTTATTATAGATTTTGTATTTACGTGCAGTAAAATAATGCTACACCTCAGCAGGTTGTGCGAGGATTTAATAATATACAACAGCAATGAATTTTCATTGATTGATATAGATGAATCATTCTGCACCGGAAGCAGTATCATGCCTCAGAAAAAAAATCCTGATGTTCTGGAATTAATAAGGGGTAAAAGCTCTCTAGTTATGGGAAATCTCATGCAATTGTTAATGATATTTAAAGGTCTACCGTCAACTTATAACCGCGATCTTCAGGAGGATAAAAAGATTTTATTCAGCGTGTACGAAGAAACAATATCCAGTGTAAATGTATTTTCAAGGTTAATTAAGAAAATAAAACTTAATAAGCTAAAAATAGAGAATTCGTTGAAAGAGGGATTTATGGAAGCTACCGATATAGCAGATTACCTTGTAAAGAAAGGTGAAAGTTTCAGGAAAGCTCATAATATTACAGGCAGCATAATAAGTTACTGTATAAATAAAAAAATATCTTTCAAGGATTTAAAACTAAAAGAGCTTAAAAAATATTCGTCCCATTTTGATAGTGATATCTATGATTATACAAATATTAACTCCTGTATATCCCATAAAAAGGTTGATTGCGGCACTGAAAAGGGGAGGGTAGTTTCGAGCATCAGTTCTGCAAAGAAAAAGGTAAGCAGTAATCAGCAAAAACTAAAGGACCTTAAAAAAAGGATACCTTCCATTGATAGTATATTTAGTTATATCGCAAAATAGCATTTATATTATTATAATCCAAAAATTAACTGCTATATCTTAGATTGTTTTAAATGAAAAAATTCACTAAAAAATTAGAATTAACTGCACCGGCAGGCGGAATGGAACAGTTAACAGCAGCGGTAAATGCTGGTGCAGATTCTGTTTATCTAGGATATAAAAAATTCGGAGCGAGAGCTTATGCGGATAATTTTGACTTGAACCAGCTAAAAAGAGCAGTAAAGTATGCCCACACTCACGGTGTAAAAATATACCTTACAATTAATACCCTTATAAAAAACAATGAAATAAGGGAATTATTGGAGTTCTTGAAGGAATATACAAATATTTGTACTGATGGGTTTATAATACAGGATTTTTGTATATATAAAATAATAAAGGACCTTTTTGATGATATACCAATACATGCAAGTACCCAGCTTAATCTTCATAATATTTATTCATTAAGGTTTATAAACCGCCTTGGAGTTAAAAGAGTTATCCCTGCAAGAGAGATGACACTGGATGAGATAGAAGAGATGTGTAAAGGGGATTTAGCAAAAATTGAAATTTTTGTTCATGGTTCCCAGTGTTATTCTTATTCAGGAAGCTGTTATTTTAGTTCATTTATAGGGGGTAGAAGTGGAAACAGGGGAAGATGTACCCAGCCCTGCAGAATGAAATACAGGATGGTAGAGGAGATAAATGGGGGAAAAAAATATATAACTGGTAAGGGATATATCTTAAGCAAGAGTGATTTATGCCTGCTGGAATTTTTACCTGAGATATCAGCAGCAGGAGTAGATGCTATAAAAATAGAAGGAAGAATGAAATCTAAAGAATATGTAGGTATTGTCACAAAGATTTATCGCAAATATATTGACCTGTACTATAACAATCCTGGAGGCTACAGAATTGACGAATATGACATTTATAAACTTACCCAGATATTCTCAAGAGAGCTGGGGGCTGGTTATATAAAAAATAAATACCCGAGGGAAATTATTTCTATAGAAAAGTCCGGAAGTATCGGTAATTTTATGGGTAGAGTTTATAAGGTAGATTATAAGGATATAAACAGAAGAAAAATAAAAAATATTTACATAAGCAGTAAATGGGAAATAAACAAGGGTGATATTATTGAAATATGGACTAAAAAAGGGAATTGCAGGATAAATATTAGAGATTTAGAAGAACTTGAAAAGAAGAATAAAAAGTACAAATACAGGATAAAAGTTGATAGAGACAATAATATACTAAAAAAAGACAGGGTATTCAAATATTTTGATAAAAAGATTGATGATGAAGCTGCTGATTTATTTAGATATGATATAAAAAAAGATACGGGAAAAGAAACAAAAACTAAAAGAAATTTTAATAGAATAAATGAAAATATTATAGAGGGATACTTGAGCAAGTTTTTAATTGGAGATAAAGAAAAAATTCCAGATAAATATGGAAAAAAATTAATAATTAAATCACGTGTTTACAGCCAGGATTTTCTGGAATTTTCCATAGAAAATGGGGCAAAAAACATAATATATTCTAATATTGAGGGATTAAAATATAAAAATAGATTAAAAAGTAATGTTATAAATTCGATAAAAAAATATAATAAAGAAAAGGGCGTAACAATCTGTGTAGATACACCGCAGATTGTCTTTGATGATAATTTTAAATCAATTAAAAACATCATAATAGATTTAATTGATGAAGGAATTAAAAGTTTCAGGGTATCCAATCCTGGTGTACTTGATTTCATGATGGAATTAAACAGGAAGAAGAAGGATATTGGTATTTACCTGAGCTCAGGTTTTAATCTATTTAATACAATAGCTATAAATTTTTTTAATGAATTGATAAATGAAGAATTAGTCTTGAAAGGAGTCGAACTTTCTCCGGAACTTAATTTAAAAGAAATTTACGGAATAGTAACGAATATACTGACAGATAACCCTGATTTATACAGTAAGAAAATTGAATTTTCAATTTTTGGCCATGGTTTTATTAAAATTATGAGTTCAAGATATAAACTTGAATTTATAGCAGACAGGAAAGAAAAAGGTAAATTCTATATGGAAGATATAAAAGGCTACAGGTTCCCTGTTGCATCGGATTATAATGGAAATATGATAATTTCTAATTCTAAAAATATATGCACTTTATTTGACCTGGATAAAATAAAGGAAAGTAAAGTAGAAAGCCTGATTGTAGACAGCATGTTCTATAGCAGGAGAGATTTTGCTAAGATACTGAAGAGTTACAGGGAAGCGTTAAACATACTTTTCAATAAGGGAATTAAGGAATACAGAAACTTCACCTCATATCTCGAAAACGATAAACTTTTTTCAAATTATTCAAAAGGGCATCTTTTTCGTGGAGTAGAGTAGAAGAAACTTTAAAAATGTTACTATTCTACTTCTATGGTAACAGTAGAACCAAAATCCAGATACTCGCCGCCTGATGGAATTTGATTTACAACATTTCCTTCATCTAATGAATCAGTGGATATTTCAACAACAAATCCCAATTCTTCAAGCTCTGTTATAGCATCTGATTTTTCCATATCTATAACATCGGGAACTTCTACGCCTAGGCTGACTTTAATTATTACTTCCAAAATTTTTTCGTAAGAAATCCCGCTAACCGGTGTATGGGAAAAGACTTTATCTATTTCTTCTTCGCTTTCCTCATATAATACATTAATATTTTCAAAACCGGCTTCATTTAATGCTGTAAGAGATTCTTCTTCAGTAAAACCTATTACATCTGGTATTTCTGCCTGAGGGTTTTCTCCTTTACTTACATATAAAGTAACTGCTGTTGATTTATAAACCATTGAATCAGGAACGGGATTCTGGCTGGTTACATTATCAATAGATTGAGTATCGCTATATTCATAAATAATTTTGCTTGCCACGAGCCCCATATTTTCAAGAAGCTCTGCTGCATCATCTACATTCATTCCTGTGAGGTCAGGCATATTAAAGGTTTTTTTACCTTTGCTTACATACAGGGTTATACTTAATTTTTCACCTTCAAGTGATTCCAGTATAGAGCCGGCTTCAGGATTTTGTTTAAAGATAATGCCATGATTATAAACATCATCAAAATCATGAATTTCTTCAACAACAAAGTTTAAATCTTCAAATAAAGTCCTTGCTTCTTCACCAGACATTCCTACAACATCAGGAACTTCAACTTTGTTGTGTATATCACAAATTTCTTTGGGCTGCTCACCCTCAACAAATATCTTCCATTTAATGATTTCTTCCGGACACCATAATGTGGGAAGGAGATTGGAATCAGTGCAAATTTGAACATCAATAAGTTCTTTATCCGGTTTTTCAAAATCAGAAACAGGTAAATTCTCAAGAGCAGAGGACATAAATTCTCTCCATATATCTGCAGGAAAAGATCCACCGACGACAACTCTGCCATTTATAGGTTCCATGGGCTTGTTTGAATCAGAATAACCCATCCATACTACAGTAACCAGTTCAGGAGTATAACCGGCAAACCAGGCATCTTTTAAATCACTTGTTGTTCCTGTTTTACCTGCTGCAGGCCTTCCTATATCAGCACCTTTACCGGTTCCGCTTTTTATAACTTTTTCTAATATACTGGTAACGTAGTATGCTTCTTCATTCTCCAGGACTCTCTTATTTCCATCGTTTTTATCAGGGTCATATTCATACAGTACATTGCCCTGCGGGTCTTCTATTTTTAAAATACATGCTGGCTGTCGGTAAACACCATCTGAAGCAAGTGTTGAGAAGATTTTACTTACGTCAAGAGGGGTTATGCCGGTTTCAAGTCCGCCAAGGACAATTGCCGGATTACTTCCAATATCATATATTTCCATTTCGTTACATAAATTTTCTACATTTTCAGCTCCAACATCCATTACAAACTGGCTGTATACGACATTTACAGAGTGTATGGTTGCATCCTCTACTGACATTTCATCAACACCAAACTTCTGATTACCATAGTTATCAACTTCCCAGTCAGGACCTTCTTCCATTTCTATAGTAATTGGTCCATTGGGGTTGTAAGTATTTTTTGACGATATACGCTGCCTTATTGATTCTATTAAAACAGGGACCTTAAATACGGAACCGGGAAGTCTTTTTCCCTGTATGGCTATATTAAATTTAGAGCTATTGTAATCTTTTCCTCCAATAAGGGCATAAATATATCCGTTATCAGGGTCAGTGCATATAAGAGAATAGGACGGCCCTATTTCTTCAGGAAAAACTTTCTTGATTGCTTTCTCTGCCTTTTCCTGCAGGTCAATGTCAAGGGTTGTATATATACGCAGTCCTCCCTTAAAAACATCATAATCCGTGAATTTTTGTTCATATAAACTGCGCTTTACATAATCAATAAAATATGGAGCAATTCTTGAATCTGTTTGCGCCATTGTGGAATCAGAACTTTCATTTACTTCAACCGGCTCGGAAAGAGCATCAATATATTCATAAGAGTCAATTAGTTCCTGCTCATACATGAGCTGCAGTACCAGATTTCTTCTTGATTCTGCCTGTTCGATGTCGTTAAATGGTGAATATATTTCAGGTGCTCTTAAAAGACCTGCTAGTAATGCAGCCTGAGGCAGTGTTAAATCGCTGGCGTTTATACCAAAATAAATTTCAGATGCTTTTTCTATACCATATGCTCCCGAACCAAAGTTTACAGTATTAAGGTACATCTCAAGAATTTTATTCTTTGTATAATGTCTTTCTATCTGTATTGCAATTAATGCTTCATTTATTTTTCTACGGAAAGTCTTTTCAGGGGTAAAATATATATTCTTAACATATTGCTGGGTTATGGTACTTGCTCCCTGCTCAAGCTCACCTGCTTTTACATCTGCTATGAAAGCTCCTATAATTCTTATATAATCCACTCCCTGGTGTTCAAAAAATCTCTTGTCTTCAATTGCTACAGTAGCATCTAATATGTATGGAGACATATTTTTAAAAGAAATAATTTCCCTGTTTTCTTCAGCATGGAACTCTGTTAGAAGACTACCGTCAATAGCGTAAACTTTGGATGTCTGGGCAACCGGTGAGGGAGTTAGCTCTTCAAGGGTGGGTAGAGTATTAATATAATAAAATGTTATAAAAATTCCGATTACTAAAATAAATGATATAAAAAATACTAGGGCTATTAAAAAAAATTTCAGGCAACCGCTTAATTTTTTACGCTTATAATTCATAAAAAAGTTTCCTATTAATAAATAAAGTAAAATTCAAATTTCCAGATCTAAAATCTATAACATATTAGGAAATTCTATATAAAATTTTATCAAATAACAATATAACTTGTAACTATAAAATAATGAAAATACATTTATTTTATTTTTTTCTAATTAAGAATTTGGATGGTGTAGAGTTCCTTTAAATAGACATAAATACAAATATTATGTTAATATTTAATCTAATTTTTTAATTATAAATTTTCTCTGGAAAGAATAGTATGGAAAAGGATCTAAAAAGGCAGCTTGATATAATAACCTCGGGAACTGAAGACATTTTAGTAAAGGAAGAACTAAAACTGTTATTAGAGAAATCAATAGATGATAATAAGCCATTAAAAGTAAAACTGGGACTGGACCCTACTGCCCCCGATATCCATCTTGGACATACTGTAGTTTTACATAAATTACGACAGTTTCAGGATATGGGACATAAAGCTATTCTGATTATAGGGGATTATACGGCAAGAATAGGGGACCCTTCAGGAAGGTCTGCATTAAGGCCCAGATTATCTGAATCCGAAATTGAAAAAAATGCAAAAACATATACAGAACAGGCCTTTAAAATCCTTATTCCGGAGAAAACAGAAATAGTTAAAAATTCTGAATGGCTTTCTAATTTACTTTTTGGTGATATATTAAATTTAACTTCAAGATTTACAGTTGCAAGAATGCTTGAAAGAGAAGATTTTAAGAAAAGATATAAAAATAATACACCTATAGCTATTATGGAATTTCTTTATCCAATAATGCAGGCATATGACTCTGTTTCTATTAAAGCTGATGTAGAACTGGGTGGAACCGACCAGAGATTTAATTTATTAATGGGGAGAGAACTGCAGAAAGAGTTAAACCAGAAACCTCAGGTTGCAATTACCATGCCTATTCTAGTAGGAACCGACGGAATTGAAAAAATGAGTAAAAGTCTGGGTAATTATATTGGAATATATGAACCGGCTAATGAGATTTTTGGAAAGATTATGTCAATACCTGATGATATAATGATTGACTACTTTAAGCTGCTAAGCGAGCTTGAACCTACTGAAATAAAAGAAATTGAAGATAATATAAAAAAAGATAGTTTAAACCCTTCACTGGCAAAGAGAAAACTTGCTAAAATAATAATAGGAAATTTATACTCTGAAAAAGAAGCTCTGAAATCTGAGGAAAATTTTGATTTGATTTTCAAGAAGAAGAAAATTCCTGAAAAAATTGAAAATTTTGTAATATACAAAAAAAATATAGAAGGCAGTAAAATAAGTATTGTAAAAATACTGAATGATTCCGGTCTTGCAGCTTCAAATAGCGATGCAAGGAGATTGATAGTACAAGGCGGTATAAAGATTAATAAAAAAATAATAAATGACCCGGGTGTTGATTTAGATTTAGATAACCTGGATAATAAGGTAATACAAAAGGGAAAAAGACATTTTAGAAAAATAGTGATAATAAAATAATCATGCATGAATACTCCATAACATGTTCTATTGTAGAGATTTTAAAAGACATAATAAAAGAACATGATATAAAAAAAGTAAAAAATATAAATTTTAAAGTAAGTCCTTTTGCTTATATAGAACCGCAATCAGTGGAATTTTATTATAGTTTCCTTACGAAAAATAATTATGCTTTAAAAAAGGCAAGTCTCAATTTTTCAAGAAATGATATAACCATGAAATGCATGTCCTGCGGGAAAGCATTCGAAACAAAAGATTTTAATTCAAGATGTATTTATTGTTCGAGTGATGATGCAAGGGTAATCAAAAATGATAATGAGGATGAAATAAAAATTGTTTCCATTGAAACTTGATTAGCTATATATGATAATTAATAATATTCATAACAAGCTTATTCTTTATGCTTAATAAATATCCTTGTATTATTAATACTGGCTTAAGATCTATTTTTTATTTTTTACTTCCTCGAATATTTCAACGGTCCATTTAGCTCCATATCCGCATACTGATGTACATCCCCAATCATGTCCTCCTGCTTTTTCAAATTTTTCTAGTTCCTGCTGGTCTACTATATAAAAGGGCCTGCCATATATTTTTCTTTGTATCTGATGGCATATGATGCTTCCATATTTATCCATGAATCTTTTATGTAATTTTCTAATCAATGGATTCAATATCCTATTTTTTTTAGAACCCCTGGGATCATTGGGGTCTTTTCCTATATCACAAATATTTCTTCCGAGCTTGAGTCCAAGAAAAAATATTCCTGCGAGATAGGCCCCGCAAATACCGTCTCCTTCCATAGCTCCCCCTGCAGCAAAACCACTCAATCCTTTAAAGAAATCATTATTATTTATGTTGTAAACATCAAGTAGTGCCTTGATTGTACATTGACCACAAACATGCAATTCGTTTTCATATTTATAAGCAAAATCATATGCTTTTTGCGCTTTAGTCTTTTTCATTGTAAGCCTCCTTCTATTGTTTTTTTTTAATATTGCTTTTATTATTACTTTTTTTTCTTATATATTTATACTTATGAAAATATTCAATTATTTTTTGTCCAATCTCGGTAGATGGATTAATACCTGAAATTTTATGTATAGCTTTTTCTATTCCTTCCTTGTCAATTAATTGCTTGAGTTTAACTGCACTAGTATCCCCGGAATAATCAAAATTATAAGCAGAGGCACAGATTTTAATAATATTTTCAGGAAATACCCCATTATCTAAACAGAGATTTAAACTGCCTATTATTCTATCAAACTTGCTGAGCTTTCTAATCGGATCGCGACCAATTCTAAATACGGTATCTTTCAACATGGGATTTCCAAAACGGGTCAGTACGTCTATTCTTATTTTTTTTTGCTGTTCCAGATTGATATCACCCGGATATTTTTTTGATAGAGCTAAGCTCGTCTCATCAAGAGCTCCATTAAATATCTTTATAATAAAATTATCTTTAAAAGAATCATGAACGTATTTATATTCTTTTATATATCCCAAATAACCGAGTGCTGCATGTCCAAGATTATATGTAAAAAATTTTCTGTCAAACTCAGCTAAATAATTATATACAGGATACATGCCCTCGATAGGTAATTGATTATTTCTTACTGCTTTACCATCATATATCAATTTATGATATGCATCAGCAACAACGAAGAGGGGATCTACCTCTTTGAGACTTTTAAATGATTGTGGAACCATTCTTGCTACTATCATTCCTACAAACCCCACATTTTTATCAGTCCATTTTTTAAGACCCGGACTTAAATTTTTATAAACAAAGTTTTTTAGCTTCCTCGGAGCATCAAAATTATTTTCGCAGAGGTATATATCTATTGGATAATGATGTGAAGCTTTCCTTTTAGCTATGCCATTGGAGATAACAGAGGATATCTCCTCCAGGTGAGTTACACCAACTGCTGTACTTATAACATCAGCATTTTCTATAGATGAAGAAACACTTTTATTATCATCTATTAATATACTCTCAATATTATCAATAATTAAGTCTGATTTATTTTTCTTATAAGCATCAAGTAATTTAAGTGGATATTGCTTTTCTTTATTAATTAAATCAACAAAATTTTTATTTGATTCTATAAAAATAATGTGATAGTTAATTTCCCAAAAAAGCTGACCCATAAAACCTCTGCCTATGTTTCCTGCACCAAATTGTATAGCATTTTTCAAGGTAACATCATCTCTCTTTTAAAATTTTTATTTTTTGAATGAAATAAAATTTTTTATATATTCATATATAATAATTAGAGATTAAATTTCTAATAAAAATAATTAAAACTAAAAAATTTTTCCTATTAAGAACTTTAAAAATCCAACCAGTGATTAACTTTAACGGTTCAGAGACCTTTGGATTGAGTTAATAGTCATGGAATCAGTAATTAAAACATCAACCATGTTTGCTCTAATAGCAGAGATTATGGCTTTATGCTTATATTTACCGTTACAAATAAGCACTTTAGTTTTTATTTTTTTAAGCTGATTATGACTTATAGCAATTTTGTTTTTTTCTAAGATTGGTATATATTTACCGTTTTCATCAAAAAAATTTATCGTTAGTTCACAGCATGCACCGCTTTTAGTTATAGTATCCATCATATTCTGGTTTAAAAGATTGAATAATTTTGACTTTGAATTAGCTACTCCTATTCCCATTATAGCGAGGTCTATATTATCCCAGTGTTTTATAATATTATTTATACTGTTCTCTTTCAGCAATGAACTTCTTAATTTTGGCTGTTCTACAATAGCAGGACAATTTAAAAAATAGCATTCTCCGTTAAGTAGAGAACCTAATTTGCTGACTATTTTATTTGGATGAGAACCTCCGACAAGGAAAGTATTACTGAAACCTCCCATAATCTGGATAATCTTTTTTTTAGGGTTTATTAATAAATTGGATATGCCGAGGTTATTTACAGTTTTTTCAATTGATGCACCGAGGTTTATGCCTATAATTTTTGCCTCATTTATCATTTCAGAAACGTAAGGTGCAGCAAATTTTCCAATATTATTCTCTGTAAAAATTTCTGATTTTGAGGACATAATTAGAACTTTCTTAAGACTTGGAAATAGCGATTTAAATTCTAATTCTTTTCTTAGTAACCTTAGTTCGTATTCGTTATAATAAATTGAGATTTTAACAATACCTTTTTTTCTTGCGTAAGAAATGAGCTGGGATACATATGACCTAGAGATACCCATTTTTAAAGCTATTTTATTCTGGCTTATATTCTTTTCATAATAAAGTATGCTTATTCTTACTGCTAATTCATTTTTATCAAGCTTCATTTTAGAATCTCTTATTATATTTACTTGTATTATAGATTTTTTTCAATTTATATTAGCATTAGATATATAAAGTGTCAATATTCACTTCTAGTAACAAAATTAATAAATATAATTAAAAAAGAAAAAAGTGATCAATATAATGAAAGATATAAAAAATTATAGCTATATTATTTTTGGTAATTCTAATGGAATAAAGTTTATATATAATTTTAATACTGAAGATTAATCTAATTATAGTCACAAAATAAAGATATTAGCTTTTTTATTAACGTATATTAAATAGAAAAGTGAAAAATATTATATGTGTCCTCTTTCTTGAAAATGAAAAATTAACAGAAGTAATTACCTCAATAAATTCAATAATTTTATTTATGATACGAATTAAGATCGGTTTTGTAGAAAAAGATATAATTGATATAAATGGCAAATATCCTTCAGCTTATGTGTCCTATTTATATTACTGGTATAAAATATTAATTGAATATGATAAAGGAGGTTGTAAATATTAAAGAAAAAAGAGATTTGCCTTTGAACTATAATATAAATCCTAAATTATAGTTACAGCACAGACAAATCTCAAAAAAAATCTATCAGAGCTAATTAAAAATGTAAAGAGGGAGGTGATTTAAAATATAAATAAAATATGATGAAGTTTTTATTATTTGCTGTTTTTAATTGAAAGGATCTATAGTCTTTGTGATCTCTGTTTCAGTTATTATATCTTTTTCGCTGGCTGGATGTGGTGTTAAAACTACAGAGGAGGCTGGAACGGAAGCACAGGAAGAACAGGTTTTTCTCGGATTGGCTGTACATGCAGTCCGTAACAGCTGGGAAGACCTTTACGTAAAGGCTTTTAAATGATACTGCCAGGAAAAAAGGGATAAAATAAACTTGGAAAGAAGAAGGTTATGAAGCCGCAATCCAGATAACCCAGGCAAAAAGATTGATCGATATGGGTATTAACGGCCTGGTTATCTCACCCTGGAACGTTGAAGCACTAACCTCGGTTATGTATTATGCAGAAGAAAAGGGTGTCCCGGTTGTCTGCACCAATACTACAGTCAACAGCAGTTATCACTTAATGTTCGTAGGATATAGTGCCAAAAGAGGCGGAACACAACTGGGTGAAAAGATCGTTGAGTACCTGGAAGATAAGTACGGGGAAGCAAAGGGAACTGTTCTTGAATTATCTTCAGGGCTTGGTACCTCTGAAGATGTTATAAGAGGCGAAGGTTTTCATGAGGTTGTTGACCAGTATGATGGCAATAAGGTAATTACCAAAATTGGTAAATCTGACCAGGAGGAGACCATTGTTCCGGCATTAAGTGTAACCAAAAACATATTTCTGGGTAGAGTCCTTATAAAAGATAAGATCCTAAAAGTCCTTGATACAAAAAAAATGCAGGAAAAGTCAAAAGAAGTACTTAAAGAACTCGGACTCCGGGTGTCTGCCGAGCAGGAAGTTAGATTCTGTTCCGGAGGAGAAAGGCAGGGTGTAGCAGTAGCACGTGCTCTGCTGTTTAAAGCAAAACTGGTTATTTTAGATGAACCAACCCGTGCTATCTCACCAACAGGGGTTAAGAAGGTAATGGACTTTATCAAGGGAATGAAAGACGAAGGTATCGCCGTTATTTTAATTTCCTATGTATTTCCAATAACTGACCGTTTTGTTATTCTTTCAAGAGGTGAGAAGATACTTGAGAAAAAACAGAAAGATACCTAGGTTGATGAATTAACAGACACTTTGCTGGACATACGTTAGATGTAGTGGCTTGTAATCTCCTTGATATTAAATTATAGTCATTTTAGGTTGTGTTTAATGGTCAGATGTTAATGGTTATAAGTAAAATTTTATTATTAAATTAAAAATATAATTACCAATAGGAGAAAAAAATGTCAAAATATATTATCACACATGATTTTGGCACTACTGGAAATAAAGCGAATCTTTATGATGAGCAGGGAAATTTATTGTATAGTGAATTTTCAGGTTATAAAACCTTTTACCAATATGTGAACTGGGCAGAAAAAAATACCGAAGATTGGTGGAAAGCTATCTGTATATCGACAAAAGAACTTATTCGTAAGAGTAATATTAATAAAAGTGAAGTAGCTGTTGTCAGTTTTAGTGCTCAAATGCAGGGGTGCCTACCGCTTAACAAAAAGGGTGAAATACTGAGGATGTCTATTATATGGGCAGACCAGAGAAGTATTAAACAGGCTCGTAAACTTGAAAAGGAATTGGGAGAAGAAAAGATATACAATATTACCGGTCATAAAATTAGTCCTAGCTATTCATTAGAAAAAATAATGTGGCTCATGGATGATGAACCAGATGTCTATAAAAATACATTTAAGTTTGTTCATGCAAAGGATTATATTGTTAGAAGACTAACAGGTAAATTTGTTACTGATTATTCTGATGCATCGGGTATGAATCTGTTTGATATTATAAAAAAGAAATGGTCTCCTGAAATATTGAAAGTAGCAAATTTAGATCCTGAAAAATTACCTGAACCACATTGCTCATTCGATGTCATTGGAGAAGTTTCTTCTTCTGTTGCAGATGAAGTTGGATTGAAAGTAAATACACCCGTAGTTATAGGAACTGGCGATGGAATAGCTGCAAGTGTAGGGGCTGGCGTAGTAAGTGAGGGGAATGCTTACAATTATATTGGCTCGTCTTCATGGATTGATCTGGTTACAAATAAGCCTATTTTAGATCCTGAACGTAAAACTTTTAACTGGGTTCATGTTGACCCGAATATGTGTATGCCCTGTGGGACCATGCAATCTGCAGGTGCTTCATATAGCTGGTTAAAAGATAATATATGTCTTCTTGAACAAAAAACAGTGGAAAATCTTGATATTAGTCCGTTCGAATTAATGGATATTTCTGTTAAGAATTCTAATCCTACAGCTAACAAACTCTTATTTTTACCTTATTTAATGGGTGAGAGAAGTCCACATTGGAATCCGAATGTAAGAGGTGCTTTTATTGGATTATCACTAAAACATAAACGAAAGGATATTATTCGTTCGGTTATGGAAGGAGTTACTTATAATCTTAAAATGATAAGTGAGATTTTTGAAAATGTTATCGATTTTTTAGATATGAGGGTAATTGGTGGGGCAAGCACCCCTATCTGGCGAAAAATAATGTCTGATATATATAATAAAAAAGTACTTAAGCCCAAAATACTGGAAGAAGCCACTTCACTTGGAGCTGCAATTGTTGGTGGAGTTGGTGTTGGCATATTCCACAGTATAGAGGTTGCTGAGAAATTAAACCCGATTACAGAAATTCAAAAACCAAACATGGATAATGTTAAAAAATATGAGTCAATGTATGCTATATTTAAAGATTCTTATAACTCACTTGTTGATGTGTACGATAAATTGGCATCATTATAATTTTTGAAATATTAAATTTATTTGGTATTAGTAATAAATATTAATTGTTGTATTTATCTTTTATTATATCTTAATTGAAAGGAAATATTATTGATGAATAATTTAATTGGTATTTTAAAGAAAGAAGGCATTGATTCAGCCTGTGGGGAAATTGGTATTAATTTTGAGAAAATTTTTCATAGTGACCTTTGTAATAATCCATATAGAGAACATGCATGGTATGTTAACAATCACCCCGAAGTAATTGTTTTTAATGCTGTTCCTGATAAGGATAAACAGGATAGACTTTTCTGGGAAGAGTTGCTCAGGATGCGTAATAAAAAAAATTTTATCATCACATATTAACACTCTGGAGACCAAAGAATTATGACGAGATTTATGAGGCACCCGAGCATGATGATATACATCCGTAACAAATTTTTGGAAATAAGTGGTACGTTGTAAATGATACTGATATGACACCTTTATTACTGCGTAGATAAGGGAATATATTACTATTTATCTAAAATTATTATTTTAAGAATTTAATATTTAAATTTAAATTTATAGTTTCTAAAAAATATAAATTTTTTTCTCTTAAAGACCAGTGTAAGTTTATTAATATAATAAATTTTTTAAAAAAGGATAAAAAATGAAGGCAATAGTATTTTATGCTCCTGGAGATATGAGGTATGAAGACAGGCCAAAGCCAGATATCGGAGATAACGATCTTATAATAAAAGTTAAAGCATGCGCAATATGTGGAACAGATTTAAGGATTTTTAATAGCGGTCATCATGGCTTAAAACCTCCACAAATTATCGGTCATGAAATTTCCGGAATAATAGAGGAAAAAGGAAAAAACGTCATGGATTTTAAATTAGATGATAGGGTTGTAGTAGACCCAATTGTGTCGTGTGGATCATGCTACTATTGTCAAAAGGGAATGACAAATTTGTGTTTAGATTTTAAAAAGAAAACAAAAGCATTTGGATATTACTATCCTGGAGGTTTTGCAGAATATATGGCAGTTCCAGATATAGCTATTAAGAGGGGTAATTTGATACGGGTTCCTGATTCCATTTCTTTTGAAGAAGCTGCAATTGCGGAACCAATGGGCTGCGCATTAAATGGCGAGCTTCTATCACGGACAGGTGATGGTGATACTGTATTAATTATTGGTGGAGGACCTATGGGCGCAATGCATGCTAGTCTGGCCAAAATACTTGGTGCAACAAAAATAATAATGTCAGAAATTTCCGATAAAAGGCTTGAGACGACAAGATATAAGAAATTTGCTGATTATTATATAAATCCAGCAAAGGAAGATTTAAGGAAATTGCTGATTGATATAACTGACGGAATTGGACCAAATGTGATAATAATTGCGGCTCCCTCAGGAAAAGCACAGGAAGAAGCGATAGAACTTGCTGCAAACAGAGCGCATATATGCTTTTTTGGCGGACTGCCGAAAGATAATAATATTATAAGTATAGATAGCAACATAGTCCATTATAAAGAATTGTTTATAAATGGTTCTTCTGGTGCTACAACAAATCAAATAAAGACCTGTATAGATCTTATGAGTAATAATATGATAGATGGTAAAAAATTTATAAGTAAAATAATAAAGCTCGAGGATTTACCAGCTATTATACCTGAAATAACCGAAGGTAATTATTTAAAAGTAGTTATAAAGCCATAGTCAAATTTTAAATGATAAGTATTTAAAAATTTTCTTACAGGAATATATAATCTATAATCTAAATTAATTTACTAATATACTATAAGTAATTTTTGAGATATATATTATTCATATATAAAGTTGTCAGAAATATTGTAATGAATTGTTGCATAATAACAAAAATACTCTGGCAGGGTGTACGTGGGTAATAGACAGGTATGTTTAATTAAAGCTCATTAAAGAGCTTAATTGCTTAAATTTAATCGTATTATAATATTTTGTCACTTTTATTAACATATGATTTATATAGTGTAATAATTCACTGTGAGTAACAAATTTAATAAAATACATTGACAAAGCAAAGAGTAACAAATATAATTTTAATATTAATAAAATTAAGATAAATCATTTTTATTCTATCAAATTATAAAAAATTATAGTTTTTTATCGAAGTTATTATAGTTATTAAAAAATCTACATATTAAAATATATTAATATAAACTCAAGAGATTTTTAATGATACAAAGTAAGTTTAAAATAAAAAGAACTGCATTAATAACTGGAGCTGCTCAGGGAATAGGTAAAGCAATAGCTCTTAAATTAATAAGAAATGGTGATTCTGTAATTATTACTGATGTAGATAGTGATAAACTTAAAAAAACCGTAGAGGAAATCAAAAAGATCAGTTCAGATTGCTCTTCATATATAGTTGATGTTTCAAAGCCTGATGAGATAAAGAAAGTTATCAATCTAATAGTTAATGACAGGGGAAGAATAGATATTCTTATAAACAATGCTGGTATAGCAGCTTTTGGAGGAATAGAGGATGTTACAAATGAAATATTAGATAAAATGATTGATGTTAATTTTAAAGGAGCTTTTTATCTATGCAGGGAAATTGCTCCTATTATGAAAAAGCAACACTACGGGAAAATTGTTAACATATCTTCAATAACTGCAAAGAGGGGCGATAATACAACTATGCCATGTTACGGTCCTTCTAAGGGAGCTTTGATAGTTCTTACAAAATCACTGGCAAAACAACTTGGTCCATTTGGAATAAATATTAATGCAGTAGCGCCTCATGCCATAGATACAAGTATAATGGAGCTATGGGATGATGAGAAAAGAGAAAAAGTTGCAAAAGCTCTACCTGTTAAAAGGATAGGGAAGCCAGATGATGTAGCATCGGCAGTTTTATTTCTAGTTTCTGATGAATCAAGTTTTATAACAGGCCATGTAATTAATGTTGATGGCGGCCATTTCATGGATTCTTAATTTAAAAATATATTATTCATATTAAAATTTTATAAAGAATTTATGATGTTTCTTACTATACCTTTTAAAAAATTATTAATAAAAAAACGATATGGAGGTGATTGTTGTATGGAAAAAATGAGATTTGCTTGTGACTTATAATATTAAAAAATATTAATCCCTGAGTCCAAACAAATCTCAATAAAAATCTACCAGAGATAATTTAGAAAGTAAAGCCAAGAAAGGAGGTTGATAAATAGGATAACAACATATTTTATTAATGGTTTTTGTAATGAAAGGATTTAAAATGAAAAAATCATTATTACGAGGAATAATTTTTATTTTAAGCATATTAATTATAGCGTCATTATCATTATATGCTTGTAAAGAAGAAACAGATGGAGGAACAGACACGGGTGCAGTAGAAGCTGATGCTGACGCAGATGCCGATGCTGATACCGGAGAAACTGTTACAATAACAATTGCAACGTTGAACAACCCGGATATGATGATTATGAAAGATTTATCTCCGAATTTTACTGATGAAACAGGTATAGAACTTGAATGGGTTGTTCTTCCCGAAAATGAATTGCGCCAGAAAGTTACCGAGGACGTAGGACTAGGTGCAGGTCAATTTGACATTGTAACAATCGGTATCATAGAGGTTAAGAACTGGGTGAACTATGAATGGATAATTTCCCTGGAGCCGTTCTTTGAAGAGATGAGTGATGATGAAAAAGCAGAGTACGATTATGCTGATGTAATAGAATCTGTAAGGGAAGGTCTTAGTGTAGATGGTACATTATATGCACTTCCTTTCTACGGAGAATCAAGCATGATTTACTACCGAAAAGACTTATTTGAAGATGCTGGTTTAACTATGCCTGAGGAACCAACATGGGATGATATTTATGATCTTGCCAAAGAACTACATGATCCTGGTATTGAACAATATGGTTTAATTCTTCGTGGTCTTCCAGGCTGGGGAGAGAACATGGCTATATTTAGTACAATGATTAATGCATTTGGTGCTAGATGGTATGATATGGAATGGAATGCCCAGTTTGATACACCTGAGATGAGAAATGCTTTTGAAATGTATTATAAGCTCATAAAAGAAGTAGCAGAACCAGGAGCAACCGGAGTAGGATTTACAGAAGGTTTAACACTTATGTCTCAGGGTAAAGGAGCTATATGGTATGATTCTACAGTTGCAGCGGGTACTCTAAACAATGAGAATGACTCGGAAGTAGCAGGAAAAATCGGTTACGCACTCGCACCTTCAGCTGCTAAAGAAAATAACGGGTGGCTGTGGGCATGGTCTCTTGCTATGGAGGCTGCAAGCGATAATCCAGATGAAGCATTTGAATTCCTTACCTGGGCAACAAGCAAGGATTATAGGGAACTTGTTGCAGAATCAGAGGGCTGGGTTTCTGTACCTTCCGGTTCAAGGGAAAGTACATACACAAATCCCAATTATATAGAAGTTGCAGACTTTGCACCGGTTGTGTTGGATTCAATTAAAGCTGTAGATTATAACCATCCAGCATTGGAGGAAACACCTTATATTGGTACACCATTCGTAGTATTTCCTGAGTGGTCTGAACTTGGTACAGAGGTTGCTCAGATAGTTGGTGCTTATATTTCTGACGATATAACTACTGATGAAGCACTTCAGCAGTGTCAGGATATAGCAAATCAGGTAGCAAAAGAAGGAGGCTATCAGGAGTAGCACTCTATCTTTGATAAAAATAATTATACGGGAGCATGGTTTTTAGCCTCAGTGTGTTCCCGTATTATAATATTATGTGTAATATTATAATATTTATATATAATTTAAAAAAAGACTGGATTAAATTAAATGAAGAAAAATATAGGAAGCAGGTTGTTAACATTACCAGCAATTATTGTAGTTTTAATTGTAACACAAATTCCGATTATAATAACTATTTATTACAGTTTATTTAGATGGAGTGTGGTAAGGCCAGACTTACCAAATAATTTTGTAGGCTTTAGTTATTATAAAGAATTATTAACAGGAGATACTTTCTGGATTGTATTAAAAAATACAATAAATATTACATTTATACCACTGGCTATATGTCTTTTACTTGGAACGTTTCTGGCATTCTTGCTGTATCGTCCTTTTCCAGGTGTAGGAATTGCACGTACACTTTTAATTTCACCTTTTTTTATCATGGATTCAGTTATAGGTGTCTTCTGGAGAAACGTAATTATGGAACCCACATATGGTCTGATTAGCCAAATCGGAAATTTTTTTGGTATCAGTTTAAAAAATCTTGAGCTACTAAGTCAGCATCCAATCCTTTTTATAAATACCCTCATTATATGGAAGTGGACCCCCTTCTTTATGCTGGTAGTCATGGCTGGCCTGCAGTCTATTCCAAATGAAGTAGTGGAAGCATCTTTAATTGATGGGGCAAGTACATGGGGAAGAATACAAAAGATAATTATTCCTATGATAATGAAATATATTACTATTAGTTTAATTTTAGGACTTATATTCATACTTAAAACATTTGGCCTTATATTCACAACTACTCTAGGAGGGCCCGGATTTAGCTCCACAAACTTTCCTTATTATGTTTATAGAAAGACATTTCTTGGATGGGATGTAGGAAGGGGCTCTGCAATTGCAGTTTTTGTTGTGATTATTTCTCTTGTGATAATTATGGCATTATTTAAATTCTTAAGAAAATCAATAGTGGAGGAAGAAATATGAGAAAGACAGTTTCACCATTAGTTAGAATATTCGTTTTTATAATAGCTATAATATATTTCTTTCCAATTTTCTGGCTTATTCTGACAGGATTTAAACAGGAAGTTGATGTTGTTAACCTTACGCTTTTTTTTAATCCAACACTCGATCAATATAAACTAATATTTAGTGGAGGATTAGCAAAGTTTTTATTGAACTCGTTATTTATCACATTTACTGCAACACTTCTTGCAA
This sequence comes from uncultured Actinomycetota bacterium, assembly GCA_964603595.1. GTDB lineage: Bacteria > Actinomycetota > Humimicrobiia > Humimicrobiales > Humimicrobiaceae > JAQVEM01. Next base: position 178,382 of record CAZRVN010000001.1, read on the forward strand.
TGGTAGTCGGAACACCTGCATCTTATGGAATCGTAATGATGTCAAGGATTAAAGCAGGGGGAGATAATATTTTCTTCTGGTTCATATCTACGATACTTTTACCTCCGGTTTGTGTTGTTATTCCGGTATTTGTCGTATTGAATAGTATGGATATCCTGGATAACCACTGGAGTTTGATTTTTATTTATTCCGCAATAAACATTCCGATCGTTATATGGATGATGCGTTCTTTTTTTAAGGATATTCCTATTGAATTAATAGAATCTGCAAGGATCGACGGTGCTTCCGAAACGACTGCATTTTTGAAAATTGTCTTCCCATTAGCTCGAAGCGGTTTATCAGCCACGATTCTTTTATTAATAATTTTTATCTGGAATGAGTTTTTCTTCGCTCTTAACCTTACCTATTACAGTGCTTCTACCTTACCTGTTTATGTATCGACTTTCATGACACAGGAAGGTTTATTCTGGGCAAAAATGAGCGCAATTTCGACCATAGCTATTCTTCCTCCAATAATTATTGGCTGGATTAACCAGAAACAATTAATTCGTGGAATGACTATGGGTGCTATAAAGGGGTAATAATTTTCTTAAAGTTTTTGTTCTGTATATAAGCAAATTATAAATTTATAAAATTATATAGAATTAATTACGGGGGCTAATTTTTATGAAAGGTTATCTACTTGGTATAGATATCGGAACATCAGGTGCCAAGGGAATTATAGGTGACTTAGATGGTAATATTATAAGTTCGCATACAATTTCTTATGAAGTTAGCATGCCTCATAAGTGCTGGGCTGAACACGATGCAAATAAAATATGGTGGGATAGCTTTAAGACTATTTGCAGGGAAATGATGAGAAAAGGCAATATAGAGGGTAAAGAAATTCTTGCAGTAGGATGTAGTGGACTGGGACCTTCAATGGTACCTATAGATAATAGGGGAGACCCATTAAGGCCTGCTATTCTTTATGGAATTGATACAAGATCAGATAATGAAATTAAATATTGTAATAAATTATTGGGATTAAAAAAAGTTCTTGAAACATCAGGTCAAAAATTATCTTCACAATCAGTAGGTACTAAAATATTATGGTATAAAAATAATGAGTCTGATAGATATAGTAAAACTACTAAGATACTGACAGCCAATGGATTTATAATATATAAACTTACCGGAAAGTATTCAATAGATATATGTTCAGCAATTTTTTTCTGCCCGCTTTTTAACCTTAAAATGCTTTCATGGGATTTCGAAATAAGTAAAAAAGTCGGAATATCGATTGATATATTACCTGAATTATATCATCCTTCTAAAATAGTCGGTACTGTTACCGGTAATGCAGTCAGAGATACCGGATTGGCAGAAGGAACTCCTGTTATAGCTGGTGCGGTTGACGCATTTGCTGAGGCAGTAGGGGCAAGTGCAGTTGAAGAAGGGGATATTTATCTATCCTATGCGACTACAATGACTATAATCATAAATTCATGTTCTTTAAAAATACATCCTGAGCTATGGGCCAATATGCATTATATTCCCGATATTTATACTCTAATAGGAGGTATGGCTACATCAGGTGCACTTACCAAGTGGTTTATTAAAAATTTTATAAACAGAAAAGAAAAAGAATTTATAAAAAAAGGAACCAATATATATGATTATATAATTAGTATGGCCGAGAGAGTACCGGCTGGCTCAGAAGGTCTTATTATACTTCCTTACTTCAGTGGTGAGAGAACACCAATAAATGATAATCTGGCCAGAGGAATAATTGCCGGTCTTACACTATCACATACGAGGGAACACATATACCGTGCGATTCTTGAAGGTACAGCATATAGCGTTGCTCACCATTTAGATATAATAAAAAATCTTAATATATACCCTAAAAAAATAATTTCATCAGGTGGAGGAATTGAAAATAGAGCATGGACTCAAATTGTTAGTGATGTGACCGGCTTAAAGCAGATATGTATAGGTGAAAAAGGGTATAGTGCCTCCATAGGAAATGCATATATGGCAGGCTTTGGTGCAGGGATATTCAAAGACTTTTCTGTATTAAAAGAAAAATGGGCTAATGTATCAAGAGTAATAGAACCTGATATAGAAAAACATAAAAAGTATGTGAAGTATATCAAAATTTATAAAAATCTTTATAAGAATACAAAAAGAGATATCCATAATCTGGCAAAATCATTCAAATGAATGGAAAGATTATATTATAGAAATAGTGTGAGAGAGAGCTTTGATAAAAACTATAATTTTATTTAGATAAATATGATAAATATTAGAAATTTTAACCAAATATGTAATAAAAAATATTATTTCTGGAAAGGATGGGTAGAATAGTGGTAAGAGGAATAAAATCGATTTTCAAAAATAAAAAGGAATTTTTAGAATTTAAAAAGATTCCCGTATGCAGCTATCAAAAGGATATAGATAGTGAAATAAAAGAATCCGGCTTTACCAGAAAAGAAGCAATAGACCTGCTTGAGCAAATGTATATGATCAGAGCCCTGGAAGAAATGCTGGCTGAAATAAGTGCAGGCGTCTATAAACCCCTGCCAAAATTTTCATATATAGGTCCCACACATCTTTCAATAGGGCAGGAAGCTGTTCCTTCAGGAGCAACCTATTCTATAGGTAAAGATGACCTTATAACAAGCTCTCACCGTGGCCATGGTGACGCTATGGCGAAAGGATATAATACAATAAAAAAAATGGATAAAGATGAACTTTTAGCACTATTAAAATCGCGTATTAGATATCTGGAAGCTATAGGAGAGAAGTTAAGTAGCAGCGATTCATTGGATAATTTGCAGGAAAAAGCCCTAAAAATTCATGTTTACAGAATGATTTCAGAACTTTTTGGAAGAAACCATGGTTACTGCCGTGGTGTTGGCGGAGGAATGCATATTGCTGACTTTGAAACAGGACATCTCGGCGCAAATGCAATTGTAGGAGGTCATGTACCTATTGCAGTAGGTGCTGCCATGTCATTAAGGTATAAAAAACAGGACAGTATTGTGTTATGCCTGGCAGGAGATGGCTCCTTTAGTAATGGAGTAGTTTTGGAGTCATTAAATATAGCTTCAATGAAACAGTTTAAAAATGGGCTTATGAGCAGAAAGTTTGGGGTACCAATAATATTTGGCATAGTGAATAACCAGTATGCTATGTCAGGGCAAGAAAATGGAGAAATCACAGGTATTGATTTCCTAGCACGTAGAGCTGCTGGATTTGATTTAGACATTATGCATGCGGAAGTTGTAGACGGAATGAATGTTCTGGCAGTTGCTGACTCAGTAAAAAGGGCCAGAGAAATAATAAAAGAAGGCAAGGGCCCTGTATTAATTGAATTTATGACTTACCGCTATAAGGGACACAGTCTATCTGACCCCCTGACATATAGGGATCGTGAAGAACTTAAATGCTGGAAAGAACGTGATGCAATAACAACCTATGAAGGAAAAATTACAGGAGCAAATTTTCATGAAAAACAGGAAGGAAAAATAACCCGGAAGGAAATAGAATCTTTAAAAGAAAAAGTATATAACAGAAATGAATCTATGGCTGTTTTTGCTTCAAATGCTCCTTTTCCAGAAGACGACAGTATACTTAAGCATCTTTTTTCTTTAAAAGCTGAAAAGGAAGTCCCAGAAGAATTTTCAAATCCTAAATTAGAATCCCCGGTACCTAAATATAAGAGGGATTCAAATGGAAGAATAAATTCACGTTTTGCAATAAGGGAAGCATTAGTGGAAGAAATGGCACGTGACAGCAGAGTGGTATTATATGGGGAAGATGTTGCAGATTACGGAGGAGCTTTTGGAGTAACAAATGACCTACTCAGGACTTTCGGAAGAAACAGGGTCTTTAATATTTCTATATCTGAATCAGGAATGGTCGGGTCTGCAGTAGGAATGGCCGTAACTGGGCTAAAACCGGTGATAGAGATTATGTATAATGATTTTATAATGCAGGCACTTGGTCAAATTGGCAATCAGGCAGCAAAATGGAGCTACATGTCTGGTGGCCAGATAAGTGTTCCTATGGTTATAAGGACTACAATTGGAGGTGGTAAGGGATATGCTGGGCAACATTCACAATCACTGGAAGCTCTTGTTACTCATATTCCCGGTCTAAAAGTAGTAGCTCCTTCAACACCTTATGACTTTAAAGGGTTACTTAAATCAGCAATAAGGGATTATAATCCGGTAATATTTTTCGAACAGCAATTTATTTACAATAGCATGGGAAATGTTCCGGAAGAAGAATATCTTGTTCCAATAGGAAAGGCAAATGTGCTTAAAAAAGGCAGCGATGTTACTATTATATGCTGGTCATATATGGTAGAGCAATCAATTAAAGCAGCAAAAAAATTGGAAGAAGATGGAATCTACGCAGAGGTAATAGATATAAGGACTCTTATACCACTGGACATAGATACCATAGCTAACTCGGTCAAAAAAACAGGCAGGGTAGTGGTAACTGCTCAGGAAGTTGAACAAAGTGGTTTTATGTCAGAATTGGTAACACAGATACAGGAAAAAGTATTTGACTGGCTGGATGCACCAATACAGAGACTAGGTGCTCCTAACGGCATTCCGCCTTCAGCAATGAATCTGGAAAAAATATTCTTACCTGATTCTGAGAAATTGATTAATATTATCAAAAATAATTTTTAGTAACAAAATTGTAAATTTTTATATATATAAAAAACTTTTATATTCAACAATATAAGCTTTATGTAAGAAGTCAGGAGGATAAGCATGTATGATGTAATTATGCCAAAGTTAGGGCTTACTATGGAATCAGGAACTATTGAAAAATGGCATAAGAAAGAAGGAGATAAAGTAAAAAAAGGGGATGTTCTATTTGAAGTAATGACTGATAAGGTTACACTTGAAGTTGAATCTTATTATTCCGGATATCTTAAAAAAATATTATCAAAAGAAGGAGAAGAAGTACCTGTAAAAGAAGTATTAGCTTATATTGGCGAAAAAGACGAAAAAATATCATCCATAAACAAAAAAAGCTCCAAACAAGATATAGGAAGAGAAAATGATAAAAAATTGCAGAAAATACGAACAAAAGCCAAAAAAAAAGAAAAAGTTAAAGATACATTATTAAAAGAAAAAATAAAAATATCACCGCTTGCAAGAAAACTTGCAAAAGAGATGGATGTTAATGTTGCTAGGGTTGAAGGTACTGGTCCCAGTGGGAGAATAACTAAAAAAGATATTTTAAAGTATTCCAAGGACAGTGAGGAAGAGGATAGTCGCGAGCCAGTAAGGGAAAGATTAGCAGCAGTCCAGGAACAAAAGATAAAAATAAGAACAGTATCTAATCTTAAAGGTACAAGAAAGATAATAGCTGAAAGGATGAGCTATTCAAAGTCTAGTATCCCTCACATCGTTTTAAATTCAGTAGCAAATGCTACAAGTCTTATTAAGATGAGAGAATCACTTAAAGATAAGGTATTATCCAAATATAAAATAAAAATAACCTATACAGATTTTCTACTTAAAATATGCGCAGTTGCACTCAGTGAAAACCTTGAATTGAATTCAACTCTAAAAGTCGACAATTATATTATTTATGAAGATGTAAATATGGGAGTTGCTGTTTCTTCAAAAGGGGGGCTTGTGGTTCCTACTATTTTTAATTGTGACAGTCTCGGCATACTCGAGATTTCAAAGAAAAGAAAGGAATTAGTAGAAAGAGCAAGAGATGGAAAGCTCAAGCTTGATGAAATTCAAAACGGAACATTTACCATGACCAATCTTGGCATGTTTGGAATAAGATCTTTTTCAGCTATAATAAACCCTCCCCAGTCTGCTATACTTGCAGTAGGTGAGATTTATAATGCTTCGGTATTTATTAATGATAAAATAGAAAAGAATTCATTTATTAATTTAACATTATCTTGCGACCATAGAATTATAGATGGAGAAATAGGCTCAAGATTCCTAAAAAGGGTAGTGGAACTAATAGAAAGCCCTGAGATTCTTGTTATATAATTTATGGAAGATGTTAATCTAATATATTTTCTAATTACATAAATAAGATTATCCATTTATGCTCTGGGCTGTTTAGGATCTCACTTTGCAATTTAAGTCCATTTTTTAAAAAGTTAAAATGATAATCTTATAAAAAACCTTTAAAAGAGAATTGATCCATATCCAAGGAGTAATTCCTGTTGACTTAAACTTATGCTATAGTTAAAATAATAATAAATATATATTTAAGATTACTTGATTTATAAGTTAATTTGCGCAGAAATCATAATATTTAAGGAATATTATTAGCGATAGAAATAAAAGTTAAAGTTAAAAAAAGTTTTTAAGGATTTAAGTTAAGTAAAAATACAGTATTTCAATTGCTAATGATGATTTTATAGCAAAATAAAAAGAGATTTAGTTTAAAACTCTTTTTTATATAAACAAATTATGATGTTTGCTTATTACAGCAATAATTGTTTTATATTGTATGCATTAATTTTAGGTTTCTGTTAAAGATATTTTGATAGTTTAAGATTAATTTATAAGTCGAGTAGCTAACTCGGCTTTTTTTATTTGGAAGGAAGGTTAAAAAATGGATTTATTATTAAAAATAGCTGCATTGAGCATTGCGATAGTACTTGGTTTTTTTGTTGGCTTTTTTTTCAGGAAATACATTATAGATTCAAAGCTTAGCTCAGCAGAGCAAAGAGCAAATTCTTTACTTAATAATGCTAAAAAAGAAGTTTCAAACTTAAAAAAAGAGATAATGCTTGAGGGTAAAGAGGAGGTACAGAATTTAAAAACAAACGCTGAGGATGAGATAAAAAAACAGAAATCCGAACTAAAAAAAAGAGAGGACAGGTTAATAGGCAGGGAGGATTCCATTGAGAAGAAGGCGTATTATCTGGATAAAAAAGAACAGGAAGTAAAAAAGAAAAAAGATGAAGTTGAAAGTAAAAATAAAGAATTAACTGATGTGCTAAAAAAAGAAATATTAAGACTGGAAGCTATTGCAGAGTTAACGAAAGAAGAAGCAAAAGCAATCCTTGTTAAAAAGATTGAAGATGATGCAAAATATGAATCTGCAAAGGAGTTAAGGAATATTGAATCAAAGTTTAAAGAGGAAGCAGACACAAAGGCAAAAAAAATAATCTCACAGGCAATACAGAGATGTGCCCTTGACCATGTAAGTGAGTCCACGGTATCAGTAGTAAATTTACCCAATGATGAAATGAAAGGGAGGATAATAGGAAGAGAGGGAAGGAATATCAGGATTTTTGAGAACCTTACAGGTATAAACATAATAGTTGATGATACTCCCGAAGCTGTTATACTATCTTCATTTGACCCTGTGAGAAGAGAAATTGCAAGGGTTACACTGGAAAATCTTATAATGGACGGAAGAATACACCCTGCTAAAATTGAGGAAATGTATGAAAAAGCAAGTAAAATCGTTTATGACGAAATAAAACAAGAAGGAGAGCAGGCAGTATTTGACACAGGAATATCAGAGTTAAATCCGGGATTGGTTAAGGTTCTGGGCAGGCTAAAATATAGAACAAGTTATGGGCAAAATGTTTTAATGCATTCAAAGGAAGTAGCATATGTTGCCGGAATAATTGCTTCAGAACTTGGAATGAATGTTAAAAAAGCAAAAAGAGCGGGACTTCTTCATGATATAGGTAAAGCGCTGACACATGACATTGAAGGTTCTCATGCAATAATCGGGGCGGAACTTGCAAAGAGATTAAATGAAGATGACGAGATATGCCATGCAATAAGAGCACACCACAATGAAGTTGAGGCAAATACTGTACTTGATGTTATTATACAGGCATCTGACCAGATATCAGGTGGCAGACCGGGTGCAAGAAGAGAAACACTGGAAAGTTATATAAAAAGATTAGAAACTCTGGAAAAAATTGCAACTGATTTTAAGGGAATTGAAAAAGCATATGCTATACAGGCTGGTAGAGAAATAAGGGTCATGGTTAAGCCCGAAGAAGTTAATGAAGAAATGTCTTTTGTCCTGGCAAAGGATATAGCAAAGGAAATAGAGAAGGAAATGGAGTATCCCGGCCAGATTAAAGTAACAGTTATAAGAGAGAGCAGAGCTATAGATTATGCAAAATAGTCCTGATTTAAATAAATTTCTTTCTGAATTAAATATAAAAGATTCTATTAATATCGAAGAAGATCTTGGAGATGGTTACGTAAGATTAAAAATTTCCGAAGCAGAAAGGCGGCAGGCCCTCCAGGATATAAACTGTGTTGAAGACATAATAGTAGAATTGCTGAGAAACAGCAGGGACGCAGGCAGCAAGAATATTTTTATTGGGACAAAGAAAATTGAGGACAAAAGAAGAAAAATATATCTTATAGATGACGGTAATGGCATACCTCCCAATCTACAGAGTCTTATTTTCCAGTCAAGGGTAACATCCAAACTGGAAAATGGGAAAAAAGATTCATACGGTTTTCATGGTAGGGGAATGGCATTATTTTCAATAAAATTAAATGTAGACGAAATAAGAATAGTTTTTTCCGACCGTTTCAAAGGAGCATCAATTTATGTAGATATAGACCTCTCAAAAATTACTGAAAAAAAGGATCAGTCAGTTATACCCCAGATAATTAAAATGGATGGAGATTTAAACATAATTGGAGGAGTAAACAATATAATAAAGACTATAATAGAATTTCAACTGCAAAACAGGGATATAAATTTCTATTACGGAAGCCCGACACAGATACTTTCAACAATGAGAAATATAATAAAAAAAGATGGCAGCAGTAGCAGTTATCCAAAGTTTGATAAATGGGAAAAATTAGTTAAATTCGTTAATAAAAATAATATAAAGGTAACTGAGATTCCTATTCTTACTGACAATTACAATCTAATGGAAAAGATATCCAGGAATATATTTAACATGGATATATCACAGAGGGGCATACAGAGGATTATATATAACGAGATTAACGAACTCAACCCCCTGAAAATAACAACTAATGTTAATTTTAGTGAGGAATCAGATGAATATGATGAAAATAAAACTGCTGAGAAAGAAAAGAAATTAAAACTTCATGATGAGTTAAAACTGGCGGGAAGGTTTAAAGACGGGGAGATAAAGAGTATAATTGAAACAGTAGAAGAAAAGGTCAGGGAGTTAGGCAATAAGTATTTTATTACTACAGTAAGTAATACAGAATGTAAAAAGGTAAATAATACTATTAAATTATTTATTAAACTGAAGCAAAAAGAATAATAAATTAAGATAGCAAATTAATAATATGAACGAAGACATTAAATTACTTAAAGTTTCTACAAAATCAAAACCAAACTCGGTAGCAGGTGCTATAGCAGGAATGATAAGGAGTAATAGCAGAGTCAAAATTCAAACAATAGGCGCAGGAGCATTAAATCAGGCAGTAAAAGGAATAGCAATAGCAAGGGGATTTATAGCTCCAACCGGACAGGAATTAGTATGCACGCCATATTTTAAGGATATAGAAGTTAACGGGGAAACAAAGACTGCTATTGTGCTTAATATTGAGTCCAGATAATTATTTATTAATGGTCGCCATCAAAACAAATCTTTTAAATTGGCTTATATCACTTTTATATTAATACCATTCTGATTATGAAAATATATATTGAAACATTTGGATGCCAGATGAACGAAAGTGATTCTGAGAGAATACTTTATCTTCTTGAAAAAGAAGGTTACAGGAGAACATACGATATTGAAGAATCCGATATTATTGTAGTTAACACCTGCACAGTAAGAGAAAAAGCAAAAAATAAATTATATGGCCATATAGGTAATTTTAAGAGATTAAAAGAAAAAAACAGGGATATTTTAATATGCATAGGTGGATGTGCTTCACAGGATTTAAAGGAAAATATAATTAATGATTTTCCTTATGTAGATATAGTATTTGGAACACATAATATACCGGAACTTCCAGAACTCATAAAGAAAAGGATTTCAAATGGTAAGAGTGTATGCTCTATTAAAAAAAATGGCTTTGACCCGTATATTTTTAAGGTTAAAAGGAATTATAGCTTTAAAGCATCTATACCTATAATAATAGGATGCAATAATAATTGTTCATACTGCATAGTACCAAGGGTGAGGGGAAAGGAAAAGTCCATAGAACCCCGTAAGATTATAAATAACATTAAAGATCTCGTGTCCCAGGGGGTGATTGAAATAACACTTCTGGGACAGAATGTAAATTCTTACGGTAAAAACCTTAATGAGCCTTGTAATTTTTCTGAACTTCTTGAAAGAGTTTCAGATATAGAAGGACTGGAAAGAATAAGATTTATGACTTCAAATCCAATGGATTTTTCTAAAAATATAATAAATATCATAAAAAATAGAAAAAATATAGCAAAACATATCCACCTTCCATTCCAGTCAGGCTCCAACAGGATTTTAAAAAAAATGAGAAGGAAATACACCCGTGAAAATTATCTTGATATTATAGATAGCATAAAAAAAGATATTCCCGAATGTTTAATAACTACTGATATAATAGTCGGCTTTCCAGGAGAGGATAGAAAAGATTTCCTTAAAACTATTGATGTTATAAAGAAAGTAAGGTTTAGCAGAGCATTTACATTCATTTATTCTCCAAGAAGGGGGACACTGGCAGCAAAAATGGATGATTACATACCACACAAAGAAAAAAGGAAATGGTTCAATGAATTAGTTGATAAACAGAATAAAATTTCTTATGAAGAAAATAATAAATTTATTGGTAAAAAGTCTAAAGTATTAGTTGAAGGTATCAGTGCAAAAGATCCTAGCATACTTGGGGGAAGAATGGAAAATAATATTATTGTAAATTTTAAGGGAACAAAAAATTTAGTAGGGAAATTAGTTAACGTTAAAATAACAGAAGCAAAAACATTTTACCTTAAAGGAGAGGTAAATATCAAGAATAAAAGGGAAATATTATAAATGAATGACTTACTGGAATTTAATAATTACAAAATAAGCGAATCTTCAATAAATAATATAAAAAAATATCTTATGGAAAATGAAATAGACCTGGGAACATTAACAAAAAATCTTAGAAAATCCAAAAAATTAATAGTCATATGCGGCCCAACATGTACAGGTAAAAGTAAAATAGGATTAATTTTATCAAAACTTTTTGACACAGACATAGTGTCAATGGATTCAATTCAAGTTTACAGAGGTATGGATATAGGAACAGATAAACTTGATGCGGAAAAATATAATAAAAAACAATATATGGCCAATATATTTGAACCCGAACATGATTTAAGCGTAGTGGAGTTTAAGAATATTTGTGATGATATAATTAAACAAAAATTTTTTTCAGTTGATAAAACTCCCCTTATGGTAGGAGGTTCAGGACTATATATAAGAAGCGTCATTAACGGAATTGATAATGTACCTGATAAAAATAAAGATATAAGAAAAAAAATAAAAGATGGCATTAAAAAAGATGGCTTAAGGAAATATTACTTAAGATTAAAAAAACTGGATAAAGAATATGCAAATAAAATAAGTGAAAATGACCAGAGGAGAATAGTTAGAGCACTTGAAGTTTACGAGCTTACAGGTATGTGTTTTTCAGGCATGCAGAAGAGATGGAAAAATAAAAATACTTTTTATGATTCAATATTAATTGGTATAAAAATTAAAAGGGATATTCTTTACAGGCGTATTGAAAATAGAGTGGATAAAATGTTTGAAAAAGGACTGCTAAAGGAGGTAAAAAAATTGGTTGATAAAGGATATAAAGATTGCCGGAGCATTACTCAGGCAGTAGGTTATAAAGAAGTTTTAGAATATTTAAGAGGAGAATTAACTATTGAAGAATGTGTAAATAAAGTTAAAAGAAATACCAGAAGATTGGCAAAAAAACAACTGACCTGGTTTAACTCTGAATCAAAAATTAATTGGATAAGGTTAGATAATTATGATAACATTTTTAACTTAATCAGGGATATTTTTATTATAATAGAAAGAAATTAAGAAATGAGAAAAATTAAGTTTTCAAAATTAAATGGTCAGGGCAACGATTTCATACTAATAGATTCCACTATGGAATTAATAAACCTTTCAAAAAAGCAAATTGTTGAGATGTGTAACAGGAATTTTGGTATAGGTGCAGACGGTTTAATAATCGTAAAAAATTCAGATAATTATAATTTAAAAATGGATTATTACAATAGAGATGGTTCAATTTCAGAAATGTGCGGAAATGGGATAAGATGCATGGCAAGATTTGCCTATGAAAAAAAACTCATAGGAAGTGAGAGTATAGAAATAGAAACCCTTGCAGGGATAAAGAAAATTTTTTTAAATGTTAAAAATAACAAAGTCCGGGATATAAAAGTAAATATGGGCATACCTGAATTCAAACCCGGGGATATACCTGTAAATATAGAAGGCATGGAAGAAATTTTTAATTATAAAATAAATATAAATTCAAAAGATTTTTATATAAACTGTATTTCCATAGGTAATCCTCATTGTGTGATTTTCCTTGATAAAAATGAGGACCTCAGTAGTTTCCCAGTTAGAAAATGGGGACCTATTATAGAGAATCATAAATTTTTTCCTAATAATATTAATGTTGAATTTGTAAAAGTTGAAAGTAAAAACATGATAAATATGAGAGTATGGGAAAGGGGAGTAGGGGAAACACTTGCCTGCGGTACTGGCTCGTGTGCTGCTGGAGTTTGCGCAATTAAATTAAAAAAAATAAAAGTTAGTAATCTAACAGTAATTTTAAAAGGCGGAAATCTAAATGTTATATGGAACCCTGATGACTTAAATGTTTACCTTGAGGGCAGAGTAAGTTATAAATTTGACGGAATATATTTTTTATAATAAATATCTTACATTTATTAATAAATTTTAACCATAAAAAAGGATATTAAAATGAACTTTGAAGAATCTGATAGATTGAAATCGTTACCTCCGTACCTTTTTGCCGAGATTGATAAGATTATAAATAAAAAGAGGGAAGAAGGCATGGATGTAATAAATCTTGGCATAGGAGACCCTGATATACCCACTCCAGAAGGAGTTGTGGATGTCTTATGCAAAGAGGCCGGCAATCCTGAGAATCATAGATACCCTTCAAGCTATGGTTTAAAAATTTTCAAAGAATCAGTAGCAAAGTTTTATTATGAAAGATTTAATGTAGATCTTAATCCAGATAAGGAAGTAATACCTCTTATGGGTTCAAAAGAGGGCATATCTACCGTAGCATATACATTTATAAACCCCGGGGATTATGCAATAATAACAGATCCTTCATATCTGGTATACAGGATAGGTACAATCTTTGCAGGAGCTGTGCCATATGCTATTCCATTAAAGAAAGAGAACAGTTACCTTTTTGATTTAAATAATATAGGCAGGGATATAGTTGATAAAGCAAAGGTGATATATTTTAATTATCCCAATAATCCAACCTCGGCAACCTGTGATATTAACTTTTTTAAAGAAGTTGCTTCCTTTGCAGAAAAAAATAATATAATAGTCTGCCACGACAATGCATACTCGGATACCTATATGGGCGGTGAAAAACCTATGAGTTTCTTAAACGCTGATGTTTCAAAAAACACAGGGATAGAATTAAACTCACTTTCAAAGACATTTAATATGACAGGATGGAGGATAGGATATGCAGTAGGAAACCATGAAATGATAGAAAGCATTGGTAAATATAAGACCAATGTTGATTCGGGTGTGTTTAATGCAGTCCAGTACGCTGCTGCTAAAGCGCTTGATAATTATAAAAAATATGCAGAACATAATAATGAGATTTACGATAGAAGAAGGAAAATGGTTAAAAAAGCACTTGATGATATGGGAATTTATTATTACGATTCAAATGCTACCATATATGTGTGGGCTAGTGTCCCGTATGGATATACATCCGGGTCATTTTCAAAGATGTTGCTTGAAAAAGCAAATGTGGTAGTAACACCTGGAAGTGAATTTGGAAAATTTGGAGAAGGTTTCTTTAGAATATCGCTTACTATAAGCGATGGAAGATTAAAAGAAGCTTTAGATAGAATGGGGATTATTTTATAATATTAAAAAATTATTTTATATATTATGACTTTTATTAAACATCGTTTTTATTACATATGATTAAAGAGAAAGTTCTTTTAATCTTTACCAATTTTGATAGATTTAAAAAAGATATTAATGGAAAGCCAGCCAGATATGAGGATTTAAATGAAAATGCAGAAGAATTAAAAAATCTTGCTATAAGTGCTGGCGCTGACGTTAAGGATGTCCTTCATTGGAAGGATAGAAAGCCGAATCCCAGATACTTTATTGGTACCGGCAAACTTGAGGAAGCTAAAAGTATTGTAAACGATAAAAAAATAGAACTTGTCATTTTTGACGATGAAATAACACCCACACAGCAGAGAAACCTTCAGCATAAACTTGATACCAAAGTTATTGATAGAACTGCTCTTATCCTTGATATTTTTGCACAGAGGGCACACAGCAGGGAAGGTAAACTTCAGGTTGAGTTAGCTCAATTAAATTACCTTCTGCCAAGATTAATAGGGAAGGGGATAGAGTTATCAAGATTAGGCGGAGGAATTGGAACAAGGGGTCCCGGTGAAACAAAACTTGAAGTGGACAGAAGAAAAATCAGGAAAAGGATAAGCCAGCTTGAAAAGAAAATAAATAAGATAGGTATTCAGAGAAATATACAGAGAAAAAAAAGAGAGGAAAGAAATGTTTTAAGCATAGCACTTGTAGGATACACGAATAGTGGAAAGACAACTTTACTCAATTCAACTACCAAATCTAATGCTTATGTGGAAAATCGTCTCTTTTCAACTCTTGATTCAACTACCAGAAAGATAAAAATACATTCAGGCCCCGAAGTCTTAATATCCGACACTGTTGGTTTTATAGAGAAGCTGCCACATCAATTAGTTGCTTCATTTAAATCAACCCTTGAAGAAGTTAAAAAATCAAATATTCTGCTTCTTATTGTTGACATTACCAAGCCCGATTATGAATGTGATATTTCAAGCGTAAAAGAAGTTTTAAGAGAAATCAATGCAGAAGATAAGCCCATTATAATGGTTTTTAATAAGATAGATAAAATAAGCTCCGAAAAGCTAAAAAGTGTAAAATTTAGATATAAAGACGTGGTATTTATTTCTGCTCTAAAAAAGACTGGTTTTTCCTTTTTATATTCTAAGATAAGAGAAAGAATTGAAAAAAATTATGTAAATATCGATGTAAAGGTACCCTATAATGATAATAAAACAATGTCTTTTATTTATAATAACTGCAATATCTTAAAAAGGACAGATAAAGAAGATAGCGCAATTTTTGATTTGAATATAAGCTTAAAAAACTGTTCTTTTCTTTCAAGATATATATATAGAAAAAAATGATAAAAAAGAGGCAGTAGCAAACCAAGAACTAAAAATATTTCCTTATTACACCTATAACTTTTCCAAGTATTTTAACATCTTTTGCTATTATAGGTTCCATATAATCATTTTCAGGCATCAACTTTATCTTTTTATCAACCTTAAAAAATCTTTTTACTGTTGCCTCGTCTTCAAGAAGAGCTACTATTATTTCCCCGTTTATAGCATTCTCCTGCTTTCTTACAACAATATAGTCCCTGTCCAATATTCCGGCATTAACCATACTGTCTCCTCTTACATGAAGAATAAAAACCTCTCTTTTCCCATTTACAAAATCTAATGTAAGAGGGAAATAATCTTCTATATTTTCCTCTGCCAGTATTGGTCTGCCTGCTGCTATTCTTCCAACAACGGGAACATATACAATATTATTAATACCGGATTCATGTGTTTCATCTTCCTGCCTGACAAGTACAGAAATAGCCCGCGGTTTTGATTGACTTCTTTTAAGATAGCCCTTTTCTTCAAGTTTTCTTAAATGTGAATGGACTGTAGCTGAAGAGCTTAGATTAACGGCCTTGGCTATTTCTCTAACAGATGGCGGATATCCGGATTCTTTTATTTTCTTATTAATAAACTTTAAAATTTTTTCCTGTCTGGACCCTATATTTTTATTCATAGTTATCTATATAATTATAATCCATTTATAATATTTTTTTTATTATAACAAAAATATGGATATAAAACAAACATAAGTTCGCCCTTAATAAATCTATTTATATCTAATACTGCATATACATTTTCAATAATTCATTAACTATTTAAAATCCCTTTTTAGTCATCTTCTTTTTTTATCCAGGTCATCATCTTCCTCAGATCTTTTCCCACTTTTTCTATAAGATGTTTTTCTTCCTTTTTCTTAATAGCATTGTATACAGGTCTACCGGCTTTGTTTTCAAGTATCCACTCCCGTGCAAAAGCACCGCTCTGTATATCAGCAAGTATTTTTTTCATATTTTTTCTTGTCTCTTTAGTAATAATTTCTTTTCCTTTTACCATATCACCATATTCAGCAGTATCGCTTATAGAGTATCTCATCCAAGATATGCCACCCTCATATATCAAATCAACTATAAGCTTTAATTCACTTAAAACCTCAAAATAGGCTATCTCAGGCTGATATCCTGCTTCAACAAGCGTATCAAAACCTGCCCTGACAAGTTCAGTAGTGCCACCACATAATACTGCCTGCTCACCGAAAAGGTCTGTTTCCGTCTCCTCTTTAAAAGTAGTGGTAATTATACCAACTCTTCCGGCACCAAGCGCTTTGGCATAAGCAAGACAATAATCTTTTGCTTTTTTTGAATAGTCCTGGTAAACCGCAATAATTACAGGAACACCGCTGTCCTTCTCATACATCCTTCTTACAATGTGGCCCGGGCCCTTTGGTGCAATCATTATAACATCAATATCTTCACGTGGAATAATCTGATTAAAATGAATATTAAAACCATGAGCAAAGCAGAGTACATTTCCTTTCTCAAGGTTAGGCTCTATATATTTGTAGTAAATATCTTTCTGCAATGTATCAGGAACAAGAATCATTACTATATCAGCAATTTTTGATGCCTCATCAGCAGTATAAACCTTGAATCCTTTTTCTTTTGCTGAATTCCATGGCTTGCTGTTCTTAACTTCACCAACTACTACATCCATTCCGCTATCCCTCAAGTTCTGGGCATGTGCATGACCCTGACTTCCATAACCAATTATGGCAATCTTTTTCCCTTTAAGTACATTTATATCAATGTCTCTATCGTAATGTATTTCTGCCATCTTTCCTCCTTATAAAATATTTATAATTGTAGTAGTCAGTAGGGGACTACAAAAAGATAATACAGTAGTTATTCTAACAAATAATAAAAAAAAAGTTATATAAAATTTAAATTATTATAAAATAAATAAAATATTTTTTTCCTATTGACACAAACATATGTTCGTAGTAACATATTAGCGAACAAGTGTTTGTATCACAGTTAAATTTTTAATAATACTATTTTTAATTAGAAAGCAAATAGGTAAAATTGATAATATTAAAAAATAAAATAAAAAAAATCTTTCTTTACACTCTAATAATAATTGTTTCATTTCTTGTCCTTTCAGCGATATATTTTAATAGATATAAATTTGAAGGAGTCAATATAGTAAAATACACTATGGTAATCCTTGATAAAGGCACAAGCATCGAAGCGATTGCTGATGAATACACTGATGAAAAGAATAAAACTAAATTTGTAAGTGAAATAAAGAGAATCAACAATTTAGATTCTTGTGATTATATACCTGGAAATTCTACTTTAATTATTCCTATAATTGAATCTGAATAGTATAATTTATTAATATTCTAAATTTTAAAAGGATATAATTTCTATAAAAACTAACTCTATTTTTACTTTATTATAAAAATAATGATTAAGTTAAAAATAAAATTAATTGACAAGTCGCTTCCTTTACCTAAATATGCACATAAAAGTGATGCCGGGATAGATATTTACAGTTCTATCGATTGTGAATTAAAACCCTTTGAAAGAAAAAAAATACCAACAGGCATTAAAGTATCAATACCTGAAGGTTACGCAGGATTTATTCAACCACGGTCAGGTTTAGCTTTTAAAAATGGTATAGGCATTGTTAATACACCAGGATTAATTGATTCAGGATACAGGGGTGAGATTTGTGTTATTTTAATAAATTATGACTCTGTTAATAATTTCCATTTAAAAAAAGGTGATAAAATATGCCAGATGGTTATTAAAAGAATTGAGAAAGTTGATATAGAAATAGTTGATAAACTTGATAAAACTGACAGGGGAGAAGGAGGATTCGGCAGCAGCGGCCAATAGAAGTATATTCATATCATTCATTTAGAATGATTAATATTGAAAAATAATTGATTAAAAAGATTAAAGTTATATTAAATATATAACTTCCGATAATATACATTATGTAAACTTTTGTAAATATAACTAAATTCTAATGTTTTCATATAAAAAAAGTTAAGATTACCCTTAGAGAATAAGTCTTTTTTGAATAATTTTTATAAATAATTGAATCCCTCCCCTATCTAAACATGTTCAGAATTATTTATAAAAAATAAAAATAAAAAAAAATTTATAAAAAATTATTTCTTAATTATTCTTGCAGGACAACCTGCAGCCATGCAGTTATCAGGAATAGAATCAAGAACAACAGAATTTGCTCCTATTGTTGAATTATTACCAATCTTTATTGGTCCTGCAATAGTAACATTTGAATAAATAATAACATTATCACCTATAACAGGATAACCAGGATCACCGTGATGGAAAATTGAATGCCCTACACCACCAAGAACAACATTAGAAAAAATACTTACGTTTTTCCCAATCCTTACACCTCTTCCTATAATAACTCCAGAAGAATGCCATATCCTTAATCCAGAGCCAATTTTAGCACCCGGGTCTAATTCTACTCCATTCAAGAAAAAATTTACTCTACATAAGATTTCTGCAAGTAACATTAATCTAATTTTATAGAGTAAACGATAAAACCTGTAAAATATAAGGGCCTGGACACCTGGCTTAACCAGTATTATTCTTATCGCACCCAATACAGTAGGTTTCCCTTTTATTGTGCCGTATTTACTGAATAATCTTCTTATATCACCTTTTAAGCTACCGCTATCCTTTTTTATTCTACTTTTTTTTATATTTTTTTTATTCATGAATTATTTATTATCTTTTTAATGATTTAAAAATTTAGATTTTATAAAAAAATTAACGGGAGAAAACAAATGAAAAAAGTTAAACTTATATATATAGTATTTAAAATACAATTTCTAATATTATATCCTGAATCTTTAAAAGAGATTACTTATTTATATATTTAAACAGTAAGCTGTGATAATCTTTCTTGTAAAACAATTTTATGTTAATTTCCGGATATAATTCTCTTAATTTTTTTATCTTGTAATTTTTCTTTGTTACTAGTTTCTGATTAAGTGTTGTAAGCTCTATATAAATATCCATGTCATTAAGATAAAAATCAGGAGTAAAACTTAAACCAGGATTACCTTCCCTATCAACTTCAAGTACAAATGTCCTTGGTTCATACTCCCATCTTATCTTATAGAAATCCAGTATTTTACTAAATTCTCTTTCGCTTGTATGAGCAAACTTTATTTCTTTACTATCTGTAACTTCTTTTAAATTTAATGCACTTTTTTCCATAATTATAATTAAACCCCCAGCTATATCATTTGCCTTTTTCTCTGTAAAACAAATCGTTTTCTATTATTTCTCCCCCTCTATTTTTTCTAAATAAATATTTTTCTATATCTCCACTTAAATCTGAATATACTTTTCCCAGAGCAATACCAAAAACTCCCTGACCGCTTCTTAAAGTATCTATTATTTCATTATCAGAATTACATGCGTAAATAGTATTTCCATCTGATATTAAAGTTAGTTTTAGCAGACTATTACTTCCATTAAATCCGTCGTATTCATCAAGATATTTCTTTGTTTTTCTAAGTTTCTGCAGGCTTATACCCGCTTCAAGTAATTTCTTAATAACTTTGAGCTTCATAAGATCATTAAAGCTATACATTCTCCTGCTTCCATACCCCTCTGCTTCACTAGCAGATGGTTTTATGAAATCTGTACGGTCATAATAATCAAGCTGTTTGTAAGTAATGCCGATTATTTTACATGCTTCACTGGAGCCATATATTTTTTTTATTACATAATCTTTCATTTTACCTGTATATTAGTTCTAATTATTAAAAGCTTACCTTACTGTAATTATAATTACATCCGTGTAATTACATCAATGTAATTTTAAAATTTAAAAAGAGTAAAGTCAACATAAAAATATTTAGAAAATAACAATTTTAAGGAATTTATAAAGAAATAATTTAGAGAAGTTAATAAAGAATTTTTTAATGTAAAGAAAATTTATAAAATATTCAGAATAGTTATAAATTAATTATAAATAAAAAAAATAAATAAGAATTTAGCAGTTTTTATTTTTTATTAAAATCTTCTGGTTTTACGTGATTTAGAAATTTTTTAAACTTCTTTACTTCTTCATCTATTGATTGTATCTCAAGACCACCTGATTCAAGGACATGCTCTGCAGCAAAAATATCACATTTAATTCTAACAGCAGTGGCAATTGCATCGGATGGCCTGGAATCAACTCTTATAATCTTTTCATCCGTATTTTTTAAATTTATTATTGCATAGAAAGTATTATCTCTGATATCAGTTATCTCAATATTATCAATGCTAATTTTTAGATTATTGATAATGTTAATTATTAAATCATGAGTCATCGGACGCGGTGTTTTTATATTTGACATCTCAAGTGCTATAGAAGAAGCTTCATATGGCCCTATCCAGATAGGTAAATACCTGTTACCTCTCTCCTCTTTTAAAAGAAGTATTGGCTTTTGTGAGGGCATTTCTATTCTTACACCTTCAAGCTTCATTTTTATTAAATTATTATTTTTTTTATTTTTCATTTTCTAATTCTCTAATTCTCTGAAGGAAAATTTAATATTAAATTTAATTATATAATACATATCAATTAAAAAATAACACCCGTTTTTTTATATATTATATGTTATAACTTTGGAATATCTTAAATCAAGTTATTACAGGAAATTAATTAAAAATATTAATTAATCAAGATGCTTATACATTTGAACTGCTTTTTAATGATTCTACATCTTTTTTTACAGTATCTAACTTTAATTCATATACTGAACTTATATTTCTAAATTTTTGCTTATAATCAAGGCCATAACCTACTATATACTTCTCACCTATTTTAAATCCTATATATCTTATATGTATATCTGATATTCTCCTTATGTCCCTGTCAAGAAGAGTGCATAATTCGATACTTTTGGGAAGCCTTGACCTTAAATTTCTTAAAAGGTAACTTATAGTGAGCCCTGTATCAATAATATCTTCAACTATCAATACGTCCTTGCCTTCTATTGATTCATCAAGGTCTTTTGTAATTCTAACCACGCCTGTTGATGTATCATCAATTCCGTATTTAGATATACTTATAAAATCAATACTTAAAGGAAGGTCAATCTGCTTGATTAAGTCAGATAAAAAAATGACCCCTCCCCTTAAAACACTAATAAGGAGCAGGTCTTTATTTTTATAATCTGCAGTTATGTCTCTTCCCAGATCGGAAACCCTTTTTCTAATATCCTCGCTACTAAATAATTCCTTACCCAGTATATTATTTTTTATAAGTTCTTTTTCAGTATTTTTGTTCAAGATAAAATTAATATAATTAAATTTATATTATTAATATGAAAGTTTTCCTTCGCTCTGAACAATTGCTACCCAGGTTGAGCCCCTGTTAAATAATACTATATTACCTTCGCCGTCCCTGAATAAAAACGGGTCAAAGACAGAGTTTCTCTCCCAGGTTCCCTCTATTACATTTCCATCCATAAAGAAAAATGCCTTACTATTGTCACTTGTTCCAGTTGTCCTCACAACCATATGGCCGTACTGGTCAATGGGCCCATCTATATTGGTTATCATTACAATAACGTTATTTACTGCAATTTGATTACCTGTCTCATAATCTTTATGAGGAGTTCCTGCTATGTATTTTAGGTATTCATTACTTTCTCTATCATAACTGAAATCAACTCTATAGTTTTCATAAGAGAAATCTATAGTCACATCTGTAATATCGCCTTTCTCAGAATCAACAGCATCTATCTTAAATCTCAAAGGAGATTGCCCACCTTCAAGAGAGTATCCATAACCAGATGCATCCTCTTTAATCCCCACAGTAGACATAAATGCGGTGTGTTCTGTAATATTACTCCTGCTGGTATCTCTCCATCCTGAGTCCGTATATGGTACATAGGCATCGCTGTTTGCATCAAGAACGTCCATATCCATTGTCTTTATAACATCATATGCTTCAGGATAAGTTCCCCAGAATATATATATCGGGTCAAAACTTCTGGCTATTTCGGCATAATATATTCTTGCACTTCTTACAGGACCTATAATTTCGGCATCATTAGAGGAATAAACAGCTACATACCTGGTTACGCCTCCCTCGTCTACAACCTCAAAAACTATATCAGCATAAATAAGCCCTGATTGTGGTCTTGAATCCGGGCTGTTTTCAACCATTATTGCTAAAGGCCTGCTGTCGCTTACCGTATCAGAAATTCCCAGACCGCTTAAAATGTTAATATTACCTGTTATCTCCACTCCGTTAACACTATCTTCTCCATCTTCTACCGTTGTTCCTTTCCCTCCTTCGTCATCATTTTCTTTATCTACACCTTCTCCATTATCTGAAATACCCGGCTCAATCTCATCACTGGTTTTATTTCCACAACCGGAAAGACCTGTAATAAGAATAACTGAAATAATTAAAAGCACTGTTACAGTAATTAATAAAAAACTATTTGTTTTATTCTTTTTAAAACTCAATTTGATTTACCTCCACTTTTTCATAAAAATCTTTTTGGTAATAAATTTTTAACTATTATAGTTATAATAATCAAAAAATAAAATACCATCAATAATATTATTACAAAAACTGTTTGCTTGTAATTCGAAGTAGATAATTCCTGATGTATATATCCATCACCTACACTTTCATGCGATACTAAATTAATCTCTTCTGATTTTTTACCGTTTATAAATATATTTGTTGAACCAAGTATTTCATTTTTTTCTAAAGGAAGATTTATATTGTTATTTATATTATTTTCAAGATCAAGTTTATCACTGCTTTTATCTATAAGACTTACATAGTCTCTTTCAGGGTAAAGGTCTACATCTAATTGTGTCTGTTCGCCAATTCTTAAAGATGTAGCCGGCTCTTTTGAATCAACAATTTTTACATATTCCAGATTATTATATGCCCAGTCCAGCAACCTGGATATATCTCTATCCCTTTCTTTAATAGATTTGCTATTAAGTACCACAGTTATAAGTTCAAGATCATTCTTATCAGAATAAATTGCCATGCAGAAACCTGCATTACTGGTATGTCCTGTCTTTATACCTTTTATATAACTATATCCAAGAAGATCATTTGTGTTTGTAATTTCAATTTCTCTTTCATTTATCTTAATTGTGTCTTTCTGAGTATTAACTATTTCAAAGAAAAGGTAATTTTTTATGCAATACGAAGCAATTCTTGCCATATCCAGTGCTGTTGACTTATGCAATGGGAATTCATCATCCAGACCGTTTGGATTCTCAAAAAATGAATCCTCAGCACCTATCTCCCCTGCTTTCATATTCATTAATTCTATAAAATCTTCTAAATCGTTCGAAACATATTCCCCAATTGCAATTGCTGCATTGTTATGTGAACTTATAAGAGCAGCTTTAATAAGGTCAATCAAGCTTATTTTGTCACCAGTTATGAATGTAAAAGAAGAATGATTCCTTCCAGATGCATTTTCTGGAATTTCAATAATTTCTTCCATGTTATCAATATTCTCAATAGCAACAATTGATGAGAGCATTTTTGTTAAGCTGGCAGGATAGATCTGACTTGATGAATTCTTCTCCCATAGTATTTCTCCTGTTTCATAATTAATAACAACAGCAGACTCTGCAGTTATATCTATAGCAGCATCATATTTTGCAGTACCAGAACTACAGTAGATATCATCAGGATTAAAAAGGATAAAAAAGGAATTAAGTAAGAAGAAAATTAAAAATAATAAGAATATATTATATATTCTTATTATTCTCCTTTTTGAAGTCGAAGAATTCCTATTTATCATTTGTGTTTTTCCAGAAACTTCCTATTCCCTTTTTTTATTAAAATTTCTTGAAAATCGCAAAGCATGATTTCAAGTTTATTTGCAGTCCTTAATGCCCTTAAACGTTCCTCTTTCTTGCTTGACATAAGAAGCGGTAGTATAATTTGCTGGATAAATGCTGAAGACCGGCTGGCAAAATTCTCAAACAACTTTAAATGTTTAACATGAATACCATATTTTGAGAGATTGCTTACAATATTTAAAATTTCTATATCGCCTGTATTTATTATATATTTACCGTTTTCTTCTTTCCATTCAACAATCTCATTTTCTATTAACTCGTTTATATATGATTGTGATAATTTAAATTTCTTCCTTAGCTCCGAAATGGAAAAAATTAACGGTTCATGATCTGTTTTAAATTTTCCTCCCAGCTTAAGCTGGATATTTTCTATAGGCCGGCTGTCTTCACTAATGAATTTCTTATATCCTCTTGACTTTAATTTCTCCTTAATAACTTCAAGAGGCATATAAAAATCCCTCTGCATTTTTAAGATAAAATTTATTTTTTCTATATCCTCTTTAAAATAGGTTCTGTACTTATTTGATGATCTCTTTGGAGACATAAGTCCTTCAGATTCAAGAAATCTAAGTTTACTGCTGCTTAGATCAGGATATAATTTTTTTAAATTTTTAACTACCTTACTTATTGTAAGATATTTTTTTTCTGGAGTTTTTTTTGAATTCTTTTTGCTCATATAATCCTTTAATTTTTATTTAAAAACGCTATCCAGAATTGAAAAATAAAAACATATATTTTCCAATCTGTATTCTATCCATATTTTGAAGTACTGCGCTATCCACTATTTTTCCGTTTATATAGCTGCCATTTAAACTTCCCAAATCTTTTATTACAAATTCATCCCCTTTTTTTATAATCTCAGCATGCTTTCTTGAAATAGTAATATCATCAAGAAATATATCAGATTCAGGAATTCTTCCAATAGTAATTTTTGTCTTATCTATCAAGAATTTATCTCCTATATTGGGACCTTTTATTATAACCAGACCACTTTTCCCCGGGGACATTTTCTTTATATCTTCAAGTATGCTTGTAGAAATATCCTCCTGGTATTCTATTGCTTTATCTTTTATTGATTCAGTTTTACTATTTTTTGATTCTTTTTCCATTTAATATTTTTACTGCCTTATATTTAAAATTTTATTTCTTAAATCAATATAGTAATTTCCATAACTAATGTTAATAATCTTCTGGTCGGGACGAGAGGATTTGAACCTCCGGCCCCCAGTACCCCATACTGGTGCGCTAGCCAAACTGCGCCACGTCCCGTCTTTTATATTTTAAGATAACCCAAATGAATAGTAAAGTTTTAAGTTTAAATTATATCTTCAATCTCAGATTTAAACTTTCTATTCATTAATTTTTTTACTGATTCAGCCGGGCTGAGCCCTTTATAAATAATCTTATAAATACACTCCGTAAGGGGCATTTCTATATCCATTTCTCTTGATATATCAAACACAGCCTTTGTAGTCTTAACCCCTTCAGCAACCATATACATATCTTTTAATATTTCACTGGCCTTTTCACCACCGGCTATTCTTTCACCAAAATATCTATTCCTGCTTTTTTTACTTATGCATGTTGCTATAATGTCTCCCATTCCGGCTACTCCTGAAAATGTTACCGGATTTGCGCCAAGCTTAACTCCAAATTTTGTAAGTTCATACAGACCCCGGGTTATAATAGAAGCTTTAGTATTCGCTTTATAACCAAGCCCATCAGAGATGCCCGATGCAATTGCTATTATATTCTTTACTGAACCACCAACTTCTACACCTGTAATATCATTATTTGTATATATCCTGAATTTATCATCTGACATTAACTTCTGTATATATTTTAGTAAATCTTTATTGTTTGATGCCACCACAGAAACGCTTGGTAAACCTGAAGCTATCTCGGATGCAATATTAGGTCCCGATAATACACATATTAGTGACTTTAATTCTTCAGGCAGGCACTGCTCCATTACCTGCGATAACCTTAGATTTGTCTCCACTTCAAGTCCTTTTGCCACATTCAGCATACATCTTATACTATC
Organism: uncultured Actinomycetota bacterium; assembly: GCA_964603595.1. Taxonomy (GTDB): domain Bacteria; phylum Actinomycetota; class Humimicrobiia; order Humimicrobiales; family Humimicrobiaceae; genus JAQVEM01. Next base: position 204,740 of record CAZRVN010000001.1, read on the forward strand.
ATTACTTTCCTTTAAAAAATCATAAAATTTTACAATTACCTTCCTTAAGACATGGGAAGGCACTGCAAAAATTATAATTTCAGGATTTATAAAGCCATCTTTCTTGTCAATAAATGGTTTTACATTTTTTGGGATATAGAGATTGCCCGTATATCTTGTATTCATCCTTAAATTTTTAATATTATTATAAGTACTTTTTCTTCTTGTCCATAGATTAATCTTGTAATCTTGTCTTGCAAGTATTACAGATAAGGTTGTACCCCAGCTGCCAGCCCCTATTATGGTTATATTTAATCTTTTATTCATATTATTTAATCCCCAGCACGATATCTAATATTTAAATTTAAAGAAAATGGGCGTTCCCTCAAAACCAAACTTTTCTCTTATACTATTTTCTATATATCTCTCTAAATTTACTCTTCTTTTTGCATTAATATTTGTAAAAACCAGAAAGATAGGCGGAGATGTTTTTATCTGCCTTATAAATTTAATTTTAAACTTTTTACCTTTAAAATAGATACCTTCTTTTTCCCTATCCAATTTTTTAAAATAATTTGTAATTTTACTTTCGGATATTTCTTTATTTCTCTCTTTAAACAAAAAATCTATCATCTTTACAATATCTTTTATCCCCTTTTTATTTAATGCACTTACCTTTAAAAATGGTATGTATTTCGCAAATTTTAACTTGAGATTAAACATTCTGACAATGCTTTCAAGCGTTTCATTATCAATAAGGTCAATCTTATTAAAAATTGCACAGATGCTTACTCCTCTTTCTATACACATTTCCATTATTTTTATATCCTGACCTGCTATCTCTTTACTGCAATCAATTAGCACCAGCCCTATATCAGAGATTTCTATTGCTTTTAAAGTCCTGAGTTCACTATAATAATCTAAATCATTTACCTTTCTTTTTTTTCTTCTTATTCCTGCTGTATCTATAAATTTATAATTTTTTCTATTAATTTTTACTATACTATCAACACTATCCCTGGTTGTTCCTTCCACTTCATCAACTATTGCTCTCTCATCACTTATTATAGCATTAAAAAGGGTTGACTTTCCTGAATTTGGCCTTCCAAGGATACATATACCTGGATTTTCCTTTTCTTCGTATTCGCATGTTTCTTCAGGATTACTTTTAAATTTTGAAACTATTTCATCCAGAAGATCTCCTATGTTTATCCCATTTAATGCAGATATTTCGATAGGATAACCAAATCCAAACTTTAGATAATCTTCTGTATATAAATTTTCCTTTTTCCCATCACATTTATTCCCAGTAAAAATAATCTCCTTATCTGTTTTTCTTAATATACCTGCTATTTCCTCATCAAGTGTTGAAAGCGGCTGCTTTAAATCTACAATAAAAATAATAATATCCGATTCATGTATAGCTTTACTAGTTTGTAAAAATACCTGTGTATTTATATTACCTTTTAGTTTCAGGTCAATCCCTCCTGTGTCCATCAAATAAAAATTTCTTCCGCTCCAGTCAGTTTTATAATATTTTCTATCACGGGTAATCATCGGTTCATCGTGGACTATTGCTTCCCTTTTTCTGCATATTCTGTTAATAAGAGTTGATTTTCCAACATTTGGCTTCCCTACAACAGCCACTTTTGGTATATTAATTTGGTTATGCTCTTCCATATAAACCCTGCTATTATCAGTTAGGAAATATTTCTTTTATAAAACTAAAACCATCTTCAGGTACTATCTTTATATTTTTGCCTATTTTCTTAAAATCCTTCCTTTTATAATTATCAATAGACAGATTGTCCTCATTAAAAATACTATCGGGAATAAGTACCTTACAATATATATTTATATCTTGCTTTTTAAGACTTAATTCTATATCTTTCCTGCTTAGAAGTCCTGTTATTTTAATATTTCCACCAAAAAATTTATTTTTTACTTCCATTATATCCAGATGTGAAACCACGCTTTTCCCATAATCACCAAGTTTTTCTAATATAGTATCAATAGCATTTCTAATTACAACTTCTCCATATTCAGACGTTACCAGTAATATACGGTTTTTTTTCTCATTCTTAACTGTTTTCACGGAAGGGTGGTATGAATTAAGATTATTTTTTATAAAATCGTTTATCTGTTTTAAAAAATAGGTACTTTTTCCTATTCCATTTTCAATTTGATTAAAATCTCTATAGTATTTATAAGATGGAAAAGTAACCCCGCCCATAACATAAAATTCATCAGAAAGATAAATATTATCAATTCCTTCTAATGACTTGTTAACCTCCCTGAACCTGTTTACATCATCTATTACTTCTCTTGCAGAATTTTTGTCATAGGACTTTAAGCTATGACTATTGTTGTATTTTGTTATCCCAACCGGTACTATACCTATTGACATTGTATTTCTGTAATCATTTATTAAAGTTAAAAGAGTATTATGCATGTCTCTTCCATCATTTATACCTGGACACAGGACTATTTGAATATTTGTTTTAATACCATTTTTATCAAGAAATTTAAGATTTTCAATTCCATTCATATTCCTTTTATTCCCAAAAATTATTTCTCTTATATTCTTATCAATACTATGTACGGAAATAAAAAGCGGCTCCAATCTGTATTTTACTATTTTATCAAGGTCCTCCTTTTTAACATTGGTAAGGGTTATAAAATTACCATATATATATGAAAGCAGGTAATCATCATCCTTCACATACAGTGTAGAACGCAGGTTTTTGGGGAGTTGATTAACAAAGCAAAAAATACAATTATTTTTACAGGTTTTTATATTTTTTGTTATTCTATAATTGCTCAATAGCTTTTTTTACATTTATTATATCTTTTACCGGCGTGGAAGCACCACCGCTTATACCCGCTTTATTTTTACCTTTAAACCACTCCGGTTTAATATCTTTAAAGTTCTCAATATGATAAGTAGAACTGTTTATACTTTTTGATATTTCCATTAAATGCTTGGTATTTGCACTGTTTTTTCCGCCTACTACTATCATTATATCTACATCTTTTGACATCCTGGCAGTTGAATCCTGCATCTTTTCTGTTGTGTCACATATAGTGTTATTTATGAAAAGATCCCTTGTCTTTTCAAGCAGTTTATCAATAATAATATGAAGCTTCTCTTTTGTCTGGGTCGTCTGGACAACTACCCCAATCTTTTTCTTAAAAGACAATTTATCTGCGTCGTTTTTGTTCTCAATAACTATAAAATTTTTATTTAGAACATAACCCTTTATCCCAAGAACTTCAGGATGATTTTTATTTCCTATAATGGCTACAAAATAGCCATTTTTAGATAATGACCTTGCTCTTGCCTGAGCTTTTTTTACAATAGGGCAGGTAGTATCAATTACTTCTACCTCTTTTTTTACCCTGATTTCATTTATTAAATGAGGTGACATACCGTGGGACCTTATAATAAAAATTCCCTTACTACATATTTCATCCATATCCTTTACTGAAACTAAACCTTTTTTTGATAATTCCTTTGTAACACCAGGGTTATGTATTATTGAACCAAGGGTAAAAATCTTCCCGCTATTAGCGCTATATTTTTTAATAGTTTCTTCCGTAAGTTTCAGTGCTCTTTTAACACCAAAACAATACCCGGAATATTCTGCAATCTTTACTTCCATATATTTAAACTCTATCTATTTACATATAATTTTAGTTTTTATTATATTTATTTTATTATATTATATAATCTTTTTATTTCTTCCATTGTTTTATTAAATACTAAATTAATAGCTTCTTTTTTATCATGTTTTTTTATTATATCCTCTGTTTCTATAAGATTCCCAATAATTAATTTTACTTTCGGTAAAAATATCCTCTTATGCGGCTTTTGGATTATTTTGTTAGTTCCGCTGACTGCTACAGGTAATATAGGTGCCCTGCTGTGTACAGCTATAAAGCCCACTCCTTTTTTCCCTTTTCCCATAATTCCATCAGGAGACCTTTTACCTTCCGGAAATATGCCCAGAGCGTTCTCATTTTCCAGAACTTCAAATGATGTCTTGAATACTTTCATGCTAAAAGACTGTCGGTCTACAGGAAATGAATTTAAAAAAGTTACCAGAGAGGCTACAAACTTATTACTATATAATTCCCTCTTTGCTATAAAGTAAATACACCTCGGTATAAACGCTCCTATTATTACCGGGTCAAGATAACTTATATGATTGGAGCATATTATAATCCTTCCTTTCCCAGGCACTTTATTGATCCCTATCCTTTCCACTCTGTAGAGCGGATAGAATATACACTTTAAAATAAATTTTATAAAATAATACAGAGCAAAATATGCCCTGCTATGTTTTACTCTCAGCATCTAATTTCTCTAAATACAATTTTTTTATTCTATTCACTACTTCCCTTATGGACATGATTGTAGTATCAATTACAACTCCATTTTCCGGTATTACCAGCGGGCTATCTTCTCTGCTGCTATCAATTTTGTCTCTGCTGGTAATTTCTTCTTTTATTATTTTTCTTTTTAATAAACTACCTTTTTCCCTGACCTGCAGGTCCCTTCTATTTATTCTTTCTTTGAGACTTGCAGTCAGGTATATTTTTAAAGTTGCATCAGGAAAAACAACACTTCCTGTATCCCTGCCTTCCAGCACAACGTTACCATTTTCTATAAATTTCCTCTGCAGTCCTACAAGATATTTTCTTACTCCCGATAGTTTTGAAACAATGGAAACTGCTGCTCCCACTTCCCTGCTCCTTATATCTTCAGTAACATCCACCCCATTTATCCTGATTCTTGTATATTTGTTTTCATCCAGTGAATTTCTGTCAAGCTCTATCTTTAAATTTTCTGTAAGTTTTAATATAGACTTTTCATCATTGCAATCTATATTATTCTTTATAGAAGCCAGGGTTATAGCCCTGTACATAGCTCCCGTGTCAATATATTTTAATCCTAATTCTCTTGCTAAAATCTTTGCTACTGTGCTCTTTCCGCTTCCAGCAGGACCGTCTATTGTAATAATATTTTCTGTAGACATTTAAATAATAAAACCATTATCAAAATTTGATGAATTACAAATTTAAATTACTTTTTTAATTAAGAGCTTCCTTCAAGTTATATTTAAAACCCGGGAAAGATGTATTTATGCAGCCTGAATTAAGAATAGTTACACTTCCCTTTGACATTAAAGCAAGTATTGAAAGCGCCATTGCAATTCTATGGTCACCAAAACTATCAACCGTACCCTCACAAGCAATGAAACCTTCATTCCCTCTTATTATCATACCATCCTTTTTTTCTTCAATATCAACATTTAATTTACCAAACTGGCTAACGATTGATTTTATCCTGTCGCTTTCCTTATATCTCAATTCACCCGCGCCCCTGATTATTGTATTACCTTCAGCAAAAGCAGCAGCCGCACACAATACCGGTATATCATCAATTATAACCGGCATTTTTTCTTTTTCTATTTCTATGCATTTTAATCTGCTTGAAAAAGTTTCAATATCCGCAATGGGCTCGTTATTTAACACTTTTTTATTTCTAACAATTATTTTGCCTCCCATTTTTTTTAATGCATCTATAATATAACTTCTTGTTGGATTAATACCCACGTCTTTAATTATTGTGTGAGAATTTTTTAAAATTAAAGTAGCAACAATAAAATAAGCTGCCGAGGAAATATCCCCGGGCACATAAATCCTCTTTGCACTTAATTTTCTACCGGGTACCAGTTTAGCATATTTTCCATCATAGCTTATATCTGCTCCAAAATATTCAAGCATTCTTTCCGTATGGTCTCTTGAAATACTGGGCGAAATTACTTCGGTAGTTCCTTTTGCATTAATTGCAGCCATTAGAATACATGATTTAACCTGCGCACTGGATACTTCAAGCTCCAGCTTCTTACCTTCGAGACCGGGATTTCCGAATATTACTATCGGGGCTTTCGTATTATTTTCTCTCCCATAAATTATCGCCCCCATTTTAGAAAGTGGCTTTATTATTCTTCCCATAGGCCTTGAATTTATTGATTTATCTCCATTTAATACAGATATAAAATTTGTTGATGACAGAACACCGCTCATTATTCTTATTGTTGTTCCAGAGTTTCCAGCATCAAGTATAGTGTCTGGCTCCCTGAAGTTTTTAATTCCCCTACCGTAAACAATCAAACTACCGTTTAATCTTTCTATTTTTACACCCAGGATTCTTAGAATATTTAATGTTTTTATACAGTCCTGACAGAAAAGAAAATTTTCCACTACAACATTGCTATTTATAAGAGAAGATAAAATTATACTTCTGTGGGAAACCGATTTATCGCCCGGAATATTAATCTCACCATTTATACTCTTTGCCCCATGTATTTCCATCTTTATTCACCCAGCACTTTTTTTACACTGGCTTCATATCCAGCTTTTTCAACTGCTTCCTTTGCAATCTTTCCGGAATCTTTGCCTTGAACCAGCACTTTAAGGATTCCGCCACCGCTAAATTCCGTTGAATGAAAAATTGATATATCTTCAATATTTATCCCATATGAGCTTATTGCTCTTGTTATCTCGCTTAAAACACCTTTCCTGTCTTTTATAGCGATTCTTACCTCATATAAATTTGATATATCTTTTTCTATATATTTTGCCATATTAATTCTTGCTTCCCTGGCTTTCATATAATGATTTCTTATTGATTCTAAGTTATCATTCTGGATGTTAGACCTAAAATTTTTTAAATATTCTATATAATTATCTATGGATTTTATTAATTTTTCTTTATTCTCAAAACTTATATCCAGCCACATCTTTGTATTTGCAGCTGCAATCCTTGTCATATCCCTGAAACCTCCGGCGCAAAGCTTGAATAAATTTTTCATATTCTTTTGTTTGTCATCAATCATATCTACCAGGTTTGTAGATAGAACATGTGGCAGGTGGCTTATCAGAGCTACATTCTCATCATGCTCCCTGGGATCTATGGAAATTACTTTTGCGCCTATTTTTGTAAATAAAGAATGTAATATAACCAGCGGTTCTGATATTGTAGTATCTGTTGGTGTAAGAATATAAAATGTATTCCTGAACAAATCCGGCGTAGCACTTAGTATTCCCTCATTTTCCGAGCCGGCCATGGGGTGCCCCCCGATAAAATAAACATTTTCAGGAAATATTTTACAGACTTTTCTAACTATCTTCTCTTTAGCGCTGCCTACATCTGTAATAATTGCCCCATTTTTTAAATAATCCTTTATATGGTCTGCTACTTCAACTATCTTACTTATAGGAGTTGCTATTATTACCAAATCCGCATCAGAAACTGCTTCTTTATAACTACCGGCAATAACATCTATTATGTCCCTGTACTTAGCTATGTTCATCGACTCACTCTTAATGTCATAACCGGTTATTATAAATTCTTTATTGACATTCTTTAATGACAGGGCAAGTGAGCCGCCTATAAGTCCCAACCCTATTACTGCTATTTTTTTAATTTTTTTCATTTATAACCCTGCATCAATATAAAATTTTAAAAATATTCTTAACAATATATAAAAATTATTATGATTTGTGAACAGTAACCTTTACCCAGCTATATTTTATTTTCTATCATTTTTCTTATTTTACTATAGATTTTATATTTATTAACCATAAAAATTTAAAACAAATAAAAATTCTAATATTTTTCGTCTTTAATCTATTGACAACATTTTTTTATTTTGATATGTTTTTAATATCTTAGAACAGGAGGCAACTTTTGGAAATAACTCTGATTTATATTCAAAAGGATATAAAAAAGGGCTAATAATCTGGAAAGTCCCTAAGAAAAGTTCTAAGATGTGCCCCGAGATGTTGATTAGTCTAAAGCGCTAGCTATGACAAAAGATAACTCGGGGTTTTTTATATATTCCCATTAAAATCTTATAATCCATAGCAAAGAACTCAATTACTTTAACTACTTTTAAGCATTCCTTTATTTGGCCTTAAAATATAAATTATAACCGCACTTATAACTGCAAAAATAAATACAATAATCTCTGTAAATAAAACTCCAAATCTGTAACCAACATAAACTGACACAAAATCTATTATCATATGATAGATTATGGCAATTAATATAAAATAATATTTTTTTCTCATGAAAGCGCTTATCAACATAACTGAAAGTGAAATCTGGATAACAATAGCAAAAATTCTTTCTATCGAGCCAATTAATGGAAAGTACCATCTTATATCAGATATTTGCTCTAATGAATAGGACGGCAGAACTTCCGGGAAAAATTTATATGCAATAAAGCTAATTAGAATTGACATTCCAACAAAAATCATTGACTCTCCCCCACCGCCATGTCCGATGCCATACATGATACCTTTTTTAAAACTCCTCTCTTTAATAATTGCCCCAAAAGCTATCAACCTTACCCCCTCTTCAAACAAACCAGCAGTAAAAGACGAAAACAAACCTATAAAAACTACAGCTAAATCTCCTACGAAGTATTGAAGTATAAATGAATTAAAGATATTATTTAAGGGCACTCTTATAAGGGAAATCAGAAATAATGCTATACCCAGAAAGAATATAGCCCATGATACCCTGTATTTTTTCCACATATAAATAGCAAGAAGTACAGGTAAGCCAATCTCAATAACAATCGCTATAATATAGGAAATGTCAAGCAGGATATTATCCATTAAAAACCCTTTTTATATAAGAGATAAAATAGTTATTTTCTTTAAATATTATAACTATTTTATAAAATCTATAAAAATTTCTACCAAGTTAGGATCAAATTGAGTCCCTGCACATCTTATAAGCTCTTTGATGGCCTCTTTTTTGCTGATAGCCTTCTTATATGGTCTTTCATGTGTCATTACATCATAGGCATCTACAATAGATATTATCCTTGAATTAAGGGGAATATTTTCCTTTTTTAAACCATGCGGGTAACCTTTTCCATTCCACCATTCATGATGTGATAAGATTGCCTCAGCAATGGTTTTAAGCTGTGGAGATGAACTTGCTATATTGCTTCCTATTTCCGGATGCCTCTTTATAACTTCCCACTCCTCTTCATTTAATCTCCCTTTTTTCATTAAGATTTCATCGGGTATCGCTATCTTTCCAATATCATGAAGTGTCGCAAGTAAGGATAGCTCGTTTAATTTATTTTCTTTTAAATTTAGTGAAAGACCTAACTTTAGTGCCATCTCTTTCATCCTGGCTCCGTGTTCTTCTGTTTCGTAGCTCTTTTCCTGCAGGGTCCTTTCTAAAGATGAAATTATAGAACTTGAAATACTGCTCTTTTCCAGTAATTTCCTGCGGTACATCCAGTCCTCTGCTTCTTTTATTATATTTTTGACATCAATTCCGTTACTTTTTTTGGTGGATGTTCCCAGGGATATGCTTACCGGGACATTATTAATTTTTGTTTTTTTACAGGTATTTCTTATCCTATTTAATATTTCCTCAGAATCTTTATCTGTAGTCTTTGGAAGTAAAATTGAGAATTCATCTCCTCCCCACCTTGCTATGATATCCTCTTTCCTGCAGCATTTCTTCAGAATAAAAGCTACTTTTTTCAAAAGTTTGTCCCCTTCTTTAGGACCAAAGGCATCATTTATAAGTTTCAGTCCGTTAACATCTCCCATTATAAAACTAATTGGAATATTTCTTTTAGAATTAAGCCTTTTTAGCTCTTCCTCAAAATATGTACGGTTATAAAGACCGGTTAATCTGTCTCTAAGCGATAATTTCTTTATTTCTTCTTTCGTTTCTTTACGTTCCAGGGAATTTATTAATATTTCCCCGAGTAATTTTAACAGGGTTATATCATTTTCTGTCCATAACTTCCTTTTTTTTATTGACTCCAGACTGAGAAATCCCGTAATAAAATTTCCATAATTCATGGGTATAATTACCAATGATTTTACATCTTCAGGTTTTATAATTTCCTTTTCCGCCTTAAGATTTATTTTTATTTCCGAGGTATCATAAATATACACAGATTTATTTTTATCCAGCTTTTTCATCCACCATAATCTTTTTCTGGTAGGAAATCCACTTAATACTCTTATCTTTGGTTTTATATCTTCACCACACCACTCATATTCCTTGACAGCTCTGGAATGATGTCTGTTAAAAATATAAACACAAATTCTGTCAACTCCTGTAAATGCGACAACTTTTTTAAGAGTATTATATATAGCTTTATCTATTTCAGTTGGAGAAATATTAATAAAATTTGTTGATAATTTTGTTATAAGATTTTCGAAGTTTATCCTGTAGGTTAATAATTTATTTATTTTTTTTTGTTCTTCAATATAACGATTCCTGTTTCTGAGCAGTATAAAAATTAACAAACCAGAGAATATTATTCCTATGACTACTATTGTTATATATAAACTAGAGTATAAATTCATTTCTATGTTATGTATTTACTATGTTAATACAAAATAAATTATTTTAATTACTATTTTTTTAAACATATAAAATTATATAATTATTGCTTAAATTATTATATAAAAGTTAGATTAATATAATATCATAAGTATAACTACTTTTACAAATAATTTTATAAAAATTTTATTTCTACTTGTAATGATATAATTACTTGGAGTTTAATATAAACATTAGGTTATTTGCTTTCAAAAATTACGGAGTATTCAGGAACTATATCTTCAATGAATTTTTTCATACCTTCCATGGTTTTATAATGAGATACTATTTTTTCAAATACATTCATGGGTATTGTTCCTATATCCGCCCCTGAAAGAGCTACTTCCCTTAATTGTCTCGGGTTCCTTATGCTTGCTGCAAGAACCTCTGTTTCTTTTATTTCAAAATTTTTAAATGTAATTACTATCTGTTCTACCAGATCAACTCCCGATACTATGCCATTGTCCTCCAGAACTTTATCATCCTTTTCTATACCAAAATATGGGAAATAATCCGATTTATTAAATGATATGTTATTTCTATATCTAATAAAATCATCTACCCTGCCTGTAAAAGGACTTACAAATTTTGCACCTGCTTTAGAAGCTGCAAGCGCCTGCTCCGGAGTAAAAACAAGAGTACAATTTACTGGTATTTTTAGCCGTGATAATTCTTTTATTGACTTTATGCCATCAAAATTATTATTTCCATCATCTTTAGTAGAGGGGTTTACCGGAATTTTTATATATACATTACCCGCAACAGGATTAAACTTCTCATAAAGTTTTTTACCTTCCTCAACCATTTCTTCAAATTTTGTTCCTATTACCTCAAGACTTACCGGAAGACCTTTTGCAATAAAAAGCATTTCCTTTATATATTTTTCCATATTTAATTCTCTACCTTTTTTCTTTTCATTCTCAACTGCTTTCCTTATAAGTGATGGGTTTGTTGTCACCCCATCCAGTAGCCCGTATGCTTTTACCTTTTCTATTTCTTCAATTTTACCTGAATCAATAAAAAATTTAATTTTAATCAACCCCCTTTTATTAACTTTATATCTTCTATTCTGATTTAATATTGTTAATTATTATTTCTTTTACTTTCTTTACTATTGCATTTGCTGAAATTTCCTCAAAGTCCAGCAATTCATATGGCTTTCCACTTCTTGGTATTTTCTTAACAGCAAGAATATATACAGGGCTTTCAGAAGAAGAAGCGCTTTTTACTGCCTCACCAATTCCTCCTTCCTTAAAATGGTCTTCAACAGTTACTATAGCCCCAGTTTCTTCTTGAGCTTTCCTTATAGAACCTTCATCAATAGGTTTAATGCTGTAAATATCAATCACCCTTATTAAAATATCTTCTTTTTTTAACTCTTCATAAGCTTTTAATGCCTCATGTAATGTTATACCTGAAGCACATACGGTTACCTTATCATGCTTACTTTCTTTAATTGTTTTACTACCCCCAATCTTAAAATTATCATTTTCATTGTAAATTACCGGTGTACTCATCCTGGTTGTTCTTATATAAACATTCCCATAGTGTTCTGCAGCTTTCTCTACCAGCTTTGCTGTAGATACTGCATCACACGGATACAGGACTACGCTCCCTATTAGAGCTCTGAACATAGCAATATCTTCAAGCCCCATCTGGGATGGCCCGTCTTCCCCGATTGATACTCCTGCATGAGAACCTACAAATTTTATGTTTGTCTTTGAATAGCTACTCATTCTTATCTGGTCGTATGCTCTTGTTAGAAATGCTGCGAATGTTGATACAAAAGGTATTTTACCCCTAATCGACAGTCCCGCAGCTACACCTATCATATTCTGCTCGGCAACATACATCTCAAAAAACCTCTGGGGAAACTTATTCTTAAATATTTCAGAATAAGTTGAGTTGCTCACTTCCGCATCAAGTACAACGATATCTGGGAATTTCTTAAAAATATTTACAAGTGCAATACCGTAAGCCTTCCGTGTTGGTATACTATCATTACTTATATCAATATTATCATAATCGCCAAACATTTCTTTTTCTGGTTCAACTTCCTCTGGTTCCATAATGGCTCCTCTTATACTTCTATCAGTACAACCCAATTTATCCAAAATATCATCCAACTGGTCTTCTGGTACTGCTTTTCCATGCCAGCCATCCTTATTTTCCATAAGACTTACGCCCTTACCTTTTATCGTTTTTGCAATTATTATGGTTGGCCTATCCTTAACTTCAAGTGCATATTTATAAGCATCGGAAATTTCCTTAAAATTATGACCATCTATAGTTATGGCTTCCCATCCAAATGAGGATATTCTTTTTTTATACGCCCCGGTATCCCATCCATACATAGTTTTACCTCTCTGGCCAAGTCTATTGACATCCAAAATACCAGTAAGATTATCAATTTTATAGTGTGCTGCTATCTGGATAGCTTCCCACTGTGAACCTTCGGCCATTTCGCTATCTCCAAGCAGTACATATGTATGATGTGGTACTTTGTCTATATATTTTGAATTTAAAGCAACTCCTAGACCAACGGATAACCCCTGCCCCAGTGAGCCCGTAGCAGCCTCAGCATAGGGGAAAAGAGGTGTTGGGTGACCCTCAAGTCTACTTCCAAATTTTCTGAGCGTTAGAATTTCATCTTCCTTTATAGCACCTGCAGCTGCCCACAGGGAATATAATAACGGTGAAGCATGACCTTTAGAAAAAATAACCCTGTCATTATTGATATAACCAATATCATTTACCCTGAACCTGAAAAATCCTCCAAAAAATAAAGTTGTAAGTAATTCTACCGCAGATAGTGATGAAGAAGGATGTCCTGAGCCCGCTCTGGTGGTTGAAGTCAATATAAAGTATCTTATTAGTTTTGCCAGTTTTTCCAGATTGTTTTTTTGTTTCACTTTCTTTCCCCTTTAAATTTTAATTTTTTTAATAAATTATTTCTATTTGAATATTTAAAATTTTAAAAATTTTTTATTTGTTAGGCTTTACATGTATAGATACTTCATTAATATTTTTAAATTTATTTTTTATATCATTTTCCATTTCAGTTACTATAGAATGTGCCTCTCTTATATTTAAACCTCTACCCAGTCTACAGTGGAATGCAAGATTATACACACCTTTTTTTTCAAGTATTGTAAAATTGTGGCAGGTATCAGGACTGGTATATGATGAAATTACTTTTTTAATATCAGATACAATATCACTTGATTTCTCTGTTATATCATTCCAGCTTTCGGAATCCCTTGCATCTTCAATATGTATATAAACACTTCTAACATTTCTTATTTTCTCTTTTATTTTTTCGATACGTGATGAATATAAAATATTTTTAAGGCAAATTTCTATATTAATAAATTTAATATTTCCCACCTCATGTACTTTTAATTTATTGATAGATTTTATTTCAGGAAAATCTTTTAAAATCTTTATAATTTTTTCTGTAACTTCTCTTGGTATATAATCAAGTAAATTCCTTACTATTTTAACAAGTAACTTTAAACTAAATATTAAAATTATTAATGAAATTATAATAGATGCAATCGGGTCTACAATTTTGATACCAGTATTTGAAAGAATTAATCCCACGATTACTAAAAATTAACATAAAATATCTCCCGTATAATTTAAAAATTCTGCTTTTAAAGCAAAAGAATTATATTTTTTTGCAGCTCTCCCAATAAAAATAACTCTTACTATATTTAAGAAAATAGAAATTGCTAATACAAGAAATACATAACGGTTTAAATTTAAAAAGAATTCTTTAAAAATAATCCTTTGAATAGACTTATATATAATAAAAAGACTTAATAAAAATATTATTATAATCTCTACTAGAGCTGAAAAATTCTCATATTTCCCATGTCCGTATTTATGGTCCTTGTCAGCAGGTCGCGTTGAAATTCTTATTGCTATAAAGATTATGATAACAGTAACAACATCCAGGCCATTATTTAAAGCTTCTGAAAAAACGCCAATACTATTTGTAAAATATGCAACTGAAATTTTAATAATTACAAGGATAATAGAAACCAGTAATGAAAAAAAAGTAATTTTTCTTTTGCTTGTGTTTATTATTTTAATTTGCTGATTATTTTTCATAAAATAGTAAATGTTAGTTTTTGTTAAATATTATTTTCTATTCTAACCTGATTAATTTTATTATAAAATAACTCTGTTTGTAAGTATAAATATTAATATTTCGCTTATATATTGTAATTGTCATATACCAAAAAAAGGAAAAATTTATGAGAAAAACAAAAATATGGATATTGGAAAAAAAAACCGATTTCAAGTCTTATACCAGCAACAGATTCAAAGAAGTTGCAAAAAAAATGAACATAGATTTAAAACTAATTGCTCCGGATGATATAGACTTGATTGTTACCAAAGAAGATAAAAGAAGTATTATATATAAAGGGAATGTCATAAATTTACCTGACTTCCTAATTCCAAGAATTGGAACAATCACATATTATGCACTCGCTATTATAAGACAGCTTGAAAGATTCGGTGTTTTTGTTTTGAATTCAAGTCAGAGTATGGAAATATCAAAAGATAAGCTCTCGACACTCCAGCTTCTTTCAACAAAAAATATCCCTGTGCCCAAAACAATGCTTGCCAGATTTCCTTTTGATATCTCAATGGTTGAAAAAGAATTTTCATACCCTATTATAGTCAAGACTGTAGTTGGCTCCAGAGGCATGGGTGTTTTTTGTGTTGAAAACAGAAACAAGCTAAAAGATCTTATAAACTTGCTTGAAATTTCCAAAGACCCCAAAACAAATTTAATTCTACAAGAATTTATAAGTACCAGCAGGGGAAAAGATATCAGAGTAATTATAATTGGAGGAAGAGCAATAGGTGCTATGCTCAGGAAATCATCAGATGGCAGCTTTAAAGCAAATTATTCTTCCGGAGGTCTTGTAGAAAATTATGAAATAAATCCAACCATTGAATGGCTTGCTGTTGAATCAGCAAAAATAGTTGGTCTTGATATAGCAGGTGTAGATATATTATTTGATAAGTACAGCTATAAAGTCTGTGAAATAAATTCATACCCTGGTTTTGAAGGTTTTGAAAAAGCAACGAAGATAAATTTACAGGAAGAGATTTTTAAATATATAATACTACGCCTGGGATAATTTATTTTTTGATATTCCCTGATATATTAATCAAGCTCAATATCCTCGAGTTCAAGGCTATCTACTTTGAATTTAAATTCCTGTTCTGTCAGGGGAATATCATCAATACCGTCCCAGGAATACGAAAAGCCCTCGTAATAATAGCTACTCCAGTCCATTGTTTTTTTCCCATACAGGTATCCCGGACCTTTTTCTGTTGTAATATTTAAATAATAGTTTGGATTCATGAAATTTTCTTCCGGTGTTATATCAATTGGTATCCATCCGTAACCGGGAAGTCTTATTTCAACCCAGGCATGACTTAAATCTATTTCTTTTCCTTTTTCATATAAAATAGAATACACCGGTATTCCTGCAGAAAGTCTTGATGGTATGCCTGCTGATCTTAACAATGCAGTGTAAAGTATTGCATAGTCAGCACATACCCCTTTGCATCTCTCAAGTATTTCAGATGCGTAAAGAAATTCATAATTTCTATCTTCAGCCCTGGGAAAATCATAATGTAATTCTCTAATTACAAAATTATAAAGAATTTCTGCTATCTTTAACGGTTTAGTTTCATTCTTAATTAATTCTTCTGTAGTGTTTTTAATTTCAGGATTATCGGAGTCTATAAATAAATCATCTGACGTATATTTTTTATAATCTTCATCATCCTCATCATAATACAGTCCAGTCTGACTGCTGCTTGCTCCCACATCTATATAATTAAATTCATATGCTGTCAAATCTATCACTGAAGACGCGGTAATTTTTTCATCCTTCCCTAACTTCTCTTCATCAAATTCAAAATGAATTAATAAGTTCCAGTCATTATCAAATAACTCTTCGGTAATGGTGTAATTAGTATAGTAACTGTTTATTATCTGATAGGGATAGTATGTCTGCGGAATTCTCATAAAACATTCTATTTCACTTAAAACAGTTTCACTTTTATTTATTAAATTATATTCAATCTCAACTTTAAAGTTATGCCCATTACTAACCAGCACAGGTCTGTTTATTTCAGCAACTGTTATAGTCTCGGTTATTCCACTATTTTCCAATCCATCAGAAACATTAAGTTCAATTTCGTATTCTCCCGGTTCATTAAAATAATAACGGAACTCTTCATCATCAGAATATTTATTACCATCAATCTTCCAGATATAATTTAATTCATCTCCATCAGGGTCAAAGGTTTTTCCTGCAGAAAAATAAACAGGGTTTCTTATCTGGAAATAATCTTCCTTAAAACTATCTCCAAAAACTTCAATAAAAGCCACCGGAGGAGTATTCACATCATAATTATCATCACTATCAATTTTTTCCTTATCTCTATCACTTGCTTCATAATTACCCAATAATTCCACTATATTTAAACCCTCAAAACCATCTGCGATATAGCCATAGTTGCCATTGATGGTTATGTCATAAGAAGTTCCGCCTGTCTTTAGACTATCAACAATAAAAGGGCTTGTTTTATCTTCTAGATTTATAGCATATATTCCACCCGAAAGGCCTGATACATAAATAAAACCGCCGCCAAAATCCATTTCCCACGCTCCCCCCGGAACCTCGCACTCTCCAAGAATTTTAAGGTCATCCAGATTTTCTATATCAACAATCTGGAACATGCTATCAGTATAATTTTCATAATTCTTATCCCATTTCCAGCTTGAAATGCAGGCATAATTATCAATTAAATATATACTACAGGAATTAGAATTAACCATACAGTAATCTATAACCTCAGGATTATTTTTATCTTTTAGATCAATTACGATTAATCTGCTTTCATCTGCAAAAGAATCTTCTCCGTATTCATAAAAATTTGCATTTATAAAGCCAATGTCATTTTCTACCCATATATTTGTTGCTATGCCATCTATTTCATATTTATTTAAAATTTCAGGATTTTCCTTTTCTGAAATATCTACTATTTCAATATAGCTTAAATTATCCTGCTCTTCCAATGAAGTTTCTATATAAGCATAATTCCCTTCAATAAATAAACCAGATACTGATTTTCTGTTATTTTCGCCTGTATCATAATTTCCAATGAGCCCGGGGTTGCTTTTATCGCTGACATTAACTATATAAAAACCGCATCTTGTATAAAAATCATTATCTTCATAAGTAAAATTTGTATATGAAATATAGGCATACTCACCTTTTACAATTACGATATTTGAAGATTCTGTTGTTTTGCATTTCCCTTTAATTACAGGATTATTCTTATCACTTATATCAATTACATAAAATATACCCAGATCACTTGTAAGATAAGCATAATTTCCACTTATATCAACATCTATGGCCTGCCCCGGCACCGGAAGATTAGCTATAATACTTGAATCAGATGTTCCTTTAAATTCACCTTCATCTTCAATCCTTTTACTCTCATTATCCATACTACTTTCCGTCTGATAGCTGCCGTACTTACATGATATGGTAAGTAAAAATAAGAATATAAATATTATAATGAAAGTACTTTTTACAGAATTTATTTTTACAAATTTACTCATTTAATTTTACCTGCAGAGTTAATCTGATTCATCAAAATTTTTTAGCGGAGGTAATTCGTTTAAACTCTCTAATCCCAAAATTTCTAAAAATCTATCAGTTAATTTATAGGTTATAGGGCTCCCCGGTTCTTTAAGCTTCCCTGCTTCTTTTACCAACCCTTTATCCTGGAGGGTTAATATTACACTATCAGCTCTCACTCCACGTATTTCAGCAATCTGCGTTCTTGTAACCGGCTGCTTGTAGCAAATTATAGCAAGTGTTTCAAGAGCCGCCTGTGAAAGATAAGCTCTTATATTAGATTTAATAAAATTTGCCAGAACCTCATTTATAGAAGGGTTTGAATATAACCTGAAGCCCCCGGCAGCCCTCTTGATAATAAATCCCCTATTGCTACTTATATATTCACTTTCCAGTGAATCTACTATTTCATTTACTTTTTTTTCTTTTATTCCCAGGGCAGAAGATATTTCCCTTGCTTTTACTATCCCTTCGGATACAAATAATATTCCTTCTATACAGGTTTTTAACCATGCTTCATTCATCTGCTTATCTACTCTCTTCATTTTTTTATTTTTATCCATTCTCTAAATATCTATCGCTTACTGTTTGTTTATTTATATTCCCTATTATTTTAATTTTTTAATTATAATGCTTCCAAAATTTTCAAACTGAATAATATCAATAAGCCCTTTTTTATAAAGCTCTAATATAGATAGGAAACTAACTATCTTCTTTATAACCTCTTTATACCGCGATGTTATTTCTTTAAAGGTCACATTTTCTTTTTTAATTAATATTTCTCTTATCCTTTTCATCTCATCAAACACATTTATATTTACATCTATGCTATAAATATTCCCCAGGTTCAATTTCTCTTCCCTGTATTTTAAAAGATTTGAAGCCGTATCATACAATTCTTCTATTCCTATATCCCCTGTAAAATCAGGTAACAAACTTAAAAATTCTTTTTCTATAGGGGCTTCCCTTATGTAATAAAGGGATTCTTTCTCATATAAATTCCTGAGATAATTAGATACTTTCTTAAATATCCCGTACTCCTGCTCCCTCATTTTTAGAATATCATCTTCCCTTAGTTCATTTTCTTCCCCGGTTATTTGTTTTCTCTTTGAAGGTATCAGTGACCTTGATTTAATCTCAAGCAATATAGAAGCAATATACACGAATCCCGATAAAGAACCTATCAATATTTGATTACTTTTTCTAACATAGCTAATAAAATCCTTTATAATAGTGCTCAAGCTTATTTCATAAATATCTTCTTTCTTTTTCTGTACCAGCTCCAGAAGAAGATAAATGGGGCCTTTAAATTGGTTGTATTCTACCTGATATTCCTTATTCTCTGTTAGATTTTCCAACCTAATCTATACCTATCTTTTTTCTTACATCATAAATTGTTTTCTCTACTATTTTTGCTACATGCTTCTTGCCTTCTTCAAGTATATTATATATAAAATTTATATCTTTCTTTATCTCATTTCTTTTTTTGCGGAACTCACCCAGTGATTTGTATATTATTTCTGAAATTTCTTTTTTACAATCTGTGCAGCCTATTTTCCCTTCTTTACATCTTTTTTCTACCTCTTTTATTCCTTCTTTTTTGTATATTTTATAAAAACTGAATATGTTGCAAACTTCAGGATGACCGGGGTCCGTCGGATGTATCCTCTCGGGGTCAGTTATCATCATATTTATTTTATTTTTTATAGTATCACTATCATCTGATAAAAATATTGCGTTGTTATAACTCTTAGACATCTTTCTTCCATCCGTTCCCGGTACTCTTGCAGCTTTTGAAAGCATTTCCCTGGGTTCCGTAAAATATTTTCCATATAGATGATTGAATCTCCGCGCAATCTCCCTGGTTATTTCAAGATGGGGCAGCTGGTCCTCTCCAACTGGAATTATATCTGAATTTACTATAAGAATATCTGCAGCCATAAGTACAGGATAGGATAAAAATCCAAGTGTTGACAAATCCCTGGATTTTAATTCATTTACCTGTTCCTTATATGTAGGGCAACGTTCAAGCCATGATAGGGGCGTAATCATTGAGAAATAAAGAGTCAGCTCTGCTATCTGGGGTATATCCGACTGCCTGTAGAGATGCGTATACTCAGGGTCAATTCCCAGTGCAACGAGGTCAATTGCACAATCAATAAGGTCAGATTTGATATTTTCAGTATTCTGGTATTCCGTTGACAGGGCGTGCCAGTCAACAAGAAAGAAAAAATTATCGTATTCCTTCTGGTATTTAATCATGTTACTGATATTTCCGTGAAGATGTCCCAGATGTAATTTACCTGTCGGCCTGAAACCTGTAAGCATTTTCTTTTTCATTTTTACTCTCCTGTCCCTTCGCAACCTAAGAAATTAAATACTGCCACCAGATACAGCTATTATAAATAAAATTTATTACAGGATATATGATGGGCCATAATACCCTCCCACCAAGAAATAATAATATAAATATAAAAATAAAACCAAATCTTCCGAAACTTAAGTACCTTGACATTGCTTCACCCGGTAGAAAAGAAGCAAGTATTTTTGAACCATCAAGCGGTGGTATGGGTATAAAATTAAAAATAGCAAGAAATACATTAATATATATAGCATTTACAAAAATTGTACTTACAAGATTGAAACTTCTATATCCAATTGTGCCTGAATTTAATACCCCGCCTGTAACTTTAAAAAAAATATAATAAAAAAGTCCATATAAAAGCCCTACTACAAAAGCAAATATTATATTTGATAAAGGACCGGCAAGTGATGTATAACGCAATCCCTTGCGATAATTCTTAAAATAACCGGGATTTATAGGAACTGGCTTGGCATAGCCAAATATTATATTTGAATTAAATAAAATTAAAAGCAGGGGCAGCAATATACTTCCAAATAAATCAATATGCCGGGCAGGGTTAAGTGTGAGTCTTCCCATGTTTTTAGCTGTAGGGTCACCGCTTTTGTAAGCTATAAGACCATGTGAATATTCGTGAATAACAACTCCCATTATAAGACCAGGGGCCCATGTAATTAATTGCTCTAAAAATTTTAATATCGACTGTCCTAAACCTGCCATATAATCCTATCTGTAATTTATGAATTTATACCATACCAAAATCTATTAAATTTGCAAATTATATTATGCTTCCAGAATTATAACCATTTTTATCTTTTTAAACATAATATTTTTATCAAAAAATCAAAAATAGATATTTATTTATTAAAAATATTAAGAATTACCTTAAATACAGATTATTCAATAAGCTTAAAAATTAAAAACTTCAGACGATTTTTAATTCGCGTATTATTTACTAAATGTCTTTTCTCTTGGATGGTATTTAAAATATACTTTTTTTATATAATCTTTATCCAGATTAGTATAAATTTCAGTTGTTGATATGCTGCTATGCCCAAGCAGCTCCTGGACTATCCTTAAATCTGCACCTCTCTGAATCATGTGTGTAGCGAAACTGTGTCTGAAAATATGGGGATATATATTTTTATTTATCTCCGATCTTTTTGCATATTTCTTTAAAATTTTCCAGAATCCCTGCCTTGTTATCTTCCTACCACTCCTATTTATAAAAACATAATCTGAACTTACATTGCTATTTATCTCATATCTGCTTTCCCCCAGGTATTTCTGGAGATATTTAATACCCTTTTCTCCAACCGGCACAATTCTTTCTTTCTCCCCCTTGCCTTTAAAACGGATCATCCCTTCTTCAAAATCAATATTCTGCATTTTTAAATTTACAATCTCGCTAACCCTGAGGCCACAGGAATACAATATCTCAAACATTGCCCTGTCTCTTTTCCCTAATTTATTAATGGTTGGTATATTATCAAGGAATTTTTCTACTTCTTCTACCTTTAATATATCAGGCATTTTCCTTGGTTTTAAGGGATTGTTTATCTGTATCCAGAAATTTTTGCGGCATACTCCCTCTATAAGCAAAAACTTATAAAAGCTTCTAAGTGTTGACAGTATTCTTGAAATTGACGATTCTGATTGTTTTTCATAGAGTCCCTGTAAAAAATTCAGTATCTGCTCTTTAGATATCTCACAATAATTTTTAATGTGATTACTCTTTAAGAAATCTGTAAATTTTTTAAGGTCTCTTAAATAAGAATCAACCGTATTGGGAAGCATCAGCCGTTCAAATTTAAGATAATCATTAAACTTAAATACATAATAATTTAAATCTTTACTTTCTGTTTTTCCCATGGGATTTATCCCTTTTAATAAGGTAATTTTGAGCCAGAAGTATTCCTATTATAGTCTTTGCATCTTTTAATCTTCCACTTTCTATAAACGATAAAGAATCTTCCATTTTTATTTCAACTATCTCTAAGAACTCGTCATCTTCAGGGCATTTATTCCCTTTTTTAAAACCCTCAGCCATAAACAAATGCATTATCTCATTACAGAAACCTGGCGATGAGTAAAAAGTTTTTAGATGTATCAGCTTACCACCTGCAGCCCCTGTCTCTTCCTTTAGCTCCCTCTTTGCACATTCTAAAGGTATTTCACCTTTATCTATTTTCCCGGCAGGTATTTCCATAAGTACTTTCTTCACAGGATATCTAAATTGCTTTACAAGTAGTATATTTCCTTTTTCAGTTATAGGAACTATACCCACAGCTCCCGGGTGTGATACTTTTTCCCTGGTAGCAATCTTACCATTGGGAAGCTTCACTTTGTCCAGATATAGATCTATTATTCCACCCTTAAAAATAATTCTGGATTTTACTTTTTGTTCATAAAGTTCCTTATTCATTTCTTAACCCCTAAATTTTTTATCTTACTGGATATTTGCAAATCTCTATTATTAAATTAGCAAGTTTAACTAACTGTTCAACTTTTACAAATTCATCACTTGTATGTATCTTTTCCATACCACTGCTTAAATTAACAGACTTCTTTCCTTTAGAATTAAATATATTTACATCACTTCCACCACCGGATGATACTATTTTTGGTTTTATACCAAGCTTTTTTATTGAATGTTCAGCAACTATTACAGGAACCTCCTCTTTATTAACTTTAAACCCGTCATATTCCCTTACAACTTCATAATTTAGGCCGGCACCGGTTTTTGAAGCACCTTTTTTTAGGCAATTAACCATTGATTCTGTTATTTTTTCAAGTTTGGACAAATTTAGACTTCTTGCTTCCATTTCCAGCTTTGCATCTCCTGCAACAATATTCCTTGCCGTTCCTCCTCCTATTTTTCCTATGTTTGAAGTACTTTCCCTATCAATCCTTCCTAATTTCATACTGCATACGGCTATTGATGAAGCTTTAATAGCATTAATCCCTTTTTCGGGTTCAACTCCTGCATGGGCTGTCTTTCCCCTGAAATCTGCATTAATTGAATTCTGATATGGTCCCCTGCCTATTATTGCTCCTATATCTCCATCTCCATCTAAAGTAAATCCATAATCTGCTTTAACCAGGTTCATATCCAGGCATTTTGATCCCAGTAAGCCGATTTCTTCAGAAATTGTAAAAACAATATAAATATCCCCTGTTGATAAATTATTTTCTTTTATCACCGTAAGCGCTTCAATTATTGCTGCTACTGCAACCTTGTCATCTCCGCCCAGTATGCATTCCTTATTTTTATTAAAAATCCTTCCATCTTTTATTACCGGTATTACATCACCATTTAAACTTACAGTATCAAGATGTGCTGAAAGAAATATAGGTTTACCTCCGGAAGGATTTTTTGTCCGGTAAAATCCAATTAAATTCCCTGAATTGCTGCCAAACTTTGCCCCACAGTTATCAATATTTATACTTAGCCCGAGGTCTTTAAGCTTCTGCCCGGCAAGTTCAGAAATTTCCTTTTCGTTTTTTGAAGGGCTTTTTACCCTTAATATTTCTAAAAAAATTTTCAAAAGTCTTCCTTTATTAATCACATCTGCCTGCCCTTTTTAAAAAACAATACCTGAATCATATCATTTCCCTTTTATATTTATTGGTAAATTTTAATATAAAAACAAAAAATAAGCCTACTAACAGGAATATAATTGATATTATAGCAGAGGCCATCATAAGTCTCACAAAAAAATCATAAAAGAACCCAGACGGGAAAAGTGTTATTATAAGAGAGCCGCAGGTAAAGGAATAATTTCCTCCGGGAAAGAAAACCATGTGGAAATTTTCAAACAAAACGGGGAAGTTTTTACCCATCAGGTAAAGTGCTACAAGAAAAAATATCATTAAAATTGACGAAATTGTAAATATCAGACCGGTATTATAAATAATGCTTATAATATTTCTCTTTACAAGCATAACCATTATAATTATAAATAATAATATACTTATATAATATATTATAAATATCCCGGTAAGAAGACTTCTTACATCATAAAGATGGCTTATCTCATTATCTGTAAATGAAAGCGCCCTATCTTCATTTTCGTCAGCATATCTTACTGTAACGTTTGAATATTTCTGGTCTAAATCTATTCTATACTTTAAAAAATCAATAATATTCTCTGAAGCATCCAGAACATCGCTGTTATTAAAAATATCAAAAACCCCGTTCTTCTCAAAAAGGGTCTTGTAATAATCAATATTATAAGAATAATATGCAAGAGGGGTTAATAAAATAGTTATCACAAACAGCACTACGTTTATCAAAATAAAAAATTTCCTTATTTTTTTGTTTTTAATAAGCATTTCTTTCATAAAAAAATTTATTTTTACATTAAATTTAAAAAGCCTGAAAGCTATTTTTCTCTTGATTTTCTTAACCCATTATTTGTAACAAATATTAGAATAAAAAATAACTTATACAGGTACCATTTTTAGAAAATTTCTCTTTTAATCTTATTTATTTTATTCTTATTTTTTTTGAATTTTTTATTGAAGCGCCTATAAAATCCCTGAATAACGGGTGAGGCCTGTCTGGTCTTGATTTAAATTCAGGGTGGAACTGAACTGCTACAAACCATGGATGGTCTTTTATTTCAACAATCTCTACTAAATTTTTTTCAGGATTAATTCCGGTAACTACAAGTCCTGCTTTTTCTACAGCTTCTCTGTAAATATTATTAAATTCATACCTGTGCCTGTGCCTTTCATAAACAATTCCTTTCTTGTATGCATTTTGTGCCTTTGAGCCAACCTTTAACCTGCACTTATATTTTCCAAGTCTCATTGTCCCGCCCTTGTTCTTTAATTTTTTCTGCTCGCACATTAAATCAATTATCGGGTCTTTTGTACCGGAGTCAAACTCCGTACTGTTAGCATCTTCCAGTCCCAGAATATTTATTGCGAATTCAATTACTGCACACTGCATACCAAGACAAATACCCAGAAAAGGTATTTTCTTTTCCCTGGCGTATTTTATAGCACTTATCTTTCCATTTATTCCCCTTATACCAAATCCATATGGTACCAGTATGCCGTCTACTTTTGATAGAACCTCATCATTTGAACTCTTCTTTTCCATTGACTCAGAATTTATCCAGGTTACATTTACATTCCTTTTGAAATAATATCCACCGTGATTTAATGCTTCTACAATACTTATGTAAGCATCTTTTAAATTAGTGTATTTTCCCACTATCCCTATCTCTACTTTTCCTTTCAGGTTGTGTATAGTTCTTACCATCTTCTTCCATTCTGCGAGGTTTGATGTTCTTGCTTTTAATTTCAACTTTGATAAAACCCTTAAATCAAGTTTTTCTTTTTGAAGCATAAACGGTACATCATAAAGATGCCTGGCATCAATTGCCTCTATGGTATCTTCTTCTTCTATATCACAGAACAGGCTAATTTTTTTTCTTATTCCATCAGTTAATTTTCTCTCACTCCTGCATATAATTATATCCGGCTGAATACCTATACTTCTAAGCTCCTTTACACTATGCTGCGTGGGTTTTGATTTTAATTCTTCAGTTGTTTTTAAATATGGAATATAGGTTACATGTATATATAGAACATTTTCTTTCCCTACATCTTTCTTAAACTGCCTTATTGCTTCAAGAAAAGGTAAACTTTCAATATCTCCTACTGTTCCACCAATTTCAGTAATTACTATATCTGATTTTCTTCTAAGCAATGTCTTTTTTATACATTCCTTTATCTCATCTGTTACATGAGGTATAACCTGGACTGTTGTTCCTAAAAATTTACCTTTCCTTTCATTATCAAGAACGTTTTTATAAATTTTTCCTGATGTAAAATTATTATATTTGGATAATTCCTCATCAATAAATCTCTCATAATGCCCCAGGTCAAGGTCTGTTTCAGCTCCGTCGTCGGTAACGAAAACTTCACCATGCTGTATGGGATTCATGGTCCCAGGGTCAATATTTATATAGGGATCAAACTTCTGAATGGTAATTTTATAGCCCCTTGATTTTAATAATCTTCCAAGAGATGCAGCGCATATACCCTTGCCCAGTGAAGATAAAACTCCCCCAGTAATAAAAATAAATTTAGTTTTCAATGGTTATCTTCCTTTCCATAAGCTCATTTTTTACAGAATTACATTTTTCTATAAGTTCCTCTGCATGCATAGCTGCTATATCGCTGGCGTCAAGCCCGCTCATCATCCGTGAAATTTCTTTAATTTTCTCATATGATTTCATTTTTTTTATTCTTATCTCTGTCCTATTATTTTTTATAAATTTATCAATAAAATAATGAGCATCCGAAAAACATGCGATTTGTGCAAGATGTGTTATAACTATTACTTGGCAATTTCTTGAAATCTTAAATAGTTTTTCACCAACTGCCAGTGATATTGTCCCCCCTATGCCCGCATCTATCTCATCAAATATCATTGTAGTAATTTTATCGACAGAGCTTATTACTGACTTTAGAGCAAGCATTATCCTTGATATCTCTCCGCCGGAAGCAATTTTTCTTAGTGGTCTTTCAGATTCACCTATATTAAGAGATATTAAAAATTCTATATCATCTATCCCGTCTTTAGCAAATTTTATTTTTTTATTCTTTATTTCTATTCCATCATCGCTTTCTATAAATTTATGCTGCGGTATAAAAGATACTGATTTAAAGCCAATATCAATCAGCTCACCGGTTACCTTATCTTTTAAATCATCGATTACTTCCTTCCTTATTTCACTTAATTCAAGAGCCTTTTTTATCAGAGATTCCCCTGCCTGATTATACTCAACCTGTTTTTTGCCAATTTCATTATCAAGATTTTCAAAGCTTTCTATTTCATTTTCTAAATTATCAGCATACTCGTTCACCAAATTCAGATCCATTTGATACTTTTTCTTTATCTCGGATAACTTATAAAGTCTTTCCTGTATATCATCAAGTCTCTTACTGCTGAAATCAGAATCTGCAATATTGCTGCCGACGTTATGGCTTATCTCCTCTATAATACTGCTGAGGGAAGACAGACTACTGCTGAACTTCTTAAATTTATAGTCAATACCTGAAAGTTCGCTTATTTTCTTACTAAGAACAGCTAAATTTTCGCTCAATGATTTTGTATCACTGTTATTACCACCTATAATTTCTTTAATTTCTGAAGCCAATCTATATGTTTTTTCATAATTCTTTAGAATCCTAGCCTCGTTTTCCAGATTTTCTTCTTCGTTCTCCTTAATATTCAACTTTTTTATTTCTTCATACCTATAATTTAGATCCTTTAACTTTTCTTCCCTTGTCCTTTTTAAGTCCTTTAATTCAGTTAACTCTTCCTTTTTCCTATTATAATCCCTCAGACTCTCAGAATAATCCTTTTTTAAACCAGACAACCTTTCACTTCCATATTTATCTACAATCTCCAGATGTGTTTTACGATCCAGCAAATACTGGTGGTCATGCTGGCCGTGAATATCAAGAAAAAGCTCACCCAATTTTTTCAAATTACTTACCCTGGTAAAAATTCCATTGATAAACGACCTGTTCTTTCCGTTTCTATTAACCTCCCTTGTTACCGCTACATCCATACATTCATTGTTATCTTCAATTAAATTTTCTGACAATAAAAAATCTGTAGCAGCATTGTTATTGCTGAAGTCAAAATATCCCTGAACCAGGAGTTCATCCTCTCCATCCCTTATTAAATCACTTTCTGCTCGCTCCCCAATTAACAAATTTATTGCTTCAATTATTAGAGTTTTTCCTGCTCCTGTTTCACCGGTCAGGACATTAAGGTCTTTTTGGAATTTTATTCTGGCATCATCTATTATGGCGAAGTTTCTTACCTGTAGTTCCTTTAACATGTTTTTTTAAATAAGTCTAATAGTTTAACTTTATTTTTAAATTCTCTCAATAAATTTTTCCCTGAAAACTTTAAAAAAAATGTTTTCATTAAAGGTTATGAATTTCAACTTTAATTTTGATTTTTTTACCTTTAGTACGTAATCCTTTTTTATGTTTAAAGACAGTACTTTACCATCTATGCTAATGCTGTCTTTATCGTTTCTTGAATTTATTTTTATCTCTATCTTATTATCAGGGTCCAGTATTATACTTCTATTTAAAAGTGTATGAGGACATATCGGAGTTATTATTATAACCTTACTCTTCGGCTCAACTATAGGTCCTCCTGCTGAAAGAGAATATGCCGTTGAACCCGTGGGTGTTGAAATAATTAATCCATCAGCAGCGAATTCTTTTATTGATATCCCATTAACCACAATTGTAAATCTTATTATTTTACCAATCATTGACCTGTTTATGGCAAATTCGTTTAAAGCAAAGCCGGGAATTCCCATATTTTCTACCATCTTATTATTCCTGTAAAACCTTCCTTCTATAAGCATTCTTTCTTCTATCTTATATTTATCCTCCAGTATTTTATCAATTGCTTTATACATATCACAGGTTTCTACTACAGTTAAAAACCCCAGATTTCCCGCATTTATTCCCATTATAGGAATCCCTTTTTTAAAAGTGTATTTTGATGCCCTTAAAAAAGTCCCATCTCCACCTACTGCAATAATCATATCATTATTGCTACTGAATTCTTCTTCGGAAACCGAAGGTAGTGAATATTCTCTTGACACCTCTTCCTTTTCCAATAGAAGTAGATTTAAATTATTACCTTTTCTTACAAGGTAATCATAAATTTTTTTAGCAGTTTCTATTGTTTCTTTTTTTTCGTTATTTGAAACTATTCCAATATTTTTCATTTCCTATTAATTACTATTATTAAGATTGATTATAATAAAAATGTGCTCTATCAATTACATCTCTGATTATTTTATCATAATTCTGGACAGATTTACTTTCTTTATCAATTTTTATTAAAAAAATCCAGAATTCTATGTTTCCTTTTGCCCCTTTTATTTTTGAATAAGTAAAATTTTTTATTTCAACAGGAAATTTTTTAATATATTCAGTCACTCCCATTAATGCTTTAAAATGCAATTCTTTATTTTTTATTATACCCCTGTTTTCTACTTCATCCTTTTTTAATTCAAACTGCGGCTTTAACAGGAGCAGTATTTTACTATTATTTTTAGTTAAATCCATAACTTTATTAAAAATTGTTTTTATTGAAATAAAAGATAAGTCCACAACCGTAATATCAGATTTATAGGGGAGCTTTTCAGTGTCAAAATTTCTTATGTTTGTTTTTTCAAGAACAATCACACGCGGGGACTTTCTAAGCTCCCAGGATAGCTGCCCGTAACCAACATCAATGCAGACAACTTTTTCAGCACCATTCTTTAATAAAAAATCTGTAAATCCTCCTGTTGAAGAACCCACATCCACAGCTTTCTTTTTTTCAGCATTAATACCGAAATCCTCAAATGCTCCTTCTAATTTCAAGCCGCCTCTTGATACATATAAATTCCTTGTGGTTATCTCCAGAGACTCTCCCGGCTCTATAAGTGTACCCGGTTTTTCTATAACCATTCCATCAACCCTTACTTTACCTGCCATTAACAGTGCCCTGGCTTCCTTTTCAGTAGAAACAATATTTTTCTTAAGTAAGATTTCTATTATTTTCTTCTTGCCACTTTTTTTAATATTAATTATGCCTTTCTTAAAAGTAAAAATCTGGCTATTTTTACCAGCCATTCATAATCTATATTCATATTTTTTACAATTGAAATTGATTCATTTATTTTTTCTTCAGCAATAACTCTTGACTTTGCAACACCCCACATATCCGGGAAAGTGTTCTTCTTCTGCATCCTGTCCTTTCCTGCAGTTTTTCCTATTGTATCTATATTTGATGTTACATCCAGAATGTCATCTGTTATCTGGAAAGCAAGCCCTAATTTTTCAGAATATTCCGTAAATTTATCAAGGTATTTTTCAGTTGCTCCTGATATTATTGCCCCACATCTTGCAGAAGCAGTAATAAGCTTCCCTGTTTTATTCTTATGCATATATTCCAGCTTATCCTTACTTATTTTTCTTCCTGTAAAATATACATCAATTATCTGGCCTGCTGCCATTCCTTCCGCACCTGAAGCATCTCCTATTTCTTTTAAAACCTTTACTTTTATCCTGTCGTCTGAAAGCTGGTATTTTAATATCAGATTAAAAGCTTCCGCAAATAGGGTGTCCCCGGTCAGTATAGCTATATCTTCACCAAACTTTTTATGACATGAAGGTTTCCCCCTTCTGAAATCATCATTGTCCATTGACGGCAGGTCATCATGTATAAGCGAGTAGGTATGTATAAATTCAATGGCGCATGCAGTAGGAAGAACGCTATGGTAATCTTTACCCAGACTCTCTGCAACCAGGATGCATAGTACCGGCCTGAACCTTTTGCCTCCGTTTTTTATACTGTATTTAATTGCCTTTCTCAAAATAGAAGGGCTTTTTTTATACTTACCGGCATAATACCTTAAACTGTTGTTTATCTCTCTTACCAGAAACCCGGGGTAAAGCTTATCCTGATTTGAAACATTATTTTTTTTAAATAAAAAAAACATGAATACTGACTATAAAAAACTAAAAATAAAATTAATTATATATCAAAGACTTTCTACTGGCTTCTTAATTTGTTTTATTTAAATTATCTAAAATTTTTCCCAGAATACCATTTATGAATTTCGGTGTGTCCTCCTTCTGGCCCAGGGCCTTTGCTATTTCAATTGCTTCATCTACTGAGACTTTTAAAGGTATGTCATTCTCATATAACATTTCGTAAAGGGCTACCCTTAAAATATTTCTGTCAATTATTGCAATCCTTTCAAGAGACCAGTTTTCCACAATACTCATTATCAAGTTATCTATTTCTGTCTCATTCTTTTCAACTCCGATAGCAAGTTTTAAAGTAAATTCATCATAGTTATTTCCTGCCGCAACATTACTTTCTATAATTTTATTTATATCCTTTTCAAGCAAATCTCTCTGATACAACAATATTATTGCATTGATTCTACTTTTTCTTCTTGCTGTTCTGGGCATATTATTAAAATATTCCAAATTTTCTATTTGTTAACCCGTGTTATATATTCTCCGGTCCTGGTGTCAATCTTTATTATATCCCCTTTATTTATAAAAAGGGGAACCATAACTTTTGCTCCGCTTTCAATTTTCGCTGGCTTTGAACTGGAACTTACTGTATCTCCTTTTAATCCCGGTTCTGTTTCTACAACCCTTGCTTTTATATTAATGGGAAGTTCAACCGAAATAGGCTTTCCTTCATAAAATACTACTGCCACTTCCATATTATCTATTAAATATTCTTTCTGCTCTTCAATAAAGTTTTCACTTATCCGGATCTGCTCGTAATTTTTAGTATCCATAAAAATATAATGCTCGTCCCTGTAAAGATACTGCATATTCCTCGTTTCCAGTATCGCCTGTTCCATCTTCTCACCGGCACGGAACGTCCTGTCTATAATAGCACCTGTTGTTAAATCCTTTAGCTTTGTTCTAACAAAAGCTCCGCCCTTCCCGGGTTTTACATGCTGGAAATACAGTATCCTATATAGCCGGCCCTCATATAGTACAGTCATTCCATTCTTAAAATCACTGGTGCTTATCATATTTATAATCCTTATTCTAATTTATTTTTATAATATTTTTACAGATATCTTTTTATAACAAAAAAAATTTATAAGTAAGATTTAATTTAAACAGCTAAAAATTTCCTTGTTTTTCTATAACATAAACTACATTTACAAACCCATTATAAAAAAGTCTTTCCTTGATTTATAAAGAACCTCACATTTATTTTTCTTTACTATTACCATATCTTCTATCCTGACACCGCCAAAGTTTTTTATGTAAATACCCGGCTCAATTGTTATAACCATATTTTCCTTAAGTATAGTTTTTACCCCTTTATTTATTACCGGCTCTTCATGAACTTCAAGGCCAACTCCATGTCCCAGCCCATGACCAAAATTCTCTCCGTACCCTTTTGAGCTTATAAACTTTCTGGCAACCCTGTCAAGCTCACCCGAGCTTATACCTTCCCTGCATCTCTCAATTGCCTTCAGCTGTGCTTTTAGAACTATATCATAAATCTTTTTAAATTCATTACATTTTTTATTATTCCTTGTGAATATTGTCCTTGTCATATCAGAGCAGTAATTACCAAACCTGCATCCAAAATCCATAAGGACAATACCATTATTGATATATCTTTTTTGCGGGACATAATGAGGCATTGAAGTACCTTTATCATAGGCAGTAATTATATCAAATGACTTTCCGCTTGAATTTCCTTTTATAAGCAATTCTTCCAGATAAAACGCAAGCTCAACTTCAGATAAACGTTCTATATCATCCGGTCTTAATTTTAATATGCTTTTAAAAGTATTATCTGTTATGCTGCAGGAATCTTTTATTTTTTTAATTTCTTCTTTATCTTTAACCGACCTCAACTCTTTAACCAATCCACCTGCGTCATTTATTTTTTTACCCTGACCTGATAATAATTCCTTAAGCTTGTAGCCGTTTTTAAAACTAATATTTTCCCATTCCACAGCTACTGAATTAAACCTATAACCTTCAAGTATCTCATTAAGCTTTTTGAATTTATCCTTACTATACAGTACAACTTTTATTCCTTTATTTTTTATAGAATTTTCTGCTTTCTCAAGGTAAATAA
Organism: uncultured Actinomycetota bacterium; assembly: GCA_964603595.1. Lineage (GTDB taxonomy): Bacteria > Actinomycetota > Humimicrobiia > Humimicrobiales > Humimicrobiaceae > JAQVEM01. The sequence continues at coordinate 237,883 of CAZRVN010000001.1, forward strand.
AATTAACCAGTAGATAGATGCTATCATCTGTTATAAGTAAGATACTTCCTGAATTAATACCATGGAAGCCGGTTAGATAAAATATATTTGCATCATTCAGGATTATTATGCTATTAAGCTCTTTTTCCCCTAGGATTTTTTTAAGATTTTTAATTCTGGAGGTAAATAAGTCAGTCACTTTTGCCTATTATTACTATTGTATTCTTTATATTCAAGATAAATTTTATTAATCAACAACCTCTTCCCATTGTTTGTTAAAAGTTACCCCTCCGTAAACAAGCTTTGGCATGTCTTCCGGTATCACATCATCAAGACCATAATCATATCCTATCGAAGACATACTCCCGAGAAGGAAACCAATAAGGCCGCTTTCATCCCTTGCATCAATATCCCCGCTTATCAATGAACCCAGCAAAGCATTATGGCTGTTAAGTATTGCCGAACCGCCTGATACACCAAGAATCTTTACATCTGGGTCTGTATAATCTGCAAAATAATGATTATAATCATCTACGGTTATGTCCAGGTTCCCTGAAGCCATTAAAATAAGTAAATCATCTTCAGGAAAATTCCCTAAAGGGAGAAGCCCGCAGGAAGCATCAATATTTCCTGTTGCAATAAGTTTTCCACTCCCCGAATAGTAAATATCGTTATCATTAGGGTCAACATCATTTGCTTCCAGTGATTCACCAATTCTTATATCACCATCAACTAGTACGTTCCCTTCTATTTCTATATAATAATGTCCACTATCTTCATAAAATTTTATTGAATTCTGACCATCTTCCCTGTAAAATTCATCTCCGGTAATCATAGGAGTATATATAACCGTAACCGAATTTTCTATAGGACCCGGCTTGTCTGCTTCTGTAACCGTATATGTAAGGGAACCGGTCGCAACTGCATCAATCGCAAGGTCATCCGCAGTCCCATCACTGTCCTCATCTGTAAGTCCACTTAAAGTTACATCGCCAAGAGCTGAATCCACGCAGGTCACATCTACAATAATTCCGCCACTTATATTCGTAACTGTATAATTATAGGTTACAGTGTCACCTACTTCAGCAGTGTTAGGAACAGCATCTTTTTCTACCACAATATAAGGGCCAGTTTCTATTTTTACCGACTCATTTGCTTCATCGCTTGGAATAATTGAATGCGGGTCAGTATCACCTGAAGCTACGACTTTATTTTCTATAGGACCCGGGAGGTCGTCTGCTGTAACTTCATATGTAAGGGAGCCGGTTGCAGCCTGCCCGACAAACAGGTCATCAGCAATTCCGTCTCCATCTTCATCTGTAAGACCGGTCATAGATACCATGCCAAGTGGTAAATCCGTTAAATATACATCATATAGTATCTGCATGCCTACATTCGTAACTGTATAATTATAGGTTACAGTGTCACCTACTTCAGCAGTGTTAGGAACGGCATCCTTTTCTACCAGAAGATGGGGATCCATTATAACCTTTACTGATTCTTCCGTTGTATCGCTTACAGGGTCCGGCTCAAGGGCAGAATCCGCTGTAGCAGTAACCGAATTTTCTATAGGACCCGGCCTGTCAGATGATAAAACAGTGTATATTAATGTTCCGGTAGCAGTTGCTCCAACTGCCAGGTCATCCGCAGTCCCATCAACGTCCTCATCTGTAAGTCCGCTTAAAGTTACAGCACCGAGAGCTGAATCCACGCAGGTTACGTCGGTAAGAATTGCAGTACTTACATTCGTAACCGTATAATTATATGTTATAAGGTCTCCAACATCAGCAACGTTTGGGTTAGCATCTTTTGTTACCAGAATATGGGGATTGGTTATTATCTTTACAGATTCCTCCATTTCATCAGCTGGAGAAGTTGAGGAAGTATCACCGGTAGCGGTAACTGAATTTTCTATAGGACCCGGTTCATCAGATTCAGTAACCGTATAGGTAAGGGTACCAGTTGCACTGCCACCGGCTACCAGGTCATCAACTATTCCGTCACTATCTAAGTCCGCAAGTCCACTTAAAGTTACAGCGCCGAGAGCTGAATCCAAGCAGGTTATGTTATATAAGGTTTTAGTGCCCCTATTTGTAACCGTATAGTCATAAGTTATAATGTCACCCACCTCGGCAGTTCCCGGATCGGCATCCTTCGTAACCAGGATTGTAGGATTGGTCTCATCGGTTACTATCTTTACTGACTCAGATGCTACACTTGTTATAGGAACAGGAACAAGTGCCATTAAAAGCTCGGGGTCTATAACAAATATTCCTGCTTCAATCATATCATCCTCATCTATTATAAGGACATCACTTGGTGGTTCCTGTATCATGGTTATAAAATTATCAATATAAACCTTTACATCCAGTTTTGGCGCGCTAAATAAATCATCACCTATTGGTTCATTGTAATACACATTTGAACTTCCGGTAGTGCTTATTTCTCCGTGGCAGGATAAATTAACAGGATTGCTTGAACTCCCGATACGTGAACTGTTCTCCAGTCTAATATCATCCATAACTATCATTTCCAGTGTTTCAGTAGAGCTGGACTCTATACGGGGTGAGCCAAGCAATCCACCTGTCATTTCAATATCCCCGCCAACATTTATCATTTCTGATCTTAATCTTGAAGAACCTCCCATATCTATATTTCCGCCAACCAGTAGCTTATCACCGGCGACAACATCGCCAAGCGCTATTAAATCTCTTATAACAAGATCCCCTCCTAAATAAACTGGGCCATTTATAAAAGGCACATTAATCAAATCAAAAAATTCTAAGCCACTCCTTGAATAAATATAGCTGAACATGTCAATCTCCGTTGTAAAACTTACAGCCATATTTACCCTTACCGTCCTTGTCCGCCCGCTTGGTATATCCTCTCCTGTGGAGGTTATTATATAATTTGTAACCTTACCATTAATATCCGTAGCTTCTTCATAATCAACATAGAACCTTCCTACATTATTACCGTCTGAATCTTCTACATAATCATCATAATCATATGGTGTATGCTCAGAAGGGAGAGGTTCATCATCTTCAAAATACCTCTCAATTTTTATAAGCATGTCCGATATTCCCGCCTCTGCAATATTTAAAGCCTTAATCCTGCTTTCATAATACTCGGTAAAAACTACATCCTCAAACATAAACTTTGTCATTGCAGTAATGGTAAATATTATTACCATCCCCATTATCAGAACCAGTATGGTTATATTGCCTCCTATTCCTTTCTTAAAATCTCTTATATACTTTTTCATTTTTAAACCCTATTCCTTAGCGTAACGGAAGTTTCAAGATTCATTGTCCTTGGCCCTTCCACAGTATTCTGCTGGTCAATAGATAACTCAATATTTACATTTCTTATATCTACAAGCATTGCCGAATCCACAGGCATATCCAAAAAATCCTGGCCATAACCTGCAATATATGCAAAAATTTGGCTTCCAATCAAATGCCTTGCAACCACTTTTGTATTGCCGCTATCAACCTCTCTTGTAAGTTTATAAAAACCCTCGTAACCTTCCTCATCATCCACAATAGCTTGATAATGAACTACTTCCATAGTATCATCAGAATCCACATTGCTTTTAAATATAAACTCATCTCCATTGGCATAAGTAATTTCCGATATCTCCCTGATATCCTTGGTTATTAAATTCATTGCTGTCCTTGCATCCCTTGCTGATGTAGCAACACTTATTGTAATCTCGCTTGACCTTACAGAGTTGAAATAAGACATGGTTATAAGACCTACTATTATTGAGATAAGCAGTGATGAAAGCAGAAGCTCAATCATTGTAAATCCTGAATTTTTCTTAAATTTACCTTGTAGTAGTAACCTCATTACTTGGCTCACTTTCTTTTCCATCATCATAAACCGCCGTTACATAATAAGTATATTTAGCCGGTTTACCCCATTCTATAAAAGTTTCGTCATATCTTGTTACACTTGCCTGACCACGATAATTAAATGTGCCCGTTCCTTTTTTTCTGTAAACTTTATAGTAATCAATTGGCGTTTCTGTATCCGGCTTTTCCCAGTTTATACTTATTGCTCTAAAAATTATTATTGTAATATCATATTCTATTTCCAGATTTGTTGGCGGCGGGTAGGGAATGCTTGGCGGCCCTCCTTCTCCAAAAGTAGGTGCTATCTGGGTTACGATTGTTATCTCATTGTTCAACTTATCACATTGTGCACTTATCTCTACCTGTTTATAGCTATATTCACCCTCTACCCATTCTACAGAACGTGTTATAACAAATTCCTCACCATCTACCTCAATAGTTGACTGCGGCTCCATTGAACCATCAGGGTTACCGCCTGAAATTCCAATCTCCGAATAACTTCTTAACCTTGTTTGCTCTATTTCATTATCAACCAATGCCAGTGCTTTAGTCTTTGACTTATTTACCATCATAGCTTTATTTGCCATTGTAACACCCTGCACCATTACAAGGGTTACCATAGCAAGTACGAAAAAAGCAACAAGTATTTCAACCAGAGTCATACCTTTCTGGTCTTTAAGATTCAGCTTTTTAATGCTTTTAATTTTTGAAAGATGAAAAAATATTTTTTTCATAGTTCCCACAACATCAATTTCATTTTTTAATCTGTTCCAGGATATACAAAACAGCCAGCTTGTATACATCAGGCCCGAGGCCACTTATCACGCCAACAACCGCAGGAGATATAACCGACTTCCCTCTCCACTGCTCCCTGCTGAATATATTTGATATATGAACCTCTATAGTTTTAATATTGCTTGCCAGTATAGCGTCATATATTCCGTAGCTATAATGTGTAAGAGCCCCCGGATTTATTATAATATAGTCCGTATCACCTATACATTTGTGTATTCTATCTATAATCTCACCTTCATGATTTGACTGGTAATATGCTATTTCTACTTTCCCTTCAAAAATTTTATCCAGTTCTTTTTTTACATCATTAAAACTTTTTTTTCCGTATATCTCTTCTTCTCTATTACCCAGAAGGTTTAAATTTGGACCGTTAATTATAATTATTTTTTTCATTTTCCCACTTTTCTTATTAAAAATATAATTATTTAAATAGAATTAATATAAAATTCAAATTTACAAATTTATTAATAATATATTTAATATTTTTCTTATATATATTTCTAATTAATTATACATACTTTTTTTGATATTATCAACAATTATACTTCTTGCGAGGCCGTAGTAAAAGATAGGTTTATTTATACCTTTGAGAAGCACAAATTTATTTTTTGACGACTTAAATTTCTTGTCATATTTTATTACATCAATCATTTTACTGGTATTTGCCCGTGGTATCTTATAGGGCATTTTTAGCTTCCTGTACAGCTCTATAAGTTCATTTTTAACCTTTTTTTCAAGTATCCCCAGCGAAATTGATATATCAATTGCCATAATTATTCCAACACTTATAGCTTTTCCATGATTTATTTCCTTCAGGCCAAAAATATTTTCTATACAATGCCCCAGGGTGTGGCCAAAATTAAGTAAATTTCTGTAACCTGTGTCAAATTCATCTATGCTTACCACTTTTGATTTTATATGACAGCATCTGTATACTATATCTTTAAATCCTCTGGTTTTAATTAAATGAAATAACCTATCCTCCCTGCCGTCACATAGATTTTTTTTAAGTCCATCAAGTATCTTTTTATCAAATACTATTCCATATTTTACAATTTCGCCCAATCCATTTATAATCTGGTCTTCTTCCAGTGTAGATATAAAAGAAATATCGATAATTATGGCGTCCGGCTGGTAAAAACTCCCGATTATATTCTTTATACTGCGGTAGTTAACCCCGACTTTTCCTCCTATGCTGCTGTCTACCTGCCCTATTATAGTTGTGGGGCACTGTATAAACTTAATTCCGCGGTGGAAAGTAGAAGCCGCAAAACCTGCCAGGTCACCTATAACTCCTCCTCCGAATGCCACCAGCACATCATTTCGGTGTATATTAAAATCAATTAACCTGCTGTATATATAATCAACATTTTCCAGGTTCTTATACTCTTCCCCATCCTGGATTTCTATAATTTCATATGGTAAATCACATTTTTGAAGAGAATTTTTAATTACACCCTTATAAATATCAAATACCTTATCGTTGGTCACAATAGCTATTTTTTCACAATCCTTGAATCTCTTTTTTATAAGGATTGCAAAATAATCTTCAAATTTTACATCTATATAAATTGGATAATGTTTAAGTTTTGTTTTAGCATTAATAATTTTCATCTGATTTTTTACCTAAACTAGTTAAATTAAGTACTTAAGCCGGGCAAGAATCTCTTTTGAAGTTTTATAGGGGTCTTCTCTATTATTATCTATTACTATGTGAGCATACTTACGGTACAGTATATCTCTTCTCTTTACCATTTTTCTTATAATCTCTTCCCTATTTTTTACATCTATAAGTGGTCTGTCTTTAGCATCTTTCAATCGCCTGGAAGAATTTTCAGGAGAAACATTTAAATATATAACCCTGCTATTCCTCCTGATTATATCAACATTTTTCTTTCTTTCTACTACACCGCCCCCACAGGCAAAAATACAATTTTTATTTTTATATATTTTTTTAATAACCTTTGACTCTAAATCTCTGAAATAATCCTCTCCATACTCCTTAAATATATCCTTTATCTCCATTCCTTTATCTAATTCAATTATTTTATCCATGTCAATGAATAAAAATCCCATCTTCCCTGCCAGAATTCTACCAATAGTGGACTTACCCGAACCCATAAAACCTATAAGAGATATATTCTCATAATCCATGCCATTTTAAATATCTTCAAGATATTTTTTATAATTATTAAAATTTTCTAATATTTCTTCCATGCTGTCCCCGCCAAATTTTTCCTGTATTGCATTCAGCAACCCTATTGATAACATAGATTCACCTACTACGGCAGCTGCAGGGACGACACAAACGTCTGACCTTTCTTTTAAGCTTATAACACTTTCTTTTGTTTTTATATTTACACTATCCAATCCTTTAGAAGTAGTCGGTATTGGTTTCATGCAAGCACCCACAACAACCGGTTCCCCATTTGTTATTCCACCTTCTATACCTCCGGCCCTGTTTGTTTTTCTGTAAAAACCTTCACTTTTTTTATAGTAGATTTTATCGTGAAAATTAATTCCGGTTATAAAAGGCGCATTATACCCTTCACCTATTTCAACAGCTTTTATCGCAGGTATACTCATAAACAACCGGGCTATATTACCATCAATTCTCCTATCCCACTGTGAATAAGAACCAAGACCGGGTGGTACCCCTGTTGCGACGACCCTAAATTTTCCACCTATACTATCTCCATTATTCATTGCTTTTTGTATCTCATCTTTCATTTTTAAACTTTTCGCTTTATCGGGACACCTTACCTCAGATAATTCAATTTCCTTTAATAAATCAGTATTTCCCCTGCTGCTATTATTTATTTTTATTTCACTATCAGTAGTAACCCCGCCAATCTGGTCCACATAGCTAAATATATCTATTCCAAGTAACTTTAAAATAATCTTTGCAAATCCTCCTGCTGCAACCCTTGCAGCAGTCTCTCTTGCACTGCTCCTTTCTATTGCATCTCTTATATCATCAAGTCTGTATTTTAAATATCCGTTAATATCCGCATGTCCAGGCCTGGGATTTAATAATTTTTCCCCTGAATCCCCACCGCTTTCTCTTGATTCAGGACTTATATCCATTATATCTTTCCAGTTATTCCAGTCCCTGTTTCTTATAATAAAAGATACAGGCGCACCTGTACTTTTTCCCTTTCTTATGCCGGAAATTATCTCAATAGCATCATTCTCTATTGACATCCTCTTCCCTCTACCGTAACCTTTCTGTCTTCTTGACAGTTCACTGTCCAGAAAAGTTACATCAACATCAACACCTGAAGGATATCCATCTATAATACCTGCAATACCTCTGCCATGCGATTCACCAGCAGTTAAAAATCTCAAATTTTAAACACCCTTTTTCTAATCATATAAAGGAATATCTATAAATAAAGTTATCAGTTCATCCCCTTTTTGTAATACTACCGAATCATCATTTATCGCCATAACAGCATAAATATCTTTTAGCGTATCTCCCACCTTTAATTTATATGTATAATCATTAAGATTTATATCGGCGTAGTCAACTCCTTCTTTACTAAAAATTTCTTCCAGCTTAAGGATGTTCTTTTCCTCCCCTTCATCTTCTTCACTAATATAAAATGGCTTAAATGGGTCCCTTGAAGATTCGTCAATAATATCTATATCTGTTTCAGCTTCATAACTTTTTTTCATATTTTCTTCACCCTTGCCAATTTCTTCAATTTCCCTCTCATCAATCTCAACTTCAGGCACCTTAAGACTCTCATCCTCCTCTGAACTTTTCTCTCCAAAAAGCCCAAAAACAAAACACCCTGAAGCAAAAATAATTACAGATACAGAGAATAAAGCTGCTATGCACATTATTATAATTCTTTTTAATTTTACGATTATTATTTTATTTCCTTTTTTATTGTTATTTTCCATAATCTCTTTTATTTTGAAATATTTATCAACTTGCTTTCACTATACATTTCAATTTTTATATAAGCATTTATATCTTCATAATTATCCTCAGTTGACTGTATCATAACATTCATTATCTTTGATATTCTTGGTATCTTTTCCACTACATTTATAAAAGTTATAATATCGTAATAACTCCCTACTATAATCACATCAGCATCAATTTTATTTAATTTCATTTCGCCTTCTTTATCGCCTACAGACCCCTCTGAATAATCAATTGAGTGAATATCTACATTTGAATAATCTGCAATATCATAAAATTCGTTTGTAATAACACTGATATTATTTTCCATTGGAAGTTTTAATAAATACTTCTGATATTCAGCATTAAGTAAATAATACTCATCTTCCACAAGCATAGTTTCTTCTAACTGAGCTTCTAATGTCTGATAATTCTGCTTTTCCGCTTCAATAGCAGTACTATTGCTGATACTTGCAGTAAAATTAGGTATTAATATCAGAACAGTAAGTAAAATTATAACCACCAGAATTGCTATTATAATAATTATTTTAATTCTTACGCTCATAATTAAATATAGTTACCTTTATTAAAAAATTTAAAATATAATTACTGATTTAACATCTGCAGTTCCTCATCCAGCTCTTCTTCTTCACCAGCCGGCGCACCCTGATCCTTTTCCAGGCCTAATTCTTCAATGTATGGTTCAATGTTAAAATATGCACTTATTGTAAACGCCATTACTTCTATATCGGAATCAGTGATATAGTCTTTATGGATACTATTTATTATAGCTTCGCTGGTATTTTCCATGTTATTAATTTGAATCAGTAACTTTGTTATATCAGTATAATTAAGTGCATAACCTGTAATAGTTAAATATCTTATTTCCTCTATATTTTCCCCAAGCCCTTCTTCACTGGTTTCTGTAATAAACTTATAAAATCCCTCGCCATCACACTCTATCAATGTTAAATATATATTTTCCGGTATCTTTTTACCAAAATCAATCAACATGTCTGACCATATTACTTCTACTTCCTCCAGGTATACAACAGCCTTTTCTTTCTCTTTTACCTTATCTTTAAAATCGTTATAAACTTCCAATTTTCTTACATAATTATTAATCTGCAAATTTACTCTTTCGTGCTCCTCCAATTCCGGTGTTAGCCCGCTGTTAATATTGTATACAACAATTGAAAATACACTGACTACCGCCAATAATATTAACATTATTACTAAAACTACACCCAGCATTATACTTCTAACATCTCTAATTTTTTCTTCTTTTGGCAGAAGGTTAATAGTTTTCATTGATCTAGACCTCTCAAAGCCATCCCTATAGCCACAGGATCAAGAAGGCTACCTATATTATTGCTACCATAATCCGAAATGTTTTTCAGGTATTGTAAGGAAAAGTAATCAGAGATATTTAACAGCTCAACTTTATATTCTATTTCCTTTTCCATGTATTTATCTATATTTTTAATATAATCCCCTGTTAAAATAATTTTATTTAATTTAGCTTTGGGGTTTTCCTGGAGGAAGTGGTCTATTGATAATCTAATTTCACTTATAAAACGGTCAGCAACACTTTTCATAATTTCATTTGTTTGACTGCTGTTAATACCTGACCCGGTACCAGACTTGGCTTTGCCTTTATCAGCTTTTTTATCTTCTTTTTCACTTGACTTATTTTCGCTGGATTTGCTTTTGGCACTTTTATCTTTATCTTCTTTTACCCATTCTTCATTCTTTTTACCCATAAGTGTCATAAAATCAAATTTTTTTAATACATCTTCACAGTACTTATCATCTTTTTTTGTTTCTTTGTAAATTTCGTCAATAAAACTTTTTATAGAAGTGGACGTAAACCTCGGATATTTTAAATTATAATTGTGAATCATCTCAATTATTGAGATTTCCAGACCAATATTTACAACGCAAAAAGAATCTGGCTCCTTGCTTTTACTATTTTTCCTGCCTTTTTCAATATTATAAATATAATCTATAGTCCTGTATAAGGCGAAACAATTCAAATCAATCGCCTGAGCGATAAGACCAGCTTTCTTAAAACCTGATACTACATCATCTATCATGCTTTTCATTGCACCTACAAGCATTATCCGCGAATGGTCCTCGCCTTTTTCTACGATATAATAATCATATATAACATTATTTTTGGGTATGGGGATAAAATCATTAATCTGGTACTGGATAGAATTACTTATTTCATCATCATTTATAACCGGTATCTTAATCTCTTTAGCAATTATTTTTTGATTGGCAATTCCAATAAAAACCTTTTTTTCAGAGATTTTGTATTTTTTCCATATCTCTTTTAGACTACTGGAAAGAGCCATGTGATCCTGAACTTCACCCTTTACAACACATTTTGGTTGTAATTCAGCTTTCACTATTTTCCTTACAGTAATATTATTTCTTGATTTCAGCAGTTCAACAATACCAACCCTGTATGAGCTTAAATTTAATCCTATTGCCAGCATTTGAATCACTCTCTTTTAGTTAAAAAAACTTACATACCATTTTAAAATATTATTGCCCCAAAATAAAGCTATTATGCTGCCTAATGAAATAAAGGGTCCAAATGGTACCTGGTGTTTTAAACTCTTTTTTTTTATGATAATTAACGATAATCCATATACCGCACCTGATAAAAAACCTAAAAATAAAGCTGTCACCACATTCCTTACAAGAAACGCCCCTATCATCAGACTCAATTTAACATCACCCATACCCATCCCCCTGGGTGATATAAGGTGGATTATAAACATAAATAAAAAAGCTCCTGCACTAAAAGCAAGAGGGAACCACCACCTGTTTAAATCAGGAAAAATACTGAACGCAAGCCCCACTAACGTAAAAGGCAGCACTATAACATTGGGAATTACCTTAAACTCAATATCAATAAAGGATATCAATACCAGCACACTGCATAGTACTATGCCTGCCAGAGTTTTTAATGATAATCCAAAGAAAAAGTAATTTACAACAAATAATACCCCGGTTATTACTTCTATAAACAGGGTACTTAACCCTATCTTTTCCTTGCAGTATCTGCACCTACCCTTAAGTATGATAAAGGAAATTAAAGGTATATTATCATAAAAAGGAATTTTTCTCTTGCAGTAAGGACAGTACGAAGATGGCCTGACAATAGATAACTTCCGCGGCAACCTGTACGCTGCTACACCCAAAAAGCTACCTACAGCAAGGCCTGATATAAAAAATATTATATAAAATACTACTTTAATTGTTTCCATTTTAATTATTACTTATTTGCTATTTTTTTTATAGCTAAAAAATTATATTTTTTCTATTATATTGCTATATTTATTATAATTAAATGATAATCTAAAAAAATTATATTTTTATAATTTTTATATTTTAATAATATAAACTTATATATTTTTTTTATTTTTAAATAATAACATGGTAAATTTTATTAGTCAAAATCCAAAAAATTAAAACATAAAACCTTAGAATATAAAATAAGGGCCAGTTAAGTCCTGTCCCTTATTTTATATCACTTATATTACTTTCCAATTATTTTTCTTTAAATTACTGCTGCAGCTCACCACTAACTATTACTATATCATCGCCAGCATGTGTATCATCTGTTTTGTTTGGTCCAGCGCTATATAATGTGTAACCACCAGCAGGAGTATCCTTTAAGTATATATAATCTTCATCCCATGGATCTTCAGTTGGTACATTATTCATGTATCCCCCACCTTCTATCTGTACTTCCATTGCTGCAAAGGTTGTATCAGGATATACCTCACTTTTGTCAGCAAAATACATTTCAATTGCCGTAGCAATGTTCTTTAGCTCTGACTGCGCTGCAGCTATTCTTGCCCTGTCTCTTAATACCATATAGCTTGGTACTGCAATTCCTGTAAGAATTGCCAGAATAATGATTACTATCATTAATTCAACCAGGGTAAAACCTTCTTTATCCCTATACAGATTTCTATATAACCACTTCATTACTTCCCTCCTTTATTTAATAAAATCTAAACCTTTTTATTGTACATTATAATATTATACCCTTAATTAAAAATATTAGACATATATATATAATTTTTTATTAAGTTAGTAATATTAATATTGTAAAGCAAGTATATACAATTTTATTATAAATAGCAACATAGAATTATAAATATTTTTATATTACAATAATATTATTCTCATATTTATATATTAATAGTGATTAAATATTTATAATAATACTATCTGATTATTATCTGATATTTAAAAATAAGAGAAAAAATGACAAATAAATTTAGGTTCTCAGTTACAGGCAAAGTACTCTTTTAAATCCTTTATGCTCTGTTTCAATTTTCTGGAAACAGACTTCTGTGAAATTCCTATTCTTTTGCCAATTTCTGCCTGGCTGAATCCCATGAAGTAACTCAAAACAATTATTTTCTTATTCAAGCTGCATAGCTTATCTATTGCATCCCACAGCACTATTTTATCTTCCATTACCAGGTCAAAGCTTTTATACTGTTTTGACTTTATCAGTCTCCGGTTATAACCATTATTTCCTTCCGTTTTACTAACCTTATAATTACCATCGCTGCTATCTATTTCCAAATTATTATAAAATACAGCTTCTCTTGCTTTTAAGAATTCATAAATACCATCTACAGGTATATTAATCCCTTCTGATATTTCCTCTATAGTTGGATAACAATTATTTCTATTCTCATAATCTCTTACATAATTAGTAAAAATTTTATTTAATTTCCATAACCAGCGAGGGCCCCTTATTAGCCTGCTGTCTCTTATGAAGTGCATTATTTCACCTTTTATATAATAAACGGCAAAAGTAGAAAATTTGTTTCCAGACTCAATATTAAACCTGTTCACTGATATTATAAGACCGGTAAGCGCAACCTGCTCTATTTCCTCTTTATCCCAGTGGCTACTGTTAAAATCTGCGGCAACTTTATATGCAAGTTTTCTGGTTTTTTTAATTATTAAATTTAATACCCCGGAGCTTCTGGAACTCTTATAAACTTCAATTAATTTTTCTACTGGCAGGTTTTTCAACCTTGAACTCTCACCGCTTTTATAATCTTTTAATTCTAGATTTTTCATAATTTAATTCTTTTCTTAAAGATTATGAAATTTTTTATATTTATTACATTGCCTGATACATATTAAACATTGGCAGATACATTGATATAAGAACCATACCAACAATTACAGCTACAAGCAAAAGCATCATAGGCTCCAGAATGGTTACCATCATCTCCACGCTGTTTGATACTTCTTTTTCATAGAAATCTGCAATTTTACTTGATATGCTATCAAGTGTACCTGTTCTTTCTCCTACCCCTATCATCTGTACCATCATGGTCGGGAAAATTTGCATTTCTGACATCGGGTCAGAAATATTTTCTCCTTCCCTTATGCTCACCTGTATCTTTCCAAGTGCCTCATCAACTAATATGTTACCAGAAACCTCTTTTGCAATTTCCAGCGAATTTAATATAGGAACTCCCGTAGCCAGTAATATTCCAAAATGCCTGCTGAACCTGCCAAGCGACATTTTTCTAAAAATATCACCGAACTTTGGCAATTTTATTTTTATTCTATCCATAATATGTCTACCTTTTTCAGACCTTACAAATTTCCTAAATAAGTACCTTCCACCAAATACCACTGTAGCAGCAATTATATAAAAATAAAATTTCTTAAATAAATTCCCGATGCTAATTACAAACTGCGTAATCATTGGTAGTTCTGCGCCCAGCTCATCATAAATACTTTCAAAAGTCGGGACCAGGAATACTATTATTACGAATGTTATAACCAGAGCAAAAACCAGGACAAATTTAGGATAAGCCGTCTTATTTCTTATTGTCATCTTTAATTCTTCATCCTTCTCCAGAAAATCTGCCAGGTCATTCATGGTCCTGTCAAGTACTCCTCCAGCTTCACCTGCTCTCACCAGACTTATAAATAACCTATCAAATACCACCTCATGTTTTTCCATTGACTCAGAAAGAGTATGTCCTGATTGCACATCAACTTTGATTTCTGAAATTATTTTTGAAAATTTTGGATTCGCAGTCTGTTTCTCAAGAACCGTAAGAGATTCAAGAAGAGACATACCTGAAGAAATCAGGGTAGAAAATTGCCTGGTAAAAATTACCAGGTCTCTTGTTTTAATACGGTTAAAAAAGTTAAAACCTATAGATGAACCTTTAAGTTTAAATTTTTTTTCTTCTTTCTCTTCTGCTATATTGATAATGAAATAACCCATACCTCTAAGTTTTGATGCTACATTATCCTGAGTCTCAGCATCAAGGGTACCTGCTATTGACTCCCCTTTTGAATTTCTAACTGTGTAATTATATACTGTCATATTACTTAATCCCCTGTTTATCCAATTTTGAATATCCTTAATTTTTAGTCGTTAATCATTCTCCTTACTTCATCAACATTGTGAGCTTTCTCCAGTGCCAGTGTTTCAGAAATTTTTCCTTCCTTGTAAAGGTTTACCAGCGACATATCCATAGTCATCATTCCTCTTCTACCGCTTGCCTGTATAGCTGTATAAATCTGGTGTACCTTGACTTCCCTTATCATATTTTTTATTGCAGTATTAACAAACATTAATTCTACTGCAGGCACCCTTCCGTCCCCTTCTTTTGTAGGTATTAGCTGTTGAACCAGAACGGCCTTTAAAGTCCCTGCTAACTGAGCTCTTACCTGTCTCTGCTGATAGGTGGGAAATACATCTATTATTCTGTCAATAGTTTGGGGCGCATCCTGTGTATGTAAAGTTGAAAAAACAAGATGCCCTGTCTCTGCTGCTGTTAATGTGCTGGATATTGTTTCTAGATCCCTCATCTCGCCAACCATTATAACGTCAGGGTCTTCCCTTAAAACATATTTTAAAGCATCCGAAAATGTATTAGCATCAGTTAAGATTTCCCTCTGCGAGATAACACTTTTTCTGTGCTTGAATAAATATTCTATAGGGTCTTCAACCGTTATAATGTTCTCAGACCTGTTTTTATTAATTATCTCAATTATTGAAGCCAGAGTCGTTGATTTACCACAGCCAGTAGGTCCTGTAACCAGAACAAGACCTCTGGGGTATTTTGCAAACTCCTCCACCTGAATCGGCAGACCCAGCTCTCCTATATCAGGAATTTCCCTTGATATATATCTGAAGGCAGCAGCAAGTGTATTTCTCTGGTAGTAGTAACTGGACCTGAATCTTCCATATCCCACTAATGAATATGAAAAGTCAACCGCCAGTTTTTCTCTGAGTCTTTTTAATTGTTCTTCATTTAATATCCTTGTCAGCATCTTTTCCGATATCTCAGGGGTAACATCACCAAATTTTTCTAATTTTACCAGTCTTCCATGTATCCTGAATATGGGGGGAAGAACACATACTATATGTACATCAGATGCATCCAGGTTTATTGCCTCGATTAAGATATCATTAATATTCATTTTCTCCTCGTTTATTTTATCTATTTACACTATTATTATTTTATTATTTTAACTGATTTTTGTCATATCTATTAAAATATCACTCTTTATATCCTCTATACAATCAGCCGGTGGCATTATTCCAAACCATGATTCAAATGACAGTGCTGCCTGGTTTATCAGCATGTCAATTCCATCAATAACTTCCGCCCCATCTTTTCTGGCTTTCTTCATCAGGAGAGTTTCAACAGGATTATATACAACGTCAAAAATAATCTTGCCATCCAGGTCCCATGACTCTGGTATGATAATAATATCCCTGTAAGATTTCATATACATCCCCAGAGGTGTACAATTAGCAATCAAATTAATATTATCTGTCTTTTTATCCAGCTCATGTATATCGCTTAAGCCTTCTATTATATTACTTCCTGCGGCTTTAAAATTTTCTCTTATCTCATCTACCTTTTCCTTGGTTCTGTTATATACCCATATTTTCTTTACTTTTTTTAAAATCATACCAAATATAACACTTCTTGCTGCTCCACCTGCTCCTATTACCAGGCAACTGCTTCTACCCCAATTAAAATTTTTTTTATCCATTGATTTTAAAAAACCGCCTACATCTGTGTTAAAACCAGTTGAAGTTCCCCTTTCATTATCAAATTTTACTGTATTTACAGACTTCGTTGATTTAGAAATGTTATCAGACCTGTCAACAAGATTAAATACTTCATTCTTGTAAGGCATGGTCACATTTAGACCCAGAAACCCCAGTTTTTTTGCACCCCTGAAAGCTTCTTTGAGATTATTTTCCCTAAATTCAAATGCCACATAAACAGCATCTAAAGAATACTTTTTTATAAAATAGTTCTGTATCCTCGGAGAGAGACTATGCTTTATCGGATTACCAATCAAAGCTAATATTTTTGTTTCAGGACTAATCATCTCGTTTAATTATAATTATTGCTATTTAAAAATCTTATAAATATTTCTTCTAATATCTGATTTCAAATACACTATATCTCTTGCTACTTTCAAATTCTTCAATTTTTGTATCAGTTACCACAGAAAAAGAAGGGCCTTTTTTTATTTCTTCTATAAAATGGTCTATTCCATCTTCCCCCTGGCAAACTACTTCCACTTTCCCATTAACAATATTCCTGACATAACCTTTAACATCATACTTTCCCGCAATTGATTCTACATAAAACCTGAAACCCACGCCCTGAACCCTGCCTGAAAGCATTACTTTATATGTTTTAATATTTTCAGTCATATATCTTTTAACTTATTTATAAGAATAATACTAAAAAATTTGTATATTTACAACTTATTAGATTTATATGAATATTATTATATCTTTTTTTACAATTTAAAATTTTAGCTTTAGAAAATTTTAAGATTTAATCCTGAAAAGTGAAAATGGGTCTACTTCCCCTAAACCGCAGAGAATTATCAAATCATTTGGATTGGCACATTTTTTTTCACTATCATCAAAGTCCGACACCATCTTTTTTATTTTTACTTTTCTGGGTTCTTTGCCGGGCGCCAGTATATCCATAATTTCTCCTGTATAAAACTGGTTCTTTACTTTTATGACAGGACCGTCATATTTTTCATTATAATTATGATATACTCCCACAAATCTATACTTTTTTATATAGCCTACATTATCATTATTTTCAAGTTCTTCTCTGTCCTTAAGGAACATAAAACCTTCGGTAAAATTCCTGTGAGAGCATTTATCAAGCTCTGAAATTAAATAAGATATTTTTTCCTTATCAAATTTATCCTTTTCTATCCAATCAAGTGCCCTTCTATAAACCCATGTTGTAAGACTGACATAATTCTCCGTCTTCATTCTACCCTCTATTTTAATAGCATCAACTCCTGCATCCACCAGCTCCTTTAATTTTCCAAGAAGGCATAAATCCCTTGAGTTATAGATATAAGTACCCCTTCTATCCTGCAATACCGGGAAAAACATATTTGGCCTCTCCTCTTCCATCAGGTAATATTTCCAGCGGCAGCTGTGGGCGCATTTCCCCTTATTGGAATCCCGTCCGGTCATGTACTTACTTAACATACATCTTCCTGAATAAGATATGCATAATGCCCCGTGAACGAATACCTCTACCTCAATATCTGTTTTTCGTATAATGCTTTTTAAATCAGAAAAGCTTACTTCCCTGGCAATATTTACCCTTTTTACTCCCAGTTCTTTAAAAAAATTTATTGCTGCACTATTATTCAGATTGACCTGTGTACTTATGTGCACATTCTTTTCCGGTAAAATTTCATTTACAAGCTTCAGAGTTCCAAAGTCGGCCAGTATAATCCCGTCAATATCAATATTCCTTAATTCTTTCAAATATTTTTTCAACCCGGTCAATTCGTGATCGCTGACTATGGAATTAAGAGTAAAATAAACCTTCACACCGTATTGATGTGCATAACTTACACCCTTTTTTAATTCTTCAAAGGTAAAATTACCCCTTATACTCCTTAAATTAAATTCTTTTCCACCAACATAGACAGCATCTGCCCCATAATTAACCGCATATTTTAAAATATTAAGGTTATTTGCAGGTACCAGAAGCTCTGGTTTTTTTTTATTATCTGGCATAAATTTTATTTATATTAGCCAACTTTTTTAAAAAACTCTGTTACTGAAATACCATCACCTATATCAAAAAAATAGCTTTTTAAATGTTTGCTTGCTGTTATATATTCTATATATTCCCTGATGCCATTTATACTGTTAGAATCATGCCTGCTGACTTTTTTTTTAAATACTTTATTCTTATATAATATATTATCAGCAATAATAATAGCTCCATCAGCCATTTTGTTTTTTAAAGCTTTAATGTAAAAGGGGTACTCATACTTTGCACCGTCAATAAATACCAGGTCAAATTCTCCTTCAAGCCCTTTAATTATCTCTAAAGCATTGCCATTTAAGAACTTTAAGTTACCTGACCCAAATTTACATTTTATGAATTTTTCAGCTTTTCTTAATCTTTCCTTATTTAAATCTATACCCGTATAATTACCATCTTTTAAGTTTTTTATTAAAAAATATGAGGAAAATCCAATTCCACAGCCGATTTCCATGATATTTTTTGGATTTTTCAAGAGACATATTAATTCAATAAACCTTCCCGTTTCTTTATCAACTACAGGAATTTTCTCCCGGCAGGCTTCTTTAACCAGATTATCTAATAATTTCTTTTCCTTTAAGAAGAATCTTATCTTTTTATCTTGCATTATTTATGTTTTCCCCATGCTCTTCCAGAGTAGATGCAAAAGAATGTATATGCTCTTCGCTGTCTGTTACTACAAAATACAGATAGTCTACATCAGCAGGATTTAACGCTGCTTTAATTGAGGCAATGCCGGGATTACATATTGGAGTTGGCGGAAGGCCATAATATATATATGTATTATATTGAGAATCAGTTTTTTTATCTTCTTCTGTCAGGCCTTTTTCCCATTTGTCAAGAAAATAACACAGAGTAGCATCTATATCCATTTTCATATCTATATCAAGCCGGTTGTGAATAACTGCAGAGATTAGAGCTCTTTCCTCGGGGATGTATGCCTCTCTTTCAATCATAGAAGCAATCTTTAACACATCATAGCGTGAAAGTCCTTTATCCTCCGCAAAATAGTAATCCAGACCTACTGTTTCTACCTGATACTGGGCCAGCATCATTTCAAAAATATTTTTTGCATTATACTCAATGGTTATTTCATAAGTTTTGGGGAAAAGAAAACCTTCCAGACTTGTAGCTCCCTTTAGGTAGTCATAATTATAATTACTTATATCCTCTACCTCTTCCATATCTTCTTCTTCTATAAACGGTATTTCTGCTGCTATTTTTCCAATTATTTGTTTTATTGTGTAACCTTCTGGAATAGTAAATTTATATGTTATTATCGGCGGGCCTGCTGTTATTTCATCTAAAACTTCCTCATACCCGGAATCTGTCTTCATTTTATAAACTCCCGGTATCAAACTCCCTTCTTCATCTCTCTGTTCAACAAATAATATAAATAAGAAAGCATTATCTATTATATTTTTTTCTTCCATCACAGATGCTGCTTCTTTTAGACTCATTCCTTCTTTTATTTCAAATTCAACCTCAACCCCGGATTGCACTCTATCGTTTTCTTCAAATTCAAAAATACTGCAGGACATAAGTGAGGATAAAAATAAAAAAATCACAGCACCAATAATAATTAAATTAACCCCACATAGTATTTTATTTTTTTTCATACTGCCTAATTTAATTTTCTTAATTTTTCCCTGTTCCTTTTTAAATAATCATCAAGTATTATTCCAGCAGAAAATTTATCAATCTTTTGAAATTTTTTATACTTTGAATGCTTATTAAATTCAGCCAATGGAATCTTTGTAGTATATCTTTCATCAAGATAATCTATTTCAACTCCCAGTTTCTTAACCACTCTATCAATGAAATCAAGAACTTTTATTGCCTGGCTGCCCACTTCACCCTTAAGCGTGTATGGTATTCCCACAACAATTTTTCCTATATTATATTTATCTATAATTTTTCTTAACTTAAGACCTGCTTTTTCATCATTGGTTATAACCTCAAGAGGCGCAGATATTGTTTTACTTTCATCTGAAACTGCGGTACCTATGCTTTTATCCCCTACATCTATTCCAAGTATTTTCATTTTTATTTATCTTCTTTTAATACGTCCAGGACCTTATCTTTTACCAGCCCAATTGCTTTCTTTATAGAACTTTTGACCGGGAACCCCATCTGTGCATACTGAGGATTACCTCCTCCTCCGCCTTTTAACATTTTTCCTATCTCCCCTGCAATCTTACCACAATTAATTCCTTTCTTTACAATATCTATGGTTGAACTAACAACTATGACCGGCTTGCTACCTGCCATACTGCCAAAAACAATAAAAGTACTTACCCCCCTGAAATGACTTTTTATTTCATCTGCAACTTTTCCAATATCATTTATTTTCATATCTTTAAGTGCACTTGATTGAGAAAAATCATAATCAATTATTTTCAAACCTGAATCTTTATTACTGTAGCCGGAATTTTTAATTATATCTTTCTTTGCACTATCTACCTGAAGCAGCGTCAATTCTTCTTCTTTTTTCTTTATATTATCCTTCAGCTTCTCAATCGTATCCGGTACTTTGCTATCCTCTACTGCCAGACTTTCCGAAACTTTTTTTAGTATGCTATTCTTTTCTTCTATGTAATTATAAGCATACATGCCGGTTGCTGCCTCTATCCTTCTTAAATTAGCTCCTGTGCTTGAATCAGATATGATTTTAAATAGACCAATCTCACCCGTCCTTCGTACATGAATTCCACCACATAGCTCCCTGCTATAATTATCTATCTCTACAACTCTTACAAACTTTCCATATTTCTCGTCAAACAGAGCTATTGCTCCTATTTCTTCGGAAAATTCCCTTGTAGTTTCAAAACATCTTACAGGGTCGTCATTTTGTATCTTTTCATTTACAATACTCTCTATTCTTTTTATATCCCCTTCTGATGGAGCATCATAAATAGAATAATCAAATCTAAATCTATCCTCTGCTACGAAAGAGCCGGCCTGTTTTATTGCGTCGCCAAATATGCTTCTCAGAACCCAATGCAGTATATGGGTGGCAGTATGGTTTTTGCTTATATCCCTTCGATAACCCCTGTTAACCTCTGCGCTTACTTCATCACCTATTTTTAATTCACCTTTTTTAATAACACCAATATGGGTATAAATCCCTTCAAAAGGTATAACACAGTCACTGACAGAAAATATGCTTCCATCTCTTCTTATTATGCCCTTATCGCCAGCCTCTCCGCCCTTTTCCCCATAGAATGGTGTTTCCTTTAAAATTATTTCGCCTTTTTCTCCTCCGGATAGCTTTGAGGTCAATTTTTTATTACCTTGTTTATCAATCTTTACTATATTCTTAATCAATGTTTTTATGCTGTACTTATTATAACCTGAAAACTCCACCTCCACGTTTTTACTTATCCTGCGGTATATATCCATATATTTACTTATTTTTTCACCTGACTTAGCCTTCTTTCTTGATTTTTCGGTATGTTCTTTCAAATAATCATTAAATTTTTTTACATCAAGCTTTATTTTATTTTCACTTAATATCTCTTTAGTAAGTTCAACAGGAAATCCAAATGTATCATATAACCTGAATGCATCTTTTGGATTGATATATTCCTTTTTAGCTTTTTTAACTTCTCTTACTTTTTGTACTAAAACCTTGCTCCCCTCATTTAATGTTTTCGAAAATCTTTTCTCCTCGTCACTTATCAGCTTAAATGAAAATTCTTTCTTCTCTAAAAGGAGAGGGTACCATTTTGAATACTGTTTAATTACTACTTTACCAATACTATTTAAAAAATTATCTTTTATTCCTATTAATTTTCCATATCTTATAGCCCTTCTTATTATTCTTCTTAAAATATAGCCCCTGCCTTCATTTGAAGGAACTACTCCATCAGAAATAAGAAAATATATAGCTCTAGCGTGGTCTGCTATTACTTTTACACTTCTATCAAATTCTTCTCTATCCCTGCTGCTTTTAGAATTATTTTTTTTCTCAGACAATTCCTCTATCTTCTCTACTATATCTTTAAACAAATAAGTTTTAAAAACAGAAGGGTTCCTATTAAGAACTGCAGTTAACCTTTCCAAACCCATTCCTGTATCTATATTCTTGCGGGGAAGTTCAATAAATTTTTTGCCATCAAAATTATACTGTGTAAAAACAAGATTCCACACTTCAAGAAATCTGCTGCAATCACAATTAGGTCCGCAATCTTTCCTTCCACAGCCGAATTCCTTTCCAAAATCATAATATATTTCTGAACAGGGCCCGCATGGTCCTGTATCTCCCGCAGGTCCCCAGAAATTTTCTTCCTTTCCAAATTTATATATTTTATCAGTACCTATTCCGCTTTCTTTCCAGTATTCAATAGATTCCAAATCAGCCGGTATATCACTGTTTCCTTTAAATACTGCAACAGCCAGTTTATCAATTGGAATTTCCATAATACTTAAAAGAAAGTCAAGAGAATACTTTATTGCTTCCTTTTTAAAATAATCACCAAATGAAAAATTTCCAAGCATCTCAAAAAATGTAAGATGCCTATCCGTATAACCTACTTCATCAATATCACTTGTCCTGAAACATTTCTGCACTGTAGCAATCCTTTTATTAGGAGGTTTCTCTACACCCAGAAAATACGGCTTAAACTGTTGCATTCCAGCTGTTGTTAGAAGCACGCTCGGGTCATTACGCGGTATCAACTCTGATGAGGGCATTGCCATATGCTTTTTTTTCTCAAAATAATCAAGAAATTTTTTTCTTACATCCATAAAATTTAAATAAAAGAACTAAAATAGATTGATATTTGATAACAAAACGGATACTCCATTCATTCGTAACTAGAGGAATTTTTTTGCGCCCTGCGCTCCGCAGGTGGATGCCCTCTTGGTTGTTTTGTAAGTCCCGCTTAAAGCGGGCATTTATGCCACAGCCAAAGATTGGGCTTCCAATGTAAATTTGTTGGCACAAAATTTTAACTTTAGTTACGATACAAACAGAGTACCCAAAAAAATGTTATCATAATTAAATAGTTTATTCAATAAACCCCGGATTTACCTATGATTACACTTTTTCGCCTAAAAATATACATGTTACCATTAAAATTTATTTCAAATGAACGCTGCTAAATACTGCAAAATATTTATTTTAAAACAATATATGATTCTTACTGAGATTTTAAAAATTATAATTTACTTAAAAGATCTAACCAGAACAATCCAATCACTTACCGCTTTTTTTAATATTAATATAAACTTCCCTTAGCTGTTCTTCTGTAACGCTAGAAGGCGAACCTGTAAGCATACACACAGCAGATTGTGTTTTTGGGAATGCTATTACTTCCCTTATGCTATCAAGTTTTCCCAAAAGCATTACCAGTCTATCCATCCCAAGGGCAATACCCCCATGAGGCGGTACACCGTATTCCATTGCTTCTATAAAAAATCCAAAATTCTCTTTTATCTTCTTTTCATCCATATCAAGTATTCTAAATATCTTTCTCTGCAAACTGCTATCGTTTATTCTCAGAGACCCTCCTCCTATCTCTTCACCATTTAACACTATATCATAAGCTTCTGAACTAACCCTTAAGGGATCCTTATCAAGATAACCTATTGTTTTTTCATCCGGTTTTGTAAACGGATGATGAACAGGGTTAAGCCTTTTTTCATTATCATCCCACTCAAATAATGGAAAATCATACACCCATGTAAAATTTAACTCATCCTTATTTACTAGTTTCAATTTACCTGCAAGATGCTTCCTTATAATACCCAGAGTCCGGCAGGCAACTGTAAATTTATCAGCTACAATTAGTATTAAATTTTTTTCCTTCAAGTTTAAAGTTTTAATTAAATCTTTTTTTTCTTCTTCAGAAATAAACTTCGCTATAGGAGATTGAAAGCTAATATTTTTTTCAATTTTAATCCACGCCAATCCACCTGCCCCACTCTTTTTTGCTATCTCTACAATATCATCAAGCTCTTTTCTGGTAAGACCGGAAAAGTCCTCCACTACTATACTTTTTATACATCCATCATCATTTTTTAAAGCATTCTTAAAAATCTTTAATTCGCTTTTTCCAAAAACATCCGAAATATCCTTAAGAGTAAGGCCGAATCTTAGATCTGGCTTATCCGTACCGTAAATTTCCATGCTGTCTTTCCATGTTATCCTTTTAAAAGAAGACTCTATTTTCTTATTAAACACATCCCTGAATATAGAATTAAATAAATCCTCTATTATCTCTATTACATCATCTACTTCCACAAAGGTCATTTCAAGGTCTATCTGTGTAAATTCAGGTTGCCTGTCTGCTCTTAAATCTTCATCTCTAAAACATCTGGCTATCTGATAACACCTGTCAAACCCTGAAAACATGAGTATCTGTTTAAATAGCTGCGGTGACTGAGGCAATGCATAAAATTTACCCGGATTAAGCCTTGAAGGCACGAGAAAATCCCTGGCACCCTCAGGTGTACTTTTTGCCATTACAGGAGTTTCTATTTCTAAAAAACCTTTTGAATTAAAATAATTACGGGCAGCTGCAGTTACCTTGTGTCTCAGTCTTAAATTATTCTGCATCTCCTCTGTCCTTAAATCAATATATCTGTATTTCAAGCGGGTATTTTCTTCAACCTTTTTTCTATCTTCAAGCATAAATGGAGGCGTCTTTGAACTGCTTAATACATTAATTTCTTCAACAACAATTTCAATTTCTCCTGTCGGTATAGAAGGATTAACGGTATCTTCTGACCTTTTTCTGACTTTACCTCTTATTTTAACAACAAACTCACTGCGTAATTTCCTGGCTATTATATATGCTTTCTTATTTATTTTGGTGTCAAAAATTAATTGAACTACACCGGAAAAATCCCTCAGGTCTATAAATATCAACTTACCGTGATCCCTGCTCCTATTTACCCATCCGCTCAGAGTAACTTCCCTGCCGGTAAATTCTCCTGTTATTTCTCCGCATAAATTAGTCCTCATCCTGGTTCTAAAAATAGAATCAGCCATAATCAAGCTCCTATAATTTGTTTTATTTTCTTTTTTTCTTTTTTCCAGTTAATCTTATACTGCTTAAATTTCTCTATATCTTTAATAGTAATACTGCCAGTTCTAACCTCATCTTCTCCAATTATTACAACAAAATCATAATCATTATCACCAGCCCATTTTATTTCCTTTTTTAAACTTCTGCTATTAAAATTTATATCGCAGATTATTCCCATATCCCTTAAATATCTTAATATATTTAGAGAATAATCACGGCAACCTCTGTCCATTTTAATAATGTAAATCCGTCTTTTACTCTTTTGTTTTTTAATCCCCAGATTTAACTGTTTCATGAGCATAATTATTCTGTCAACCCCTATTGCAAACCCGGTTGCCGCCATATCAGGACCTCCCAGTTGTTTTATCAAGTTATTATATCTTCCACCTCCACCAAGAGCATTCTGCTCACTTTTAAGGTCATCTGATATTATTTCAAATATTGTCCCTGTATAATAATCAAAACCCCTTACCAGCTTATTATCAATTCTGTAATTAATATCAAGAGTTTTTAAGCAATCCAGAATTTCCTCAAAATTCTCTTTACAATCCGGGCATAAATAGGAAATAACTGAAGGTGCTTCTTCTATAATATTTTTACAACTAGTTTTTTTACAATCAAAAATTCTCAGAGCATTTTTCTCAAACCTATCCTGACAGTCCTTACAGAGTTTGCTTAACCTGGGTTTTATGTATTTTCTAAATTCTAAAAGAAATTTTTTTCTGCACTTGTCACAACCTATGCTATTTATTTTAAGTACCAGCTTCTTAAATCCTAATTTTTCAAAAAGTGAATTTAAAATCCATATAACTTCTGTATCCATAAGCGTACTGTCTGCACCTATTGATTCTATACCAATCTGCCAGAACTCCCTCATTCTTCCTTTCTGGGGTCTCTCATATCTGAACATATTTCCGATGTAAAAAAGCTTTAAGGGGAGATTCTTGAAGTAGCTTTTATTCTCTACTACCGCCCTTACAACTGATGCTGTGCCCTCGGGTCTCAGGGTTAAAGACCTGCCCTTTTTATCCTGGAAAGTATACATTTCTTTCTGGACAATATCAGTACCCTCACCTATGCTTCTACTAAAAACACCTGTATATTCAAAAACAGGTGTTATTATTTCTTTATAATTAAAAACCTCAAATATCCTTCGCGCTGTATTTATAATATAATTCCTATAATCTATATCTTCACCATATATATCCGTAGTGCCTCTTGGAGAATTTAATTTCATAATAAATCACCTATTTCCCTGATAATCTTACCTTTTTCCTTTAAAAAACTGTCTTCCAGGTAACAATTTGTTTCCAGTTCTTTCTCAAGCGTGGTATTATCGCCATGCCCTGGATATATTACCAGCCGCCTGTCCATTTTTTTTAATCCGGAAAGCGATTTTTTCATCTGTATTAAGTCCCCTCCTGGTAAATCCGTCCTTCCAATTGAACCCTTAAATATTAAGTCTCCTGTAAAAATGACCCCTCCCGCTTTGAGCATTATGCTCCCGGGAGTATGGCCCGGAACATTAATAATCTTTATGCCCAGCTCTTTAAAATAACCATAGTCCGTATTTTTTATTAATTTATAAGTTTCTAATGATAATTCATTTCCCTCAAAAAATGAAGACAAATTCTTATCAGGATCCCTGATAATTGGTTCTTCAAGTTCATGAATATAGAACGGAATTTTATAATAATCAATTATTTCACTTACAGCTCCGATATGGTCATAATGTCCATGTGTATTTAGTATAAAATCCGGCTTTATATTATACCGTTCAAGATTTCTTTTTATAACAATAAATTCTGCACCAGGATCTATTATTGCATTTACACTATCCAGAGATATAATATAACAATTAACTTTTAAAAATCCTAATTCTAATTTTTTTATTTTCAATGGAAGTAATTACTTTCCAGGCAATACCCTAAAGGCATCATAAACTGAATCAACCTGTTTTATATTATTTATAACATCCTTCAGAATATATTTATTGTTAATCTCTATGATAAATCTGAATTTAATATAGCCGCTCTTATTAACCTTTAAAGAATTGGCCCTGGCTATATTCAAGTCATACTCACTTATTACATTAGTTATATCACGTAAAAGCTTGGTCCTGTCCAGTGCTTCTATCTGTATCTCTGCATTAAATCTACGCGGAGCTTTTTTATCCCATTCGACATCAATAAATCTCTGCTTTTCTTTATTCATAAGATTTTTAATATTATTGCAATCTGCCCTGTGAACGGAAACTCCCTTTCCTCTCGTTATGTAACCCACAATTTTATCTCCCGGCACAGGGTTGCAGCATTTTGCTATGGTTACCAGAACTTCCCCCATCCCTTTAACCTTAATGCCCGGACCTGCTTTTTCATCAAGTTCCTTTCTATGAATATCTTCAATAGTTAATTCTTTCTTTGGCTCCTGCTGGTTTAACTTTTTAACTATACGAGTAAAAACCTGGTGAGCCGAAACCCTGTGTGAGCCAATACCTCTGAAAAGATTCTCCACTTTCTCAAAATTCATTTCCTTTGCTACTTCATCAAAAACCTCCATAGGCACGCTCTTAAAAGATAGGCTGTTCTTCCTTAAAACTTTTAACATTATATCCCTGCCGGTATTATATGTTTCCTGTCTCTGCTCTTTGCTAAACCACTGCTTTATCTTATTACGCGCCCTTGAAGTTTTAACAATATTAAGCCAGTCCCTGCTCGGCCCTTTTTTATTCTTTGCTACTATTATCTCTACTATATTCCCATTCTCCAGAACACTTTCTATTGGAACCATACTACCGTTTATCTTTCCTCCTATAATATTATGCCCGACATCCGTGTGTATCTGGTAAGCAAAATCTATAATAGTTGCCCCCCGGGGTAAATTTATTACTTTACCTTTTGGAGTAAACACAAATACCTCTTCTTCAAACAAATCAAGTTTCAAAGACTCCATATAATCCTGGGGGTCTTTTAATTCTTTCTGCCAGTCCAGAATCTGCCTTATCCATGCTATCCTTTTATCAAACTCACTTAGCTTCTTTAAACCGCCTTCCTTATACTTATAATGTGCAGCAATACCATATTCCGCAAACTTGTGCATTTCAAATGTTCTTATCTGTATTTCAAGTGGCTTGCCTTTCAAACCGATTACTGTTGTATGCAGTGATTGATACATATTAAACTTGGGATTGGCAATAAAGTCTTTGAATCTCCCGGGCACGGGTTTCCATAATGAATGTATTATACCCAGCGCTGCATAGCAGCTTTTTATATCATTAACTATAATTCTGATTGCAATTATATCGTAAATATCTTCAAACTTTCTGTTTTGCTTAATAATCTTATTATAGACACTGTAATAAGTTTTAATCCTTCCATTTATATCTACAGAAATTTTCATCTGTTTTAATTTTTTATTTACTATTTTTATAGCTTCATCAATTAAAAGCTTCCTTTCTTCCAGCTTTTCATCAAACATATCCTTTATTTTTTTGTACTCCTTGGGGTAAAGATATTTAAAACTCAAATCCTCAAGCTCTGATTTTATATAATATATTCCCAGCCGATGGGCAATAGGTGCATAAACCTCAAGAGTTTCCACTGAGTTAATTTTTCTTTTTTTCTCATCAAGTGAATCCAGTGTCCGCATATTATGTAGTCTATCAGCCAGCTTTACCAGTATTATCCTGACGTCCTCAGACATCGCAATTATCATTTTCCTTATATTGTTTACCTGCTGCTCTTCTTTGCTGTCAAAAACAATTTTATCTAATTTAGTTACACCATCTATAATGTTGGCAATTTTTTGACCGAACTCCTTTTTAGCCATTTCCAGACTGTACTCCGTATCTTCTATTACATCATGCAGTATCGCTGACGCTATAGATATCTGGTCAAGCTCAATCTCAGCAAGTATTAGAGCAACTTCAAGGGGATGGACTACAAAGGGCTCCCCTGATTTCCTGTACTGGTTTTTATGGTATTCCTTTGAAGTCTGGTATGCTTTGTGGACAAGCTTTTCATCTATACCAGGATTATATGACTTTATCTTCTTTATAAGCTTCTTATATATATCATCCGTATTTATATTTTTTGCTTTGTTATTTACTTTTAAACCCATTTTTTATTTTTTTTTAACTTTAGCTGAAAAATTATTTTTTTAATTATAGAACATTTTTGAATTCTCTAAAATAAGTCTGAAATTACAAGCTGTATATTTTTATTATTACCCCAGTTATTTTCTTCAATTCTGTATAATATATTTATCTCTTTTGCTTTTATTATTTTTCTCTTAATTTCCTCCTCAAGGCCAAATATTATCGCATCAATAGCAGCCCCTTCTTGTTTAAGCTTTAACTTTACATGTTTACCCCCTGATAGATAAGAAAAATCAGATATCACGCAATTTCTGGACATAAAAACAGGTTTTGGATTTCCAAACCCAAATGGCTTTAGCAGGTTAATTTCATTCAGTATCATTTTATTTATATCTTTAAAGTTTATCTCCACATCATAAACAAATTTTTTTTCAATATCTTCTACCTCTAAATTTCTATCAGCAATTTTTATCAAATTTTTATAAAAAGTCTCATAATTTATAATATCCATGCTTATACCGCATGCCAGCCGGTGTCCTCCAAAACTATTAAATAAATCCTTCAGCTGTACCAATTTTTCATATAAATCAAATTTATCTATACTTCTTCCAGAACCTTTAAGCTTGCCTTCCTTTTCTTTAAATAAAATAGCAGGAATGTTAAATTTTTTTACAATACTTGAGGCAACTATCCCCAGCACACCCTCATTCCAGTCCTCCGACTTGTCTATAAATATTTTTTTAGAGGTAACAATCTCATCAAAATCATTACTTTCTACAATTTCGTTAAATATATCCCTTTGTATCTTCTGCCTCTTTATGTTAAACGAATTAAGTTCATTTGCTAATTTATCCAGTATCTCTCCTTTTTCAATTAAAAGGTCAAGACTTACACGGGCATTTTTAATCCTTCCGGCAGCGTTAAGTCTGGGAGCTATTATAAATCCTATATCATATTCGTCTATATAATCCTTTTGGCCCACGGCGAGATCTATTATCTTTTTTAGACCGGGATTTGCAGTTCTCTGGAGTATATCAAGCCCTTTCTTAACTATTATCCTGTTTTCACCAATTAAAGGCATTATGTCTGCGATTGTTGATATTGAAATAAGATCAAGTAGCCCTGTCAGATAATCTTTACTGAAATTTTTTTTACGATTATATTCCAATTTTTTTAAAACTGCGTTTATAAACTTAAAAGTTACAGCCGCGCCGCTTAGATGTTTAAATTTATACCTTGAATTTTTTAACTTTGGATTAATTATTATATATCTGCCAGTTACATCATCTAGCTCTACTGATTGATTGTGATGGTCACAGACTATAATATCAGGGCATGAATTGTTTTCACTGATAAAATTTTGAACTTCTATACTATTTGTTCCGCAGTCCACTGCTATTATAAGCTTACATTTACCTTCACTGGACACTTTCTTTAGAAAATTAACAGATAAATCATAGCCCTCTTCAAAACGGTCAGGAATATAAACATCCACTTCCATTCCTAAATCTTTAAGGAACTTAAACATGATTGAAGCACTTACGATTCCATCTGTATCATAATCTCCAAATACAATAATATTTTCATTGCTCTCTATTGCTTCTATTAATCTTTTTATGCCTTCGTCTATCCCCGGAAGTTCCATGGGGTCATGAAGATTTTTAAGAGAGGGTTTGATAAAAGATATTATTTCTTCTTCACCGACTATATCTCTTTTGGCAAGAATTTCTAGCAAAACAGGGCTAAAGCTGGAACTTTCCAATAACCCCGTATCCGGTTTATTATTATTTCTACATTTCCAGTAAGAAGGGAGACCTGTCATTTTTTTATTTCTTATATTTTGGAAATCTATTATTCCATGCAACCAGAATTGGACTGGCAAAAAATATAGATGAATATGTTCCGCTTATTATTCCAACTGTAAGAGCAAGAGCAAAATCCTTAAGAGCTGTTGTTCCCAGTATAAGGAGTAATATTACAGGCAGTAATGTAGTTATTGATGTATTTATGGAACGTGATAAAGTTGAATTTACTGAAAAATTTACCATCCTGCTGTAACCTATCTTTCCTGTCATAGGGATATTTTCCCTTATCCTGTCAAAAACAACAATAGTATCATTTAATGAATAACCAATAATAGTAAGCAGCGCAGCAATAGTTGATGTATTAATTTCCCTGCTTAAAATAGCATACACACCGACCGTAACAAGTACATCATGAATTAAAGCTAAAATTGCCACCGCCCCAAATCTGAATTCAAATCTTATCCATATATATATTAAGATACCTGCAATGCTTATTGCTATCGCTTTTATTGCATTCCATATAAGTACATTTCCAAAACCCGGATCCACACTCTTGTCCTGCAGGGGCTGTCCCTCAACCCCTATTTTTTCATCCAGTTCATCAAGAATTTCATTCTTTTCCTCTATACTTATCGGCTCACCTTTTTTCTCTGCTTTTATCCTTATGATAAACCTGTCAGAATCAGTCTGCAGCAAATTATCTACCACACGCTGTATTATTACATTCTGATAGCCCATATCACTCATGACTTCCCTGATCTCAGATGCGCTTGTATCCTGCTTGAATTTTATTTCAATAAGTGAGCCACCTAAAAAATCAATTCCCAGGTTAAAACTTCCGTTTATAAAATAGCCGATTACTCCTGCCATTATAACTGCCAGAGACACTACAAACCATATTTTCATTCTTCCCATAAAGTTAAAATCATATTTTTTAAATCTTAAAATACTATTCACTGTTCCTTCTCCTTACTCCCAAAAAGCCGGGAGTTGTCAGACTGGGAATTCCTGCCATTAAAAATATGTTTGACCTGGTAAATAATAGACTTATTACCATGCTTATCACTACACCAAGACTCAAAGTAACAGCAAAACCTTTTATGGGTCCGGTTCCAAACTGGTATAGCGCTCCAGCTGTAATTAAAGTAGTTACATTAGAATCAACTATGGTTCTAATTGCATTTTTAAAACCTTCGCTTATTGCAATCCTTGGAGATTTATCCTTCAGCAATTCTTCCTTTATCCTCTCAAATATAATAACATTTGCATCCACCGCCATACCTATAGTCAGGATAATCCCTGCAATCCCTGGAAGTGTAAGTGCAGCTCCTATGGCTGATATTACTCCCCAGAATAATATAATATATATTATTAGTCCCAGTGCAGAATAAATTCCAAGACCCTTGTAATAAAAGAACATAAAAATAAGAATTAAAATAAAACCTGCTATTCCGGCATAAAGCCCTTTTTTCAGAGAATCCATTCCAAGGGTTGGACCTACGGTACTGCTCTCTTCTATCTGTAAATTTATGGGCAATGCACCTGTTTGCAGGACAATCTCAATATTTTTTGCTTCTTCCACGCTATCAATTCCTGTAATTTCAGCTTCTCCGTCTGTTATGGGAACTTCTATATATGGGGCAGATTCAATTTCCTCATCAAGAACAATAGCAAGGTTTCTTCCAATATTATTGGTTGTAATTTCAGCAAACTTTTCAACACCATCATCCTTAAAACTCAATGCAACTCTTATACTCCCGTAACTATCATAGCCAGCAACCGCATTTGCAAGCTCGTTACCTGTTACGAGTACCGGTCCAACCAGAGTTGCGGCGCTTGTTCTGGAATCAATCAATATCTCACCAATTTCCTCGCCATCTTTTACCAGAAACATTTCCATTGTTTCGGAATTATATTCAATAACTCCAATTATTTCCTCAGGGTTAATATCGGATTCAGCAGAGCTTTCCTTTTTTTCTTCACTTTCTCCGGAAACATCCTGGTTTTGCGGCTCAACAATTACCATCTCTCCAGTTTCAGGGTTGGTTACCAGTTTACCTACAGTATATGCAGACCCACCCTGGAAAAACTTATTTATATCATCAACCAGAATTGTCTCTTTGGCTGCGGGGTCAATAACCAGTTCACCATTTGTATAATCTATGCCTACAATACTCCAGGCCTCATCAACCCAGGAAATAAACGTTCCCTCAACCAATCTGAATTCAAGTTGTGCAGTTTTTCCAATTACTTCCCTGGCAGTATCAGGGTCTTTTACTCCTGGAAGCTGGACTATAATATTATTCAATTGATCTTTTGTGACAAGGGGCTCTGAAATACCAAGTCTATCTATTCTTTTCCTTATTTTATCAATAGTATCATTAAGCCTTTCAGAGGTTACTTCGCTCCCCTCGCTTCCTGTAGGTTTTAGAATAATCTGGGTGCCACCCTTAAGGTCAAGCCCCAGCTTTATAGAATCGGCAACTGAATCCTTTAAAATATAGTAAAAGCTTAGCCCTATCATTATAATAAATATTATAATGATAGTTATATGAACTTTTTTATTTCTCATATCTACTGTTGGGTCACTTTTTTAGAAATGGCACTTCTGTTTAACTTTATATCTACACCGCTTGCAATAGTTATTATAATAACATCTTCTCTAACATCTTTAATTCTGCCATAAAATCCACCTATGGTAACCACTTCATCGCCTCTCTGCAAGCTTGACATCAAATCCTGAGTTTTTTTAGTTCTCACACGTTGCGGCCTTATAAGCAAAAAATAGAAAGCTGCAACCAGTATAGCCAGCCATATCCATGTTCCATAATTAGTCAAAAAACTTGTGACGGTGCTGGTTTCACCTGTTTCGGTTCCTTCAGTAGCTGCTCCCTCACCAGTTGTTGCTGCAGGAAGACATGAAACACTTAAAAAAACTGCAGTTATTATCAGCATGCTTATAATCATGACGCTGATTAAATTTTTTCTTAATTTCATAGATACTCCTTAAAAATATACTTTTCCAAAAACCAAATACCACTATTATTAACTTTTTTAGAAATTTTGCAAATAGATAATTGCCTTTAATTTTTGAGTTATTTATTATTTTTGCTAATTTAAAGAAAATTACTACAAATTTGTTACTTTTTCAAATATCCTCTTTTTATTAAACAATTAATACACATATAATATACATTTATAATACAATAATAAAGTTTCAAAAAAACTGATAATTTCCGGATTTCATGCCTGGTATTTTAACTTAATTAATTTTATTATATAATATTACATTAAAGATAAAATTTTTGTCCTAATTAATTTTTAATAAATTATTGATCACTTATCACTAAAAATGAATAAAGAGAAGAAATATAAAATTCTTTTTGAGAATTCTCCTGTTGCATTGCTGGAGGAAGATTTCACGGAAGTTAAAAAAAATATTGCCAAGCTTCAAAATAGTGGCATTAAAAATTTTAATAAATATTTTGATAATAATAAAAACAGGATAAATTCTTTAATTAAGCTTGTAAAATTGATAAACGCAAATAAAGCTGCTTTAAATCTCTTCGAGGCAAAAAACAAAACTGACTTTAAAAAAAACTTTAATAAAATCTTTTTAAAAGATTCATATAGAGCATTTGAAAAAGAAATTATTGCAATAGCAAAGAACAAAAAAAAGTTTGAAGCTGAACTGGTCAATCAAACTTTAAAAAGTAATAAATTATATTTATATAAAAAATGGGTCACCCTACCAGAACATGAAAATAACACATCCAGTGTGGTTGTTTCCGTAACAGACATTACTAACTTTAAAAAACCATGTATTAAAAATAATCTTAATGAAATCACATATAAATCTTTATTCCAGGATTCCATTGATGGTATGTACATCAGTACTCTTGACGGGCAATATATTGATGCAAACCCATCAATTGTAAAAATTTTAGGTTACAGCAGTAAAAAAGATTTACTCTCAATAAATATACCAAAGCAGCTTTATGTTTCAGAAAAAGACAGGCCTCCCCCAAATAAAAGGTCCAGACCATTTGAAACACGTCTTAGAAAAAAAGACGGTTCAATTATATGGGTGGAAATTAGTTCCAAAGTAATATATAAAAACGGAGCTCCTGCTTATTATGAAGGCATAGTAAGGGACATTACTGCACGGAAAAAAGCTGAAAATGAAATAAAATATCTATCTTTTCATGATAAACTGACCAGTTTATATAACCGTACCTATTTTGAAGAAGAAATAAAAAGACTTGATACCAGAAGACAGTTACCTATAAGCATAGTTATAGGTGATGTAAACGGGCTTAAAATGATAAATGATGTTTTTGGCCACGATAAAGGAGATGAGCTATTAGTTAAAATATCAAAAATATTAAAAACCTGCTTCAGAGATGATGATATAATTTCAAGATGGGGCGGAGATGAATTCATTACTATCCTCCCCTGCACAGCCATCGAAGACGCATTTCAAATCGTTGAGCGAATAAAAGAAAAATGCCAGAAACACAGCTCTAGGGATTTGCCCATAAGTATCTCTCTGGGAGTTGCATCCAAAAGTAACTATGATACAGATATTAACAAAGTAATAAAAGAATCAGAAGATAAAATGTATAAGGATAAGCTAACAGACAGACAGGATGCTGATAATTCAGTTATATACTCCCTTCTTAAAGCTCTTGATGAAAATAAATTTGAACCAGAGCAACACATAGCAAGATTAAGGAAAAATGCAATAAAATTAGGTAATGAATTAAATTTACCGGATGATGTTATTAACGAACTGGACCTTCTTGCAACCATACACGACATAGGAAAAATCGCAATATCAGATATGATCATCTTTAAGCCAGGAAAGCTTAGCAATGATGAATGGGAAGAAATGAAGAGACATTCTGAAATAGGATACCGTATTGCTCAATTATACTTAAAATTAAGTCCTATTGCTAAAGGAATACTCTACCACCATGAAAAATGGGATGGTGGAGGTTATCCGACAGGAATAAAAAGAAATAAAATACCGCTTATCTCCCGTATAATATCAATTGTAGATGCTTATGACGCTATGACAAATGACAGGCCTTACAGGAAAGCATTAAATAAAAAGGATGCATTAGTTGAGCTTAGAAAAAATTCCGGAACTCAA
This sequence comes from uncultured Actinomycetota bacterium, assembly GCA_964603595.1. Lineage (GTDB taxonomy): Bacteria > Actinomycetota > Humimicrobiia > Humimicrobiales > Humimicrobiaceae > JAQVEM01. The sequence goes on from CAZRVN010000001.1 coordinate 274,659, forward strand.
TTTGACCCCCATTTAGTTGATAAATTCATAAATATCATTGAAAGAGAGTAATCCTGATAACATTAAATTCATATAATAAATAACAAAATCAATAACAATCCTAAACTTATTTATTCTAATTCTTCTATACTTCCTGTTTCCCCTCATACTCGCTTAAAAAATTTCTTCTAAAATCTTTAAAATTTTCTGATAATATACAATCTCTAGCACGGCCTACAAGATTAAAAATAAAATTAAGATTATGTATGGTAAGTAGCATGCTTGAGAGTATTTCCTTGCTCCTGAATAAATGCCTGATATACGACTTTGAGTAATTCCTGCAGGTGTAGCAATTACATTCGCCATCAATAGGAGTAAAATCATAGGCATATTTTTTATTTTTTATATTTATTCTCCCGCTATTTGTAAAAGCACTCCCGTTTCTTGATATCCTGGTAGGCATAACACAATCAAACATATCAATTCCTCTTCCTATAGCTTCTACTACACCCCTTGGGTCTCCCAATCCCATAAAATACCGCGGCTTTCTATTGTCTAAAAAATTTACTGTATAATTAAGTATATCAATAGTTTTATTTCTCTCCTCACCAACACTTAATCCCCCTATTGCTATGCCATCAAAATCCTTCTCTGATATTGATTGAGCACATAATTTCCTTATACTCTTTATAAATCCGCCCTGTACTATACCAAATATTCTGGCATCTTTATTGATATTCAACCTTTTTTTTGTCAGGAGCGATAGTTCCGCCCACTTGAGGGTCCTTTTAGCTGCTTCAAGAGTATAATTATAATCTTCATTAAAAGGTATGCATTCATCAAGAACCATAATAATGTCTGAACCAATACGGTATTGCATCTCTATTACTTCTTCAGGAGTAAAAAAATGGTCCGAGCCATCTATTATCGATTTAAACTCTACACCATCATCAACAATTTTCCTTATTTTACTCAAACTGAATACCTGAAATCCTCCACTATCAGTCAATATATTATTTTTCCAGTTCATAAATTTATGAAGCCCTCCCGCCTTTTCAATAATATCAATTCCAGGTTGGAGATAAAGATGATACAGGTTACCGAGTATAATCCTGCAACCAAGTTCATAAAGCCTTTCATTTGTAATTGCTTTTACTGTCGCTTTGGTCCCAACTGGCATAAAAACAGGGGTATTTATAATACCTCTCTTTGTTTTTATTTCTCCTGCTCTAGCAAGCGATTTCTTATCTTCCTTTAAAATTTTAAAAAAAGCCATATCCTTATTTCCTTTATTTTATTTCTAGAATTATTATTTTCCTGTATTAAATTACTTTATCTTATCAGAGCAGTCAGACATTTCTTAAATATGCTTCTAAAAGTCTAAAGTTATTTAAAGTCTTAAAATTATTTTTATTTATTTAATTTTTAATTTTGCTGTAATAAATTTATCAAGTTTACCCTCTGTTTGTAATCTTTTTTCTGCTTCCTTTAAAATAGAAAGTAACATCTTAGTATAGGATATACCCTTTATTTTTGACATCTTCGCAAGATGCCCATCCCAGCACCATCCTGGATTTGGATTAACTTCCAATAATTTTGGTTCTCCTTTTTCATTATTTTTTGCTTAAATATTTATATATATCCTTTTTAAATAAAGATTACTTAATATTCCAGATTAAATTCCTAAACTTTCTTCACCCGGCTATTCATAATACTGTTATGATTACGGTGATTTTCCATTTCAATTAAATTACACAATTTTTATGATGTATTAGACAATGGATTAAATAAAAGTTTAAAATCTTTTAATCTTTTTCTTAAGTAGTTACAAAATAATAAATTTAATGTTCATTTTTTCTTCAATCCCCGGATAAATCCTCCCCGTATCTTATCAAGCATATAGCTTACCACAAAAGCACCCGGGTCCTGATCTCGTACCAATCTGTTTAGTTTTGTAAGAGTAGCACTGCTACATACCACATTAATAATTTCAACTTCACCCTGGCTGCCCATACCTTTATAGCAGGTAAAACCAAAATTCTCTTTTGAAAGCAACTTTTTAATTTCATTATTACATTCCCTTGAAATAATATTAGTACTCACCAGGTCACGGGACAATTTCTCGCATATTATTATGCCAACTACTGTACCTACTGCAAAACCTGCACCGTATGCAATTATTCCGTAAATATTATTAATATCCTTTATTATTCTTACTATAATTGATATAAAGATAACAACTTCAACAAAACCGATCAGAGATGCTATTGTTTTTTTCCTTCTTACTATCATATTTACTCTGATGGTACCCAGACTGACATCAATAATTCTGGCAATAAATATTACAAAAACCCATATTATAGTATCAATCAAAATTTACCTCCAAAACTATATTTCCTTTTTATTATTATATTTTATAAAAACCTTCTGAATGCTTTTATTATTACATTAAAATTAAATCATACCGGCAACATTAAAGTAATTATATAGATTATATGAAAAATATTAAATATACATATCGTATATGAAAAAATAATAAAAAAATATTGACTACTTAAAAAACTTTTTATAATGAAACTAAAAGAGCAGAACTAACTCACTGGCTAACTATATTACCTTCTCCCATATTTTTCCTCCGGAATATATGGTGGGCAGGAGTAATAATGATTTTTTATGCACTTATAGTTAATATGCCCTGTATACTTCTTTAAAGATATAACCGTACAAGACTTAAAGTGCTGCTTTAGACCTTCTTTTTAAAAGGTGCTCTATTAATCCTAATTATTTATTAAAAATTCCCCAAATTTTAATGTTCTTTAGTTTATAGTATAATACTAATATATATTAATCAAATCCTAAACTTTAGAATATAAAAAAATTAAAGATGAAAAGCTCAAAAAAATATAATACGGATACTAAAGAACAGAAAATAGAATCCCTTAAAGAAAGCGAAAAAAGATACAGGATAATGTTTGAAACATCTCCGGTGGGTATTGTCATTTTAAATGATAGTGGCTCTATTATCAACATAAGCGATACTGTGCTTGACTTTACAGGTCTTAAAAAAGATGAACTCATTGGCAGGCATTTTACAAAATTAAAATTTTTTCATTGCAGAGATAAGTCAAAATATACCACTATGTTTAACAGACTCCTTCTCGTCAAAAAAATAGACCCTTTCATTGTAGAGTGGAAACATAGAGACGAAAGGCCTTTTATAGGAGAAGTCCGGGCATCATTAATTAAAAAAAATAAAAAATCCAGGGAAATACAGATAATAGTCACTGACTTAACCGAGCGAATAAAAATAGAAAAGAAGTTAGAAGACAGTGAGGAATTTAATAAAAACATTCTTAAAAATTCTACATTTTCTATTTATGTAATGGACAAGAATAAAAAAATGAAATATGTCAATCCTGCATTTGAAAAAATAACAGGATTTTCATCTGACGAAATTATTGGAACTAAACCACCATATCCTTACTGGATAAAAGATATGAAAAATGTTTATTTTCCAAAAATGAAACAGGTTTTAAATAATAAGGTAAATAAAATTGAATTACCCTTTATAAATAAAAATGGAACAAAATTCTGGGCTGAGATCAATGAGCATTTTGTTAAAAGCAATGGAAAAACAGAATATATAATTGGTAACTTTACTGATATCACCGATAGAAAAAATACGTACACCAGAATGGAGAAAGTAATAGATAAAAGCATAGATATTCTTTCCTCTTTAGTAGAGACAAGAGACCCCTATACATCAGGCCACCAGGAAAGGGTAAGCCTTCTATCTGTGGAAATAGCAAAAGAGTTAAAACTAAGCGAAGAAAAAATAAAAATTATAGAAATGGCATCCCGCCTGCATGACATAGGCAAAATAAACATACCACCTTCCATTCTTTCAAAACCAGGTAAATTATCTGATATAGAATTTAATATAGTAAAAACCCATGCTAGAGTTGGATATGACATTATAAAAAGAATTGATTTCCAGTACCCTGTAGCAGAAATAATTTTGCAGCACCATGAAAGAATAGACGGTTCCGGTTACCCCCGCGGACTTAAAGGAAAAGATATAATGATTGAAGCTAAAATTATCGGGGTTGCGGATGTAGTAGAAGCAATATCCTCTCATAGACCCTACAGGCCATCACTTGGCCTCAAGGCATCTATTAATGAAATTACCAAAAATAAAGGAAAACTTTATGACCCTAAAGTTGTCGATACATGTTTGAAAATTATTAAGAGCAAGAAATTTTCTTTTGATAATTAATTTAAAAACTTAAAGCGTAAAATACTTAAAAATATAAAATAACTTACATTTTCATAAATCCTTTTTACTATCAATGGGAATATAATTATTTTATAAGCATGCAATCTCCGAAGCTATAAAATCTGTAACCATTCTCTTTTGCTTCTTCATACGCTTTTAATATTCTCTGTCTTCCTGCAAAAGCAGATATCATAACAAGAAGCGTCGACCTCGGAAGATGAAAATTAGTAGTTATCCATTCAACAGCTCTGAATTTAAATCCTGGATATATGTATATATCAGTAGACCCCCTATCCCCTATAATCTTATTATATTTTAATACTAAAGTTTCAAGAACCCTTACCACAGTAGTGCCTACTGCTATAACTTTATTCCCACTCTCTTTTGCACGCCTTATTTTTTCTGCTTCACATTCATCAATACTGTAACATTCACTATGCATCTTATGCTCCTCTATCCTTTTTTCCGATATTGGCCTGAATGTATCAATACCTATAGAAAGACTTAACCTGGCAAATACCACTCCTTTTCTTTTCAGTTCCTCCATTAATTCTTTTGAAAAATGAAGCCCCGCAGTGGGAGAAGCAGAAGAACCTTTCTTAACTGCATATACCGTCTGGTAACTATCCTCTTTAATCCCAGTATTTTTAATATAGGGAGGTAATGGTACTTCTCCGTAACTATCAAATATTTCTTCTGCCGGTAAATCAAATTCTACTATGGCCTTGCCGTAATCAAATTTAGATTTAACTATAAAATGGTGATTCCCTATAAGAACCTTATCCGAGGGCTCAAGTCTTTTTGAGGGCTTTAATAAAACCGTGTACTGGTTATCCTGGTTATCCCTTAGCTTATTTAAGACAAAACATTCAATATTTGCTCCTGTTTTTTCCTTTTTACCTTTTAACCTGCATCTTCTGACCCTGCTTTCATTTATAACCAGTACATCACCTTTTTTAAGATAAGATAAAAGATTATAAAATCTATCATGTTTTATACTGCCGTCTCTTCTATCAAGTACCAGAAGCCTGGATTCAGCTCTTCTCTCCAGAGGTCTTTGGGCTATGAATTTTTTAGGAAGGTCATAATCAAATAACTCTATCTTCATTTTTCTTCCGTACTGTTAAAAAGCCCTGGATTGCTCTCCTTTGCTATTCCCATATAATTAAAAGCCCTGCTTGTAGCCACCCTTCCCTTTGAAGTCCTTTTAATAAAACCAAGCTGTAAAAGGTATGGTTCATAAACATCCTCTATAGTATCAGCTTCTTCCCCTATAGATGCTGCTATTGTGCCTACTCCTACCGGGCCTCCGCTAAACTTTACAACCAGAGTATCCATTATTTTTTTATCCACCACACCCAGACCCAGTTTATCTATATCAAGCCTTACCATAGCTTTTTCTGCTATATCCTCATCTATTACACTATCGCTGTACATAAGGGCATAATCTCTTATTCTTCTTAACAACCTGTTCGCAATTCTGGGGGTTCCCCTGCTTCTCCCTGCAATAATCTCGGCACCTTTATTGGTTATGTCTATTTTTAATATTCCTGCCGATCTCTTGATGATTTTAATAATGCTATCCCTGTTGTAATAATCAAGTCTTATGTTCACGCCAAACCTGTCCCTCAAAGGAGGTGCTACCAGCCCTATCCTTGTAGTTGCGCCTATGATAGTAAAGGGTTCAATATCAATCCTGATTGATTTTGCCGAAGGGCCTTTGCCTATTATTATATCCAGCTTGTAATCCTCCATTGCAGGATATAAAATTTCCTCCACGTTTCTATTTAATCTGTGAATCTCGTCCACGAATAAAACGTCAAATTTTTCCAGGTTGGTTAATATAGCAGCAAGGTCACCTGCTCTTTCTATAGCCGGTCCTGATGTAATTCTGAATCCAACTTTCATTTCATTGGCAATTATTTCGGCAAGGCAGGTTTTCCCCAGTCCCGGAGGTCCTGAAAGAATAACATGGTCAAGAGGTTCTTTCCTTTTTCTGGCGGATTTAATAAAAACCAAAAGATTCCCTATTATTTTCTCCTGGCCAATAAATTCCGATATACGGCGCGGTCGCAGGCTTTTATCAAGCTCGGTATCCACCTTCATGTGCCTGGGATTTATATCATTATTATCTTTATTTTCATTATTTTGTTCATTCATTTTAATTCCCGGTTTGCTATCCTAAATATTCTTAAGTGCCATTTTTAATATATTTTCTATCTTCTCACTCTCTACAACACCACTTTCTAATCTTGATATCGCCTTAATTATCTCTCCTGTACTGTATCCAAGAGTCTTTAGTGCCTGTTTTACCTGATACAATTTTTCATTCTCTTCCATGCCAGCGCCTTTTATTCCTACCATTATATCTTCTTCTATTTTATCTTTAAGTTCCAATATTATCCTCTCGGCAAGTTTAAGCCCAATACCCGGAATTCTCCTTAAAAGGTCAACTTCCCTGTTTGTAATTGTATTTTTTATTTCCTTAGCACTGTAAATTGACAGGGCACTCAAAGCTATTTTAATAGATATCCCCGAAACACCCAGAAGCTTCAAGAAAAAATCCTTATCTTCAACATCTAAAAACCCCACCAGTTTTAATTCCTCTTCCCTTACATAGGTGTAAATATCAAGCTCAACTTCTGAACCTATATCTGGTATTTTTTCAAAAGTTTTGCTTGATATTAATACTTCAAACCCTATTCCTCCAGTTTGTATTATAATACTCGAAGGGGATTTTTTTATAACCTTACCGAATATTTTTGCAATCATAATTGATTATAGACCCTGGCTGATTAATAAATTTTAGTTTCTACTTTTATTCTCTGATAACTTTAACTTTTTCCTTAAATTTCCTGTTATTAGCATGACACACTGATATTGCCATTGCATCCCAGGCATCATCTTTCCTGGGAAAGAAATTATCCTTAACTCCCAGGATAGTTTTTAACATATACTTGACCTGCTTTTTTGTTGCCCTCCCATAACCAACAACTGCCTGTTTAACTTCAAGAGGGGTATATTCATATATTTTTATATTATTAACACTCCCTGCCAGAACAGAAACTCCTCTTGCCTGACCTACATCCAGAGCTGTTTTTGTATTAATATTGAAAAAAAGCTTTTCAATAGCCAGACAATCGGGACGATATTTTTTTATCAATTTATTAATTTCCATAAAAATTTTTTTCAGTCTTTCTGAAATTTCCATTTTACTCCCTGTTACAACGCAACCGGAATAAACAGGATGATACTTTCCTTTTTCTATATCGAGTATACTTACTCCTGTGGTTTCAAGACCGGGATCTATCCCCAGTATCCTTATCTTATCATTCATCATTTTTTAATATCTATAATTCCCCTAACATTTCATCCGATATTTCAAGGTTCGTATTTACATTCTGGACATCATCATGATCATCCAGTGCATTGATAAGCTTCATTGCTTTCGCACTTTCTTCTTTTGATAATTTTATGGTTGATTTTGGAACAAATGCAAGCTCCCCTGATTTTATTTTTATGTTACTTTTAGCCATAGTATTTTTAACTTTTATAAAATCTACGGGAGAAGTTTTTATCTCATAAAAACCGTCATCCTCATCTATATCCTCAGCCCCGAAATCAATCATATTCAACATAAATTCTTCCTCATCCTCAACCTCATTTTTCTCAACTACTATTACTCCCTTTCTTTCAAACTGCCAGCTTACACTGCCGCTTTCTCCAAGAGTCCCGTTATACCTGCCCAGAATATTTCTTATATCCGAAGCAGTCCTATTGCGATTTTCCGTCATTACCTCAATTATTAACGCTATACCACCAGGTCCATATCCTTCGTACGTAATGCTTTCGTAATTTTCTCCTTCTATTTCGCCTGTTCCTTTCTTTATTGCCCTTTCTATATTGCTCTGTGGCATATTAAACTCTTTTGCTTTAGAAATAGCATTTGCTAGAGCTATGTTATCCCTGGGATCGCTTCCCCCGCCTTCTCTTACAGCTACTATTATGCTCCTGCTTAATTTACCAAATATATTCCCGCGTTTTGCATCTTCTTTTGCTTTTTTGTGCTTAATTGAGTGCCATTTTGAATGCCCGGACATATTAATCTACTCCTTTAAAATTTTTAATCATACTTAAAAAATACTTATGCACCCTTAAGTCATCAGTTAATTCAGGGTGAAAAGTACCTGCTATAACGTTTCTACATCTAACCAGTACTGGATCACCATTAATTTTTGCAATTACTTTAACACCCTTACCCATACTTAATATTTTTGGAGCTCTTATAAAAACAGCCCTGAATTTCTTATCTTTGCTGATCTGATTAAAATTTATTCTAACCATCTCTTCAAAACTATCTATCTGCCGCCCATAAGCATTTCTTCTAACATTAATATCTATATAGCCCATGCCTTTACCTTCTCCCTCAATGTTACGGGACATAAGAACCAGTCCGGCACAGGTTCCAAATATGGGCTTGCCTTCCTTATAAAATTTATCAAGAGCTTTCTTAAATTTATATTCTTTAATCAGTCTTTTTATAGTAGTACTTTCCCCGCCAGGGATAATAAGACCATCTATACATTTTAATTGCTCCGGGAATTTTATCTCTATTGCACCTGCTCTGCATTCCTTTATTTTTTTTATATGTTCTTTGAAAGCTCCCTGAAGAGAGAGAACGCCAACTTTTATATCCACTACCTTTTTACCACCCTCTATTTGAAATTATCTCCTCTTCTGAAAGTTTTGATACTGCAGTACCCTTCATGGTAGCTCCCAGTCCCTTTGAAACCCGTGCCAGAACTTCAGGGTTATTGTAATGTGTGGTTGCTTCAACAATAGCACAGGCCACTTTAGATGAGTTTTCTGACTTAAATATTCCCGATCCAACAAAAATCCCGTCTGCTCCTAACTGCATTATCATAGCAGCATCTGCAGGAGTTGCAATTCCACCGGCAGAGAAATTAATCACCGGTAAGCTTTTATTCTCATACACATATACCACCAGGTCATATGGAGCTCCCAGTTCCTTTGCTGCCGTCATAAGTTCTTCCCTTGGCATAGAGACAATCCTTGTTATCTCGTCTTTTATGCTTCTCATATGTTTTACTGCTTCAATTACATCGCCGGTACCTGCTTCTCCTTTAGTCCTTACCATAGCAGCCCCTTCCCCTATCCTTCTCAATGCTTCTCCCAGATTGGTAGCTCCGCAAACAAACGGAACCTTAAAATTCCATTTATTTATATGATACTTTCCATCAGCCGGAGTTAAAACTTCACTCTCATCTATATAATCAACTCCTATAGATTCCAGTATCTGTGCTTCAGCAAAGTGGCCTATTCTCACTTTAGCCATTACAGGAATGGATACTGTATCCATAATTTTTAATATAATTTCGGGATCTGTCATCCTGGCAACTCCGCCCTCAGCTCTAATATCTGCAGGAATTCTCTCCAGAGCCATAACCGATACTGCGCCTGCATCTTCCGCAATTTTTGCCTGTTCCGGTGAAGTTACATCCATTATTACTCCACCTTTTAACATCTGGGCAAGACCGGTTTTTACTTTTAAAGTACCTTTCTTCATATCCTTAAAACACCTCCATTTATTATACTCCCACACCCAAAGACATATTTTCAAGTCTTTTTATTCTTTCTTCTGCAGGAGGATGCGTATTGAATAAATTACTAAAAGCTGCCTTTTTACCTCCAAATGGATTTGCTATGAACAAATGAGCAGTTGCATTGCTGGCAACTTCAACCTGACTATGCTTGCTTATTTTCCTTAATGCATTAGCAAGTCCAGCCGGGTATCTTGAAATAAGTGCTCCAGTTGAATCAGCAAGAAATTCCCTGTTTCTGCTAATTGCCATCCTTATAAGAGTAGCAATTATTGGCGAAAGAATCAAAAGCAAAAGTCCCAGTACAAGGAAGATAACAGAAAGTATTCCCCCACCTGAACTTCTGCTTGACCTCCTCCTGCCTCCCCCGAAGATAAAACTTCTGAGTATTATATTACTTATAATAGCAATCATTCCCACCAGAACTACTATTATGGTACCAAGCAATATGTCATAATTCTTTATATGGGAAAGTTCATGTGAAATAACTCCTTTAAGTTCTTCGTCATTAAGATTTTCCAGCAGGCCGCGTGTAAAAACAACCACTCCATTAGCAGGGTTACGTCCTGTCGCAAAAGCATTCATTCCGGTATCCTCAATCATGTATATCCTTGGCATCGGTATACCTGCTGCTATAGAAAGTCCTTCCACCATGTAATAAATCCTGGGGTTTTCCTCAAGTGATATTGGTCTTGCCTTTGTTAGCCCAAGCACGATTCTATCACTGAAGTAATAGCTTGAAAAACTCATAATAATAGCTAATATTAGCGCAAAAATCATAAAAAGAATGGAGTAATTTCCACTTATTCCATATCTGTAGTCAATATAATAGCCCAGAGCAAATCCTATCATGGTTATAAATACCATGAATCCGATTATTATAAATACTGTCTTTGTTCTATTTTTGGCAATTTGTTCATACATTTCTCAATCACTCTCTATTTTTAAGATATGGAATTTTATTAGAATTTCACCTCAACCGGTCTTCTGGCTTCTGGCTCCTCTATCTCGAAATAATCCCTTGAAGTGAACTTATATATCCTAGCAAACACATTCCCGGGAAATGTCTGGATTCTTGTGTTAAATTTCATAACCATGTCATTATAGAATTGCCTTGCATAGGCAATACTGCTTTCAATACCATTAAGCTGTTCCATCAATCTTGAAAAATGCTGGTCTGCTTTAAGATTCGGGTAATTTTCAGACAGGGCAAAAAGCGACTTTAAGGCACCGGTAATCATATTCTCAGCTTTTGCCTGGTCTTTTACACTGCTGGCATCAATACCCATATTCCTTGCATTGATAACTTTCTCCAGGGTTTCTCTTTCATGTTTTGCATATCCCTTAACCGTCTCTACTAGGTTTGGTATCAGGTCATATCTTTTTCTCAGCTGAACATCTATCTGTGACCACGAATTATTAACTTTATTCCTCAGAGACACCATGGAATTGTATATTCCAATTGAAACTAAAATTAGAACTATTATTATCCCAGAAACAACCAGTATAGCAATAATCACGCCAGGTAACATAACAAACCTCCTTTTCGCATTTATTAAACCGTCTAATTTTACAAAAACATACCTTCTATTTTACTGTTCCAGAAATAAACAACTTTAGATTATATCATATAAATAAACGCAAAAATATAACTCTTATCAGTGCTATCTGAAGGCTTCAATTCAAAGTTAATATTATTTTTACACAAAAAATTTTTTATGGTATATTTCTTCTATTGCCTAACTTATATCATAAAATTATACATTTTTGGGGAGGATTTTAATGGATAGTAAAAGTTGCTCCACAAGTAAAGTGATTGGCCTCATATCCGGTAATAGTACGGGAAAAACTTCTCTTGCAGAATGCATGCTCTTTAATTCAAAAACAACTGATAGACTGGGAACTATAGCATCAAAAAACACTTTATCGGACTTCAGCACGCTTGAAACTAAAAAAGGATTTAGTATCAATTCCAGCATACTGCATTATAAATGGAAGAATTCTGACATAAATCTTATAGATTGTCCGGGATATATGGATTTTATCGGGCAGGGCCAGTCTGCAATAAAAGTTATAGACAGCGCTATCGTAGTTGTTGATGCAAAAACAGGAATCCAGGCACCCACTGAAAGGATCATAGAGCTGCTTGCTAAAAATCCCAGGCCAATGTTTCTTATACTCAATAAAATGGACCTGGAAAATGTAAATCACTCCAAAGTTGTTCAGGATATTAAAAATAATTATAATTTAAATATTGCCCCCATTACAGTGCCTGTTAACAGCGGGGAAAAATTTTCTAAAATTGTGGATATACTACAGAACCAGGAATATGAATATAAAGATAAAAGTTCAACCGGAACAAAAATTCCTACAGATGAAAACATTAAATCTAAGATTGAGAGTAATCATAATGAGCTTTTTGAGTCTATTGTAGAAACTGATGATGAGCTCTTAAATAAATACCTTGAAGGCGAGAAAATAAGTGACGAAGTATTAAACGAAGTATTTAAAAAGGCGGTAACCGCATGTAAAGTAGTGCCTCTATTTTCTATTTCGGCAGAAAGAAACACCGGTATAGATATACTAATGGATTATATAAATTCATTACTACCATCAGCTTCTGACATAAAGCCGATTAAAGTAAAAGATTTAAAAAGCAGTTCTGAAACCGAGATAAAGCCCTCACCTGATAGTGCACTTCTTGCATATGTTTTTAAAACTATGGCAGACCCTTATATTGGCAAATTATCCATATTCAGGATTTTCTCCGGTACTATTAAAATAAACGAAAGCTATTACGTTTCCGGTTCAGCCAGAACATATAAATTTACAAATTTATTTAAGCTCCATGGCAAAAACCAGATTGACATAAACGAAGCTTCCTGTGGCGATATTGTGGCTGTATCCAAAATAATGGATATTTTAAACGACGATACCATCTCCACTCAGGAACAACCTTTAAAAATACCAGAAACAGAATATTTCTTCCCTACGCTGCCAAAATCTTTAATACCCAAAAGCAAAGGTGATGAAGAGAAAATAAGCAATGGTCTTTCCAAATTAATACAGGAAGATTCAACATTAAAACAGGAGCTAAATCTTGAAGTACACCAGAATATAATCTGGGGGATGGGAGAACTTCACCTATCCATTGCCAGAGAAAAATTAAAAGAAAAATTTGATGTTGATGTTGACCTCTTAACTCCTGACGTAGCCTACAAGGAAACTATAAGAAAAGAAGCTAAAGCAGAATATAAATATAAGAAACAATCCGGTGGTAGAGGCCAGTACGGTCATGTTTTTATTGAGATAAAACCTCTTCCCAGCGGAGGTGGTTTTGAGTTTAAAAACAGCATATTTGGAGGAGCAATTCCGAAAGGTTATATACCCGGTGTCGAAAAAGGTATAAGGGAATCATTACAAAATGGCGTTCTTGCAAAATACCCGGTAGTTGATGTTAGTGTCAATCTATATGATGGTTCGTATCACACAGTAGACTCATCAGAGATGGCCTTTAAGATAGCAGCTTCCATGGCATTTAAAAAGGTCATGCAGGAAGCTTCCCCTGTTATACTCGAGCCAATAACGGAACTCGAAATTATAGTGCCTGAAAAATATATGGGAGATATAATTGGCGATATTAATTCAAAAAGAGGAAAGATTATTTCCATGACCCCCATTGAAAATAAGAAACAGCTTATAAAAGCAACAATACCCCAGTCTGAATCTTTTAATTATACCATTGACCTGACCTCCCTAACCCAGGGCAGGGGAAGATTTTCACATAAATTTTCTCATTATGAAGATTTACCGCCAAATCTGGCTCAGAAGATAACAGAAGAAAGGAAAAAAGAAAAGGAATGAAAAAGAGTAAAAAAAAGCGCATTTTTTTACTGGACAGGGCGCCATATATACTATTTGTTTTAATACTGATAATAACTTTAATTGTATTTTTCTCAGTAAGAAGCTGCATGCCTTTAAATTTTTTTTCCTCCGAGCAGGAAGATGATGAAGACAAAGTAGAATATACTTTATTTATTGCTTCACCAACTAATGATAAAATCTTTAACTTTATTAATCAAAATGAAACAGTACCATTTGAAATAAGGGCAAAAGAAGTAGAAAGCACAGACTATGCAATAAAAATTGTTGTAAACGACAGTGAGATAAAAACATTCAGTTCCCCTCCTTATGAATATAACTGGAATCCGGGAAGTTCGGGTGAATATGAAATTACAGCCCAGCTTATAGATGAAGCAGGTGAAATAATCAAAACGTCAAATACGGTAAGCTTCACAGTACAATATGAAATTGAGCCGGAAGATGATAATGTGGCAAATATGGATATCGAAGAAAAGAAAAACCAGGTTTTAGCAGACTCTGTTTTTAGAACAAATAATACTGTGCCCACAGGAGTACCCATCTTTTCTTATAAATGTTACGCCCCTCCGGTCATAGATGGAAGTATCCAGGAATGGAATAAATTTGAGAGTTTTTCAGCTTTTGAACCAACTATAAAAAAAGAAAATTACATATCCCATACTGATATATTCGGGACATTTTACTCTTGCTGGGATGATGATAATTTCTACATTGCAATACAGGTTACCGATGATGTATTCAGTCAGAATTATACAGGTAACCAGATAAATAAGGGTGACAGTATAACTATTGTATTTGACACCGAACTTGAAGAAGACATGCAGATTCCATTTTACAATAGCGACGACTACCAGATTGACCTATCTCCCGGCAACTTTACAGGAACGCTTGCAGAGTCATTCATGAGCTGGCCTTCCAGTTCACCTCCCGGAGGAGTTGTAATTTCTTCAACTAGCCTGGCAAAGGGATATATAATTGAAGCCAGCATCCCCTGGTATAACTTTTCAAATTATATGGCAGAAGATGAAAGTGTAATGGGATTTACCGTATCCATACTTGATACTGATAACCTGGATACCACCGAGCTTGTAATTTCATCATCAAAAACATTTGATTTCAACAATGTATCTACCCTGGGAGCCATTGCGCTTATTGATGTTGGAGATATCCAGAGCGAAGAAGAGTCCGAAACAGAAGAAGATACAGAAGAAAGCTCTTAATTTATATTTCCTAGCAAAACACAAACAAATAACTTAAATATGCTTTAAAAGGCTCATAGAATAAACCTAAGAAAAAAATACCTGGAATATTATTTAATTAATTTTTAATACTTAAGATAGAAGCGCCCTGTCATCTGCAAATTCCTTACCGCTGGCAACCTCGAACCGCTCAAGAAGGTCTTCAACAGTAAGTTTTTTCTTTTCCTTTTCCTTTATATCCAGGATAATCTTTCCTTCATACATCATCATCAGCCGGTTGCCATTATTAATAGCATCCCGCATGTTATGTGTTACCATTAAAGTAGTGAGATTGCTATCATTTACGATTCTATCGGTCAGTCCCAGTACCTTTTTGGCTGTTCTGGGATCAAGTGCTGCCGCATGTTCATCCAGAAGCAATAATTTCGGTTCCTTCAGCGTGGCCATTATAAGTGTCAGTGCCTGTCTCTGCCCGCCTGAAAGAAGCCCCACTTTAATATTAAGGCGATCTTCCAGTCCAAGTCCCAATTTTTTTAAAATTTCCCTGTATCGTTCACGTTCCGGACTTGTAATACCCCATCTGAGGCCGCGTCTCTTGCCCCTGCGAAGCGCCAGTGCTAAATTTTCCTCAATCTCCATATCCGAAGCCGTGCCCATCATAGGGTCCTGAAATACCCGACCAAGCAATGCAGCACGCTTATACTCACAGAGATTAGTTATATCCTTACCTTCAATTACAATAGAGCCCCTGTCTGCCGGGTAAACACCTGCTATGCAGTTTAACAGGGTTGATTTACCCGAGCCATTACTGCCAATTAAAGTAACAAAGTCACCTTCATCAAGTTTAAGACTTACATCATGCAGCGCTACTTTTTCATTTATAGTTCCTGTATTAAAAATCTTTGTTATTCTTTTAACACTTAGCATCTACTTACCCCACTTAATGGACTTTTTTAATGGCTTGAGGTAGGAACGGAATACCGGCAGTGAAAGGGCTATTGCTACTGTAATTGCCGTAAACAATTTTAAATCATTAGCAGGCATACCAAGCTTTAATACCATTGCAATTATTACCCTGTAAACAATTGCCCCCAGTACCAGAGATACAAGCCGACTGGCAAATCCCCTTCTGCCAAATAAAACTTCACCTATAATAACAGATGCCAGTCCAATCACTATAGAACCAATACCCATCTGTACATCAGCAAATCTCTGGCTCTGCGCAATCAATGCCCCGGCAGTTGCTACCAGCCCATTGCTAATCATAAGACCCAGTATAATTGTTGTATTTGTATTTATTCCCTGTGCACGAACCATCTGGGGATTGTTACCCGTGGCTCTTATTGCACAGCCGATTTCTGTTCCAAAGAACCAGTATAAAACACCAACAATACCGGCAACAATAATTAACCCCAGTAAAATAACCGAAACTGTTGACCTCAACCCCATTTCCTCAAAAACTGTATAGGCAGTATCTACCTGTAAAAGCGATATATTTGCCCTTCCCATAATCCTTAAATTGATTGAGTAAAGGGCAATCATGGTCAGGATACCAGAAAGCAGCGAAGGAATTTTTAGCTTCGTATGCAGCAGGCCGGTTATTAGTCCTGCCCCCAGACCACCGAAAAATGCCAGAATAATTGCCACATATGGATTAATTCCCCTTGTTATCGAAATTGCAGCAATAGCTGCCCCCATTACGATGCTTCC
Organism: uncultured Actinomycetota bacterium; assembly: GCA_964603595.1. GTDB lineage: Bacteria > Actinomycetota > Humimicrobiia > Humimicrobiales > Humimicrobiaceae > JAQVEM01. Next base: position 291,326 of record CAZRVN010000001.1, read on the forward strand.
TTCTACCGTCAAGTCTGCAATGGTTAGAATACGGTAGGTAATATATACACCTATTGTGACAATTGCCCATAGCAAGCCCAGAGAAATTGCAGCTGTTAATATTTGCAACATAGCATCATAAACCCATATATTCTATTTTTCTTAAGATAAAAGGGCTTGCAGTACCCGGTCTTTAGCTTTAATTTAACTACTACTTTAATTTTATTATTCCATAATATACTCGGTAAGATCTTCCGGAATATCAAGGCCGATTTCCTCTGCTACATCACCATTGATTGCAAAATCAAAATCATCAGCAGATTCAATTGGCATTGTAGCTGGCTCTGCTTCACCTTTTAGAACCTTTACTGCCATCAGGCCAGTCTTATAACCCAGGTCATAATAGTTAATTCCCAGTGTAGCCAGGCCGCCAGCTTCAACCATCCCTGATTCCCCGCATATAACAGGGGTCTTTGATTCAACAGTAACACCATAAATAATAGGCATTGAAGAAGCCATGGTATTATCTGTTGGAAGATATATCGCATCACATTCCTGGACAATAGACTGAGTTGCCTGCTGAACCTCATTAGAATTAGTTACAGTTACTTCCGTATAGGTAAGGCCGAGCTCTTCTATTACTTCCTTTGCAATAGCTGCCTGGACAATAGAGTTATCCTCGCTTGAGGTATAGATAACACCCACAGTCTCGGCATCCGGTACAAGTCTTACCAGTAATTCTATCTGCTCCCTGATCGGATTCATATCTGTAGTCCCGCTGACATTACCGCCTGGTGCCTCATTTGATTCCACCAGTTTAGCTGCCTCATAATCTGTAATTGCCGTTCCGAGTATTGGAATATCTTTAGTTTTTCCTGCTATAGACTGAGCTGCAGGAGTTGCTATAGCCAGAACAAGATCCACATTATTACTTACAAACCGGTCACTTATAGTTGACAGGTTGCTCTGGTCTGCCTGGGCATTCTGAACATCAATTGTAATGTTTTCACCATCTACATAACCATTATCCTCCAGCGCATCTATAAAACCCTCTCGTGCAGAATCCAGCGCAACATGCTCAACATACTGGATAATACCTATGGTTATATCCTGATCAGACTGACCAATGCAGCCAGACATGAGCATAACCACAGCTACAGACATCATAACTACAAAAATTCCTATTTTTTTCAAGTTAATTCCTCCTTAATATTTATTTTATATTTTAAAAAATTTATATTTTATCTGCTATATCCTTGCAGGTTAAATGATAATTTAGCTTTTATAAAAAATTTACTTATTTTTGATTCCTTTTTTTACTTTTATCCAAGTAAATGCTAACGAATCAATTCCCGAATACATTTCGTTGTATTATAACATAATATGTAATCTAAAAAAATTATTTAGTCTTTTCACTCTGCATAAATTTTAGGCCTGTCGTTATATTAGAAGGCATCGGTCATATGAATTTATTCTGTTAGTTCATTTAATTTATAAAATAAAACCTGAATCTTTTACAGAAGTCTTTCTGAACCTGAGTAAACTTCTTCAACTTCAAAAGCAACAGCCCCATTACCCGGGTGTTCTGCCGGATTCCATTTTTTCATATCATCAAATACCGGCCCATCTTTATGATAAGAAGTAGAGCCCTTTACCTGATAAGACTTATCCCCATCAGTAATAAAAAGAATAGAACCTATTCCTCCGGATAATACATTTCTTCTCGTTTTATCAAAATAATTATCTGCAATTACTATTGTCCCTTCATTAAACATTGAAACACAACTAGCATAAATTGCGTTAGGTATACCCTTTTTATCTACAGTAGTAAATACAACAGGGCCCTTACGTTTATTCCAGGCCTCAATTACATTTTTTGGTAATTTTTTCATTGCTTCTTTGCTGCCTTCCTATATCAATATTTTTAAACATATATTAAAAACTATTTACCATCAATAAATAGTTACTGAAATAATACCCCTATAAATAAGTTCTGAAACATAACCAAAAATTAACCAGAAAGGCAAATACAGGATATTTACCACTCCTAACAGCGCCCACCTCCCCTTATATTCCCATGGGCATTTTTTTATAATTATCTTTAGTAAATAACCATAGGCAAATTCCCCAATAAATATAACCGCGAGATAAATAAATCCCCTCACTACAAAAGGTATAAAATTTATTAAATTGTAAAGAGGGCTAATTATTATTCCCCATATTCCATACAGGGGAAACATCCATAAATAAGACCTGCCCTTAAAAGAAATATCCCTGTATCTTACATAATCATGAATTGAAGAAAAAAATACTTCAACTCCAATCCCGAAAAAACTAAAAACCAAAAATAAAATAACATATTTCATACCTGGATATTATCATTTTACTTTTTATTTGCCAAAAACCATGCTGTTAAATCCTTTTATCCCGGTGCTTTTATCCAATTAGCTTTACATTTACATTACTGTTACAATATCACCAATTAAGTCATAATTTTACAAGATGGCAAGCAATAAGAATAAAGACATTAAAACATATAACATAAATATTACAGGAATTATCCAGGGAGTTGGTTTCAGACCTTTCATATCCAGACTTGCACAGAAATATAAATTAAAAGGAAATGTTTCTAATACTACAGAAGGCGTTACAGTAAAAATTAGTTCTCCTGATATTAATACAGTTAATAAATTTATATCCGATATTAAAATACAGAAGCCGCCTGCTGCAGTTATTGAAGACTTAAATATAGAAGAAACCTCTTTTAAGAATTTTAAAATTTTTAAAATAGGAAAAAGCAAAAAGTCAGAAGAAAAATTTCAGCTCGTATCTCCTGATATCGCCACATGCAAACTCTGCCTTGAGGATATTAATAATAAGAAAGATTCAAGAAGGTATTATTATCCCTTTACCAATTGCACCAACTGCGGGCCTAGATTTACCATAATAAAGAAAATGCCTTATGATAGGCCCAATACCACCATGAATAAGTTCGAAATGTGCAATGATTGTAAAGAAGAATATAACAACACCTACGACAGGAGATTCCATGCACAGCCAAATGCCTGTAGAAAATGTGGTCCCGAGCTTTTTCTTACAGATAAAAACGGTACAAAGATAGACTCTAAAAATCCAATTATTACTGCTTCAGAACTCCTTTACGATAATAAAATTATTGCCATAAAGAGTCTTGGTGGATTTCAGATTGCCTGCAGTGCATTGTCCGATAAAATCGTATCTATTCTGCGGAATAAAAAGAACAGGCCGGTTAAACCTTTTGCCATAATGTCTAAAGATATCCGATCATTAAAAAAATATTATCATATTAGCAGGATAGAAGCAGAAATTCTTTTATCCCCCAGGGCACCAATTATTCTTGTTAGAAAAAAAACAGATAATTATCCCCTACCATGGCAGGTTTCCATGTATAACAGGTACGAGGGTGTAATGCTTCCCTATACTCCCATACATCATCTTCTATTTAATAACGTTGATATGCCCCTTATAATGACCAGCGGTAACATATCAGAGGAACCAATAGCAGCAGAAAATAATGAAGCCCTGGGTAAACTAAGAGATATATGTGACTACTTCCTTATTCATAACCGGGATATCTACTCCAGATATGACGACTCGGTTATAAAGATTTTTAATGGAAGAGAAATGATGGTAAGAAGAGCCAGGGGATACTCTCCCTATCCGGTTAAGCTTGACAGGGATACCGGAAAAAAAGTTATATTTTCAGCAGGGGCACATGAAAAAAATAATTTCTGTTTCCTGGTAAAAAATTATGCTATTATATGCCAGCATATAGGTGACCTTGATGATCTTGAGTCCATTAAATTTTATAATTCTACATTCAGGCATTACAGGGAAATATTTAATATTGACAGTATTGATACAATTGCCTTTGATAAACACCCTTACTATGCTTCTACTAAATTCACCAAATCAATTAAAAATAGCAGGAAAAAGATTAAAGTTCAGCATCACAAAGCCCATATTGCAAGCGTAATAGCTGAAAATAAAATTAACGATAACATTATAGGGTTCGCCTGGGATGGCACTGGATATGGCGATGATGGAAAAATCTGGGGCAGTGAAATATTCATTGTTAATAAAAACTTAAATTTTACAAGAGTGGGCCACCTCGTAGAAAAAATTTTACCAGGAGGTGAAATTACAATAAAAAAGCCGTACAGGATGTCAGTATGTTATCTCTATAATCTGTGGAAGAAAAATAAAATTATCCCAAATACAGGAAGTAATTTCTCCCAATTTTTATACAAAAATTTCCCCTTTTATAAAAAAATAATATCTCCAGCCGAGATTGAACTTGTTAAAAAACAGATTGATACAGGATTTAACAGTCCACTTACCACTAGCATGGGCAGACTTTTTGATTCAGTAAGCTCAGCCCTAAACTGTACCCATATATCCAGTTTTGAAGGCGAGGCAGCAGTACATCTCGAGATGACCGCCAGTTTTAAAAATAAAAGCATGTATAAATTAAAAATAATCAATTCTTATAATGGCAGCAATTACATAATAGACGACTACTACATTTTCTTACAGATAACTAAAGACATAATTAATAATATTCCAGCTGATATAATTTCTTCTAAATTTCATAATACTCTTGCAGAAATTATACTGGAAGTAAGCCATAGAATAAGAGAATATACCGGTATTAATAAGGTTGCATTGAGCGGTGGGGTATTTCAAAATAATTATCTAATAGATAAGTGCTTTAATATATTGAAAAAGAATGACTTTAAGGTATACTCAAATTTTAAAGTTCCGGTAAATGACGGTGGCATTTCCCTTGGACAGGCATATGTTGCAGCCCGGAAATTATACAGATAGAAAGGATACCTCTTTATGTGTCTGGCAATACCAGCAAAAATTATTAGGATAAATAAAAATATAGCAGAAGTTAAAAGCCTGGGAGTAAGAAAAGAAATTGATATTTCACTGGTCCCTGGTGTTTCAAAGGGGGACTTTGTGATTGTCCATGCAGGGTTTGCCATACAGATCATAGATAAAAAAGATGTGCTGGCTATCCACAGCTACTGGAAGGAATACCTTGATGAAAAATAACATTAAAGGCATAGTTAAATCATTAAATAATTACGGAACAGAGCACCCGATTAATATAATGGAAGTATGCGGAACCCATACCATGAGTATTTCAAGGTATGGTCTACGCCAGATTTTACCAGAAAAAATCAACCTTATAAGTGGACCGGGCTGCCCTGTTTGTGTCACTTCAGCTACTGATATAGATACAATACTTGAAATTATAGATAAATATGATGTTACTGTATTTACTTTTGGAGATATGCTCAGGGTACCCGGAACCAGGTCAAGTCTTTACACTAAAAAATCAGAGGGCAGGGATATAAATATATGCTACTCCCCTGCTGATTCCCTTGAATTTGCCCTAAAAAATCCAGGCAAACAGGTTATTTTTATAGCAATCGGATTTGAGACTACAATACCCCTGACTTCAGTTATTTTAAAAAGGGCATATTATAAAGAAGCTAATAACTTTCACATATATAATACCCATAAGCTTATACCAGAAGCACTTGAAGCTCTGCTAATTGATAAACAAATAAAAATTGATGCATTCCTATGTCCGGGTCACGTTTCTGCTATTATAGGAAGCAAGCCATATAAATTTATTGCAAAAAATTATCATACACCGTGCGTTATAAGTGGTTTTGAGCCCTACGATATACTTGATTCTATTATAATGATAATGGACCAGATAAAAAAAGATAAGCCAGACGTTGAGATTCAGTACAAAAGAGTAGTAAGAGAAGAAGGAAATCCTGAAGCAGTAAAATTAATATATGAAGTATTTGAAAAAGTAGATTCTTGCTGGAGAGGGCTTGGAAGTATTGCCGACAGCGGTTTAAGATTGAAAAAGAAATTTTTGAAATTCGATGCAAAAATTTGCTTTCCAGTTAAAAAGGTTAAATCTCATGAGCCTCCCGGGTGTGAATGCGGTGACATTTTAAAAGGTATAAAAAAGCCCTATGAATGCAAGCTATTCTCAAAAGTATGCAAACCTGAAAACCCTATAGGTCCCTGCATGGTTTCCAGCGAAGGATCCTGCGCTGCTTACTATAAATATAAAAAAGAAAAATTATAATTACAGGTAAAAATAATAAAAATGGCATCAAGTAAAAACAAGAAAAACCTAAAAAACAGTAAAAAAAATTTTAAGGATAAAATAATTCAGCTTTCCCACGGCGACGGAGGAATTAAAACTGCAGAGCTTATTAGCAACCTCATACTTAAATACCTGGGAAACGAAACTTTAAATAAGCTTTTAGATAGCGCTGTAATAAACAGCAGTAATAAAAAAATCGCTTTCACAACTGATAGTTTTGTAGTAAATCCCATCTTTTTCCCGGGCGGTGATATTGGTAAACTCTGTGTTTGCGGGACTATAAATGACCTGGTTACTTCCGGCTGTACCCCATCTGCTCTAAGTCTCTCATTCATACTGGAAGAAGGATTTCCTGTTAAAGATTTTATAAAAATACTTTCCTCCATAAAAAAAGTCCTCAGAGAAATTGGAGTTGACATCGTTACCGGCGATACCAAGGTAGTGGAGAAAGGAAGTGCTGATAAGATATACATAAATACTTCAGGAATAGGACTAATACCCAATAACCTTGATATTTCACCTTATAAAATAAAAGAGGGTGATATAATTCTAATAAATGGGGGTATTGCGGAACATGGTGCTTCAATCCTTGGCGGAAGAAAAGAATTTAACTTTAAATCAGGTATTGTAAGTGATTGTGCCCCTCTTTCTTCACTTGTAAGTGACATAATTTCAGTATCTCCTAATATACATGCACTAAGAGATGCTACCAGGGGAGGACTTGCTTCTATCCTTTTTGAACTGTCAGAAGCATCAGGAACCATATTTGATTTATATGAAGATAAAATACCTATTAAAAAAGAAGTAAGAGGAATCTGTGAGTTCCTCGGTCTTGATCCACTTTATATCGCAAATGAGGGTAAAATGGTTGTCTTTGTGGATAAAAAAGATGCTGAAATTGTTCTAAAAGCAATTAAAAAAAATAAGTATGGAAAAGATAGCTGCATTATTGGTAAAGTAACTGGAAAAAGTAAAGAAAAAAGCGGAAGGGTTTTTCTCATAACAAAGCTTGGAACAAGAAGGATTCTTGACCTCCAATACAGCGAGCAGCTCCCCAGGATATGTTAACCAGCATCAATTAATTAAAATCCTTATAGTCTTCTCCTGTTTCTTAAAAACTCGCTGCTTAATATAATATTTCATATAATAGAGCTGCCTTTAATCTATTAATATTTTAAAATTTATAATGTATTTGTCGTTTTACCTATAGATTTATTTCTTTTTTTATTCTTGTAATTATACCCGGTATTTTTTTCTCTATCTCAGGCGTAAGGCTTTCACCAAAACCTATATTTTCCGGCTTAACACCAATTATTAATATTTCCGTATCTATCTTTAATTCTCTTATTATTTTCAATACATCACAAAGATTTAAGTCATGGAGTGATAAACTTTTATAGTCCCCTTTTATAAATTCTTCAATATCGCTGGCTTTTATACAGACCACTTGCCCTGCATCTTTACCTATATCTATTGCATCTATTATTATTATCTTTTTGCATTCTTTTGCCAGAAATAACAAATCAGTTCCTGAAGTTCCACCATCAATAACCTCAACTTCTTTAAAGGAATCTAACTTTTTTAATTCCTCAATAACTCTTATGCCTATGCCATCATCAGACCTGTATTTATTACCAAAACCGATTATTGTTACCTCTGTTTTCATGTATCTGTCATTATCAGAGATATTTTTATCCTTAAAAAACATAATACATGCATATGATATGATATGATATGTATAATTTAAGCTAAAATTTTTATTTTTATTTGTTTATAAGCTTAACATTTAAAAAATGCGTGGAACAGGATATACAGGGGTCATAGGCTCTTACTAACATTTCACAGGCAAGTTTTATTTCATCTTCGCTTTTATCTATTATTGCAGGTACAAGTGCTTTCATATCATTTTCAATATTGGCATAGTTCATACCTGTGGGGATAATTAAATTTGCCTTTTCTATTCTTCCCTTATTATTATATGTATAATCATGAATAAGAAGCCCCCTTGGCGCTTCCACAACTCCAACACCTCTTCCAGCTCCTTCTTTAATATCTGCCATTCTTTTATCCTCATCCAGGCCGTCTGCAAGAATCCTATCAATTAATCTTATGCTGTCATCAACACTATGAACAATTTCAACAAACTGGGCTATATTATTCATAAAAGGATTGTAGCACGGAGCTTCAAGCCCCAGCTCACTAGCATATTCCCTGGCATTTTCAGTAAGTTTTTCATGGTTATTGTTAAACCTTGCCAGGGCACCAACCATATAGGAATCCCTGCTCGCCCAGCAGTGCTTTGAAGTTGAATGCTTTACTATTTTCTCTTTTATTTTGTCAAGATAATTCTGGTCATTTATAGCCCATCCATCAGTTGATTTTATATCCCCATCATAAATTGCATACTCATCTTTATTACTTATAGAAATATACTCTGTTTCCCTTTCAAAATCAGGTATATTTATTGTTTTTAAAACCTCAAGTGATTTTTCAAGATCAGTGTAACATGCATTAAGCATTTTTTTCATTTTTAACATTTCTTCTTCAGTTGGTAGCTTGGTAAAACCACCTATCACTATTCTTATAGGGTGAACAGCCCTCCCACCTATAATCCTTACCATATCATTTGCCATTTTTTTGGTTCTTAAAGCAATATTAACAACCTCAGGATGTGTTTTTATAAGAGGTATTATACTTCCAGCTCCAAAAAAATCAGGTGCCGCCAGAAAATAAACATGAAGTACATTGCTCTGGATATTTTCATGATGATATACAAGTTTCCTTAAATTTATTGTCTGCCTTGATGGTTTAATATTAAGCGCTTTTTCAGTCGCTTTTATAGATGCACATGTATGCGCAACCGAACATATCCCGCAGATTCTTGAAGTTATATGCGAGGGTTCATCGCATTTCTTACCAACCAGCATAGCTTCAAAAAATCTTGGTGATTCGGGTATCCTGAATATTAACTCCTCAATTTTCTTATCTTTTACATTTATAACCAGGTCACCATGACCTTCAACTCTTGAAACAGGGGAAATTTCTATATTTATATTATCTGCCATTATCATGAACCTCCAGAATCACTATTTTTTTCATTCTTATCTTTATTTTTTTTGCATCCATTATAAAAATTAAACCTGCTTAAAATATCTTCAACTGTAAGCCCGTACTTTTTCAATAAATCTTTCTGTGCATTAACATTTGGGTTATCAATAAGCCCCCTGCATCCATCACAGCCAGCACCGCTATTGGGGCACCTTGAGTTACATCCAGCTCTTGTAACCGGGCCCAGGCAGGTTATTCCAAATTCATATACACATGTATTCCCATTTCTCTTGCATTCCACACATACGGGGTAATCAGGTATTTCCGGCTTTCTCCCTATAATAAGAGACCTTATTATATCCACAATTTCAAACCTGTTCGGGGGACAACCCCTTGCATAATAATCAACCTTGACATACTCATCAACCGGCTTAACCCCAATTGAGTCTATCCAATCTTTTTTTTCGCCATAAACAAGTTCTTTTGCCTTTTCCAATCCGTATATATTACTCAGGCAATTCAAACCCCCGCTTACCGAGCATGAACCAACTGCAACTACTAATTTTGCTATATCCCTTATTTTTTTTATTCTTTCAACTCCATGTCTGGTAGTAATAGAACCCTCAACCAGTGCAATTTCGTAATTATCACTTTGCTCTGTCACAGCTTCTGTAAAATTTACTATTTCAACAGCACTAACCAGGTCAAGCAACTGGTCTTCCAAGTTTAGTATCTCAAGCTGGCAACCGCCACATCCTGTGAATCCAAAAACTCCTAACTTCTGCTTACCCATTATACGGCCTCCTTTAAATTCTTAATTTCCCATAAACTGAAAACAGGCCCGTCAACACAAACCAGCTTATCGCCTATACGACAATGATTACATTTACCAACTCCGCATTCCATTCTTCTTTCCAGTGAGAGAAATATCTTATCAGGCGGATATTTTTTTTCTTCTAATTCCATTATTACATATTTATACATTACTGGCGGACCGCAAACAACTACATAGGTATCCTCAACAGGAAAATCCACCCTGGGTATCAATTTCGTACAGACTCCAATCTCGCCGGTCCACTTATCATCAGGATTATCTACAGTAACACATGTCGAGACATCACTTCTGTCGTCAAAATATTGAATATCGCTTTTAAATAAAACACTCTCCGGATTAACCGCGCCATATATTATCATCATTTTTTTATAATCTTCCCTGTGATTTATAATGTACTTTATTAATGACATGAGCGGTGCAATACCCAGACCACCCGCAATTAAAAGAACATTATGCCCTCTAATTTTATCATAAGGGAAATGGCCATTCCCAAACGGCCCTCTTATCCCGACTTTTGAGCCTTCTTTCATCCTGTGCAGAGCACCTGAAACATTTCCAACATCCCTTATGCATAGCTGGAAAAAATCTCTATTATCCGGGCTTGAAGTTATTGAAAAGGGCGCTTCACCAAGCCCAAAAACAGTTAATTCAATAAATTGGCCCGGATTAAAATAGAAATTATCCTGCTTTTCTTTATTATCAAAAGCTATATTAAATATTTTTTCAGTAGGGCTTATCCTCTGTATTTTATTAATAACTGCAAGTTCTGGAACATATATGTTACTTTTATTTTTATCACCTTTATCCAGGGCCATTTATATACTCACCTCTTTATTAATGGAATTAATATCCTCGGCAATATTAATCTTTGCAAGGCATGCTTCTATACACCTTCCACAACCCACGCAGGCATATCTTCCAAATTTATCAAAGAACGTTTTTAGTTTACACCTATATCTCTGTTTTAATCTATTTTCCTTATCAGGTCTGAAGTTATGTCCACCTGCTACCACTCCGTATCCCGGTATCATACAGGAATCCCACTCCCTGCTTTTACTTCCGCTTTTAAGATTAAGCTTAATATCATCTTTTACATTAAAACAAAAACATGTAGGACAAACCAGGTTACAGGACCCGCAGCTATAACAATCCTTTGCAATTCTTTTCCAGAACTCATCGTCATTGTAAATTAATTCAAAATTATTATAAAAATCTTTTATATTTACATCCAGTTTAAATTTCTTACGGTATTCATCCATATACCTTTTATAATCACTAAAATCCACTGCTGAGGCGTTACTTACCTCTGAATATTTATTTAATATTTTATTTCCTTCTGCAGTTGCAACCCTTATAAAATAACTATCCTCCAGTTCCGTAAGATAAAGGTCAAACCCTTCGGTTGCATAATCACTCCCCATGCTTGGAGAAAAATTTGTTTCAGTCGGCTCAGTGTCCATTCCAATTACAATAAGATTTTTTCTTTTCGCCATATAGTTTTCATCAACAAAATCTGTAGTAAAAAATTTATCCAAAAAGTTCATTCCGTTTATATCCCACGCATTAATTCCAAAGAGTACTTTCTTACCGCTTTTTATTACCGGTTTTACCTTAATTGTTTTGCCTACATCATAAGTAACTAACTCTTCTGATGGAGGGAATAAAATTTTTTTAGCCGGTGGGATTGTTGTTCTTGTATAATTGGTATCCAGTTCGGAAATATCTTTAATCTGAACAAAGTCATGAATTGCATTATCTTTCTTTTTTGGCCCGATAAATTCATAATTGTAAATCAGGGATTTTACAAAATCTTTATAAGCATTAATACTCATAATTTTGTATAACATATACTCTCCTTGCTTTTGCTTCTACAATTTGGCATAAACCAGCCAGGCATTCAGTATGTTTGTAAAAGGTTTGTAACAATAAAATATCATCTACTTATATTAATGTCAACATTGTATATGCTTAAAAATAAACTTCTTTAATTTAAATTTTTCACTGTTTATCTTAACTATTATATGCTTTTTTAAAGAAAAGATATTTTGCTTTAGTAATTATAAAAATCAATTTTTATAATTGATGTGGTTACTTATAACATTTATTGGAAACAGCATTTTCAAGCCATATTATCCATTTATCCAGGCCAATTCCCGTTTTACAGGAGATTTGGATTATTTTAGAATCAAGGTTAAGCTTTCTTACTGTATTGCTAAAAAATTCCAGATTAAAATCACTTATTTCTAATAAATCTATCTTATTAAGCAAAACCAGATTCCCTTTAATGAATGCAGGTGGATATTTTACCGGTTTATCATCGCCTTCATTTACTGATGACAGTACAATCTTGTAATCTTCCCCAAGGTCAAAACCTACAGGACAGATCAAATTACCAACATTTTCAATTATTATAATATCCAGATTTTTTATTTTTAATTTTTTAACCGCACTTGAGACCATTGTAGCATTTAGATGACAGGCACCTCCTGTATTTATCTGGACAACGCGAGGAGTAAATTTTTGGATTTTTTCAGAATCATATGTTGAAGATATATCCCCTTCAATTACTCCTGTTTTCTTTTTATTATTCAACCTCTTTATAGTTTCTATAATCAGGGAAGTCTTACCCGCACCGGGTGATGAGAGCAGATTTAAAACCATAACATTATTTTCCTCAAACAATTTCCTGTTTTTAGCTGCGTGGTCTTTATTGTATTTTAATACATTTTCAACAATATCTATTTTCATCCTAAAGCATATTCTACAGTAATATAAAATATTTTCATAAAGAAAATTTTAAAAATTTATATCACGCTATTTTACCCATATATACTGTTAATTTATTAAAAATTTTATTATTTTATTTGTAAATTAAAATTGATGTTGCTATAATCTCAATTCAACTTTATATTAATTCATTAGGGGATAGCTCCATTTATTTCAAAAAAAGGGAGGAATTTTAATAAATGGTTGATGTGGCACCTTTCAGAGGGCTTTTTTTCAACGAAAAAAAAGCAGGAAAAATTTCTAAAGTAATTTCCCCTCCCTATGATGTTATTTCTTTAGATTTAAAAAACAAATTGTATGATTCCAGCAAATATAACATTATTAATTTAACGCTGCCAGAAGGTAAGACCACAGAGAAATATAAAAGGGCTAAAGATCTATTAAACGATTGGATAAACAAAAAGATATTGATATTTGATAATGACAAAAGCTTCTATATATTCAGGGAAAATTTTTCTCTTGGCGGTAAAATAAAAAAAATCTCCGGTTTTATAGGATTAACCAGACTGGAACCCTACTACAATCTACAAATTATGCCCCATGAAAAAACATCAACAAAAGTAAAAAGAGATAGGCTTGAGTTGCTATCAGAATGCCATACAAACTTCGGTCTGGTTTTTACCATTTATAATGACAGCCATCATAGAATAAAAGACGTAATAGAAATTCAAATTAAGAATGACCCTGTTATAGATATACAACCGTATTATGATTCTTCTTTAAACTTTAAATTATGGAAAGTTTCAGACAGTGAAAATATAAATAAAATTATAAATATCATGAAAGGAAAGAAGTTAATTATAGCAGATGGTCACCACCGCTACGAAACTTCTTTTAAATATAAAAACACACATGAAAGGCATCTCAGAAATAAAAAAGAAAAGGAGAGGTCCTATCCCGAGGATTTTATTCTTACATTATATATTGATAGTAACCAGAATGATTTCCTTATACTGCCTACCCACAGACTAATAAAATTTCTTAATTACCCAGGTATTGAAGAATTTATTAATAAAATCAGTTATACCTTTGATGTTGAAGAAAAAAGATTAAAATCCGCCAGTTATATTAACGAAAAATTATCCAAATCAAAATCAAAAGGCCTCAAGAGCTTTTTCATATACAGTAGGGAGGAAAAAATATATTTTATAACTTTAAAATCAATTTATATGAAAAATATTACTTATAGAAAAACAGCAGATTTTGATTATTCTACTATGGATATAAACATACTCCAGAAATTTCTTACAGAATATATTTCCAACTTGTATAAAATAAAAAAAATCGATTATTCTTATTCAACTGGTAAAGTAATAAATGATATAGATTGTAAAAAATATGATATTGGAATATTTTTAAACGCACCCACAGCAAATGAGCTTGAAATAATCTGTAAAGAAGGTTATCTTATGCCTGAAAAATCCACCTATTTTTACCCAAAACCCTGCTCCGGCCTTGTTATGTATAAATTTTATCGCTAATAGGATAAATATTATATTATTAAGCAATTTCGAGAAATAGATAAAAATACAAATAACTAAAAGGAAATTGGAGAGATATATTCACCCTTTTTGCTTTTTAAATCTTTAAGTTTTTTTCTCTGTTCTTCTAAAATTTTAAACAGCAAATCCGGGACATCGCTACCCAGTTCATTATATATTTTTACAATCCTGTCTATCTTTGAAAGATTCTCCGGAATTCTTAATGTAAATTGTTCAATATAATCTTCCCTGCTATAATCCCTTTTTAGGACATCCCTGAACAAGACTTTTAGATCTTCATACTCTGGAATAAAGCCGGTACCCATATCCACAGCTCCTGTATCTCCATTAACTCTGAGCTCCATCCATTTTAACCATATCATTTTATCAAGCTTACTATTTAGATACTTGCCATCTTTATCTTTTATGAAATAATTTACTCCGAATATCAACGGGGCGGTTTCCAGGGACTGCCCGAATTTTAGATTTATATCTACGTACTTACCTATTGGTATTGAAAGAAAATCAAGATTAGACATCGGGTTAAACTCCCTTACTCCTGTTTTGCCAAGTGTAGCCGCAGTAGTTTCAGACTCTATAGCAGCTCCCATGGTTATAATACCATGATTCCATCCATATGCTTCCTGTACCGGAACCAGCGTATCAGAATCCCTTCCGCCATATATTATTCCCCCCAGTAATACCCCATCCGGGTTATTATATTCAGGGTCAATATTTTCTAAATTCTTAAGGTTTGTAGTAAATCTTGCATTTTTATGAGAAAGACTAATTTCATTCCCTTTATCGTCCACCTTCCCGGGATACCACCCTCCGGTATAATTAATCCCTTTTTCCGGTATTTTACCCGGCTTACCAATCCAGTAAACCTTTCCATCTCCATTCATCAGTACATTAGAGAATATTGTTTCATTTTCCTCATTTAATACTTTCCATATTATTGGGTCATCTTCAGGATTAATATCTTTTATTATCCCAAAAATTCCAACTTCCACATTAACTGCATGCGCTTTTCCATCTATATTCCTGATATATGCAATATCATCTCCTATAATGGTCTCGCCTCTTATCATCGCAGTTGAAGTTTTTCCGCACATTGACGGAAAAGCACCGGCAAAATAAGTTACCCTCCCGGACGGGCCATGAATCCCCGAAACAAACATATGTTCCGTTAGCCAACCCTCTCCTGATGCTTTGTTTATTGCCAGACGCATTGCCAGCTTTTTAAGGCCAATGGTGTTTCCACCATATTGTGTATTCATAGAATAAACAATATCTTCTTCTGTATCTATGTATATCCTTCTTTTTTGGACATTTTTACTAATAGCATTTTTTAGTTCTCCTTCAGAATGAACAAATCTGAAAAACCCTTCGTAATCACCAAGTCTCTTAAATTCTTCATAACCCTGTCTGTAAAGAATAATTTCTGAATGAGCTACATAACTTGAATCAGTGAGCTGAACAGCAGTAATAGTAAAAGGCGAATCTGCAGGTCCCAGGGTAAAAAATATTATAATGAGTTCAGTGCCGACCATTATATTTGACATTATATTCCTGGTTTCTTCTATTCCTTCTTTTTTATTAATAACATTTAGGCCTTTTCCAAATTTTACTCCCTCTGGAATTAAAAATTTTGTTAATTTCTTATCTCTTGCCTGATCATCTGGCCCGTCTATATGAACAGTATGTCCCGGAATCTCAAGCTTTATCTCTTCACCATCTCTTACAGCTTTATTTCTAATATAATTAAAATCTTCTTTTGAATCATTGCAAACAAATACGGAATCAGGATTTAGTAGTTTTACATATTCCGTAATAAATTCAATAATATATTTATTTTTTACATTTATTAACTTGTTATAATTATCAATACCACATTTTCTCTTTAATATTTCTAATTTTTCGTTCATTTATACCTCTGTTCTTAATAGCCCCTTATTACTATTTTCTAATATAACAAAAAGAATTCTCTTTTTTTATAAATTTAAATTATTTTTGATTATACTAAATATTTTGCAATTAATATAGTAAAATGCCTAAAATTTAAAAAAAAAGACAATAAAACGAATTATTTCCATTTTATTGTCTTTTTGCGATTTTTTTTTAAATTATTATTAAAATAATTTTAATTTATTATTATTTAATTTATATTGTCTAATTTTATTAATATTAATAAAAAAAATTATCACCTATTTGTTACTATTAAATCATATATCAGATTAAATACATCAACTTCTGAAAGGATTATATTTATCCAATTTTTATTTACTAAAAAATTATTTGAAGTAATTAAAAGAGTTTGTCTTTCTTAAGAAGTTAAAAAAATATACGGATAGGATATAATAATTTTAAAATTACGAAAATTTATTCTCTATCTTTAAAGTGGTTAAAAACCCTGGTATAGCTCAATATACTTTAACTATTATCCTGGAAAAAACATCCAGACTTTTAATTATTTTTAATATTTTCTAAGAATTTTAAAAACTTATGCTTGAAAAAATCCCATCATACCTTTATCAAAGCCCTCTACTCTTACTTTATCCAGGAGCCCATTCTTCTTAAGTACAAAGGCTACTGCTCCAATAGCACCTGCATTTGGACCGAGTTTAGTGGGCACTATCTTTACTCCCTCTACAGCTGCAGTAAAAGCATGCTCCTTAACATATTTCCTTACCGGGTCAAATAAAAGATTTCCTGCTTTTGCCATTCCACCACTAAGAACAACCATCTGCGGGTTTAGAATATTAACTATATTAGATATACCAATTCCAAGATATTTACCAGTATCCGCAACTATCTTTTTACACAGTTCATCTCCCTTTCTGGCCGTACCAAAAACCATCTTACAGTTAATCTTTCCCAGATCATTTTTAACTATATCAGTTAACTTTGTCTTTTTACCTTTTTTTATTTCAGCAATTGTTCTATTTACTACCGCTTTTGCTGAAGCATATGCCTCAAGACATCCTCTATTACCACAACCGCATAAAAGACCGTCTTCGTGGATTACCATATGTCCTATCTCACCAGCTGTATATTTTATTCCATGCAAAACATGTCCATCAATAATTATCCCTCCGCCTATACCCGTTCCAAGGGTTAGTAAAACTAAATTATCAACGTCTCTTCCTGCTCCCATCCACCATTCACCTAAAGCAGCTGCATTAGCATCATTCTCCAGGTAAATAGGCATGTCAAGTTCATCTCCCAACTCTTTAACCAGGGATGTATTAACCCAGCCAGGTATATTGGGTGCAACATACATAATGCCTTCTTCACTATTTATTGGCCCTGGACCACCAACACCCATTCCCAGTATTGACTTAACGGAAACTCCCAATTTCTCGCCTTCCTTAAGAATACTTTTTGCAGAATTTACTATCTGGGACATAGTTTTTTCCTTGCCTTCGCTACCTAGCGTTTTCCTGGTAGCCCTGCTTATTATCTTACCATCCTTACTTGAAAGAACGGTTACTATATTTGTTGCCCCCATATCTATTCCAATAACATAATGAGATGAACCTTTCAATTTTTACCTCCATTATTTAATTTATTAATCCTTAAATTGGTATATTTTTTGCCTATTCTAATCTATTGTTAATTACTGTTAGTAATATACAACATGTAAAAATAAATGTCAATAGGTATTTATAATATTTATATTAATTATTGCTTTTTATCTTGCTTTTAATTAAGTTTAATCTATTATTTATATACAACTTATTATGAAAATATTTAATTCTTCTGCCAAATAGCTCTCATCTTTTACTTTAAAATATTAATATTGGCTTAATATAGACAAAAATAACCTCTATTTGCAATTTAAAAATATTCTCTATCCATACAAAAACTTTACCTATACTAAAAACTCTTCTATCCATAATAAGATTATTTCATAAACTTAATAAACTTTCTATCTACTTCCATTAATTTAAATAACTTAAGTAAACCTTCAATTTTTACGCTTGGGCAGCATATCTATAATTTCCCCAAAGAATAGCTAACTCTCTAAATAGTTTCATAACCCTGAAAAGTTCAATTGCAGTATTTTTTTAGCGGAAAGTTAGAAACATCGTATATAAATACAGTATTAATGCTATTATCTTATAGATTGGTCTCGCTTGCATCGGATAATATAAATTTTATATTATCTATTCTTCATATCCCGTATCTTATAAAGAGTATAGCTATATAAAGAGATGATTGTTAAAAACATAAACATGGATAACTTAAAAAAATTAAAGTTTATTTAATATAAAAAAACGGTGGTGACCTACTCTCCCACACCGTTTCCAGTGTAGTACCATCGGCGCTGAAGGGCTTAACTTTTGTGTTCGGGATGGGAACAAGTGTTTCCCCTTCGCTATAACCACCGTAAACTTTAAAAACTTCTTTATCTTCTTTAAAAATTATTCTCTCAAAGCTCCATAGCGATTTTTAAATTAAGTCCTCGACCAATTAGTATTAGTCAGCTAAACACATTACTGTGATTACACATCTAACCTATCAACCATGTAATCTACATGGGGTCTTACTCCACATGGGATGGGAGAACTATTCTTGGGATGGGCTTCATGCTTATATGCTTTCAGCATTTATCCCTTATAAACTTGGCTAATCAGCAATGCTCCTGGCGGAACAACTGACACACTAGAGGTTTACTCATCCCGGTCCTCTCGTACTAGGGACGAATTCCCGCAGTTCTCCTACGCCCACAGAGGATAGGGACCGAACTGTCTCACGACGTTCTAAACCCAGCTCGCGTACCGCTTTAATTGGCGAACAGCCAAACCCTTGGGACCTTCTCCAGCCCCAGGATGCGATGAGCCGACATCGAGGTGCCAAACCTCCCCGTCGATATGGACTCTTGGGAGAGATAAGCCTGTTATCCCCGGAGTACCTTTTATCCGTTGAGCGACGGCCATTCC
>CAZRVN010000002.1:0-280566 GCA_964603595.1 uncultured Actinomycetota bacterium
CTCGGCTTATAGGCTAACTCCAACTAATTATCCAGTTTATTTTAATGAAGAATTATTTAATATAAAAAATCACTATTTTTTCTTAATGGAAATACTTATTATTGCCAGTAAAAGGAACACCACGCCTGTTACAGCTAAAACAATCAGATTAATAGAAGGAGAAAGCTCCTTATCACCGAAGAAAAACACGACTCCCATTGTCTGTTTGAAGCTTACCAGAATCTCTTCGGGTGCATTTGCGAAAGCTCTGGATAATGGTTCATCCATCATTATCTGCCTGAATAGTGACGCTGCATGGCTTATGGGAAATATTTTTATTATGGTCTGAACGGTAGACGGAAAAGAACCGATTGGGATATATATTCCGGTTAAAAAACCGATGAGAGTTCCAATTACCGTACTTGCGGTAGCAAAGGCATTGCTGCTCTTAAAGAAAGTTACCATAAAAAATACCATTGATGTACCTGCGAAAACCGATAGCATCATCACCCCCATCAACTTTAACAGGGGAATAAACCCGAGGAGCTCTCCGCCGTTTGCAAGTATATAAATTTCAGCCAGTACCAGTGCTGCAATACTCATGATAATGCCGATTATAAAAGAACTTGCCAGATATCCGCAGACAAGGTGTGAGCGTTTTAGAGGGGCCGAATAAAAATCCTTTAGAATCTTATTCGTTCTATCCTCAACCATGATGCCGACAGCACCCATAGTTGTAGTTATTGAAGTAACTGAGAGTATGCCTGCCATAATCCAGCTGTCGATAATAAATCGTGTGTTTTCTCCTAGGAGGTCTTTCAAATCATTAACCATCATATTGCCCAGAAAAAGAACATACAGACCTATTATTATTAAAACGGCAAGAAGAGAGAAAAAGACTGATGTTCTATCGCGGAAAAAAAGCTTGAGGTTTCTTTTTGCTAAATTAAGCACTGTACCCATTTAATCTGTGTCCTCTCTAATAGAATGGCCGGTGATTTTTACAAAGGCATCGTCCATGCTTCCGCTTGTAACCTCAAAACCTGATATAAGATTCTGGACTTTATTAACCAGGGGTAATGCGCCGAGCGTATCCGGGATATGGATGATTAAAGCTCCTCCGGATATACTAAATTCTATATTTAACTTCTTTAACAGGTCTTTGAGCTTATCAATGTCTGCAGTAACAAGTTTCAGCATATCCATACTATACTTTGCACGGAGTTCGGATGGAGTTCCGCTAGCAGAAATTAATCCGTTATCAATTATTGCTACGTAATCGGCTCTGGCGGCTTCTTCCATATAGTGTGTTGTTAGAAATACTGTCATGCCGGTTTCACTCTGTAAATTTCGGATTGTATCCCATACACTTTTACGGGTCTGGGGGTCAAGGCCTGTAGTTGGTTCATCAAGAAAAAGAATTTTTGGTGTATTGACCAGAGCTCTTGCTATATCAGCTCTGCGGCGCTGCCCGCCTGAAATCTTTCCATAAGGGCGATTAAGAAAATTTCCGACACCGGTAGCTTCTATTGCTATTTTGATTGAGTCCGAGAGCTCTTTTTTCCCAATACCATAAAAACTTCCCCTGACATAAAGGTTTTCTTTTACGGTTAACAGATTATCAAGGGTATTGTCCTGAAAAACTATTCCGATATCCTTTCTAATTTTATCATCCTCTCTACCGAGTGTGTAGCCATTGATAACGATCTGACCGCTGTCAGGTTTAAGAAGTGTGCAGATAATATCAATAGTGGTGGTTTTTCCTGCTCCATTGGGTCCCAGGAATGCAAATAGCTCGCCTTCCCTTACATGAAAATCTATGCTTCTTACAGCTTTAACACTTCTATAACTTTTTATTAACCCGGTTACATTTATTATATTTTTTGAAGGCATATTAGAGCTTTCTTTAAAATTGAAAATATAATTCTTTTAATTAATTTGAAAATAAATATTTATTCTGATATAAAAAGTTCGAATGCTTTAAGAGATTATAAATTATCCAATTGCAAATGCAATTTGTTTCTTTTATTACTTTTTTGTAAGTGTGTTTGATGCAGGAATTAATGCTTAAAGCGCCATCCGACAGTAGCTGATAAAGAAGAACATAAAATATTTTATCAATACCTTGCAATGCATGATACCTTGTGATATGATGTAGCCAATTTTAATAAAGGAGATGCTTGCTTATGAATATACAATTTAAAAAGGGAGTACTGGAGCTATGTGTTCTTACCCTGCTGGCAAAGAAAAATCATTACGGCTACGAGCTGGTAAATGAAATATCCAGGAGCATAGCTATTTCAGAGGGGACAATTTATCCGCTGTTAAGACGCCTTAAAAATGATGGCTATGTTACAACTTACCTTGAAGAATCAAAGGAAGGAGCCCCACGTAAATACTATAAGTTGACCGGTGATGGCAAAAAAATGGAAAAAGAGCTCAGGGAGGAATGGTTAACTTTTGTAAAAAAAGTAAATAGTTTTTTAAAAGGCGGTGTAAAGGATGAATAAAAATGATTTTATAAAAAAGCTCTCATCATATCTTGGAAGGATTCCAGAAGAGGAAAAGCAGGATGTAATAAATGATTTTGAGGAACATTTCAAGGAGGGGCTTTTAGAAGGAAGGACAGAAGAAGATATAGCAGATTCGCTGGGAGACCCAAAAGCACTGGCAAACCAACTGAGGGCAAGCATACTGCTGGGCGAAGCGGAAAAAACCACGTCAGCGGCAAATATAACAAGAGCTGTTTTTGCTACACTTGGAATGGGATTTTTTAATCTGGTCTTCGTACTTGGGCCATTTGTTGCCATATTCGGTGTTGTAGTGGCTCTGTTTGCTTCATCTATCGGTATAACCGCAACAGGGATTGCACTATTTTTCGCGTCAATTTTTGGACCTTTAATACAACAATATTTCGTGCTGGGTATAAACACGGCAGTGGCAATATTTTCATCAATGGGGGTAACCTGCCTGGGTATATTATTCTTTATCGGTAATGTGTATCTTGTCAGGATACTGTACAGGTTATTTTTAAGATATATAAGGTTTAATTTGAGAATAGTAAAGGGAAGGAAATAAAAAATGAAGTTCAACATTAAAAAATTTGTCTTATGGATTACAGCTTTTATGTTCGGATGTTTTATTACAGCAGGCGCTATTATGGCAGTAATAGGAAACTTATCTCTGACGGTAGGAGATGTAGATGATTCAAAGACTTTTAAAGCTTCAGAGATAAACGAGATTTATATAGATGTAACAAGCACGGATATAAATATAACTGAAGCGGAAGGAGACGAAATATTAGTAAATTTCTCCGGGGAAGTTTCTACAAACAGAAAAATGGACCTGCCAGAGCTAGTTGCCTATAAAACCGGGGATGAGCTGCATGTGGAAATTAAAAGGCCGGCGACATTTTTATTAGGGATAAACATTTGGAGAACAAGACTTGATATATATATCCCGAGAGATTCGCTGGAAGTTCTGGAAATAGATACCGTATCGGCAGATGCAGGGATAGCAGCCCTGGATGTGGGAAGGTTTGGCTTTAGTTCTACATCAGGAGACTTTAATGGCAGGGGGTTGATTGCGGATAGCATAAAGCTAAATTCGACTTCAGGAGATTTTATCCTGGAAGATTATACAGGTGATTTAAATATCCATACTACATCAGGTGATCTTATGCTGGAAGATGGAACCCTGAATGAAAATATTGGAATAACTACAGTATCCGGTGACGTATATATAGAGCAGGAGGATTCAAGCAATATGGATATAAGGACCACATCAGGAGAAGTGGGTATTAATCTATCTAAAGATGCCAGGTTTTATCTTAGAATAAGGACCACATCCGGTGATATTGCAAACAGATTCCCAATTCAGATAACATCATCAGGCAGAAAAAGCATGGAGGGGGTTGTTGGAAGCGAGGAAAACGAAATTGAAATAAGCACTACTTCAGGAGATATCAGTCTGGATTACAGATAAAAAGCATCAGTATAATAAAAATTTTAAAAAAAGGAGATTATATGAATAACATTGTTAAAAAAGCAAAGACTGGAAGAGTAATAAGGATAGCACTGACAATTGCCTTAATAAGCATAATTGTTTTATTTACTGTTTCATGTAAATGGTCTGTCGGTGTCGTGAGGGGCTCCGGGAATATTATAACCGAAGAGAGGGATGTATCAGATTTTAGCAGGGTGCATCTTTCAGGGACCGGGGATTTAATTATTTCCCAGGGGGATGAGGAATCGCTGGTGATAGAAGCAGATGACAACGTGATTCCGCTTATTGAGACAGATGTATTTGGTGGAGAGCTTACCATCAGGTTTAAGAGGGGATACAGTTTTGTCCCTAACTCCAGTATGAAGTTCTATCTTACTGTAAAAGAGCTTGATAAAATTTCACTGAGCGGAGCAGGAAGCATAAGCGGTGAAAATTTTGAGGCAGAAGAGCTGGAATTTGAAATAAGCGGTGCCGGCGATATAGATTTTGATATAAATGCCGAAACTGTTGAAGTTTATTTATCAGGAGCAGGTGATATAAGTTTAAGCGGCGAGGTTGAGAGACAGAAGATAAGATTAAGCGGTGCGGGTAAATATGATGGCGAAGACCTTGAAAGTAAGTTATGTGATATTACTGTTTCAGGAGTGGGCGATGCTACGGTTAATGTAAGCGAAGAACTTGATGTCAATATAAGTGGTATTGGCAATGTTAATTATATCGGGTCTCCACGGGTGGAACAGAAAATTTCAGGACTCGGGAAGATTACGAGCATAGATTGAAATTAAATAATATGATGTAGAGATATAAAGAATATTACAGGATGATTTGTAATAAT
This sequence comes from uncultured Actinomycetota bacterium, assembly GCA_964603595.1. Classification (GTDB taxonomy): domain Bacteria; phylum Actinomycetota; class Humimicrobiia; order Humimicrobiales; family Humimicrobiaceae; genus JAQVEM01. The sequence goes on from CAZRVN010000002.1 coordinate 4,820, forward strand.
TTATAAGTTAAAATAAAAACGGGGAGGAAGAGATGGTTGAAACAGATAAAAAAGAATTAAAGGAAGGGAAGAAGCAGCTGGAGGGGGTGCTAATACTTTGCTGGATAATGGCTATTCTTACAGGTCTTGCTGTCTTCTCAGGATTTAACTGGGGCTGGGGATCTGCAGGTTTTATTACGAAATATATTAATGAACCGTTTACAATTTATGCTGCAAGGGATTTTATTGAAGGTTTGGTTACTTTTCCTGCAAGAATAGTTTATTCTCTGGTTGTTCCTGCTTTGTATGTTGTAGAGTTGATAGGTATTTATAACAGGCGTTCTTTCGCAATCCCTCTGGGAAGAGCAGTTTTGGTTATAACTATGGTTTTCTTTTTCCCTGTCGGTACTATAGTGGGAGCAATTTTATGGAAGAGGGTAAACAATGATATTTCCAAGAAACACTTAAATTATGAGGAGTAGCACTGTTTTAGAAAGGCCGGTTATACTGGCTATGTTATTTTAAAAACTGTATTTAAAAAATAAGCTTTTGGGACTTAATTTTAAGAATATAACGGAAGGAGTAAATAATAATGGAAGACAAAATGAAAGATGAAGAAAAATATAAAATGGCAAAAAAAAGAGTTGAAGAGATTAAGGGATTTTATGCACATCTTTTCTCCTACCTGGGAGTAAATATTGTCCTTATAGTAATTGATGTTGTTACAGGACCATGGAACTGGTGGTTCTATTGGGTAACAGTATTCTGGGGAATTGGTATTTTCTGGCACGCCATGGGAGTATTTGTGTTTCAAAAAATAGCAGGTTCTTCTTGGGAGGAAAAAAAGATAAAAGAGATAATGGATGAGATGGATAATAAAGAAAAAGAGAAAAAGCAGTAGGGACATATATAGAATTAATGAGCGAGACTGAATTAAATAGTATTGTTTTTGATGTCAAAGATGGCTGGGGTTATATTGATTATGATACAGATGTAAAGCTGGCAGGGAAATAGGAGCAGATAAGAATTATTACGACCTTGATTTGTTGATAGAGGAAATGAATACAAGGGTATCTATGCTGGAATGCCGCGAATAAATATCAGATTGTAGAGAATGCATTAAAGATGAGAAGTGGCGGAAAATAATTCGGGAAAATAATTTCCAGAGGTGTTAAAATAACAAAATGTACCTGGCTGTTCTGTGGAAACATCCTGAAAATAAATAATAAAATTGATTTTTAAATTAAAGGAAGAGTGATTATGGGTATTACTGAAAATTATAAATACGGTGGATGGGAAAAATGTGTGCGTCTGGCTAATGACGAGATAGAAATGGTAATTACAACCGAAGTCGGGCCCAGGATTATCCGGTTTGGTTTTATAAATGATATAAATATTTTAGGAGAGAAGAAGCAGCAGCAGGGAAAGACCGGGGGAGATGAGTGGATGATATACGGGGGCCACAGACTGTGGCATTCTCCGGAAGATAAGGAACGCACATACTTTCCTGATAATGAGGCGGTTAATTATGAATGGAATGGTAAAACCTTAAAAATCATCCAGGATATAGAAGATAACACCGGGATTCAAAAAGAGATGGAAATAACATTTGGTTTAAAAAATGATGTAAGGATATTGCACAGGCTGGTTAATAAGAACCTCTGGGGAATAGAAGCGGCACCCTGGGCAATTACAGTAATGGCAGAAGGAGGAAGGGCAATAATACCACAGGAACCATATAAATCAGGGTATGAGAACCTCGAACCGGTACGTACCCTGGTTCTCTGGTCTTATACCAGGATGGCTGATCCCAGGTTTATCTGGGGTGATAAATTTATTCAGTTAAGGCAGGTTCCCGGGGCAGAAGAGAAGCAGAAGATTGGAGCGATGAGTACACTTGGTTGGCTTGCATATAGTCTTAAAAAATGCCTTTTTATTAAAAGATATAAGCACAAACCGGATGTAAAATACCCTGATTTTGGTGCAAATATAGAAGTTTATACAGATTCAGAAGTACTCGAGATGGAAACACTTGGCGGTCTTGGTATTATACCTCCAGGAGGGAGTGCCGAACATATTGAAGAGTGGTTTATCTTCAGGGAAGAAATGAAAGAGGATGAAGAATTTTTAGAGAGGAAATTAATCCCTATAGTAGAGGGGACAGATAGGAGATTATAGAAAGTTGTCGTGCTTAAAAAATTATATTGTAACAGGTAACTTAGGATATCTCCGCCAAGTTTTTTAAGGGTATAGAAGAGCAGTCTTTAATAGCAGTAAAATTTTTGGGTATTTTTAGAAACAAATTATAATGCTTTGTTATAAAGCTCAATTATTATATTTATATAATTAAAGTGGATATCTTTAAGGATTGTATATCAAATAATTAAATATAGGTTGATGGCATGTAACGGAAATAGTTTCATATATGTTATTTATTTCTTCTCTGCCATCTTGTTTTTTTAAGCATTTTTTTATGCTTTTTCTTTCTCATTTTTTTTCTTCTCTTTTTAATAATCGAGCTCATAATACATCCCTGGTTCAAGTATATTTATAAAATAAAAGAAATTATAAAAATTTTATACATTTTACGAGTAAGTCATTATATCAGAAATAGTTATGTTATTGTATTATTAAATAAAAAAATTTTTTTATTTAAGCTAAATTACTCTTTAGAATTATTTTTTAAGAAATTTGCTGCCTATTCTGGTATGCATGGGTTCTATCTAACTTTTACAAACATTGTTTTGCTAATTATTATATATTTACTTGATTTTAAAGGAGCAAAAAATTATTAATTAAGGAGAATAACCTATTGACATACAATATATAGTATATTATTATATTTATGTACACAATATATGATAAGTGGAAGCAGTCCCTCTTAAGAGATTAAGTAGCAAATTTCAGGAGAGCAAAAAGCGATTACAAAACTTTTGCCCTTATTTGTGCTCTCTTTATTCTGGAAGTTAAGTTTTGAAGTAGTTATTTGGTTTTTTAGATTATTAATTAAGAAATTATGGAGGTATTAATTAATGGGAACTGAAGATACGAAAAAGATAATAGGCAAAAAACAAAAGAATAGTTATTACCTCAATAAAGAAATTAATTTATCTGAAAATGCTGTTAAGGTTCTGGAAAGAAGATACCTTAAAAGAGATGAGGAGGGAATTTTACTTGAGACTCCAAGAGATATGTTTATAAGAGTTGCAAGGAATGTTGCAGCTGCTGAAAAAAAGTACGGCAATACAGAGGAGGAAGTAAGGGAAATAGAAAAACAGTTTTTTAATATTATGACAGACCTTGATTTTCTACCAAATTCCCCGACCCTTATGAATGCAGGAAAAGAGCTCCAGCAGCTATCAGCCTGCTTTGTTCTGCCGGTAGGCGACTCCATGACTGCTATTTTTGAGGCGTTAAAGGAAACAGCGCTGATCCAGAAGTCCGGAGGGGGCGTTGGATATTCATTTTCTAACATAAGGCCAAAAAATGATGTGGTTCTTTCCACGAAAGGAGTTTCAAGTGGGCCGATATCTTTTATGACAGTGTTTAATGCAGCAACTGATACAATAAAGCAGGGTGGAACAAGAAGAGGGGCAAATATGGGAATATTGAGAGTGGACCATCCTGATATTCTTGATTTTATAACTTCAAAAGAAGACAACGATAAATTAACTAATTTCAATATATCGGTAGGGGTAACCGAGAAGTTTATGAAAGCTGTTGAAAATGATGAGGAGTATGAGATTGTAAACCCGAGAACAAAAGAAGTAGTAAATAAATATAAAGCAAGGGAAGTATTCACTAAGATTGTGGAGAATGCATGGAAAAGTGGTGATCCGGGTATTGTATTCCTTGACAGGTTGAACAAAGATAACCCGACGCCAAGCATAGGGCAGATTGAGAGTACCAACCCATGCGGAGAGCAGCCACTGCTTCCTTATGAGGCCTGTAATCTGGGGTCAATAAATCTGGCAAACATGGTAAAAGAAGAGGAGGGCGTAAAACAGGTAGATTTTGATAAGCTAAAAAGGACTGTTTGTATTGCTGTGAGATTTTTGGATAATGTTATTGATATGAGCAGATATCCTCTGGAGAAGATAAAGGAAGTAGCGCGAGGGAACAGAAAAATAGGGCTGGGTGTTATGGGATATGCCGACCTTTTGATAATTCTTGGTATCCCTTATGACAGTGAAGAAGCTCTTGAGCTTGCACAAAAAATTATGAGTTTTATACAGGATGAGTCTAAAAACAAGTCAAAGGAACTGGCAAAAGAGAAGGGGGTATTCCCGAATTTTAAAGGTAGCGTGTATGATAGCCCTGACGGATATGAGATAAGAAATGCGACAACAACAACCATTGCCCCGACAGGGACTTTGAGTATTATTGCTGATTGCTCAAGCGGGGTTGAACCTTTATTTGCCATATCGTTTGTCAAAAATGTTATGGATAATGACAAGCTGGTGGAGGTTAATAAATATTTTAAAAAGATAGCAATTGATGAAGAGTTTTTTAGCGAAGAGTTAATGGAGAAAATATCCGAAAAGGGTAACCTGAAAGATATAGAAGAAGTACCCCCGGAATATAAGAGGATATTTGTTACGGCACACGAGATATCCCCGAAATGGCATGTAAGAACACAGGCAACATTCCAGAAGTATGTAGATAACGCAGTTTCAAAAACAGTGAATTTTTCGAGTGACGCCACGGTTCAGGATGTTGAAGCTGCATATATGCTTGCTTATAGACTGGGATGCAAGGGAATAACTATATTCAGAGACAGGAGCAAGGGCGCACAGGTACTGCAGGTTGAAGGGAACGGGAAAGGTAAAATTAAGAAGTTAAAGAAAGTAATAAGTGGCGCGGACCTAAAAGAAGGGAAGTTAAAACCAAGACCGCGCCCGGATGTTACTTATGGTATGACAAAGAAATACAGGATTGGAAACTGCGGGAAACTTTATGTAACCATAAATTCCGATGAAAACGGAATATGCGAGGTATTTTCAAATACAGGTGAGGAAGGATGTGCCGCGCTGACAGAAGCCGTAGGGAGACTGGTTAGTATTGCCATAAGGTCGGGAATCGATATTGAATCAATAAAGAACCAGCTTGAAGGTATAAGGTGTGCAACCTGTATTGCCGACCATGAAACCCATGTACTTTCATGTCCGGATGCAATTGCAAAGGCAGTGGATTTTTATCTGAAAGGAACAAATAAATTCGATTTAAATGTAGCAAGCGGACCAAGATCACTTGTTGTATGCCCGGAATGCGGAGAGATAATGGAACCCGAAGGCGGATGTTATACATGCAGAAGTTGCGGCTTTTCCAAATGTTCCTGATTTATTATATTTAGTCTTTTAAAATCTTTTCAAGGGCTTCTCTGTAAGTGTCGTAGTCTCTTTCAGAAAATAGCACCATCTTTACAGTTTTAATTTCTTGGTGTTCATTTAAGAATCCAGTAATAGTTTTTAATGCAATTAGGGAAGCTTCTTTGACAGGATATCCGAATACCCCGGTACTTATTGAAGGAAATGAAATGCTCCTTATTTTATTATGGGAGGCCACGAGCAGGCAGTTGTAATAGCTTTTTTTCAGGTTAAGCGGGTCGTTTTCCCTGCCGGTGTATACCGGACCTACAGTATGAATAACATGTTTTGCTTTAAGGTTATATCCCCTGCTTAATTTAGCTTTACCGGTATTACATCCTCCAAGTGTTTTACATTCTTCCCAGAGCAGTGGTCCTGCTGCCCTGTGGATTGCGCCGGATACGCCGCCACCGGGCGAAAGTGCGGTATTTGCAGCGTTTACTATTGCTTCTGTTTCCTCGAGTGTTATATCTCCGGTTTTTAGCTCAAGTATTGAATTTTTAATTTTATGACTGGTTGACATTTATTGATGAAGTTTGGATATAAAAATTTTAATTAAATCTTAATAATAATTAATTTTCAATATCTATTCTTTTTTCCAGCAAAATTTTGTATAGATAATTAGTCCTATCAAAAAGAATGCAAGGGAAATCGCGATATTAAGTAAAATATTTGAGGTTGAGGTAGCATCGAAACCTGCATTGCCTGTGAGGTAATATGAAATAATCTGATTTGTTGAAGACATAGGCCAGTACCTTGAAAATGTCTGCAATGGTTTGGAGAGCATGCTGTAATTAAAAAATACACCTGAAATTGCTGAAGTTATAACTGAAATACCGACAGCGGTCATAATGGCGCCCTGAATGCTTTTAATAAGCGAACCGCAAACAAGTCCTACTCCGGCAGAGGCAAGGATACCCAGTATTAAAAAGCCGATTGATTTTAAAAGACTTTTTACTGTGAAGGAGAACTCAGCTCCCAGGGAAATTCCTACTATTAATATAATGATTACGCTTATAATAGCAAAAAACACTACGGAAAGTATTCTTCCTATTGATTCTTTCCAGGGCTGTACAGGCATTGATTTTAATTTTAAGAAAAGGCCCTTGTATCTGTCTTCCGAAATAGTAGCTGCGAGACTGGTCATTCCTGCAATCATAAAAGAAAAAGTAACCATAGATAGCGTAGTCTGACCCTTTACAATTCCAAGATATGCTTCGGGGACACCTTTCATAAAGACGAATACTCCAAGAAGTAGCCAGATTATCGGCCAGGCAATAACCCAGAATAATGAGGATATACTCATCAGATTGTCTTTTAGGCCTTTTATGAAGGTGGCAGAAATCTGGTTCATTTTTTTGCCTCCCTGATAGCTTTTCCTGTCAGCTTAAAAAATACATCTTCAAGTGATGGTATTTCAGAGCCTATCTGGGTAATTTTGTATCCTCTTTCTTCAACGGCTCTTACTATTTTTGGTATAACTTCTGCGGTTTCGTTAGTGTAGATCTTGTATCCTTTATCAGTTTCCTGAAGCTCCTCCCCCCTGCTAAAACCATTGAGTATTTCTTTTATATGGTCGTTTTTAACAGACGTTTCTGCATTTATTATATTATTGAGATTAGCGTTATTTTTAAGTTGCTCAGGAGTACCCTCTGCTATAATTTTTCCTTCATTCATAAGGCAAACCATTGATGCATGCTCAGCATCGGAACCAATGTGGGTGATGAGTATAACTGTGGTCGTTTTATCCTTTATTAAATCAATAAGCCCAAAAAAATTTCTTCTTGCCGAGGGGTCAAGGCCGGTAGTTGGCTCATCTAAAATTAATACTTTTGTCCCCGGGAAAAGGATGGTGGCAAGTTCCAGTCTTTTTTTCATACCCCCCGAGTACTTGCTAACCCTTTTGTCTGCATCTTCTCCAAGCCCGATTTTATCAATAAGGTCATTTACTATAGATAATGCTTCTTTTTTTTTACATCCAAGCATTCTTGCAAAAAATAACAGATTTTCCTTTCCAGTAAGACTTGAATCTGAAAAATTTTCCTGTGGCAGGTAACCTATCATTTCCTTTGCCATGAATGGTTTTTTACCGTAGATTTCTACGGTTCCACTGTTCTGCGTTCTTACGGAAGCAATGATTGAAGATAGAGTAGTTTTTCCGGAGCCGTTTGGCCCCATAAGGCAATAAAATTCGCCCTCCTTAATGTTCATGCTGAGATTATCTAAAACTGCTTTATTGCCGTATTTCTTGGTAACATTTTTTATAACTATTGAATCCACTATATTTATATAATATTTTATAATTTTGTAAGAGTATAATAAAAAAACTATTAACAATCAAGAAATATAGAGATTTACAAAAAATATTGAGTTTCTAAAAAATAGAGGAAAGCATCTATATGAATATGGTGAATTAATATATTAATACAGTAAATGAGATAAAAATGGCAAGTAATTTTTTCCATTGGAATATAACCTGGAAAAGGTAAAATATAAATATTAATAATTGAAGTATTTCTATATGTGAATTGCAGGAATTATGAAAGAAGAACCCGGGATTTTAAAAATAGTAAAAGAAGATATTCTGAGGATATTGGCCGAGAATAATAATAAAGTTATAGAGAAATCATTAAAGCCCCATATCAAGGTTTCAGACTACTTTATTGATAAAGCCATTATAGAAATGGTGAGAGATAAATTGATATCATCCAGCGGTCAATTTATGGAGCTTACCGGTGGAGGGAAGATTAAGGCAGGGAATATTTTAAAGAAGCATCTTGTCATCGAAAAATATTTTGAGGATTTAAAAAGTAAAAAGGAAGCTCACAGGATAAGTAACCTTATTGAACATTATATTTCTGAAGAAGTTATGGAAAACTTAGAGAAGTTGTCTACTTTTAAGGAAAAGGGCGCATCTCTGGTGAAATTTGATAAAGGAGAATGTTTTATAACAGATATAATCTCAAGCAATGAATTGTTTGAAAGACTTATAAGTATGGGTATATTCCCTGGAGAGAAAATAAAGATAATCAGAGATTTGCCCAATGGATTGATTTTTAGTATAAGGAATAAAAAAGTTTTTATATCTGATGAAATAGCAAAAAGTATAAGGGTGCTGGCTTATGAAAAGGAATAGATTTTTAATAGTCGGACAGCCAAACTCCGGAAAATCATCTCTTATCAATGCACTAATTGGGGCCAAGGTTATAATCTCAAACTATCCCGGGACAACGGTAGAAATAACCAGTGGAAAAAGAATGATAGATGGTTTTGAGGTAGAGTTTTCGGATACTCCTGGGATATACTCGATTTCTGATAGAAGTGAAGAGGAAAAAGTAACAGAAGTAGTGTTATTTAAGGAAAAGATAGGAGGAGCTATAGTAATCTGTGATGCTACTTCGCTGGAAAGAAGCTTTTATATGGTTCTGCAAATACTGGAAGCAGGCATACCTACCATCGTAGCCCTTAATTTTGTGGAGGAAGCAGAAAGAAAAGGGATAGAAATTAATTTTGAAAAACTGGAAGAAATATTTTCTTCCCCGGTTATTGCCATAAATCCTTTAACTGGAAGAGGTATAGATGAATTACTGGACAATGTGGTAAAGAGTGCCGGCAAACCAGAGAAAAGCTTTAAAATTGGTTATGATGACCATATAGAGTATGCAATAGATAGGGTATCCAGGGAGGTCAAAGGTGATTTGTCAAAAAGGTTTGTAGCCTTAAGGGTTCTGGAAGAAGATGAAGATTTCTATAAATATTTAAAGGATAAAGATGTAATTGAGAAAATAGGACATGTTAAGGAGAAACACCAGAATATAACAAAAGACATAGCTGTAACAAGGTTCGGGACGGCTTCATTTATTGCTGAAAACGCTACAAGGATTGTTTCCCTTAGAAAAGAAAGGAGGATAGAAAATGCCGTTGATGGAATTGTACTAAATAAAGTGTGGGGGCCAGTAGTAACCATTGTCTTTTTTATTATAATGTTTGGTGCAATTTTATTTCTCGGGGGGCTTATACAGGAATTTCTAATGGGCCTTACAGAAAGGGCTGTATCCTTTCTCGGGCAGGGTGAACAGTCTGCCATTGTTATAGTTTTAGGGCAGGGTTTGACCGGTCTTGCAGTTGGTGTTTCCATTGCACTGCCTTATATTTTTTTATTTTATTTACTTATAGGGTTTGTGGAAGATACCGGGCTTCTGACAAGATTTGTTATTAATACCGAAAGAATTACGAGTAAAGCAGGCCTGCCGGGTAAATCATTTATACCATTGGCCCTGGGCATCGGTTGCACCGTACCTGCAATCAGGGCTACAAGGGTTCTGTCTTCAAAGAAACAGCAGTTTCATGCTGTATCCTTTTTTGCCTTTATACCCTGTTCAAGCAGAATTGCTATTATTATGGGTATAGTTGGATTTTTTGGCGGAGTGAGTCTGGCTTTTTATGTTTATGCAACCCTTGTTATTATTGGTATAACATTTGCTTTCCTATTGAAAAAGATTTTTAAAGCAAAAGCGGAGCCATTAATTTTAGAATTACCTTCCTATAGAAAGCCAATAGTAAAAAATGTTTTTACTAAAAGCTGGATAAGAATGAAAGACTTTATTTATATAGTTATGCCTCTTTTGGTGGTTTTTGGTGTAATTTATGGAATTTTAAGTGTGACCGGGTTTACCGAAATAATCATACAGCCGTTTTCTTTTATTACTAGCTGGCTGGGGTTGCCGGCAAGGACTATCATTCCTCTGGTATTCGGGTTCTTACAGAAAGACCTTACGGGGGCAATGCTTTTATCTGTGCTGGGCAGCAATATTTCCCAGGTATTAACCCCGTTGCAGATATACACATTCGGGGTGGCTTCCTCGGTGGGAATACCGTGTATAATTGCGCTGGGTATGCTTATTAAAGAATTTGGATTTAAAAAAGGTATCTTTCTGACTTTATTATTGAATTTATACGGTGTACTGGTTGCCGGTTTGATATGGAGAATAGTAGAAGCAGTAAAAAATATTTTCTAATTATAAATTAGAGATTACCTGTTATAAATTCTTTTTTTAATGTAAGTTAATTCGTTTACGAAATTTATAAGAAGCACCGGTATTACTGAACTTGCTATTACAAGCATCCATTGGTAAATATCAAGGGCGGCAGTTTTAAATATATTCTGGAGCCATGGTATATAAATTATTCCAACCTGTAGGAGAATGGATAATAATACTGCCAGGTCGAGATACACATTTTCAAAAATATTTCTCCTGAATATACCCTTACCTACAAATCTGAAGTTAAATGTATGGAGAAGCTGGGTTAAAACAAGGGTGGTAAAAACAGAAGTCTGAAAAATCTGCCTGTCTTGTATAATACTATGGGTGCTAAATAGAAGGGGTCCTGCAAAGTATATAAAAAGTGCTCCCGAGGTTAAAATTAAACCCTGCCACAGTATCAGGGTTAGACCTTTTCTGCTTAAAATCTGTTCCTTTTTCCTGGTTGCCTTTCTATCCATTATGTTTTTTTCAGGCGGATCAATTCCAAGTGCCATTGCGGGAAGCCCGTCTGTAATAAGGTTCATCCACAGGATTTGAACGGGTATGATTGGTATATATAGAAGGCCTGTCTCTCCGGTAATAAGGTAGAATATGTAATCAGCAGTAAGAATTGAGATAAACATAAGAAGCACTTCTGAAATATTGCAGGAGAGCAGGAATAGTATAAATTTTTTAAGGTTATCATATATACCCCTACCCTGTTTTATAGCTTTAACTATTGTGGCAAAATTATCATCAGTCAAAATCATATCGCTTGACTCTTTGCTGACATCAGTCCCTGAAATGCCCATTGCCACACCAATATCTGCTTTTTTTAGGGATGGAGCATCATTTATGCCATCTCCGGTCATAGAAACTATATGACCTTTTTTCTTTAGTGCTTCAACTATATTAACCTTGTGGGATGGGGAAACTCTGGCAAATATTCTGATGTCTTCAATCTGTTTTTCAAGGTCTTCACTGCTCAGAGAATCCAGCTCTGTTCCGTCTATAATCTTATCCCCGGTACCCAGAATTCCGAGCTCCTCTCCTATTGCCCTGGCAGTAATCTTATGGTCGCCGGTTACCATAATGATTTTAATATTAGCTCTCTTACATTTTTCAATGGCGTCATATACTTCTGCCCGGGGAGGATCAATCATCCCGACCATGCCAAGATAAACAAGATTTCCTTCTATTTTTTTTATTCCTTTCCCGGCCGGGAGGTCATCTAAATATTTAAAAGCGAAAGCAAGATTTCTCATAGCTTTCCCTGCAAGATTGTAATTATTTTTATTTATTTCTTCCCTTTCATCACGGGTAAGATTCTTTATTTTCCCGTTTTTAATTATCCTGGTACATTTCCCCAGTATTACTTCGGGTGCTCCTTTTGATAACATGAGATATCTGTGGGTATTGCTGGTATTGCCAGCCGGTAACTCATTAATGGTCGTCATCATTTTGCGTTCTGAATCAAAGGGTTCCTCAAGTTTTCTGGGGTAATCTTTTTCAAGCTCACTTTTATCTAATGAATAAATGCTCCCCATCTCAATCAGCGCAACTTCTGTCGGGTCACCTGTGATTTGTCCGCTCTCTCTGTTTGTATAGTAGGCGTCATTGCAGAGAACGGCATTTTTAATCAAAAGATTTAATTCACTGCGGTTTTTAATATCAAGAGTTTTATTTATATTTTTGGTCTTGTTGTATTTTTCCATGAATTTATTGTAGTCATCTAATTCCTCTAACCCTGAATATATTTTTCTTACCATCATTTTATTCTCGGTTAAGGTACCGGTTTTGTCAGTACATATTACAGATACACTTCCAAGAGTTTCTACGGAACTTAATTTTCTTACTATGGCGTTATTTTTTGCCATTTTTTGAACGCCGATGGCAAGAGATACAGTAACTATTGCAGGAAGACCTTCGGGTATGGAAGCAACTGCAAGTGCAACAGCAACCAGGAACATCTGTGATGCAGGATTACCTTTAAGTATTCCCGAAAGGAAAACAATTGCGCTGATTACCAGGCATATTATCCCGATTCTTTTACCCACAGTCTTGAGTTCAATCTGGAGGGGGGTTAGCTCATCTTCACCCTGAACCATACTGGCAATTTTGCCGATTTCAGTGCTGTGCCCTGTACCGGTAACAACAGCGATGCACCTTCCCTTGACAACAGTTGTGCTGCTGAAAAGACTATTTTCCCTGTCTCCGAGTGGTATATTTTCTTTGGTTAAAAGTTCGGCATTTTTATTTACTGCCACTGATTCTCCTGTAAGAATTGATTCATCTAGCTTAAGATTTGTTTGCTCTATAACCCTGCAGTCTGCAGGGACAAGGTCTCCTGCAGAAAGCTTTATAATATCACCGGGAATAAGGTTTCTGGAATAAAGTTTCTTTTCCTGCCCCCCTCTTATTACCAGAGCGGTTGGAGAGGAGAGCTCTTTTAATGCCTGAAGAGCTTTTTCTGCGCGGTATTCCTGAATAAACCCTAAAACTGAATTCAATATTAATATAAATAATATTACAATTGCATCTGTGATTTCTCTTATGATTACCCCGGAAATAAATGCGGCAGCAATAAGTATCCATATCATAAAATCATTAAACTGGGAGATGAATATCCTTAGAGGGGACCTGCCTTTTTTTTCTTTAAGTTCATTATACCCATATTTTGTGATTCTACGCTCTGCGTCTTTTTCGCTTATACCTGTTTTTAGGTTAGTATCTAACTTTTCTGCAATTTCTTTTATAGGTTTTATGTGCCAGGGTATAGTTTCGGTAGGGGTAGATTCAGGTCTGGATTTATTAATTTTATTTTTATTCTTTATTACCACTTTAACCATTTATTAAAAATCAAGCATATTGGAAAAATGTATCGTTTCCTAAATGTTATAATATTAAAGCATATATAATAATATCAAGTAAATTATAAAACATATGGACTAACTTTTATCCCAGATGTTGTGGAACATTTCCCATTCTGAAATATGACTGCTTATGTATTCTTCCATTACTTTTATAACCATTTTCATATTTCTTTTTATTAGTGTTTCTTTATCCCCTTCTCTTATTAGTTTTAACGGACGGTCAATTATCAGGAGATGGTTGTATTTGTCCTTTCTCTGGATAAAACTGGGCACCAGCTCCGCACCGGATTTTAATGCAAGCTGCAGGGCTCCTGTGGGAAAGTAAGCTCTTTTGCCAAAAAAAGTAAACGGACTTGAAGCCAGGCCTGTAGGGTCCCAGTCTGACGGGACGGCTACTATACCGTTGTTCTTAAGTATTTTAAGAACATTTAGCATTCTATTTATATAAAGAGTATTTAGCCCCTTGGATAATCTTTTTAATTCAAAAAATTTTGTAGTTAGTTTACTTTTTCTGACAAGGCTCAACCCCCACATATCATATCCTTCAACAGCAAGTCTACATGCTCCCCACTCAAAATTACCGATGTGTACAGTAAAGATAACCACCCCTTTACCTTTTTTAAGAGCGTTGTTAAGATAATCAAGTCCCCTTATATCAACTCTTTTCTTTAGTTTTTCCCTGGAAACAACAGAGTGTTTAAGAAAGTCCACGATATTTTTTGCCCAGTTTATAAAAATTGTTAAAACTATCCTGCGGGCTTTTTTACTGTTAATGTCAATATCAAGAACATTGCAGATGTTCTTTTTAGTGACTTTAACATTGGTGCCGCTTAAGAACCATAATCTGGCACCAAATTCTGCAATAAGATATGTTACTGGATATGGGGTTAAAATAGATATAAATTCAAGGAATTTATATCCGATATATGTAAACATCCCTGCTCTCTTTCTTGAATGAATATTGTATAATAATAATAAATTTTGGTTATAAATGAAAGTTTAAAGGATAATAGTACAGTAGAATTTTCAAGATACTGTATTTTTTATATAATTAAAATTATAAAAAAGTGTAAAAAGAAATAGTAAGGATTGGTTATTTATGCAAAATAGGGAAGTTAGAACTTCAGGCCTAAAGAAAATATTGAATTATAAGCCAGCCGGAAAACCAGTGGTAAGTATATATCTTCTGGTTGACAGATCCAGGACTTCTAAAAAAAATTATCAGACAAAACTGAATTCAATGATTGTCAGTAGTAAAGAAAATTTAGATGCAGATGAAAGAATTGATAAAAATGAGAAAAAAGAAATATATGAGATATATGAAAAGGCAAAGTCATTTGTAAATGATAAATTCAGGGCAGATTCTACTAAAACACTGGCAATTTTCTCTTCCGGTGATGGTCTGTGGGAGGAATTCAGGATACCCATAATAATGAAGTCCAGAATAATAATTGATCCCAAGCCATATACCCAGAGCATAAGAGCTCTTATTAATAATTCCAAAAAGTATGGAATTTTAATGATAGATAGGGAAAAAGCTCAGATTTATTCTATTTATCTGGGCGGGCCTAATGAATACCTGGGAGCGTTTATAAGTGATGTTCCCTCAAAAGTAAATTTCAGGAGCCAGGCAGTGTTAAGAGAAAAAAAGATCCTCGGGAGGCTAGAGGAAAAATTGCATCATTTTTTTAAACTGTTAAATGAAGAGGTGATGAAACTTTTTAAAGAAAAGAAATTTGATTATCTGATATTATCGGGCAGGAAAGAAATTATTCCAAAGTTTAAAAATTATATGCATAGTTACCTGCAATCGGTATATATAGGGAGCATTGATGAAGAACCGGATTCAAAAATCTCAACGATTACAGAAAAGGCAAAGAGAGTTATTGAAGAGTTTGAGACTAAAGCTAAAAATGACATTATTGATAAGTTGATTAATGAATATAATCCGAACGGGATGAGCGTAATGGGAATTGGCGCTACTATAAAATCTTTATTATCCGAGCAAATAAGGATTTTAATATATGACAGCAAGTTTACACACAGTGGTTATGTTTGCAAGAAATGCGGCTATCTGACAATAGAGAAAAAAGAAAGATGTCCTTATTGTGGAGGAGGGATACTGTTTTATAATGATATGGTTGATGAGATTGTTGAAGGCGCGCTGGACCAGGGATGTGAAGTAGTTGATGTAGAAGGAAACGATAAATTAATTAAAGCAGGCAGTATCGGCGCTGTGCTGAGGTACAAGTTATAGGGCAGGTTATAATAATAACTGCAGGGATAATATAGTTTTCAGGCATGAATAGATAAGCAGAGCAGAAAAGATATTTGATTTAAGAATTTATTTTGATTTCTTTAATTCCGAGAGTTCCCTCGTAAATTGTTTTATGTTATTAAACTGCTTATAAACGGAAGCAAATCTTATATATGCAACCTTATCCAGGTTTTTAAGTCTTTTTAAAACCAGGTTTCCTATTTCCCTGGAATGTATTTCATTTGAAGGCATGCTGGAAATTTCGTTTTCAATGTCGTCTACGATTTTATTTAATTTTTCCGTACTTATATTTCTTTTAATGCATGCCCTGATAAGCCCGCTGAGTATCTTATTTCTATCAAAGGGCTCTCTTGTGTTGTCTTTTTTTATAACTGCAATTGGCTGGCTTTCCACCCTTTCATAAGTGGTAAATCTTTTACCGCATTTTTCGCACATTCTTCTTCTTCTTACGCAGTCACTGGACTCTGTCAATCTGGAATCAATAACTCTTGTATCAGGGTTTGAACAAAAGGGACATTTCATTTTTACATTCCTTTAAAAAATGGTTTAAATATTTTTTTCATTACGGGGCTTACATCTTTCCTTCTTCTAGTATAGTATGATTTAAGCATGTCATAGCTTTTGATACTGTAAATTATGGTAATAAGTATCCCAAAGATAAGCCACCAGATACTCTTCTCATAAACCCAGAGAAAAAAAGAAAATAAAAAAAATCCTAATGCAGTTGAAAGATAAGAATCCTTAAGAATAAAAAGTGCAATTGGTATAAAAAGAAGGTAAAGGAATAGAAATGATAATGGTGAAAGGTAAAGAAGTCCGCCCAGAAATGTAGAAACACCTTTACCTCCTTTAAATCCAATATAAATCATCCAGTTATGGCCGATAACTGTAAAAACGACTGCAAGCAGCGGGACAAAGATATGGTCTGAAAACCTGGAAGCAAGATAAGCAGCAAGTGCACCCTTGGCTATATCGGTAATTATTACGGTCATACCCAGGAATTTACCTGTATTTGTAATTGCATTCATACCGCCTACATTTTTACTTCCTTCCTTTCTTATATCAATGCCTTTGATTTTCCCGGCAATGTAAGCAGACGGGAAGGAACCTATAAGATACGAGATAATTAGAATAACTGCTGTATTAAGATAGAAATTTTGAAAGATCATATCTTTAACCTAATTTTAAATAACAATTAAAAAGCTGCCGGCAATCCGCAAAGACGACAGTAGTTTTAAATATTTACTTTTGTATCTGGATTATATCATAAAGAAAATTCATTAAAAATCAGAGAAAAATAATTATAAAGTAATATTATTTTTATATATTGATATGATATGATTGAAATAGATATTATTTGAATGGAAAACAATCCTGTTGGAGAAAGAGTTCTAAATTAAAATAGTTATAGCGGAAAAGAAGAAATTCTATGTAATATATGCAGGACAAAAAGTATTTTGACAAAGGGAGCGGGGTTGTTCTATAATTCTAATGCAAAACTAAATTTTGATACCACAGCAGAGATAGTATCTCTGTCAGGAGGCCTCTTCAGGGGGCCTTTCTTATTTGGTAGGGAGTTATGAATGAGAAAGTAATTTTTTACATTGATGGATTAAATCTTTATAACGGGCTAAAAAGAGCGGGCTTGAGGAAATATTACTGGCTGGATTTAAGTAGGCTGGCAGAGAAGTTATGTCTTCCAAACCAGAGCGTAGGAGAGATAAAGTATTTTACCAGTATGGTCTCAACTAAATTTGATGAAGAAAAATATTACAGGCAATCTTCTTACATAAAAGCTTTAAGAACTATGGAAGATATTAATATTTTTTTGGGAAGACATCAGAAAGGAGTAACTGTTTGTAACAGGTGCGGCAGGGTGTTTAGAAATTTCAGTGAAAAGATGACCGATATGAATATAGCGGTTGAGATTTTTAAAGATGCTTATCAAAAAAATTGTGATACCCAGGTACTGATATCCGGTGACAGCGACCTCGTGCCGGTATGTAAAGCAGTACTGGAGTTATTTGATGTCAAACTGGTTATATTCTTTCCTCCTTACAGAGAAACAGATAGATTAAAGGAGCATTGTCATTTTAGTGCAAAGATTTTTACCAATTATTTCAAAAAGAGCCAGTTCCCGGAGATAGTGATTGATAGGGAAGGAAATGAGATAAAAAGGCCCGATTACTGGAAGTAAAAAAAAGTTCAGGAAATTATATCTGGATAATTGTTTTTCTATAAATAGCTACCCTGACTATTTCTGGATTCTATGTTGGCTATGATTTAAAATCTGATAATAATTTATAAAGTAGGTCCTGCTAATTTTTTTATTTAACAATAATGTCTCAATATGTCTCTGTTTTATATTAACTTTAAATTTAAAAAAACTTTTTAATAATCTTATTGACAATAAATTAAGGGTATTATATTATTTAATAACTTAATAAGGGCAGTGGCAAAAGTAAGTTTAAAAAGAGGAGCTTTCCAGGTGCAGAGAACCGGCGATTTAAAACTAATTCAGGAATTAAACAGGTCTATAATTCTAAAAACCATACAAAATCATGGTCCCATTTCGCGAAGTGAAATAGCCAAAAGAAATAAAATTAGCTCTACTACAGTAACAGAAGCAGTAAAAAAATTAATAAAAAATGGGCTTGTATATGAAGAAGGAGTAGGCAAATCAAGTGGTGGTAGGAAACCAATATTATTGCGGTTTTATTCTGATAGTAAATTTATTATTGCAGTTGCAATTACTAATTCTTATATAAAGATAGCGGAAACAAATTTAGAAGCAAAAATAAGAAAGCAGGAAATTTACTCTGTAAATGAATTAACGGGAGAAAGATTTATTGATTACTTTTTAGACTCAATTGGCAAATTCTCAAAGATATATTCTAAAAGTGATTTAAAAAGGTGTATTGGCATCTCTATCACCTCTCCAGGAATTATAAGTGTTGATAAGGCAGTAATTCATGAAAATACGAAACTGAAATTAAAAAACATTCCGCTAAAGGAGATAGTTGAAAAAAAGCTTAAGCTTAAGGTCTGGCTGGAAAATGATACAAATGCAATTGTGCTGGCAGAGAAAAGATTTGGCAAATATAAAAAGTTAAAGAACCTGGTATATATTACAATCGGTGACGGTGTAGGAGCTGGAATTATAGTAAATGACCATATCGTTCGTGGACATAGCGGAGGGACAGGAGAATTCGGTCATACAAGCGTAGATATAAATGGTATTGTCTGTGGTTGTGGGAACAAGGGTTGCCTGGAAAATTATATCAACTGGTCTGCTGTTTACTCTAAAATACTGGATTCTGTAGAAAATGGTGAAGATACTTTGATGATTGAACTAACAAAAGGAGATATAAAAAAAGTTACTCCATATATTTTTCGCGAAGCACTTGATAAAAATGATAAGCTCGCAAAAAAAATTATGGCCGGGACCGCAGCATATCTGGGGATGGGGATAGTTAATCTTGTGAATATGATAAATCCGGATGTAATTATTCTGGGGGGTAAACTTGCATATAATAACCATTTTCTTATTTCTGAAGTAAAAAAAATAGTCTTCAGGAAAGCTCTGAACATCCTTACTGACAAATTAGAAATATGCTCTATTTCCCTCGGGAAAGATTTTAGAATAATTGCTTCTGCGGCAATTCCTTTGAAAGAAATATTTCATTTTTCTGTTTCTTCATGAAAGGAGAATAAAGATAGGACTGTAAGTTTTTATATAAAATAAAGAAAAAAATCTTTTTATAAAATAGGGGGTGATTGATTATTAAAAAGCAGCTAGTTGTCTTTCTTGATTAATATAGGGAGGAAAGGAAGGAGAGTCTATGCAAAAAAAATAATGAGATTTGTCCAGGTATGCCTTGAGTTCCGCTAGAACTAAAGCCCTAAACAAATCTCAGGAAAGATTTTATTAGAATTTTGTGGATAAGTAAAATTAAAAGAGGAGAGTGTATAAAAAATGAAAAAAATATTATGGTTTTTTTTGGCAATACTTCTAACTGTTTCAATGATAGCAACCTTTTCGCTTGTTGGATGTAAGGAAGAAGCAGATGGAGGAGCAGAAGAAGTAGAAGCAGCAGATACCGGCGAAGATGCTGGTGGAGAAGAAACAGAAGTTGAAACTACGGAAGCTATAGAAGGAACAATTGAGTTTGGAAGCTGGAGAACCGAGGATATTGCTTTGTGGGATTCGATGCTTGCCAATTTTACTGAAAAATACCCAAACGTCACGGTTGAGTTCCAGCCGACAAAGAATACGGAGTATGACGCACAGCTTACTTCTGCCTTAGAGACAGGAGTAGGACCGGATATAATGTTCCTGCGTTCATTTGATGATGGTGAAGCTGTCTATGATGCAGGTTATCTGGTTGAATTGAATGATGAAGTGTCAGCATTGTCTAACTTTCCTGATGCAGCAATAAATGCCTGGGCTACTGATGACGGTGTCATATATGGGGTACCAATGGCTGGTGTAACTCATGGCATTTATTACAATACTGCTATTTTTGATAAGTATGGCTTGACAGAGCCGGCAACATGGGCAGAATTTCTAGATGTTTGCCAGACGTTAAAGGATAATGGAGAGACTGTAATTGCTCAGGGTACAAATGATAGATGGGATCTATATGAAGTTATGTATAGCGGATTAGGTGCTAACTTCTATGGCGGTGAGGAAAGCAGGCAGGCGCTTGTTGCTGGAGAAATGAAAATGACCGATCAGCCATTTGTAGATGCATTTGCGGCTATGGACCAGCTGCAGCCATACTTACCAGATGGTTATGAAGCTATTGATTATGTTGGTATGCAGCAGTTGTTTGGAACCGGACAGGCAGCCATGTATATAGGAGGATCATGGGAAATAGCCACTTTTGAGGGACTTGGATTAACTGATATTGGCTGGTTCCCGCCACCGGTTGAGAATGAAGGTGATACCCTGCAATACTGCTTCCATGTTGATTATGGCATAGGTGTAAACAAGGATTCAGAAAATATGGATGCAGCACTGGCACTTGCCAACTGGCTTGCTACACCAGAGTTTGCCGCAATAATGATGGAAGAGACACCTGGTTTCTTCTCATATGTACCTGGTGATTACACAATATCCAATGAACTGGCATCAGAAATGATCGCAGAAGCAAGTGATGCAGATGTAACTATCAGAACTACCTGGGAGAAGCTAATGTCAGGCGTGCCTTCAGGATATGATTTGATGCTTGAAGCCATGGCCGGTCTTCTAACTGATGAATACACTCCAGAAGAAGCAGCAGCTCATGTACAGGATGGTCTGGAACAATGGTATGAACCCATGCAGTAGCGCACGGGTTATGGGTACCTTTTTAGTCTCTTGTAGTTTATGGAATTGTCCTGGCAGAATGAATCTGCCAGGACAACCACTACGGGTTTTAAGGCGATCACTTTAATTATCATTAACATTAAGAAGTGTAGAAAGGTTTATTAGATATCAGGAGAAATTTATGGCAGAGACTTTAGGGAAGAAAAAAAATTATTTTATTCTTCTCTTCCTAGCAGGGGGATTTATTGTATATACTGTTTTTTTGGTCGTTCCGATATTGCATGCAATGTTTTTTAGCCTGT
Source organism: uncultured Actinomycetota bacterium (assembly GCA_964603595.1). Lineage (GTDB taxonomy): Bacteria > Actinomycetota > Humimicrobiia > Humimicrobiales > Humimicrobiaceae > JAQVEM01. Next base: position 25,953 of record CAZRVN010000002.1, read on the forward strand.
TCGGCGGACCCGGAATAATTCCTAAAGAATTTGTTGGATTTAAGAATTATATACAACTTTTTACAACGGACATTTATAGCGAAAGATTTTTTAATGCCTTTAAAAACACCGTGGCATTTTTCTTGATAGTGACTTTTTTCCAAAATGTCATTGGTTTTTTTATAGCAATTATGGTTACGAGGAAGTTTTCTGGAAATACATTTTTCCGGAGGATAAGTTTCCTGCCCACTACGTTATCGGTAATAGTAGCGGGGTTTTTATTTACTTTAATATTAAATCCTGTCTGGGGGATTTTTGATAAATTCCTTGAAGTCGTAGGGCTGGGATTTTTGGTAAGGCCGTGGCTTGGTACCCCATCAATAGCATTGGTGGTAATAGCAGTTGTTACAAGCTGGCAGTTTTTGGGTACGTCAATTATCTTTTATACTGCAGGTATAGACACCATAAATAAAGAAGTTTTAGAAGCAGCAAGGATTGATGGCGCCGGACCGTTAGCCGAGATTAGATACATAATTTTTCCCTCAATTCTGCCTATTGTGGGGATAGTAACGATATTAATTTTTATTGGTGATTTTACACAATTTGATATTGTTTATGCTATGACAAGCCCATATGCGAATCCACAGTATGGTACTGACTTGTTTGGTTCCCTGTTTTATAGAGCAGCATTTTTCCCGACCGGAAGAGGCGGCTGGGGTATGGGCATGGGAGCTACGGTAGCTACTATGATAGTACTTATAGTATCTATAGGGGTTCTAATTTTAATGATGTTGTTCAGGATGCAGAGCATGGGAGCGAAGGAAGAAGGAAATAAATAATGAGTAGTAATGATTATGATATAGCATAAGTTTAGAGGAAGGTATAAATGATAAAGATTAAAAAGGGAACAACAAAAACGCTTTTATATGTTGTTTTGACAATATATGCTTTAACTATATTTTATCCAATTTATTTAATGATCACTACATCATTAAAGAAGAATAAGGAGATATTCACAAGTCCTTATAGCCTGCCGCAATCTTTTAATCTTGATAACTATGTACAGCTTTTTAAGGTATCTAATTATTTAACTTATTTCAGGAATAGTATTTTAGTTACACTTACATCACTATTTATAATTGTAGTTCTTTCTTCTTTAATTTCTTATGTGCTTGCAAAGTATAAATTTTTTGGAAGCAGGTTTCTTTACTTTTATTTCATTGCTGGCCTGATAGTCCCGATAAAGCTGGGGACTATTGGTATAATCAGAATTATGATCAGTCTTAAGATATTTGATACTCTTGCAGCCTTAATCATAGTTTATGCAGCAATGGGTATTCCGTTTGGAGTATTTGTGCTTACTGATTTCATAAGGTTGATTCCGGAAGAATTTAGTAATTCTGCAAGAATAGATGGCTGTAGCGAACCTAAAATATTTTTTAAAATAATACTTCCTCTACTTCGCCCGGCGCTGGCGGCTGTGGTTATTATCAATTTTATACCAATATGGAATGATTTCTGGTTCCCGTTACTACTAATCAGATCGGATAATGCAAGAACCATTCCTATAGCTACGGCACTATTGTTTGGCCAGTATGAAACTAATTTTGGGCTGATTTTTTCGGTACTTGCCATGGCTTCACTGCCTGTGATTATTTTTTATTTGGTTCTATCGCGCCAGTTTATAAAAGGTTTATCTGCAGGGGCACTAAAAGGATAATTTCTTCTGTAGTATTACAGGTTATATAGATAGTCTTTAAATTTTGAAGACAGAATTAACTATTTAAAGGGAGTTTTTTAGGTTGATAGAAAGAGATAAAAATAAATTAAAAAATATACTTTATAACATGACTCTTGAAGAAGAAGTAGGACAGATGTTTATGGTTGGCTTTAGCGGAATTAGAATAACTTCTGATATAAAAGAGATGATAGAAGATTATTGTGTAGGTGGAGTGGTATATTTCAAACGTAATATAGAGTCACTTAACCAGTTAGCCAATTTATCAAATAAATTACAGAAATTAGCCATAAATAAAAAACCTAATTTGCCACTTTTAATATCTACTGACCAGGAGGGAGGCAGGGTTAACCGATTGCCAGAGGGCACCCATTTCCCCGGTAGCATGATAGTGGGAGCAACACAAAGGACAGATTATGCAGAAATGGTAGGTAGAGAAATTGCATTACAGCTGAAAGCACTGGGAATTAATATGGATTATGCACCTGTCCTGGATATAAATAATAATCCGCTGAATGTTGTTATAGGCACCAGGTCTTTTGGTGGAGATGCTGATCTGGTTGCAAGTATGGGGGCAGCTTTTATTAAAGGCATGCAAAAAGAGGGAGTTATTGCCTGTGCAAAGCATTTCCCCGGGCATGGAGATACAGCTATTGATTCTCATCTAGATCTTCCTGTCATTAAACATGATAGACAATGGATGGAGGAGATAGAAATTTACCCTTTCAGGGAAGCTATAAAATCCGGAGTGGATAGTATTATGACCGCTCATATTTCTGTACCTGCTCTGGAATCTAAAAAGGGAGTACCCGCAACACTATCTAATAATATATTAACGGGTCTGCTTAGAAAAGAATTAGGATTTAGGGGTGTAATTATAACTGACTGTATGGAAATGAAGCCAATTTCTGATAATTCCGGGACTGTAGAAGGATCAGTTATGGCTATAGAAGCAGGTGCGGATATAGTCCTGATATCGCATAGCCCGGACAGGCAAAAAGCAGCTGTAGAAAAAACAATTAAATCAGTAGAAAAAGGCAGAATTAGCGCTGGTCGAATAGAGGAGTCTGTATTAAGGATACTAAAACTTAAGGAAAAAAGAATTGGATTTGGAAGTACCCCTGTAGCTGATTACAGAAAGATTAACAGGGAAGAAAAAGAAAAAATTGCATACGAAATCTCAAAGGCCGGTGTAACGCTTGTAAGAGATGAGGATAATTTAATTCCAATAAAAAATAAATATGAAAGAGTAATGGTTATAAATTTTCCCATGGAAAAATTATCTATAGTGGAAGATAAAAATGAAAACGGTGGCCTCATAATTGATTTCTTGAGGAAAGAAGGAGTAACGGCCGATCATTTAACTCTTTCTGATGGCGGTAAAGAGTTATCTATATCGGAGGGAACTGGATTGATTATGGTCTGCGTTTATGACGGTATTCGGAATAACTACCAGGTAGGAAAAATTAAAGAACTACAGGATACCGGTATCCCTCTTATAGTTATTTCCGGTAACCCTTATGACCTCCGGTTATTGCCCCGGATAGGGACATTTTTAACAATTTATGATTGTAGCCCATCTAATCTGAGGGTCGCAGGGGAAATAATAATTGGCGAATATAAAGCTGGGGGAACTTTACCTGTAAGCTTAAAAATTTAAAAAAGTAATCTTGAAAAGATTTTTAAAAAGTCTTTATGGAAAGATGGTGGAATATTATGAGTGAAAAACTACTAACGCTAGTAAAGCCAGAGATAGAGCCGCCGCTTGATAAAAATTTTCAGCCTGCAGCTTTATTTCTTAAGGTCTTTAATGAAAATCTTAAAAGTACTGGTGGGGGTATTTCTTTATCTATTGGTATTGAGAAAGAAGATAATTCTGTGCTGGTATATAAAACCAGGATTTTCCGCGAGGAATCTAATTTTTCTTCATATAATTTTCAATATATTGAATTATTGGTAAAAACACTTCTATGGATTTATGGTGGATATAAAATAATAATTGGGGGCTCAAGAGAGATTAGCGAGCATTTAAGAAATATATATTCAGAAAGAGGAAAGCGCTCCTTTGATTCTATATTTATGTCCAGCATATATGAGAAGCATTTTGAAGTTGTTAATATGGGTATTGATAAGATACCTTCAACCAGTGAGAAATCAATTGCACTGGGAGGCAATCTTGACGGATGCCGGATTGGATTTGACCTGGGTGCAAGTGACAGGAAAGTTAGTGCTGCTATAGATGGTAAGGTGGTTTTTAGTGAGGAAGTAGTATGGAATCCTGGTAAGCAATCTGATCCCGGATATCATTATCATGAAATTATGTCCATGCTGCACCGCACTGCAGCTTATATGCCCCGGGTTGATGCTATAGGTGGAAGCTCTGCAGGTATATATATAAATAACAGGGTAATGAATGCTTCAATATTCAGGGGAATTCCGGAAGATTTATTTAATAAAAAAGTAAAAAATATTTTTTTAGATATACAGTATGAGTGGGGCGTTCCCCTTAAAGTGATAAATGATGGTGAAGTTACAGCTCTAGCCGGTTCTATGTCTTTAAAGAAAAATGCCGTGCTTGGTATTGCTATGGGATCCAGTGAAGCAGGGGGTTATATAAATAAAAAAGGAAATATTAATGGCTGGTTAAATGAACTTGCTTTTATACCTGTTGACTTGAATGGCAATGCACCTGTTGACGAGTGGTCCGGTGAGAAGGGTTGCGGAGTCCAGTATCTTTCACAACTTGCAGCTATAAGACTTGCTGAAAAAGCAGATATTACTCTTGATAGCAAGCAAACACCTGCAGAAAAATTAAAATCAATTCAGGAATTAATGGCTAAAAGAGATAACAGGGCAAAAAAAGTTTTTGAAACGATAGGCTGTTATTTAGGTTACAGTATAGCTTATTATTCCCAATTTTATGAAATAGAGACAGTCTTAATTTTAGGGAGGGTTACATCGGGTGAAGGAGGCCAGATAATCCTGCAAAACGCAAAGAAAGTTTTAAAAGAAGAATTCCCCGGGCTCGCAGATAAAATAACTATTAATCTTCCGGATGAGTCCAGCAGGAGGGTCGGGCAGTCAATTGCTGCGGCGAGCCTGCCTTTAATAAATAATAAAAAGTAATATTACAATGGTTTTTATGATTAATTTAATATTTTTTAGAAAAAAATAGTAGAGGAATTGGAGCAAAATGAATGATAAAAATAAAGAAGTTATTATTTTAAACGGGAAAATAGTGACCCCCTTTAAAATAGTTGGGGATGAAGCTATTTATATCCGGAATGGAAAGATTATTGATATAAAAAATGAAAAGGATATAGATTTTACAAAAGAAGCAGACATAATTGACGCTTCGGATAAATATATAGTGCCCGGTTTTATAGATATACATATGCATGGCGGCGGCGGATTTGACGCAATGGATGGAAATGCAGAGGCTATAAAAAAGATAGCTGTTGCGCATTCCCGATTTGGAACAACAGCCTTTCTTCCTACTACAATGACGATGAGCAGGGATAAAATTATACAGAGTCTCAAAGGAATCAGGAAAGCATATGAGGAGGGGAATACAGCTGCTGAAATCCTTGGTATACATATGGAGGGCCCTTATATTAATATAAGCAGGAAAGGAGCCCAAAAGGAGGAAGATATAAAAAAAGCTTCAGTTGAGGAGTTTTTAGAATTTGAGAAAGTTTCCGGTAATTTAATACGTATAATAACCATGGCACCGGAAATGCCGGGAGCAATTGATTTTATAAAATGGTTACATAAGAAAGGTATCATTATTTCGATAGGACACACAGAGGCGACTTATGAAGAAGTGCAGGAAAGCATCAGGGCAGGAGCATCTCATGTTACCCATACTTTTAATGCCATGAGTGGACTGAATCACCGTAAGCCCGGAGTTGCAGGAGCGGCTCTAACTTCTCCGGAATTAATGATAGAAATGATTGCCGATGGAATACACCTGCACCCCGCTGTTATGAAAATTTTAGTTCGAACCAAGGAAATGGGAAAAATAATCTTAATTACGGATGCTATGAGGGCAGCAGGCATGCCTGATGGTTTATATGAACTTGGGGGTCAGGAAGTTAAAGTCGCAGACGGGCAGGCAAGGTTAAATGATGGGACTCTGGCTGGCAGCATACTGACCCTGGATAAGGCAGTAAGGAATATGGTAGATCTGGTGGGGGTATCATTACCGGAAGCTGTAAAGATGGCAACCATTAACCCGGCGAAGCGCCTGGGAATTGAAGATAGAAAGGGCAGTATAGAGGTGGGTAAGGATGCTGATATAGTCATTTTAGATAAAAAGTTAGAAGTTGATACAACAATTGTAAAAGGCAGGGTAGTTTATAAAAGAGAATAAGGATAGTAATGATAAATGAAAAGAAAAATATAAATAACATATCTAACGGTACCGGCAATAATATTGGTGAGGAGGCAGGTATAAAAATGGGAGCAGAAAGAGAAATTTCCTTTCTGGAGGCACTTATGGATAACATTCCTGATTCAATTTATTTTAAAGACAGAGATAGCCGGTTTGTAAAAATTAATAAAGCTACTGCTGAAAAAATGGGTCTGGGCAATCCTGATGATGCTTTAGGTAAGACGGATTTTAATTTTTTTGGTAAGGATATGGCAGAAATAGCATACAGGGATGAGCAAAATATAATAAGAACAGGTAAACCCATTGTTGATGTGGAATATAAGGAAACTTATAAGAGCAGAGAAGACAGGTGGGTTGCTATAACAAAAACACCATGGCGTGATAAAAATGGGAATATAATAGGAATACTGGGTATGGCAAGAGACATTACAGAAAGGAAGAGGGCAGAGGAAAAAGTAGAGTATCTATCCTTTCATGATTTGCTAACCGGCCTGTACAACAGGACATATTTTGAAGAGGAGTTAAAAAGGCTGGATACAGAAAGGCAGCTGCCGCTTGCCATAGTGATGGGGGATGTAAATGGCCTGAAAGTAATAAATGATGCCTACGGGCATGGAAACGGAGATATGCTCTTAAAGAAAATAGCGGATATACTAAAGGATGTCTTCAGAACGGAAGATATAATATCAAGATGGGGAGGAGATGAGTTTGTAGTAATACTTCCCAGAACTACTGCAAAAGATGTCTCCGATATAGTAAAAAGAGTAAAGGCTCTCTGCAAAAAAAGAGGCACAACTAAATTACCCTTAAGTATATCGCTGGGAGTTTCAACAAAGAAATCCGCGGAAGAAAATATAAATGATGTAATAAAAAAAGCCGAAAGTAAAATGTATAAAATGAAAATATCAGACAGCAAGCCCTTTCATGAAAGTCTGGTGGAGTCTCTTAAAGAGGGCTTGAAAAAAGATAGCCGGGGAAGTGATGTCAATGATAAAAAGGAAGAATATGCAATTCTTCTGGGTAAAAAATTAAATCTTTCCCATGTAAAACTTGAAGAGCTTAAACTGCTTCTAAATCTTCATAATATAGGCAAACTTGCACTTGTTGATGAAATCATGTCCAAAAGGGGAAGGCTAACAAAAGAAGAATGGGAAATAGTAAAAGAGATTCCCGAAATTGGATACCGTATAGCGGAATCATCTTCTAAACTAAAGCCTATAGCAGAAGCAATACTGTCACATCATGAATGGTATAACGGAAGCGGGTATCCAAGGGGCATAAAAGGTGAGCGGATTCCGGTACTGTCCAGAATCTCATTTATTATAAATGCCTATGATGCCATGAGAAGTGGCAGGCCTTACCGCAGAAAGATGACAGGGGCCCAGGCAATAAAAGAGATAAAAAAATACAGTGGTACGCAGTTTGACCCGGGGATAGCAAAAGCATTTATTGAGATATTGGAGAAAGAAGAAAAATCAACCAGCAAATAAACCCTCCAATGAAGATAGCTTCGATAATGTCAATTAATATGATATATTTTCCATTATTTTATTATAAGTTATAGTTATTAGTAAAAATATTTTTACTTTAAAGTGAAAAATTAATTTGCAAAATATAGAAAATTTATTATAATATACTTGACAATAACATTTCTGTCTAATAAAATTAAGTAACCATAAAGGTTGGTGGTATTATTGTTTGACGAAAATGATAAAAGTTATCCAATAGAGCTGGCAGCTGAATTTTTAGGAGTAAACAGCAGAACGCTGTATTATTATGAGAAATTTCGGCTGGTTCTCCCCTTAAGAAGGGGCAGGAAAAGGTATTATTCTAAAGCGGATATAAGATGGCTTAAGTATATGAGGGAGCTTATGTACGATGAGGGCATGAACCTGAAGTCAATAATAATACTGATAAAAAGAAGGGATAATGTGATACTTGGGGAGTGCCCGGAGGACGTTGTTAATTGTTTTAAAAATTACTTAATGCATATCAGAGAATAAAGTGAGCAACAGGGAATTTTAGGGTTATTTTTAAGCCCGGTTAAAATGTAAAAAAAGAAACTATTTTAGAAAGGATGTATATATTATGTCAAAAGCGGTAGGAATTGATCTTGGAACAACTAATTCGTGTATAGCAGTTATGGAAGGTGGCAAGCCCACTGTTATAACCAACAGCGAGGGTAACAGGACCACGCCATCTGTAGTGGGTATAACCAAAAAAGGTGAAAGACTGGTGGGGCAGCTGGCAAAAAGGCAGGCAGCATTAAACCCCGAAAATACCATTTATTCAATTAAGAGATTTATTGGTAGGAAATATGATGAAGTTGAAAGTGAAAGAAAAATAGTGTCCTATGAAGTAAAAAAGGGCAGGAATAGTCTGGTAGAGGTAGAGATGGGAGATAAGAGTTATACTCCCGAAGAGATATCAGCTATGGTACTTCAGAAACTTAAGGCAGATGCCGAAAGTTATATCGGGGATAAAGTTACAGATGCTGTAATTACTGTTCCTGCATATTTTAATGATGCCCAGAGACAGGCGACCAAGAATGCCGGTAAGATTGCGGGGCTTAATGTCTTAAGGATAATAAATGAACCGACAGCTGCCTCTCTTGCTTACGGGTTGGATAAAAAGGAAGAGGAGAAAATACTAGTTTTTGACCTTGGGGGCGGAACATTTGATGTATCAATACTGGAAGTTGGAGAAGGAGTATTTGAAGTAAAAGCAAGCCATGGTGATATGCACCTTGGTGGTGACGATTACGATGACAGGATTATGAATTATGTTGCTGATGAGTTTAACAAGCAACAGGGAATTGACTTAAGGAAAGACAAGCAGGCGCTCCAGAGACTGATAGAGGCATCAGAGAAGGCGAAGGTAGAATTATCTTCTGTTACGGAAACAAATATTAATCTTCCTTTTATTACTGCTGATGCCAATGGGCCGAAACATCTTGAAGTAAAGATAACAAGGGCAAAATTCGAGCAGTTAACGGCAGACCTTACTAACAGATGCAAGGTACCTCTTGAGAAAGCTTTTAAGGATTCTGGGTTAAAAGAAAGCGATATAGATGAAGTTATACTTGTTGGTGGGGCAACCAGAATGCCTGTTATTCAGAAGATGGTAAAGGAATATACAGGAAAAGATCCGAATAAGAGTGTAAATCCTGATGAAGTGGTTGCAGTTGGAGCAGCAATACAAGGAGGAGTATTAAAAGGAGACGTTAAGGACGTTGTGCTTCTGGATGTAACTCCCCTATCACTAGGTATAGAAACTCTTGGTGGTGTAATGACAAGGTTGATTGAGAAGAATATGACCATACCGACCAAGAAAAGTGAGATATTTACAACTGCGGCGGATAACCAGACAAGTGTGGATATACATGTACTTCAGGGAGAAAGAGATATGGCAGGTGACAATAAAACAATAGGTCGTTTCAGACTGGATGGAATACCGCCTGCACCAAGAGGGATTCCGCAGATAGAAGTGACATTTGATATTGATGCAAATGGAATTGTTAATGTTTCTGCAAAAGATACTGCTACTGGTAAGGAGCAGAAAATTACGATTACTGCAACGTCACATCTATCTGATGAAGAAATTGATAGAATGGTTAAAGAGGCAGAGGAACATGCAGAAGAAGATAAAAAGAAGAGAGGGCTGGTTGATGTAAGGAATAACGCTGATAACCTGATTTATTCTACCGAGAAGTTGATAAAGGATGTTGCAGGTAAAGCTCCTGAAGATATGAAGAAAAAGATAGAGGAGCAGGTGGAAACTCTAAAAAAGAGCAGGGAAAAAGAAAATATTGACGAAATAAAGAAAGATATAGAAAAGTTGCAGGGTCTGCAGAATGAGCTGTCACAGAAACTTTACTCGCAGGCAGGCGCCGGAGCTAGCGCTGGTAGCGGCGGCCCCGGAACAGGTGCTGGTGGAGCAGAAGGAGAGCAGCAGGGAAGTGAAAAGAAAGATAATGATGAAGATGTAATTGATGCTGAATTTGAAGCGAAAGATGATGAGGAAAAGAAGAAAGGTAATTAAGAAAAATAAAACAGGATAGGCATGAATCTATTTTAAAAGGAGGTGGATTTATATGCCAGTAGTAAGATGGGATCCGTTTAGCGATATAGTTCAGCTTCGTGATGAGATAGGCGGATGGTTTGAAGGAGACGCTGAAAAAGGCAAGAGCAAGAGGTCGGCAATATGGGCACCTGACGTGGATATTAAAGAGACAGATAAGGAAATACAGATAAAGGCAGATCTGCCGGGTATGAAACTGGAAGACATTGATGTATCAGTAGGTGAAGACCAGCTGATAATTAAAGGGGATAGGAAAGAAGAGAAAGAGGAAAAAGGCAAAGATTATGTTAGAGTGGAGAGAAGCTATGGGTCTTTCTACAGGTCGTTTAATATCGGAGTTCCAGTAAAATCTGACCAGATTAAAGCTACTTATAAAAATGGTGTTCTGGAAATAACTCTGCCTAAAACAGAAGCAAAAAAACCTAAGAAAATTGCTATAAATAGCAAGTAATATTGTTAATATTAAATTTTAGGAGAATCTAAATAAACTGCCCATAACTTAAACTTAAGGTTATGGGCAGTATATTTATAAAGATAAAAGGTGAATGTGAATGGTTGAATATAAGGATTATTATAAAGTTTTAGGTGTGGATAAGGGTGCCTCCCAGGATGATATCAAGAAGGCCTATAGAAAACTGGCAAGGAAGTATCATCCGGACGCAAATCCAGATAACCCCGAGGCAGAAGAAAAATTTAAGGGAATAGGCGAGGCATATGAAGTGCTTAAGGACCCCCAGAAGAGAGCAAAGTATGACCAGCTCGGGGCAAACTGGAAGCAATATGCAAATGCAGGCGCCGGTGGATGGCCCGGAGGTGGGAGCGGCAGGAGGACATACACCTATGATTTTGGAGGAAAAGGTTTTAGTTTCGAGGACATGAGCAGCGGCTTTTCAGATTTTTTTGAGATGTTCTTTGGAAGAAGTGCGGATAGCAGGTCCCAGGACTTTTCTTCGGGATTTGGTTCACAGTTCGGAGGAAGAACGAGAGGAGCACCGCAGAAGGGACGGGATATGCAATCCAGCCTTAATATAACTTTAAGGGAAGCTTATGCGGGAACCCGGAGGTCCTTCAGGATGCAGAAAGGTGTAAAGGCAAGGACAATTGATGTAAAGATACCCCGGGGCATTAAGGACGGAGGAAAGATAAGGATAGCCGGAGAGGGTGAAAAATCGCCGGCGGGAGGTCCGAACGGAGATTTGTACCTGGTGATTAATATAGCCGAACATAATTTCTTTGCGAGAAAAGGCAGCGACCTTTATTGTGAGATACCGGTTACAATAAAAGAGGCCTATTATGGCGCTAAGATAGATATGCCAACTTTTGATGGGAATGTTATTGTGAAGATCCCCCCGAAAACCCAGGCAGGAAAAACTTTAAGGATTAGAGGAAAGGGAATGCCTGAGCTAAAAGGCAGGGGTTCCGGTGATATTTATGCAAGGATTAAGGTAGTACTGCCTAAAAATTTAACGGAAGTGCAGAAAAAAAATTTTGATAAGTTTGCAGAAAGTTATAACGAAAACCCGAGGGATAATATTATTGTTTGATTGCTGAATTTGGCTTATATTTATTTATACAGTCAGGGATTTATTTAAAATATAAGAACAGGAGAGATTAAAATAAATGCAAATGGATAAATTTACTATAAAAGCTCAGGAAGTGCTGTCGGAGGCACAGAGGATGGCGTCTGAAAACGGCAACCAGAGTGTTGGTGATATACACCTCCTTTCTGCAATGTTAAAGCAGAAAGAGGGAATAATCACTCCTATTTTAAGAAAACTTGAGGTTAATATTGATGACCTGGAAGGTAAGGTAAAAGATGCGCTGGCAAAACAGCCAAAGGTAAGCGGGCAGGCAGCACAATTATATATATCTCCCGAGCTTAATAATATATTGAATAATGCGTTTAACGAAGCCGGGCAGTTAAAGGATGAATATGTTTCAACAGAACATATATTGATAGCGGTTGCCTCAAGCGATAGCGAGGCAGGCAAAATTTTGAAGCAGGAAGGCGTAACCAAAGATAAAATATACCAGATTCTTGTAAGTATCAGAGGCAGCCAGAGTATAACAGACCAGAATCCCGAGGATAAATACCAGCCGCTTAAGAGGTATGGGAAAGATATTACCGAACTTGCAAGGAAAGGGAAGCTTGACCCGGTAATCGGCAGGGATGATGAAATAAGGAGGGTGATCCAGGTACTTTCAAGAAGGACAAAAAATAATCCTGTACTTATTGGAGACCCCGGCGTGGGGAAGACTGCAATAGTTGAGGGACTTGCCAATAGAATTGTATCTGGCGATATCCCGGAAGGTTTGAAAAATAAAAAGGTAATAGCTCTTGATATGGGTTCTCTGGTAGCTGGCTCTAAATACAGGGGTGAGTTTGAAGATAGATTAAAAGCGGTGCTTAAGGAAGTAGCAAAGGCGGAAGGCAATATCATCTTGTTTCTGGATGAACTCCACACTGTGGTTGGGGCCGGAGCAGCAGAAGGTGCTGTTGATGCTTCAAATATGTTAAAACCAATGCTTGCCCGTGGAGAGCTGCATGCCATAGGAGCAACAACCCTTGATGAATACAGAAAATATATAGAGAAAGATGCTGCTCTAGAGAGAAGATTCCAGCAAATTAAGATAAACGAGCCGTCAGTGGAAGATACTATATCCATACTCAGAGGGCTCAGGGAAAGATACGAGGTACATCACGGCGTGAGAATAAAAGATTCCGCCCTTATTGCCGCTGCGGTTCTTTCGGACAGATATATATCTGAAAGGTTTTTACCTGATAAGGCAATAGACCTTATAGACGAAGCCGCTTCACGGCTGAGGATAGAGATTGACAGCATGCCCACTGAAATCGATGAAGTTGAAAGGAAAATGAAACAGCTTGAGATAGAGGTACAGGCATTAAAAAAGGAAAAAGACAAAACTTCTGTCTCAAGGATGGAAAAGATAAAAAAAGAACTTTCAGACCTAAAAGAAAAAGCAGATTCAATGAAGGGCCACTGGCAGCAGGAAAAGGATATAATAAAAAACATAAGGGGATTAAAAGAAGAAACAGAAAAAGCAAAGATAGAAGCCGAGCATGCTGAAAGGGATGCAGACCTCCAGAAAGCAGCGGAATTAAATTACGGGAAGCTTCCGGAACTAAAGAAAAAGCTGGACCGGGAAAATAAAAAGCTTGGTGAGCTTCAGAGGGATAATAAAATGTTAAAAGAAGAAGTGGATGAGGAAGATATTGCGGAGACGGTATCTAAGTGGACCGGTATCCCTGTTACCCGGCTTATGGAAGCTGAGATTGAAAAATTGGTTAACATGGAGGATAGGTTAAAGAAGAGGGTTGTGGGACAGGATGAGGCCATAACTGCCGTGTCCAATGCGATAAGGAGGGCAAGAGCGGGACTTCAGGACCCGAACCGTCCGATTGGCTCTTTTATATTCCTTGGCCCGACCGGCGTAGGCAAAACGGAGCTTTCCAAAGCTCTTGCAGAGTTTTTGTTTGATGATGAAAGGGCGATGATAAGGATTGATATGTCTGAATATATGGAAAAACATACGGTATCAAGACTTATAGGTGCCCCTCCCGGTTATGTTGGATATGAGGAAGGGGGATATCTTACTGAAGCAGTAAGGAGAAGGCCTTACAGTGTAATACTTATGGATGAGATTGAGAAGGCGCATGGCGATGTTTTTAATATTTTACTCCAGATAATGGATGACGGCCGGCTTACAGATGGGCATGGAAGAACTGTTGATTTTAAAAATACGGTTATTATCATGACTTCAAATATTGGCAGCCAGTGGATAACCGAACTGGATGAAAATAATGAAGAGGAGATGAAAAAAAGAATTACCGGAGCTATGAAGGAAAACTTCAAACCTGAATTTTTAAATAGAGTTGATGACATAATTATATTTCACCGGCTGGGTATTAATGAAATAGCAGAGATAGTGGATATTCAGGTTGAAAACCTGAAAAAAACCTTAAGAAATAGAAAACTTAATCTTGAGATGACCGGGAGTGCCAGAAAATTACTGGCAAAAGAAGGTTTTGACCCTGTTTATGGGGCAAGACCCTTAAAAAGGGTTATCCAGAATGAAGTGCAGAATGTACTGGCATTGAAACTTCTAAATGGAGAGATAAAAGAAGGGGATAATATATTTGTAGATGTGACCGGTCCTGAGGGAAGAGTTCTGGACTTTAAGGTTAAGAAATAAAAGAAATTTTCTTTCTTCCGTGTGGTACTTATAGTTTCAAACTTTTATCATCCTTTAAAACTATTTAGAATCCATATAAAAATGTGATAGATTTATCTTTTTTTTGTATAAAACTGTTGGAAAGTTAATGTTCTTCTTTTAAAGGATCGGGATTTACCACTTCATTATCCAGTTCTTCTTCGCTGTCTTCACCAAAAAGCTCATCGGCTTCAGTTTTAAGCGAAAAAAACTCATTTTCTAGGGCTTCATTAATATCGTTAAGAATATTTTTTAAAGTTTCCGGTTTTGCAAGGTCCTTGAAATCTTCTTTGATGCTTTTTGCAATGGGATAAATGGGTTTTCCTATAAATATGTGTATTTTCCTGAAGGAGTTCCTTGCAAGAGAGATTATTCCTCTCGTAATCCTGTTGGTCCATATCCATTTTTTGCTATCAGGAGCTTTATTCATGTTATGCATGTAAATGGGGATTATAGGGATTTTTGTTTTATAACTAAAATAAGCAGCACCCTTTTTAAATTTTTTTAGTTTACTTTTTTTATTTAACTCTCCCTCGGGAAATATTCCGAAAAAAACATTTTTTTCTTTTAAAATATTAAAAAGGTCTTTGAAGCTTCTGACATTTTTTAAAAACTGCTTTTTAAATAAAGGTATGCAGTTGGCAAATTTTCTCATAAAAAAGCTGGAAATCCAGTTGCCAAAGTTTTCACTTTCAGCAAGGAAAAATATCTTTTTTTTGGTTGCTGCAAGAAAAATTAAAGGGTCGGCATCTGCGGAGTGGTTTATTGCAAATATTGCAGATTTATTTAAAGAAAGCCTTTTTTTGTTAAAAATTTTAGTTCTGGTAAAGAGTTTATAAAAATTTATAAAAAGCACCCGGGGAGCACTATAGAAAAAGTCAGATATTTTTTTAAATGGATTGACAGCCATTTTTATTCTCTCCGGTAATTTTTATAAAAAGATACTATTATATGTTAGGTCAGATTACAGGAGTTATTGCCCTGTGTGAATTATAAGGTTTAAATGTGAAAAATTCTAATTAAAATTCGAATTTTGATATTTTCATATTTCCTGAAAGATTTTTTTAATATTCTGGTAATGTGTGCCCCTCCAGTAATATTTATCGCACTTTTTGCAGTACATAAAATTTTTTTGTGTTTTAAACACATAGGGAGGCACCCTGTCTTTAACATCTTCTTTCTTTACTTTTAAAAGTTTCTGGTTGCACTCTATGCACCTTATAAGGTTGGGCTCAAGGGGAATTTTAAGCTCAGTTTTTACCTGCTTTAGCTGATTTTTAAGATTATCGTCTTCTATACACAGATATTTTATAGTTCCGTTTTTAAATTCCTTTCTTTCAAGCATGAGAGTATCTCTAGTAAGGACAACCCTGCCGGTTTTTTCGGCTACCTTTACTATGTGGTCATCGCTTGCCGTGTTTTCATACAGCACATCATAACCTGCCATGCGGAGATATCTTGCAAGTTTTCCGACCATTATATCGGCAATAAATTTCATTCTTTCACCAGGTCCAGAGAATTAATTTCAGCGCCCATTATAAGGATAAGACTTGATACATAAATCCAGATTAGAAAGCTAATTATTGAGCCAACAGAGCCGTAAGTTAGTTCGAAGTTTACAAATTTGTTTATATAAAGGATAAAAATGTGTTTTGAAAGTTCCCAGGCAATTGCTGCGAACAGGGCTCCTTTGTATATGTGGTATTTAAAGTGGGTTTTTTTATTGGTACCAAAGAAATAGATGAGACTGAAAATAACGAAATTAAACATAAGGCCCAGCATGATAGATATGGTCTTGAACAGGGGTGATGATATTGATTCATTTAATTTAAAATGGTCAACGATGATATTTACAAGATAGAAAAAGGATGTGGACAGCAGGAAAGATATGATAACAATTATAAATATCAGGGTTATTATCGAAAAACCAAAGATTTTTTGTTTCCAGTATTTTCTCTGTGTTTTAGTTTTATATATCCTGTTAAGCGAGAACTGGATAGAATCAAATATATATGTGGTTGATATTGCAAGAAAAATAAAACCTGTAATTCCAATGCTGGTCCTATTCTCTACTATTTTTGATATGTTGGATTCTGTGAAGCTGTATATAATGGGGATTCTTTCCTCGACAAAGCCGAGTATGGTTGACTGGACTTCAAACCTGTTAATTAATATACCGGAGAGGGAAATAAGTAAGAGCACGATGGGGAAAATGAAGAAAAGAAAGTAAAAGGCAATGGATGAAGCCATAATTATACATCCATCTGATATATATTTTCCGGATAACTTCCTCAGATATTTGAATATGGACAGTATAAAAATTTTTATTTTATTTTTTACGCGCAAAGTATATGGCAAGATATTAGTAAATTTTTATTTTTTCTATTTCTTTTAACCTGCTGAGTCTGTCAATTACTCTGGTGGGAAAACCGGTATCTTTGCTGGTTACGACTATGGTAAATACATTTTTGTTATTTTTGCTGTCAAATTCATATTTTTTGCTTTTTATATCTATGGATTTTTTACCCACTAAATTTATTATACTTTCAAGTCCGGTAAAATCCTTTGAAGCAGTTATTTCCAGTGAATATTTCGGCAGATTGATAAGCCGGTCCTCAAAAAGTTTTAATATGGTTAAAGTCATAAACCCAAGAACAGTTACTGCCAGTGCCAGGTAATACATTTTAACACCAAGTGCCATACCCACGGAAGCAACAATCCATATGCTGGCAGCCGTGGTGATGCCTCTTATCAGGGGTCCCTGCCTGAAAATTGCTCCGGCACCTATAAAGCCTATTCCGGTAACGATGCCGGCTGCTATTCTTGAGGGATCCACAACCCCGGTTTCTACTGAAGCAAATCCGGTATATGAAACAATGGTAAATACAGTTGAACCAAGGCAAACAAGGACATGTGTCCGCAGCCCTGCAGGCCTTTCTGCCTTTTCCCTCTGAAAACCAATAAGGCAGCCAAAAATTATTGCAAGGATGCAGGGTAAAAGTATATCAAGTAGAATGGTGGAGGAATCAAATTTTATCTCTGATAATAGTTTCTGGGAAAGTCCCATTTTTATACTTTCATATTTTTTAAAACTATCTTATCATATTTTAAGGTTGATTTGTTTATACTACAAGAAAAATAATTGTTGCAGCTTTACTGATATAAGGAGTTATAGC
Organism: uncultured Actinomycetota bacterium; assembly: GCA_964603595.1. Lineage (GTDB taxonomy): Bacteria > Actinomycetota > Humimicrobiia > Humimicrobiales > Humimicrobiaceae > JAQVEM01. Next base: position 43,552 of record CAZRVN010000002.1, read on the forward strand.
AGTAAAAAATTTAAAAGATTTTTTATCTTAAAGGGATTGTTGAGTAGAGAAGCTGGCAGAATAACAGGATTTTATTTTTTAGTTGTATAAAAAAATTTGTTTTACTAACTGGATTTAAGAAGCAGGGTGATCAATTGTTTAAATCGTCAATTAAATTATTTAAAATTTTTGGGATAGAGATACGGCTGGATTACAGCTGGTTCATTATATTTGCATTATTTACTTATTACTTTGGATTCTTTTATTTTCCTTCAGTTCTGCCGGAGCTTAACAAGGGTCTCCTGGCGTTGATTACTATTATTACAGTGATTCTTTTCTTCACTTCGGTATTGATACACGAGATGAGCCATTCACTAGTTGCAAGGAAGAAAGGTATACCGGTAGAGAGGATAACACTTTTTTTGTTTGGAGGGATGGCGCAGATAGAAAAGGAGCCGGAAACACCTTTTAGTGAGTTTATAATGGCTATAGTTGGACCCGCTGCGAGTTTTGTGCTGGCAATATTCTTTGGCATTATATGGTTTTTTACCAGAGGTTTTGCATTGGTGGAAGAGCCGGTTAAATATCTGGCTATTATTAATGTAGTTCTTGGAGTGTTTAATATACTTCCCGGTTACCCTCTTGATGGTGGGAGGGTTCTGCGTTCTATTATATGGAAAACAACAGGCAGCCTGAAAAGGGCTACCTTTATAGCTTCTACGGCAGGAAGAGTACTGGGGTTCATGATTATTGCAGTGGGTATCTTCTTTATATTCGTTGGAAATTTTTTAAATGGAGTATGGCTTGCTTTTATAGGATGGTTTTTACAATCTTCGGCACAGACAGGCTATCGGCAGATTGTTTTTGAGACTTCCATAAAAGGGATTAAGGTAGGAGAGGTTGTCAATGAAAACATTGTTGATGTAACCAGTGATACAACAATACAAAATCTGGTAGATGATTATTTTATGAAATATAGATTTGGGAGGTTCCCGGTTGTAGAAAATCTTAAAAGCCGGAAGCTCGTGGGAGTTATTTCTATACATGATGCAAAGGAGGTTCCCAGGGAGAAATGGCAATATGTAAAGGTGGGGGACGTAGTGAAGAAGATCTCAGAAAAGGAAAAAGTTGATATTTCAATGGAAGTATCTGAAGCTATAAAAAGAATGATAAAAAATGACTTGAGCCATCTGGTGGTAATGTCCGGGGGTAAATTAAAGGGAATGATTACAAAGAGTGATGTGATGCATTTTATAGAAGTGCGGTCGGAATTTCACTAATCTTTTAATATAAAATCTACAGGGTAGAATATAATAATTCCGTTTTAAAAATAGGAGATATAGAAGGCAGGAGAATGGCTGGCTATAAATTTTTTAAAGATAGTAAAAAAGAGATAAAGAAAAATCTAGAGAATTTAAAAGTTATATATACTGACCTTGATGGTACCTTATTTAATGAAAGAGGATGCCTTATAAAAGATTATAAGAATGATTATTATTTTGATGCCGTAAGACTTCTCCGGAAGATAAAGGACAAAAAATTGGATATTGTCCTGGTATCAGGAAGAAATAGATACCAGTTAAGATATAGTGCACAGATGATAGGACTGGAAAATTATGTTGCCGAACTCGGAGCAGAACTGGTTTATAACCTGGGGGAAAAAGTTTACCCCACGGTTAACGACCATGACATAAAATATGAGTTAACCAATGGCGGGAAGGATCTGGTAAAAATTACAGAGCTTTTTAAAAAAAATTTTCCGGGCAGGATTGAAGGTAAAATAGAATGGAGTAAATACCGGTCATATAACGCATTGTTTTTTGGAGAAATAGACCTTGCCAGGGCAAACAGGTTGCTGGGGAGTAAAGGATACAGGGGGCTGACCCTGGTGGATAATGGATTTTCTTCACTTGTTACCCTTGACCTTGATGTAGGAAGGTTGCATATTTATAACCTGATGCCTACCGGTGTTAATAAATCAAGCGGAATAATACTTGACAAGAAGATAAGGAATTTTACGGACGGAAATTGCATAGCCCTGGGGGATTCCCTGGAAGATTTAAAAATGGCAGGTGAGGTTAAGTATTTTTTCCTTATGAAGAATGCGCTGGAACATAAGGAGACTATTGCAGGGGAGCTTAAAAAGTATAAAAATGTGTATATTGCTGAAGACGAAATGAACAGGGGCTGGGTAGAGGTTATAGAATATCTGGTGAGTTAGGTAAAATCAGCCAGGCAAAGTTTATTATTATGGCAGTTCTTTTTTGTATTCAATATAAATTTTAGATAGTTTATAATAAAGAAAAAAATTGCAAAGGAAGTGTTGGCAATGAGCAATGATGTTAACAAAAATTCCGGAAATGAGCAATATCATAAATCTGGCGTAGTAGATTTTTTTGAGATATCAATAGTTATTTTAATTTCAATTTTTTCCGGATTTATACTGGGATTATTATTTGCGCCGCAGTCTGGATTAAAAACTAGGGCAAAAGTTGCTGAAAAAGCAAGAGATGCAGCTGATAAACTAAAGTTCACACTGGCTGAGGTAAGAGTAATGGGTGAGGAGTTTTTGGAAAAGAGCATAAAGAAAGTTAGTGAAGTATCCTCCGCAATTAAGGGTGGAGACCGTGAAGATGCCAGCTAAAAACTCATCTGCAATATCCCTGTCCCTATTTATTGACAATGGTTTTTTACTATAGTAGACTTTACGTTTGCTAATTCAATTGGACAGCTAACGGCTTTGGCATATTAGTTGTTTAATTGCTAAATTGGCAGTAGGGGCCGTTAGCTCAGTTGGTAGAGCACCGGACTTTTAATCCGGGTGTCGAAGGTTCGAACCCTTCACGGCTCACCATTATATGGCCTGTTCGTCTAGTGGTTAGGACAGTAGGTTTTCAACCTATAAACAGGAGTTCAATTCTCCTACAGGCTACCAGTAAGTATGGGCGTTTAGCTCAGCTGGGAGAGCACCTGCCTTACAAGCAGGGGGTCGCAGGTTCAATCCCTGCAACGCCCACCATAGATTGATAGTAGTGCGGAGCTGTCGTCTAGCGGTTTAGGACACATGCCTGTCACGCATGAGATCGCGGGTTCAAATCCCGTCAGCTCCGCCAGTCTTGATTACGGGTTGGCGAGATAGCTCAGTTGGTAGAGCAGTGGACTGAAAATCCATGTGTCCGCAGTTCAATTCTGCGTCTCGCCACCAATTTTTTTATAATAAAAAGTCAGAATTATTTTAATCTAACGCAAAGAACAATAGGAAACGTGGCTATTTTTTTACTAAATAAAATAAAGGGCTTGATAAAATTCTGAACTTGAGGTTCAAGCAGGTGCGATTTACCTCTTTTTTACCATATGTTAGTTATTACGTGTTAAAATTTTAATGTTGAATGTACAAAAGGAGGAATAACCAATGAGAAGAAATAAAGTTTTATCATTGACTAGCACGTCCATTGCGTTTTTACTAGTATTAAGTTTATCATTTATTGGATGCGGAACAAGCGGAGAAAGTACAGATGTAGCTGAAAGTAATGGTAGTCAAGATGCAGGGCCGCCTTATGAAGGTGAGGAGCTTGTCTTGTCAGGTTCTACAACCCTGCTGCAGGTTTCGGAAGCATGGGCATCGGTATTTATGGAAGAATATGGCGGAACAATAATTATAAATGGCGGGGGTTCCGGTGGAGGTATTGCTGATTTAATAAATGGAATAAACGACCTTGCAAATTCTTCAAGGCAGATAAAAGATGAAGAAATGGATGCTGCAAAAGATGCCGGTTATGACGTTCAGGAATACACTGTTCTTTATGATGGAATTGCAGTTATTGTGAGCAGTAATGTTTCTATTGGCGAGCTTACCGTAGAGCAGCTCTCAAAAATATATACAGGAGAAATTACTAACTGGCAGGATGTTGGTGGAAATGATGTAGAGATAGTTGTAATTGCAAGGGATTCAAGCTCAGGTACCGGAGAATATTTTCTGGAAGAAGTAGTTCAGATAGGAAAGACTCTGGAGGATAATGATTACACAGAAACTGCTTTAAGACTTCAATCAAATGCTGATATTGTAAACCAGATTAAAAATAATGATAATGCTGTAGGTTATATAGGTCTGGGATATCTTGACCAGTCTCTTAAAACCTTAAAAATAGAAGGAGTGGAAGCTTCGGTGGAAACGGTAAAAGATGGTTCTTACCCTATTTCCAGAGGATTGTATGTTTATTCACCGTCTAAGGAATTAGAACCAATAGCCCGGGCCTATATAGATTTTATTCTTGGTGATGAAGGACAGGAAATAGGTTTGCAAGAGGGATTTGTACCTGTTGATTAAAATTTTATTTTTTGACTGGGGTTTTATTTATTATATAAAGTTGTGTTATAAGCAGGTAATAGTCCAGAGCAATGGAAAGAGCTGTAGGATATAAAAAAAGATGTGTCCCGCAGCCAGAATTATACTCATTAAATTTTTTTTAGTTTAATGATGAAAATAAATAGTAAAATAATACTATTTCTTTTAAAATAAAAATATGTCACGGCTTAAGATTAGACTAAAAGAAATAAAGAGCTTTTTAATTTACAGGTTTGTTTTTTTTAACGGAATAATTTCAATTCTAGTTCTGGCTTTAATACTTTCTTTCCTTATTGCGAATTCTATTAAATTTTTTACTACATATCCGGTTTTAGATTTTCTGACCGGTCAGAAGTGGTCACCTACAGTACTGGAAAAATTTGGATTTATACCTCTTCTAACCGGCTCATTGATGGTTACGCTGGGAGCTGTGATAATTGCTGTGCCTCTTGGCGTGGGAAGTGCCATTTATATAGGAGAGCTGGCTCCCAAAGCAGTCAGGGAAGTATTGAAACCTATTATTGAAGTACTCGCAACCATCCCTTCAGTGGTTATCGGGTTTATAGGTATAAAGCTTCTTGCTCCTATAATTAAGGATCTTTTTAACATCAGTATAGGGCTTACAGCTCTTACCGGTTCGATAATGCTTGCTTTTATGAGTTTACCAACAATCATTTCAATTTCAGAAGATGCAGTTAATGCAGTTCCCAAAAGGTACAGGTATGCTTCAATAGCTTTAGGTGCTACAAAGTGGGAAACGACACTGGGAGTTGTAGTGCCTTCGGCATCATCCGGAATGATTGCTGCTGTAATGCTTGGACTTGGCAGGATTGTGGGGGAAACGATGACGGTGCTTATGGTAACCGGTAACTCACCCAGGGTTGTTTTTTCCTGGTTACAGCCGGTAAGAACCATTACGGCAACAATCGCTGCGGAAATGGGGGAAACTATCCAGGGAGGCCTTCATTATTCGGCACTTTTTGCGATAGGTCTTATACTTTTTATAATCACATTTATTATAAATTTTATATCTGACAGGTTTATAAATAGAATAAGGGAAAGTTAAAAATTGATTATAATGTATAATATTGAATTTGAGCTTTGAAGAATTAAAAAATATATCTAAAAAGGATAAAAATTTAAACTGCTTATGTGGGAAGCAAAAGAAATAAGTAAAAAAAGAAGAAGATTTATAGAAAAAACATCATATATATTTTTGCTTTTTTCAACTCTTATAGTAGTAGCATTTGTAATAGGGATAGTGGTGTATCTGATAATTAAGGGCAGCAGTGCAATAAACTGGGAATTTCTATCCCAGCGGCCAAGTGGAGGTATGAAGGAAGGAGGCATCTTCCCTGCTATCCTTGGCACCCTTTATCTAATAATAGGAACTTTTTTATTTTCACTGCCTATAGGGGTTCTGGCAGCAATTTATCTTAATGAATATGCCTCAAAAAACCGGCTTACAAGAATAATAAGACTGTCTATTATAAATATGTCAGGTGTCCCTTCTGTAGTATATGGCTTATTCGGGATGGGATTTTTTGTTATAATGCTTAAGTTTGGAAGGTCAATTCTTGCCGGTTCTTTGACTCTTGCCCTGCTTATATTACCGGTCATAATAACGGCAACCGAAGAAGCCTTAAAGACGGTTCCTGATTCCTATCGTCATGCTTCACTTGCTCTGGGAGCTACAAGATGGCAGACAATAGTAAAGGTGGTATTACCCCCGGCTTTACCGGGGATAATAACCGGGTCAGTTATAGGAATAGGGAGAGCAGCAGGAGAAACAGCTCCAATTATGTTTACGGTTGCTGCGTTTTCACAGCCAAATCTGCCAAATTCAATCTTCAGTCAGGTAATGGCATTGCCTTATCATCTCTATGTTCTGGCCACGCAGCTTACGGACTCGCCTGAGGATATGCAGTGGGGTACGGCACTGGTTCTTTTAATGCTGGTACTTATTTTTGCCATTTCCGGAACTGCCATAAGGACGAGATTCCGGCTGATGAGAAAGGAGTAAAATGAGAGAAACGTTTTATCATAAAATGGAGGAAATAAATAACAGTGTCATACTAATGGGCGGACTGGTACAGGAAGCAGTCGATGATGCAGTAAAAGCTTTTATGGAGATGAATATAGAGCTGGCGCAGAAGGTTATAGACGGGGATAAAAGAATTGATGATTATGATATATCGATTGAAGAGAAGTGTATCATTATACAGGCGGAGCACCAGCCGGTAGCAAGGGATTTGAGGTACCTCCATTCCATCTGCGTAATTATAAAGTCTCTGGAAAGAATTGGAGACCTCGCTGTTAATATTTCAAAGATTGTTAAAAAATTGGAAAAAGGCGAGCTCAAGTGTTCCGATAGAGAAATTATAAATCTGATTGTAGAAATGGGGAACCTGGTTAAGTCTGAACTTAATGGAGCAATTGAATCATTTAAAGACAAAAATGTTAAAATTGCTTCAAAGCTGGAAAAATCAGATGATACAGTTGATGAAATCCAGAAAATGATATTAAAGAAATTATATTCTTCTTATAGAAACAAAGAAGATGTAAATATTATAACAAATATAGTAATGGCAAGCAGGTATCTGGAAAGAATAGGAGATCAGTCTGTAAATATAGGGGAAAGGGTGCAGTACTTTTTAAGTGACAATTACGGGATTATTCGTGATAGCGAATAAGGATAAAGTATAAAAATGACTGGCTTTAAAAATTAGTTAATTTGTTGCCAGCTCTGTTAAATATTTTATCTGGTCCCCGGTACCAATGGCAATTATTTTATGTCCCTGTTTCATGTTTGTATGACCGCTCGCTTTTTTAACAGAGATTTTTTCTCCTTTTTCAATTACTGATATAATAAGTGCCTCGATACCGTATTTCTCCCCGGCTTCCCTTATATTTATACCATCTATTCTGCAGTTTTCTTTAATTTCAATCTCTGCTAATTTAATCTCATTTTCTTCCGTTTGCATTATGGTATCCAGGAAATCGCATATTGAGGGCTGGAGAGCCATGTCTACCATTCTTCTCCCTCCGATAATCTGAGGGGAAACTACTTTATCTGCTCCTGCCTTTTCCAGTTTGCTGATAGTTTCATGAACCATTGCTCTGGATACTATGAAGATAGAAGGGTTTAAGGACTTGGCGGAGAGGGTGATATAAACATTTTCTGCATCAGTGTCAAGCGCAGCAAATAAACCCCTGGCTACTTTTATCTGTGCTTCAAGGAGAGTTTCATCGTTTGATGCATCACCCTGTATGTAGAGCCAGTTATTTTGTTTCGCAAATTCTATGACGCTGTCAGCTTTGTCAATTATTACGAAATCAATATTTCTACATGAAAGCTCAGCTGCAATTTCAGAACCCACTCTTCCCAGTCCGCAGATTATATAATGGTTTTTTAATTTTAATATCATTTTTATCTTCCTTCTTTTTTCTATTCTTCCAAAAAAAAACTCACCTAATATAAAATCGGTTAAGTTTATTAAAATGTAGGCAACTGTACCGGTACCTACTATAATTAGCAGAACTGTAAATATAGTTCCTGCTTTTGATAATTCTTTTACAAGGCCATAGCCCACTGTGGTAATGGTTATGGTGGTCATATAGATTGAGTCAAGAAAAGTCATATCCTCAATAATCATGTACCCAAGTGAGCCAAGGAAATAGACTGAAATGAGGATGATAATAGAGACAATTATCCTTCTGGGGAATTTTGGCAAATTTTCAGATTTCATATTTAAAATTCTGACCTAATATTGATTTTTTTTCAAGTTCTCAATCAGATTTATTTGATAGATAATAGTAGTTCTTATATGATATTAATAATTATTTAGTGCAGTAGAAACAGATAATGGTACTTTAACACTTTAAATACTGGAGGAAAAAAATTAGCGGTACATTATATATATGTGCTACCCCTATCGGCAATCTTGAAGATGTAAGTCTCCGTCTCTTGAGAACATTGAGGGAGGCGGACTTAATCGTAGCCGAGGATACAAGGACTATAAAAAAACTTCTTGGCAAGTACAATATTTTAAAAAAGGATATTATAAGTTACAACGATTATAACTGCAGAAGGAGAATCGGCCGTATAATCAGTGAGCTTGAAGCAGGAAGGGATATTGCCCTGGTTTCGGAATCGGGTTTGCCTGCTATTCAGGACCCGGGTTACAGGATAATAAATGAATGCATAAAAAAAGATATTGCAGTTACTGTGATACCCGGACCAAATGCGGCAGTAAGCGCCCTGGTCCTTTCAGGGCTGGCTACCGATAATTTCCTGTTTGCAGGTTTCTTGCCGAAATCAAAGGCAAAGAGGAAAAATAAACTAATTGAGTTAGCAACTTTGCCGTATACAATTATATTCTATGAATCACCGAAAAGGATAGAGGCATTAATAACCGAGCTTATTGAAAGGTTTGGCAACAGAAAAGCAAGTCTTGTAAGGGAAATTTCAAAAATATATGAAGAAGCTATAAGGGGCGATTTAAAAAGCATTCTGAAGAAGGTAAAAACAAAAAAGATAAAAGGGGAAATAGTGATGGTTGTGGATGGACATAAAGGTGAGCTTATAGAAAATTTCTCCATTGAGGATATAAAAAATGAAATTATGAAGTTACTGAAGCAGGGTGTTTCCAAAAAAAATGCTCTTAAAATTATACATTCAAGGTATGACATAGATAAACAAAGATTGTATAATATTGCAACGAAAATCTAAGTTATGCGATTATACGATTAATATAATAAAAAAATTGCACTGGAGCTATAATTGAGTAAAAAATTTTATGTCACAACTGCAATCCCTTATATGAATGCAAAGCTGCATTTAGGGCAGATCTACGAATTCATACTTGCGGATGTAGTGGTAAGGTTTCAGAGACTTATGGGAAAGGATACTTTTTTCCTTACCGGTGCGGACGAACACGGGCAGAAAATAAACAAGAGTGCTGTGGATAAGGGAGTTACCCCGCAGGAATATGTTGATATGATGGCCGATGATATGAAAAGACTTTTGAAACTATACAACATAAGCAATGATTATTTTATAAGGACAACGGACAGTAGGCATGAAAAAGTAGTCCAGGATATCCTTAAAAAGCTTAAGGATAATGGCGACCTTTACAAGAGTAACTATGAAGGTAAATATTGCGTATATTGTGAGACATTTCTGCTTGATTCCCAGCTGGTGGACGGCAAGTGCCCTCAGTGCAACAGGGATGTAGAATATGTTAAAGAAGAGAATTATTTCTTTAAGCTGTCAAAATATGAAAAAAAGATTATAGAACATATTAAAAACAACCCGGATTTCATAACCCCCGAAACAAGGAAAAATGAAGTGCTGGGGATCCTGAAGCAGGGGCTTAAAGATATAAGTATTTCAAGGACTACGGTTAAATGGGGAGTTCCCATAACTTTTGAACCCGGGCATTATTGTTATGTATGGGTGGATGCCCTTATAAATTATATTTCGGCTCTCGGTTATGGTACCGATGACAGGCAATTATTCGATAGCTTATGGCCTGCTGACCAGCATCATATTGGAAAGGATATATTGAAGTTTCATGCCATAATATGGCCTGCAATGCTTATGTCCTTAGAGATAGATCTCCCGGGGCAGATCGTAGTTCACGGCTGGCTGATGATGGGTAAAGAAAAGTTGTCAAAATCAAAAGGAATTACCCTTGACCCTGATGAACTGTCAGAAAAATACGGGGTAGATGGGATAAGGTATTTTTTGAGCCGTGAAATATCCTTCGGGCAGGATGGCTCTTTTACTCCTGAAGCCTTTATAAGGAGGTACAATTCGGACCTCAGTAATGATATCGGCAACCTTATCTCCAGGACCGTGGCCATGATAGAAAAATACAGGGACGGGGTAATACCAAAAAGCACTTTAAATAAAGTTTTTAAGGATAGGTGGGATGAGCTAAAAAAAGAGGCATGCAGTTATATGGCTGATTTCAGATTCACCGAGTATCTGGCCAGGGTCTCCGAATTTATAAATATGGCCAATAAGCATATAGAGGACAGCCAGCCATGGATTCTTGCAAAAAACAAAGATAAAGAGAGCCGGGGGAAACTTGATGCGGTGCTTTACGGGGTAGTGGAAGTGGCAAGACTTTCAACCATCTTACTGATTCCCTTTATTCCTTCAGCCAGCCAAAAAATATTTTCACAGCTGGGCATAAAGAGGGATATTGGAGAAATAAACATTGAGGAAGATGGAGTCTGGGGTAAGTTTGAAGGCGGAAGCAGGGTCGGCAAAAGAGAGATACTTTTCCCCAGGATAGATGAAAAAAATAAATAGAGAATGGAAGTTGCAGGGATAATATTATGTATTTTATAGATACTCACGCACATATTGATATGCTAAAGAAGCTAACCCCTGAGGAAACTGTAACCAGGTCTAGAGATGAAGGTGTTAAATATATAATAAATGTTGGGACCACCATTGAGGGCAGCAGAAAGTCACTTGAGTTTGCACGGAAGTATGACAATGTATTTGCCAGTGTTGGAGTTCATCCCCATTATGCTTCCAGTTTTGGAGGTAAAGAAATTGGGTCCCTCGATTCTTTAATCAGGGATGTTGTTGACAATAATAATGAGAGTGTTGAAAGATACAGAAAAGTTGTGGCAGTCGGTGAGACGGGGTTTGATTTTTACAGGAATTTAAGCACTGCCGGGGATATGGAAAGGGCATTTAGCTCTCAAATAGAGCTGGCAATAAAATATGATGTGCCAGTAATAATCCATGACAGGGATGCGCACGTTAAGACGCTTGATGTGGTTAAAAAATATGCAGGGGATAAGAAATTCAGGGCTGTGGTACATTGCTTCTCCGGAGATATAAATTTTGCGAACCAGTGTCTTGAACTCGGGTTATATATTTCTTTTACGGGGATTATTACCTTCCCTAATGCCGGTAATGTAATAGGGGTTGTAAAAGAAGTTCCTCTTGAGCGTATGTTTATAGAAACTGATTCTCCCTTCCTGGCTCCTCAGGCAAAGAGGGGCAGCGAAAATTATCCCGGTTATGTAAAATATGTAGCTAAGAAAATTGCAGAAATTAAGGATTTAAGTATTGAAGAAGTTGCAGAGGTTACATCAGGGAATGCAGAAGATTTCTTTTCTTTAATAAAAAATAATTAACTTAAAAAAAATGCATCAATATATAAGCTCTCCAGGAAATACAGTAAGGATTTTAAGTAAGTACGGTATAAAACTCAAGAAGAGTCTGGGGCAAAACTTTTTAATTGATACCAATAATGCTAAAAAGATAGTTGAGCGCGCCGGGGTTAGTTCAAAGGATGTAGTCCTTGAAATTGGAAGCGGAATTGGCGGGCTTACCGAAATTATGATGGGAAAAGCAAAGAAGGTAATCTGCGTTGAGTTTGATAAGCTGCTTGTAAAAGCATTTAAAGATATATTTAGCCAGGAGCTGGAAGAGAGGTCAAAATTAGAGTTAATTCAGGCAGATGCTTTAAAATTAGACTATAAAGACTTAGCTTTAAGGAACGGAATAGGAAAGGTGGTATCAAATCTTCCCTATAGCATAGGGGCAACTCTGCTGTTAAAAATTATAATGGAGGCAGAGCTGGTAAAAAAGATGGTTTTAACTGTCCAGAAGGATATAGCAGAGAGGTTGCTTGCATCTGTCGGTGACAAAAATTACAGTTCCTATGCAGTAAAGGCAAACTTTCTGGCCGGCTTTAAATTTTGTTTTCAAATTCCGCGTAATTGTTTTATCCCACGGCCTTTTGTGGATTCGTGGGTTATTGAGGTAAGCAGGAAGGATAACAGCGGTTTAGTAGATGATAACTTCAACGTGGACGGTTTTTTTGATTTTATAAACAGTTGTTTCTTACACAGGAGAAAAAAGATGGTTAACTCATTATCCCAGAAAAATAGTAAATATTGCGGTAATATAGAATTCATTGTAAAATTGCTAACCGATATTGGCAAGGATGGGGATGTAAGGGCGGAAGAGCTAGCATTAAAGGACTATATCTACCTTTATAGAAACCTGTAATACCTAATATGTGATAATTATGCTATCATAAAGCAGAGTAAAAATGAAAAGTATTATAAAACTTAGGGCCTCAGGAAAAATAAATCTATATCTTAATGTAGCTAAAAACGGCAGGAATGATGGCTATCATGAAATAAAATCCATAATGCAGAGCATAAGTCTTTCAGATGAGCTTACTTTCGGTATATCTAAAAGGGATAGCAGTTTTAAGTCTCCGGGAAAGAACGGGATTTATATAACATGCAATAATGAAGACATTCCCCTGGATGAGAAAAATCTGGTTCATAAGGCAGCAGCATTGATTCTGGATAAATATAATTTAAGGGGTAAATATACAGTAAATATTAATATAGAGAAGCATATACCAGTATGTGCCGGGCTTGCTGGAGGCAGCACGAATGCTGCGGCAACTCTGGTTGCGATGAATGAATTATTTGACCTTAATATGGGGATCCAGGATTTAATGGGTCTGGCAGGGGAGGTAGGTTCTGATGTTCCTTTCTGCATAAGAGGAGGGACAATTCTTGCCGAGGGCAGGGGAGAAAAGCTTTCGGAGTTGCCTCATCTGCCTTTTTACTGGATTATCCTTGCTACAAACGGAGGAAAATTCCTGTCAAAAGATGTATATGGAAAGTTTGACGTAGTAGGTGAGGAGAAAAAGCCGATACACAGGGAGCTTGTGAATAATATTGCAGAGCGAAAATTTGGTAATTTCTTTAAAAAAATAAGAAATGACCTGGAGGAAGTTGTAGCAGTTGAAGATAAAAAGATAAAGGGAATAAAAGATAAAGCGTATAAGCTGGGGGCAATTGCTACCCAGATGACAGGAAGCGGCCCTACGGTATTTGCCTTCTGTGATGATTTAAGGACAGCATTTGACGTGTATGAAGGTTTAAAAGCAGTAACTTCAAAGGTATTTTTATCCCACACCACCCCCAGTAGTTTAACGGTTTATGGTTAATCTTGTATTAATTCGGTAAATACTAAAGCCACCTCAGGATATTTATATTCGTAACCCCTTTCAAATTTGAATTTTAGCAGGTACTGTTATAGAATTTATTAACTTTATTGGGGAGTAGCCAAGGGGTAAGGCTACGGGTTTTGGTCCCGTGATCGGAGGTTCGAATCCTCCCTCCCCAGCCACCCTGTGCACCTCTCAAAGTGACTAACTTCCCTAATTTGGATCTGGCTCTCCATCAAAAAACGATGTAACCTGCTCCTGAAGCCAGAGTGGTTGATATCAGTTTACAAATGGCTTTGCACTAACTTAAAAACTGGACCAAAGATTGGGGTTAAGGTCAAATTTTAGGGGAGAAGGTCAGTTCTACTAAGAGTACCCACATAATTTAGAGTTATATTTTGTAAAAAGTAGTATAATTAAACTATTGAATGAGCTCAATATTAACACTTTAAATTAAGTGTCATGCAAAAGACAATTTGCATATGTATGATTATAATCTTTAGTTTTTCCTTAACATTTTTTTATAACCTAGATAATTGTCTGTATGCTAATGAAGCTGTAAGAATAGATCCTACAGTTAGTGGGCAAATGCAGCCCTATATATTTGGAGATAAGGTAGTATGGGAAGATATAAGAGATGGAATAAGTCAGATATACATTCATGATCTTACAACAGGCAGCTCTTCTTCTATTGATCCTACGACTAACAATCAGTCATGGGCTTCTATTTATGAAAGTAAAGTAGTCTGGGAAGACAGAAGGGATAATGTTAATCAAATCTACTTCTATGACCTGGCTGAACCCACTATAAGCTCTATTAGGATTGACCCCTCAACAAACAATCAGTCATACCCTGTTATTTTTCAAGACAGTATAGCCTGGAGTGACAGTAGGGATGGTCAGGAGCAGATATATTTATATTCTATTTTAACAAGCTCTGTTACCAGAGTTGACCCAACCACCAGCAGTCAAATACACCCAGATATCTACCAAAACAGGATAGTATGGACTGACAGCAGAGACGGAAAATGGCAGGTATATCTGTATGATATATCAAGCGGTATTTCTACCAGACTCTCTCCATCTTCCCATGATCAGTACAAACCTTCCATTTCTGGAGATAAAGTAGTCTGGCAGGAGCAGTCTGAGATAAAAGTACATGACCTAATGACCAGTACCAATTCTATCTTAAGCCCCTCTTCTTCTAATAGAATGCAGCCTGATATCAATGGAAACTATGTGGTATGGCTTGATGATATTGATGGAGAATGGCAGGTTTATTTATATAATATAGAAAAAGGTTTTAGCCCGTTTAGAGTAAGCTCTTCGGCTGAACTACAAGATTATCCCAATATCTATGGTAATAAAATAGTCTGGAGCGACTGGCGAGATCTGGGTTTAGATCCTCAAACATATCTTTATACCATACCTTTAGAAAAGACTGAAACGGTAGTACTTCCAGACTTCATAGAAAAAATAAAGGGCTTCTTCCTAACTATATTTGGAATTGTTTCTCAAGCTATAGAAAGTCTAATATCTTCATCAAGCATTCCGGGTAAGAGCCAAACAGAAGGAAGTGTTGAGGATAAGGAATTTAAAGAAGAAACAGAAGAAATAATAGAAGAACAACCAGTAAAAGACAAACAAGATAATATAGGGGAAGAAGCAGTCCGGGATGAGACCCAAGAAGATATAGCTGAAGAGGTTGAAGGGAAAGAAGCTCAGGAACAGGAAACCTCTGGTCAGGAAGAAAAAATTGAATCTCCTACCATAAAGCTTAAAGTATATGAAGGGCCTATATATTCATCAGTAGATAATGTCTGTTATTATAGGATAAAAGCAGATGTAACCGGCAAATCTATACCCGATGTAAAATTTTCAAGAGATGATTCTAATGGTGCCTGGGGTCCATATATTGCTCAGGTTAACCTTCAAAGTGTTAATGATTCATACAAACTTAGTGCTTCTGCAACTAACTCAGAGGGGACTGCCACTGATACAATTGACCTATACTGGGAATGTGAAATTAAAGAAGGATTTGAGATATCAGACATAAATAAGGATGATATAAAAAAAATAATTGAGGGAGTAGATACTGGACAGACCACCCATCCTTATATGGTCCTTCATCCATCTGATATAGGTTATGTGGTCTATCCTTCAGGAGTAAATACTACCACATGCTTTATTGGTGATTCCATTAGTAATACCGATGTAAAGGGTTACTTTGCCTTTGATACTAGTCCACTCACTGGTAAAGATGTAGTCAGTGCTACTTTGTATATGGATGGTACTGTTATAGAAGATCCTACTTTTAAAGGAACTATAAGTCTAAGGTGGGGAACATATCTTCCCCTGACTGCTGATGATTACCTGATGCTAGGACTGGTAAGACCAGTTGACACATTTGATAATAATGAAAATCCAATTGTCTTTTCAAGAGAAGATCTAGTAGTTGCCATTGAAAATGATGCCAATGTTTTTCATGATAAACTGCAATTTGGAATAGCTTACTATCACGATACAACTGATGGGGATAACTTATTAGATGGAAGAAAGTATAGGACTGAAGATATTAGCCTTATTGTTTATTATGAAGATTGAATAATTTAAAATTAGGGGTAGACATGAAAAAGAATAAAATATATTTAATTCTAGCTATTATAACCTTACTCCTTCTTTTTACTACAGGAGCTTTATGTAATCAATGCAGTACAGCCGAGGGCCTACTAGCTGTTGAAGAAGAGCCTCCCGAGGAGGAACCACCAGAAGAAGTACCACCCGAGGAAGTACCACCCGAGGAGGAACCACCAGAAGAAGTACTTTCTGAAGAGGAGCCTCCAGAGGAAGAGCCACCAGATGAAGAATTAAGTGAGCCTACTATTAGTTTAGAGATATATGAAGGGCCTCTCTATTCAGAAGCCGATGGGGTCTGTTACTACAGGGTAAAAGCTATTGCTACCGGAAATCCCACCCCTACTGTAGATTTTTCCAAAGATGATAGTTCTGGAGCCTGGGGACCTGTAAAATGCCAAATTAACCTTAATAGCTCTACTGAAACCTATATCCTTACTGCTAAAGCTACAAATTCAGAAGGTTTTGCCACTGATTCTCTTACCCTCACCTGGGGATGTGAGGAAGATGCTACTCCTGATGGTGATGGAGATACCATTATTGAAGGCTTGGATCCAGAACTTGAATTATCAGTATTTTCTATTACTTTAAAACCAAAACATGTAGGATATGCTATTAAAGATGACGGAGCAAACAATAGCGAACTTATTATAGGGGATTCTGTTAACAACAGTGATGTAAAGGGATTTTTCTCTTTTGACCTGGACCCACTAGCAGGAAAGACCATAGAATCAGCAAAACTTATCCTAAAGCTTCCTGAAGGAGTAGAGGGATTTGGTCTTCTTGGCAATCCTTCCTTTAAAGGCAAAATAAAGATATTGATGCTGGGCTATCCCGTACCTTTAGAACCGGGTGACTACTCAACCGGAGGTCTTTGTATAGAATTTAGAGACTTCTCTAATTCTGCAGATCCCATTGAATATTCTGGTCTGACATCTTATGTAGATTTGATATTAGATTCCGGTAATTGGTTAAAGTCTCATATAGTTTATGAAAATCAAGATTCAGATGGAGACTTTTCTATTGATGGCAGAAGATATAGAGATGAAGATATAAGTCTTATAATAGGGTACTCTGAATAGATTGCATGTAAAAAAATTCTTATTTGCTCAAGACGTTAATAATTTATTAAAAAACACAAATAGAAAATTAGTTCGAATCTTACCCGGGGAGCTATACGCTTGTATTAATACTTATATCAAAATATTTGTATAATAATTATTTACAGTTCGAATTCTCTTTCCCCAGTGGATAATGCATATATTGAGTCTTTTAATGGTAGCCTAAGAGATGAGCGCTTAAATACTAATTGGTTCCTCTCGATCGAGGACGCACAACAGAAACTAGAGGCATGGAGAAGGGACTATAACCAGTTCAGGCCTAATAGCTCGTTGGGAAATAGACTCCGGCTGACTTTGCCAGGAGACAACTTGAGGGGCACAGAAGTTCCTATCAGCATCATAGTAAGGACTATATAACACCCTATACTATCCAGTTAAATAAGTCAGAACTTTATCAAAAATAATAAATATTTTTCCTTGTACTTTCCTTAATTGATAAGTCTACATTATGATTATATACTTATGATATATAAGGTTCAGATAAAAAAAGATTGACGGAAACGGAATAATGATTCTAACTTCTTATCGATGAAGGACAAAAGTATTTTTGGACCTGTTTTTATACAGCACGGTGGTCAAAAGAGGAGGTGATTAATATGATTGAGTATGTACATAAACATATTGTAACTGAGCTCCAGCAAAATACCCGTACTGATATTATTTTCATAATTACAGCCATTTTATTAAACCTTTTGTCCCTGGGAATAAATTCAATAATGGCAGGAGAAGCCAAAAAGGATGTCAGCCAATTTATTGTAATGTTTATAATTGTTGCCCTGATAATAGTAGTAAATATTATAGTACTTATTGGGCTACTTAAGGGAAAGCAGACCAGGGGTAAGTTAATTGGTGGACTTATAAAGATGTATAAGGACCAGAAAGTAGATGGATATTATGATTCATCACTTCTGGTAAACTATAACGTAAGGTATAACCTTTTTATCCTGATAGTAGTTTTTATTGGAGCAATGGCTATTGCCATACCCTTTATCATCATGTAAGTGATAATATTCCAAGCTTCTTAATCTATAAGGGTAGTTAGTGGATCAATCTTGTGAAGAATACTTTAGGAGATATTCCACTTATAACACTATAGTTCACAATACCGTCATTATAGGAACTATATCGAACTTAAAAGGGTATAGTTAACAAAATCGGAACTATATCACAAAAAAATGCTACTCTATCTGATAAAAGAACATTCACACTTAAAGCAATAATCCTGGTTTGAGCCTCATCTAAATTGACTGCAAATAAGCCATATTTGCGTAAATCCATTAACTACCAATTTGCAATAATAGCTATTACTTAAATATTGTATTAATGTATATGCACTTAGGCACAATTAAATAACACTTTAAAGTAAAACCCTCTTTTTTATACTGTCTCATTTGTCTCATTTTATCCTGACCACAATGCTCAGCCACTTTTAAGACAATTATGTCACAGATATCTTAACTTTACTCCTTTAAAGAATTCTATATTTTTATAAATTCGCAACCATTTTTATGTATGTCATGGTATTAAAAGTGTTTTTGCAGTATTTCTTCATGAGATAAATAAAGAAGAGGATGCCGCAATTATAGCAAAAAAAATACGTGGTTCACTAAAAAAACCTTTTATTTTAGATGGGGGAAAATAACCGCTGCTATAAGTGTCGGCATCTCGATATTTCCCGAGCATAAAAAAAATAGAAATGGCTACTGTTTATATAGTAGGAATTAATCAGGTATTTTTTATCTCCCCGTCTTGGACGCATTTATAACTTCTGAGGTATTAAGTCTATATATAAATGTCAATAATTAGAAATAGTTTTGATCAATAAAAATTTGAAATTTGTAAGATAAAAAAAAATTTAAACATTGACAATATATCCGTTTTAGATATATAAGAAACTAATAAATATATCTGTTTTCGATATACAAGGTAAATTAACATGAGACAAAAACAATACAGTCAAACACTGACTCCTTCTGTATTTTATATCCTTCTTGCCCTCTGTGATAAAGAAAGACACGGTTATGGGATCATGAAGCAGGCGGAATATGATTCTAATGGAAAAATAGAAATGGGACCTGGAACACTATATGGTAATATTAAGAGAATGCTTAAAGATAAACTGATAGAAGAAACCTATGAAAGGCCTGATTCAATATCTGATGATGAAAGGCGAAAATATTACCGATTGACAGAACTTGGCAGAAAAAAATTATCTATGGAGCTAGAGAGATACAACTCTGCTGTAAAACTAGCAAGGAGAAGAAATCTTTTACCTGGTATGGAATTATTAAAGCTTTCAAGATAAGTATATGAAAAAAATAAATAATAAGGCAATTAGAATTTATAGTCTGCTGCTAAATCTTTATCCCAGGTCATATCTTAAAGAATATAAAAATCTCATGGTACAGACCTTTAGGAATATGCTGGAAGACAATAATGATTTCAAAGTATGGTTAAGAGTAGCAAAGGAGCTCCCAGTGAACCTGTTGGATGAACATTTAGAAAACATAAAAGGGGGAACAATGAAATTAAAAAACAATTCTCGATTAATTATTGCAATCTTGATTTCTATTTTATCAGGAGTAGTTGGATTTTTTCTATCTTTTTTAATTGGTGAGGGATTAATGGAAGTGCTCAGCGATGAAATGGCTATGCTTTTAATGTTTGTCGGTATATCTATTTATAATTTTGCAATATGTCTATTTCTAGGAATATTTTATCCCAAGAGCATTTGGTTTTGCAGCTTTTTAATTAACATAATAGTATGGGCTGCTCTTATTGGCAATTTAAAAGGCCCAGGAGAATTTGTTGATCTGTGGTATGGATGGACTGCCCTGATTATCTTTGCATTTGCTGGATCCTATACTGGATTAATGTTATCAAGGAAAAAATCAATACAGAATGCCTGAAAACAATCAAGGTATGATGTCTCTTTGTAACGCTTAAAAGCCATGAGGTCCCCTAAAAACTAGTCCACTTAAAATGTTATTAATCTGACTTTTTTTTGAGGGAAAGGTCAATTTTCTTTTAATTTATAGATTCCATCCAGGTAAAATCAAACACAGACTTTGCAATGGTTTTCTCACGTTCTGAATCTTGGATAAGTTCCTGTCTCAGGATAATAACATCAGGCAAATCAATATTAAACTATAGGACACTTAAAATATTAATTCGTTGAAATGTAGTATCTAAACCTGCTCCGATGTTGACTACTATAGCCCTATAATTATTTTCGAGAAATTCCCTGACGATAATGTCAAAGTTATAAGGTCATATAGGCCAGACAAACTGGTTACCCCCCGCTTCTCCTTCTTTAGGATTAACCAGGACACATCTATCCACCTCTCTGGCTCCCGTTTTTGCAATAGCATTAAAAAATGGAAATTTTTTTGCAGCCTGAGGATTTTTGGCAGGCCCTTCTTATCTGCCGTCTTTTCCTGCCATGATTTTTTGGAATACATATTCATCTTCTTAACTAAAAATCATCTCAAGATTTAATTTTTCTTTCTACAGATACAGAGTAGAAATAGCTAAAAAGAAAAAATGTGATTAAAAAAACCTGTAATACCAGAGTCGGTACAAGGTTTCTCAATTCCACTAATCCTGATATTACACCATAGACTCCCGCAGCCATTATCCCAATAACAACAGGGAATATCGTTATTAGTAGTATGCCCTTTCTTTCAAGCGGTTTCCTGTCAGCCCAAATAAGTATTGCTGTCCATCCTGCCATTAAAGCTGTACCAAGATACATCGCATATCTATATTCAGGACCAGGATTAAAATTACTTATTCCAAAGATATAACCACCTATGCCCGGGAAGAGCATAGGGATTACCATTAATCCGTCGAGTACTGCGCCTATCCAGTAAGACGTTCTTAATAATTTTATTGCTTTTGACATCTTTCCTCCTTACTGATCAATAAGTGTATTGAATCTAAATTTTATTAGTATTTATTATTAATAAAAATAATATAATAACAAGTATATCATTCAAATATGCAAGCAATAAAGCCTTTGGGGCTTTTTTTATATACCCTGCATATATGATTTTCTTCTGTTTCTTGGGATTTGGTAGTTTCTTCCTCCGGGTTAACTTTTAGTAAAACGTCATCAACATAAAAAATAGGAGAAGTCCCCATAGCTTGTGCACCAAAGAAATTCTAATAGTATCAAATGAAGGAAAACCCACTCCTGGATGACTAGTTTGCCATAATTCTAATATATTCCAACAATCTTAGGGCTGCAACATTGCTGCCAGAAGATAATTCTACATTGTTATTACCAAAAGGATTGGCCCACCCCGTAAGATCCCCAGTTTCAAAATCACCATTTTCTACGTTTATCATCAGCAATGTGAAAATAATTAGTGAATTTAAAATAATTAAATTATTCTAATTTCCACACAATTGAAAAACCTGGATTATGATAGTAAGCTAAAAAAACAATATTTAATAAATTAATGTAAAAAGATAGTCAAAAATCCAATTGTTATAACCTTAACCAATGGAAATAAACTATGATAAGGGAGGACATATATGTCGAAATATAGTTTTTGGACGCATGGGACTGATGTTCAAATTGAGTATCCCGAAAGAATAAAAGGCAATCCACAGCGTGCAGGATGGGGGACTAAGATCTTTCAAGACAGCAGTTTTAATTGGTTCCACTTTGCTATCCCTACACCTACTGAACTTGGTGACAGAGCTGTACTACTATCGGAATTATACTTTGATGTTAAATTAGGTCCGGAGAACGTCCGTATTACTGATATTCATATTCGTGAGGGCGCAGGAAACATACTTAAAGGTGTAGCACCATCCGATCTTGGTCCCGGGACAAAAACCAGCTATAAAATTGGTATTTCAAGAAAAAAAATTACTAAATCAGTAGTGCTAAGTTTAAAAGTCGTTTTCAAACGTGGTACTCCAACAGCCTGGATAATTTTTGAATGTGCAGGAGCCAGGTTTAAAAAGACTCGTATTGGAGCACTTGCCCAATGATAGGATTATTTTGATCTCTGATCACCTTCTCCAAAAACATACTCTGTACTCAATCCTTCTTTGAGCTGCTCTCTCCATTCTCTCTCAGCTTAAGCAGATGTTTGTATTGCCAGTCCCGTTCCCTGGCTACGGCAACTTCGGCATCGGAATAACCGGCAGCCCTATGAATTGCCTGTAAGGCGTAATTGGCGGCGCCGATGCAATGGGCTGGAACGTGGGCGGTTGCCACTGCCTGGCCTGCGGCACGGGCAGCAGAGCGGGCTGCATTATCTTCTCCTATTTCACGGGCTGCGGCATGGGAATCAAGTGCGGCCTTTCTTATGTCGTCCATCTTAAACAACCCTGTATTTATCCATTTCCGGAGCACTTCAATAGCTTTTTTTGGGCGATTGTCTCCGGGGCATTTTTCCTCAAAGTATGGAATGACACGACTTACACAATCAATTGCCCAGGTGGCAAGTGTTTTATGGTCTGTTTTTCTGGTAAGCTCAACGATTGACCTGTCTTTGTGTGTAACTGAAAATATGGATTTATCTTTCATGTTCCGTCCTGATTATATAGGAAACTTTTAGACTATCCGGGTTCTACATGCACAACTACTTCAGAAATATTTTCAATTTTATTCTTTATCAGGTTTTCGATGGTACCACTGATATTGTGTGCTTTTTTTACATTTATTTTCTTATCCATTCTACAGTGAAATGCAATATTATAATGATTATCTTTTTTAAGAATTGTAAAATTATGGCAGGTTTGCGGTCTTACGATGCCGGATATCTCTTTTATTATAATATCTATCATTGCATTTGATTTGTCTGTGACATCCTGCCAGTTTTCATGGCTCTTTAGGTCTTCGGAATGTATATACACTCTATGTATGTCACTTATCTGTTTTTTTATTTCACTTTCTACTTTTTTAGTAAGAGATTCAACATATTCAAGGTCTAAATTTTTATTTATTTCTATATGTACAGATGTGTATTTTTTATTTCCAACATTATAGACACGGATATTATGGACATCATGGATATCTTTGAATTCAGAAAGGACTTTCCTGGTCATTGCCACGGTATTTTTTTCTGAGAAATCAGAGCTTATCTCGATTATTGTTTCGATTCCGGAAATTTTTGATTTAATTTCTTTTTTAAGTTTTTCCTTTATCTTCTCAATCTGGGTAAGGTATAAATTCTCACTGAGGTATATATCCAGATTTAAAAACTTTATATTCCCGACTTCGTGTATCTTCAGTCTGTTTATTTTTTTTACATCCGGATTTTTAATCAGGACCTGATTTATCTTTTCGGTAATTTCTTCGGGGATATAATCAAGAAGATTCATTACGACTTTATATGACATTCTCAGGCTGAGGAACATAACAACCGAAGCTACAACGATCGAAGCTATGGGGTCAGCAAGCAAAAAACCATACCTTGCCAGGACCAGGCCTGCAATTACGATTATTGAGCCGAATATATCACTTGTATAATTTAAAAACTCAGCTTTTAATGCAAAAGAATTAAATTTTTTCGCAACCCTCCCTATGAAATAAACCCTTATAATATTTAAAATTATGGATATTATAAGAATAATGAATATGTAGATATTCAGTGTAAGGACAAAATCCCTGTTCATAATACGCTGGACTGACTTATAGATTATAAATGAGCACAACAAAAATATTACGATGATCTCTATAAATGCAGAAAGGTTTTCATATTTGCCGTGGCCATATGTATGGTCTTTATCTGCAGGTTTTGCAGCGATTCTTATGGCAAAGAAGGTTATAAGTACGGCAACAAGGTCCAGGCCGTTGTTTAATGCTTCAGAGAAAACACCGATACTATTACTTATATAGGCAATGGCTATCTTTGTAAGGACAAGGAAAATTGACACTATAAGAGAGAGAAGAGTAATTCTCTTCTTAGTTTTGTTCATGTCTTCATTTTTTAGATTATCCATTTATTATAAAAAGAAATTTTTTAAAGCTATTATTAAAAGCAATGTGGCTTTCGCTTCATTTTATCATAAAATACACTCTTTTTTATAGATATATCAGGATATCTAACTGTGTGCTACTTGTGTAATAGCCAAAGTGATTGATTAAAGACTTATCCTGCCGGAATGATTTTACCTTATTAAAATGCCTGAGCAGGTTCTTTATTTAGTTGTAGATTTATTCTAAAGTGTCCTTACTGGATTTACTGCAGGAAAAGGGAATTTATGGATTCTTCACAGATAATTGAATTGGTTACAAGATATGGCTATCCTATTATATTCTTCCTGGTCTTAATCGAAGGACCACTGGTAATGATTATCTCATCTTTTTTTGCAGCAACGGGGTACTTAAATATATTTATCCTCTATCCGATGCTTGTAATTGCCGACCTTTTTGCTGACATTCTATGGTATTTTGTTGGCTATCTGGGAAGGAAAAATATAGTTGACCGCTGGGGCAGGTTTTTAGGGCTTACACGGGATAAACTTGCCGGATTTGAGAGACTGAATAATAAATTTAAAAACCATCAGGGTAAAATATTGTTTACCGCAAAAATTACCCATATAATAGGTTTCCCTTTTCTTATTGCTGCCGGGATTTTCCGCATAGATATAAAAAAGTTTATATGGTTTAATTTTCTGGCTACTATTCCTAAAGTTATGCTTTTTATGGTCCTGGGGTATTATTTTGGTGAAGCCAGCGAACTTATAAGTAAGTACCTGGGATACGGCACCCTTATTGGAACGTTGGTACTAATCCTTTTAATAGCTGTATATTTTTTAATCCAGAAATTTGCAAAGAGAATCCTTAAACATTATGAACCGTAAATTAAAAATATTATTTGCCCTGGAAAGTTATCCTCCCGAGGTCACAGGGTCCGGAATCGCTACCATATGCCTGGTCAGAGGCCTGGTAAGAAGGGGGCATAAAATTGCAGTGGTCTGCCCCGGTAAAAAACTTACAGGCAGGCAAACAGATGAAGATGGAATCATCGTTTATAGAGTAAGCTCTCTTCCTCTTATATTCCATAAGGAATTCAGGTTTTCTCCATTTGCAGGTCTTAATTTTAAATTTTTTTTTAAAGAATTCGATCCTGATGTAGTGCACATAGAAGACCATTTGTTTACAGCAAGGGCAGCAGTAAAATTTGCCAGGAAAAAAGGAATTAAGATAGTGGGGACAAACCATTTTACTCCATATAACTGGCTGTATAACTTATATTTAAAAGAAGGCACTCCTTTATATGTAGTGGTGGAAAAAATTCTATGGGCCTATTTTGTAAGGTTGTTTAACAAAATAGATGTGATAACGGTACCAACCCTCTATGCCGGGGGGTTGATAAAGAACTCAGGGATAAAAAAACCAGTAAGGGTTATCTCAAACGGCCTTGAACTGAAGGAATTTAATGAAGCTGAAGCTTCGTATAGAATTTTAACAAAATATAAAATTGACAGGAGCAAAATAATCTTTCTTTCTGCCAGCAGGCTTGATAAGGAAAAGAGGGTGGACCTTATACTAGATGCTCTTTACAGGATAAAAGATAAGATAGATTTTCAATTTATAATAACCGGAAGGGGAAAAGAAAAGGAAAGATTAAAAAAATAACTCTAAAGAAAGATCTTTCCGGTCAGGTGATATTTACCGGATTTGTAAGTAAATCAGACTTAAAGAAACTCTACCGGGTCAGTAATATTTTTATAAGTGCCAGTGAAGTAGAACTGCAGGGCCTATCAATTATGGAGGCAATGGCCTGTGGATTACCTGTTATTGCGGCTAAATCCATGGCCATACCCGAGCTGGTAAAAGACGGTGTAAATGGCTATCTCTTTGAACCGGGAAATGAGGAAGATGCAGCCGAAAAAATCCTGCGGCTGGCATTTGATAAAGAGCTGCAGGCCAAAATGTCTGAAAAAAGTCTGG
Source organism: uncultured Actinomycetota bacterium (assembly GCA_964603595.1). Lineage (GTDB taxonomy): Bacteria > Actinomycetota > Humimicrobiia > Humimicrobiales > Humimicrobiaceae > JAQVEM01. The sequence continues at coordinate 69,556 of CAZRVN010000002.1, forward strand.
AACTAATTAAAAAACATGATATTGAGAGGACCTTAAACCAGTTTGAAGAAATATATTATAGGTTATTATAGGGCAATAGTTAGGTGTTAATGTGATATACCCTCCATGTAAAAGCGACTTTTCCTAATCTGAAAATAGGATTTATGATATCCTGGTTTATATCAGCCAGCTGTGAGCCGGAAGCGTATTTGAATCCGTTATTAACTCCACTCTTGCTAATTTTATAAAATATCCTGGACTCTATGCCTGCTCTTCTATGCTTTTTTTCTATTCCCAGAAGCAGGATTCTCAATCTGGTAAACCCTTTTGTTTTGATTTTCCTTTTAATCTGATTGAAAATTTTAATATCCCGGCTTAAATCACGTGGATTAAGGAAAAATCTGGACGGTGTTTTTACCCAATTTCTATCAAAGTTCTCAATTACTTCATTTATATCGGGGATATTTACCGACAACCCTATAGGTTTACTATCCGCCTCTATTATGAAAATCAGTTCTTCCATTGATACTGCCTTTATGCCCGTAGCCAGGTAATTGAATTCTGCATCGGTCATCCTGACCTGCTGGGGATGACTCTCACTTTCCCAGATGTTATTGTAAAGCTTTTTTATTTTTTCTATTTCATTTCTGTAATCTCTAAAATCTGCTTCTCTTATTTTAACCCTATTATAATTTTCAGGCCTCCTGCTTGAAACCTTATTAAGAACTTTTTCAACTCTGTCCAGATACTTCCTGGAAACAATCTCATCGGTAACCACGCTATACCAATCATTTTCTTTTACCAGTCCATATCCTTCAAAGAAGTCTTTGTAGTATGGTGCATTATAGGGTTCCATAAAGTAAGGCCTGTTCTCAAACCCTTTTATGAGGAGCCCAACTTCGCCTCCAGCGTTAAATTTTGCAGGGCCGATAATCCTGATGCATCCATTGGCTCTTAGATAGTCTACAGCACCATCAATTAGCATTTCCGCTACATATTTATTTTCAATGGATTCAAAAAGGCCAAACCAGCCAATATTATCACTGTATTTCCGGTTATAGTTATAATTGATGAAAGCTAATATTCTTCCCACAGGTTTATCATTATCATATGCAATGAAAAATTTGATCTGTGCATGGTCAAAAAACGGATTTCTACCTATAACTCCGGGTATGCAGATAGACGTTGGGTTAAGAGATTCTATTTCCTGAGTAAAAAGAGGGTGAATTTTATGTGAGTTGCTGCTTTTGTACCAGTTTATATGATAAGGGACAGTTACAAACTCCTTTAATTTATTTAAATCGAGGTTATTAAAAGAATCCGGCTTAAATTCTCCGAGTTCCCTTAAATTATATTTATACATATTCACTTACAGAAATATCATTATCATAAATAGCAATATTATAGTAAATGTACTTATAGTAAACAACTTTTAGCAGAGCGCACCTATTAGAAAAAGTATCCTATGCAAATGTATAAAGTTTCTCTGTATTTTTTTTTATTATATAATTACATAAAATTGAATTAGCATTGTATTATGAGCAAAAAATTACTGATAAGTCTTACAGCACTATCGCCGGTATTCTGGTTTTCAATGCTTTTATCTATTTCTCTTTTACTGGAGAATAGCGAACGAACCGGGGGCAGCAGCTCCTTTTGGATTACTCTGGGCATCTCGGATTGTAGCCAGCCTGGGATTTATCGGGACAATATTGGTAAATACAATGTTTATAAGGTATAAGGAAAAACGGGTATGGGTTGCATAGGTTTAAACTTGGTGGTCTCCCTACTCTACATACCTGTAATGATTTTGACGCGGTTATTGATGGTATAGAACTTGAATTGCTATCAATTTTACTAATTGCTGGTTGTTTTTATTATCTTCAATAATATCGGGTAAAACAGATAAATATTAAATTGGATAGGAGTTTAAATTATGAAAATACTGGTATACGGGGCAGGAGTAATTGGTAGTATATTTGCCTTAAAGCTTAAAAAAGGCGGGAATGATATTACGGTTCTGGCAAGAGGCAGGCGGCTGGAACAATTGAGAGACCATGGAATTATTATTAAAGATGTAATTTTAAATGAGCGGTATGAAGAGGACATAAAAACTACTGAAGAGTTAAAACCCGATGATTATTATGACCTGGCTCTGGTTATAATGCAGCGCCAGCAGGTAAGTGAGATACTGCCGGTTTTAAAAAGAAATCACAAGATCCCCACTTTTATTTTTATGGGTAACAATGTAAATGGGGCAGATGAGTACCTTAAGTTTCTTGATAAAAGCAGGGTAATGCTGGGTTTTGGAGGACCGGGAGGTTACCGTGAAGACCATTTCATTATTGCTGCTTATGTAAGAGATTATTGTATTTTATATTTTGGAGAACTTGATGGATTGGTAAGCAGTCGTATGGAGAACATCAGGAGTGTTTTTAAGAAATCAGAAATCAACGTCGAAGTTCCGGAGAATATGGATGCCTGGCTTAAGAGCCATGCTGCCCTGATTAGTCCGCTGGCCATGGCAAGTTATGCGGCAAAGAATAAAAATAAAAAAATTGAGGATGATGATAAATTACTGACACTGTCAATAAAGGCCTTAAGGGAAAATCTAAAGGCATTGAAAGAGATGGGAATAAAAATACTCCCCAGAAAATTTAGAATAATGAAGTTAATACCTGCGTTTTTTCTAAAAAGAAAATTAAAAAATTTAATTGCGTCTGAATTCGGAAGGGTGGTATTATCAGGCCATGCGAATTCTGCAAAAAGCGAGATGATAAAAATCTCAGAGGATTTCAGGAATCTGGTTGAAAATGTAAGAACGGATATGAGCGCCAACGAGTATCTTTATAAGAATAGTTTTGGATAAGTAAGGAAAATAAACCTGCAAATCATTTGACCGTATAAAAAAGAAAGGAGGAAGCAATAGAACAATTAAAAACAAATTTTTATTATGAAACTATGTGCTTATTTTATAAAGTGCGTGATTTTTTTAGCTCTCCTTTAAATACATTGAAAGAAGTAAATATAATTGAAGGACATACTGTTCTTGATTTTGGTTGCGGACCCGGGAGTTTTTCTATTAATGCTTCCAGGTTAGTTGGTGATGGAGGAAAAATCTATGCACTGGATTTAAACCCCATGGCTGTGGAAAAAGTTAAATGTAAGATCATTAAAGAAGGATTGAATAATATAGAAACCATTAATTCTGATTGTAGGACTGGCTTCCCTGATGACAGTGTGGATATTATTCTGCTGTATGATGCATATCATGATTTTTATAATAGATTATTGGTATTAAAAGAATTAAATAGGGTGCTGAAAACAGAAGGGATTTTATCTTTTAGTGACCATCACATGAGAAGAGAAGAGATATTAAAAGAGTTGACTGGGAAAGGTTTGTTCAGATTAATCAGGGAGAGTAAAAAAACATATAGCTTTGTGAAAAGCGATATTAATCCTATAAATATTTAAAGAAAGCGAAATATAGGATTAAAAAGATGGTTCTGAATATCAAAAAAAATTTAAATTGAAAAAATGGTGTAAAAAAGTGTCTCAATTAGGTAAGATTTTTACGGGCAGTAGTATGTCTTAGCTATAGAAAGTTGCCAGTGATCTAAATTTGTCCCAGAAATTTAAAATAAATTGTGGAAGTTTTCCGGTCCAGTCACTTTCCCTTTCTATATTTACATCTTTTTCGTAATCTATATCAATAATTTCATCTAAATCTACTACTTTTATAATTTTATATCTTTCAATTATACACCCGACATTTAATATGTCTCCTAAGCTGTTTACGTTTATATCCAGCTTTTGCTCAATTCTTTCTTTTTTAGTATTTAATAACTCATCTAATAAGTAGTTAATCCCGGATAGAGGTTTTTTGTGTTCTTTGCTTGAATTAATTGATTCCCTGCTGGATGTAATTAAACGGCTGCCAAATTTTATGAAGTTTCCCCTTTGTTCCTCTTTATTTTTTTGTACAATTTTATTAGACATGGAAATAGCTACAGAGATATATTTAATATATTCATTAGATGCATTATTTAATTGAGTATTTTCTTCTTCCCCATTTTCATCAATATATTCATTTTCTCCGCTATCATATTCTCCATTGCTATAATCCTCATCTTCATTATTCCCGTTTTCCTCACTCTCATCATCTTCGTTGGTAACATTATTGTCATTATCATTATCTTCATTATTTCCATCATCTATATCTTTATCTTCTTCATCATTATCTTCATTATTTACATCATCTATATCTTCATTATTACTGTCATTATCATCCTTATCCTTATCCTTATCCTTATCCTTATCTTTATCCTTATCTTTATCCTTATCCTTATCCTTATCCTTATCTTTATCCTTATCTTTATCCTTATCTTTATCCTTATCCTTATCCTTATCCTTATTATCAGAATTTTTATCTAAGTTTATATTTATTACAGGTTTTGTATTGCCGTTAAACTCTACATTTATGTCCACTTCAGGTTTATCATTGCAGTTAAGCTTTATATCTACGTTAACCTCGGGTTTATTATCCTTGCTTTCAGCATGTGCAAATTTTGGAAGGTTTAAAAGAATAAAGAAAAATAGTGTTATGTATATAAACATTAAAAAAGAATATCTCAGAGCTTTATTTTGCCTTATGCTTCTCATCTGTAACCTTTCTATATTCTAAATATAATATTAGACAACAATACAAAATAAATTAACTTACCAGTGCTTTTGGCACTAGCTGGTTCATAAAAATGCCTATAAGATTAGGATCAAATTGAGATCCACTGCATCTTTTTAGCTCTTTAATAGCTTCTTCTTTAGGTAAAGCTTTTCTATATGGTCTGTCGCTGGTCATAGCATCATAAGCGTCAACGACAGATATTATTCGTGAAGTTATGGGAATTTCTTTACCGGTCAGCCCGTAAGGATAACCTTTCCCATCCCATCTTTCGTGATGGTATAAAATAGATTTGGCTATATGAACAAGATCAGGGGATGATAAAGCTATTCTATAGCCAATTTCAGGGTGTTTTTTCATAATTCTCCATTCATCTTTGTTAAGTTTGCCAGGCTTTAAAATAATGTTGTCAGGAATTCCAATCTTTCCAATATCGTGGAGTGTAGATAATAGGATTAGTTCGTCCAGTTTGGAATCAGGAAGGTTGAGTATCTGGCCAAAGAGTAAACTATATTTCTTTAATCTTTTCCCGTGTTCTTCTGTTTCATAGTCTCTTGCTTCCAGAGCTTTCTCCAGTGAATTTATAATTGAGCTACGGGCACTCTGGTTTTCCATAAGTTTGTGCCTGTACATCCTGTCTTCTGCTTCCATTAATAAATCATCAGTATTATCACAGGGCTTCTCTATGGTTGCTACTCCTGTAGATATACTTATGAGCATTATATCTGTACTGTGTTCCCTGCACTTTTCGTGAACACGTTTAATTATTTTCATAGTAGTAGCATGTGATGTTTTTGGCAGTAAAATGCTGAATTCATCTCCGCCCCATCTGGCTATAACATCTTCCTTTCTGAAGCATGTTTTTAGTATGGATGCAATTTTTTTGATAAGTTCGTCCCCGTGTATGTGCCCGAAAGCATCGTTTATTATTTTCAGCCCGTTTACGTCCCCGATTACCAGGCTCAGGGGCATCTGACGGGAAGAATTAAGTCTTTCTAATTCATTATCAAAAAATGCTCTATTATAAACACCACTCAATTTATCATAGAAACTTAAATATTTAATATCTTCTTCTGCTTTCCTTATTTCGGTTATATCTCTTAATACAGTTACCTTACCAAGGGGCTTTCCACTGTTGCTCTTTATATCTGTTTGTTTAATATCAAAAAAGTACTGGCTTCCATTATTCCCTATCTTTAAATCTTCCTTTCCTTTAAGTGCCTTGGAACCAGTGCCTATTCCTGGCAGTAAGTACCCGAACGGCTTTCCAACTGCTCTGTTTACCTCGGTATTGAATATCTTCTTGGAAGCAGGATTTAGCTTAAGGACATTTTCATTTGAATCTGTAAGAATCAGGCCGTCATCCATATTCTCAAATACAGTTTCAAATGCAACTGGCATGATTTCTTTAATCCTGCTCTTATTAAGAAAAGGAATAATAGAAACGGTAAGCACAGCAGTTATAATGGGTGTCTCGTTGATATAGGGGAAAGGATTGAAGCCCAAATATTTTGCCAGGATAATTATGCCAGGAATAGACATATAGGGAATTAAGAATATTTTTTTCCAGCGATTTTGGCCATCAGGCCTTATGGACGACTTTATAATACTTGCAAGTGTCATTATTATTCCTGAAAGGATTAATAAAGTTGAATAAATAATAAATACAAAATATAAAGTGTTATATTCCTTGACAATTAGACTAAAAGAATCTGATAAGACAAGATTTGCGTCTACCCAGATTAATTTGTGAAGTTCATTCGTAAATACGCAAAATAGTGTAATAATCGGGAGTGCGCTGATAGGAATAAGATATTTTAACTTAAAAATTTTATTGAAGTTAGAATACTTAGCTGCTAATAAAAATAGAGCCAGCGGCAGTAAAATAGATCCAATATATTTAATCTTATCAAAAAGGACCTTTAAGTAATTTGCTGCGACGCCCTGTTCAAATATATAGGATACTATCCAGATTAGCGAAAGAATCATTATTCCTATGCCAATAATATCCTGAAGCCCTTTTCTGTGTGTCCAGATATAAATGATTCCAGGTATAGCCATAAGAACTATTGCTGCCAGGGGAATGATGAAATTTATATTTTGTAAGACCATTTTTAATGATTATATTTAAGAATATTAAAAATTTAATTTATATTTTTGCTAAATCTATATTAATTAATAATTATTACAAATAAAAAAACCGGCTGATTTAGCCGGTTACGCTATTTGCTCCATTTCCCTCAAGCGTCCAAATTAAAGGAAAATTTCACAGCATCTAATAACATTAAAAATTTACTATTTTAAGTAAATATAGACTATAAATAATTAAATGTCAATAGTTACCTTAATAATTAAGAATATTATAGTTTAAATAGAACATATAACATAAAGATATAATAATGTAATGATAATAGTATAATAATATTATTAAATATGAATTAAATACGGCTTTAAAAAGTGATGGATAATTATTTTATTTTTTATATGATAGCATTTTTAGTAATAATAAAAATCAAAAATTACCTTAAAAATACCCTGTATATATTAATGAAAAGTTAGCCGGAGAAGTGGATAAACCTCTAAAGATTCGCCACTGCTTTAGATTCTATTAAGCTGTCCTGTAATTAAGTGTATATTTATGGTATATTTAGAATTAAAAATTAATAGAGGATAATAATTTACATTTGATGTTTTAATTAATAAAAATGAATCTGAATAATAAGTTTTAAATATTTCCAAAACTTATTATTATTTTTAAGAGATGATTTAGATGAAGTTAACATTGAAGAATAAACTTATATTACTTCTTATTATAACAGGTCTGATTGTAATAATTATGACAGGTTCCATACTTGTATTCAATATGAGAAGTAATATGTTTAATATTATCTACGAGGATTATAAAAACCAGCTAGAGCATATAGACTTTGCAGTTTATAACTTATTTAGTGAAGTTGAAAGTAATGTAGAAACGCTTACCTCAATAGATATAGTGAGAACCAGAGACGACAGTGAGTTTACCAATTTCCTTAATGCCGATAAGGAAACATTCCAGTATAAATATGGAATCGTCGAGCAGGAAATAATAAACATATTTAATAGTTTCAGAGTGACGCATCCTTATATTAATTCCGTTTATATGGGCAGGGAAAATGGTAGTTTTGTGAGGTCCCATAAAAGAGTTGAGCCAACAAAATATGACCCCAGGGAAAGACCATGGTATATTGCTGCAAAGGAAAATCCGGATGAAATTGTTATGATAGAGCCATACAGGTCAGTAACTGCAACGGATATTAACATAGGAGTTGAGAAAGCGCTGGTAGATGAAAATGGGGAAGTTTTTGGAGTAGTTGGTATGGATGTCACGCTGGAAAATCTTACCGATTATATTTCAAATATGGAAGTAGGAAAAGGCGGATGGGCTATTTTGATCGATGAAAATGGCGATATACTTGTAGGCCGTAATGAGGAAGAGCAGTTAAAAAATATTTCAGATTTTGGGCAGGAAAATCTTGACAAAATTATGGACCAGATACAGGGATATACTATTTTAAAGGAGGATTCGAAAGAATATTATCTCTTTTTTAACACCTCAGCAGAGACGGGCTGGAAAATATGTCTGGTTATTCCAGTTGGTGAAATTAATTATGGAGTTTGGGTTTATGTAATAAGTAATATTATTATACTACTTTTATCTTTGACTATTCTTGGCATTTTAATACTTATAGGGCTTGAAAAATTTGTTATAGATCCTATAAAAAAACTCAGTGTCAATTCAGGCTTGATTGCCGAAACAGGTAACCTGGAACATTTAATTAAAGTGGAATCACAGGATGAGATAGGGCATCTTACCCGGTCTTTCAACCAAATGATGAAGAGTATAAATAAATCTAATAAAGATCTTAAAAATTCAGAGAAAAGACTGAGGAGACTTAATAATGAACTGGAAGAAAAAGTTAAGAAAAGAACAGAGGACCTGGCACATGCAAATGTCAGGCTCAAAGAGCTGGACCGTTTGAAAAGTATGTTCATTGCCAGCATGAGTCATGAATTAAGGACACCGTTAAACTCAATAATCGGCTTTACCAGTCTGATACTCATGGGCATGGCCGGAAAAATTAATGATGAACAGGAGAAGCAGCTTTTAATGGCAAAAAGTAGCGCGAATCATCTACTGGAGCTTGTAAATGATGTAATAGATGTAAGTAAAATAGAGGCAGGACAGGTCGACATATCAATTGAGGATTTCAACCTGTTTGAAGTCCTGAAGGAGATAGAAGACTCATTTAAGATTATGGTTAAAGAAAAAGGTCTTCACCTGAGTCTGAAATCTCCGAAGAAAATTATAATAAGAAGCGACTGCCGCCGGGTAAAGCAGATTATAATGAATTTTGTAAGTAATGCTCTTAAATTTACCAGGAAAGGTAATATAGAAATAAAAGCAAGGAGAAGAAATAGTAAAGTAAGGATAGTAGTTTCTGATACTGGTATCGGCATAAAGGAAGAGGATATAAAACAATTATTCAAGCAATTCAGTAGAGTTCAGACCAGAGGGGTTCCTGAAATGGAAGGCACAGGTCTGGGGCTTTATCTGTCAAGAAAGATGGCTGTTCTTTTAAAAGGAAAGATTGGGGTAGGAAGTGTTTTTGGTAAGGGAAGTAATTTTTACCTGGATTTACCATTAAAATATAAGGATGACAGGAAATAAAATGAAAAAAATACTTGTGGTGGAAGATAACGAAAAAAATATGTATCTTATGGATTTTCTTCTTAAGAAGAATAATTATAAGGTAATGAAAGCTACCAGTGGTAACGAAGGAGTGAGGATCGCGCTAGAAGAAAACCCTGATTTAATTTTGATGGATATTCAGCTACCTGATATCAATGGACTGGAAGCAACCAGGGTGATAAGAAAATCGAAATCTAGCAAAAAAATTCCAATAATTGCTGTTACATCTTATGCCATGAGTGGTGATAAGGAGAGACTTATAAGGGGAGGTTGCACAGGATATATCGAGAAGCCGATAAATATTGAAGCTTTTTTATCTGAAATTAAGAAGTATTTATAAGTAGCAATATTAAAAAAATAAGTGGTAACATTTTATAAGATGGAGGTTATAAAATGAAGATCTTAATAGTGGATGACAATTTAGATAGCTTGTATTTACTTGATACTCTTCTTACCAAAAGTGGCTATAATACTATAAAAGCTGAGAATGGAGTTGAGGCACTTGGAAAGTTAAAAAAGAATAAAGTTGATGTAATCATATCTGATGTGCTGATGCCAAAAATGGATGGATTTCAGTTGTGCAGGAAGTGTAAAGAGGATGAGAGGTTGAAGGAAATTCCCTTTTTAATCTACACTGCGACCTATAAGAGAAAACAGGATGAGGAGTTTGTCCTCGGTCTTGGTGCAGAGAGGTTTATAATTAAGCCACAGGAACCTAAAAATTTACTGAAAATCCTTGATGATGTTATATCGAAGGGAAAAAAGAAAAAATCCGGAGCACGATTTAAAAAACCTGTAAGAGAAGAATTATACCTGGAGGAGTATAACAAAAGGGTAATAAAAAAATTAGAAGATAAAGTAAAAAACCTGAACAGAGAAATTTCCAGGCGCAAGAAGACTGAAGATGAGCTATATACAAGAGTTAAGGAATTGAATTGTCTTTACTCATTAGCAAATCTGACAATGAAGCAGGATATATCACTGGAAAAATTATTTGAGAGTACAATAAAAAGTATGCACAAGGGGATGCAGTACCCTGAATTAGTTTGCGGCAGGATAGTGTTTGATAAAAAAGATTTTAGAACAGATAATTTCAAGAAAACGAAATGGAAAGAATGCAGAGACATCAAGGTGGGAGGAAAGAATAAGGGGGTAATAGAAGTATATTATATTAAAAAGAGGCCAGGGACCGGTAAAACAAGTTTTTCAAGGGAAGAAAAAAGATTGATTAATGGAGTATCTGAAATAATAAGTGTGCATATAGAACAAAAATTATCTGCAGAAGAACTTGAAGAAAGTTATAGTAAAATAAACACATTATTTGACTGCATAACGAAGACTCTGGCTTATATTGTTGAAGCAAGGGACCCTTATACTTCAGGTCATCAAAAAAAAGTAGCAATCCTGGCAACTGCTATTGCAGAAAAGATGGGGATGGATGAAGAAACGATAGAAGCCATAAATACTACATCGCTTATTCATGATATAGGAAAATTAAAAATACCTACTTCCATATTGACAAAACCAGGAAGGTTAACTGATGTGGAGTTTAAGATGATAAAAACCCACCCTGTTGTTGGCTATGAAATATTAAAAGACATAAGATTTCCTTATCCGGTTGCAGATATTGTACTTCAACATCATGAAAGGCTTGATGGATCGGGGTATCCAAAAGGGTTAAAAAGCAAGGATATATCTTTAGAAGCTAAGGTGATAGCTGTTGCTGATGCAATGGAGGCAATGACATCTCATAGGCCCTACAGGCCATCACTGGGGTTGGATAAAGCTATAGAGGAGATCAATAAAGGTAATGGTAAATTATATGACCAAGAAATAGTGGATATCAGCATAGATCTGCTCAGGAAAAAAGCTTTTATAAAAAAAATGGAAAGAGCAGCTAATTAAAGTTAACCTTGTCCGTGCCTTGTACAATTGATATCCAGGTTGAGCCCCCGTTAAATGAGATCCTGCTGCCGCTGTTATCTGTAAATATAAATGGCTCGTACACACTTCCACGCTGCCAGCTGCCGCAGATTGCCTTACCGTCAAGAAAGATATAAGCAGCTCCGCTTCCTGTAGTTCTTACATCCATATGTCCGTATTTATCAAGGGGTCCAAGAATGTCTGTAACCATAACCACTATATTTTTTGCCGTGATTTGATTACCAGAATTATAATCTCTGTGGGCGTTGCCTCCCATATAACGCAGGTAATAATTACCATTTTTAATATAAGTATAATCTACATCAAAACCTCGTGGCGAGTATGCCTGGGTGGAAAAGTCAATATGAATGTTTGAGATGTTTCCTCTGGCTGACATGGGTGTTTCACTCTTATATGGGAATGGGATACCGTTGCCTTCAAGAGGATAACCCAGCTGACTGGCTTTTTCCCTTAATTTTGCTACTGACATAAAAGCGGTATGTTCCTGAATTGAACTTCTATTCCAGTCTCGCCAGTAAGGGGCCTGCCCTGTAATAGAGCTATTGCCTGACCTATCTGGCATTGCGCTTAAAACATACATGTTCATATTTTCTATTGCTTTATAGCATTCAGGGTATGTGCCAAAAAAAGCATAAATTGGGTCAAAACCCCTGGCAATTTCTGCGTAATACGGTCTGGCACTTCTTACCGGACCTACCATGGGAGCATTATTGGAATTATAAATTGCCACAAATCTGGTAATTCCATACTCATCTACGACTTCAAACACTACATCTGCAAGTATTAACCCTGATTGCGGCCTGGCTGCAAAACTGTTTTCAACCATAACAGCAACCGGCCTGGTGCCAGCTCCCAGTATAGACAGGCTTGATTCCTGCTGGTATGTACTTGACTGCCGACCTACCCAGCCAGATAGTGGGATTGTACAGATTAAAATTGTTATAATAATTAATACGGCTAAAATTAGACCATGTCTATTTATTCTAGGTTTCATTATATCCTTTTATTTATTTGATAAAATTGTTTTGCATAAAATTATACTTTATGAGGATATTATATGGAAAGGAAAACTTTGTTTTTTTTGAGAAGCAATATCTTTTGTTTAAAATATTTTTAAGCAAATTGTAAATAGAGTCTATGAATGTGGAACATTCTATTGTAGAAATTGGATATGAGAGTGAGTTTTGTAAGTTGAGGGATAGCGAATGTTTTTAGGTATCATTGTGGAAAATAGTATAGTCCCCCGCGAGGTAGTACTGAACCCTTTCACCAATATTGACTGAATGGTCTCCAATTCTTTCTAGATACCTTGCAACCAGTGATAAATCAGCAATAATCTTTATATTTTCTTCTTTATTAGATGAAAAGGAGTATAATTTCCGGATAATTGCTTTTTCTATATTGTCTATGTCATCATCTATCCTAATCATTCTGGAAGCAAGTCGCGGATTAGATTCCTTAAAAGCAGTGGCAGCTTTATCAAGTATTGATATAGATAGATTAAGCATCTCCAGTAGCAATTTTTTAAGATCCTCATCTAAATATTGTATATCCATTTTAGACAGACCTCTGGTTACTTTGGCAATATTAACGGAAAGGTCACCTATCCGCTCAAGCTGTATTATTATATTGCTGACCGAATGTATATATCTTAAGTCTTTTGCCAGAGGTTGGTATTCTGCCTGAAGTACAACACATTTTTCTTCAATGGAGATTTCGTAATCGTCTATCATGTCATCTTCATCTATTACTTTTTGGGCAAGGACAGGGTCCCTGTTAATTAAAGATTTAACAGCTCTGGCTACCGCCTCCCGGGCAAGGTTGGCCATAGATAAAACATTTTCAGAAATCTCGTTAATCCGCTTATAAAATACTTTTCTCATATTATTGAAGGGTTAATTAAATTAATATTCTTTAATATTTGAAAGATTTCTGGATATACCATAGAGTAAATCGCCGGTTCTTTCAAGATGTAATATGATATCTGCAAAAACTACTCCTGAAAGGGGTGCGCATTTATTTTTCCGGAGTCTTTCCAAGTGGTTAGCACGTATGTCTTTTACAATCGAGTCTATCTCGGATTCTTTTTTTTCACATTTTTTAAGCATATTCAGGTTACCGTTTTCCATACATGATATCAGAGAATCAAAAAGCTGGTTGACTTTAGTACGTGCTAGTTCTAACTCCTCAAAAGCAATTTTACTAAAGGTCATTCTATTTTCCTCTTTTACCAGTATCAGGTAGAGTATGCTCTCAGCATGGTCACCGGCTCTTTCTGCATCATAAGCGATATGGAGCAGATTGGTCAATTTATTAGAAAGTCTTAAGCCCAGTGATTTTTGTGATATTTTAGTAAGATATCTTATTGTATCTTCTGTGATGCTGTCTACAGCAGCTTCTCTGTCAAGTACTTTTTTTTCAATTATTATGTCTTTTTTATATAATCTTTCAAACGAAAGGTTCAGCATCTCCTGTGTTATTTTTATTATTCTTAATAATTCTTTCTTTGACTGTTCCAATGAGAGTGAAGGAGTATTAATTAATCTGCTGTCAAGGTATAAGGCATTTTTATGAACTGTTATATCAGTGCCCGGAATTAATTTTAAGACTATTTTTTCAAACAGGCCAATCATCGGGAAAAGGATTATGGTAGTAGTTATATTGAAAACAGTATGTATATTGGCAATCTGGTGGGTTATGCTTTTACCGCTTAAGCTTATAATTAAAGGCTGCAGTCTTATTACATATAAAAGAATGACAAAAATTATAGTACCAAAGATATTAAACATAAGGTGGGAAAAAGCAGTTCTTTTAGCTGTAACTGTAGTTCCGATACTTGATATTAATGCAGTTGAACAGGTACCAATATTATCTCCAATAAGTACTGGTATGGCTGCTTCAATAGGTATAAGACCCTGGGAAGCAAGAGCTATAAGAAGCCCGATAGTAGCTGAACTGCTCTGAAGCATTGTGGTTAAACTAAGGCCAACAAGAATTCCATAGAAGGGATTTGTGCTGAAAACTAAAATAAAATTTTTAAAAGCTTCATTATCCCTGAGGGGCACCATTGCGTTTTTCATTATAGTCATACCCAGGAAAATTAATCCCAGCCCTATTATGGTCATCCCAATGTTTTTATATCTTCTTCTTTTGCTTAAAAAATAGAGCAGGAATCCTATTATAATTAGAGGATAAGAAAGAATATCTATATTAAAGGAGACTATCTGGGCAGTAATGGTAGTACCAATATTTGCACCCATAATTATTCCGATTGCCTGTTTTAAAGTTATAAGGCCGGCATTTACAAAGCCAACTGTCATTACTGATGTAGCGCTGCTGCTCTGAATAAGCATAGTAGTAAAAACTCCCACCAGGACTGTTGACCAGGATTTCTTTGTAAGAGTGTTTATAATTGTTTTTAATTTGTTAGAAGTAACTTTTTGAAGACTGCTGCTTAGTCTATTAATACCAAAAATAAAAAGGGCTAAACCGCCCAGTATTTCTATAACCAGTTTAAAATACATAGATTTTAGTTTGAATTTATAATAGCTAACAGTGATTATAATAGAATAGGATAAATTATTGAATAACTAAATTAATTTTTTTTTAGCACTTTCAAAAATTAATTGTGCTGGATAAAAAATATCTAGTTTTTTGAATTATTAAGTAATGTGAAATATTAGAGGTGTATATTAATTGGTATTTTTCTTCAAATACAATATAATTATTAAAAATTATATTTTAAATTAATTCTAGGTTATATGAATATTTTTAAAATTGTTTTACATAGTTTTATTCTTGCTACTATAAATATAATTGGGGTAGTGTTTGGCTTTGGAGTTTATCATTTTTTAATAAGATATAACCAGCTGTTAATGCAAATCCCTATGGCTGCTGTTTTTTCTGTTATAGTTTTTACTACCTGGATAGTTATATTGAGATATAAAAATGTTCTTAAACTTCTACCTGAAGGAAAGCTGGAATTTTTCCTGATATTTTTATTCTCAATGGCCTGGCTGCCGGTAATATTTATACCCCTGCATTATATTACCCAGGGATATATTACTTCTTTCGGGAACATTTACATAAACTGGCTTTTTCAGATACCAACAAATATCCTAATAATCCTTATTACCTATTTAATTATATCCGGTAAGCCGGTGAAGAAATAATAAAAAAATACAGGTAAAAAACATAATTGGATAGGATTTTAAAAAAGGATATATAAGGGTTTATGGTTTGAGTACTTTTTCCAATTCAAAATAGAAATCATATTGCAGCTTCAACGATAAACTTTATTCCAAGATAGAATAAGAATATGCTGCAGGCGGTAAGAATCCCGTTATAAATTTTCTGGTTAAAAAACCTGCGCCCGCTGTTTACCAGAAATCCTATAGATAAATACCAGATAAAATCTGCGCTTATATGTCCTATATAAAAGGAGGAGACACCTGCTATATTGAACTGGACACTTTTTAAAAGAAATGCCGCACCGATACTTACCCACCATATAGACCAGTAAGGGTTTATAATACTTATAAAAGCGCCTTTGAGTACGGCAGCGCCGCTTGACCTGGCGTTAATTGTTTTTTGCTTTAATACTGATTTAAAGTCTATATTAAATCTCTTTTTAAAGATTGAGAGTATAATATCAATTCCCAGATATAAAAGAAAAATACCTCCTATTATGCTGATTATCCTGGAGGTAAGGGGGTTATCAAGTAATTTCAATATTCCCATAAAAAAGCCTATCACTACTATGAGTTCCAGCAGGGAGTGGCCCAGAACTATAAAAAAGGAAGTCCAGAATCCCTTTTTAGCCACGCTGCTTATAACCAGCGTAAGCATGGGTCCGGGAACCATTGCTCCTGAGAAAGCAACGATAAGGGAACCAAAAAAAATTTGAATAATATCATTCATTATCCCGCCGCGACTTTGTTTTCCAATCTCCCTATTTTTTCAATTTCGCATATTACAGAATCTCCCGGCCTGAGCAATTTTTTCTCCTTCATAAAAACCCCTACCCCGGATGGAGTCCCTGTTGATACAAGGTCTCCTGCTTCCAGGGTAATGGAGCGGGAGATATAGGATATTAATTTAAAAGTTCCGAATATCATGTTCGAGGTATTCCCATCCTGCCTTAGTTCACCGTTCACATATGATTTAAGATTGAGATTGTCAGGGTCCGGTATCTTGTTTTTACTGATAATAACAGGACCTATCGGGCAAAAAGTATTAAAACTTTTAGAGCGGTACCACTGAGATTCATTTTTTTGTATGTCCCTTGCTGTGATGTCATTTAATATGGTGTAGCCGTAAATATAATCAGATATTTTATCTTGCCAAACATTTTTTATCCTTTTACTTATTACTGCTGCAAGCTCGACCTCATAATCAAGTTCCTTTACCTCCGGAGGGTAAATTATATTTTCATTATTCTTTATAATGCAGCTTCTTGCCTTTGAAAAAAGCACGGGTTTTTTGGGAAAGCGCCCATCCTGTTCTTTTATGTGTGACCTATAGTTCATCCCCACACATACTATTTTACCGGGGGTGTAAGTGCTAATATCCGGTTCAAAAAGCATAAACCCTCCCTGATATTAAATTAAAACATGATCAGTACTTTATTCTAATTATTTTATTGCTTTTTAGAAAGACTTTTATCTAAATATCCGGGATATAAAGTTTTTGGAGGCTTCAAAAAGCGTTATTTATGATTTTTTATTATGGTTGTTATGACTGTAAGGAAATTAATATATAGGTTAAAGAATAAATTTATTTGCAATATTGTTTACCGACACTACATAAAATCTTCATTATTCCTTGTTAAAATATAGTTTCTATATAGAGTCAGCCGGATTGTTGAACTTACAGTTAGCCGGAGATGATAATATTATAAGGGGAGCGGGGGATTCTCCCTGTCTGGATTATAATTATGGATTGTTATGTTTATTTTAAGTAACTGCAATATTAATAAGAATATTGGCATAAACACCTTTTTTAATAAGATGAGTTAAGGCCGGCATAGTATTAAGAATTATTTCTGAAGCGAACAGGCAGGGCTTTAATATCAAAAATTATAATTGGTTGTTTTCAGAAATAGATAATTAAAGTAAAATCATAAAGTTAAGTAAAAATTGTGGTGTAAAGTTAAAGGGAAAAGTGGCAATAAATGGGTGACACAAATACAGGTAAAGATTATTCAGGTGAGAATATGATAGAAGTAAAAAACCTGGTCAAGGAATTCAAGGGTTTAAGAGCTATAGATAATATTTCTTTTTCTGTGAAGGAAGATGAAATTTTTGGGTTTTTAGGCCCAAATGGAGCAGGAAAAACTACAACCATAAATATAATATGCACTCTTCTATCAAAGACATCGGGCAGTATTACCCTGAATGGCTATGATGTTTCAAAGGAGAGGAACAAAATAAGGAATTGCATAGGTATGGTATTCCAGGACCCCAGTCTTGATGACAAGCTAACTGCACTTGAGAATTTATATTTCCATGGCCTTCTTTATAACATGCCCCGCGTTACTCTAAAAAAGAGGGCGGAAGAAGTACTTGATATGGTTAATCTTACCGGCAGGGAAAATAGTCTTGTCATGACTTATTCGGGAGGAATGAGAAGGAGGCTTGAAATTGCACGAGGACTTCTTCACTATCCGAAGGTGCTTTTTTTGGACGAGCCAACTCTTGGTCTTGACCCGCAGACAAGGAACAAAATATGGGATTATATAATCAAGCTTAAGAAGAATAGAAAAATTACTATCTTTTTAACTTCTCATTACATGGAAGAAACAGAAATTTGTGACAGGATAGCTGTTATAGACAGGGGTAAAATTATTGCTCTGGATAGTCCGGAAAATCTTAAAAATACAATCGGAGGGGATATTATAACCCTGACTTCTGAAGACAATGTTAAACTAAGAAAGTATGTAAAAGGCATAAATGGTATTGAAGTTCATGATACAAAGGGAGATAAAATTAGATTTGAAGTTAAAGATAGCTCAAGATTTATTCCCAGACTGATTAAAGACAGCCCGGTTAAAATTTTATCCATAACTGCAAGGAAGCCAACTTTAAATGATGTATTTCTTGAGCTCACCGGTAGAGAGATAAGAGAAGAAAGCGTAAGCTCAAAGGATAATATGAGAATGAGGATGAGGAGGAGAATGAGGCATTGAAAAAGGAACTAACCGGAATTTATACGGTGTGGTTGAGGGATATTAAAAGATATTTAAGGGACAAGCCAAGGATAATCGGCTCGTTTGCGCAGCCAATTCTTTTTCTGTTTGTTCTGGGTACGGGAATCGCAAGCTCCTTTAGTGTTTTTGGAAGCGGGGGCGGAAAGGATTTCTTGAATTTCATGTTCCCGGGTATTGTAGGGATGACTGTCCTTTTCACTTCTTTTTTTAGTGCCATGTCAATTGTGTGGGATAGAGAATTTGGGTTCCTGAGGGAAATTCTGGTAGCGCCTGTCTCCAGGACATCTATTGTTATAGGCAAGCTACTTGGTGGTTCTACCATTGCTATGGTTCAGGGTTCAATAATACTGCTGTTCGGTCCTCTGCTTGGAATACCTATTAATTTTTTTATATTTTTTAAAGTGGTGGGTATTATGTTTTTAATTGCAATGACTATTTCCAACATGGGGATTATGCTGGCTTCGGTTATTAAGTCAATGCAGGCGTTCCAGGTAATTACTAATTTTTTGCTTATGCCCATGTTTTTCCTTTCCGGTGCTCTTTTTCCTTTAAATCAGACTGTGGAGTGGATGAATATTGTTTCCAGGATTAATCCTCTCTCATACGGTATTGATGCTATGAGGTTTGCACTTTTAAATAACCCGTCTTTGCAGCTGTATCCTCTGTGGCTGGATATTACAGTACTGGTGTTTTTAATTGTGGTATTAAGCATAACAGGTACTTTTTTATTTAACAGGCAGGATTAGTAGCAATATTTTTTATTTTTTTTGATAGTCAATTTATATAAAAATCCGGTTGATATAAGTCATAACTTACAGGAGAATTTTTACTTCATTTAAAATCTTTTCTGCTTTCCGGTAGTTTATTGAGAGGAGTTTTACCAGAGTTTCTATTTCAAAGTTTTCCAGCTCTTTTACTAGAATAATATTGGAATCAAAAAGCTTCTCTTTCTGTTTGCCGGTGATAGTAGGCAGGATGCTTACCGGATAAAGTTTTTTTGCCTCAATAAAATACTCTAGGTTTTTAACTTCCGGATAATGCCATGCCATTATTTTTAATCCTGCGCAGCAGGCATATTGTATTGCATCTGAGGTGCATTTAGTATTTGTTACAAGCATGGCGTTAGTGTGCTCACTGGAAGATTTTCCGTTTTTTATGCGGGCTTTTTCTATATCAATAAATCTACTGTTTACATACAGAGCAGTTTTTACATCAGATTTTATACCCGGTGAATTATGATACTTGCACTCAATCAGGTGAACTAATCCTTCTTTTTTTGCTACAACATCAACTTCATGCTCAACGCAGTAACCATTTATAATTTGTCCCACTTCTGTGGTAAAACCGTATTCCCTTAAAATTTTGGCTATATATTTTTCAAAAACAAATCCTTCTGGCCCCATATCCATAATGGCTCTTTTAAGTGAATATTTAAGTGCAACTTCCGGCTTTAACTTTTTTAGCTGGTCAAGGGTTTTATCATATATCTGGGTCGTGCTCATATTGTTTTTTATTTTTTTATTGATGGCTTTGATAGCTTCTTTTGCCAGGTCAGGAGGAGCACCGGCCTTTACAAGGGACAGGTTTATCTTGTCTTCGTCATATGGCTCAACATTGCCGTCCGCTTTGACAATATTTTTTTTCATAAAATTTTATAAGAATCTTTAAGTTTTTATTTTTTAAGGTTACATTATAACATGTTAGAAATATAATATTTCAAACATTATTTTTCAAAATCTTTATAATTCTTGATACTGCTTTTAGATAAAAAGGTTAATGCTATAATAATTGAAGACGATTTTATGATTAAGATTTATTATATTATGAAATGAACCAGCAGGAATAGTTGATTAACTTTTTTAATAAAAATGATAGATGTAATAGGCACAATGGTCAGTACAATAATAAGAGTAGTATTTGTTATCTTAATTTTTACTTTCATCAGTTTGCTGCTTGTATCATGCACAGACAATTTTAAAACGATAGGGAAATTCCTGATAGCTGATGAAGTTAGCAGCGTGGCCATTATGGTGACTGATAGCGCAGCTAATGAAAAAAGTAATGAAGCTAATCCTCCTGAAGAAACATGCTCTGATAAGTCCAGTAACATAGAGATGGGTACGGAGGGGAATTCAACTGAGGGAGATAACATTAATGAGGTTGGCAGTAATGAAGATAACCACGAGGAGGAAATTATAGGGGATGATAGCACAGCGGATGACACTGAACAGGAAAAGGAAGAATGTGGTGAAATGAATAAAGAAAATAATGACCTGGCGGGGGAGGATGATACTGGAGATATTGATTTTAAAGATATCAGCAGCTTCAGGGTTGAAGTAGAACTTTTAAAACAGGTAGTTTATATTTTCTATAAAGAAGAGCTTATAAAGGAGATGATTTGCTCGGGAGGTACCGGGGAAAAGCAAACTCCGGTGGGGGAATTTAAAACAACCCAGAAAGGTGAATATTTCTGGTCAGATAAATATAATATGGGAGCTTACTACTGGATAAGGTTTTATAATGAGTATCTTTTCCACAGCGTTCCTTTTGATGCTGAAGGGCAAATGATTATAGAAGAGAATGAAAAACTTGGTACCCCTGCCAGCCACGGCTGTATAAGATTGGGGCTTGATGAAGCAAAGTGGATGTACGAGATGCTCCCTCCGGGAGTAGAAGTTTTAATTCACCGGTGAATCATATTGGAAAAGCTATTTTATGAGAATTAAGAATAAAATTAAGTATTAAAAATTTGTAACGATAACCGGATAGAGTATCCTTAGTGTATCTAAAAAAATTAGAATTAAAAAATTACAGAAATTACAGTCAGGCCAATTTGGATTTTGATAAAAACACCATCCTGATACTGGGAAATAATGGTAACGGCAAGACAAATTTACTTGAATCTGTTTACTATCTTTCTACAGGGAGATCCCATAAAACTTATATCCAGGATGAAATTATTAAATGGGGGAGTAATTATTCTACTATAAAAGCACTAATTGGTTCCGGGAGAGGAGATAAAGAAGACCGGTTTATAGAAATAGAGCTGAGGAAGGGGAGCAGCAGTAATACTAAAATCAGAGTTGATAAAACCAGGCGGAAGAAAAAATCAGATTTTATCTCCCTTCTGCCCTCGGTTATATTTTCCCCTGATGACCTGAATATTATAAAGTCCGGCCCGTCCGGAAGGAGGGACTTCCTTGACAGTGTGCTTGAAAAAATTGACGGGAAATACTGCAGGGAAAGAACTCAGTACCAAAAAATACTTATGCAGAGAAATAGTCTTATAAAAAGCATGGGCGGAAGCGGAAGGATTGATATGGAAAATAATCCAACCCTAGAAGCGTGGGATGATAATATCGTAAAGTATGGCATTGATATAATAAAAAAGAGATGCGGTCTTCTGGGTGAGTTAAAGGGTGAGTTTGAAAATTATATGAGCAGTTTTTTTAAAAAGGCAAGCGTGGATATTTTTTATATATTTAGCTGGGATAGAAAAGACAGCCCGGATAGCTTTAAAAGTCCTTTGCTGTCAGAAATGGCCGGTGGAAATTTTACCGGCGGAGATTTAAAGGAAATATTTTACGGTAAATTAAAAGATAGCCAGAAAAAAGACATCAGGTATAAAACCACCACCGTGGGTCCCCACAGGGATGATTTTGTAATTTTGCTTGATGATAAAAACGCGAGATATTTTGGTTCACAGGGGCAGCAGAGAGTTGCTGCAATATGTTTAAAACTGTGTGAGCTTGGTATCCTGAGAAGAAAGTTAAAAAGAAATCCCGTACTTCTCCTGGATGATGTTTTTTCGGAGCTTGATATAGAGAGAAAAAAGTTGCTGGTAAAAGCAATTGGGAATGATTTCCAGACTTTTGTGACTTCTACCAATATCAGCTACCTTGACAGGCTGGATCTGGATTTTGGGAGCAAATTGCTGGTTAAAGATAATAAAATTACAGTTCTGGATTTATAAAGTTGAGCATATAAATTATAATAAAGATATGAAAGAAATAGA
This sequence comes from uncultured Actinomycetota bacterium, assembly GCA_964603595.1. Classification (GTDB taxonomy): domain Bacteria; phylum Actinomycetota; class Humimicrobiia; order Humimicrobiales; family Humimicrobiaceae; genus JAQVEM01. Next base: position 92,111 of record CAZRVN010000002.1, read on the forward strand.
TGATATCGGAAGCGTAATCGAGGATGTAATAAAGGACCTGGACATAAAGGACAAGCTAAGGACTTCCAATATCTTTAGCAGGTGGACAGAAATTGTAGGGACTGAAATAGGCAGAAAATCAAAACCCAAAAGACTTGCAAAGGATACATTATATATATCAGTTGTAAATTCAACCTGGGCGAATGAGCTCAGCTTGATGTCGGGCCAGTTGATAGAAAAAATAAATTCTTTTATTGGCAGAGAAGTGGTTAAAAACATAAAATTCAAGCAGAATATTTGAAATTACCGGCCTTTTTTTAAGCAAATTTCGGGTGAAATATGGTATAATAAATTATGTTTGGAAATAATAAAATTAGTAAAAATTATTAAAAATTTTTTATACTTAGACCAGAAAAGGGTAATGGGTATTAAGGTGATTTTTATGCTTACTTATTGCCCTTTATCTATATAAAAAAAAGAAATTATTAAGTATATGGAGGAATTTTTTGGAAAAATCAAGTTATGACGCCAAAGATATTACAGTCCTGGAGGGGCTTTCTGCTGTAAGAAGAAGACCAAGTATGTATATTGGTTCTACTGGCTCCAGAGGACTGCATCATCTTGTTTATGAAGTAGTGGATAACAGCATAGATGAGGCAATGGCAGGGTATTGCGATAATGTCCTGGTTATGCTAAATAATGATGATTCTGTTACTGTAATAGATAACGGTAGGGGTATACCGGTAAAGAAAGTTGATAAATTTAACAAACCTGCTGTTGAAATAGTACTTACAAAATTACATGCCGGAGGTAAATTCGGCGGGCAGGGGTACAAGGTATCAGGAGGTTTGCACGGTGTAGGGATATCCGTAGTAAATGCCCTCTCTGAAAAGTTAAGGATAGAAGTAAGAAGAGACGGCCACATTCACAGGCAGGATTTTGTGAGAGGAGAGCCGGTAACAAAGCTTATAAAAGGTGAAAAGACAAAATCACACGGCACTGCAATTACATTCTACCCGGATAGCGAAGTGTTTGAGGATATAGATTATAAATTTGAGATTCTTGCCAGCAGAATGAAGGAGATGGCATTCTTAAATAAAGGTTTAAAAATAACCCTGGTAGATGCAAGGGTAAAACCTGAAAAGGAAGAGGTTTATCAGTACAACGGGGGGATAAAAGATTTTGTAAAGTATTTGTGTGAAAAAAAGGATATCTTACATAAGAAGGTAATATATTTTAAAAACGAGGTTGGCAAACACGAAATGGAAATTGCCATGCAGTATACCAATGGCTATTCAGAGAGCATATTTTCATTTGCAAATAATATAAATACCACAGAAGGAGGGTCACATCTCAGCGGTTTTAAAGGTGCTCTTACAAGAACAATTAATGATTATGCAAGAAATATAAATATGCTTAAAGAAAAAGATAGCAATCTTGCAGGTGAAGATATAAGAGAAGGGCTTACCGCAATTATCAGTGTAAAATTAAAGGAACCTCAATTTGAAGGGCAGACAAAGACCAAGCTGGGAAATAGTGAAATAAAAGGATTTGTTGAGTCTACGTTGAATGCAAAACTTTCTGAATTTCTGGGAGAGAATCCTAAAGTAGGCAAAATAATAGTAGGCAAGTGCATGGAAGCCTCAATGGCAAGAACAGCAGCAAAAAAGGCGCGGGACCTTACAAGGAAGAAATCCCTGCTGGAAAGCAGCTCCCTCCCGGGTAAGCTTGCTGACTGCTCCATAAATGAACCAAAATATTCTGAGTTATTCCTGGTTGAGGGTGATTCAGCAGGAGGAAGTGCCAAGCAGGCAAGGGACAGGAGATTTCAGGCAATTCTTCCTCTTAAAGGTAAGATTTTGAATGTAGAAAAAGCAAGATTAAATAAGATATTAAGTAGTCAGGAAATTCAGGCAATAATAACTGCCACGGGCTCCGGTATAGGTGAGGATTTTGATATTAAAAGTGCCAGGTATCATAAAGTTATAATAATGACTGATGCTGATGTGGACGGAGCTCATATAAGGACACTGGTCCTGACATTTCTTTACCGTTATGCACGGGAATTAATTGAATCAGGCTATGTATACATAGCCCAGCCGCCTCTGTATCAGGTAAAAAATAATAAGGAGGTTTCCTACGCTTATAGCGATAAAGAGCTGGAGAATATAAAAAAGAAATATAAAGATAAAAAAATTAATGTTCAGCAGTATAAGGGTCTGGGTGAAATGGACCCGGAGCAGCTATGGGAAACAACCATGAATCCGGAAGCAAGGACGCTTCTTAAGGTTGAAATTGAGGATGCATTAATTGCAGATGATGTTTTTTCTACACTGATGGGAAATAAGGTGGAGCCAAGAAGGGAATTTATTGAAAAGAATGCAAGAGGAGTTTCATTTATTGATATATAGCCGGTATTTAGTCAGGAGTGTAAATGGTATTTGAATTAAGAGGGAAAGTAAAAAATATTGAGATTGAATCTGAAATGCAGGATTCCTACCTGAGTTATGCCATGAGCGTAATTATAGGCAGGGCTCTGCCGGATGTAAGGGATGGACTCAAGCCGGTTCATCGCAGAATTTTGTATGCCATGAATGATATGGGAATGAGACATAGCACCCCCTATAAAAAATGTGCGCGTATTGTAGGAGAAGTGCTTGGAAAGTATCATCCCCATGGCGATACCGCAGTTTACGACGCTATGGTACGTATGGCCCAGGTTTTTTCGCAGAGGTATACTTTAGTAGATGGGCATGGAAATTTTGGCTCTGTTGACGGCGATAGAGCTGCTGCTATGAGATATACAGAAGCAAGGCTTTCCTCTATTTCCGAACAGCTCCTGGCTGATATTGAGAAGGATACAATAAAATTCGTAGATAATTTTGATAGTTCCCTGGAAGAACCCGAAATCCTTCCGGCAAAATTTCCAAACCTTCTGGTCAATGGTTCTTCAGGTATTGCCGTAGGGATGGCAACAAATATACCTTCACATAACCTCGGAGAAGTCATTGATGCTGTTATGTATTATATAGATAACCCTGAATCTACGATAAAGGACCTGATGAAGAGAATTAAGGGGCCTGATTTTCCAACCGGCGGGATAATAATGGGAGTAGGCGGTATAAAAGAAGCATATGATAAAGGGAGAGGCCGTATAATAGTAAGAGGCAGGGTGCATCAGGAAATGCCCAAGAAAGGGAGATCCCAGATTGTGGTAACAGAGCTTCCATATCAGGTAAATAAATCAAAATTTATTGAGAAAGTTGCCGACCTTGTAAGGGTAAAAAGAATAGAGGGGATTAGTGACCTACGCGACGAGTCAGATAAAAGCGGAATGAGAGTAGTAATAGAGCTTAAAAGAGATGCAGTTCCCAGCGTAATTACTAATTATCTATATAAAAATACCCAGCTGGAGGAGACTTTTGGGGTAATAATGCTGGCGCTGGTTGATGGTGTACCCAGGACCCTGGACCTGCGTGGTTTAATAGGAGAGTATGCCAAGCACAGGTTTAATGTGGTGGTAAGGAGAACCAAATATGAATTAAAGAAAGCGGAAGAGCGGGAGCATATATTGAAGGGGCTTTTAATAGCTCTGGACAATCTAGATGAAGTGATAAAAACTATTAAATCATCAAAAGATGTCCCCACTGCAAGAAAAAGACTGGTAAAGAATTTCAAGCTTACCGTAATACAGGCGCAGGCGATTCTGGATTTGAGGCTTCACCGCTTAACGGGCCTGGAAAGAGACAAAATAAAATTGGAGCACAGGCAGCTTGAGGAAACGATAAAACAGCTAAAGAAACTTCTGGGGAGTGATAAGTTGATATATGAAATAATAAAGGAAGAGCTTGAAGAAATAAAGAAAAAATATAATGATGAAAGAAGGACGGATATAACCACGGATGTTTCTGATATTGAAATTGAGGACCTGATACCTGAAGAAGAGAATGTAATATCCATATCACATTCGGGATATATAAAGAGAGTTCCGGTAACAACCTATAGAAAACAGGGTAGAGGAGGCAAGGGAGTAACCGGTACCAATTTAAAAGAAGATGATTTTGTAGAGCATCTTTTTATAGCATCTACACACCATTATATAATGTTTTTCTCAAACAGGGGTAAGGTATACCGCCTGAAAGTTCACCAGATTCCAACAGGAAGCAGAATATCGAAAGGTAAGGCAATTGTGAATTTACTTCCATTTTTACCTGGAGAAATGGTTGCTGCGATAATTGCGGTTAAGGAATATGCAGAAAATAAGTACTTAATAATGGCAACTAAAAAAGGAATGATTAAAAAAACTCCCATCAATTCATACGATACTTCAAGAAAAGACGGAATTATAGCTATTAGAATTAAAGAAGGAGATGAATTAATAGGAGTGGAAGAAACCAATGGTAATGATGAGATTATCTTAGTTTCAAGGAATGGTAAGGCCATAAGATTCAGCGAAAAAGATGCAAGGCCCCTTAGCAGGGCATCCCAGGGAGTAAAGGGAATGAAACTGGCAAAGGGTGATGAGGTGCTTTCCATGATGGTGGTAAAAGAAACAGGCGGAGACCTCTTTGTACTTACAGAAAACGGGTACGGCAAGAGAACTCCTCTATCTGAGTATAAGAAGCAGAAGAGAGGCGGGCTTGGTGTTAGAACCATAAAGATTACCGAAAAAAGAGGTAAAATTGCCGGTGCCGGTATATTAAGGGATGTGCATGATGTCATGGTTATATCTAACATCGGAGTACTTATAAGGATCCAGGCCAAATCAATCTCAAGGATTGGAAGGTCCACGCAGGGAGTTAGGATTATCAATCTGGGAAAAGGAGCCAAGGTAGCATCTTATTCAATTGTCGCTTCCGGAGGCTAATTTTATAGTTTATTTGATTATTATATAAGCTGATTTTATTATACAAATCTGTTATTATATTTCTAATCGCAGTTTTTAAGGAATAAAAAAGGTTTTTAAAAAAATATAAAATATTAACGATTGCCTAAATTAAAGGAGGTAAAATAATGGTAGAGGTAAATAAAGCGGAAATTGATGCTGACTTCAGCAAAAAAAGTTCTACGGGTATGGAGCCAAAGATTGCAATACTTCTTGCATATTTATTTGGATGGCTTGGCGGACTTATAATCTGGATTCTGGAAAAAGAGAATAAATTTGTAAAATGGAATGCTCTTCAGGCATTAATTCTTGGTATTCTTGAAGCAATAATAGGAATATTAATATTAATTTTTGGCTGGATACCTATTATTGGCTGGATTTTTGTTGTTATTGCATGGTTAGCAATTATTGGAATTTTAGTCTTAGCAATAATAGCAATTGTTTCAGGCTTTCAGGGAAAAACATATAGAATTCCTATGGGAATTAGCACCCTGACCGATAAATATTTTAAGATGTAACTAACAGGATAGTTATCGGAAGATTAAATAAATTGTATTTCACGGCACCAACTATTTTATAATAGCGGGATAGTGCTTTAATATGATAGGGGCACAGGGTGATGCTATTATAAGGAGCGGGACATAGAATAAGGATGCTAAAAATATAATCTTAAAGTATGCATGTTAGTCAATCTATCCCTTATAAATTTGAGGAGAAAATATGGATATTGAAAGAAGAGTTTTAAAAAGTATTAGTGAATTTTCTATGTTTAAATACCTGCTGTTTTTTTATTTGATATTTTTTTTGCTATGGGTAATTGTTATGGTTTTGGTTGGGCTTATTGCCTGGCTCGGACTTTCTTCATTTGGTCTTGATATTAATAATACCCTGGAGAGTCTGGGTATGGGAAATACCAATGTATTATTGGGCTCATTGGGTGGAGGAACTGCATTAGTTATTGTTGTAGTAATTGTTGGCGGGCTGGTTGCTTCGGTGCTTTCAGCATGTATTGGAACTATAATGGTCTGGGTAATGAATGTGGTTTTAAAGATGAGCGGGGGTATAGAGTTAAGGTTTTTGCCGGAGAAGAAGAAATAAGGAAGAATCAAGGGTATAATAGCAGGCAGTAAGTGCGCGGGGCTTAAAAAAGATTAAGAATCAATTCATAAGAAAGCACTTATAATAATACTATTTTGTATCTTGTTTGGGATGCCCTTTACCTTGACAAAATAATATTAAATTGCTATTTTGTCATTTGTAAAAAATTGGGTGCGGGCCTATAGCTCAGCTGGTTAGAGCGCATCCCTGATAAGGATGAGGCCTCTGGTTCGAGTCCAGATAGGCCCACCAGTATATCAATTTGTGGGGGTGTAGCTCAGCTGGGAGAGCGCCTGCCTTGCAAGCAGGAGGTCAGCGGTTCGATCCCGCTCATCTCCACCAAAAAATAATAGAGTATCTTTTCTTCTGCTGTCTATCATATCATCCGGAGTAATTGGCTGGAAAGATTTATAGATTTTAAAGGGTCTGGAATTCATGAGTAACATATGGCTGGAAACATTTTTAGGTAAGATAGGAAAATATCTTGTGGGTTTTTTATCGAGATATTACTATTATATAATTCCCCTTGTTCTTGTTTATGGAATTTTTTTAGCTCTTTCTTCATATAATCTGAAAAGGATTGAAAAAAAAGCTGATGCCGGGATAGCTAAAAGGGCAAAAAATATACTGAAGGAGAATCCTGATATTATCTATATAGACCTGGTGGATAAGATAAATATCCCATGGGATAAAATAATAGAGGAAACTTCTTTTTTCCCCTATATTTCGAGGCAATCAGACTTGTGGGTAGTTAAAACCAATCTTTCAAATGTAAATAATATAATTATGCATGATGATAAGAAGATAAGAATAGTACTGGAAAGAAATGGTATTGGTAATTTTAAAGAAAAATCTGCCGTAAAAAAAAATTTATATATGGAATATGTGCACAGGTTAACAGGGAAAGAAGAAGATTAAATCCCTTACGGATGCAGGTTGAATATCGGCTCAATTATTTTTAACAATATCCAGAAAAATATGTTGGAGCTTCCACCTATGCTTGAAACCCTTTTATAACCTTCTACCATCTCTATATCATATTTTAGGAAGAAATTAGTAAATAGGTCACCCATGTTGGAAGCTATCCATAGAACTATGGGGATTATTATAACTGCAGAGATAAAACTTCTAAACATATCTCCTTTTGAGGGAACAATAACCCAGACCAATATAAGCGGGATCATTATAAGGTCCGAGCTTGGAAGTATCGTGCTGCCCGGCAGGATTGTTGAGATATAGATGGTTAGCGGAATTAAAATTGCGGATAGTGCGATTGTAGAAGGCATGCCTGCTAATATTATTGGGTCAAGGCCAATATTTAAGTCTCTTTTTGTTATCTTACGCTTTATAAAGTCTTTTATATCATTAATGGTAGGAGTAAGGCCTTTAAAAAGAATATTTACAGCTCTGGGTATTAGTGTAAAGATAAATGACAGTGTAAGGCCACTTATAAAAGCATAAAGGAGGTTGGACCCCGGGTTAAGATGAAAATTCTTATAGCGAGTGATTGCCCCTATTATAAATCCGAGAATAAACCCTATTACTATTGGCTCTGAAAAAATTCCCATTTTATACTGGAGCTCTTCATAAAAAATACGAATTCTCCTTATAAAAGGTATTTTATTAAAGATAGTATTGATAAGATGTGATAAGGGAGCCCAGCATACAACCTGCGCCTGGGGAGTTGAGAAGCCGCTGACCCCATAGTAGTTGCTTATATATATTGCATATATATCCGATAGGACTAGTGTTATAGCAACTGCTATTATAGAAATTAGCAATGCTATCCATTCCATTCCGGTAACAGCAAAAATAATTGAGCCAACAAGCAAAAAACTCCAGTAGTTCCATAAATCAATATTTATAGTCCTTGTAAATCTAAAGAGGAGCATAATTATATTTATAGCTATTACGGCTATTATTATATGAAGAGTAATAGGGGAGTTTAAAATAACATTTTTGGAAACAAGCCAGCCAGCGTCTATAACCGTGTATTCTTTTGTAGAATTTAAAATTATGGTATTGGCAACGGGGGCAAAAAAATTTATAAAAAGGCCGAGAAGGACGGAAACACCAACCAGGCCGGTAAATATAAGGGCAAAATTTTTTAAGTTCTTGAGCGGCTTTCTGGTAACAATAAGACTTATTATGAACAATACAGCCGGTAATAAAATAACCGGCCCAAGTTCTATTATGTAATTTACTACTTTGAGGGTAGTTGACATAAGATAATTCTATATTTCTAATGATGCTATATTATACTTATTATTTAGAATAAAATGAAGGATTCAGCAGGTAATTTTATTGGAGAAAATTCCGGTTATACTCTATCATTGAAAAAATGATTAATTTTGATTGATAAAAGTAAGAGAGTAAAAATTACATGGAAGAAGAAAATAGTAAAATATATGATAAGCTTTTAAAAAAAGATATATATAATATAGTCGCATTTACAAATTCGGAACTCGTGGGTGATAATAAAATTGAACTGGACTTTTTTAAGGAAGAAGTTGTAGTGGATTTAAATGAAAAGAAAGTTTTTTATTCAAGAGAAGATAATACAGGAAGGCAGAAAAATGAGGAAATTGTTGATAAATATTCTTCTTCCCTTATTTTACATTATTTGCTTAATGCAGACGGTACGCCTATTGACGGTACCTGGGTCTCATACAGGGAGCTGCCCGGTGGGCTTTTTTACTGGCGAACAATACCCGGGGTGCTGGAACAACTTAAAAAAAAGTACGGAAGTGATGGTAATGTATTTTTAGATAAGTCTATTAGAATTGGCGGGGTAAAATACAGTAAGTTTAAATATGCCTCCATAATTTACCCTTTTAGGATGCTTCCAGTTCTTATGATCCTTGATGAGAGGAGCGAGGAATTTGAAGCGGATGCAAGGGTATTGTTTGATAGAAGTGCTTCTCATTATATGGAAACCTATGGGATGAAGCTGTTAGTAATTCTAATAGTTAAAAAACTGTGCAGGTAGATTGGAAAAGTTTATTTAAGATTTTATGATTTGTTTTAACTTATTTTTCTGTGATTTCTTGAAATTATATTTTTTTTAATATAACATTAAAAAACTAAGGAGACGTCCGCATATTAAGCAGATAAGCGGGATGCGGTGGAAGCAAATTATGGGAAATATTGCCACAAAAGAAATTCTAGCCAGGATAGAAAAGCTTTATTATTTTAATGGATTAAATCGGAAACAAATAACCAATAGATTTAATTTACCTTTTAAAAAGTTAAAAAGTAATACGGTATATTACAGGAAATATCCGGTAGATATTTAATTATAAATTGTTAAACAGATAGAATATTTATGGCTGGGACAGGTTATGAGTAAGAATTTAAAAGAAAAAGAAAATTATGTAACTATTAACGGGTATAAAATAAAAAATAAATTTGAAGGGCTAAAAAAAGATAAGAAGGTAGAAATGCTTAAAAAAATGTATGAGATAAGGCATTTTGAAAACCAGGCAGAGCAGTTTATTATAAGGGGAGTTATTCACGGTACCTGCCACCTTTATACCGGTGAGGAGGCAACTGCTATCGGTGCAATATATGGGATAAATAGTGATGATTATATTACCTCAACTCATAGGGGTCATGGCCATTGTATTGGCAAGGGTGCTGACCTTAAAACTATGATGGCAGAACTTTTTGGTAAAAAAACAGGATATTGCAAGGGGAAAGGCGGCTCTATGCATATAGCTGATGTCAGATCGGGCAACCTTGGTGCAAATGGAGTAGTAGGAGGAAGCATAGGTATTGCTACGGGAGCGGCTCTAACTTGCAGGATGAAGGAAAACGGGAAAATGGTAGTATGTTTCTTTGGAGATGGGGCAGCCAACCAGGGTATATTCCATAGCTCACTAAATATGGCTTCGATATGGAGTCTCCCTGTAATCTATCTCTGCGAAAACAACACATATGGAATGTCAACTCCGGTAAAAGAAGCATTTAATATAGAAAAAATATCAGATAGGAAGAGTGCCTATGGAATAGAGGGCCTTACAATTGATGGCAATAATCTGGTTGAAGTATTTAATACAGTTTCGCACTTTTCAGATAAATGCAGGGAGGGGAGAGGCCCCGTTTTAATTGAGAGCTTAACTTATAGATGGAGCGGCCATTCAAAGAGTGACGCACAGGTTTACAGGACGAAAGAGGAAGTTAAAAGGTGGAAGGAAAAAGACCCGATAAAAAGGTATAAAAAGGTTTTATTTGAGCAGGGTGTACTGACCGAAAGAGAGGATAAGGAGATTGAGAAAGAAGTGGGAGCAAGCATAGAAAAAGCAGTTAAGTTTGCCAAAGAAAGCCCATTCCCTGACCCTTCAGGAGTTGAAGATGATGTTTATGCCTGAAAATAAATAAAGACAGTAAATACTTTAATTTTTTAGATTGATTTGGTGGTATTTTTTAAAATTTATTATAACTTTAACTATCTGGGTATTTTGATATGACAAGGAAATTAACATATCTTGAAGCAGTAAGAGAAGCAATGCAGCAAAAGATGAGGCAGGATAGCAATGTGTACCTGATGGGGGAAGACATAGCAGAATATGGTGGAGCTTTTGGAGTAACTGTAGGAATGCTTGAAGAATTTGGAAAGGAAAGGATAAGAAATACCCCGATTTCAGAAGAAGCTATAGTCGGAGTGGCAATAGGCAGTGCGATTACCGGTATGAGACCCATAGCAGAGATAATGTTCTCGGATTTTATTACCGTAGCGATGGAACAAATTATAAACCAGGCCGCCAAGATAAGGTATATGTTTGGTGGAAAGGTCACTGTACCAATTGTTGTAAGAACTGCCGGAGGCGGGGGAACTGGTGCTGCTGCCCAGCATTCACAGAGCCTGGAAGCTCTTCTTGCCCATATCCCTGGCTTAAAGGTGGTCATGCCTTCATGTCCTTATGATGCAAAGGGGCTCCTTATATCAGCCATAAATGATAATAATCCGGTTATATTTATAGAGCATAAGTTGCTTTATAAACATAAAAAATGTGTCCAGGATGTTCCAGAGGAGATGTATGAGGTTCCTATTGGCAAAGCTGATATTAAAAGGAGAGGCACTGATATAAGTATAGCTGCTACTTCCCTTATGGTGCAGAGATCACTGGAAGCAGCCGAGAAACTTTCAAGAGAAAGAAGTATTGAATGCGAGGTAATAGATATAAGAACGCTCAGGCCACTTGATATTGATACTATAATTGATTCAGTGAAGAAAACAGGACGGCTTCTATGTGTTGAGGAAGCCCCAATTTTCGGGGGTTTTATGGGAGAGGTTGCCGCAGGGGTTTCTGAAAAAGGATTTGACTGGCTGGACGCTCCGGTAACCAGAGTGGCAGGAAGAAACTGCCCGATTCCCTATAGCTCTGTTCTTGAACAGGAAGCGATACCCAGTGTAGGAAGAATTGAAAAAGGGATTTTAGGCCTCCTCGGTTAAGGACAGGTTTTATGGCGGCGTTTCAGTATATTATTATAAAAAATAGGTAATTAGAAGTCATGTTTTTTTAAGATTTTATATAAGTTCATATAAATATCATTGCGATGGAAGGATTAATAGATGCACGAAGTTATTATGCCAAAGTTAGGCCTTACAATGGAGTCAGGAACTATTGAGAAATGGCATAAAAAGGAAGGTGATAGAGTAGAGAAAGGTGATACATTATTCGAAGTTATGACTGATAAGGTTACTATCGAAGTTGAGTCGTATAATTCGGGATACTTAAGAAAGATATTAAAAGGTGAGGGGGAAGAAGTTCCCGTTACCGGTGTTGTGGCCTACATAGGGGAAAAAAACGAGGATATACCTTCTGAAAAAAAAGAAAAGAAGGATGAAGGTAAATCTTCAGGAACTGTTGAAAAACCTGGAGCTGATAAGAAAGATGATGAGTCCGGGGAAGGTGCGCAAGAAGATGCTCCTGGAAAAAGAGTAAGGATATCTCCCCTGGCAAGAAAAACTGCCGAGGAGCTGTGTATAGATTACAGGACAGAAGAAATAAAAGGTTCGGGAACAAAGGGAAGAATAGAAAAGAAGGATATAATAAATTTTTCCAGGGAAAAGAAAAAAAGAGAAGAGAAGAAAACATTAGCTTCCGGAGCAGAAATAGCAGTAAAATCATCCAGCAAACTAACTGGAATGAGAAAATCAATAGCGGAGCGAATGAGTTACTCCAGCTCTAATATTCCAAATATTGTACTAAAAGCAAAAGCTAATGTTTCTCTGCTTGCAAGGTTTAAAGATAAACTGGCAAAGAAGTTACTTAAGGAATTTAATATTAAAATAACTTATACGGACCTTATATTAAAGGCTGTTGCATCTGCCTTGCGGGATAATCCTGGTTTGAATTCAACTTTTTCTGATGGAAAATACATTATATATGAAGATATAAATGTAGGCATGGCAGTTTCACTTGAAGATGGGCTAATCGTTCCCACTTTCTTTAATTGTGATAAACTTAAAATAGGAGATATCGCAAAAAGGAGAGCAGAACTTATAGATAAAGCTATGGAAGGAAAACTATGTCCAGGAGATGTATCTAACGGTACATTTACGGTTACTAATTTGGGGATGTACGGTGTAAGGTCATTTTCTCCTATAATTAATCCTCCACAGGCAGCTATACTTGCAGTAGGGGAAATATATACTGAACCTTCTATGGTTGGTGAAGAAATAAAGCAGCAGTCATTTATGAACATTTCTGTATCCTGTGACCACAGGATAATTGATGGGAAAGCAGGAGCGGAGTTCCTCCAGGGAGTAGTAAAACTTCTGGAAGAACCTTCAATGCTTATTGACTGATTTTATAAATTACATGAGGATATTAAATGAAAATGAAAGATAAGGAAACAAAAATAATTCTGTATTGTATTAACTGCAATAAGGAAACGACTCACACCGTATATTACATTGGGAGTTATTTAAGAAGCGTGGTCTGCGATATTTGTAAAAAGAGTATAGAAATTGATAGAAGACATTTAAGAACAGTTTTTGCAGAGGATTTCATAGACAGGATTCTAACAAAGCCACACAGGATAACCGAAGACATGAAAAAAGCATTCGCGACGCTCATACCCTTTTTGCCTAAGAGACTATTTAAGGAGCCCTTAAATGTACTGAAAGAAATATACGCTGTATTAAAAAAGGAAAATGGTGCAAATAATAAGGGCAATAAAAATAGTAAAATTAGAAAATGATATTTAAAAGCTGCCCGATTTTTTTACAGGTATATTAAAAACATTACTGAAACTTTCAACTATCTGTTCCTTTACAGTTGTTATGGGTAAAGGTTTTTCTAAGATTTCTCTAATTGAGGTCTGGGGATAATCTTTAAGGCCGCAGGGTATAATGTTATTGAAATATTTAAGGTCATTATTTACATTTAACGAAAACCCGTGTAGAGTGATCCACTTTTTAACTTTAAGGCCAATAGATGCTATTTTAGAATTGTTATAAAAAACACCCCGGTGTTTTTTAATTCTTGAAGAGTTAATTCCAAAATTTTTAAGTGTTTCTATTATTACCTGTTCAAGTTTATAAACAAAAATTGATAAATCCTTACCAATTACATTAAGATTGAGGATCATATAACAGATAACCTGCCCTGGAGTGTGTAGTGTTATATCGCCACCACGGTTGGATTGCACAAGCTCTATGCCCTGGCTGGTAAGTGTTTCTTCTGTTACCAGTAGGTTCCCTATATTCTTATTGTTCCCTATAGTTATAACCGGGTGGTGTTCAAGAAGCAGTATTGCTCCAGGCATGCCATTTAGTCTTATACTTTCAAATACCCTGGTCTGTAAATTGTAAGCTTCACTATAGGGAATAAGGCCAAGGTCAATAGCAGTAATTGAATCCTGGCTGCCGGGACTGTTGGAGTTTATTAATATTTTACGGTCTCTACATGCAGATTTTTGTTTTAATATTTTCATAACTGTATAAAATATCTTTTAACTGATATATTTTATCATATAAATTAGATATGTTATTTTACTTTTAAAAATGATAGTGGAAAGGAGTTCTTAATACAATGTCTTATGAAAAAGTGGATCTTGCAGTAATTGGAGGAGGGCCGGGAGGATATGTAGCTTCCATAAGGGCCTCTAAAATGGGACTTAAGGTAGCAGTAGTTGAAAAGGATAAGCCAGGAGGAGTTTGCCTGAATTATGGCTGCGTGCCTACAAAGTCGCTGTACCATACAGCCCGTTTGATGGAGGAGATAAAGAAAGCTGAAACTTTTGGAATAAATGTATCAGTTCCTGAGCTTGATTTTAAAAAGGCGATGGCCAGAAAGGAACAGATAATTAATATACAGAGAAAGGGCATCGAAACCTATTTTAAAAAAAATAATATAAGCTTTATAAAAGGAGAAGGTGAAATACTGGAAAAGGGGAAAATCCTGGTTAAAAACTCTAATGGAAATGACATGGAGATTGAAGCAAAAAATATAATTATTGCCACAGGGTCTTCTGCTGCAGATGTAGAGCCCTTTGATCTGTCAGAAGATGGAATAATGGATAATACCGATATATTATCACTGGAGGAGCTACCGCAATCACTTTTAATTATAGGTGGTGGAGTAGTAGGAAGTGAGTTCGCAAATATTTTTTCCTCCTTTGGCTCGAAGGTAACTATAGTTGAGATACTCCCGGAAATATTATCAACAGAAGATGAAGAAGTTTCAAAATTGATTCACAATGCCTTTAAAAAGAAAGGAATTGATATATTTACGGATTCAAAAGTAGAGGATTTCAAGAGAAGTGCAGGTAACTTCAAATGCACTATTAGTGGAGGAAATGAAATATCCGCAGAAAAAATACTAATATCAGTGGGAAGAAAACCCAATTCAAGTGGTATCGGCCTTGAAAAAGCAGGGGTTGAAGTTGATGAGAGGGGATATATTAAAGTGAATTTGAAACTTGAAACCAGTGTTAAGGGGATATATGCCATTGGTGATGTTACAGGAGGGCTTCAGCTCGCGCATGTGGCTTCCAAAGAAGGAAAAATTGCTGCAGGAAATATCTCGGGAGAAGTAGGGGAAATTAATTATGATGCCGTACCATGGGCAATATTCACATCCCCTGAGATTGGCTCAGTTGGATTAAATGAAAGGCAGGCGAAGGAGAGGAATATAGATGTTTGCACCGGCGTTTTCCCTTTCAGTCACAATAGCAAGGCCTATATTGAAGGCGAAACGGAAGGATTTATGAAGATTGTTACCAGAGGTGATACCGGAGAGATACTTGGCAGCCAGATAGTGGGTCCGGGGGCATCTGATCTTATACATGAAGTAGCGGTGGCAATGAATAGTGAATTACTGGTGGATGACCTTGCCTCCACTGTGCATTCACATCCTACGCTTTCAGAGATAGTAATGGAAACTGCAGAGGACTGCTCGGGGCTTGCGACACATAAATAAGCAGGTAAATAAAGATATATGAGCTAAAAATATAGATACTTTTAAAAGATATGTGATAGGAGTATTATGTGTAATTAATTTAAAAATGCTTTGACATAAAAGAAAGTTATGCTAAAATTAGCTTTCTAACTCTCTTAAAGTAATAATTTTATTATATAAATAATAAAAATTAAAACATCTATGAATACAAACAGCTCAGTGATCCTAACAAGGAGAGTAACCATAACTTCTTCAAATCCTGTGGTAAAAGAAGATTTTATTGAGAAGATGAAAGAGATCAACAGTAATATTATAGACTTTCTCAAAAAAAACGGCTGTAGCAAATTAGGGCATATCAAGTTTATATCTACTACTGATGGTGAAGATTACCTGCAGCTAAGTGTCCTGGATATGAAAGATAAACCTCAAATTAATGGTATCTTAAAAAAGACTTTTGGAAAAATAAAACTCACTTTTAATATAATAGAGTTTGGCGTTGCCAGGGAACTGATTGAAAATAAGATTAGTGAAGAGATAGAAAATATACAGACGTATTTTAATGACCATTAGCCAAATTGATTCTTAATAAATACCACAAAATTTTTTATTAAATTCAGGTTTCATTAAATCAAGTTTTTATTTGTCTTTAATTTACCTTATTAAAGGTTTGTAGCTGTAATTAAGATTAAAGTCACCGGGCAGATACTCGAGAAAAAGAAATTTTGAAATGTTACTGTAATCTATTCTTAATAAATCACATGGGTTTATATATTTATTATCATATATTACGCCAAAATGAAGATGAAAGTTAGAATTTGAAGGGTCATCAGATGCTCCAATACAGGCGATAGTCTCTCCCTGATTGACATGGTTTCCTGGTGATACATAAATCTTGAGCAAATTTAGGTATGTAGTTCTTATCCTGTCGTTATGTTTTATTACCAGAGTTCTTCCCCCGATAGGTGAAAAGCCACAATATGTTACTATGCCGTTCCCTGCTGCAATTACCTTCTGGCCAAATTTACCATCTATATCGATACCTGTGTGTTTTAAATATCTGTCTCTTTCAGAATCAAAATAACACTCCCTGAAGCCAGTTATGATTTCACCTTCCAGGGGTATTACAAATGGAGCCCTGTGGTTGGTATCGGTATAAATTGGTGGGGGTAGGCAAAAAAGTATTAAAAAAAATAAAATAAAAAAAATAAAAAACCTAAATTTATTACTCTTTTTGTTATTGGTGTTTTTAGATTTATAAATAGCTATTATTTTTTTCTCCCTGTCCGTATAAAAAGTAAAGAAAAGAATTTTTAATATTCCCCAGGGGTATATTATATAATATTTACGCAATTATGCAAATACATAATTTAATAAAATTTTATGTATGCAATATCCATTTTACTATTTGAATGTTAAATCTTATAATAAGCATTAATGTAATTACTAATGTCTTTTTGGGGGATTAATATGAATGAGAGAATAAAAGAGATACTTTCCTGGTATGATAATGAGAACCCCGGTACCATTAAAAACCTTTATAGCATACTTATGCATGGGAAATTAGCGGGTACAGGTAAAGCAGTAATTTTACCCGTTGACCAGGGATTTGAGCATGGGCCTGCAAGAAGTTTTGCCCCGAATCCTCCTGGTTATGACCCCAATTATCATGCAAAGCTTGCCATAGATGCCGGTCTTAATGCACATGCGGCGCCGCTGGGTTCTGTACAATCAATAGCGAGGGAATATGCAGGACAAATTCCGCTTATCCTGAAAGTTAATAGCCATGATGTATTGAATGATAGTCCTGATCCTATTCCTGCTCTAACCTCTTCCGTAGAAGATGCGTTAAGACTTGGTTGTGTTGCAGTTGGGCTTACTATTTATCCCGGCAGCATAAATTTTAAAAAAATGTATGAAGAAGTCAGGGAGATGGCGCTGGAAGCTAAAAGAAAGGGCCTGGCAGTGGTTGTATGGTCATACCCGAGAGGTTCAGGCCTATCAAAGAAAGGTGAAACTGCCATTGATGTTGTGGCATATGCAGTTCAAATAGCTGCTCAGTTAGGTGCACATATAATAAAAGTAAAGCCGCCGTCAGACCATATAGAGCTTGAAGAAGCAAAAAAGATTTATGAGAAGTATAAAATTCCAATAGGCACACTGGAAGAGAGAATAAAACATGTAATACAGAGTGCATTTGATGGAAAGAGGATTGTAATATTTTCGGGTGGACCGGCAAAGGGCAGAGAAGAAGTAATGCAGGAAATAAGGCAAATAAATAAAGGCGGTGGGTTTGGCTCGATAATAGGAAGGAATTCTTTCCAGAGACCCAGGGAAGAAGCTCTGGACTTTTTAAATGAAGTTATAAATATTTATCTAAAGAATTAGCCCAGTAAAAAGACTTCTTTAAATATTTGGTGAAATTTGGCTTAAAATATACTAAAACTTAAAAAAAAGTTATATAATAGTTAACAATAATAAAAGAGCAGTTGTATATTTTCTATTGAAGATTTTGATAGGTGTAATTTAAAATATTTCGTTGTCAAATTTATAGTAAATATTATAATTAACTTAATGCTGTGAGCCGGGAGTAATTCGTAATATAGTATTTTTGAGGAATAAAAAATAAATATTTTTTTTATTAATGAAAGGAGACAGAGGAATGAATAAAGCGGAATTAGTTAGTGATGTAAGTGGTAAAACAGGTCTTTCAAAGAAAGATGTGGCCAGCGTAATAGACGCTATGCAGGATTCCATAACGGGCACACTGGCAAAAGGAGGCAAAGTAGCTCTGGTAGGTTTTGGAACTTTCCAGGTATCTAAAAGAAAAGCAAGGACTGGCTTGAATCCACGTACAAGAGAAAAAATTAATATCCCGGCATGCACAGTACCTAAATTTGTTGCAGGCAAAGGTTTAAAAGAGAAAGTTAGATAAAAACTTAAGCTTTAAATTTTTTAGAAATTTAAAAGTAATATACTGCTATATAAAGAATATAGGCAGATAGTTTAAGTTATGTTATATAGGGTTTTTAAGTTGTTAAATTATAAATAGCGACCAGTATCTGGCTGTAAGTTTAAAAAATAAAAAGGCATTAAAATGTAATGCCTTTTTATTTTATCCGCACAAAACTTATATACTAAGTTATAACTGCTTGTAATGTTTTAAGTGTATATAATTCTTAATAATAGCAAATCCAGATTGAGCTAATAACTATTATGAATAAAGCAATACTGAGCTTAAGGTAACTGCTGAAATGATACCTACTATTATCCAAGTTAATATACCTAATCCACCAAGGACTATCCCTGCAATATCAAATCCTCTGCCTTTAGCGCTTGCTGCACCGTTTTTTATCCTTGACATGTCAACTGCTCCAAGGATGATCGGAATGATTCCCATTCCAAAAATACCTGTTACTAGTGCGGCGATAGAAAGACCGCTCGGGCTATCAGTTTTTGTAACGTCGTTCATTGATACCTCCACTTTTGTGAGTTACTATTTTATAGATCTATATGCTTGAATAATATTATATATTACAATAAAAAAAATAAAAAATTTTTTTTATACTTTTATTATTTTTTAATTTTTATCCCCAGTATTTTTTCAAGCTTTGATAGTTTTTTCTCATCTTTCATAATAAAAGGGCATTTATCCTTAAAGATTGTTTCAGGGTTTTTGGAAAGTGCCTCTGCATATTTCTCGCAGCCGGGATAGCTGCAAGACCCGCAGTTCTTTCCGGGTAATAGCTTAAGTATCTCCTCCACTTTTTCTGGCCTCTTTTTTTCTTTTGGTAAGAAGATGCTTGTAATTAATATAAGACCGCCCAGGATTAGTGCTATTGCTGTAGATATTAATATAATGATTAAACTGTTGGACATTTCTTAAAAATAAAAAATTTTTAAACAACTGTTACTAAATTAGCATAAAATGAAGTATAAATCATTTTTTTTTATGTTATTTATGAGGTATATAATATTGCAGATTTTTTATATTTCTTACTTAAAATTTTTTTAGCGGGGTAACTTATTTAAATATTTAAGGGATTTGATTATACTTAAACCAGTAATAACTTAACTACCGGAAAGAAGGCTAAAGATGAGTTTTATTGAGGTTGTAAAAACAAATCAGATTAAGAAAGGTTCAATGAAACCAGTAACTGCCGGGGGTAAAGAAATACTGGTTGTAAATTATGATGGGAATTACTATGCAATAAATAGAAGATGCACGCATATGGGTGGGGACCTGTCTGAAGGCAAGCTCGAGGATAAGATAGTTACCTGCCCCATACATGGTGCAAAGTTTGACGTAACTACAGGGGAGAGCGTTTCAGGACCAAAAATAGGGCCTTTAAGAATGAAAACAAAAAACGAGCCTGTTTATGAAGTTAAAGTTGAAGGCAATAGCATCAAGGTTAATATTTGATTGTTATTAAAAAAAATTAAATAAGATTTTTAGAGGGAAAGTGTTTTTTAAACAATTAAATTATCCTAATAAGATAATAAAAGAGCTGCCAGCGAAAAGATTAATTATGATAGTGGCTGCAGTTACGCTCTTGTTAATATTATTATTTAACACCTATGCCTGTAAAAGAGAAACAGACGGGACTTTAAATTCAGAATCTATATCCGAAGATATGCAGGGAAAATACGCATTTAGATATAGCAAGTCATTAAAAGCTGGAGATTACATACAGCTTGGAAGTTATCAGGTTGAAGGCGAAGGTTATAATCCTATATTATGGGTGGTAATTGATAGTAACGGCCACTATGCGGAATATGTCACGCCGGAAGTGGAGCATATTACACTTTTATCAGCATATATTATAGATCTAAGAGGTTTTGATTCAATTGAACCTGAAAATACCAATGAATTGAGAAGAGGATATGGCAACGGAAGATATATAACATCAAATATCAGACAGTGGCTTAACAGTAGCGGGGATGAAGATAACTGGTGGATTGCGCGAAAGCTTGCAGCCGAAGCTATCAGGGTAATTAAAGATAAAAGAGCAGTTGGACCCTTAACAGAAGCTCTTAAAGATAGAATTTATGATGTCGTAGAAGCAGCAAGAAAGGCACTAAAAAATATTAATAAGTGGGGTATTCTTTCCAGCTAACAGAAAGATTAACCTGTCGGGGGAGTGTTAAAAATGAGTTTATTTAAACCTGATATAGAAAAGATGAAAAAAAATAAAAATATCCGTGGATTGGAGAAAGCTCTGAATAATAAAGACCCTGTAATTAGGAGAAAAGCAATAGAAGCTATTGGTAAAATTGATAGCCGGGGAGCGATAGATGCTCTGGTTAAATATACAGGAATAAAGGACGATGCTATAAAGTCTACACTTATATCCACTCTTGCTTTGAAAGCCTCGGATGCAAGAACAGGTGACCCTTTTGAATATATTAAAAATAAGGCAAAAAAATCTCTGATAGATATGGGACTGGAAGCGGTAGAATCCTTAATTGACCTTTATATAAGAGGTTATGGAGAAAAAATGGTTATAAAGGAAATTATTTCTGGAATAGGTAAAAGTGAAATCGGGTCTATCATAGATTCGTTAAAACGAAAAATTAGCTATTTTGTTTCATATCCTGATAAATTTGAATCCTGGCATTATCCAAATGTTACCCATAAACATAATTTAAAAGACCTGTCTTCAGAAATAATCATGAACTCCGGAAAGCAGGCAGTAAAACCTCTCTGTAATTTACTGAAAGATGAGGATAAAAATGTGATTAGCTGGGCAGCTTTGATGCTTTCAAAAATAGAGTGTGAGGAAGCGCTGGATTACCTTATTGATGTATTAAATGATAGTGATAAAAAAGTTAGATTAAATGTAATTAATGCCCTCGGTAAAATTAAGAGTGAAAAGTCAGCTGAAGCACTTTTGAGTTCATTTAGAGATGAAAAAGAATTGGACCTCGGAAGAAGTCTTAAGGAAGCCATTAAAAATATCAGGGAAAGTGCATTAGCGCCTCTTGTAAAAGCCATAAAGGATGATGATGAAAAAGTCAGGGTGGGGGCAGCAGAAGTGCTTTCTGATATGGAAGGAAAAGAAGAAGTAATAGAGGAGATGATATCGGCTCTTAACGATAATAATCGGGAGGTCAGAAAGTTTATGGCCAGTGCACTGGGTGATATAAAAAGTGTGGATGCAGAAGGTGCTTTAATTGGAGCTATATATGATAGTTCAACTGAGGTCAGAGGTGAAGTAGTAAAATCACTTGAAAAGATTGGAAGTGGAGGAGCAAAAAAAGCATTGATTAAATTTTTAGAAGATGGAGATATGTTTGTGAGATATAGAGCAGCTTTTACCCTGGGAAGATTGGGAGAACCTGCAGCCATAGACCAATTGATGAGGTTTTTATTTGAAATTCCCCGGGCCTCTGCCTCTGAAAAATTAAAAGAAGTTGATGATATCCTTATGAGTTTGATACCTAAATCATTATTAACTGAAGATGTAGTATGCTATGCCATAAGCGCTTCTACGTATAGTGATTATCTAAGAACTGGGACATCTAATAGAGGTTATTCTCCTGCGACATTAGAGCAATCCGGATCTGCAGTAGAGAAACTGTGTAACATAAAATCTCCTGTGGCCAGTAATTTACTACATCTTATTGTGGATAAGAAAGATATTGAAGTTACTGTAACCAGTGATTGTGCAAATGATGACTGGTCCAAAACCTATAAGCTAAATTTTAATGAGCAGCGTCTGAAGGCCCGGGATGAGCTGAAAAGCAGGGGCAATCCCTCCTATGACCCTGAACTGTATCTAAAATAATAAGCCAGAAGTGGTAAATGCTAGTTTAAATCTATGAATAAAAAAGCTGCAAGCAATATGAATATAAAAAATGTCTATATCCATATTACACGGCTGTGCAATCTAAGCTGCAGTTATTGTTATTTTAATGCAGGGAAGGCTATGGCGGAGGAACTATCTGCTAGAGAGCTGCAGCATCTTCTAAGTGAATTAATATTTCTAAAACCGCAAAAAATTATTATTACCGGCGGGGAGCCTTTAATGAGGCAGGATATCTTTGACCTGTTTGATAAATTTCGAAAGGTACCCGGCAGTAAAAAAATTCATCTCTGCCTGATGTCAAACGGTATACTGGTTGATAGAAAAGCTGCCTCAAAGATTGCCGGATTATTTGATGAGGTTAGAATAAGTGTGGATGGGCTGCCTGAAATAAATGATATACTGAGGGGGAATGGTTCCTTTGAAGGAGCATTAATTGCCATTAAGAATTTAAAAAATGCAGGCATCTCACCGGGGGTTTCTATAACAGTAAATTCTTTAAATCTTCCCGGACTGGGAGACTTTCTCTCCTATCTGATAGACGAGTTACTTATTACAAATTTTCATCTGTCTATGATTAAATCTTTTGGAGCCAGCTTAAACCACCCGGAATTTTTTTGTTCTATTGATAAGGCAGGAAAAGTGATAGAAGATTTCTGGCAGAATCGTTTCGGTAAATTCAACCTGCCTGTAAACAGAAGCAGGCCGGCTCTTGCAGGCGGCTGGAATTGCGGGCTGGGAAGCCATATAAATATTTTACCGGATGGCAGTGTTTACCCCTGTCATATTTTATCCATTCCGGAATTTTTACTGGGGAATATTAGAAAGGAAAGGATTGGTAAAATAGTTTCAGGCCAGGATAAACTGGCGTATTTAAGGAGTATTAATTTTTCTGAGTTGATTGAATCAGATAATTCTTTAAAAGATATTTTTAAAAGAGGCACCTGCTTTGGTGAAGTATGCAGGAAGGAACCAGGATTATTAAAAAAATATAAATTTTAATAAATCTCGTATGTAAAAGTGTTTTTTTGGTATTATAGAATAAAGTTAAGGCATTATCATGAATGAACAAATTATAACCAGGAGACAGCTGATTTTTGGGTGGACTGCTGTGTTCATTGTAGCTGTTATTGCTTCCCTATGGGCATACTGGGGTGGGATAGAGAATTTTTATGAGGGATGGTATAGCCGGAGCATATGGGAAAATATATTAATGATGCTGGCCCAGTACTGGATGCTTGCCATTGTATTTATGATAATAGGTTTTGTGGGTATACGCTTTCCAAGAATATCCCTTTTTTTAAATATAGCTCTGGGTATTGGGGCTGCAGTGTTCTTTTCAGGAGCGTCTTTCAGTGTACTCTGGATTATGATCCTTATTCCGCTTACTGCAATTGGCCTGCTTTTTTTCTTTGGTGTGGTAAAGCCAAGGAAATTTGCATACATACTGGTAATTGGGGTACCTGTTTTAATTCTGGTGGTGACCAGTATTATTGGAATTGTAAAGGTAGGTAACCGGGTAGATGACGGAGATTATGGAGCAAGGGCAGTCAAGGGTAGTGGTGATGTCTGTCTTATATGGGCACCAAAAGGTCCAGGGTGGCCTGAAAGCGGTTTGAGCTACGATGAGTCAATAGAGATATGTTTGCACCTGAGTGAAGATGGTACAGAGCTTCTGGAAGAAGAGGTTAACCTCTGGCGCCTTCCCACTGTTAGTGAAGCAGTGGCTTCCCAGATACTCCACGGTAAAAATGCAGGAGGTGTCTGGAAGCCGGACGAGGAAAAAGCTGAATATGAGCTTACACCCGATAAGGAAACTCCATTATGGGATCCGCATTCTATGGTTATTTATTACTGGACGGGGGCTATTGCAGAGGAAGGAAGAGCTTATGTAATAAGTTATAATGGAGGAGTACACGCGAGGGATACTGAAAGCCATTACGGATATCTTGCTTTCCGGGCTGTAAAGGAATGCCAGTATTAAGTTTTTTAAAGAATAGATAGTGGTAAAATTAGTGGCATGATAATATACTTTTATTAATAGAGTGCAGATTAAGTTGATTTAAATAACATTATGGAAAAGTTAAGAAGATACGGTAATACCCCTTTTAGGATAGCTGTAATTCATGGAGGGCCAGGCATAAGTGGTGAAATGTCGCCTGTAGCAGAAGAGCTTTCTTCACTGTGGGGTGTACTGGAGCTGCTTCAAAAAGCAGTATCTCTGCAGGGGCAGGTGCAGGAACTGCATAATGTCCTGGAAGAAAACAGTAGCCAGCCGGTTACAATTATTGGGTGGTCATGGGGAGCTATGCTTGGTTATATTTTTACAGCAAAGTATTCTGCAATGGTAAAAAAGCTCATACTTGTTTCAAGTGGCGTATTTCAAAGAAGATACGCTGGTAAGATTGAGAAAACAAGAATGAAGCGCCTGGACCGGGAAGAGAGGGTAAAACTTAAAAAAACAATGGAAGCCCTTGATGACCCCTGTTTTGGGAATAAAGATATGCTTATGTTACAGCTTGAAAAATTAATGTATAAGACTGACCTGTATGATCCCCTGCCTTTTAAAAGTGATGTGGTTGAATATCAATATGATGTTTTTCGTAATGTTTGGAAGGATTTTGAAAAGTTAAGGATAAGCGGAAGATTATTAAAGATGGGTAAGAATATAAGCTGCCCAGTTGTAGCAATACATGGGGATTACGACCCCCATCCCTATAAGGGCATAAAGGAACCCCTCCAGAAGGTTGTAAGTGACTTTAAATTTATCCTCCTTGAGAAGTGCGGTCATAAACCATGGATTGAGAAAGAGGCGAGGGATAAATTCTATTCTGTTATAAGGGCGGAGCTGTAAAGTATTAAATACTTTTTAATACTTTATAATTATTTCTTATACGGAATGAAATCCAGCGATATTGAGTTTACACAGTATCTTATATTTTTTGGAGTAAATCCTTCTCCTTCAAATACATGGCCAAGATGAGCACCGCATCTGGAGCAGATGATTTCTGTCCATATTTTATCCTCATCTTTAAGGCGTTTTACTGCCCCCTGAATTTCATCATCAAAAGCTGGCCAGCCGCATCCGGATTCAAATTTACTTTCTGAACTGTATAGAGGATTGCCGCACTGCCTGCAAACATAGGTACCCTTCTCGAAGAAATTATAGTATTTACCGCTGAAAGGCAGCTCGGTACCTTTGCCTATTATTACTCTTTTTTCTTCTTCTGTGAGCTTTTTCATTAAATTAGCTTTGTATCTTTTTATTAATCTCAGTCATTCCGATAGTATTATATTTTTATAATAAGTGCCAAGGAAATCTAAGGGCAGTGAAAACAAAGGTTCTTAATGTTTTATTAAATAATTAATTCTATTTTAATAAAAGTATAATCAGTATATAAATAAAAGAAAAATAAAAGACAAGGATTTTTCTAGAAATTTTAAAGAAGGCTATAAACAGTTTAAAATTGTTGTAATGCTGAGGCAAGCGCGGGAATCAGCAGGTCAAACGCAGGAAGAACTCGAATGACAGCTTGGAACTAAAAAGAGTGCAATTTCCAGAATAGAGAATCATACTGAAGATATTAAATTATCAACACTGGTACTGACAGCAAAAGCTTTGGGCAAGAGTGTAAATATTAATATTGATTAGTTTGATTATTTCTACAGGTTGATAGAATCTTTTTCTCCAGAAGCTAGTATATTAAAACATAAATTTTTCAAGGTAACCCAAATCATAAAAAAACATTTTCAAATTGTATATTATTGTTAAGATTTTAATTAAAAGTGATAGAATAATACAATTAGTATTTTTATAAAAAGGGAGGCTTAAATAAGATAATATGATTACAAGTATATTAAGAATGTTTATGGCAAGGTCAGTTAAGCCATTTATTTTTAGCAGGGATCACAGTGAGGGACTTGACTTAGATGTAGAAAATATAGGGTTGTACTTTCATATACCTTTTTGCAAGGTACTGTGTCCTTTCTGTCCTTATTATAAAGTAAAGTATGATAGGGAACTTTTAAAAAAATTTAGCATAGCCCTCTTAAAAGAAATAAAGCTTGTTGCCAGTCTTACTGAAAAGAGAAAAGAAATAGAAAGCATCTATTTCGGGGGCGGAACCCCTGCACTGGCAATAGATTATCTTCCTCAGATAATAAACCTTACAAAAAGCTTATTTGATGTAAAAGGGGACATGGGCATAGAGCTCCACCCCGTGGATGTGAACAGGGAGCTCCTTGGTAAGCTAAAAAGATACGGGTTTAATATGATAAGTATAGGAATACAGTCTTTTCATGATACCTCGTTGTCTGCTCTTGAGAGGGAAAGGATTGATAATAAAGCAAAGCTAAGGATGCTGGGGGATTTTAAATTTGAGGTAGTAGATGTGGACCTTATATTCGGGATACCGGGGCAGAGCAGCGGGGACTTGGTTTATGATTTTAAGACTGCAGCAGAAAATGGGGCAACTCAAATTTCTACCTATCCCTTTATAGAGTTTACCTATGCAGAACTTAAAAATAAACCGCTTGGCAAGAAGGTAAAAAAGAAAATGCTTAATGACCTGGTTAATATCAGTGAAAAACTTGGTTACAGGAGGAGCTCTATATGGACGTTTTCTAAAGGAGATAAGCTGCAGTATTCTTCGGTTACAAGAGATAATTATATCGGCCTTGGGCCAAGTGCTGCCACTCTTCTCAGGGATATATTCAAAGTGAACACATTTTCTGTCAGGGAATATATAAAAAAAATTGATGATAATAAACCGGCTACCGCCCTTACTTTTAAATTTAACCAGAGGGAAAGGGCCCTTTACTGGCTTTTCTGGTCAGCATACCGGCTATATATAGACACAGGTAATTTTTACAAGCTATTTGGCAAAAAACTTGAAGATATGTTCAGCCGTGAATTATATTTTGCACAAAAACTGGGGTATATGAAAAAAAATAATAGCGGGTATAAACTTACCGTAAAGGGAGCTTATACCTTCCACCTTATTGAGCAGACCTATACCCGGCAGTATATAGATAAAACATGGAAGTCATCTTTGAAAAATCCCTGGCCTAAAAGGATTACCCTGTACTAATTTTATTTATACAAATCCCGGGAACTTGTCTGCATGTGCCGGAATAGTTTGGGAACCTTTAAAAAAATAGGAGTGGATGAAATTGGCTGCCAGTAAATATTTTTTACTCCTTGACAGAGCCAAGTACAAGTCCGCCTACAAGGTACCTTGAAAGAGCAACGAATAGAATAATAACCGGAATGCTAGTCATAAGATGGTCTTCATATTACTTCCATGGGTGGTGCCTGGATGTCAGTTGTAATGGGTTTTGCAGGTTTAAGGATAAAAAATGGAATGATTTGCTTCAGACCTGTTATTCCAGAAAAATGGGACAGGTTATCATTTAAGATTGATGTTAAAGGTTGTTATTTTAGTATAAATATAACCAGGAAGAAATTTTATATTAAACTGGAATCAGGGAATGAAATAGTGATTGAGGTTTCCGGAAAGAAACAAAAGGTTTCTCCGGGTAAACCTGTAGAGATAAATATTTAACCGTAATAAATTAAATACAGCTTTTTATTCCCCGGTTTTTAAATAAACTAAAATCAATTTTTTAATATAGTTTTTATATCATCCTATCTATTTACCGGTTCGTCTGGGATACATTCTTAATATACTGGTAAATAACACCAGTAAGAATAATGCAGAAAGACTGGTGTAAAATATACCGGATGCTGAAATATTTTCCGAAAGGTAACCTGCAAGGTACTGAAATATGATTGTTCCTGTAAAACCATAACTATTAATTATACTGTTTATTGAACCTGAATAACGGGGCTTCTGCTTTATGGCAAGTGAAAGTGCAATAGTGGCTATACCTGAAAAAGAGAAGTTAAAAAGTAATAAAAAGAAAACTTTTAGGATTAAGTGATCCACCAGAAAAGAAGTAAATAAAAATACAAAAGCAAGAATCGAGAAAAGCTGCATCAACTTTTTTTCACTAAATTTACTTACAAGAGAACTCTGGAGCAGCATGCCTGCACAAAAGACAAAAAGATTTAAGCTTAATATCAAAGAGCTGATACTTACAGGTACATTTAAACTTTCAAAATAGTTGGTAAACCATGCCCCGAAAGAAAATCCCATACCAAAATGGAGAAAGCTAATAATTCCGCAAAAAATAATAATTATGCTTGAAAAGAGTCCGCGGTTGGTAGAAAGAAGGTTTATGAAATTCTCTGAGCTTTTTTTGTTACCAAGACTCTCATGTTTTAAAAGCAGTATAAGTATAAATAAAACTACGTTTGCTGATGCAGCAAACAAAAATATATACCTCCAGCTTATATCAAAAAATAACAAGCCGCTTACTATAAGCGGGGCAAAAGCTGCGCCCAATAGGAATCCGATATTCAATCTAATTATTATGCTGCTTCTGTTCAGGTTAAAACTATCGCTGATTATGGAGTTTGAATTTATTACAATTGTTCCCCAGGATATTCCGAATACAAGGTAGCTTATGGTAAACAAAACATAATTACCCGAAAAGTATAAACTAAGGAAACTGACTGTAAATAATATACTACCAAGAGAAAATATATTTTTCTTGCCGAATCTTTCTGAAAGAATTCCTGAAAATACGCTTGCAACAAGCAGGCCAAATGCATTAAGTGAAAGGGTAGTGCCTACTATGTCAAGGTCAACCTTAAAGCTATCAGAGAGTATGGGGATTAAAGGGCCTACTACAGAGCCGCCAATACCCAGCAAAAATAATTGTATAAAAAACAGTGTAAATAATTTTCTATTAGCCATGATTTAGAATTATAATATTAATGTGTTTTATTTTGTAGATTTTTTTAAGCAGGGATTATTGACTGAATTGTTAACTTACTGCAGTAGGTTTTTATAAAATCATAAGTTTTTATTTAACTCCATAATTTACTCATTTTTTATATATATAATTATGCTAGATAATTATGGTAATAAAATAATTTAAAGGAGAGATTTAAAATGTTTTTTCAGGGATTAATGATATTATCCGGAATTGTGATACTGGCTGTAATATTTCTTACAGGAACAGCATTCTGGATAATGTTTGGTGTTAAGAAGTTCAAATGGGCACTGGTCACTTCAATTGTCCTTTCGGTACTATTTGTCATCTTTGTAGGAATGCTGGGTTTCAGGATAATATCAGCAAAGACATCTGGTAATGGAAGACCGGTTGGTATATCAAGCAGGATTGAGAGGAACATAGATAGAATGGAGCTGGGTTTCTTAAAGGAAAGGGGAGCTGGAAATTTCCGAAAATTAAAACGGGGTGACGGTCCGGAGATTGAATTTAAAGGCATTGAAAAGGAAAAGCTTGAAGAAATAAGAGAAAACCGGGATAAAATAGAAACCATTACTGTAAATGTGGATATTGAAGTTGAATATAAGGAAGAACAGTAAGTATTACGGAGTTCTATATCTTAAGGATATAATATACAATATAAATTACGGCTTCCTAATTTAATTATTATATATTTGTAGCGGTGTCCCTGGGCTTTGAAATTTCGAACTGTTTATTGAAAGAATTAGAGAAGCTTAGGAAACTTATCGATTGAAAGGGACAAAGTTAGAACCAGGATTATTGGATTGGAGGGGAGTATTTTTATAATTGGATCAAATTTTTAGAATTAATTTGCTTTTTTTTAACATTGCCTTTTCATTAAAAAAAATATTATAATTTTAATAATTTCTTTTAATCATTCGTGTAGCAGTACCTATTATATAATTACACATTATATCTTGAAAGGATAGGTTCTTATGAAACTAGAGTTAATTGTCCCGGCTACGCAAGAGAATATCTTAAATCGGAAGAAAGCACTGGGCCCACACTTGGGTTTAGCAATGGTTGCCGCCCTAACCCCGCCAGAAGTTGAAGTCTCATTAACTGATGAGAATGTCACAGTTATTGATTTCCAAAAGGAAATCGACTTAGTGGGAATCACAACACTAACTGTTACAGCAACACGTGCTTACGAGATTGCTGATACCTTCAGAGCGAAAGGAGTAAAGGTTATCTTAGGAGGTAGTCACCCTAGCGCTCTACCCAAAGAAGCAATTAAACATGCTGATGCTGTAGTAATCGGGGAAGCCGAGGGAATTTGGGCAAATGTGATCGACGATTTTAAGGCAAACAAACTACAAAAGATATACAGCCAACGTAAGCAGCCCAGCTTAATCAACTTGCCTATCCCTCGACGAGACTTGTTCATTGATGGATCGTACTACTTCAGGAACACGATCTCAACCACTAGAGGCTGTCCCTATGCCTGCTCTTTCTGCTCAGTTACTTCATTCTTCGGCCATACTTATCGTTGCCGCCCTTTAGAAGAAATCCTTAAGGAGATCGAAACAATGAACTATAAGAAACCTATCTGGTTCGTTGATGATAATATTATAGGTAGACCAAAGTTTGCTAAAAAACTCTTTCGAGCCCTTGTTTCCTACAAACTAAAGTGGGTTGCCCAGGCCTCAATCACTATAGCAAGAGATGACGAACTACTCAAACTGGCAGCCGAGAGCGGAAGCATGTCCTTACTCATCGGATTTGAGACACTGTCCCAGGACAATCTGGCGGCAATGGGTAAGAGGGTGAATGTGGTGGACGAATACGAAATGGTTATCAAAAAGATCCACTCCTACGGCATCGCCATCCACGGCTTCTTTATTCTTGGCTTAGACGGAGATGATGAAGATGTTTTCGAAAGTACAGTCCGCTTCGCCCAAAAAATGAAGCTAGAGAGTGCTCAATTTGCTTGGCCAGTTCCATATCCGGGCACTGCCTTATGCGAATCTTTGGATAAAGCTGGACGAATAGTCACTAAAAGCTGGTCACAGTATGAGTCTAGCGTTGTATTTGAGCCAAAGCTAATGTCACGGGAGATTCTGCAAAAGGGGCGTGACTGGGTTTGGCGCGAGTTCTATAGCCTACCCTCTATTTGGAGGAGATTGGGAATTACACACCGTTATACAGTGCCGCTCTGGGTGGTGAATCTTTATTACCGCTCTTTCTGGCTGAGAAAATTTAGAAATAATAGAGATAGCAGCAAGTTCAAACCCCGCTTCGTCTATAAGTAATGTTACTGGTTGGGAAGAAAAGGTTTGAATCATAACTGATACTTATATATTAAGTAATATCTTTAGCTGGTGTCCCTGGGCAGATTCGAACTGCCGACAACAGGATTAGGAATCCTGTGCTCTATCCATCTGAGCTACAGGGACATGCTATAAACCTATAATATTAAGCCAGATAAACTTAAACCCGGCAGGTTGCGGTAACATAAATTTTTAGCTCTTGAGTGTGTTTTTTACATAATGCAATGTATATATAAATAAACTAATATATATACTACTGACATATAAATATACAGCTACTTTAAGCCTGCAACTGCTTTGCCCGGCTAAACACAACCAGAAATACTATCAGAGCCAATTGTTTCTGTCAAAACCTTCATTCTTCAGGTGCTACTTTTCTAGAGACATACCTATTATCTCATCTACTAGTTGCTCAAAAGACATGCCTGCTTCTTCTGCTGACAGGGGGAGGAGACTGGTATCTGTCATACCTGGAGAAGTGTTAAGCTCCAGGACATAGGGAACTTTTCCCTTTTTATCAAGCATCATGTCAACACGTGAAAGTCTGTTACATCTAAGTGCATTATTTACCGCAATAGCAGTCTGTTTTACTTTTTTATCTTCGGCAGGTGAGAGTCTGGCCGGAACGAAATAATCTGTTTCTCCAACCCCGGATCTTGATTCAAAATCAAAAAATTTCTTTTTGGGTACTATCTCTACTATAGGTAATGTTCTTGGTTTATCTTTCCCGATTATGCTGACTGCGAGCTCCACTCCGTCTATGAATTTTTCCAGTATCACTTTCTTGCTGTAGCTTAAAGCGTAAATTATTGCTTCGGGTAAGCTCTCCTTATCGTTTACGATTCTTATTCCCAGGGCCGAACCCTGGGCTGACGGTTTTACTACCATGGGAAGGCCTATTTTTTCTATTATGAAAGGAAGCAGCTTTGATGAGCCAAGTTCCCTGAATGAGCTGGTATTTAAAAAATAAAAGGGCGGGGTGGGAATTTCCTTACTGATAAATATTTGTTTTGAAATTATCTTATCAAAGCTTAAAACATTGGGATAAACACCCGGTCCGGTATAAGGGATACCCAGAACTTCCAGAATTTCCTGTATTGTACCATCCTCTCCGTCTTTTCCGTGAAGGGCGATGTATACAAGGTCAATTTTTTCAGAATTAAGGTTGTCTACTATTGATTCATTGACATCCATTTTAATTACATTATGCCCCAGCTTCCTTAAAGCATTTGAGATTCTCTGTCCGCTTTTAATGGAAAATTCTCTTTCGAGGGACCTTCCTCCCATAAGTACAGCAATATTTTTTTTCATTTTAATCACTCTCGTATAAATATTATAGATAATATTATTATTTAAAGCTCTTATATAGTTTAATTTTTTCTTTTACCAGACCGGCTAAAATTTTAATTCCTTTTTCTATTCTTCCGGTTTCTTCTGTGCAGTAAGCAAGTCTTGCTTCGTTCAGCCCTCTGCTGTCTGCATAGAAACCACTGCCTGGAACAAAAGCTACCTTATTTCTTACCGCGTCTGCCAGCAGTTCTTTGGTATTCAGGTATCTTGGAAGTTTTAACCACACAAAAAAACCTCCTTCTGGCCTGGACCACATGGAACCTTTTGGGAAATTGCTCTCAAGGGTACTTAACATGGCGTCTCTTCTGGCAGAATATATACTTTTAAATTTATCTATATTCTCCTGCCATACCGGGTCTGAGAAATATTCATAGGCAATTTTTTGTGAAAAGGTGCTTACACATAGTATAGTAGATTGTACCCCGAGTATTATTTTTTCCAGAATAGGGCGGGGGGCTACAACCCAGCCGATTCTAAATCCTGGGGCAAGGAGTTTTGAAAGTGTGCTCAGGTAAATTACATTATGATTATCTCCCTTAATATCAAGCTCTTTTATGGTTGGAATGGATTTGCCTTCAAACCTCAGCATGCCATAGGGATTATCTTCCAGTATCACAGTTTTATATTTTTTAGCTAATTCCAGGATTTTTTTCCTGCGTTTAAGACTTAAAGTCACTCCCGAGGGATTTGAAAAGTTTGGCACCAGGTATATGAACTTGACCTGGATGCCTTTTTTTGACAACTCATTTAATTTTTCCTCCAGGATAGAAACATTCATACCGCTGCTGTCAACTTCAATACCTTCTATTTGTGCCTCGTAGGATTTGAAGGAGTTTAAAGCTCCCGTGTATGAAGGTGCTTCTGTAATTACAACGTCACCCGGGTCTATAAAGACCTTGGACAGTAAATCCAGTGCCTGCTGCCCTCCGGTGGTGATAGCTATATCCTCCTCTACTTCATCTATCCCTTCAAGTTTCATTACTTCTATTAATTTAGTTTTAAGAGGGTAATAACCGTCTGAACCACTGT
Organism: uncultured Actinomycetota bacterium; assembly: GCA_964603595.1. Classification (GTDB taxonomy): domain Bacteria; phylum Actinomycetota; class Humimicrobiia; order Humimicrobiales; family Humimicrobiaceae; genus JAQVEM01. The sequence continues at coordinate 125,814 of CAZRVN010000002.1, forward strand.
ACTGCAGACTGATGTCACTGTCTGTTTTTATAATTCTTTTAACATATCTTTCCAGTCTCTGGAAATTTAAAGCCTTTACTTCAGGTAATCCTCCTGAAAAGGAGATAATATCAGGTCTGGCAGAAAGGGAAAGTAAATCTCTTATTTCAGAAGAAAACATGTATTCAGTTCTGCTTGAATACAGGTGGTTCCAGTAGTCAAATATGATCTTTTTACTCATAAAACCAGCTCTAAAATGGGTTTTTAATAATATATGGTTATAAATAAGTAATATATATTAAAAATTTTAAAAGTTCAAAAAAGATTTCAATAAGTTCACACAATCCTTTATAGTGCTATAATCATAAGTATATAAAATTTATAAGATTTTTTATATTTATTTTATTGTTTATGGAATTAAATATAAAAGTTAAGGATATTTCAATAAGGTGGTTGAAAGAAATAGAATTTAAGTGCCTTGACTATAATTACTGGTTTGATTATAGCGAGCTTAATTTTTTAGATGAATTATCCAGGTTAAGAAGCTTCGGAGATATTAAATGTTTTATTAAAGGCAGGTTATTTCAGAAGAAAAGCAGCAGGAATGGCAGGAGTAAAATTGTAGAATTCAAAATGTCCGGGGGTAAGGTGAAGGGTGCTTTCACCGGCAAAAGATGCATAGGGCTTATAATGGCGGGTGATTATTACCTTTTTCCCAGACTTAAAAGTTTTAATGTTTATCCCCCCGATTTTAAAAGTGCTTTTCTGGCATGTATTTATGTAATTCCGGAATATAGAGATATGGGTGTGGATAAAAGGCTTCTGATTGAAATTGAAAAGGGACTGTTAAAAGAAAGAGTGAAGTCAATAGAGTCTATTGGCAAAAGAATAGATGATGATATAGATGAGGAAGAATATGGAAATATACCTCTTGTTCCTTTTAAATTCCTTATAAATAATGGTTTTTACTTAAAGAAAAACGACCCTCTATACCCGCTTCTTAGACTGGACCTAAAAAACATAGCAGTTGATTTAGTGGAAAGTAGAACGATCCTTGGTAAGATGGCTCTGGAAGAGGAAACAAAAAGCTCTATGATTATAAAGCATAAATAAACGGTCTTTCGTTATTACTTCTTTACTGTGGGATTTAAATTATATATAAAAGTTTTTTATAAAGGTCAGATTGATTCAGTCTTTAGGAACGGGCTTGGCGGTAAGCTGTCTTAGTTTTTGAAGGATAGCCTAGTTGTCTTATACAAATACCTCAATTTATATAGCTTCTTTATCGAATATATATAATGCCTATTAAATATATCAGCAACTGGCTATTAAGCATCTGCAAAGTTTTATTTAAAATGATAGAATACGTTTATATAATATAAATATATTATAAGGTAGGTGGTAATGAAAAAACTATTACTAATTCTATTTATAATAACAATCACTTTGCTGCTAATTACAAATATATCTGATGTAAAAGGTCAGTTGAGTCTACAGAAGATAATGTAAGACAGTTTAGTGGTAATTATAACTCTGTGAGCTGTTTTTCACCGGATAACTCCAAGATTGCATTTGTGTCAAACCGTGATGGGAACTACAAGATATATATGGTTAGTATAGATGGCTCAGAGCTTAGGCGTATTACGGATAGTCCTGGAAATGAAGGCTCGCCTGACTTTTCACCAGACGGCTCTAGGATTGCATTTGTGTCAAACCGTGATGGGAATAGTGAAATATATATAATGAATGCAGACGGCTCTGACCAGAGGAGACTTACCCATTACCCGGGAGATGGCGATGAATATTTTGGTAACTCTAACCCAAGCTTTTCACCTGATGGTACTAAGATTGCATTTACTTCAATACGTAAGGAGACTGATAGTGAAAAAGAAAATGGAGAGGGGGAATATGTAAAAGTCTATTATAGAGAGATATATATAATAAATATAGACGGCTCTGACGAGAAATGTATTTTTTGCTACGATGAAGATAAATGGAAGTTAGAACCATGGGGCTACTTAGATATATTTTTTTCACCTGATGGTACAAGGATTGCTTATAGACCAGACTGGTGGAGTGAATATGGAATAGTTGCAATGAATATTGACGGTTCGGGATATGAAAAACTTTTTAGTATTTACAGAGGTGATGAAGATTTTTGCATTTCACCTGATTGGTCAAAGATTGCTATAGATGTTTCCAGTAGATTTGGGGCTGAGGAGGTTTCTGGGATATATTTATACGATATAGACGATGAGTTAAGGGAACATGGGATAAATCTTTCAAATAACCCGGCAAGTGACTGATAGTCCTCCTTTAGGTATTTAAACTGCAAAATTATTGTTTAATAGAATTTTATAGCAAGTTACTAAGTTAAATTATAAAAGATAAATATCTCTTTTTATTTCTGGAGTAATAACATTTAATATCCATATGCTGTATTATCATTAATATGTTATAATTATATAATTAATTTATAATACAAGAATAAAAGTAGTATTTTACTATGTATTTTAAGTTTTTTATAAAAAGTAAAAAGTTCCTCTTTATTATGCTCATCTTAGTTTTTCTAATGATGAGCTTTGTTTTTCCAGGTTCTGTATTTGCCGGATTAGGAAGAATTGAAGCTACAGACGAAGATGATGAAACCGAAGCACTTTATAAATTGAATTTAATATTACTTATTAAATATGATGCAAGTGATGAAATAATTGGTGAATGGGAAGATAAATTTAATGAAGCTTCAGAGCTATTGTATAACTCCACAGAGAGGCAGATACAAATAGATCATTAAAGGAAACCTAAAAGTTACCGATATGATACTGTTATAAACTATAAAGCAAGTGATTTTAGCTATATGGTAACAGTAGAAAGTAAAGCATACATAAATGGCAACCTTACCATAGATGGGGAGGGAAACTATCCCTTTACTGCTGTAATAGAGGATAATGGATCTCCAGGAAAGGATAGTGACAGGTTCAGTATTGATATACTGGCTGGTGGAGAGCATGTGGTTTTTGATGAGATTATTGGCAGCGGAAATATTGTTATACATAAGTAATTTTAAATGATTTGGAGCCGGGGAGATAGCCAGTATCTTTCCGGCTTATTTATTATGTGTTTGTAAGGTAATTGTAAATTTGGAAAATAGACAAAAATATAGAATTATGCTACCATGCATAAGCTATAAGAGTAAATGTTCGTTTTGAAAATTAAATATTTATAGAACCTGTGAACAGGAATAGTAAGCGCTGAAGGCAGCATACAGAGAGCCGCCGGAGCTGAGAATGCGGCTGCAAAGCTGGTGTCTGAATGGGCCTGTGAGGTTTCTGGCTGAAATCTTTATTGGAATAAGATAATAAGCTGGAACGGCTTCCTCCGTTATCAAAGGATAGGATATTTATAGGTATCTTAAGTAATTTAAGTGCACATTAAAATAAATTTTTTTATTAAATTTTAGTGTGAAGCAGAGTGGCACCGCGGGAATTCAACCTCTCGTCTCTACAGAGCTATGTAGCGATGGAGAGGTTTTTTATTTATTAGTTTATTTTAAAAATTTAAATTAAAAAACTTGGATTAAATTTAAAAGAAAGGAGAATGAAATGGAAAAAAGGACTAAATTCATACTGGATGAGAAGGAGCTTCCGAAGCAGTGGTATAATATCCAGGCGGATTTACCAAAACCTCTTCCCCCGCCTCTGCACCCGATTACCGGCAAGCCGTTGGCCCCGGAGGACCTTGCTCCGTTATTTCCAATGGAGTTAATAAAACAGGAGGTAAGTAAAGAACGGTGGATTGATATTCCCGATGAGGTTAGGGAGATTTATAAATTATGGAGGCCTACTGTATTATACAGGGCACACAGATTGGAAAAAGTTCTGGACACCCCGGCAAAGATTTTCTATAAGTATGAAGGGTCAAGCCCTCCGGGGAGCCACAAGCCAAATACTGCTGTGGCCCAGGCATATTACAATAAGAAAGAGGGCGTAAAGCGAATAACTACCGAAACCGGAGCAGGGCAGTGGGGAAGTGCCCTATCTTTTGCAGGTGCTTGTTTTGATCTTGAAATTAAAGTTTATATGGTAGCGATAAGCTACAAGCAGAAACCCTATCGCAGGATAATGATGGAAACATGGGGAGGTAAATGCGTACCCAGTCCTAGCAAGGATACAAAAGTTGGAAGAGATATGCTGGCAAAGGACCCTGACTGCCCGGGAAGCCTGGGGCTGGCAATAAGCGAGGCGGTAGAAGATGCTGTTTCCCGTGATGATACGCATTATTCTCTTGGTAGCGTACTGAATCATGTGCTCCTGCACCAGACAGTAAATGGTCTGGAGACAAAGAAGCTGGTAGAAAAAGCCGATGCATATCCGGACATTATCGTCGGGTGTGTCGGCGGGGGCTCAAATTTTGCGGGTCTCTTCCTGCCTTTTGTAAGGGATAAAATTGAAGGTAAAAAACCTGATTTAAGAATTATTAATGTTGAGCCGACCGCGGCTCCTACGATGACAAAAGGCCCTTATGCTTATGATTATGGGGATACGGCAAAACTTGCGCCGGTTATTAAGATGTATACGCTGGGGCATGATTTTATCCCTGCACCCATTCATGCAGGCGGGCTCCGTTATCATGGAATGGCGCCAATTATATGTCATCTGGCTGACCTTGGTTTTGTCGAGGCAATTGCAGTCCCGCAGACTCCTACATTTGAAGCAGGAATAACTTTTGCACGTACTGAAGGAATTATAAGTGCTCCGGAAACAAATCATTGTATTAAGGTGGCTATTGATGAAGCTTTAAAATGCCGTGAATCCGGAGAGGCAAAGACTATCCTTATAGCTCATAGCGGGCACGGGCATGTGGATATGGCTGCTTATGATGCATATCTGTCGGGTAAACTTGTTGACTATAAGTATCCAGAGGAGAAGATAAAGGAAGCATTAAGTAAATTGCCGAAATTCTAATTTATTGCATAAAAAAATATTGTATATCTATTAGGATATGTGGGGGGATCTTATTATCGGGATCCCTCCATTAAACTGTAAAGAGTTTTTCTCTTTAAAAATACTTTAAAATTATTTCTTTATGGCAGGCACTATTGGGATAGGTAAAATGCCAAAAGTTCATACGAGAAATTTCTACTTGATTTTTTTCAATTTAATCTATATATTATATAAGAAAATTTCATTTTGATTTAATAATGACATAAAATAAAGGTTTCTCCAAAAAAATCATGTCTTGAGTTTCTAAAATTTTATTATGTATGTGAGCTTGTATATGTTTCGTAAGGAAGTTTTTCAACTGGAATAAGTAACACAAAAAATCCTTTTTAAAATATATTTATCAGCTTGGGGAATTATCAGTAGAAAACGAGTCAGGAGACTTTAAACCATCGTTTTAGAGGATATTCTATTATTTTTATTCTATTAAAAAGGTTGAGCAAACTTAGGAAGTCAAAAGACATAAAAAAATAGGGATTTAGATATAAGAGAGACCGCATATGAAAGGAGTATTTATTAATGGCTGAAATAAAAGAATTAAACAGGGAATTTCTTGATAATAAAGTTCTGTCTGATTTAAAAGTTATTGCGAGACAATTTAATATACAGGGAATTTCTAAGTTAAAGAAAGAGGAACTGGTAGAAAAGATATTAGAGGAAGCATCAGATAATGGTATGGAATCCGTAAAATCTCCATCAGAAGAAAAGACTGCGGAAGAAATGGCTGTTGAAAAAAAGCTTGAAGGTGAGGAAAAAACTGGATTTATAGAAAAAGAGAAAAGGAAATATGAGGAGAGAGGAACTTTTGGAGGAGAAGCAGTAAAAGAAAAAAGAGGAAGGGCGTCAGGAAAGAGAGCTGAATTTGACCTGTATAAAGAGAGGATGGAAGGTATACTTGATATACTGGCTGATGGCTATGGTTTCCTGAGGACAAGCGGATATCTGGCAGGATCAAATGATATATATGTTTCCCAGTCTCAGATAAGGAGATTCCGGTTAAGACAGGGTGACGAAGTATATGGCCAGGTCCGTCCGCCAAAAGAGAGTGAAAAATATAATGCCCTGTTAAGAATAGAAAAAGTAAACGGGGAAGACCCTGAGTTTGTAAGAACAAGGGTACCATTTGAAAAATTGACTCCTGTATATCCAATGGACAGGCTGAGATTGGAAACAAAGGAGTCTGATAATATTACTCCAAGGATTATTGATTTAATTGCACCAATAGGGAAAGGCCAGAGGGGGCTTATAGTGTCGCCTCCAAAAGCAGGGAAAACAACTATCTTAAAAGACCTTGCAAACAGTGTTTCTACTAATAACTCCGAGGTATATATTATAGTGCTGCTAATTGATGAGAGACCTGAAGAGGTAACTGATATGGAAAGGTCTGTCAGGGGGGAAGTAATAAGCTCCACATTTGATCAGCCATCTGATAATCATATACAGGTAGCGGAACTTGTTCTCCAGAGGGCAAAAAGACTGGTAGAGCATGGCAAAGATGTCCTGATTCTTCTGGACAGCATAACCCGTCTGGCAAGAGCTTATAACCTTTCAATCCCGGCCAGCGGCAGGGTCCTGTCCGGAGGTGTTGATTCCTCGGCATTGTTCCCTCCTAAAAGATTTTTTGGTGCAGCAAGAAACATTGAGAATGGCGGAAGTCTTACCATACTGGCTACAGCATTAATTGATACAGGCAGCAGGATGGACGATGTTATATTTGAGGAATTTAAGGGAACTGGTAATATGGAGATTAATCTTGACAGGAAGCTTGCAGATAAAAGGATCTTCCCGGCAATTGATATAACCAGGTCAGGGACTAGAAAAGAAGAGCTGCTTATGGATAAGGAAGAGGCAGCTGTAGTGTGGAAGCTCAGAAGGTTAATCTATGAGAAAGAACCTGAAGTAGCCCTTGAGCAATTAATAGATTATATTAAGAATACTAAATCTAACGGGGATTTCCTGAAAGCCATAAGAGCAAGTTTTAATAAAGAAAAAAAGAAATAGGTTATTAGTACAGTAATTACAGGTTGAAGCTTTGTTGTAAGTCCGTCCTAGGCTAAAAATCCTTTTATGTCTTATTTTTAATCATAAATGATTATATATATATCTTTGAAGTAAGGTAATCATTAGATAAATCTGTATATCAATGTCCACTGGCATGCTATTTTAGATAATTTTTCAGATGAGGTAACTAATGACCTTTCGAATATTTTTTTAAGTGAGGCAATAAGTAGAAAAATTGCCTTGGTGTATTTTACATACTAGATTATATCTGTTAAAATAAACTTAGTTAAGAAATTTAGATCTTTTGTATCATAATATTATATACGAATTTAGAATTAAAATTCTGAGTCAGGTAGAATATTAATTTAAATTCGATTTTAAAAAGCTAAAAAATTTAATTACCCGAGGCTAAACAGTCTGGGTTTTTTTAATTAGGGAAATATTTTCAAAACTATACATAATTTCAGATAGAAATAACAGATGCTATGCGAAGCAAGAACATGTTAATAAATGCTAACGGATGAAACAAGACTGAATTAATAAAGATTTACAATAGATAAGAAATATTATTTTAGTAATGTTGGTAGGGAATGGTAAGAATCTATGAGTAGAAGCTGGGATAACACTGAATATAAATATACCAACAATAGAGAAAAGCACCGAGTTAAGGAATTAGCCATTCTTAACAAGATCGGCCGTGCTATAGCTTCTACTAAGAAACTTGATGAGCTATGGGAATTAACCTATAAACAAACATGTAAGCTATTGGATATCTCTAACTATTATATTTCTCTTTATGATAGAGACAGAGAAGAGCTTAATAATGTAATTGATATGATAAATGGAAAAGCACGGCCTAATGGTAAAAGTCGCCGCAAGTTTGGTAGTGGGAGAACAGAATATGTAATCCGTACCAATAAACCTCTTCTTATCAGTGGAGACATTAGTGCTATATATAAAAAACTTGGTATTACAACTATTGATAAAAAAGCTAAAAGCTACGCAGGAGTTCCTATTACCATCAGCGGCAAGGTCTTCGGTATTCTTGCTGTTCAAAGCTATGAGTATGAGGATGCTTATGATTTACATACAATTGAAATTCTATCAACTATTGCTAACCAGGCAGCTATTGCGATTGAGAATGCCCGTCTATACAACGAAACACAAAGACGTTTAAAGGAAATGACTGCTCTTCAAAAAGTAGGGATGGAGTTTATCTCTTCTTTAGACATATCCAAAGTCCTTCAGTGTATAGCAGAGAGTACCCTGGAGTTAACAGACGGGCATTTAGTCCATATATTCTCCCGTGATCCTGAAACTAAACAATTCACAAAACGGGCGGCCGCCTGGTCACCACAGGCGAAGGACCACTCTATGGGCTGGCCGAGGAAGGATGGATTAGTTGCCACTGTTATTAAGGAACAAAAACCTAGAATTATTGAGGACGTAATGAATAATCCTCTCACCAACAAACCTGATTACCGAAAAATGAGTGTACGCTCTATGGGCAGCTTTCCTCTAAAGGGAAAATGGGGCGTATCAGGTACTCTAAATGTACTATTTCTTAAGACTCATTCGTTCACCAAAGAGGAATGCGACTTACTCACTCTACTGGCTAACCAGGCAGCTATTGCGATTGAGAATGCCCGTCTATACAACGAAACACAAAGACGTTTAAAGGAAATGACTGCTCTTCAAAAAGTAGGGATGGAGTTTATCTCTTCTTTAGACATATCCAAAGTCCTTCAGTGTATAGCAGAGAGTACCCTGGAGTTAACAGACGGGCATTTAGTCCATATATTCTCCCGTGATCCTGAAACTAAACAATTCACAAAACGGGCGGCCGCCTGGTCACCACAGGCGAAGGACCACTCTATGGGCTGGCCGAGGAAGGATGGATTAGTTGCCACTGTTATTAAGGAACAAAAACCTAGAATTATTGAGGACGTAATGAATAATCCTCTCACCAACAAACCTGATTACCGAAAAATGAGTGTACGCTCTATGGGCAGCTTTCCTCTAAAGGGAAAATGGGGCGTATCAGGTACTCTAAATGTACTATTTCTTAAGACTCATTCGTTCACCAAAGAGGAATGCGACTTACTCACTCTACTGGCTAACCAGGCAGCTATTGCGATTGAGAATGCCCGTCTATATGAGAAAACCAAACAACTTGCGACCACGGATCATCTAACTGGAGTTTGGAATAGACGCTACATTGATGAATATCTTCACACGGAGCTTGCCCGTGCACACCGCTTTAATAGGCATGTATCTATTCTGATGATTGATATAGATAAATTTAAATCATTTAATGATATATATGGTCACTTATCAGGAGACGCTGTTATTAATGATGTTGCCCAGTCTATTCTGAGATCATGCCGTAAGATAGATGTGGCCGGGAGATATGGAGGAGATGAATTTGCTGTTATCCTTCTTGAAGCCGACATCTCAGAAGCAATATCCGTTGCAGAGAGAATTCTGTTTATTCTAGATAAGCATCCATTTTCTACCCCAAACGGAACACTGCTGCCTATTACTACAAGCATAGGCATTGCATCTTACCCTTCAGATGGTAAAAAGGCCGAGCAAGTCTTTTCAGCTGCGGACTCTGCTATGTACAGAGCAAAATTAGCAGGTGGAGGGCAGTATGCTGTATTTGGAACCGGTAAGGAAAATTGACCAGATTTTTATCCTGTTCTGTATATAATAGACCTTTCATGTAATAGTAATCATAGACTATTATATAACTATAAATTAACATTACATTATGAAATAATTCCGTTGAATTTTATTTAACTGTATTTACGGTTAAAAATATTTGTGTTAACATTTATGATTTGGAATAATTAAGCTAAGATATATATTAAGTAATAGTAAGGATTTATTAAAATGAAAAAAGGTATACATCCGGAATATTTAGATTGCACAGTGACCTGTTCCTGTGGCAATACTTTTAAGACCAGGTCAACGAAAAAAGAGATAAGAGTTGAGATATGCTCTAACTGTCACCCTTTTTATACTGGAAAACAGAAACTGGTTGACTCTGGTGGAAGAGTAGAAAGATTCAAAAAGAGACTCACAAAATCCAAGAGATAGGGGAAGGTTCTTTAATGAAGGTGAATTTAATTAAGTATACACAAGAACCGGAAAGGGCAGTTGCAGTAGCTGCAAGATTGTGTTATTCACCTATTGGTGCAGATGAACTCATGGATGAACTTAGCCGTGAGAGTATAGAGAAATTGGTAAGGTTCGTAATAGAAAGCGGTCATCATAGTACAGTTGAACATGTTAGCTTCACATTTGCCGTAGAAGGAGTATCAAGAGCTTTAACCCATCAGCTGGTAAGGCACAGAATGGCTTCATATAACCAGCAGTCTCAAAGATATGTAGAATTACGTGATAAATTTGAATATATAACCCCGCCTTCTATAGAAGAAGATAAAGAATGTAAGGACAGGTTTGATAAAATGATTTCAAATATTCATGACCTTTATGAAGAACTGCTGGATAAAGGCATTGAAGCGGAGGATGCAAGGTACATTTTACCAAATGCATCAGAAACAAAAATAATTGTTACAATGAATGGCAGAGAGCTTTTACATTTTTTTACGGTAAGGTGCTGTAACAGAGCGCAGTGGGAAATCAGGGAGCTGGCAATAAAAATGTTGAAACTCGTGAAGAAGGTTGCCCCTATAGTCTTTGAGAAAGCCGGGCCGCCCTGTCTGAGAGGCCCCTGCCCGGAGGGTAAATTTCAATGTGATAATCCTCCTGAAGCGAGTGATTTCAATGTCTGAAGAAAAATACCGGATAGGGGGGCAGGCGGTTATAGAAGGCGTTATGATGCGCAGTAAGAACTTCTGGGCTGTAGCTGTCAGGAGATCCGATAATACTATATCAACAAAACTTTTTAAGGAAAGTGCTTTGAGCGGTAAAAATAAGGTGCTGGGTTTTATTTTTATCCGTGGTGTGGTAGCTATTTTTGAAAGCTTATCACTGGGTTTCAAAGCTTTAAATTATTCTGTAAATGAAGCTACAGAAGAGGATATAAAATTTTCCAGGAAGGATATGGTTATATCTATTATAGTTGCTCTGGCATTCTCAGTAGGAATTTTTTTTGTACTCCCCCCTCTGATTGGAAAGACTTTTTATGATTTTTTTCCAAATGTTTTTGTATATAATCTTCTTGAAGGTTTGATAAGAATCGGGTTGTTTCTAATGTATATTTTATTAATATCACAGCTAAGAGATATAAAAAGGGTCTTTCAATACCACGGGTCGGAACATAAGACCATACAGGCATATGAAAACAATGAAGAACTAAAGCCGGAGAATATAAAAAAGTACAGTACCCTGCATATGAGATGCGGGACTAATTTTTTACTTATTGTAATGATAGTATCAGTATTTGTTTTTGCCCTTCTGGGCAGGCAGCCGTTATTATGGAGAGTTCTATCAAGGATTATTTTAATACCGGCTATAGCAGGTATTTCATATGAATTTATAAGACTTGCAGGAAAATATAGCCGTAACAGAATAGTTAGAATATTTTTTTATCCGGGCCTATTTCTTCAGAAGATTACTACCCGGGAGCCGGATAAAAGCCAGATAGAGGTGGCAATAGCTTCATTTAAGAAAGTCCTGGAGGCAGAAGAGTCACTGAAGGCAGGTTAATATGAAAACATTGTTGGACAAATTAAAAATATATGAGGAAAATTATTCAAAGCTGACCATTAAGCTCTCCGAATCAGGGGTTTCCAGTAATCCGGAAAAATTGAAGGAATATGGGAAAAAAATAGCCGAGACCGAGGAGATTGTAGGTATTGCCAGGAAATACAGGAAAATTCTTTCTTCTATTGAAGAAGCAGAGGGCATGTTAAAAATTGAAAAAGAAGAGGAAATGAAAAGGTTCCTGAAGGATGAGATCAGGGAAAATGTTGATAAAAAACAGAAATTGGAGAAAAGGATAAAGATACTTTTAACTCCCAAAGACCCCAATGATAATAAAAATGTTATAGTTGAAATCAGGGCAGGAACCGGAGGCGATGAGGCAGCTTTATTTGCAGAAGTTCTTTACCGTTTATACACAAAATACGCTGAAAGCCAGAAATGGAAATATGCCATACTTAGTTCTAACTCTACTGGAATTGGCGGATTTAAGGAAATAATATTTGAAATTGATGGTGAGGGAGCTTACGGAACCATGAAGTATGAATCGGGAGTTCACAGAGTTCAGAGAGTTCCCACTACTGAATCACAGGGTAGGATACACACTTCAACAGCTACAGTTGCCGTACTTCCGGTCGCAGAGGAAGTGGATGTTCAAATAGATCCTTCTGATTTGAGGGTAGATGTTTTCCGGTCAAGTGGACCCGGGGGACAGTCTGTAAATACAACGGACTCAGCAGTCAGGGTGACACATATGCCCACTGGTATGATGGTTACATGCCAGGATGAGAAATCACAGTTTCAAAATAAGGAGAAAGCTTTACGAATCTTGAGGGCAAGACTTAAAGAAGCAGAGGAACAAAAAAAGACAGATGAGCAGGTTGAGAAGAGGAGGATGCAAATAGGTTCCGGGGAAAGAAGCGAGAGAATAAGAACTTATAATTATCCCCAGGGTAGAGTAACTGACCACAGGATAAATTTAACTTTATATAAGCTTGATGAAATTCTTGAAGGCGACCTGGGACAATTAACTGTACCTTTAAAAAATGCAGATAATGAAAAGAAAATAGAAAAGATAGGAGTCTAAGCTATAGTTGCAAATATGGAATGTAAAAAATATTCTGGATTGGGCAATAAATTATTTTAGGCGTAAGAATATTAGCCAACCCAGATTGTCTGCAGAGCTACTTTTAAGCTCAGTTCTTAAACTGGATAGAATAAATTTATATCTAAACTATGGCCGCGTTTTAAAAAAAGATGAACTTGCCTTATACAAGAAATATATATTGAAAAGATTAGAGAATGTCCCTATTCAATACATCTTGAAGGAAGCGCATTTCAGGAAAATAAAACTCCATGTAGATAGTAGAGTATTAATTCCCAGGCCGGAAACAGAACTTTTGGTAGATAAAGCTTTTGAGATTTTAAAAAATTATTCAGGCAGAGAAAAAGTTAATATATTAGAGGTTGGCACTGGAAGCGGTGCTATTTCAATAAGTATAGCTTTTGAAATTGCAAATAAATTAAAAACATCAAATGAGCTCTGGGAGATAATAGCTACTGATAATAATTCTGATGCCCTTAGTATAGCGGAGGGAAATACCCGGGATATTCTGGGAAGTAAGGAAGCTAATAAAATAAAGTTTATTGAGTGCGATGTGGTACCGGAAGGGAATTCAGATTTTTTCGGAAAGTATAAAAGTAAAATTAATATGGTAATATCAAACCCTCCTTATATTTCAGAAAAAGATTATAAAAATCTGCCGCCTGAAATAAAGGAATATGAGCCGGAAGGTGCCCTTCTGGCAGGTAAAACCGGTCTTGAGGTGTATAAAAAAATTCTTAATAAAATAAAACCGTACCTGTCAAATGATTTATGTTATATCTTATTTGAAATTGACCCTGCAGTGGGGACTTTCCTGGAGAAAATCTCCAGGGATGTTATTAGCCCGAAGGAAATAACTATACAGGAGGATTATAATCAAAGAGAACGTATTATGATTATTAAAGTTTAATTAGTAAGAGTCCTGCAGGAATAGTTTAATATAATTACAATAAAGATAATAAAAAAACCGGATATGCCTGTTAGCAAGAGAGAGGCAGTTAGCTTAGAAAAATTGTTAATATTCATGCATTGTTTATCTCCTTATTTTTTTTATAAGATTTGTTTTTTAAAAATCCTGGTGGTAGGATTTTATTAATTTTTATTTAATGAAAGATAAAAGTATCGGATAAAGATAAGGAAGAAAATTGGACAAGGCCCTGGTTGCGATTGTAATTTTTGTATTAACTTATATAGCTATCGCAACAGAAAAAATAAATAGGACAGTAGTTGCATTCATAGGAGCGTTGCTGCTGATTCTGTTTAATGTTTTTGATATAACTAAGGCGGTAGGGTTTATAAGCTGGGATACTATTGGCCTTTTATTTGGCATGTTCATTATAGTAGCTGCTTTATCCGGTGCGGGATTTTTTACTTTTTTAGCTCTTGTACTTGCAAAGTGGTTAAATTATTCTCCTGTTAAAATATTTATATTTTTTCCTATTATGACAGCATTTCTTTCAGCTTTCATGGATAGCGTTACCGTTATGCTTTTTTTTGCTACACTGACTTATGAAATCTGTAAAATATCCAAGATGGATGTAGCCCCGCTAATAATTACGGAGGTAATGCTGGCCAATATCGGGGGTTCGGCAACTATGGTGGGGGATCCGCCAAATGTAATTTTAGGGTTAAAGCTTGGTTATTATTTTAATGATTTTGTAATTCATAACGGGCCTATCTCTATTGTTGCAGGTGCCTTTACCCTTCTTTATTGTTATCTTGTAAACCGTAAATCTATCATATCACTTGGCGAAGGCCCAAAGTTGGGACTGGGTAACATGGAACCATCAGAAGCAATAGAGGACAAAAAACAATTTAAGGTAGGGCTTTGTGCATTCGGGACAGCAATTTTATTTTTGATTGTCCATAATTATATAGAAAAATTTATCCACATCCCTCTCACAGCTCCCCTTGCTGCTATGGTACCTGCATTTATAATGCTTGTTGTGCTGGGTGGTAAGAGGTCGGAAAGAATTATATCAAAGGTAAATTATGAAGTGATACTATTTTTTATGGGATTATTCGTGGTGGTAGGAGGGCTTGAACATACCGGGGTGATAGAGGTGGCCGCTAACTCTATTACCAATCTTTTTAAGGGTAATCACCTGGAATTTTTAAGTACTATTGTATGGGGTTCTGGTGTTATAAGCGGTGTTGTTGATAATGTTCCTTTTGCTCTTTCAATGTCTTATATACTGGAAAATATTGTTAAATTTGCCGGGGTTCCGGCGCTTTCAATACTAGTATGGGCAACATCACTGGGTGCAGATATAGGAGGTAATTTTTCTCCTGTGGGAGCTTCTGCCAACCTGGTGGCTTATACAACTATGGAAAAAAGAGGACAGTCAATTGGGTGGGGAAGGTGGCTTAAACTTTCTATACCGGCAACTATTATCGCTCTTGCTGTGGCAAATATCGGCATCTTCATAAAATATATTACCGGGTTTTTCTAAAAGCAGTAAAGATACTGCATATATATACCTGGCTTCCCTGGTTAATAAAATAAAGTATTGGTATCGTTATAAATCAAGCTCAAACATTTGACTTTTTATATGTTTTTTCATAGAATCTTGCATTAACTTATCCGGTCGGGATTAAAGCAAAAGGTTGCTCCGGAGATAAGGTCCTGTTAAAATTAATAGGACATTCAAGGTTGTAAGCTCTACAGGGATCGTAGAATAATGAAAGAGTAAAAGCAAAATTGTCAGATTTACAAGAATCTTTTAGTCAATAATATGGTAATTTTTTAAAAATACTTCATGAAATAAAGATTGCCAAAAAATACAGCGAACATGTTTCTTTGTGTTATTATTGAAATTAGATAAGTAAGATTGTATCAATATTGTATAAGTGGATAATATTTCGCGCAAGGTCATTTTATTAAGAGCGTATATTAAATAATAAATAATGGTTTCTAGTAATTACAGACTTGGTGAAAAAATTAAGAGTTTTTTGTATTTGTTTGTAATATCGGAGTTAATATGGCTTGCTCTTACTTCAAGTTTTAATTTACAGGAAGTTATAACCGGTATTTCTATAAGTTTCATCCTTTCCTTATTAATAAGCAGGAGATATCTTGAATTAAAATTACCACCGGTAAGTTTGAAAAGGTTCGCATTTTCTATTATATATATCATCGTACTTTTTAAAGAAATTATAGTAGCAAATTTTGACGTCGCTTACCGGGTAGTTCATCCTAAAATGCCAATAAAGCCGGGTATAGTTATTATTAAGACAAAACTTAAGTCAGATATTGCTAAAATGATTCTGGCAAATTCTATTACTTTAACACCCGGAACATTTACGCTGGATATAATTGATGATACCCTTCTGATTCATTGGATAAATGTGAGTACAGAAAATATAGATGAGGCGACAAAAGCTATAGGGGAGAGGTTTGAGAAATATTTGAGGGTGATATTTGCATGAATGAAATAGTTTCTTATATATTTTTAGCAATTATAGGAATAGCTATCATACTCTGCCTTTTACGTATGTTAAAAGGACCTACTGCTTCAGACAGGGCGATAGCAGTAGATACAGCAACCACAATTATTGTTGCCTTTATGGTTTTTCTAGGTTTTATCTTTGAAAGATATGTTTACCTGGATGTTTCTCTGGTTTATGCTGTTATATCTTTTGTGGGGCTGGTTGCTATTGCCAGATTTTTAGAGAAGGGTATTTAAATTGCGTTTAATAATAGGAGAAGTTTTAACAGGGATCGGAGTAATGTTCCTTTTTTTGGGAAGTCTCGGGATATTCAGACTGCCTGATGTATATAACCGTGTCCAGGCAGGGACGAAGTGTACTACCCTGGGAGCTTTTTTAACTGTTATAGGAGTGGGCATAATGCAGCCGGACTGGTTCTGGAAGACTTTAATTATTGCATTATTCATTCTTTTGTCTAATCCGATTTCAAGCCATGCGCTAGGAAGGGCATCACTTAAAAGCGGGGTAAGTTTATGTGACAGGAGTGTGGTAGACAAGACAGAAGAATTCAATAAGAGAGGTAAAAAATGATAATTTTTATGGTTTCTCTTCTGGTAATTTTAATGCTTATAGCAGCGATTGCTGCTTGTGTTTTTAAAGACTTACTTGGTGCAGTAATCGCCTCCTGTCTGGTTAGTTTAATTGCTGCAGTGCTATTTTATATACTCCAGGCGCCGGATGTTGCTATGGCAGAAGCAGCAATAGGGGCAGCCCTGGTTACTGCTGTTTTTATCATTGCTATTATAAGAACCAAGAGGCATGAAGAGTGAGAATTATAATTAGTATACTTTTATTAGTTATAATTGCTTTAGGGATTACACTCTCACTTGTAATAATTCCCTTTAATGAGTCCACGACGCAGGTAGGAGAATATTATATTGATAATGGAGTTGAAGAAACTGGAGCTACAAATATTGTTACATCAGTAGTAGTAAATTACCGGGGTTTTGACACTCTTGGTGAAGTAACCATACTTTTTATAGCTGCCGTTGGCCTGGGTGCTGTACTGGCTACCAGTAAAAAAAGTAAGGCCGGGAAGAAAAAGATAGAGCCGGCAAGTCTGGTAGTATATACGGGTTGCAGGTTTTTATTTCCATTAATTATTTTATTTGGATTATATGTCTTGATACATGGCCACCTATCTCCTGGCGGAGGCTTCCAGGGAGGAGCAATTATTGCCTCTGCCTTTGTTTTAATTTATATGGGTTGCCGTGAAAAAAGACCAGCAATGGTACTGACAAAAGTAATAGAGTCTATAGGAGGACTTGTATTTATCATAGTAGGGTTAATAGGACTGGGCATTGGGGGTTACTTTCTTCTGAACTTTTTACCCGGAGGCGTTCCCAATACTCTTTTAAGTGCAGGCATAATCCCTATTATCTATATTGCTATTGGATTTAAGGTTGGTTCAGAATTAACTGGTGTGATTGATAACCTGATAGAGGAAAGTGAATAAATAAAGTTGAATGTAAATAAATTAAAAATAACATTAGCGGGGTATTAAAGAATAGCTAATATGGACTTATTATCTAATTCGGTGGTAGATTTTCTGGATAACTATATTTACTATATAGGGGCCTTTGGGCTTGTATTTATAGGGCTTTTAATTATCTTGATTAAAAGGAACCTTATTAAGGTTATCATTGGCCTCAGTATACTTGAGACAGGCGTAAATTTATTTCTTATTTCAGTTGGCTATATTAAACAGGGTACTGCACCTATTTTTTCAAAACCCGGATTGGATTCTGCTATTATGGTTGACCCTGTTCCCCAGGCGTTGGTCCTGACTGCTATTGTTATTGGGGTAGCAATTCTTGCTCTAGCCCTTTCAATGGCTATAAGGTTGTATCGTCATTACGGAACACTTAATTTACGTAAAATAAAGGAGCAAAGATGGTAAACCCTGTACTATTAATTGTTGTACCCCTGGGTTTTGCTTTTGCATTACCTTTAATTGGGCTTATTTCAAAAAAGATAGTCAGGTTTATTCCGGTAATTGCTTTTGCTTTTAATCTTATTATATCACTGCTGCTTATTCCAGAAGTACTGGATAAGCCGATGATTATTTCTATAGGCGGGTTCTCACCACCATTCTGCATAAATCTTGTAGCAGGGCCGGCTGGTATCCTTTTTTCCACTTTAATTGCTCTGGCAGGTCTTCTGGTTTCCATATATGCTCTGGATTATATAAAAGAAGGTCCACAGGAAAAGTACCATATACTTTTTATCCTGCTGCTTACAGGTGCTACGGGAGTTGTTCTTACCGGTGATATCTTTAATCTTTTTGTTTTCTTTGAAATTATCTGTATTTCATCTTATTCCCTTGTAGCTTATTTAGGAAATAAAGCTGGAATTGAATCAGCCTTAAAGTACCTGATTCAGGGGGCGGTTGGCTCAAGTTTGCTGCTTGTGGGTATAGGACTTCTTTATGGTCTTTTTGGTACGCTAAATATGGCTGATATTGCTCGGAATATAACATCGGTTAGCAACATATCTATATTTGTCCCGCTGGTTTTGGTTATTAGCGGTCTGGGTGTGGAGGCGGCTATATTTCCACTTAATGCCTGGCTTCCTGATGCCCATTCTTCTGCTCCTTCATCAATCAGTGCTGTTTTATCTGGAATTGCGATTGAAGTAGGTCTTTATGCAGTTGTAAGAGTTATATTTACAATATTTGGGGGCTCAAATATCCCCATGTTCCTGCTATTTTTAGGGGTGTTGACTCTGCTTATAGGTGAAATGTGCGCTTTTAGCCAGAAAAACATAAAAAGGATGCTGGCCTATTCCAGTATAGGTCAGATTGGGTTAATTGTTTTTGCATTTGCTATATTTACACCGGATGCAGTAACTGGCGGATTGTTCCAGATGGTAAGCCATACTCTTGGTAAGATGCTATTATTCCTGACAGTAGGTTATATGATACAACGGACGGGTTCTATGGATATTTCTGCTTTTGAGGGAATGGGTAGAAAAATGCCTTACACAAGTCTGGCTTTTACAGTTGGTGCTTTCTCTATAGTAGGGTTGCCACCTTTTATAGGTTTCTTCAGTAAATTTTTAATAATTAGATCCGCACTTGCCGAGGAAGGTATTTTATATATTGTGCTGGTCGGGCTTGTGCTTCTGGGAACGATAATTGAAGGAGCATATTTCTTCCGGGTAATTCAGGTTATTTATTTCAGGGGAGAAAAAGCCGGTACGGTAAAGAAAAGAGCGCCTATTATAGCGTTAATTCCTATATTTATTCTGGTGATATTAATTATTGGTATTGGTATATACAGCAGATTTTTAGATGATACCCTGAACTCGGCTGCTATGGACCTTTTAGATAAAGTAGAATATATCAGGAGTGTTTTAGGATGAGTTTAAAGCTTTTACTTATAATCGCATTTAGCGGTGCACTGGTGACCTATGTTTCAGGTAAGTTATCACAAAGGTTGCGGGATGTTCTTGCTGTTCTTGCTTCTTGTGCGTCAGTGGTTATGGTTGCACTCTTCTATGGCAAATCAATAGAAAATGCTTTTTATCTGGTATTTTTAGATCTTGATTTATATTTAAGGTTAAATACACTTTCATGGTTTTTTGCCATTACTATAGCTATTGTAGGAGCACTTTCTATTATTTTCTCTTTGAGTTATATAAAGAAGAAAGAAAGAACAGATTTTTACTATTTAATGATGCTTCTGGTCAACGCCAGCATGCTGGGTATTGTATTAAGCGGTGATCTGGTCTCCTTCTATATTTTCTGGGAGATAATGTCCTGGAGCACTTTTCTCTTGATAAGTTATAATCGTGGTCCTGCTCTGGCTGCGGGTATGAAATATATTATTATGTCAATAGTAGGTTCTGTGGCAATGCTAATTGGAATGCTTTCTCTTTACGGGAGCTATGGGACCCTGGTTATTACGGAACTTGCTGCGGATGTGCCCTCTGCTTCTTCTGGATATATATTATTTCTTTTACTCTTATTTTTTACCGCCTTCGGCGTAAAAAATGCTGTTTTGCCATTTCATACCTGGCTTCCGGACGCTCATTCAGAAGCTCCATCACCTTTTAGTGCTGTACTTTCCGGAATATTGATAAAGATGGGTACTTATGGGTTTTTTCTTATTATATATGTAGTAATAGGGTTAAAAGTTTTTCTTAATTTAGGGCAGGGACTGTTAAGTTTTCATTATATACTTTCAATATTGGGTGCGATTACTATTATTATCCCTTCATTTATAGCTGTTCTCCAGAATGATGCAAAGCGGCTGCTTGCATGGTCAACTGTAGGTCAGGCAGGATATATAATCCTGGGAATTGCCTTTGGAACAAGTTTAAGCATTACAAGTGGATTGTTCCACTTTTTAAACCATGCTGTATTTAAAGCACTCCTTTTTATGGTCGTAGGGGCAGTTGAATACAGAACCCATGGAGTACGGGATTTGAATTCATTGGGCGGATTAATTAAGAAGATGCCCATAACTTTTATTGGGGCATTAGTAGGTGTTTGCGGATTAATAGGAGTTCCATTAACCAATGGTTTTATTTCCAAGTGGCTGATTTATAAGACGTTAATTCTTGAAGGCTCACCTTTCCTGGCATTTGCTGCATTGATAGGAACATGGGGAACTATATTTTATAGTTATAAGCTAATCCATAATATCTTCCTTGGCCAGCTTCCTGAAAAATATAAGGATATTAAAAAAGCGCCCTTTAGCATGCAAATTCCAATGATTATATTTAGCTTAATTATTGTTCTCTTTGGCATCCTTCCGGGAATACCATTAAAGGTTATTAATAATATTGTGACATCCTTTGGTTTCGAGTCTTTGAATATAAACTTATGGGGTATTTCTTCCGAGACCGGTACATTAAATACTGTAAACATTTTTGTTGCTGTTATTATTGCCGTTATTATTATCTGGCTGATTTATAAGGCAGGAAGGAGAGCAGTAAAAGTTGACCAGGATAATAACTATGCTGCCGGAGCATATGTACCTCGGGATAGATACCACTATACAGTTGATTTTTATAATCCGCTATATCGGATGATTTCGCCTTTTTTAAAGGACTTTATTGATATATTTTACGTTAAGCTTACCGGATGGACGCGCAAACTTTGTGGTAAGATACGGCTTGTTTATACAGGTGATGTGGGTAACTATGTTATGTATATAGTACTGTTTATAGCGTTGTTGATATTTATTCAATTGAACTGGAGTGTCTGGAAATGAATATTATCTGGATGATTTTTTTACCAATTATAGCATTTATTATAGGAATATTTTTTCTTGGATTATCAAGGAAAATTATGGCGAGGATACACTGGCGTTATGGTCCGCCGGTTACCCAGCCCATTATTGATATAATCAGGTCATTCAGTCAGAGAAGTGTAAGCCATGGAATTTTATTTAACCTGGGGATAGTTTTTTCTATTGCCGGCTCGATAGTTGTAGTTTTATTTTTACCTTTTGGGAAAATCTGTCCATTAAGTGGCTCGGGTGGTTTACTGGTAATTTTATACTTGATGCTTCTGGCACCTCTGGGGATTGCATTAAGCGGCGGCGAAGCAGCTAACCCCAATATCAGTATTGGGATTTCCCGTAAATTTATTTTAGCTTTAGGTTATGAAATACCCATGCTTTTTATACTGCTTTCTTTAATGACATATTATAAGACTATTTCCATAGTGGAAATAGTAGAAGCGCAACAGAATATGGGCTGGTCTATAATTTCTCTGCCTTTATTATTATCCGGTATATCTTACCTGCTTGTTCTCCCTGCAATAATGGGAATAAGGCCTTTCGAGGTTGTTGGTGCTCCGCAGGAAATCTCTTCGGGACCCATGGCGGAATATGGCGGGCAGTTTCTGGCCCTGGCAACCGTGGAACATGCATTCAGTCTATTTATCGGTATTGCCCTTTTTGTGAACCTGTTTCTGGGCGGTTCGGGTGATATATTAGTTCCGGTGGAAAATTTTTTGACTTCAGCAGGTTTAGGTTGTATTGTGTCTTTCCTGACAGGGCTTGCTTTTTCCCTTAAAATGCTGGTGGTATTTGTAATATGCCTTTTTATAAATGCTGTTTATCCGCGGCTAAGGATTGAGCAGGCAATTAGATATTTATGGAGATGGCCTACACTATTTGCTTTTGCGGGATTGGTTATAGTTTTAATAGTTGGGAGATAAGGAATGGATAGAAATCAACTAATAAAATGGATAAAAGCTCCGGGAAAGATGGGGCAAAAGTATTCACTCCATGTGGTGTATTTCTGTACCGGGTGCGGGATTATCGAGATACCCCCGTCTATAACTGCCAGGTGGGATGCGGAACGTTTCGGCGTGATGCCGGTGGCTACACCAAGGCAGGCAAATCTATTTTTAATTACGGGCTATGTTTCGGTAAAAACTTTAAAGTCAATTATAAGAACATATGAACAGATGCCTGAGCCAAAGTTTACAGTAGGTTTTGGGTCATGCCCCATAAACGGAGGCATGTACTGGGATTCATATAATACTATAAAACACCTGGATAAATATATTCCTGTAGATGGCTGGATTGCAGGGTGCATGCCAAGGCCTGAGGCAGTCTTTGTTGCTGTGACTCATCTCTGGACATTGATTGATAAGGATATGGCAGATGGTTATAAAAAATATAGAAAAAATTATAAATATTACCGTGCAAATCAGGAAAAACTTTACGGAAAGATGGAATGGCCCCCGTTATTTCCAATAGAAGATAAGAAGGGATCCAGTCCATAAAGGATTAAATAAACGTAGCTGGTTATAAATATAAGAAAACATTAAAAAATTATTGAAGAAACAAGATGTTTCCGGGAGAAAGAAAGTGAAGTTACTTAAGAAAAAAATTGAATTAGCTTTTGATAATGTCAGGGTAGATGTTCCTGAAAGCAACAGGATGGTTATAAATGCCGGGAAAGATACAGTTTTATCTATCCTGGATTTACTTAAAAGTGAAGGATATGCCCATCTGGCACTTATATCCTGTGTGGACTGGCAGAAGGATAAAGAATTTGAGCTGGTTTATATTTTGTCAGCTTATATGCAGGATAATAATATATATGATGACAAGCAGAAGGAAAATATAATTTTAAGAACAAGAATTTCCAGGGGAAACCCGGAATTTATTACTGTAATTTCTATTTTTGAAAATGCTGAGCCCTATGAACGTGAAATTCATGAGTTTTTCGGGATAGATTTTAAAGGTCACCCAAGATTAACTCCACTTTTTCTGGAAAGAGAGTACAAGATACCACCTTTTAGGAAGGATTTTGATACCAGAAAATATGTGAAAGAGGTTTTTGATGAAATTCCTTTTGTTGAAAATGAGGATGGGAAGAAATGAGTAAACGAGAACTTGAACTTTATTTTGGCCCCCAGCATCTGGGCATGGTTGGAAATTTCAGTATAACCCTGAAGGTTGAGGGCGACAGAATTTTAGAAGCTACAGCTAATCCCGGTTACCTGCACAGAGGTTTTGAAAAACTTATGGAGCTAAGGACATGGATACAGAATTTTCCCATGGTGTGCAGGATTAATGTGGTAGAGCCTGATTCAATGGAGATGATATATTCAATGGGAGTGGAAAAACTGGCAGGGATTGAGGTTCCGGAAAGAGCACATTACATAAGAAGCATTTATCTGGAGCTTGCCCGTGTGGGCTCTCATCTATTTGGACTGTGGGCTTATGCTAACATGCTGGGTTTTGATACTGTTGCCCAGTGGGCAATGTATCACCGTGACCTTATCCTGGATCTATTTGAAGAACTTACCGGTGGCAGGGTTTATCATATATACATATGGCCTGGCGGGGTCAGGCGTGATTTCCCGGATGGTTTTAAGGAGAAAATAGTAAATACATTGCATAGTATAGGTAGTTGTGTGCCGGATTATGATGCTGTATTTTTTAATAATCGTATCTTTTATGAGAGAGCAAAAGATATAGGGAAAATAACACAGAAAGAAGCAAAAGAAATGGGAGCAACAGGGCAGGCACTCAGAGCAACCGGCATGAAATATGATATCAGGAAAGTCGAACCTTATGCTGCCTATGATAAAGTGCCATGGGATGTTCCTTCAAGAGAAGATGGGGATGCATATTCGAGAGTGTGGATCATAAGGGATGAGATGATTGAAAGTGTTCATATGATATTTAAATTAATTGATAAAATGCCGGATGGAGAGGTGTATAATAAAGTGCCAAACCCATTTAAATGGGTTATACCGAAAGGGGAAGCTTATGTAAGATGTGAGTCTTCCCGTGGTGAGCTGGGGCTTTATGTTGTAAGTAACGATGGAGATAAGCCCTATCGTGTACACTTCAGGACACCTTCTTATCCGCATGGTCTGACAGTTTTAGAAAAAGTGTTAAAAAATGCAAGTATCGCTGATGTTGGTAATATCATGATAAGTTTATACATAGTTGCACCTGAAATAGACAGGTAATCTAGTTTTTGAATGCAGGAGTTGAGTAAATATATTGAAAGGATAAAAAATGGCAAAGCCAAGTTTATTAAGTCCGTTTAGGGCTATTAAATATTTTTTTAAAAAACCGAAGACTTTAAAATATCCCTTTGAGGGAAAGGAGCCAGCACTTAGATACAGGGGCTTTCATCTGAATGACTGGGATAAATGTACCGGCTGCGGGAATTGTGCTGATATATGTCCTAACAAGGCAATTGAAATGGTGAAGATTACTGAATTAGAATCAAATCCCACAGAGGGTAAGAAGAATGAACGACCCCGGCTAGATTACGGCAGGTGTTGCTTTTGTGGTCTGTGTGTGGATATTTGCCCTGCTGGTTCATTAAGACTATCAAGGGACTATCTGCACATTCATTTTAAAAAGGACACCTTTACTTTTATTCCAAAAGATGAAAAATCCGATAACAAAGATTTTGTTCCTGATAAGGAATATTCAATACTCAAAGCAAGTCTTAACCACCGTAAAAAAGATTATGAAGGTTTTGCATCTGACCTAAAGTATGCTCTGTTTGAACCGGAGAGAGTGGAAATGCCCCAGGTTAAACCCGAAGAAAGGAAGCTGTCATTTATTGAACAGGTAATAGGTTATTCCAGAGAGGAAGCAAAGAGGGAAGCTTCAAGGTGTCTTGAATGTAAATTATGCGAGGAGGCCTGCCCGGCGCATTTAAAAATTTCTGACTACATCCGTGCGATTTATGAAGATAAACCCGAAGAATCATTAAGGAAGATATATGAAGATAACCCCATTCCTGCTATTTGTGGGAGGGTATGCATGAAGTACTGTGAGGATGCATGCTCTTTAAGCATAAGGGGCGAACCTGTGGCAGTTAGATGGTTGAAGAGATATGTTGCTGATACTATAAAAAATTATAAGGATGCTCTGGAAGCTGCACCATCCAAATCATCGGGTAAGAAAGTGGCTGTCATAGGAGCAGGCCCGGGAGGGCTGTCAACAGCTTATTTCCTCAAAATGAAAGGACATGATGTTACAGTTTTTGATTCTTTGCCGGGTGGCGGAGGAATGATGAGAATAGGCCCTCCGATTTATAGATTGCCTGTAGAAGCAATTGATAAGGATGTAAACTATATTGCTTCTCTTGGAGTTGAATTTAGATTTAACACAACTGTTGGAGAAGATGTGTTGTTTGGGGATATTTTAAAGGATTACAATGCAGTTTATATTGGTATAGGTGCTACTGTGAGCCGCTCAACCAGGGTTAAAAATTTTGAGAAAGCCCTTCTGGCACTTAATTTCTTGCAGGAGAATAAGATTGGTAAAGGAGTTAAAGTAGATAAGGAGATTATAGTTATAGGTGGAGGCAATGTAGCTATAGACGTGGCCAGGGAAGCTTTTCGCCTTCAGCATATGCAATATCCCGGACAGGAAGTTGCAACTAAAATGATATCTCTGGAAGACTGGGATATAATGCCGGCAAAGGAAGAAGAGATTGAGGAAGCAAAGGAAGAAGGTATAAAGTTTAATCCTGCCTGGGGTCCTAAAGAGGTTGTTTTAGATGAAAAAGGGAATGTAAAAGGTCTTCAATGTGTGAAGGTTAAGTCAGTATTTGATGAAAAGGGAAGATTTTCACCGACCTTCTATAAAGATAAAGAAATGTTTTTGAAAGCTAATATGGTAATAGAAGCAATTGGACAGGGCTCTGATTTTTCATTTATACCCGAAAAACTTTTTGAGAAACTTGAATTTACAAAAAGGAGAAAGATTAAAGTTGATGAGAACGGACAGACATCAATCCCGAAAGTTTTTGCCGGTGGTGATATCGTAAATATAAATCTTGATGCGGTAACTGCAATAGCGGATGCAAAAGTAGCGGCCGAGGGTATAGACAAGCTTTTATCTAAGAAATAAAGCCGGGCTTTTGCGGCTTTATGGTAATTAAACATCTAAAGAAACATATTATATTCAGGAAGTCATATCAAATATAATAGTAAAACTATTCTGGGAATAATAAACAAGGATCATGACTTAAAAACGGGTTTGAAAAAAATACAAAATTGGTTATAATATGTTTCTGCGGTAGGAATGACAGCAGTAAAAGATAATTATGTAATTTTAAATTCAACGCGGGGTGGAGCAGTCTGGTAGCTCGTCGGGCTCATAACCCGAAGGTCATAGGTTCAAATCCTATCCCCGCTACCAAGAATGAGCTTTCCCCCAATTAAAGACAGCATATTCTAAAGGTATAATACTTTTCCCCAAAAAATGATAATAAGTATACCTTGCATATAAAGAAGATTTTAAAGATACATGTATGCTGGAAATACTACCGGAAAAATTTCTAATAAATAGTACAGAAATCTATATTCTATTATGGGATATAGAATATTAAAGTTTCTTTTTTTAAATTGAGATTGCGTTTATTAGACTGCTTCTTTATAATTTTAAAAAAGTACTAGAGGCAAGCGGCCATGAAAAAATGTCTTTGCAGCAGGCATTTTTATTAATATCAGTTTTAAATTATAATCTAAATATGTTTTTAAAATATATTTATTGGTATTTTCTATATTGAAAAAGAGAGGAATTTTTTAAAAAAAAGTTTGCAATGAATGATTTTTTAGGAAAGTTAAAGAAAAAAAAATATAATTTCCTGGCTCTTGCGGCCAGAAATATTTTTTTGGCAATTATTATTCTTTTTTTATCTGGCAGCTTATGTTCCTGTGATACCTATTCAGATATAAAGAGGTCCGTTGTCAATAGATTTTCGGCGGAAGATGATATGGATGAGGCAGTAGAATTAGTAAATGAATTCTTTAATTTATTATCTGATAAAAATTTTGAAGAGGCATATCAATATTTAAGCAATGGGGATAAACGAAAGGGTGACGTAGAAGATTTTTGTAACGAATTTAAAAATGTTACTGATATCGTATCCATAGATGTTAAATGGGTGGAAATAAAGAACAATATAGTTGTAGTGTGCATAGATTTGACTGATTTTTATGATGGTGAAGAAAAGGTATTTAAAGATATAGAAGTTTCCCTGGTTAAAGAAGAAGATGAGGAATGGAAGATAGCATTCTGGAAATAGATATGATTGCCTATAAAAGATAAATAGAAAGAATAAGCTCGGGAGTGTGCGTGCAAAAGTAAATGGAAAAAATTATTTAAAAGAACTTTATGAAATAAAAGCTAGAAGGGTATAAATTGAAAGTATTATTTTTAGGGGATGTTTTTGGCAAGCCGGGAAGGGAGGTTTTAAAGAAGAAGCTTAAGTCTATAGTGGATGAAAATGATATAGATTTTACTATTGCCAATGGTGAAAATGCGGCAGGAGGGATAGGCATTACCCCTGTAATCTGTAAAACATTGCTTGATGCAGGGGTAGATATAGTAACTTCGGGTAACCATATTTATAAAAAGAGGGAGATATATGATTATATAGAACAGGAGCCACGGCTTTTAAAACCGGCAAATTATCCTCCGGCAACACCGGGAAAAGGATATCATGTTATGTCTGATAGGAACAATAATAAGATTGGCGTTATAAATATTTGCGGCAGGATATTTATAGATTATTATGATTGCCCGTTCAGGTGTATGGATAAAATTCTGGAACGTGTTAAAAAAGAAACCCGGATAGTAATTGTGGATTTTCATGCTGAGGCTACTTCTGAAAAAATTGCAATGGGGTGGTATCTTGATAACAGGGTAAGCGCAGTTCTGGGAACGCACACTCATGTCCAGACTGCTGATGAAAGGATACTCCCCGGAGGGACTGCTTATATTACTGACGTGGGTATGGTCGGACCAAGGGATTCTGTGATTGGGGTGAAGAGAGAAAACATCATAAAAAGGTTTATTACCATGATGCCCCAGAAATTTACTGTCGCGGAAGGTGATTGCCTTATAAACGCAGTTGTAATTGACATTGACCGGAGAAGTGGAAGGGCAAACAGTATAAAGAGATTAAATTTAATCTTTGATAATATTTAACCGATATCTTTATCCGGTTCTTCTAAAAGAAAGTACTATGATTTTTAGAATTAAAGAAATTCAAAAATATGGATTTGCCAGGAACAGTATTATCTTAAAGGTGCTGGAAACTATAGAATCCAGGAATATGATAGAAAGAGGTGACAGGGTATTAATTTCAATCTCCGGCGGGCCTGATTCTACATTTTTAACTCACCTTTTTTATCTTTTAAGACCGGTTCTGGGCCTGGACCTTTTTGGTTTCTGCCTTGACCATATAACGCGAGGCGGTGAATCAACAAAAGACTCACTGTTTGTAAAAAAAATGTGCAGGGAACTGGATATTAAGTTATTTGAGCGAAAAGTTGATGTTTCAAGGTGGTGCAGGTCAAGAAACCTCTCTTTCCAGAAAGGTGCGAGGTTAATAAGAATAAGTAAATTGCTGGAGATTTCAGAAAAAAATAATATAGATAAAATTGCTACGGGTCATAACTCAGATGATGATGTAGAAACCTTTTTTATAAACTTGTTTAGAGGAGCAGGCGCCAGAGGGCTTTCGGGAATAAAGCCGGTGGCAGGTAAATTTATAAGACCCCTTATTGCAATATCAAGGAAAGATATTGAATCTTATCTTGACAGGAAGAAGATAGCTTATTGCGTGGACAGGACCAATGTTAAAAACATATATCTTAGAAACAGGATAAGGAATATTCTCATACCATTTATAAGCAAGCATTTTGGTGGTTCTTTTAAAAATAATATATTAAGGGCGTTACGTATATTGAAGGACGAAGATGATTTCCTGTCCGGATATTCTTTGTCAAGATTAGAAGATATGGCTTCTATAAAGAAAGATGGGGAGATAAGAGAGCCGGTCTTTATAGAAATACCTATAGGGAAGATTATAAAGGAAGATATAGCTGTACGGAGGAGAATTGTATTATCAGCAATAGAGATGGTAAACGGGGATCTGGAAGATATAAGCTTTAAAAATATAGATGATATTTTAAAAATATGCACCCACGGAGGGGAAAGTAAGGTTATCCAGCCGGGCGGAAGAATAAAAGTCTGTAAGATTGGAAGTAAAATATATTTTATTAATATAACTCATGATGAATTTTATCCGGATGAGTTTGCGGGGTTTTTAAAAAAGGATGTGGGTGCGAAAAAAGGGAGAAAGCGTGCAGATAAAAAGGTAGAGGTTAAAATCGGGGAAAAGATGGAGCTAAATAGCTTTGACCGCAAGCTGTTAACAGAAATTTTTAAATATGATAAGGATAAAATAAGTTTAAAGAATGCCGGGAATACGGAAGCTTATATGGATTATTCAGAAATTAAGTTGCCCATTGAAGTGAGAGTCTGGGAAAAGGGAGATAAATTTTATCCCCTGGGCATGAATGAGGAGAAAAAATTGCAGGATTTTTTTGTTGATAATAAAATTCCCGTACATTTGAGGAAGTCTATTCCTGTATTTATAGATAAGGAAAAAATAGTCTGGGTAGGGAATTGCAGAATTGATGAAAGGGTAAAGGTAACTGATAATACCAGAGAAGTTCTTCATTTAAAATTATTTTAAAATTAAATTTTATATGATTTAATGAAACCATGTTCAAACTAACACGGGTAATTAACGGTTAAGAGAGGTAATTAATGGGGCTATATAAATTTAAAGAAGTAGATGGCGAGAGAATAGTTGTGTATGGTGATATAGAAATAAAAATACTTATTGATGAAAAAAGGCTTTCCAGCAAAGTAAAGGAATTAGGGAATAAGATTACAGGGGATTACAGGGGTAAAAATCCTGTACTGGTTTCTGTTTTAAGGGGGTCATTTATTTTTATTGCTGATATATGCAGGGAAATTAAGATACCTGTTACTTTTGATTTTATGGCTGTTTCAAGCTACGGCAATTCAAAAGTAAGCTCTGGTATTGTAAGGATAACCAAGGATCTGGAATTCAGCATTGAGAATAAAGAGGTAATTATTATAGAGGACATAGTAGATTCAGGAAGAACCCTAAATTACCTTATTAAGAATTTAAAGGCCAGGAATCCAAAAAATATTGAAGTATGTGCACTCCTGGATAAAAATGTTCCTAGAAAAACGCAAAATAAGGTTAAATATAAAGGATTTGATATACCTAACAAGTTTGTGGTAGGATATGGTCTTGATTTAGAGGAGAAATACAGAAATTTCCCCTTTATAGGGTATATTGAAAATGGATAGTAATTATATTATCATCTAAAATGTGATGAGAATAAAAGCATAAGGAGTTGTTATAAAATTTGAAAAATAATAAAGGATTTAATAAAAGAGCAATAAAGAATGTTGCATTATTAATTCTGCTGATAGCAGTTGTTTTTTTGATATTGAGGAATCCCCTCTTTCTTACACCTGTGGTTAAAGAGTTTAATTTAAACGAGTTTGTTGAAGCAGTCAAGCAGGATGAGATAAGCACCTCCACGCCGCTGGTGATTAAAGGAGAAGATAACATAGTGGAGGGTGAGTTAAAAGATGGGTCCAAGTTCACAGCGGAGTTTTTAAAGGATTACGATATTACCCAGTTGTTACTGGATAATGATATACATTTTAAGGTAGATAACCAGAATCAATCAATATGGATTCAGATTCTTGTAAGTGCCATACCTTTTGTTATAATGTTTGGTTTGATTTTCTTTATGATGAACCAGCTCCAGGGCGGGGGATCCAAAGTACTCCAATTCGGGAAAAGCAAAGCTAAAATGGTAGATAAAAGTAAAAAGAGAGTTACTTTTAAGGATATTGGAGGAGTTGATGAAGCTGTAGAGGAATTAAGGGAAATTGAAGAATTCCTTGAAAATCCAAATAAATTTAAAGCTATGGGAGCAAAAATCCCCAAAGGCGTACTTTTATATGGACCTCCGGGGACAGGTAAAACTCTGCTGGCAAGGGCAGTAGCAGGTGAAGCCGGAGTACCTTTTTTCAGTATAAGTGGTTCTGAGTTTGTTGAAATGTTTGTTGGTGTAGGTGCTTCCAGGGTTAGAGACCTATTTAATAAGGCAAAAGCAAATCAGCCGTCAATAGTGTTTATGGATGAAATTGATGCAGTGGGAAGGCACAGGGGAGCCGGATTGGGCGGAGGTCATGATGAAAGGGAGCAGACCCTCAACCAGTTGCTGGTAGAAATGGATGGTTTTGATGTTGAAAATACGGTAATACTGATCGCAGCTACAAACAGGCCTGATATACTTGACCCTGCGCTGCTAAGGCCTGGAAGATTTGATAGGCAAATTGTGGTGGACAGGCCGGATTTAAGGGGCAGGGAGGAGATACTCGAGATACATGCCAGGGGTAAGCCTCTGGATAAGGGAGTTAATTTAAAAACTATAGCCAAAGAAACACCCGGATTTACAGGAGCTGACCTTGCCAATCTGTTTAATGAAGCGTCTCTTCTAGCAGCAAGGCATAACAAGAAAAAAGTATCCATGTTTGAAGTAGAAGAAGCAGTAGAAAGAGTCATAGCAGGACCTGAGAAAAAGACAAGAATTATATCGGAGGAAGAGAAGAGGATAATTGCTTATCATGAATCGGGGCATGCGTTACTTTCTTATATCCTGCCCTATACAGATCCAATACATAAGATATCTATTATATCAAGGGGAAGAGCGCTGGGATATGTGATTACCCTTCCTGAAGAGGACAGGTTTCTAAAGTCAAGGAGCGAACTGATTGATAACGTTACCCAGCTTCTGGGAGGCAGGATAAGCGAAGAAATGAACTTTAATGATATAACCTCTGGAGCCCAGAATGACCTGGAGAGAGCTACAAAAATTACAAGGAAGATGGTTACAGAATACGGGATGAGCAAAGAGCTGGGTCCAATTGCATTTAAAGGAGAGGAAGACGAAGTATTTTTAGGAAAGGAAATCGCTTCAAGGCCTCATTACGGAAATGAAGTAGCATCTGCTATAGATAGGGAAGTTCATAGGATGATTACGGAAAGTTATGAGTATGGGAAAAAGATACTTACTAAAAATAAGGAAAATCTTAATAACCTGGCTGAGAAATTAATAGAGAAAGAAACTTTAACAAGAGAAGAGATATTTAAAATATTGTCAAAGGTAGAAAGCAAGAAAGTAAAAAGAGTAAAGCAGCTGGAAGATGAGAGCAAGAGTTCATGTGTTCCTAAGAAAAAGTCAGGGAAAAGTTCAAAGAAGAAAAAGGTAAAATCAGCCGGGAAGAAATAAAATAATAACTTTTATTTAAGAGAGATATTTCCAATACTCAATAAATAATCAGGCATTTTATACACAGATTTCAAGTATTATCACAAGAACAGGTTACATTGCCTTTTATAAGTTACTAAGTTTAAAAATGCATCGTGGGGCTGTTATCATTTTTAGTATATTTGTAAGTGATTTTTAATATTTATAATCTATAATATCAATTATAGTTATATCATTAATTTAATTTAGGATAGGAGTTTAATATTGGATAGAAAGATGATAGAAGAAGGGGTAAGACTGATATTAAAGGGTATCGGGGAAGATACAAACAGGGAAGGCCTTAAGGGAACTCCGCGAAGAGTTGCAGATATGTATGGAGAAATATTCAGCGGGATAGGCAGGGACCCTTCCAAAGAATTGGAGCCAATGTTTGACGAAGGTCATGATGAGATAATTCTGGTGAAAGATATTCCTTTCTATTCGGTATGCGAGCATCACATGACCCCTTTTATAGGGAAAGCGCATATAGCTTATGTTCCCAATAAAAGCGGAAAGATTATCGGGCTGAGTAAGCTTATAAGGGTACTGGATATAGTTGCTAAGA
The DNA here is from genome assembly GCA_964603595.1 of uncultured Actinomycetota bacterium. Lineage (GTDB taxonomy): Bacteria > Actinomycetota > Humimicrobiia > Humimicrobiales > Humimicrobiaceae > JAQVEM01. Next base: position 159,287 of record CAZRVN010000002.1, read on the forward strand.
GACTTCAGATACAGGAGAGGTTAACTTCAATAATAGCAGATACCATTATGAAGAAAATTAAGCCGAGGGGTGTCCTGGTAGTAGTTGAGGCGGAACACCTGTGTACGAGTATGAGAGGTGTAAAAAAACCAGGAACAATAACTGTTACTTCTGTTGTCAGGGGTTTGTTCAGGGAGAATCCAGCTTCAAGAGCTGAGGCGCTGGCACTAATCAACCAAAATAAATAGTGTATGAAATATAGAATAAGGGCATTAAATATAAAAAACAGGCAGGAAGGGTTAAAGGAGTATAAAAAGGTAGGAGCTTCACCTGACGGTTCCCGTCTGATGATAGATAAAATCTTTCCGGTTTCTCTAAAAATAAGGGGAGTAAGCCCGCTGGCTGCAAATATATTAAAACAGGAGATGCTTGCAAGAGGCGGAGATGTTGTTACATCAAGGAATACGATTAGAGGGGATAGTAAAAAAACAGATATTATTATTCAGGGAACAACAAAAAAAATAGAGAGCCTGATTATTAAAATTAAATCCCAGCCATTTGGATTAAAGGAGTTATCCAGTGATTTAAAAACCTATATGGATAGATTGGAAAGTAAATCAAAAAATAATCAACTTAAGATTGGCACAAAGAAATTTAATCTGGATGAAAAGATACTTGTGATGGGGATATTAAATGTAACACCTGATTCTTTCTATGACGGCGGATTTTATTTTGAAAAAGAAAAAGCATATAAGAGGGCTGAAACTATAGTCAGTGAAGGAGCAGATATAATTGATGTGGGAGGAATGTCAACCAGGCCCGGTTCTCTTCCGGTAAGTCTTGAAGAGGAAATGGATAGAATAATCCCGGTAATAAAATATATCAAAAAAAATTATGATATTTTAATATCTGCTGATACCTGCAGACCTGAAGTGGCCAGAAAAGCTATAGATGAAGGGGCACATATCATAAATGATGTAAGCGGTCTTTCTATGGGTAAGGATATGACAGTTATTATTGCAGAAAGCGGTGTTTCATTAATAATAATGCATATTAAAGGAACACCGGAAAATATGCAGAAGAATCCAAAGTATAATAATGTGATAGATGAAATCTATGATTTTCTTGAAGATAAAACGGCTGCGGCAATAGAATCCGGTATTGAGCCAGGAAAAATAATCGTAGACCCCGGAATAGGATTTGGTAAGACAATTGAGCATAACCTTGAAATATTAAATAAGATTAAAGATTTTAAGATGCTGGGGTATCCGATGATGGTTGGAGCATCAAGAAAATCATTTATTGGAGGTATTCTTGATTTACCTGTTGAAGAGAGACTTGAGGGAAGCATTGCTGCAGCAGTTTATTCTATTATAAATGGGGTAGATATTTTAAGAGTGCATGATGTCAAAGAAACAGCAAGGGCAGCAGAGGTTGCAAGAAGAATATCCAGTGGATTTTAAATCAAATAAAACATTAATTATTTAATATTTTTATCAGTATTATCTTTTTAAAATGTTCAGAATAATAATAAAAAATCTTAATTTATTCGGTTACCACGGTGTTAAAGAAAGTGAGAAGACGGGTGGCCAGAATTTTTGTTTTAATGTTGAAATTTTCCTTGATAAAGACAGTTTTTTAGATAGTGATAATCTGGGAGATACGGTAAATTATTCAGAAGCTATAAAAATCTTAAAGGATATAAATAGCAGTAATAGATTTAATCTCCTTGAAACATTATCTCAAACAATAGCAATAAGGATTATGGAAATGTCGCCTCTGGTAGAGAGAGTATCTGTAAAAATAGAAAAAACCTCTCCGCCAATAAAGGAGAATCTTGGGTCTGTAGGGATTGAATATGCGCTTGATCGAAAAAGTGTGGAAAGTATGGAAGGGGGAAAATTAGAGAATAGTGAAGGAACCAAATTAGATGTTTATATGTCTCTGGGGTCAAATATTGGAAACCGGGAAAATAATTTAAGGAAAGCTGTCGGAATGATTGATGCCAATAAGAATATTGATGTACTTAAAGTATCCTCCATTTATGAAACAGAACCAATGTATCTTAAGGACCAGAATTACTTTTACAACATTGTATTAAAGGCAAAAGTAAGTGAGAAAACTAGCCCCTTTGGAATGCTGGGGTATTTAAAGAAGATTGAGTCTGGATTTAGCGGTAAAAAGGATAAGAGATATGGCCCGAGGGCTATTGATATTGATTTATTATATTATGGAGGTATGTCTATAGATTCTGATTTTTTAACCATACCCCACCCCGGAATAGAAGAGAGGAAATTTGTTTTAATTCCATTAAATGAAATTAATCCTGAATTTAAAATAAAAGGAAGCGACATAAAGAGTTTTATTGAAAAAGCAAATCTTACAGAGAAGGTAAATCTGGTAAAGGAATGGAAATTGCATGACTGAAAAATAGCAAATGGCAACTGGCTATTTTTTTTATTCTTAAGGTTTTGTTCTACGCAGTATGAATAATTTATTATCCTGGTGTTATCTTGACTTATGGGCATATGTTCATTAAAATTAATTATGGTCATAAGTTCATAATTACTAATTAGATTGATTTGATTTACAAAATAAAAGAAAATTATAATATAAAGGAGGTAATATAAATGCCAAGAGGTGACGGAACAGGACCTGCAGGAGTAGGTCCAATGACTGGAAGAGCCAGCGGATATTGCGCTGGTTATAATACTCCTGGATATATGAATGCTTATGGAGGAAGGTTTGCCGGCAGAGGTTTCAGAGGAGGATTTGGCGGCCGTGGTTATAGAAACAGGTATTATGCTACAGGTCTTCCCGGATGGAGCAGATATGATGCCGGCTATCCTGAATGGGGTGGTGTGGCCAGGAATCCTTATGTCTCTGATGTAGATCCGGAGCAGGAAAAAGAAATATTAAGGAGAGAGTCCGAGGCCTTGCAGGTCCAGTTAGATGAAATAAAGACAAGGATGGAAGAGCTGTCCGGGGAAGAGAAAAAAAAGAAATAAATACAAGTTATAAAAAGGAAGTATAAGATATAATATTTAAAATTAAGCTGTTTTAAAGCAGGTATATATCTATGCTTCCTAAAAATTATTTATAAGGTGGATAGATGAGTGAAGAAAAAATGAATGACGAAGTTACAAAGAATATGGCTGGAGTAAAAAATAAATTTATGGTTTTTAGCGGCAAGGGAGGCGTTGGTAAGACTACTGTGGCAGTGAACCTGGCCTATCGAATAATGACTAAAGGTTACAAGATTGGTATTCTTGATGTAGATATCCATGGCCCTAATGTAATAAAAATAATGGGTCTTGAAAAACAAAGACTGTCAGGCAAAGATGATAGAATAGAGCCGATTAGGGCTTTCCCGGATATGAAAGTAATAAGTACTGCTTCAATCCTGGAAACCGAGGATAGCCCGGTTATCTGGAGGGGTCCCTTGAAAATGAAATTAATCAGGCAATTTTTAAGTGATGTTAACTGGGGTAATATTGATTATATGATTATTGACTCTCCGCCAGGTACGGGAGATGAGCCGCTGAGTGTAGTTCAGCTTATACCTGACCTTAACGGGGGTATTGTGGTTACAACTCCACAAAGTATGGCTACAATAGATGCCAGAAAGAGTATAAAGTTCGCGCAGCAATTAAAAATACCGTTTATAGGAGTTATAGAAAATATGTCCGGGTTTATTTGTCCTCATTGCGGGGAAAGGATAGATATTTTTAAAACTGGTGGCGGCGAGCAGGTTGCCAAGGAGATGAATGTTGAGTTTCTGGGAAGGATTCCTTATGACAATGAGGTTATGAATCTGAGTGATGAAGGAAATGTATATTTAAAGAATTATAAAAATGGTACACCTGTAAGTGAAGCTTTCAGTTATATATCAGATAAAATAATAAAATTATCTTTAACTTAATACTGTTAGGGCTACTTTTTATATTAAGTGTAAAATAGCGTGTTGGTTAATGTGTTAGCAGGAATACCCCGTTATTAAGGGTAATAAAAACCCGGAATAAAATTTGTATTTTTGTAAATCATATAAAAAAGGTATATTTTTAATAGTAAGGAGTGTGAAAGCCATTTGTTTTATGGACCTGTGTTATCAAGGAGGTTTGGCTATTCCCTGGGGGTGGATTTAGTTCCCCTTAAGGTATGCGTATATGATTGCATATATTGCCAGCTTGGTAAAACTACAGATAAGACCATAGAGAGAAAGAAATATGTTGATATTAATTTTACGGAATTTAAAGATGAGCTTAAAAAAAGGATAAAAAGTTACCCATATATTGACTATATCACTTTTTCTGGTTCAGGTGAGCCAACCCTTAATAGTGATATTGGCAGACTTATTAATATTGCAAAAGAAAATTCCAGTATTCCTGTAGCCGTTCTTACCAGTGGAGGCATTCTCAGTTTTAATGAGGTTATTGATGATATAAATTCAGCGGATTTGATAAAGGTTTCTCTGGATGCACCTGATGACCGCCTGCTTAAGAAAATAAACCGACCCTCGAAGGGAATCAATTTTGATAAAAATATATCAGGTTTGAAGAAATTAATAGACAGTTTTAGTGGAAATATATGGCTGGAGATAATGATGCTCGGGGGGATAAATGATGACCTGGATAATGCGGATAAATTCAAGCAAATAATAGAAAGTCTGGGAGATGGCATTGAAAAGATTCATTTAAATACACCGGTAAGGTCTTTGGGTGAATACAAGGGAAGATATTCCGTAAAAATACCTTCATTTAAAAGGTTAAAAGAGATAGAGGATATTCTTGGTGAAAGAGCCCGGATAATAGGTGATGTAAGCCATAAAAAATATGACAGTAATATGGTAGAAATTGAGAAAGAAATAATGGAATTACTTAAAAGAAGACCGGTAGGTATTAAAGAAATAGCTTTTTCTCTTGGTCTTAACCTCAATGAAGTGATAAAATTTATCAATAAATTGCTGGCCATGGGTGAGATAGAGCGTGTTATTCGTAATGATATGGCGTATTATTTTAAAACAGGAGGTAAGAGAGTATGAAGATTGCTATTTCAACTGACGGGGATGAAGTTTCCCCTCATTTTGGAAGATGCCCCCAATTTACAATTATCGAGATTAAAAATAATGAGCTGGTAGATAAAAAGACTATAGAAAATCCAGGACACCACCCTAACTATCTTCCCCGCTATCTTGGGAAGATTGGAGTAAGTTGTGTAGTAGCAGGCGGAATGGGAATGAGAGCAAAAGCCAATTTTAACCGGGAAGGCGTTGAAACTATACTTGGTGTTGAAGGAAAAATTGAAGAAATTATAGATAAAATAATAAGTGGTTCCCTGGAAGGGGGAGAAAGTATCTACAAGCCAGGTATGGGGAAAGGGTACGGGGTTGAAAAGACCTAGTGCCCAAATAACTGGTTGCTGGTTATTTTATAGTATTAAAAAATTTTAATTATCTTGAAAGGAGTGTTATAAATGCCAAGAGGAGATGGAACAGGACCGGCAGGTCAGGGCCCTGGAACTGGAAGAGGGTTAGGCCGTGGTAGTGGAAGAGGCAGAATGGGAGGCCAGAGTCTAGGCCCCGATGGAAAATGTGTATGCCCGAAGTGTGGAACCACAGCTGAACATAGACTCGGAGAACCCTGCTATAAAATAAGTTGTCCGAAATGTGGAACAAAAATGGTGAGGGAATAGAGATGTCAGCAAGACCGGTAATTAATAAGATAGTGAACACTGTACCATTGTTTGTATATTATAAGCCAGATGGTGTTACACTGGAAAAGATAGATGAAATTATATTGACACTGGAAGAAATTGAAACCCTTAATTTAAAGGACAGACAGGGTCTGGATCAAAAAGACGGCGCAAGGGTTATGGGTATATCCAGGTCTACTTTTCAGAGATTGTTGAAGTCTGCAAGAAATAAAATTATAACTGCAATAATTGAAGGAAAAGCGTTGAAGTTTGAAGGTGGCAATTATATCTCGGATAAGAATATTATGAAAACCAGATGCCTTAAGGGGACCTATCATTACCGTATTAAAAAAGAAGACCTGGATGGGAAGGTACAGGAATATAAATTGAGTAAGATAAAATGCCCTGAATGCGGTAAAAGGTTGGTTACATTTAAATAATTTTTTTTAAATAAGAGGGGGAGAAAATGAAAGTTGCTATTTCTTCTAATGGGGATACGCTGCAATCAAATGTGGACCAGAGATTTGCAAGGTGTCCTTATTATATTATTTATGATACAGATAGCGGAAGCTTTGAAGCTGTTAATAATGAAAGCAGCATGGCAGGCGGGGGTGCAGGTATACAGGCAGCGCAGAGGATCTCTGATATGGGCATAGGAGCAGTAATAAGCGGCAATATCGGACCCAATGCTTTCAGAGTTCTGTCTGCTGCATCTATAAAAATTTATTCGGGAGCCACTGGCATTATAAAAGACATTATAGAGAAATTTAAAAAGGGAGAATATAAACAGACAAGCAGCCCTGATGTTGATTCGCATTTTGGTATGGGTAGAGGTAATTAGAGAAAGAGAGCAGTGTAGTGATAATATCTATTGCCAGCGGCAAAGGTGGAACAGGAAAAACAATGGTAGCTGTTAATCTGGCTCTGTCATTGAGCAATATCCAGCTGGTAGATTGTGATGTTGAAGAACCCAACTGTCATATTTTTATAAAACCTGATATAGAGAACAGAAGCACGGTTTCTATCCCTGTTCCGGAAGTAAATAGGGATAAATGTAATGGATGCGGGCGCTGCCAGGAAGTATGTGCATATAATGCGATTGCTGTTGTCAAAAAAGAAGTTATAATCTTTTCGGAATTGTGTCATGGCTGTGGTTCCTGCTCTTATTTCTGTCCCCTCAAAGCCATAGATGAAAAGAATAAAGAAATAGGTATTATTGAAACCGGGAGGAAAAACAATATCAGGTTTGTACATGGTAAACTAAATGTCGGAATGATGATGTCTCCCCCGGTTATAAGAGAAGTGAAAAAATGTATTGATAAGGAAAAAACAGTAATAATTGATTCCCCGCCGGGAACATCCTGCCCTGTGATTACAACAATTAAAGACACAAACTTTGTTATTCTTGTGACAGAACCCACACCTTTTGGATTAAATGATCTCTCACTGGCTGTTGAAGTGGTTAGGAAACTGGGAATACCTTCCGGTGTTATTATTAATCGTTCTGATCTAGGTAATGAAAAAATAGACCAGTATTGTGCCCGGGAGGGTATCCCTATCCTAATGAGAATACCTTTTGATAGAAAGATAGCTGAGATTTATTCAAATGGAGATACTATTGTAAGGTCCCTGCCGGAATATAAAAGTAAATTTGGTGATTTATATAAAAAGATAGAAAAGATTATAAATGATAAAAAGACAAAATGATATTGAGTTAAATAAAGGTGGAAAGATTCTATAAGGATAATTAAATGAAACAGATAGTGGTTATAAGTGGAAAAGGAGGAACAGGGAAGACAGTTATTACTGGCTCATTTGCAGCGCTGGCTAAAGATACAGTTATAGCAGACTGTGATGTTGATGCAGCAGATTTGCACCTTTTGCTCGATCCCGAGATTAAAGAATCATATGTTTTCAAAAGTGGATTTACTGCTTTCATACATAAAGAGAAGTGTACTAATTGCGGCATCTGCAAAAGAGTATGCAGGTTTGATGCGGTAAAAGATGTTTTTACTATAGATCCTGTTTCCTGTGAAGGATGTGCATTCTGCAGTTATGCCTGTCCTGAAAATGCAATAGAGATGAAAGAGAATATTTCCGGTAAGTGGTTTGTTTCAGAGACGCGGTTTGGTCCAATGGTTCATGCCCGTCTGGGCATTGCTGAGGAAAATTCAGGAAAATTAGTTTCACTGGTCCGCCAGAAAGCAAAAGAAATTGCTGAAGATAAGAATTATAAATGGGTTATTATAGACGGCTCACCAGGTATCGGCTGCCCGGTGATTGCTTCTATAACAGGTGTAGATTGTGTGGTTATAGTAATTGAACCTACACTATCGGGTTTGCACGATGCAAAGAGGCTGGTTGATGTTACTAATCACTTTAATGTAGAGGTAAAAGTTATAATAAATAAATACGATTTGAATTCTTATATAACCGGAAAAATAGAGCAATGGTTTAAAGATAAAAATATTGAAGTCCTTGGTAAAATAGAATTTAGTAAAGCTGTAGTAGAATCAGTTGTCAATGGGAAGACAGTAATAGAATATACGGATAACCGGGTTACAGAACAGCTGGGTAATATATGGGAAATGCTTAGGAAAAAAATGGAAGAGGGAAATTAGTGGAGATTGATTGTGTGCAGAGGGCAAGTAATGCCCGGAAGTGAGTACGCCCTGAATATAAGTATCTCTTTTAATATAATTAAAGCTGTAAAAGGTAATGACCGGCAAAAAATTAAAAATTTTCTAAGCAAAAGTGAAGATGCAAGATCCATTAAAAAACATATCGAAAATAACTCTTATAACAGTGGTTCCAGAGACTTGCATATCATAAGGTTTTATTCTTCATATGTTGTCATATCAAATGGTAGAGTAATAAAAGTTACAAAACCCAGTATGAAATGTTGCCCCCTTGCAGGGGTTTTATACAGCGATATAGATTCGTCCGGTAATCTGTCTGTAGTTAAGGATGCTATTAAAAGAGCAATAGAGTCCAAGATATCTGAATTTGGATGTTTTACGGAAAAGCGTAAATTATTCAAGAAAAATATAGCTATGCCATACGGGGCCTCAGAGATTCTGATGTATGCTTTAAAAGAAAAGGCAGTTGACACGGCTGTGGTGGTTTTGCGAGGGAGCCGGAACAGTAATTGTAGATAAGCCAGAGATTGTCCAGGGAATTGGGGCACGCATGAACAGGATTTTCTATACATCCCCCATTGAAGGAATAATGGAAAAGGATTTAAAAATATCTTTAACATCTCTGGCAGTTTGCACCACTGGGATAACCAGGAACAGGATTATGGAAATAGGAGGACATACCGACATTGTCTGGAGCTGTGCATCAGAAGAGTTAAGGAAGACAGTAGGTAAGAGAGCGATAATGCAACTTTCAAGGAGAATACCTGTTTATATCTTAACTAAAAAGGGTCTTGGCCTGGTTGGAAGCTACAGCTCTCATAAAAATCTTATAAAAAACCTGGACTTGAGCAGTCAGTATATAGTTGCCAGTAATCTGAATAAAGGTAAAAAGATAAAATTGGTAATTTCCGTACATACTTAAATGAAGCTAAATTGCCTGTAAGGAATAGCAGGGAACCTATTCTGAATTCAGATTATCAATAATATACAGACATAAGAAGTTAGTTAAAATTATGTAAATTTTTTAAAACAGATTATTTTTTGTATTTTGGAAAATTATTAAATAAAATTGAAATATAACAGTGATAATTACCGGTTTGGGTTTTAACAAAAGATTTAGGAAGGTAAAAAATGAGGATTCAGGTTCTTTATGATAAGGAATCAATAACAAGAGGTCTCCATGTTGGGTGGGGAGTCTCTTTTTTAATTAATGGAGAAATACTATTTGATACAGGGGAAAATGGTCGATGGCTTTTAGATAACATAAAAACCTTGCAGGTAGATACTGGTAAAATAAAAATGGTGGTAATATCCCATGACCACTGGGACCATACTGGAGGCCTGTGGCATCTTTTAAAAAGTAGAGAAGGGCTAAAAGTTTATGCATGCCCTGGTTTTAGCCCGGAATTTAAGAGAAAGGTTAAAAAATTAAAAGGCAAACTTATAGAAACAGATAGGGTTACAGAGATTATAGATAATATCTTTGTAACAGGCGAAATTGCAGGGCAGTATAAAGGAAGGTATATAGGCGAACAGGCACTTGTTATAAAAAATGAGAAGGGGCTTACCATAGCTACTGGCTGTTCCCATCCAGGTATTATAAAGATTATAAATCATGTAAGAAAGGATTTTCCCGGTATAAAAATTTATCTGGTATTCGGTGGGTTTCACCTGCTTGATAAAGGTGCAGGGGAAGTAAGGCCTATAGCGGAGGAGTTTAAAGAACTGGGAATAGAGAAGGCCGGTCCCACTCATTGCACGGGAGATGATGCACAGATAATTTTTAAAGAAGTGTATAAGGGAGATTATATCCATATAAAAACAGGATTGACACTGGAAGTTTAATGGTAGGAAGGAAACGTTTTTATGTTAGGACTACAGAATTTTGTAGTACAGCATTTTATTATGTTACTGATGCCCTAAGGGAGTAAAAAGTAAATTTTTTAAGTAAGCAGGTATAACTTAAAGGGAAGGGATTATTGGTATCCCTGGTATTTTTTTAAATATCAATATTATTTTAATATATTTGGCATAAGGGGGTAAAAGTAGTGATAGGGCAGGTAAAAAAACCTATTGAAGAAATTCTTGGTTATCTGGAGGGCAAAAGAAAGATAGTGATATACGGGTGTGGTGGATGTGCTACTATTTTTCGCACAGGTGGAGAACCTGAGGTTAATGAAATGAAAAAAATCCTTGTTGAGAATGGCAAGGATGTGCTGGCTGCCATACCGGTACCATTTGGAGAATTTACTTGTTATGCTCCATGGTCCAGTAAAAGAATTTCCGGTTATAGAAAGCAGATTAATGATTGTGATGCTGTTCTTATGTTAAGTTGTGGCGATGGCCTGCAGGTGATGCGGGAAATTATAGAGAAAGAATTCGGCCTGATAAAGTCCATTTATCCTGCAACTAATCCTGTAGGTCATATGGGTGGAGGCCCCAGTTTATTTAAGGAAAAATGTATTCAGTGCGGTGATTGCGAACTGGGAAAGGTAAGCGGTATATGTCCTTTGACCCAGTGCCCAAAAGGTTTGCTCAATGGGCCATGCGGCGGAGTGAGGAGAGACGGGAAATGCGAGGTGAATCCTGATATGGATTGTGCGTGGGTTCAAATATATAGAAGGTTAAAAGAATTAGGAGAACTTGAAAAGATGAATGAAATTCTCCCTCCAAAGGACTGGGGTAAGGCCCGGAGACCGCGGGAGCTGGAAGTAGAGCCTATTTCTCTTGAGTAATGTTTATCTTAAAATGGTTTTAAAAATAATTTAATTAGAAATAGGAGGTAGCATAGATGGCTGAACCATTTAGAAAAATACTAAAGTCAGGCAAATTTATAGTGACAGCCGAAATTGGCCCGGTTAAAGGAACCAATGTACAAAAAATGATTGATAACATAGAGCTTCTTAAGACTAAAGTTGACGCATTAAATGTCACAGATAACCAGAGTGCTGTAATGAAATACCCTTCCCTGGGAGGTTGTCTCTTTATAAAAGAGCGTGAAGTGGAACCAATACTCCAGGTCACCTGTCGTGATAGGAATAGATTGTCAATCCAGGCTGACCTCCTCTTTGCTTTTTCCAGGGGTGTAGAAAATGTTCTATGCATTACAGGGGATGCTCTTAAAATGGGGGACCACCCTGAAGCTAAGCCTGTCTATGATATTGATTCAGTTCAGTTGATTCAGCTTATCCGTAATATGAATTCAGGAAAAGATTTAGCTGGCAATAAGCTTGATGGCGGAGTTGATTTCTGTATTGGTACAACTGCCACTCCTTCTGCTGAACCAATCGAGCCCCAGCTCATTAAATACGGGAAAAAAGTAAAGGCCGGCATTGATTTTGTCCAGACCCAGGCAGTTTATGACCTGAATGAACTAAAAAGATTTGTAAATTATAGCCGGAAAATAAATAAGGATGTAAAAATACTTGCGGGAGTAGTGCTGTTGGCTAGTGCCGGGATGGCAAAGTGGTTGGATGGGAATGTCCCCGGTATTATTGTTCCACGGAGTTTGATAGATGAGATGGCAGAAGTGCCGGAAGAAGAAGGTCTGTCAAAGGGGATAGAAGTTGCCGGCGGTTTGATAAAGAGAATAAAAGATGAAGAAATTTGTGACGGTGTTCATATAATGGCTATTGGCAAAGAAGAAAAGGTAATCGATATACTAAAAGCTGCCGGGATTCCGGGAGACTAGAAATCAGAGGTTAAGTATCAATCATGCCCCGCAAAATAGCTGTAGTTAATTATAGCAAATGTGTTCCTGAAGAATGTAAAAGTGGCATATGCAAAGCAATAAAAGCATGCAAAAAAAAAGTTATCAAACAGGAAGAACCATACGAGATACCGTATATTAATACAGGTCTCTGTATTGGTTGCTATGACTGTATTCCATATTGCCATAGGAAAGCTATAGAGAAGGCAAAGTAATGAATAGGCTAATCCGGGTTGTTTTATTTAAGGGATTTTTATTTTATTTCTCTTTTTGAGGTAATTGAATTCCGATGGTTGCTTTATGGTTTGCTATACTTATAATCAATAATTGTGAGGAATGCCTTTTATATGTAAAAGAAGATGCTTGTAATCATTTATATCTGAGATCCAGCCATAATTAGAATCAATTTTAGAATCAAGATCTTTTACATATGGCTTTATGTCAAGAAGTGGAGTCCCGTCAAATACATCCAGCCCTGATGTAAAAATACTGTTATTTATAATCTTTTTTATACGGACAACGCTAAGCCCGATGGAATTTGGGCGGATTGGTGACCTGCTTGCAAATACGCCTACTCTTGTATTATCAGTCCATGGTGCGGGAACAGTCATTGATAATTTCTTCTTTATACGGTGTATATAATACATGGCGTAGATGTAATGGAATTTAGCAAGCTTGTTAAGCCCATTTATATATTGCGGGTCAACCTCTATGCAAAATTCTCCTTTATCTTCCCGTACCGGCTGGTAGGGCGCGCTATCAATATATGGAGTTTTAATAATTCCTATCTGCCTGAACTTAAAGCTCTTAGGTTTATACCCGGGAGTTTTTTTACCCGGCTCTGGCTGTGACTTATTTTCTTTAAGTGTTTTTTTTTGTTTTTGACACATAATCTTCTTTTAATTTCTTATTTGCCAGCTCAATATGTTCATTTGCTTCTTCTGAAAGTGCAATAAACCTTCTTAGCTCGGATGCAACTTTTTTGAGCCCCATATTTTCTATCTTATGTAGCCATGTCTCATTATCACGAATATGCTGTTTATTATGATTAATCCAGTAAGACATTAAAAGTTCTAATTTTTTGATATCGGGCTCAACTTTCTTTTGGTTATTCATTTAAATCTCACTTCTTTTTATACAGGACTGTGCTATTGTTGAGAAAATTAATCTCTCTTATATAATAACCTTTTACTTTCTTGCTCTCACCAAAGATTGAGAGCACTTCAAGGGTCCCGTGGTTATCTATAATACCGGAAGCTTCTTCCAGTACTATTTTATCTTTGCCTTCCTCTCTCAGATAAACTTTAGAAAGACACATCCCTAACCTCCTTCAGCCGGTTTTTTCTTTTTTAAAATTAGCACTAAAAAAATTTTATATCCTGATTAAAAATGTCTTATTTAATATATTTATCATTAATCTATATCATGACAGTTTTTTTGCTTTTAGCAATCTTATGTATTTCTTAAAAAAGAAGTATTCTTTAAAATAGCCAAATCCTTCACTGGATAGAATTTTTTTCCAGTCCTTTTCAATAAAGTCAAAAGCGTAGGGACATTCAGAAAACTTAAAAGGAACTTTTAGATAAAAAGGCATCTCTTTTAATGAGAACTCATTGTAATCCAATATAAAGAATTCACCATCCTTTTTTAATGCATTAAAGGCATTCCTGATAATCTGCTGCCTTGCCTCCTGGGGGAATCCATGTAAAGCAAAAGAAATAAATGCCTTGTCAAAATAAGTTTCATAATCCAGCTCCCTGTCAATTCTTTTATTGATGACTTTAGCATTGGGGAACCTGGCACAATTTTTGTTGAATTGAGAAATCATTTCTTCAGAGATATCAAGACCCAGGAATTCTCCTTTTGCAGAAAGTTGATTCATCATCAGGCAGGCATTCCTGCCTGTTCCTGCCCCTAAATCAATTATTTTATGGTCTGGTTTAATTTCCATAAGTAAAATTATTTTCTGGATAAAAAACGAATACCTTCCCAGTGTTATAACATTCATTAATATGTCGTAGTGTCTTGCTACAGCACCGCTAATTTCAACCTTGGATTCCGGATAATAATTACTCATTAAAAGGGTCCTTTCGCAAATCTAAGTCTGGTATATTTTTTTAAAACGTATAAATTCTTATCTGAAAGTAATCTGTTTATTCCTGCAATAATAAAATAATCATAATTAAGAAACTGATTCTATTTCTGGCTCCAGGATAATTCCAAAATTTAAAGAGTTTGAAACAAAGCAGCCCTCCTTGGAAATTTTTAGTAAGCTTTCTACTGTCTCTACATCGTCCCTCGACCCAACTCTTACCTTTGGCTTGATTGTTATCCTGGAAAATTGATATTTAATTTTAACCAGTTCAATTATTCCTTCAGCGGAGCTTTCATAACTTATGGTCTTAAGGCCCCTTTTACTGGCATAATAGGAGAATGTTGTCATTAGACAGGCATTAACAGATGCCAGCATTAACTCCTCAGGGGTCCAGGTTGCTGGTATTCCGCCAAATTCAACCGGGGTTGTTATTTCAATGGGAGTTTTATCCGCAGAATCAATTACTCCTTTTCCCTTACCGGTCATCTCTAAATTTGTTCTATATATAAATCTTTTTCCCTTAACTTTTACTCTTGGATTACTCATTTTTTAAACCTCCTAAAAAAGGATAATTATTTTTAATACTCTGGCTGCTTACCCGCTATATTAAGATTTACATGCATAGTTCCAGGAAGGGGATTAAAAAAACAGGGTCGGATAAAAATTTAGTACCCTGACAGGGCACAAACATATTTCCGGATATCTAAGGTTGCATTGCTTCACTTAATCCGACTCTATTTGTTTAAGTTCTTTTATTTTACTGTTAAGTTCTTCTTCCAGATCCTCTATCTCTTGAGTCATCCCCGGCGTGATGGAATGAGCCGGGAGATTTGCTTCTTTTTCTTTAATTTGGTCCTCCAGCTCACTTATCTCAACTTCAATTTTTTTATTTTTTTCAGAAGAATCCATTATCTCCCCCTCTTTTACGTGTTACTATATATTCTTAATAACACTAAAATAAAAAGGTTACCTCATTTTAAGAATATTTAGATAGAATCAACATCTACATATTTAGCAAAAATATCTTCGGCTGGGATTAAAATATATTTCCCTCCTTCGTGTTTTATCTCCGTGCCGGAGTATTCCTTATAAATTACACGGTCACCGATAGTTATTTCTTCTGAAGCTCCTGTGGCTATGCCAACAACTTCACCTTCTTTGGGTTTTTCTTTAGCAGTATCGGGGATAATTATTCCACTTGTTGTTTTTTCTTCCTTCTCTGTAGCCAGCTTTATTAAAACGTAGTTGTTTATTGGCTGGATCTTTTTCATAAATTAATCCTTTCTTCTATATTTTTCATATTGTTTTATTTTATCCGTTTCTTATACCCAGAATAGAATCAAGCTTTGCTTTGTCAAATCCGACTACAATCCTGCTGTCTATTTCCGTTTGAGGGATAGCAGATTGCCCGCTCCTCCTTATTAAATCCTGGCCAGCTTTTTCATCACGGGATATATCTACCTCTCTAAAGTGGATGCGATTCTTAATAAGGTATGATTTTACTGCTCCGCACCAGGAACAGGTAGGTGAGGTATAGACGACAACTCTATGGTGCTTTTTACCACCTTTACCTGATGGTTTAAATGCATGGGTTTCATATAGTAATGCTTCATAATAACCCTTATCATGAACACCGTATATTATGTTGGAAGTTTTTACTTCTTTAAGGACCAGGACTGCCGGAACTGTATTTATTCCGTAAATGGGATGGATATCCCGCACCTTTGAGGCATTTACTCCAAATATGGGAGCTTTCTGGTTTTCCTTTTTGAGTGTTTTTAATATATCAAGTGCTTTTTTACTTTTTTCGGAAGAATTAGAGTAAAAAATAATAATTGCGCAATTATTATTTTTCTTTTTCACTTTGTCTAAATGAGTTTTGTTTTTTAATTCCTCTATCATAATATCTTTAAATATTTTTTCTCTAAACTTATTTTCAATAAATTTATTTCCCGTATGTTAACCTCATGCTTTTTCATGCAAGCTGGAGTGATTCAAGCTCTTTTAAAGTTTTTTCAGCAATTATCCTCTCACTTTTAAAATGCTTTATCATCCTGCCAAGACATTTCTCCCCCTCGTCCGGGTTGGCAAGATATTTTTCACATGCATCCATAAATTTCTTTGTTTTTATTATATTTGCTTTTACTTTTTCCGGTATTTTTTCACTATCATGCCTTACAGCGTTTTCCGGACAAACGCCATGGCACCTACCGCAACGGATGCAACCGGACATGTCTATTTCAGCTTTTTCATTTTCCATAAGTATTGTATCCACTGGACACTTTTCCAAACAAATACCACAACCTGTACATTTCCCTTTATCTATCCAGGGCATTTTTGTTTCCTCCTTCTTTCCGTATGAGCTGCTTTTTAATTCATTAATTTAAAAATAGTATAAAGATTTTTAGATTTTTTTATTGTCCGGGCAGTACTTATACCTGTTTCAGTAGAAGACCTTGCTGTAAAATTAACATAATCTTTTTTATAATAAAATAGATTAATACTCTTTACACAATTTATTCTCTGGCTAATATAAACCATTTTCTACTTCTTTTTGTCCTTTTCAAGTTCTTTTAATCTTTTTTCTATGTCATGAAGCTGTTTTTTAATATGGTCCGCCTGTTGCGAGAGAATAATTTCTTCCTGCCCTGGACCCATACCCTGCTTGCGGTAATTATATGTACTCTCACCGGGAAAGCCGGTGGTGTTATAATAACGGTTCCTGTATCTTCTGCCCCTGCCCACTGGCCTATCAGGAATACCGGCAAATGTCATTGCTCTATGGTTATATTTAGGTGAAAATTTTTCTTTATCATCAATTTTTTCTCCTGTAATTGCGCATACCTTCCTGGCTGTTTCATATCCACCGGTAACGCACCCATAACAGGGTGCTTCTCCTTTAGCTACCGCTTTTGCAAATTCACCACATGTCCTGTACCCACAGCGCCTGTCATTTAATTTTGGTAGAACTTCATAAATTTTCTTGATTTTCTCTTTAATATCTTTTTCAATCACTTAAAGTCATCTTCTTCATATTTCTGTAATTTTTATTTATTATTTATTTTTATCCAATTTTTCCAAAAGGAGTT
Source organism: uncultured Actinomycetota bacterium (assembly GCA_964603595.1). Taxonomy (GTDB): domain Bacteria; phylum Actinomycetota; class Humimicrobiia; order Humimicrobiales; family Humimicrobiaceae; genus JAQVEM01. The sequence goes on from CAZRVN010000002.1 coordinate 176,489, forward strand.
TTTTAAAATGCTCAAGGGATATTTTATAAGGTTGAATCCAGAGACCTATCCAGTCTGAGAATTCCAGAATTTTTTCAGGATTGTATGCACTATATTTTTCCCAGAATTCAATCCCGTCAAGTAAAACAGCTCCTCCTGTGTACTTCGGAAAAGTTTCGTTTGCCTTTGCCTTATCCCAGTCCTGAAAAACCTCCTGCCTGTAAAGTATCCATCCCGGTGTAAGCCAGTAAATTTTTTCGCCCCCGGCTATAGTATTTGCTATTTTTTCTCTTTCTTTCTCACTGGCCAGCATATCTATACAATGGCTGGCATTTATCCTGGTAATATTTTTACCCTGCTTTCTTATTATATGGTCTATACTCTCAAACGGTTCTTTTACATTAATGTAGCAGTACTCTCCCCCATAAACTACTATTATATTTTCAGAATGTTTCCTGGCAAGATTTATTTTTTCCATTAGCTGGCTTTTGAGCTCTGTGGGAACTTCATGCCTTCCAGGTTTTGTGTAAAGAATTTTGTCAGCATCAAGAAACCCGCTTTTTCGCAGGTAATTTAATTCGGGGGCCATTGTCCCGCAGGAGACAATTGCATAATTTTTAAAGGATTGTTTTTCCATTTTTAATTTTTCTAATCATTTAAATATTTTAAAAATGCTTAATTAATTTTAACATAAGATTTTCAATTCAATTTTTATAAAAATACATATAATTTAAGTTTACACAATCAAGTAATTATATTAAAATTATGGGCATTTGTTAATAATTTATCAATTGAAACTGGAGGTAAGAAATTAAAGAGTATGACATTGTAATAATAGGAGGGAGCGCAGCAGGATTAACTGCTGGTATTACTGCAAGAAGGTTTTATTCTGATAAGAGCATCTTAATAGTGAGGAAAGAGAAAAGTGTATTGATTCCGTGTGGCATACCTTATATTTTTGGAACAGTATGTTCACCTGAGAAAAATTTAGTACCAGACTCGGTACTCGAAAAAAATAATATTGACCTGATAATAGGGGAAGCGGAAGAGATAGAGAAGGAGCAAAAGGTAGTAAAAATTAAAGGAAGCGAAGATGTAAAGTATGAAAAGCTTATAATAACAACTGGTTCATTGCCTGTAGAGCCGCCGATTGAAGGATTTGGCAAGGAAAATTCTTTTGTAATTAAAAAGGACGTAGCATATCTCAGCAATATGCTGGAAAAAATAAATAAGTCAAAAAATATGGTTATTATTGGCGGCGGGTTCATAGGAATAGAATTTGCAGACGAGTGCCAGAAAGACAGGGATATAAAAATTTCCATTGTAGAAATGTTACCCCATTGCCTTATGCTCACTTTTAGTGAGTCGACATGCATGATGGCAGAAGATTTGATGAAAGGGAAAGGCGTAGGAATTTTTTCTGGCGAGAAAGTAGAATCAATTGTTGGAAATGAGAAAGTAGAAGGGATTAAATTAGCCAGCGGAAAGACTATAGAAGCTGATGTTTTATTAGTGGGAGTAGGGGCAAAAGCCGATTCAAAAATTGCAGAGCAGTCAGGAATTGAGATTAACCAGAAAGGAGCAATTGTAGTTGATAGGTATATGCAGACAAGCGAGAAGGATATTTTTTCATGCGGTGATTGTTGCGAAAAATTTTCTTTCTTTAATAAGAAGCCCTGCAACCTGATGCTGGCATCTGTTGCGACCAACGAGGCGAGGATTGCTGCTGCTAACTTATATAAGATTAACAGGATAAACGAAGGAGTAATAGGTACCTTTTCAACTGTTATTGGTGAGACAGCACTGGCGAGAGCAGGAATGTCTGTGAATGAGGCAGAAGAGAATGGTTACGATATAGTAGTTGGAACTGCAGAAGCCCCAAATTGTCATCCAGGTTGTATGCCGTGCAGCAGTAACTTAAAAGTTAGTCTGGTATTTGAAAAAGGTTCGGGCATCATACTTGGCGGAGAGCTGGTAGGAGCAAAATCAGGAGGAGAATTAATAAATTTGATTGGCGGCTGCATTCATGAAAAGATGATTGCAAGTCATATGGCAATTTTCCAGATGGGAACGCATCCTGCCCTGACTGCTTCGCCTATTGCATACCAGATAAGTAATGCTGCAGAGATAGCAGTTAAGAAATTAAGAGATTAGATGTTATATTATCTATAGCAGTTTATTTCAAAAATTTTTTAAAGCTTAATTTATGGAGGGCAGATATAAAATATACTGGTTGTATTTATGAGTTTCAGGTATCCAGTAATTAGAGTTTGAATTATAGTACTAGTATATTAAAGCATAAGTTTATATATCTGTATCTTTCAGTTAAAATTAGCTTAAAGATGTGACTGCGGTTTAATTTAGAAATGATATTGAAGCAAGCTTAAATAAGCTTGCTTCAATTAATTATATAATATTTGATAAATCATTGGTTTTAATTTTTAATAAGTAATTAAGAGCAAATAATTATGAAAAAATTAATAAGTTTTAAAGATATTGATAAAGCAAGGAAGACATTGGAGATAGGAGAGACTTCAAGCATGCAGGAGATTAAAAATAAATACAGGGAGCTGTCTTTAAAATACCATCCGGACAGGCATAGTAAAAGCAAAAGTAAAAAGGAATACGAAGAAAAGATTAAAGAGATAAACAATTCATATGAAATTCTTATAAACTACTGTATAAAATATCCTATTTCTTTTAAAGCCGGCAAGACTAAGGAAGTTGAAGAAGGAGAATATATGAAGCAGCATTTTAAGAGATTTTACGATGGCTGGTGGGGGGATACGGACTAATGCCCAGGATAGAGCCTTTTGAGAAGTATCCGGATAAATACGAGAAGTGGTTTTACGACAATAAATATGTATACCAATCTGAAGTTAAAGCTATTAGGGAAATTATGCCCGATTTTAAGGATGGTATAGAGATTGGGGTGGGAAGCGGAAGGTTTGCTGAACCTCTGGGTATAAGGTTGGGAGTTGAACCATCAAATAAGATGGGAAAAATAGCTATGGCAAGAGGCATAAAAGTAAAAAGATGTGCTGCAGAGAATCTTCCTTTTAAAGATTGCAGTTTTGGTCTAGTTTTAATGGTGACCACAGTATGCTTTCTGGATGATACAAAAAAAGCTTTTTCTGAAGCGTACAGAATATTAAGGCCTGATGGGTTTTTTATTAATTGTTTTGTAGATAAGAACAGTAGAGTTGGAAAAATATATCAAAAAAATAAGAGCAAAAGTGTTTTTTATGGGGTAGCAAATTTTTTTACTGCAGAAGAGATAATAAAATTATTAAAGGGAACCGGTTTTAAAAATTTTAAATTCAGGCAGACTATTTTTAGCACTCTTGGTAAGATAAATAAAATAGAGAAAATAAAGCCGGGTTATGGAGAAGGGTCTTTTATAGTGATAAGAGCCGGGAAGTGATAATTTATTTTTTTAAATTAATAAAAATTTTTATATTTTTTAAAAAAAATATTTTAATTATTTTAAAGGATTACAGTTATGAAATTAAGACTTGAATGTATCTCATGTTATTTAAGGCAGGCACTTGATGCTGCAAAAATGGCGACGGACGATAAAAATATACACGAAGAAGTTTTGAGGAGATCTTTAATAATAGCGTCTAAATTTGATATGGATAGTTATGGTTTTAACCTCCAGGCAAAAATTAAAAAAATGATGGAGGAAATATTACCAGAAGCAGACCCTTACAGCAGGGTTAAGAAAAAATATAATAGTATTGTTCTCGGGATGGAAAATAATTTAAAAGAGGTAATAAAAAATTCAAAGAACCCGTTTGAAACCAGTCTGAGAATATCGCTGGCGGGAAATATTATTGATTTTGGACCGGGGATTACTTTAAATGAAAAAATTCTAGATGAAGCAATAAAAAAATCTTTTTCACAAAAACTGGATAGAAAAAAAGTAGAGTTACTAAAAAAAAATATTGATGAGGCAAAAAAAATTTTATTTATAGGTGATAATGCAGGAGAGATAGTGCTAGATAAAATTTTCATAGAGAGTTTGCCCCGGGAAAAAATTACTTATGCAGTGAGAGGCGGCCCGGCTATAAATGATGCTACTATGGAAGATGCTTTAGATGTTGGAATGGTTGATTATGTAAATGTTATAAGTACGGGTCTTGATATGCCGGCAGCTATTCTTCCTTACTGTTCAAAAAGTTTTATATATGAATATGATGAGTCAGACCTTGTTATAGCCAAAGGTCAGGGTAATTACGAAGTATTATGTGATGAGGATAAAAACATTTTTTTCCTTTTAAAAATAAAGTGTTCTATAGTTGCTGAAACTTTTAAAGAAAAGTATGAAGTTGGAGATATAGTATTACATAAAAAAGAATAGCTGCTTACCTGCCGGGGTAAATAATCGGTATGTTAAAACTTTCTTCTTTATAATTTAAGTTCAAATTTTTGCTTATTGAATTTGTTTATTTAGAATTCAGTTTAATTTTATATAATTAATTACGCAATTATTTAGTTTATATTTATATTATTAATTATTTGTTTTGTTTTTAATATTTTTTATATTTTTTATTTAATTATTTTCTCTTGACATTTATATTTAATTCTGTTAATTTAATATTGCAATTTTTTATTAATGTTTTTTTGAAAATTAATAATTTTTTTATCAGGATAGAGACTTTGATTTACATTCTATTAATTGGGCACTTTTGAATGTAAGGAGTCAGTAGTGCAACCGGCTGTGAAGCCGGTTTTTTTATATCTTGAAAATTTTTGATATAACGACATGAAATAATATTTAATTATAAATTAATATAAGTAGTAATATTAATATAATATTAAAGTTATAAAAATAATTAAATAATAGTTGACAAAATAGAAATAATTTATTAACATTAATTATAGATATTTAATAAAACATTTAATAAAAAAAATAAATATTTAAATATTAAAAAAGTTTTGAGTCGTTAAAAGTAGAATAGAAGAGAAAAGAAATAAAAAAATAAAAAAAGTATTTTATAAAAGGAGGGGGAAAAATGAGGAAGATATTAGGATTGTACGTAAGGATTATGAACAGCAGGGGAGCAAGTGCTACAGAGTATGCATTGATAATTACATTAGTTGCTCTTGCAATAATTACAGCTGCAGGTTTACTTGGTAAGGAGATATCAGATGCATTTACCGCTGCAACTGCTGCGCTTGCGTCAGTATAGGATAAAAGCAAGGAATGCCAGTTAGCGGCAAATTAAAAGAAAATTGTAGGAATATACTAGTTCCACAGTTTTAAAAGCTGTGGAACTAGAAATTAAATTATACCCAATAATGTAAATTATTGGGTATAATAGTTTATAATAATATTTTTTGTAAACTAAAATGAAAAGGCCAATAAAAATTTTATATTGTGAGAAGGGCTCAAATGCTGTAGAATTTGCCATTATCCTTCCAATACTTATTATGCTTGTTTTCGGTATAATACAATTCGGGGTAGCTTATAATAATTACATAGCTCTTACCCATGCGGCGAGGGAAGGAGTAAGACTTGCTGCAGTAGGTCTTCATGAAGAAGACCCCGCTGCTTTTGAACAGGCAGTAATAGACAGCGCGCCAAGTGTTGAAATTGAATCAGTAAATGTGGTGTATCCGGAAGGTACCGAAATAGGGAATCCTGTAAGAGTTACCGTAATAGGGGAAATCTTTTTTATAGATATTCCAATGGCAGGAAGATGGGGCCCTATTGAACTAAGAGGCGAGGCAACTATGAGAAAGGAAAAATAAATTATTTTTATAATTTTTTATTCATAATATCTTATCAATTAAAATGAAGATATATAAAGAAATCCGTAAAAAAAAAATTCTAGAACAGAAGGGCCAGGTAGCATTAATAATTGTTATTATTATTGTGGTTTTGCTGGGAATAACTGCGCTGGTTGTAGATGTTGGTTCCCTTTACCAGAAAAGGGGTTTCTATCAGACTGTTGCTGATGCTGCTTCACTGGCGGGTGCGCAGGAACTACCCGAGAGCTATGAGCTTGCTGTCGATATTGCAGTTGAGTATGCGGAGAAAAATAATGTTGATATTGCGTATAACTGCCGTGACCATACTGCAGAGGATATAGAAATAAGTTCTACCTATACCCAGGATGACACCATAACTGTAACTTTATCCAACCGTGAGGCACCTTTGTATTTTGCCAGGATATTTGGCATGGATACGGTAAGCATAAGCGCAGAGGCAACAGCGGTGGCCGGCAGTCCTGTTGAGGTATATGGTGTAGCTCCCTGGGCAGCAGTTATCCCGGAGGGAACAAATTGGAGAAGCTGGCTTTGGAGTGAAGCGGGGGAGGAAAAGGTAATAAGCGAAGAAATGGAAGATAGCGATTTTATCGCCTGGGATACGACTGAGGATAAGAAAAATTGGAAAAAGAGATATAAAGACAGGATAATTAATGGTTACCAGGAACCCCTGGAAGAAGGGGACTTGATTTTCACTCGGGGTATTAAAATAAAAGATACCGAGAAAGGGGTGAATTCCAGAATAGATACCTGGGAACAATTTGACCAACTGACTTATGATTATTACTCCATAATAAAGCTCTCAAGAAATGATGACCAGTTTGTTATGGTCCCTATTATTTATGATACCGAGCTGCAGAAGTGGTGGGAAGAAGATCCCGGAGATTGGCCGGAAGTATGGGTTGAGATAGAAGCATTTGCCCCGTTTATTATAACTGAGATATATACTACAGGTCATGGTCATGGGCATGGTTCAAAGACTGAAATCAGAGGCAGATTCATTCACCAGGCATTGATTATAAATAAAGGGGAAATAGAAGCTTTTATTGCTGATCCACCTGTTGGTTTAAAAGTAATAAGACTGTGGGATTAAGAGGAATAAGACTTTTTAGATAGAAAAAACATAAAAAATGTTTTATAATATTTATATAATAAAATATTAAGGAAACAATATGAAATTAAGAATTATATTACTTATTTTGGCGCTAATTATAGGAGCGGCAGCTGTCTTTGGTGTGATTGTGTACATTAACGGTATGAGGGCATCAATGGAAGAAGAGATTGAAAAGGTTGAAGTACTGGTGGCAGTGCAGAATATCCCAAAGGAGATGCCGGTTGAAGTTCTGCTTGAGGAAAAAATGGTGGAAACTAAAGGTGTTCCAAGGAAATATATTGCAGAAGGAGCCTTAACCTCTCTGGATGGATACGAGGGATATGTAGTGGCCAACCATATTAACGAAGGTGAGCAGATTACCACTACTAAATTCGCAAAGCCGGAAGAAATGGGATTGGTATTTGTAATACCCGATGGTATGATAGCAGTTTCAATTCCGATTAATGAAGTAATAGGAGTTTCAAATCTTATAAATGTGGGAGATAGGGTAAATGTGATAGCCACATTCTTTCCCGAACAAAGGTTAACTTCTGATAGAGAGGAGCAGGCAGAGGAAACTGGTATAGAAGGTGAAGAGCTTGCAGGAGAAGGAGTTGTGGAATCCGGAGGGTCTTCTATAGAAATTGAAAAAGAGTTTACAAGAACACTTTTATGGAATGTAGAAGTTTTATATGTGGGAACCAGGGAAATAACGGCCAGCTCAGGTGAAAATGGAGAGATACTGGGGGTACAGACCAGGACGGAGAGGACATCGGAAGAAATTACTACAATCACTCTAGCTGTGACTCCCGAGGATTCAGAGAAACTTGTATTTTCAGAAGAATCAGGCAGTGTATGGCTTGCTCTGGTACCAGTGGATGGCATTGAAAAAGAAGATACGCCCGGCAGAACTCTTGATAATATTTTTGACTGAAAGCACAAAAAATAAAAAAATTAAAAGGAATTTAAAGGATATGGGTAAGATACAAGTAGCTATAATTGATAGAGAAGTAGATAACATAGATAAGGTAAGATATTTGCTTGAAAAATTTCCAGATCTGGAAATTACAAGAACGGGTACGGACCTTGGTGATTTGGAAGTTCTGCTTACTGAAAGGAAGCCCTGTTTAATCTGGGTAGGTCCGGCATATAAACTCAATGATATTGAACGTCTTCTGATGACATATCGTTCCAGTCTCTATTTTGTCAAAATAATTTTACTGGCAAGAGGAATGTCAGCTGAGCTGCTGAAGAAGGCTTTGAAACTAAATATACACGATGTTCTTGAAATACCTTTTAGCTATGGTGATATGAAAGAAGCAATTGAGCGGGCGGGGAAAAGCCTGTTGCAGGAGGATACAGGGGAAAGGGGGGAAAGAAAAGTAGCTCACAGACGAGTTACTGTTTTTGGGACCAAAGGAGGAGTAGGCAAATCTTTTATCTCTGTTAATCTTGCTGTTGGTCTTATAGATAGTGCCAAGAAAAAAGTTTCTATTTTTGATACAAATTATCAATTCGGCGATATAGCTTTGATGTTAAATCTTAATCCGAAATATTCAGTTTATGACATACTTCCTGTTATTAATGAGCTGGACCCAAAAGTTCTGCATGACTTTTTGACCACTCACAGTTCGGGGCTGAGAGTACTCCCGGCACCGCTTGATTTATCCAAGGGTACAGGGATAAATAGTAAAGTTACCATGAAGATTCTGGAAAACCTGTCGCAAATAAGTGACTACACAATTGTGGATACTGCATCTTATTTCTCGGATGATATTTTAGATATTCTCAGGGATACAGATTATCTCTGTATTGTAACAAGTAAGGATACACCAAGCATAAAAAATTTGAAAATTGCATTACAGATGCTGGACCAGTTGAAATTCCCAAGAGAAAACATATATGTAATTCTTAACCGCGCGGATAGTAAGGTTGGTATCACTCTGGAAGAGATTGAACAGACCATACAGAGGAAAGTAGATGTGGCTATTCCCAGCGATAGGATAGTGCCAATATCTGTAAATAAAGGGATACCGGTAATTTTGGACGCGCCGCGCTCTGCAGTGGCAAAAAGTATACATAAGCTTGTTAAACTTATATCTGATTCAAAAAAAAGGTAGCAGAAATAGTAATTATTAATTATAGGATTGCAAATTTCTGAGCTTGAAGGATAGTGATCGTTAATGGACCTGGAAGAAAAAATTAAAAAGATGGAAAATATCAACAATGGGACTAAAAATGAACCTTATAAGAAAAAGGATAAAGAAAGTGTTGCCCGGTCTTCACAGATAAATACGATAAAAAAAGAAATACACCAGGAGCTGGTAGAGAGACTTTCAGATGTAATATACAGGAAAAATATCGGTGATGCCGAATTAAGTCTAAGGGTAAGGGGTGAAGTCCAGAGGATATTAAAAAAAAATGCCTATCCTCTCACAAGTGAGGAAAAGAGTGCTGTAATAAATGATTTCATAAATGATGTAACAGGTTACGGTCCTATAGAAGAGTTTTTAAAAGATGATGATATAACTGAAGTTATGGTTAATAATCCCAAAAAAATATATATAGAGAAATTTGGTAAGATTTACCGAACGAATAAGATATTTCTTGATGAAGCTCATTTAATGCAGATAATAAATAAAATTGTCAGCCGGGTAGGAAGAAGAGTTGATGAGTCTTCACCCTATGTTGATGCAAGACTCCCCGATGGTTCAAGGGTAAATGTAATTATTCACCCCCTGGTTTTAAATGGGCCAACGATTACTATAAGAAAATTTTCTGCTGAACCTTTCACTATTGAAGACCTTGTAGGAATGGGCACCTGCACGCAAAAAGTAGCTGATTTTCTTGAAGGATGTATAAGGGGCAGGATGAATATCATTTGTTCAGGAGGAACAGGTACTGGAAAAACTACAACACTAAATGTCCTATCTTCCTTTATTCCGAGCAGTGAGAGGATAATCACTATTGAAGATGCTGCTGAGCTCAAGTTGAACCAATCGAATGTTGTACGTCTGGAGGCAAGACCTCCAAATATTGAAGGAAAGGGAGAAGTAACTATAAGAGATCTGGTCAGAAATGCACTACGTATGAGACCGGATCGTATAATTATAGGAGAAGTAAGGGGAGGCGAAGCTCTGGATATGCTTCAGGCAATGAATACCGGCCATGATGGAAGTTTAAGTACTGTCCATGCAAATTCTCCAAGAGATGTACTGTCACGTCTGGAAACCATGGTTTTAATGGCAGGGATAGATATACCAATGAAAGCGATAAGAGAGCAAATTTCATCTGCAATAAATCTTATAGTGCATATGAACAGGTTAAAAGACGGGACCAGGAGATTTACAAAAGTAACAGAAGTCCAGGGTATGGAAGGAGACATAATCACTTTAGAGGATTTATTCGTATTTGACTATATGGGCGTAGATGAAGAGGGAAGATTTAAGGGTAGGATTAAATCAACCGGAATGAGACCTGGATTTATTAAGAAACTGAATAATATTGGCATTGATTTACCGGGTGGGATATTTAAAAGAGAAACTTAGTTACAAATATAAATTCAGAAGCTGCCGGTAAAACTGGGATACAGTTAAGTTATAATACTGTAGTCTTAAATAAAAAAGGATAAATAATTATCTTTATTTGGTAAAGACAGAAGTAATAATTAGATTATTATCTAAAATAAATTTTACTTTCAAAATGTGTAAATTTTTTACATTTTTAAGCATAAAAAAGCAATTAAGATATTTATTATTAAGTATCATATTCTTGATTATTATTTTTTCCATGGTCTTTATTTCCCCACTGCCGGCTTATGCCCAGGAGTCCGGGGATATTTTAATAAAAAATATTGACTTTGATTATTACCCCAAGATAGATATCTATATCAACTTTGAGGAAGATTCACTACTGGAATCTACAAATTTAGAACAGGAAAATTTTATTGTGCTGGAGAATGGAAAAAACGTAAGCAACCTTTCGGTTAAAGCACTGGGTGAGATAGCCGAGCCAATAGGGGTAGTTCTGGCAATAGATACAAGCGGAAGCATGGAAGGAGAGCCCATTAAAGATGCTATTAGCGCGGTGTCCCTTTTTGTGGATGAGATGAGGGAAATAGATAAAACTGCGGCATTAAGTTTTGCTGACAGTGTTATTATCCATTCAGGTTTTACTTCAGACCATAATAAATTAGAGGATTCTATCTCAGGGATAGAGGCAGAGGGGGATACTTCCCTGTTTGACGGTATTTATGCAGCCTGTGATTTGTTCAGGGGCGGAGAGATTATAAAACACGGGTACCTGATAGTGTTATCAGATGGGGCTGATACTGCAAGCAGTCATACTGCCGAGGAGGTTATTGAAAGAGCAAAACAGGAAGAAGTAAGCATATATTCAATAGCATTACTTTCACCGGAATATGACCCTGAGAATATTAGATATATTTCGGAAAGCACAGGTGGCGAGCTGCTGACTGCAGTGGATTCTGAAGAACTTGAGGAGCTTTATAAAAAAATATCAAGGAGAATAACAAATCAGTATAAAATATCCTATACAAGTCTCTGGCCAAATGCTGAAAATATAGAAATAAGTGTTGATGTAGAGAAAATGGATATTTCCAGTTCTGCTTCAGTGGGTTATGAAAATCCATATTATTCTTCACCTCCCAAAAAGGTTGTATTTGATTCCATAAATTATTTATTTTTAACACTTTTTAATACCTGGTGGGCAAAAATAATTTTATATGCCTTTGTTTTTATATCTGTTTCCCTTTTTCTTTATTCACTGGTTCTGTTTATACCTAGAAAAAGAAAGACTCTCAGGGAAAAAGCACAGGAGTATGGCTTTGCAGGTGGAGAGGGGGAAGAAGCTGAATATGGCGGAGAAGAAGAGAAGAGGAAAGGGTTTTTAGGATGGATAATCTGGATTATTTCAAAATTTGCTACCAGAAGGGGATTTATTGAACTACTTGAGTCTAAACTGGAAAGAGCAGGAATGAAAATAAGAAGTGGAGAGTTCATAACTCTTCATTTATTTGTGGTGACAACTCTGGGTATGGTAGCTTATTATTTTAGCAAAAATCCTATTATCACATTGCTAGTTGTAATAGTGGTAGTTTTGGGTCCTTTTATGCTGCTGAATATGAAAACAGCGCAGCAGCTGAAAAAATTTCATGAGCAGCTTCCCAATGCACTCCAGTTAATAAGCGGTTCCCTTAAGGCAGGATACAGTTTTAACCAGGCATTAAGTATGGTGGTGGATGAATCAAAGCCTCCCTTATCCGAGGAATTTAGAAGGATGTTAAGCGAGATGAGGATGGGGATAGCAGAGAGAAAGGCGCTGGGAAATTTAGCAGAGAGGATAAAAAGTGAGTATTTTAACTGGACTGTTATGGCTATAAATGTTCAGAGAGAGGTTGGTGGCAATCTATCAGAGGTACTGAGCACTATATCCGACACTATACGAGAAAGAGACAGGGTTATGAACCGTATCAAGGCTCTTACATCGGAGGGAAAGCTGTCAGCAATTATTCTTATAGCTCTTCCTGTGGTGGTTGGCTTACTGCTTGCATTTTTTAACAGAGAGTATATCAGCCTGTTGTTTACAACAAAAATTGGTCTTTTAATGCTGCTTGGCGCAGGCATTATGATGGTTATAGGAATAATATGGATTTTAAAAATTATTCAGATTAAATATTGATTGGTATAAATAAAATATTTTTAAAAATTTATATAGAAATTATTAATAAAAGTATAAGTTTTTTAAAGTAAGCTTAATGAAAGGTGGTAAAGATATATGATGTCAGCATTGATGTCATTATACTCAAGATACCCGATGTATGCTATATATGTAGTTACAGGATTGGTTTTTATAGCAATATTTTTGATTGTCCTATCCATAGGGCTGCTTGTAATTTCCAGGAAAAACAGTGAGGATAACGTAATAAGCAGATTGTCCTATTACAGCATGCGGGAAGAAGAGGCAGTAAGGACACCTTCCTTTTTTGAGAGAGTAATAATGCCTGTTTTCAGGAGGATAGCTAATGCAACTAGAAAAATTAACCCGAAGGGGGTTACGGAAACCACAAGACACAAGCTCGAGTTAGCAGGGATTCTTGAGAGGATTGAAGTTAATGTTTATCTGATGATTAAATTTATATTTGCAGTAATATTTTTAATAATTTTTATACTGCTATCAATATTTCTTGACCTTTCTTTAATTATATCTCTGGTGTTACTGGCGCTTATACCACTATCATATTTTTTCCCGGATATTTACCTGAACAATAAAGTAAATTCAAGACAGGAAGAGATAAGGAGGATGCTGCCAAACGCTCTCGATATGCTGACTATAACTGTTGAAGCAGGGATGGGTTTTGATATAGCGCTGTCCAAGGTAGCAGATAATGTAAAGGGCCCTCTGGGTGAAGAATTTAACAAAATGTTGAATGAGATGAATGTGGGTTATTCAAAGAGGGAGGCTTTCCGTAATCTGGTCAAAAGGACAAGCGTATCCGACCTGGATACTTTTGTTGCGGCTATCATCCAAGCAGATATTTTGGGAATCTCGATAGGTAAGATATTAAGAGTCCAGGCGTCAGAGATTAGAAATAGGAGAAGTGTTAAAGCAGAAGAAGCGGGTATAAAGGCCCCTGTTAAGTTAGTTTTTCCACTTGTTTTTCTTTTATTACCGGCTCTTTTAATCATGATTTTAGGTCCCGGTTTAATAACAATATATGAAAGCTTTATGAAATTATTTTGATAGCTTCTATTGGTAATAATATTTAGAATATCTTGAATAATCCAGGGAACATACTTTTTTTTTACTACCAGCCTTTTTATTTAAATATTTTTAATGTAAAATCTAAAACAATCTAATTATATAAACGTAAGACAGAGAGAATTAAAAAAATGTTGCTGGCTATAGATATCGGCAATACCCAGACAGTTATTGGTCTTTTTAAAGATGATAAGAGTCTGTCCTCATGGAGGATGTCTACACCAAGGCGTGAAACATCTGATGAAATTGGAACTTTAGTTTTTAATTTTTTAAAAAATTCTAAATTTGATCCGGGCAAAGTAACAGGTGTCGCCGTTTCCTGTGTTGTCCCGAGTATGATTGATGAAGTTATAAGAATGAGCAATAAATATTTTGATTTGGACCCTTTTATTGTAAGCAATAAGGTAAAATCAGATTTGGAAATTGATTATGAATATCCTGATGAGATAGGAGCAGACAGGATTGCAAATTCAGTAGCAGCAAAAGAGATTTATGGGTATCCGGTAGTAGTAATGGACTTTGGCACAGCAACCACCTTTGACATCTTATCCTCCAGGGGGGAATATACCGGCGGTATAATTGCCCCTGGTATAGAAGTATCATCAGAGGCACTTTTTAACTATGCAGCTAAATTATCTAAAGTTGACCTTAGCTGGCCTGATTCTGTAATAGGAAAAAATACCTATGATGGAGTTCGTTCGGGAATACTTTATGGGTTTCTTGGCCAGGTGGATTTTATTATGGATAAGATAATTGAGGAGCAGAAAAAGAAAGATGGTGATTTCAGGCCGGAAGTTATTGCGACAGGGGGACTTGCGTTCCTGATGATGGGGAGAAGCAGGTGGATTAGACTCTATGACCCTGAGTTGACTCTAAAAGGTCTTGCGATTTTGTTTAAAAAGAATAAGTAAGAAATAGGTAAAAATTTTTAAGGATAATTTTTTAATAATGTGGGAACTCTCAAGTTAGCCAAACTTACGGGGAAACTTAAAGAACTGGTAGTCAGGTTTCTCAGTGATTATAGAAGTAAAAACCTCCGGATTAAGAGTAATTGTTACAATAATCAATCAGATTCTAATATAAATCCCAGTGTAAGGAATTTTAATAAACTGCTGCATAATTTAATACCCGATGGCAATGCAACTCCGGATGCTAATGTTGGTTTTAGCCCCCGGGGGTACTCATTTAAAATTAGAGATGTAAGTATAAAAAATCCTGTGATAACGGCGCCTCTTGCAGGTATAAGTGATAATACATACAGGATTTTTGCAAATTTTTTTGGAACAGCTCTTAACTTTACCGAGATGATTACAAGTTACGGGATCCACTATGGGCATAAAAAAAGCCTGGCTTTAAGCAGTGTTACTGACTATGAAAAGCCCTGTGCGTTGCAATTATTCGGCTCTAATATTGATGTAATGGCAGATGCAGCAGTAAGGATTGAGGATAAGGCCGATATCATAGATATCAATATGGGTTGCCCTGTTCCCAAAATATTAAAGGCCGGAAGTGGCGGGTATCTTATACAGGATGAAGATAAAGTGGAAAAGATGATAAAAAAGCTTTCTTCCATATTAAAGAAACCGCTGACTATAAAGACAAGGATAGGATGGGACAAAAACAGTATTAATATTTTAAGTATAGCAAAGATTGCAGAAAGTGCAGGAGCAGGGGCTATATCAATTCATGGAAGAACTGTAAAGCAGGGATTTTCCGGGAAAGTTAATTACGAGTTAATAAAAAGAGTAAAGGAGAATGTTAAGATACCGGTGATTGTAAGCGGTGATGTAAATTCTTCTGCAAGAGCAAAAGAGGTGCTGGATTATACTGATTGTGATGGAATTATGATTGGTAGAAAGGCAAAAGGCAGGTTATGGTTCTTAATGGATGTGCTAATATCTATTTCAGGTAGTAGCAGTGATTTGATAATAGATAGTGATTTTGAACCAGATATGGATTGGAAAAAAGAGTTTGTAAAGCTTTACCTGGAGTTTCTGATTTATTTTAAAGGAGAAGATAGAGGCATAAGGGAATTCAGGAAGCACCTGTGCTGGATTTTTAAGGGAACGCGGGGAATAAATAAAATGAAAGGTAAGTTCTTTAAAATCACAAGTTTCGGGGAAGCCATAAAATGTATTGATAGATGTTAAAAAATATTTTAAGTTTTTTCTGGTAGGAAAAGGGGATTTCTTTTTATAGTATGCATGTATAATTATAAAGGGTTTAGCTATAGACAGGTTAGAATATAAGGAAGTGGCAAAGTTTAATGAAGATAGATAAACATGAAATTAAGCTGGTAATATTTGATATGGATGGGTTGATGTTTGATACTGAAAGACTTGCAGCTAGAACATGGAAGGAGGCAGGTAGAAAGTTTAATTATAATATTGATGATGGAGTTTTTAGAGAAACGATAGGTCTGAGTATTTCAGAATCAAGGGAGGTTTATAGAAAATATTATGGAAAAACATTTCCCTATGAAGAAATAAGAAATGAAAAAATAAAATTAGCAGAGAGCCATATCCTTTCAAAAGGCATACCTCTAAAAGATGGTATACACGAGATTTTGGAGTATCTTAAAAGAAAGGGGTTAAAGATAGCTCTGGCTACATTAACAAGGAGGAGTAGAACAGAGATGCTGCTTGGCTTATCAGACACAAAGAAATATTTTGATTTGATAACCTGTGGTGATGAAATAAAACATGGGAAGCCCGACCCGGAAATTTTTTTAAGTTCAGCACGGAAAATGAATTTTAAAGCAGAAAATTGCATAGTTTTAGAAGATTCGGAATATGGGATAATAGCTGCTAATAGAGCCGGGATGCTGCCTGTTATGGTTCCTGATCTGGTAGAACCGTCGGAAGAAGTAAAGGCAATGATCTTTAAGAAATTTAATAATTTAAGAGAAGTTAGAAATTATTTTAAATTAAATTTAAGAAGTTAGAAAGCAGCCGCTCTCCAGTGGCAGTTACCTAATGGTAAAATAAAAAAGATTTTTTACCTTTATTTGATAAGTATATGCGGGCTTATCTATATTTTCTTTAAAATCTTAATTTTAGTTGGTAGAATAATAAAGCTATAAATATAAAATTATAGGGAATCAGGACTTTTCGGGATGTAGCGCAGCTTGGTTTAGCGCGCAGCGTTCGGGACGCTGAGGTCGGGGGTTCAAATCCCCCCATCCCGACCAGATTGACTTTGCGGAAGGGTACTTAGATAAAACTATTTAAAAATTAAAATAAAAGGTCAGTTATGATTACTGAATTGAATAAAGATTATCTTGATAAATATAAAAATCAAATTGTTTTACTGCTTAGAAATATTAAATTTATTTCGGATGAATTTGCTAACAGGATATATAAAGAAGTGCAGGACGATTTTAACCTGTATTCCAGATATTCATTTTTATATATTAAAAATGATATTCTTATGGGAATGGTCCTGGCAAAACCTCTAGGTAACTATGCTTTTGGTAAAAAAACCTGCGAGATAAAGTATTTAACAGTGAATCGTGATTGTATGGGGAAAGGCGTTGCATCTTCCCTGGTTGAGAATTTAAAAGAAAAGTGCAGAAAGTCCTTTGATTATATTTACCTTACGGTATATAAGAATAGTAAAAGAGGAATTGCATTTTATAAGAAAATGGGATTTATCCGCTATATTGTAAATAATAAGCCGCAGAATGTTTTGCGTGACGGGGGCACCCCGATTGAACATACAGATATCTGCTTTGTCTTAAATCTTTCCGGAATCTAACTTTTTAAAATATGTAAATAATAACAAAATAATGAACATAACATTTCGTATGACGGAGGATAAAAGAGTAATCAGAGATTTAATAAAGTTATCTTTTGTAAATCATTCAATCCTTAAAGTGTCAGATAAGATTACAAATGAATATATGTAAGGTCGTTTTGATGTGCAGTAAGAGTTATTCAATCATTATAATCTTTGTAGCATTTGTTATTCTGTGTGTAATCTTAACTTCTTGTAGTTTTACTAGCGGGGAAGATAATAAAGAAAAAAAGTTGTCTTTTATGTTTCTTGTTGATGAAGTAGGGCATAAGGAGATGTTAGACAGCTGTTATGCAAAAGAGCTGAAAGAAGACCTGAATGAAAATGTAGCTTATACAGCACCTGGCTTCTTCTGGCCTGAGATAGAACCTGTAGATTATGAGTTTAATTGGAAAGAGCTGGATGATCTAACCAGTAACAATAAGGATAAGCACATAATATTTAGAGTAGGTCCTCTTTTTGCACCAATAGGGGATGATGATTTTTATATTGCTGGAGAAGGTGCGCCTGATTGGTTGGAAAATAGGTTGTCTAATCCCCGACTTAAACAAAATTATGGTTCATTCCTACAGGCAATGGTATCCCGTTATAAAAACGATGTAAGCATGTGGTTGGTCGGAGAAGAGATAAATCTGGGTGGTGACGGTCTTTCCTGGGAGAAGCAGAAAGAATGGATAAAATGGCAGGTTAGATTAATGAGAGAGATAGATCCTGATGCCAGAATAGCAATTTCTTTTGGTTCATGGACTGATTATCATGAAGAAATACCACCAAATGCAATTCACGAGGTTGAAGGTGCACTACAACTAATAGATGAAGATGTTGATTTCGACATTATAGCGATGGAATACCATTATGGAACATTGCAAGAAGGTGATCTTAACAATCTGCGTAATGCCATAGATAATATAGAATCAATTGGGAAAGAAATTTTTATTTGGGAGATTTTTTACCCGGGGGGAACTGATCCTGAGTATCAAAAATACTGGGATTGGAAATATCCACCTGAATGCGGCTATAGTGAAAAATGGCAAGCTAGTCAATTGTATAGAACATTAAAATTGGCCTATGAAGATCCTAAAATTATAGGTATTTTCATTTATCACTTTCAAGAGATAACGTATGATGAGATTAATCCAACTGATTGGGAGGCCGGGTGGAGGTGTTATGCTGGGTTAGTTAAAAGTGACGGAACACCAAAAGAGGCATATTTTAAAATAAAAGATTATTGGAGGATATCCCAGGAATGAGATTTGTTATAGGTGTAAGTTAAAAGTGATTAAAAAATAAAAACATAATTTTTTAAAAAGTTACAGGTTTTTAATTTTATTGTAAGACTATTTTCCAGCATTGCTTTATCAATGGGTTCAGCAGGTAAGAAAAAATATTTTTACTATATAGTTTTAGGACACTTTAATTAATTGTAGAAGGCTATGATTACAGAAATTAAAAGGTTAAATAAAAAGATAAGGGGATGCAGAAAGTGCAGGTTATCTGAAACCAGGATAAATGCTCTTTGCGGGGAAGGGAATATAAATGCCAGATTAATGTTAATTGCGCAGGCACCCGGGGAGAATGAAGACAGAGAAGGAAAGATGTTTATAGGACCTTCCGGTAAAGTCCTGGATGAGTTATTGGAAAAAGCAGGTGTTGATAGAGAAGAAATTTATATGACAAACCTTATTAAATGTATGCTGCCGGGATACAGGAAACCAAAGCAGGACGAGGTTGAAAGTTGCAGTAAATATCTGGATGAAGAAATAGATACAATAAATCCTGAGGTGCTGGTGCCGCTTGGATATTATGCTACTAAATACATATTTGGCAGGTATAATGTTCCATTGCCTTCAAAATTAGAATTTAATAATATTTATTCCAGGATCTTTTTACTGGATAGTAAGAAAGTGTTCCCCCTGAAGCATCCTGCTGCTGTTCTATATAATGATTCTATTAAGGATGAGATGACAAAAAATTACAGTAAGTTAAAAGTGCTTTTATCTGAGTGTAAGTGGTATCAGGTTTGCCCTATGAAAAAGTTTTACGAGAGGGGGATGTTGAATAAAAAATGGGTAGAGTTATACTGTAAGGGAAACTGGGAAAGCTGCGTCCGTTATCAGATGGAAGAAAAAGGTGAGATGCACCCGGATTGTATGCTCCCGGACGGGTCTATTGATAAGAAGTTATATAAATAGGATAAGGCAGCTATTAAATGAAAAGATTTAAAAAAAGTTTAATAATTATGCTGGCAGTTATTCTATTTGGTCTATTAATGCTTTATTCTGGCTGCAGCGAAAAGGGGGCTTCTACAGAAATAAGTATAAGTGAAGCTGAAAGAATTATAAGGATAGATGCAGAAGGTAATGTCCTCCGTTATCAGGAAACGGTTTTATGGGATGAAGAAAACTTTTCGGAAATTCTGGAAGATAAATCTGCTTTTTTTGATGTAAAAAAAGAGGAATTCGAGGAAGATTATGAAGCAGATGCCGGTAATTTCGATATGGAATTTGTTGAAGATGAGAACTCTACGATTCTTAGCTGTGATGTATATGAAAAATTTAATGGGGAAAGATATGATTTCCTGTGGTTTTTGGATCCTTTAGGGCTGGATTTTCTTGACAGTCCTTTCCGGAAGTCAGAAAAGCAGCTTTCCTGGGGAAGTATGCTTAATGGAAAGCCAACCGTTATTATTTTAAATTTTTCTTTTTCTATTGATAACTGTCATGCACATGTCTGGGAAAAATAATAAAAAAGATTGTTAGTATGAAAGTTACAATTATTTATGATAAGGTCAGGACTGCTTTACTTCAAATAAATTGTCTGATCTGTCTTTTATAAAAACCAGGTCAGAGATATCTCTTTTTATAATAATTATGGGATAATTATTTTCCCTGGCTTTTTTTATTACCTGTTCCCTGTTGCTTACTGCTATACATACATGCCGGTAGTCTCTATGGCTGGTTTTATTGCTTTTAAAAAGTTCAATTGCAAAGTCATTCCTGCCAACTACAGTTACCTCGGTTTCTTTTTCAATGTTAAAAACTTTGCCTGATATCTCTTCTGGTAATGTAAACTTTTTTATAAGCTCAAGCCCCAGAATATCAATATAAAAGTCTTTTATTTCAGATAAATCATTTATAGTAAGAGCTACATGATTAAAAATTTTTTCTTCCATAAAATTAACCTTATCTAGATAAATTTTTATATTTCTTAAATGTTTTTTGAGTTTTTAGGTCCAAAGTTAGATATATTCTACAACAAAGTTTGTTAAGTTAAAACAGCTTTATGGAATAATCCCAGAAAAAAATAAATATCGATTTGGCCGGGAGGTAAATAATAGAAAGGAAATGGAAAATAGATTTTTCCATTTCCTTTCTTACTAAAATAGTTTTTAATAAACTTAAGTTTTTTTAGCTCTATAAAATTTTATTTATTGTTTTTTTTATCTAAAATAAAAAAGAGGATACAATAATTAAGATAAGTGTAGTGGGCCGGGAGGTTCTGCAAAAATTTTGATTCTACAGGATATATAATGTATAGTGCAAATAGCTTTTAATATTGGTTTTGTTTCCTTGTGTAAAATGAATTTTATAGAAAGCTTTAGGCCGTAACTAAAGACTGCAAGGAGGGAAATGGGATATAAAAACAAAAAAATTGCTTTCTTTGATGCTAAACCATACGACCGGAAATCATTTGATAGTGTAAATAAGGATTTTGGTTTTGATATAACTTATTTTGATACACATCTTAATCCAAAAACTGTAGAGCTGGCTTATAATTTTGATGCTATATGCGCTTTTGTAAATGACACTATTGATAAAAAGGTTTTAGAGAGTTTGTATAAACATGATATTAAAGTAATTGCACTGCGCAGTGCCGGGTACAATAATGTTGATTTTAAGGCAGCTTTTGGTAGAGTTCACGTGGTTCGTGTCCCTGCTTATTCGCCTTATGCTGTTGCGGAACATGCCGCTGCATTGATTCTTGCATTAAATCGTAAAACGCACAGGGCATATTACCGTATACGCGATGGAAATTTTTCGATCAATGGCCTGCTTGGATTTGATATGAACGGTAAAACAGCAGGAATTATTGGAACAGGTAAGATAGGGAAGTGCCTTATTTCTATACTAAAGGGTTTTGGTATGAAAATTCTTGCCTACGATGTTTATAAAGATGAGAAATATGAGAAAGAGGCAGGTATAAAATACGTAGACCTTGACGAGCTTTTTAAAAAAGCGGATGTTATATCACTTCATTGCCCGCTTACCCCTGAAACTGAACATATGATTAATGAAGATACCATAAAGAAGATGAAAGATGGAGTAATGATCATCAATACAGGAAGAGGCAAGCTGATAAATACCAGGGCACTGATAAAAATGCTCAAAAGTGGTAAATTGGGTTCGGCAGGGTTGGATGTTTATGAGGAGGAAGGGGAATATTTCTTTAAAGATTTCTCAACAGAAATGATATCCGATGATATACTTGCAAGACTTATGACTTTTCCAAATGTACTTATTACTTCCCACCAGGGATTTTTTACAGCTGAGGCCATCCATAATATTGCAGTAACTACTCTTGACAATATAAAGGAATTTTTTGATGGAGGTTACCTCAAGAATGAAATCTGCTATAAGTGTGATCTAAAAGAGTGTCTTAAGGATAAAAATCAGCGCTGTTTTTAGTAATAAAAGATTTTTTAAATCAGTTGGGTCCGCAATAATACTTGAGTTATTTAATTTTAAGGTAATTATAATTTTTAACTTTTCTCTCTTTTTTTTATCTCGTAAACTTGGCCATCACTAGAGCAATAATCTTTTCAAAAATTTAGGATTCTTTAGATTCAAAAAACCTTTTTAGAATTCTATTTTAAAAACTATTTTTGGATACATAATTGATTTGTATTTTAAAGGTGTATATAATATTAGTTATATATATTATATAAAAATAAATCTATGGAAAAATATAATTATCATATATTTCTAGTATCCAAAAGATTGTAACAATCTTTTTATATTCAATCGTTTTTAATCATTAGCCAGGGTCTAGAAGAAGGTATATTGATGAGCAAACAAAAAAAGAAATCTCATCAGAAAATAAAAACCGCACCATTTCCTCTGACTGAAAAACAACTGCTTAAAGAGATTAAGCCCAGAAAACCCTTAAAAGCTATTAAAGATTTTGCATATGATTTAGATATCAGAATTGCTTCATCGGGAAAGCTTGAGGTATTTTCAGAATTATCTTCAGAGGGAGTTAAAGCTCCATTAAAACATAAGACAGCAAATGGTGAAAAATTAGGCAAGAGCACCAGGGTTAAAGTTAGAATTAAACCAGTACAGCTCGGCACGCATGTTTTCCCTTCCGATATACAGGGGTCTACAGTCAAGACACCCAGAGTAACAGATAAGATGATAAGTGATGCAAAATTGGGATTACCCGATTTGAGCGGTTATCTGCCTGACCATCTTCCATTGAGTCCTGTCCCATTAAAAATTACCAGAGATTTCATAGTTCCTAAATTTATTAGCGATAAACCCGGAGTTAAAGGATATCACAGAGCAACAACCATTTTCTCTCCGGATAATAGGTACATTTTTTTAGATACATCCTTTCCCTGGTGTACAGTAGGGAGAGTGGACACTGCCGGAGGATATGCAAGTGGCGTCCTCATTGGGCCAAGACATCTTTTAACAGTAAGTCATGTTATAGTTTGGGGTTCTGGCAATACAAGTGGATGGGTTCGATTCAGGCCTTCGTATTTTGATGGTAGTACACCTTTTGGAGAGGCCTGGGCTATCAGATGGTATGCATATAAAAAGGTATATGGACCTACGCTAAGCCGCTCGGAAGGAAGGCAGGATTATGTTGTTCTGGTGCTTGATCGCCGCCTCGGGGATACATGCGGCTGGATGGGTTCACGAACATATTCTGATTCATGGGATCATGAAAGATACTGGCGCCATATCGGTTATCCTGGAGATCTGGCGGCAGGACAACGCCCTTCCTATGAAAGAGATATCGCACTTGATGGATCATTCTGGGATGCAAGGAGCCACCAGCGTATCTGGCACCGGGGAGATGTATGGCCAGGTCAATCCGGAGGTCCATTTTTTGCCTGGTGGTCTGGTGAATCATGGCCGAGAGTGGTTTCGGTACAGAGTGGCCAGAGTTCTGATGAAAACAGTGCCAGCGGAGGCGGCCGAATGGTTGATTTGATTATACAGGCCAGAGAAGAATATCCATAATTATTGATAAAATAAATTGTATGTTAAGAATTTCATATTAAAAGTGGCTAAGCTCCACTATAAATGCCATTTAAATTTATTGAATAAGGAGGAGAAATCATGACAAATAAAAATGATCCTATGATTAAGCTTGAACCGGGAGGCAAGGCTCCAATCCTAAGTTATAATGTTCCGGAACCTACATCTTACAGTGGGAGTAATTATATTGAGCTTGATATTCCGCAGGCTTATTTTAAGACGAATACCAAACAAATACCAATAGTAACGCTAGCAAAAGTTCTTTCAGGCGCAGATCAAACGTCTGTGAAGAACCAGGTCTCCCGTGCAATGAAAACTGGATTTTATGATTCTCAACTTTTTGGGAATATCAGAATGGATACCGTAAATGTGCATGCAATTGAAAAACAAAATCCTGGTATGACTGTAAAGGCCAACCAGCCTGTTGATATTCAGCTTGAGAACCTGAATGCAGATATAGTTACAGGAAGATTAATGAATAAAGAGATTTTAAATATATACCAGACAATGTTTGGTACTTACACGTACAATTTTGTCCCGGAGCCGCAAAAAACACGACCGAGACTAATGCTTGTGGAAACATATCGCCTTTCTTCATATCTTGGTAATTATGGTGCAGGCAGGACTATAAAGACTTTCTCTCTCCTGCCGGGAGAAAAAACAACTATCAGTGTGGAGACATACACAAAAACGGAATCAACCACAAAAAGTGCTTCCAGTATTTTTGATTCCTTTTCAAACGAGAGCTCTGATGACTTTGAGAAATCGCTCCAGAAGGAGCAGTCTAATAAGTCTGCTTATAATGAAACCTTTTCTTATCATGCTGAAGCAGAGGCGAAAGCCAGCTGGGGCTGGGGAAGTGCTAAAGTAAGTGGTGGAGTAAAAGGAGGTTCTAACTCCGCCCGTGAAGAATTTGCCAAGAATGCCTCAAGTGCAACATCCAAGCACGCTGCGAAAGCTTCTGCAAAAAGAGATGTTAAAATTGATACTAGTTATGAGGTCAAGGAAAAGACAGGCGTAGAAACTTCGATACAGCGTGAAATAGAGAATATAAATGTAAGCAGGACGCTTAACTTTGTTTTTCGACAGATGAATCAGGAATTTATTACACTTCTTCACCTGGTAGATGTACGGGTGGCTTTTTTCAATGGTTTCACAAAATCTTACGAAGAAGTGAGTATTCCTGATCTCGATTCATTACTGAATAAGGTACTTATAGCATCAAAAGTGAATGAGGTTAGAAAATCGATTGTTGACGAATTAACGTATATTTATGACTATGAGGATAAGAGCTGCAGCTTTATAGAGGAAAAAAAGGTAAAAGATAAAAATGGTACTGTTACCCATAAATATTTAAGGGTAAAGAAAGATGAAGTATCAAAATATAAGGATAAGGCAACCACTACCGAGATTGCGGTTCCCGGTATAATACTTTCAGCTAAAAAGTATGTGCTTCGGACTGAAGGTATAATAGTTGATGCATTGCTTGGCCAGGGTAATGCTCTGGATGAATATTCAAACAGGCTGCAGGAGGAAACTAACCGGGCAAAGACTCTTGCTAACGATCTGCAGGTAGCGAAAATTAAACGTGAAGAAATGGGACAAAAAATAATAAAAGATAAGGATGAAACTGCTGCTGAAATTTATAAAAAAATTTTCATTCCACCTGTAGAAGTTGAAAGTGAATAATGGGGGCATATCTATGTTTAACAAAGAAGTAACCCCGCAGACTCCCATGGGTGATACCGGTAAGATTCTAACCACTGCTCCTATTGGAAGGGATGGCAGGGTGGCGTATAAAGCAGTACCTAAGGGAAAAGGAACTTTAGCTACTCCTACCAGTA
Organism: uncultured Actinomycetota bacterium; assembly: GCA_964603595.1. GTDB lineage: Bacteria > Actinomycetota > Humimicrobiia > Humimicrobiales > Humimicrobiaceae > JAQVEM01. Next base: position 202,021 of record CAZRVN010000002.1, read on the forward strand.
CTTTAATTAAAGTCGGGATTAATTATCCATGGAAAAATTATGGGTGGGATTTTGGCAATTCTCCTACAGGGTGGAGCAGAACTAACTGGAAAAGCGAAATTGAGAAGGACATTAAAGAATTAAAGAGTCTTGGTATTTTTGCTGTAAGATGGTTCCTTCTTTCTGATGGTTTGGTTTATGGCATAGGGAAACATGCACCCCATAAGGATTCGGATCCAAAACGAAAAGGACAGTGGCGGTTTGATGACCCGCCAGAGTTAAAGAAATATTCCGGTATTGGAGACTATTCGCAGATTAAGGAAGACTTTAAATGGTTATTGAGTTTGATGAACAAATATAATATGAAAATCGTCCCTTCGCTAATTGATTTTCATTGGTGTTTTCCGGGCAATCCCACAAAAGTAGCCGGTTCTGTAAAATGTGGGCGCTCTGATATTTTAAACGATAGTTCCAAAAGGAAGAAATTCTTTGACAGAGTATTAACTCCTCTGCTGAATATATCGAAAAATTACAAAGGTGCAATCTATGCCTGGGAAATAATAAACGAACCCGAGTGGGTGACTGAAGGTGATCCAAATGGAGATACCGGGAATAAAACGGTTAAGATGGTTAACATGAAGGCATTTATCAAGGAAGGTATAGGACGCATAAATGCGGCTAAGTTCAAATCGACAGCAGGTCTTGCAAAAGCGGGTACTTTTAAAAATAGTAGCTGGGATTACTTTAATCTGGGAATAACACTTCATCAGTTTCATTATTATCCTAAAGGTGAAACTCTTCCGGTCCACACTTTCTCTAAAAATTATCCATGTTTTATTGGCGAGTTTGCTACGGCACAGCAAAAGTCATATGATTGGCCTGAACTTAAAACTGATCAGAGCGTGTATGCGCGGCTGAAGTTAGTTGAAAAAAAGAAGTACCCCTGTGCTTTTCCCTGGTCGGTTAATGCGAACGATAAAGCCACTGAATGGTTGCAAGGCACTAAAGACTCGATTCTGAAATATACATCGGGAAAATAATTGATGTGTGTGGATAAGCACAAACGATTTATCCTGCTTTGATACGTTATTGTATTAATAACGGTTGGCCATAATTGTAGAATTAAATAGAATGTTCATTTTTTTAAAAAAGCTAGATATGTCTTCTTTTTGTCTGGTTAATATTAATAAAATAGCAATAATGGCAGGACTTAATCCTCCAATACTGTATAGGAGTGAATTCGGGAAATCATAAATTCCACCTTTAAATAAAAGTATGGAAAACTAACTAGCATAGTTGATAAGTAATGTTCCAATAAAGAATATGCATAAATTTAATTTGTTTGATTTTTAATGCAACATTATGATTTTCTCATTTTTAAAGGTTTTCATGTATTATATTATTAATTATGGCTTTGATGAACATTTAAATTTAAAAAAGGGCTGGGATGAAATATCAAACAGGTTATAAATTGACTAATTAAAGCTAACAAGTAGAGCTAAAACTGATATAATGTATTTTACTCTGGGTAAATTAATAAAAAGTAATACAGTAAAATAAGAGGAGATTATGAAGAAAGTTTTTTCAATTTTAATTGTGATTATACTAACATTATCGGTAAGTTTAGCCATATCAGGATGCAATTCAGCTGCAGCATTGCAGCCAACTATAGTTGAATTTATTGGAAGCGACTTTGAAATAACTTTACCGGATAAGTGGGAAGGCGGCACCAAGGAAGAGCTGGATTCTGTTGTTCAGGACCTTGAAGATTTAGGGCAGGATGAACTGGCTGCTGATGTGGAGGCGAATAAAGTATATCTATTGTTCTTTGGATATGATTCGGAAGCTGCCGAAGGAGGAGATGTAAATAATTTAACTATTACCGGTGAAGCTGAGGGGGCTCTTTCTATTGAAGAATATATGGATTTAGCATACAAAGACCTCGTAGAAAAATACGAAGAAGCAGGGAATGAATTTGATATTGTGGAACAGGATGTTGTCTCCCTTGGTAATTATAAAGAAGTAGGAAGGACACTAATTAAGCAGGAGGTTGGTGGAGCTGATGTAGGCACGGCTCAGTATATAATCAAGAATGAATCAGATTTCTGGGTTCTGACTTTTACTGCAGAGCAGGGAGAATTTGATGAGAGTATAGAAACTTTTGATGAAGTTTTTAAGACTTTTAAGATCAAGGATTAAACGGAAGCAGGTAATTTTAAAAGGTTAAGGTTTGCAGGATTGGAAATTAATTTTTAGGTTTTTATGGTATAAGTTATTTTAAATAAAAGTTATTGAGTTTGAAAGGAGTAATTAGTATGCTGTCTGAAATGCCGATTGATTTAAAGAAAGTAAGCAGGGAAAATATAGATAAGGAAATTTTAAGAGCAGGTATAATTGCAGAGCTGGATGCAATAACTTTATATGAGCAGCTGGCGGCAGCTACGGAAAATAATGATATTAAAAAAATTCTTCTGGATATAGCAAGAGAAGAAAAGACTCATGTAGGGGAGTTTCAGTCACTGCTTTTAAAAATAGACAGACAACAGGTAGAAGAGCTGAAAGCCGGAGAGGAAGAGGTTGAGGAAGAGCTTGGCAAATAACCGGTTATATTTTGAATAAGTTCCGTTTTTTAAGCAGCTTCAAAAAAGTTGCTCTTATATAAAAATTAATTAAATTAAAGTACTTACAAAAGCATAGAGTAATCCATGCGCTTTATTTATGTGTATATTTTTAATAAATGCCTGTTGGCGGCGGGTAGAAAGATTTAGTTAATCCCGGGATATCTAATGAAAGTTTTTAAAGTTATTTCCGAAGATAAGGGTAAAGTAAAAGAAGAATTAGTTGTTGCTAATGTGATAGAAGCAAGAAATTTTTTTAGCAAATCATTTGGATTAATATTAAAAAGGAAATTGACGGATAAACAGGGATTCCTTATAAAAAATTGTAACAGTATACACACAATAGGGATGAGATATAGAATAGATGTTGTATTTCTGGATAAAAATAACAGGGTTTTAGCAATCTATTGCAATTTAAAACCTTTCAGGATAACTCCATTCGTAAAGGATGCTTTTTCTGTCTTAGAAGTGATGGCAGGCGTAATAGACAAAACTACTTTAAAGGTAACAGACATAGTGAGCTTCTCTTGAGCTTCTGGCAACTATGTGAATTTGTTTAGCACTTCTTTATACTTTTCTGAACCGGGACTCATAATAGCTGCTATTTTAAAATGCCCAACTGCTCTGGTTAGTTTATTCTCCCTAATCAGGCATAAACCAAGGCCATAGTGTGCGAAATCATTGGATGCATCTATTTCAAGGGCCATTATAAAATTTTTTTTGGCTGATTTATAAAAACCGCAGTTATAATAGGAGCTGGCGAGAAATTCCCTTATAGAACCTTTTTTCGGCTCCAGGTTTTTAGCTTTTTCAAGAAGCATAATAGCTTCAAGGCATTGGCCTTTCCTGGATAGTTTCTTTCCTTTACAAAAGAAAAAGTAAGCTTCACTCATAATTTAAGCCATATTTTAAAAAAAATTTATATGAAAATAATTATACCACTAATGGCATGTATCTCTAAGAGGACTCGGAATTTCCAGGGGTAGCTTATTTTATTTTATTTATATATTTACATAAATAATCAAATGTGATAATGTGCAATAAATTATAGGGGATTGAGATAGACGGGTATCTGTAGTTAAAGCCGGATATAAAAAAATAAGCAGGTAAATATGAATAGAATATCATTAATTATAAGACAGAGAGCAACAGGAATTATTTTCATAATAATTGCCTTGGCAGGGGGAATTTTTATTTTCTGGTACATAAGCGGGCTTAAGGAGAAAATTCCGGAAAATATAGGTTATAACCGGGTGTTTATTGCTGAAATTGATATAAAAAAGGATGAAAAAATTGAAGCTGGATCAATAAAGATACAAGAGATACCTTCAAACATATTCAGTGGGAAATTTATCATGGATAAAAATGAAATTGTAGGGAAGAAAGTTGTGGTGGATATTTTAAAAGGTGAAATTATTACAGAGGATAAGCTTGAAGCAGGAGAAGATATAAGCAGAATCAATCTGGGCTTCTCATCTTATATACCCGGTGGTTTAAGAGCGGTAAGCATCCCCGTAAATTTTTATGGGGATAGGTCGCTGATTAAGGAAGGAGATAAAATTGACCTTATATCAACTTATTATAATCAGGAAAGTGGCAGTCTTTTTTCCGGGACAATCATATCTGAAAAAGAAATAGTATTAATAAACAATGGTCAGAAAGAAAATTACCTGGATAAAGGGGGCGATGGAGAAAATTTCTTACTTGGCCAGGTAACCGAAGAAAGTTTTACAGACACTTATTTTAAAGATTACCTTATTATCACTTTCTATCTAACTAAATCTGAAGCAGAGGAGATTTTTAAGGCGCTGGGGAGGGGGGTGATTAACCTATCAATTTGTCACGGGAATTAGTTTGTATATTAAAGAAATTGCTGTTTTAATGAAGTATTTTTTGTTTAATTTTGGGATATATAAGAAGGGAGCAAAATCATGGATAGATTAGATGGTAGCGAATCAAAAATTATATTTTTTTCTGGGAGCAAAGGCGGTTGTGGATGCAGCTTTATAACCTATTGCGTGTCCACTTATCTTGCGAGGGAAACTAACAGAAATATTTTACTTCTTGATTTAAATATTGGCAAAAAGGACAGTAGATTGATCTTTAATCTGGTGGATAATGATTACAGAGATCTTGGAGATGTGGAGGAGGTTATAGATGAGATGGATGTTTCAATATTAAAGAGACTGGTTATTAATTTTAAAAACAGTCTGAACTTGATATTGCCTCCGGTGAGATTGGAAAGAAATAAATTTTTTGACGGGGATTACATGGAGAAATTACTGAATATTCTTAAAGAGCATTTTGATATTATATGCGTAGATTTTCCAGGTTATCTTTATAACCAGTATATGATTAGCATGAAAGATCTTGTTGATAAATATGTTTTTATATCTCTGCCTGATCTGGTTTCTGTAAATAATCTAAATTTGATGGTAAAGAATATAATTTGTGATGAGTTTTCTTATAATTGCGATATCCTAATAAATAAATTTAATAAAAGACCTGCTGTTTCAGCCTCGGAACTAAATTCAATATTAAAGTATCCTGTAAATGCTTTTATTCCCTATGACAGGGATATTGAGTTTTTAATGCTTAACAGGGGACCTGATTCGGTTTTTAATTACAATCTCAGGACTGTTAATAATATATCTGCTTTCTCAAAAAAAATATATGAGGACTTTAATTTATGAATCCTGTTTATGATAGAACTGGTGCACTAAATGATTTAAACGCAAAGATTTTAAATAGGATTGAGCCGGAGAATCTAAGTAACCTGCCGCCTGAGAGCATGCTGGAAGTAATTGATAAGAATTTAAGTGAAATAATGGAGGAAGAAAAAATAATAATCAGCCAGAAAGAAGTTCTCAGGATGGCCAGAGAAATTTACGAGGATAGTTTTAGCTTCGGACCGGTAAGTTTTTTGATGGGAAATGATAAGGTAACTGAAATCATGATAAATAATTTTGACCAGGTATATATTGAAGAAGACAATATTATAAAAAAAACAGAAATTTTTTTCAGGGATAATAATCACATAAAAAACCTGGTTGATAAAATATTAAGCCCGCTGGGTTTGAGACTGGATGAAAGTTCGCCGATGGTAGATGCACGGCTTAAGGACGGTTCAAGGATTAATGTGGTTTTAAGGCCGGTAACAATAAGTGATCTGGTAGTTACTATAAGAAAATTTAGGAAAAAATAATGGATATAGAAAATTTAAAAAGGGAAGGTACCTTAAATGATATGGCTTCAGTTTTCATTGAAGCCTGCGTAAAGAGTAAATTAAATATAATAGTTAGTGGTGCTACTTCTACTGGCAAGACAACCTTTTTAAATGTTATATCAAATTTTATTCAACCTGCTGAAAGGATTGTAACAATTGAAGAGACACTGGAGTTAAACTTAAATTTACCGCATGTCATAAAGCTTGAGTCGAGGCCTCCGAATATTGAAGGTAAGGGAGAAATAACAATAAGGGATCTGGTAAGAAATTCACTGAGAATGAGGCCGGATAGAATTATAGTAGGGGAAATAAGGGGAGCGGAGGCAGTAGATGTCCTCCAGGCAATGAATACCGGGCATAGCGGCTCAATGACGACTGTTCATTCTAATTCACCAGCGGACCTTATAAGTAGATTGGAAACAATGATATTGATGTCAGGATTAAATCTGGACCCTTCTACTGCAAGAAGGATGATAGCATCATCAGTTAATATGATTATTCATCTGGAAAAGCTAAAAAATGGAAGGAGGGTTTTATCTCAGATAAGTGAGCTGGTGAATAAAAGTGAATCTATTGGAAGCAGTACAATTCTGGAGGTAAAGGATATTTTTAAATACAGGGAAAATAATATTAATGGAAATATAAATGGCTACTTAAGCGGAGGTATTGGTTTTACTGGCTACTTGCCTTCATTTATAGAGAAAATAAAAAATTGCGGGCTTGATTTTGATTTTGGGGTTGAAAATGTACAGTGATTTATTATTTTTTGCTATTTCTTTTATAGCTATAATATTAATGCTTTACGGCTTAAAAAATATCGCACATTTATTTAGCCCTGGTGTGAGGATTTTAAATAAATATAGAAGTTACGGTGAAATAAGTATAGTAAAATATATTTTAGATAGGGGCAGAAGCGGTAAGAAAATTCTAGGAGTGGTTATATTTGCTATCCTGTCCTTTTGTCTTTTCCTGCTCTCCAGAAATTTTATTTTCAGTATATTTTCCGGTATTTGCCTGTGGATTTATATAATTGATTTTTTAAATGGTTTTGAAAAGAAGAGAAAAGACCTCCTTAACAACCAAATAGTTGAATTTTTAAACAATATGGCAGTAATGCTTAAAGCAGGTAACACAATAAGGAATATTTTTAAGTCATCTGCGGGGTATTTTAAGAATCCTCTTAATAAGTATTTAGTGGATACAGCTAATGAGCTTGAATTAAATTTTACTCTAGACGAAGCCCTGGATAGATTTTCCGGGAGATGCAGGAGTAGGGAAGTTGACCTGCTGGTAAGTTCTTTGAAAATTAATAATAAGATAGGAGGGGATTTGATATCAATAATTGACAGCGTATCAAACAGCATCCGTCATAATCTCAAGTTAAAGTCTAAAGTAAAGACAATGAGTCTGCAGAGTAGATACTCGGGTAATATTATCTCAATATTCCCCATTATAGTTTTAATTTTAATGTGTATTTTTTTTAGTGATACGGTAATGGATTTTTTTTCTACCGGTGCAGGGATTATATCTCTTGCCGCAGGTGGGGCCCTGGAAATTATAGGGATAGTTATTATTAAGAAAATAATTGGTATTGAAAATTTTAATGGATAGCATATGTTTGCATATTTAATTATTTTTATTTATTACATGTTCATCTGCTTTATGTTGTTTTATTTTTTAAAAAATAAAAATTTTTATCAGCGGAGATCTGCTGGCAGCAGCTATATAGCAAAAAGAATTTTAAATAAGTTAACGAGTAAAGTAAATTCACTTTCCTCTAAAATAGGTAGTGTATTAATAAGTAAAAAATTTTTTAAAGTGGAAAATAAAAATGTTGATTTGTTAAAACTACAGGAAGCTGGCAGCAAGACATATATTACTATAGAATCTTTTATGGGTTACAAAGTGATTCTATTATTTGTGTTTTTTATCGGTGGCTGTTTTACGGGCATCAGCAATGTAAACAATTTTGTTCCGGGTATTATTAGCGGGGCGGTGGGATATTTTATTCCCGATATAATACTTTTGAGATTTAGTAGCAAAAGGCGGAAGGAAATAGAAAGGGATTTGCCTGATATTATTGACCTGCTTGCAGTAGCGACATTATCAGGACAAAATATTTATAATGCAATAAAGATTGTAGTTTCAAAATACAGGGGAAGCATTTCTTCAGAACTTTCTAATTTCATAAAAGATATTGATACTGGAACAGGCAAATTTCAGGCATATAAAAATCTTATTTACAGGAGTAATTCCTATGAATTTAGGAATTTTATTTTTCTTCTTATGCAGGCAGAGAGATATGGATCTTCCATAAATGATATATTAAAAAGAAAATCTGATTATATGAAGTTTGAATCTTATCAGAATCTGGAGAAGGAAATAAGGAAAAAAGCAGTTCTGATATTATTTCCCCTGGTCTTTTTAATAATGCCTTCCTTTATAATACTTGTGGGAGGTCCTCTTGTATACTCTATAGGAGGGAACCTTTTAAATTTTTAGTCCTGTAAACTAAAACACCCCGGTGTTTCCGGGGTGTTTTCTAGGCGTCCGTAAATTGAAAGGTTCAAAAATTTTAGTTGGTAAATACGGTAGCCACTATTCTTCTGCCTCCACTCTCTCCTATGCCAATTCCTACTTTGTTATATACAGGTCTCAGTATGTTTGCTTTATGAGTGGGGCTTGCCATCCAGGCGTCTATAAATGCTTGGGGGGTACCCAGAGAGGCAGGTGAGGATTGTCCGAGATTTTCTCCACCATTTACATAAGAAACTCCATTTTCCTGCAGACTATTAAAGATATTCCGCCCATCAGGGGTATAATGGGAAAAGTAAGAATTAGCAAGCATGTCATTGCATCTTGACCTTGCTATATCAGTTAATATTTGATTTGCATGAAGAGCGTTTAATCCATTTGCAACTCTTATGTTATTAATAAGGTAGAGTATTGATGATTCAATATCATTTAGATTGGCAGGAGAATTAACAACAACAATATCAGAAACAGTGGGCTGTACAGTTGTAGTAGTACTTCCAAGAACTTCAGCTTCATATTCTTCATATATGTTGTTTATCTCCCTTTCAAGATTATTTTCTATTCTGGATAGTATTGCCTCTGAATCTGTAAAAGTATCCTTTACGGATACATTTTTCTGTATTACTGCTGCCTGCTCTATTTTTTCTATTTCATAAGTGCTGCTCTCGATAAAACTGCTATCTATTTTTGATGCTTTAAGATTAAAAGCGCTAAATAAAGGAAGAGCAGCAACCAGAGTTATTGCTGATATTATTATTAATATTATTTTTAATTTTAACTTCATTTAATTTTCCCCAAAAAAAAAACACCTAGTCTAGAGGCTAGATGACTTATTACCTGCAAATAAAAAAGTAATAGCCGGTTGCACCACTCTGCTCGTTACATCCCTAGTGCCCAGATAGCAGGATGTAAGTCATCGCCTCTATTACAGAAACAAAATTTAGAATTTTCAATAAAACATATAATTTTTTAATCCATATAAATATTAATACTTATTAATATAAAAGTCAATAACATTGTTTATATTACTTTAATTATACAATGATTAATACTTTTTATGATAAAAAAATCGGATAGTAACAAAAAGCAATAAAAAATTCCAATAAAATAAGAGCACGAAAATATTATTATTTATATAAATATGTATTTACACATATAAATAATTATGCTAAATTTATAATATCATTCCATTAAGTGATGCATTGATTATTATGCCGGAAAGGAGGTGGGGGTTTTACAGGATATAGCCGGGCAAAGGGATTTATCAGAAGGAAGGAGGTGAGTGAAATTAAACTAATAAATAATGCGAGGATTAAATTCTGGGATCAGAGAGGGCAATCAACTCTTGAATATGCACTGGTTACAGTGATTGCAGGAGTAATAAGTGCAATATTAATTGCAGTGGGAAAACCTCTGATAATAGATGTTATATCAAAAGTTTTCGGTAAAATTGCCTCGATGGTTTAGGAATTTGATTAAAAAGTCTTTATAAGCTGAGTAATAAAATGGGGAATGGTTATAAATTTAAAAAATTGTCAGGAATGAATAAAAATAAAAAAAATTTAAGGTTTTTAGCCGGTAAAACAAATGCACAGGCTTCACTTGAATTTGTCCTTGTTATTCCTTTTCTTGTTTTGATAATTTTGGCCGTTTCCCATTTAGGAATGATGGTTTATCAAAAAAATGTTCTGGAGCAGGCTGCCCGTGAGGGAGCAAGAGTAGTAGCAACTACTAATTCAAATAGCAGAGCTTTAGCATGCATAAGGGAAGTTTGTTCGGGATTTAATAGGGACAGGATTAATGTAAAAATTATTCCTGAAAATAGTTCTTCAAGGGAAGCCGGGGATATGGTTGAAGTAGTTATTACATATAATGCCGGAGGTGTTTCCTCTCTGCTCGGCATTTTTAAAGGAAGTAATGGATTAATAAAGGTAAAAAGCAACATGAGGATGGAATGTTACTGAAAAAATTAGTATTAAAGAACCGTGGCAATATTTCTTTTTTAACTATAGCTGTGCTGGTTATCTTTTTAATTTTATTTGTAGTTATTTTAGACCTCTGCCAGATTTTTATAGCAAGGGAGGAAACAAAAAAGGCTTCTGATTCAGCTTCACTGGCAGTGGCCCAAAATTTATTATTTTTTGATAATGAAGGGTGCTGCGAGATAGCCAGAGAGGTTGCAGAATTGAATAATTGCACCATGGCCGGGTGCGGCTTTGATTATGACGAGGTGATGGTTAGAGTAGAAAAAAATGTTAGATTTATTATATTGGATAACTTAATTGAAGGAAAAAGCACGATCACCTCTACATCTAAAGCAAAAGTCTTATATCCATGGGATGAACACTTCAACTACTGTGATTATTACGAGTTTAATTATTGAAGTTTTTATAGTTTTTTTAAATTAACACAATTTTATAAGAAGGGAAAGATATGAATTATGTAAATAATATATTTTTATTGGGTAATTTAACCCGCGACCCCGAGATTAAATATACCAATGAAGGGGTAGCAATTACAGAGATGGGACTTGCAGCGAACAAAAAGTGGATTGATAGAAACGGGAAGGAAGCAGAATCCGTAGATTTTTTTAATATTACTGCCTGGAGCAGTCTTGCAGAGAATTGCGCGGCTGCTTTAAAAAAGGGAGATAGAATACTGGTAAGCGGGCATATGAACTTAAGAAGCTGGGAAAATAAAGAAGGTAAAAAATATAATATTACCAGTATTACTGCTGATATTGTGGCAGCAAGTCTGGAGTTTAACCAGCTTACTGTTCTGGAGAGAAATAGCACGGTAATAAATGAGGGGGGTAAGGCAGGCAGAAAGAAGGAAAAAGCAAAAAACCTGTAATGACTTAGCCGGCCAGTTCAGTTTTAACTGCGGGTTTAAATAATATTTAAGTGTATAGAAATGCAGGAGAACCTATTTGAAACAGTGGTTTTCCTGCATTTTTTTTAGAGTGGCTAATATATTGTGTATAATTTATAATTTATGAAAGGGGGAAAAGAAGATAAAAAAAGAGTTATAAAATTAATTGCCAGATTATCAATAGCCGCCCTAAATATATTAAATAGTTTTTGATAGAAAGAAAGATTTTTATTAAATAGGTCGTCAAGCTGTCGGCAGCAGCGGGTAACTCAGCAAGAATATGGACTTACAGCTATTCAGGGTATTATATTATTAACTGTTATATTAACAGAAAGTAGAAAGGTATATTAGAAGGTGAATTTAAGGAAAACAGACTATGAAAGTTATGATTACAGGGAATTCTGGGAAAATGATAAAAGATTATATGAAGATCGCTCGGAAAGAATTGCTCTAAAAAGACTGCTGGCAGGGATAGATAAGAAAGATAAAATAATTTTTGATATTGGATGCGGGTATGGCAGGCTTTTTAATGAATATAAGGATTTTGGGACAATAGTGCTGGTTGATTACTCACTGAAAAACTTGAAAAGTGCCAGGAGTAGAATAAAAAAGTTTTTAAAAAACAACCCTGAAAAAATGTCATCAATATATTTTATTGCTTCTGATGCAACCGGTCTTCCCATAAGGTCAAATTGTGCAGATATTATATTGACTGTGAGAATGATACATCATCTTGAAAATCCGGGAAAATATTTTGATGAAGTTGCAAGGATACTTAAAAACGGGGGCCTGTATTTCTTAGAATTTGCTAATAAAAGAAATTTTAAAAACATATTAAGATTTCTGGCGGGAAGGGTGGAAGGTTCTCCTTTCAACTTAGAACCATCACAGGTAGGAGAGACTATATTAAATTTTCATCCCGGATATATATCTAATCTTATAAAAGAAAGAAATTTTTCAATAAAGAAGTTAATCAGTGTTTCCAATTTAAGAATTAATTTAATGAAAAAATTCCCCGGTACAAAAACCCTTATATTATTTGAAAGGATTTGTCAGAATCTGTTTTCCTTTATACCTCTGGGACCAAGTGTTTTTATAAAGTGTGCTCTTGAAAAACCTGATTATGAAGATGTCTGTTTTGAAGATAAAGGAAATCTGGAGGGTATTTTAACCTGTGCTTCATGCAGAAAAAATGCTCTTATCTTTAATAAAGATAAAATCAAATGTAGTAGTTGCGGAAGAACTTATAAAAGAGAGGATGGGATATATAATTTTAAAGTGAGTAGTTAATAGATCCTCTCTATTTTATCTTTAGTGAACCTTATTATTGTAAAAGAGGCAGCGTCCTGTTACAATTATGATACAAAGTATTCCTAAAGTATTTCTATAAAAAATAAATAAAGGATGGATTTGTAGATGTCAGAGAAGATATATTCAGAAAGAACTATCTCAAGACTATCGCAATACTTAAAATATATTGTGCATTTGAAAGAAGATGGTAAGAGGACAACAACCTCAAAGGAAATAAGCAGGGGCACAGGAGTTAACAGCGCAGAAGTTAGGAGAGACCTTGTATATTTCAAAATAAAAGGTAAGAGGGGGGTTGGGTTTAATATTGATGATCTTATCAAATCCTTTAACAAAATCCTTGGATATAATAGATTTGTCCGTATCGCTTTAATCGGGGCAGGTAATCTGGGAAAGGCAATTCTAAAGTATAAAATGCTGGAAAGGTTTGGATTCAGAATAGAAGACGTTTTTGACAATAATAAAGGGGTTATAGGTAAAGTGATATCGGGGCATAAGGTGCTGAGTATAAATAGAATAGAAGATATATTCAGGAAGAAAAATACAGAAATATCAATTCTGGCAGTCCCGCCTCATTCAGCACAGAAAGCTACTGATATACTGGTCAAGGCCGGTGTTAAAGTAGTAATAAACTATACTTCGGTTCCGGTTAAAGCTCCTGCTAATGTAAGAATTGAAACAACAGATCCCATTGAAAAATTATTACACACCCTGTATTATTTGTCTCGTACCGGATACGCATAATATAAGAAATTTCCCTGGAGATATAAAAAGATATGAATAAAGCTAGAGGTTGTTTCATTACTATACTGATTATTTTTGTCATAGTTGTTGCAGTATTCCTTTTTATCTATTTTGTAAGCTTAAATCCTGGTGATAATGATATACTGCTGCTTGGAATAGATGAAAGAGAAGAGAATAACAAGTTTGAAGGACTGACAGATACCATCATAGTATATCATATAAGCAGCTGGGGCAGTAAAGATTGCCTTATTTCAATTCCACGGGATGTGAGGGTTGAGTTGCAGGATTATGGCTGGAGTAAAATTAACGCGGCTTACAAATACGGCGGCAAAGAAATGATAAAAGAAGAAATATACAAGCTGACTGATATCCAGATAGATAAAGTTATAGTAGTAAATTTTAGGAGTTTTAAAGAAATTATTGATATACTAGGCGGAGTGGAAATAACAGTAGAGGAAGCCCTACATGACCCATTATCAGGGGCAGATTTTGACCCGGGGACCTATCTAATGAATGGTGAAGAGGCCCTTTCGTTTGTTAGGTGCAGGTCAACTGCGGGAGCTGACCTTGACAGGGTAGACAGGCAGAAATATCTGTTAAGTGAAGTAATGAAACAGAAATTTAGTTTTTCAATGATTTCCAGTGCTCCCCGGATAATTGAAGTCTTAAATGAACAGACAAGGTCTGACCTTACGGTGTGGGATTTTGGTTCCCTGGGATTTGTGCTATTATTCTCAAGTAAGGAAATTAACTGGTTAACTATACCTGTGGAACCGGCTTATATAGATGGAGTTAGCTATTTAATTGTAGATGAAGATGAGGTCAAAGATTTTCTTGATGATTACCTTAAATAAAGCTATGCTGTCGTGAATTATTTTTTAGAATAGATTTTCTGGTTAAATAAAATAATTCAGGTTTTAAAAAAAGATTATAAATAATACAATATATATGTTAAAAAGATTAAATTATTTGTAACATTGACAGGGGAGAAATTCGTGAAAGCAGATAGGGATTTAAGTATAGCAAATATTTCATCTCTAACGGATAAAGAAGATTTCTTATTGCAGGTTTCTAAAAAATCGAGGAATCTTGATAGCTTTATAAAGGATAGCATCCCTGCCAGTGAAAGAAACTGGTTAAGAGATTTAAGGAGCTGGAAACTTAACAGAAAATGGCTTTTAAAGGTTTCTGATTTATGCCTTAAGAATTATGACCAGGTATTTTTTGATTGTGGCGAAGAGCTGCTTGATCTTAATGACTCAAAAAATTATCAAACATTCAGAGAAAAGATACTGGAAGAACTTATATAGGTAAGCTCTATTTTGATGATTGCGCACGTTAAAAGTTCACTTAATTTCTATTAGTATTTTTATCATAGGAGAAGCGATGATTCCCAGATATACTTTAGAAGAAATGGGTAAGGTATGGAGTGAAGAGAATAAATTTACCAAGTGGCTTGAGGTTGAAAAGGCGGCAGCAAGAGCTCAGGCAGAGCTGGGGATTATCCCCCGGCAGGCAGGAGAAGATATAAATAAAAAGGCAAGATTCAGAATCTCAAGAATAAACGAGATTGAGAGAGAAACAAATCATGATGTAATTGCTTTCCTGACAGACGTATCTTCTTATATCGGAGAATCATCTAAGTATCTTCATTATGGATTGACATCTTCGGATGTGGGTGATACTGCTCTTTCACTTCAGATAATGGAAGCGGCGAATTTGATTGAGGGTAAAACTAAAAAGCTGCTTGATATTTTTAAGAAAAAATCAAAAAAGTACAGCCATACAGTTATGGTAGGAAGAACTCATGGGGTTCATGCAGAACCAATTACACTTGGATTCAAATTTTGTGTTTATGCTTTTGAGATAGCAAGAAATTTTGAAAGATTAAAGCAGGCAGAGGAGAATATAAGGTATGGTAAAATTTCAGGAGCTGTTGGCACTTATGCAAACACTTCACCCGAGCTGGAGAGAAAGGTTTGCAATATCCTTAATTTAAAACCGTCTCCTGTATCTACACAGATTCTTCAGAGGGATAGGCACGCACAGCTGGTTACAGCCCTGGCAATTTATGGAGCTACTCTGGAAAAGATAGCTCTTGAGATAAGAAATTTGCAGAGGACAGATGTAAGGGAGGTTGAAGAGCCTTTTACAAAAGGCCAAAAAGGTTCTTCTGCCATGCCTCATAAAAAAAATCCTATTATCTGTGAAAGAATATGCGGGCTGGCAAGGATATTAAGGTCAAATGCCGTAGCTGCTATGGAAAATATTGCATTATGGCACGAGAGGGATATATCACATTCATCAGCAGAAAGAATAATAATCCCTGACAGTTTTATCTTACTTGATTATATGCTTTACAAAATGATATCTATAATTGATAACCTGATTGTAATTGAATCGAATATGAAAAGAAATTTAATGAAATACGGCGGGATTATTTTTTCCCAGAGAATATTGCTGGAACTTATTAAAAAAGGTATGGATAGAAAAGATGCTTATGCTATTATACAGGGGGCAGCTCTTGAAGCATGGGACAGCGAAGGCGACTTTAAAGAAAATCTTATGAAGAAGAAAGAGGTGCTCTCCTTTCTGGGTAAAGAGGACCTGGAAAAATTATTTGATGTTGGATATCATTTGAAATATATAGATGAAATTATTAACAGATTGGGAAATATTAAAGTTAAAGAAAATTAATTGTATGTAATTTTTGCTTAATAAATATTTATATTTCTGGCTTTGGTGAAGATAAGGGACATATAAGAATGATTCAACGGTTTTACCGGCTTATTGATAAGAACTTTGAATATTGTTACTACATTGAAACTTCTGAACCCTTAAGCATATCAGAATTGAAAATACTCAAATGGCTTATTGCCGAAACATTTGAACCTGAAAAATTTGGGAAAGAATCACTCTCTGGTAATAGGCATAAAAAGGTAATTGAGATAGGTCCAAGGTTAAACTTTGAAACTGCGTTTTCAACTAATGCAGTTGCCATCTGCTGTTCATGTGGTTTAATAAAAGTTACCCGGTTTGAGCGTTCAAGATGCTACTTAATCCCCCGGGATGCTGACAGTTCAGAATTTTTAAGCAAGAATCACGATAGGATGACGGAGTGCGTATATCAAAAACCCCTGGATAATTTTGAAATTGGAATAAAACCGGAGGGGGTATATTTAATCCCCCTGATAAAAGAAAAAAAAGGTGAAGAAGGTAAATTTGATGATAGCCAGGGGCAGGGTATAGATGCTCTGAAAAACTTTAACAGGAAATTAGGCCTGGGAATGGATGAGTGGGATATAAGTTTCTATCACAATCTGTTTGTTAATGTTATAAAGAGAAACCCCACCAATGTTGAATGCTTCCAGCTGGGCCAGTCTAACAGCGAGCACTCCCGGCACTGGTTTTTTAAAGGGAAACTTGTAATTGACGGTGTCACGGCTCCGGAAGCCCTTATGGAAATAATAAAGGAACCGCTTGAAGCTAATCCCTCAAATAGCTTAATCGCATTTAAGGATAACTCAAGCGGGATTGTCGGTTTTAAGATATCAACTATAATACCGGAACGTCCCGGTATCTGCTCGCCTTTCAGGGAAAGTGAGCTTACCTATCACTTAATATTTACTGCTGAGACCCATAATTTTCCCTGTGGAGTCGCCCCGTTCCCCGGAGCTGAAACAGGTACCGGTGGAAGGATACGTGATGTCCAGGCAGCTGGTAGAGGCGGACTGGTCGTAGCCGGGACAGCGGGATACTGCACCGGGAATTTGAATATACCGGGTTACTTAATTCCGGGAGAGAATGCGGAGTTTGATTATCCTTCGAACCTGGCGTATCCTCTGAAAATTCTAATAGATGAAAGTAACGGTGCATCGGATTACGGAAACAAATTCGGCGAGCCGGTAATTCAGGGATTCACAAGGTCTTTTGGTCTGAGATTACCCTCTGGCAAGCGCCGTGAGTGGGTAAAGCCAGTAATGTTTACCGGCGGAATAGGTCAGATTAATGATTGCCATATAAAAAAGAATACGCCGGAGAAAGGGATGAAAATAGTGCAGGTTGGTGGACCTGCATATAGGATAGGGATAGGCGGAGGCGCTGCTTCCAGTATGGTACAGGGTGAGAACAGGGAGGAGCTTGACTTTAATGCTGTGCAGCGTGGGAATGCCCAGATGGAGCAAAAGATGAACAGGGTTGTCAGGGCATGTATAGAAATGGGAGAACATAACCCCATTATGAGCATACATGACCAGGGTGCAGGCGGGCCCTGTAATGTTCTAACAGAGCTGGTTGAGCCGGCAGGCGGGCGGATTGATATACGGAAAATCCAGGTAGGGGACAAGACAATGTCAGTTCTCGAAATATGGGGAGCTGAATATCAGGAGCGTAATGCTTTTCTTATAAAAACAGAACGTATTGATGAATTCAGGACAATTTGCAGTCGTGAAAAAGTAAATTGCGAGGTTCTGGGAGAGATAACCGGCGATGGGCGAATTGTAGTTCACGATAGCTGGAGTAATTCCAGCCCGGTTGACCTGAATTTAAATGAAATATTAAGTAATATTCCTCAAAAAACTTTTAAACTTAAAAGCATCAAACAAAAATTAAAGCCGCTTGAATTGCCATCTGATCTTTCGATAGAGGATTTGTTAAAACTTATATTCAAGTTACCTTCAGTGGGATCCAAGGGATTCCTGGTAAGGAAAGTTGATCGTAGCGTAACAGGACTTATTGCCCGCCAGCAGTGTTGCGGACCGTTACAGCTTCCTGTTTCTGATGTATCGGTGATAGCACAGAGTCATTTCGGACTTACCGGTGCTGCTATTTCCATAGGTGAACAGCCGGTAAAAGTTATGGTTGACCCTGCAGCGGGTGCCCGTATGGCAGTAGGGGAGGCACTGACCAATATGGTCTGGGCACTTATAAGCGGGCTCAAATATATAAAATGCTCTGTAAACTGGATGTGGGCGGCAAAGCTGCCAGGCGGAGGGTCTGCACTCCATAAAGCTGCGGTTTCTATAAGAAAAATAATGAAAGAAATTGGTATTGCTGCCGATGGTGGTAAGGACAGTCTTTCCATGGCAGCCCAGGTAGGTAGTGAAACTGTAAAAGCTCCGGACCAGGTGGTTATATCTGCCTACAGCTCTATGCCTGATATAACCAGAGTGATAACGCCTGACATTAAAAAACCGGGTGAAAGCCGGCTGATATTTGTTGACCTTGCCGCGGGTAAAAATCGTCTTGGTGGTTCTGCGCTGGCACAGGTACTGGGGCAGGTAGGAAATTCTTCACCTGATGTAGAAAACACTTCTCTTTTAGCAGAAGCTTTTAGAGCAGTGCAGGAGCTTATAAAGAAAAACTTAATTCTTGCAGGACATGACAGAAGTGACGGCGGACTTATAACTACACTGACAGAAATGGCATTATCAGGAAACTGCGGGGTTGAAATAAAAATCACCGGGAAGGTTGAAATAATCCCCTGGCTATTTTCAGAAGAACTGGGACTGGTTATTGAATATTTACCATTTAATGAAGATAAAATCACCAGTATTTTAAATAAATCTGATATTCCTTTTATAGTTATGGGCTCAACCCGGAAAGAAAGAAGGTTGCGTATTTATAATGGTAAGAAGATTGAACTGGATGCTGGCATACCTGAACTTTTGAACTGGTGGGAATCAACAAGTGATGAGCTTGAACAACATCAGATGAATGTTAACCTGGCAGGGGTGCAGGCAAAATCTCATGACCGCCCCGGCCCATCATATAAACTTTCTTTCAGGCCATATGATACTCCATTGGAGCTTTTAAAAAAATCAGGAAAACCGAAAGTTGCCATTATCAGGGAGGAAGGCAGCAATGGTGACAGGGAAATGACTTCGGCATTTTTTGCCGCAGGGTTTGAGCCCTGGGATGTTACCATTACTGATTTGCTTGACGGCAGGGTAGATCTTGATAAATTCAGGGGAGCTGTATTTGTAGGAGGATTTTCTTATGCTGATGTTCTGGACAGTGCTAAAGGGTGGGCTGGTATTGTAAAGTTCAGCACGGAGTTGAAAAAAATGTTTGATGCATTTTACAGGAGAAAAAATACATTCTCTTTGGGGGTTTGCAATGGTTGCCAGCTTATGACTCTTCTGGGGTGGGTGCCCTGGGAAGGGATACCGGAAAAAGGACAACCAAGATTTATCAGCAATCCTTCAGGACGGTTTGAATCACGGTGGGTATCTGTAAAGATACTAAAAAGTCCCTCTATAATGCTAAAAGGCATGGAGGATTCAATTCTGGGAATATGGATAGCGCACAGGGAAGGCCACCTGTATTGCCCTGATCCTGAAATATTGTCAGAGGTATCTAAGAGGGGCCTTGCCCCAATAATTTATGTGGATGATAGAGGAAGGCCTGCGGAGAAATATCCTTTTAATCCAAATGGTTCTCCATCAGGATTTACTGCATTATGTTCACCTGATGGCAGGCATCTTGCCATGATGCCTCATCCCGAGAGAACATTTTTACCCTGGCAGTGGCCATGGGTGCCTGGGAGCTGGGAATCAGATTTAGAAGTTTCTCCGTGGCTTAAGATGTTTCAAAATGCCAGGGAGTGGTGTGAAAAAAGCAGTTAATTTTTATTAAAAATAGTTTATTTATTTTAGGATTTTATTTGTTATAATAGCTTTGTTTGCTTGGCTAAAAGAAGGTTTTTAAATTGACAAATAATATTATGCCGGATAAAAAGCTTAATGAGAGCTGCGGGGTATTTGGTATATACGCACCCGGCAAAAAAGTATCGGAAATTATATTTTATGGTCTTCAGGCATTGCAGCACAGGGGGCAGGAGAGTGCCGGTATAGCTGTATCAGACAGGGAAGATATCTTAATATTTAAAGATTTAGGTCTTGTATCACAGGTTTTTAATAAGCAAAATATTGCACCTCTTCTGGGAGATATCGGTATAGGTCATACCCGTTATTCAACCAGGGGGATGAATATATGGAAGAATTCGCAGCCGCTGTATAGAATGTTTAGAAATGAAAGTTTTGCCATAGCTCATAATGGAAATTTGATTAATGTAAAGCAAATTAGAAAAGAGCAGATTGAAAAAGGAATCAGGTTTGAAACTACTACAGATACAGAGGTTATAGCATCTCTTATAGAGAGCTCTGATAAGGAAACCATAGAAGGTGCAATTAAAGAAGCTATTAGCCAAATAAAGGGCTCCTATTCATTGCTTATATTAACGAAGGATAAGATTTTTGGAGTCAGGGATCCATATGGGTTCAGGCCGATGGTACTTGGCAGTCTGGATGGTAATTACATAATAGCTTCAGAAACCTGCGCACTGGATATAATTGATGCAAAATTTATAAGGGAAATTGACCCGGGTGAAACAGTGATACTGGATAAGGACGGAATTCGCTCGCAGATGATGCTCCCGGTGGATAGAGTTTCAATGTGCGTTTTTGAACTTATTTATTTCGCAAGACCTGACAGCTATATACACAATAAAAATATGTTTCAGGTAAGACACAGGATGGGCCAGCAGCTGGCGAAGGAATCTCCCGCTGATGCAGATATTGTTATCTCTGTGCCTGATTCTGGAACCTCTGCTGCGATAGGTTATTCTGCAGAGTCAAAAATTCCGTATGCAGAAGGTTTTATTAAAAATAGGTATATAGGAAGAACATTTATACAGCCGGTGCAGGAAACAAGAGAGATAGGGGTAAAGCTTAAACTAAATCCGTTAAAAGAAGTTATAAAGGGAAAAAGACTGGTGGTAGTGGATGACTCAATTGTAAGGGGCAATACTTCCAGGAAGATAATAAAGATGTTATATAATGCGGGTGCAAAGGAAGTGCACATGAGGATTAGTTCACCTCCTCTGCTGCATCCTTGTTACTATGGTATAGATATGGCTACAGAAAAAGAATTTATGGCAAGCCATAAGACATTAGAGGACATAAGAAAATCATTGAAAGTAGATAGCGTCAGGTACCTTTCCATAGATGGTCTTATTGAAGCAATAGGGGAATCAAAAGATAAATTTTGTTTTGCATGTTTTAATGGTGATTACCCGGTTCCTATCCCGGATAGTATTAAGTTTGATAAATATTCGATAGATAGAGAGGATAGAATATCCTCTAATGTTTGATAAAAATAAAATGAAAAAAAGTAAAGGGTATTCATATAGTTCTGCAGGAGTAGACATAGATAAAGCTTCAGATGTTCTTGGCCAGCTCAAGAAAACAATAACTTCAACCTTCTCAAATAACGTGCTTGGTGACCTGTCTTCCTTTTCAGGCCTTTTTCAGCTTGACCTGGGTAGTTATAAAAACCCTGTCCTTTCATCTTCAACTGATGGTGTGGGAACAAAAATAATGCTGGCAAAAAAATTAAATAATTATAGAGATATAGGACAGGATGCGGTAGCAATGTGTATAAATGATATAATCTGCTGTGGGGCAAAGCCTCTTTTTTTCCTTGACTATATCTCCTGTGAAAAGATAGATGAAGAGAAAATAAAAACGATAATTGAATCTATTTCTAAAAGCTGTATTTATTGTAATACTGTTCTTATAGGGGGAGAAACTGCTGAACACCCCGGTATGAGCGCCAGGGATGATATAGATATTGCCGGATTCGCAGTAGGAATTGTGGAGAAAGAAGCTGTTATAAATCCTTCTCTGGTAGAAGAAGGAGATATGATAGCCGGTATATCATCTTCGGGTATTCATAGTAACGGGTTTTCCCTTATAAGGAAGTTAATAGAAGATAAAGAAATAGACATTAACAGAAAATATAAATGGACAGGCGGCATGTCACTCGGGAATTTTATTCTAACGCCTACCAGACTGTATTCAAGGATAATAAATAAAATGACTGAAAATGGAGTTAAAATACATGGAATTGCTCATATTACCGGCGGGGGATTTTATGAAAATATAAATAGAATAATCCCCGGAGATATGGATGCTTTAATAAAGGAAGGAAGATGGAGGATTCCGGAAATTTTTGATTTTTTCCAGGAGCTGGGTGATATTAGTAAAAAAGAAATGTTCAGGGTATTTAATATGGGTATTGGAATTGTTATAATTATGCCCCCCGGCCAGTTTAACAGAGCAAAAGATATTGCAGGAGAGATGAAAGAAGATATTTATAATATAGGTACTATTGTAAAGGGCAAAGGGAAAGTAATAATAAAAAGAGATTAGATGCATACAAGAAAAAGAATAGCAGTATTGGCTTCAGGTTTTGGGTCAAATCTGCAGGCAATTATAGATTACACTAAAAGTAATGATTTAAACGGTGATATAGTTCTTGTGTTTTCCAATAATGAACATGCCCGTGCTCTGGACAGGGCAAAGGAAAATAACATTAAAGCTATCTTCATGGACTCTTCAGAGTACAGTGACAGGAAACAGTATGATACAAAAACTATAGAACTTCTGGAAAGGGAGAAAATCGACCTTATAGTCCTGGCAGGATACATGCTTGTATTAAGCAGGGAATTTGTTTGTAAATTTAAAAATAAAATTATAAATATTCATCCTGCCCTACTGCCTTCATTTAAAGGTACTCATGGTATAAAAGATGCTTTTGACTATGGCGTAAAAGTGACAGGAGTTACAGTACATTTTGTTGAAGAAGAGCTTGATAGCGGGCCGATAATAATTCAGAAAGCAGTGATTGTTGACCAGGGTGATAGTGTAGAAGAGCTGGAGAGCAAAATACACAGGGTAGAGCATCAAATTTATCCACTGGCAGTAAAATATTTTTGCGAGGATAGACTTGAAATAGATGGGAGGAAAGCAAGAATTTTAGACAAAGAAAAGATAGATGGGGAGTAAAAATGAAAGTAAAAATAAAAAGAGCTTTAATCAGTGTTTCCAATAAAGAAGGAATTGTTGATTTTGCAAAATCGCTCCAGGAAGCAGAAGTGGAAATTATTTCAACAGGAGGAACTTTCAGGAAACTTGAGGAAGCAGGGATAAAAGTAAAGAAAGTGGAAGAATTTACTGGCTCACCTGAAATGTTAAATGGGAGGGTAAAAACTCTTCATCCTTATATTCATGGGGGGATACTGGCTGACCGCAGTAATGAGAAACATATGAGCGAGATTTCTTCTTTAAATATAAAGTTAATAGATATGGTAGTGGTAAACCTGTATCCATTCAGGGAAACTATTTCAAAAGCTGATGTTACAATTGAAGAAGCTATAGAAAATATTGATATTGGTGGGCCTACCATGATCAGGAGCGCTGCTAAGAATTATAAAGGAGTGGCAGTTGTAGTTGACCCTGAAGATTACAAAAAAATAGGGCAGGAAATTAAGGATAATGAAGGGCAAATCAGCGCTGATACACTTTTCAGGCTGGCAGTAAAAGCTTTCCAGCATACCTGTGAGTACGATAGTGTGATATTCAATTACCTTAAAAATAAGACCCGGGATTTTAGTAATTCAAATATATCGGTAAGGGATTACCTGAATCTAGAAAGTGGAAGCCCGGCAGGAAAGGGGCTCGACAGTATGAGAAATGGAAAAGGTGATTTTAAAGATAGTCTGAACCTGGACCTTGTTAAAATACAGAATCTAAGATATGGTGAAAATCCCCATCAGAGAGCTTCCTATTATAAATTTCCCAGCAGCGGTCCGGAAAATTTTACAGGCGCAGAGCAGCTTCAGGGAAAGGAACTATCCTATAATAATATTTTGGATGGGAATGCGGCATTTGGGATTGTCAGGGAATTTTCTTCAACCTGTGTTGTAGTAATGAAGCATAGCAATCCCTGTGGAGCTGCAATTAGGGATTCTGTTGAAGAAGCTTACAGAAAAGCATACCAGTGTGACCCTGTTTCAGCTTTTGGAAGCATTGTTGCAAGTAATAAAAAATGGACGGCAGAGGCAGCAGAATTTTTAATGGATAAATATGTAGAGGTTCTAATAGCACCTGATTTTGACGAGGAAGCTATTAAGATTTTAGCAGGGAAACAAAAATTAAGGGTACTTAAGATAGATTTAGAGCTGGATGATTATCTAAATAATTTAAATTCGGATGATTTTAAATCCGAGAAGGTAGATATTAGAAGTGTTGACGGCGGAGCACTTATACAGGACTTTGATGTTGATATAGATAGCAGGGGAAATATGAAAGTAGTTACTGAAACCAGCCCCGAGCCCGGACAGTGGGACGACATTTTGTTTGGATGGCAGATAGTAAAAAACGTTAAGTCAAATGCAATTGTTCTGGCTCTGGATAAAAGCACCGTGGGGGTTGGTGCAGGGCAGATGAGCAGGATTGATTCAGCAGAAATAGCAATTAAAAAGTCAAACGGGAGATGCAGGGGTTCAATTCTAGCTTCAGATGCCTTTTTCCCATTTGCAGACGTAGTTGATCTTGCTGCTAAAAATGGTATAAAGGCAATTATACAACCCGGCGGGTCAATAAGGGATAAAGAAGTTATAGATAGCTGCAATAAAAATAAGATTCCGATGATTTTTACAGGAAAGAGACATTTCAGACACTAAAAGTTTAAATTGTCTCAGGTGGGCCTTTTGGTATTGACGAGTTTTTTAAGATATGGCAGTACCAGTAAAAGAAGAAAGTAAGAATAATATATAGTTAAATTAAAAACTCTCCCCGGAATAAAAGACAATGTTAAAATAATTTATTGTATATCAGAAGTAGGATTAAAATCCGGGGGCTTCTTCATGGTCAGTTCTTCGGCGGGTTCCTTCATACTTTTACTTTTTATATTATTTTTTTTTGAAAGGATATTTCTCAAGAGTATGCTTTATAACATCATCAATATTCTCTACAAACTCGAGCTTTAATCCTTTTAATATATTTGCAGGTATTTCTTCAAGGTCCTTTTTATTTTTTTCAGGCAGTACAACTTTTTTAAGTCCTGCTCTTTTTGCTGCAAGAAGCTTTTCCTTGAGCCCTCCTACAGGGAGTACCCTGCCTCTTAAAGTTATCTCTCCGGTCATGCCGACATCTCTAAGTACAGGTATTCCCGTAAATGCTGATACAAGCGAAGAAGTTATCGATATACCTGCTGATGGGCCGTCTTTGGGGACTGCTCCTGCAGGGACATGAATATGTATATCTGATTTATCAAATAACTCTTCTTTTATTCCAAAGATTTTTGCCTTTGAATGTATATAACTTATGGCAGCTTTTGCAGATTCCTGCATTACATCACCCAGTTTTCCGGTAAGTATTAATTTTCCGCTACCTTTGTAATAAGTGGATTCAATAAGTAATATATCACCACCAACAGGGGTGTAAGCAAGGCCTGTTGCAACTCCTACATTATTTTTTTCTTCTATTTCACTGGGTAAAACCTTTGAAACGCCCAGATACTTTCTTACTTTTTCAGCAGTTATTTTCCTGGGGTATTCTTTCTTTTCAACTATTTCCCTTGCAACTTTTTTGCAGATATTTGCTATTTCGCGCTCCAGGTTCCTTACCCCGGCTTCTCTGGTGTATTCTTCAATTATTGTTGAGATGGCATCCTCTTTAAATTCAGTATGATATTTTTCTATTCCCTGCTCTTTTAACTGTTTTGGAATAAGGAATTTTTTAGCTATATGAACCTTCTCTTCAGAGCTATAGCCTGGTATTTCAATAATCTCCATTCGATCCCTGAGTGCCGGATGGATTGTGTCCAGTATATTTGCTGTAGTTATAAACATTACATTTGAGAGGTCAAACGGCACTTCAAGGTAATGGTCCCTGAAAGAGTTGTTTTGTTCCGGGTCAAGCACTTCAAGAAGCGCAGATGAGGGATCACCTCTATAATCAGCACCAACTTTATCAACCTCATCCAGCATGAATACAGGATTATTTGTACCTGCCTGGTTAAGCCCCTGAAGGATTCTGCCCGGGAGTGCTCCTACATAGGTTCTTCTATGTCCCCGGATTTCGGCCTCATCTCTTATTCCGCCAATTGACATTCTTATAAATTTTCTTCCAAGTGATTTGGCTATAGACTGCCCAAGGGAAGTTTTACCAACGCCTGGAGGACCAACGAAGCAGAGTATGGGACCTTTGGTTGTTTTACCTTTTAATTTTCTTACTGCAAGATAGTCAAGTATATGAGTTTTAACTTTTTCAAGGTCATAATGGTCGCCGTCAAGTATTTTCTTTGCTTTTTTCAGGTCAAGTATGTCTTTAGTCTTTTCAGACCATGGAACATCCAGCATCCATTCAACATAGGTTCTTATATAAGAATGTTCGGGAGACATGCTGGGTATGTTCTCCAGTCTCTGTATTTCTTTTTTAACTTTATCCATTGCTTCTTTTGGCAATTTTTTCCTGTTTAATTTCTTTTCCAGGTCTTTAGTAAGTGCAATGGATTCATCATATTCACCCAGCTCATCTTTAATTGCTTTTAACTGCTGGCGTAGATAATACTCCCTTTGAGTTTTACCTACTTCTTTCTGGACTTTATCCCTTATCTGGGAATGAACTTCAAATTTATTAAGCTCCTCACCCAGAAAATCAGATAATTTTATTAACCTCTTTTTCAGGTCATTTTCTTCCAGTATCTTTTGCTTCTGACTTGTGCTTGAAAGTAAATATGAAGCAAACAAATCAGCCTGAATTTCAGTTTTGGAAATATTGGTTGCCGCTACTACAAATGCAGTGGGCAGTGGGATACCCAGCTGAATGAATTTTTCCACCTGCATTTTAATAGTGGTATTAAGTTTTTCTGTCTCTTCATCCTCAACAAACGGTATCTCCTTAATCCTTTCAGTTGCTACTCTGAAATATGGTTCTGTTTGTATGTAATATTTTATTTTTATTCTGGAGATGCCTTCAACAATACACTTAATCTCATTCTCCGATACATTCGCCAGCTGTTTTATAGCGCATATAGTCCCAACATCATATAGATCTTCTTTTTTCACATCTTCTTTGTTTTCTTCTTTTTGGGCTACAACCACTATAACTTTATATTCATCACTTGCCTTTCTAATTGCTTCAAGTGATTTTTTCCTGCCTACAATTAATGGTGTCGCCAGAAAAGGGAAGACCACGCTATTTTTTAACGAAAGGAGAGGAAGCTCCTCCGGTATTTTTGTTTTAGCTTTTTTGTATTCGTAACTTTTTCCTTCTGTCATCAGATTTTCAACTCCTATTTTATTCTTTATATATAAATCAGTATAAAAGTTTTTTTATTTTTATCTATATATTATTAAATTATATAGTGTTTATTATTCTATTATAATAATAGAGTCTTGAACATCAAGCATTTAATATTTTGTATCTTAAATCGTTATTATACTTAGAAATTTTTAGCCGGTTCCAGGAAGTTTATAATTTAATAGAAAAAAGAAACTAATTTTATCAGGTATTATGGGGTATTAGCTTAAATCTTTTTAAAATATTGTATAAATATAGTAAAAAGAATTTTTTAGATTAATAACCAAGCTCTCTTAATTTTTTATCGTCAAGCCCGAAATAGTGTCCCAATTCATGGAGCACAACTTTCCTTATATTTCTTTCCAGTTCTTCGTCATTTCTGCTTATTCTCTCCAGTGTTTTTTTATAAATGGTTATTTTATCGGGAAAATTGTATCTTTTCCCAGGTTTTTTTGTGGAAGGGAGACCCTGGTAAAGACCAAGTGTGTATTTTCCCTGTTTGTTTTTTAAAGTTGAGTTTATCCCCTCATCTTCAATAACAATACCAAGGTTTTTTATCTTATCTTTAAATTTGGGGGGAAGATTTTCAAGGGTATCCAGTATTATTTCTTCAAACTTCTCTTTATCCATTTTTAAAATTAAAACTTATTGTAAGAATGCTATATTTATGCTAAACATAAATTACCATAAAAACGATTATATATGAACAGCCATGGTGGTATTTACATATGTCTGTAATAAGGCAGGATCTTATAACCAAAGACTGGACAATATTTGCGGGAGATAGGTCAGGTAGACCGACTGACTTTAAAAAAGTAAAGGAAAAAAAAGTTTTAAACGAGTATGAACCATGTTGTCCTTTTTGCAGGGGTAATGACCATATGACACCAAAAGAGGTTTTTACTATTGAAGGTGACGACGGCTGGCTGGTAAGGGTGGTGCCCAATAAATTTCCGATTCTGGAGCCAGGAGGAAAAACTGAAACGGATATTAAAAGGAGCGCAGCAGGACCATATCTTGAAATTGATGGAACAGGCAGTCATGAAGTAATCATCGAATCGCCAAAACATAACGATAACCTGTGCCAGCTTGAGTCCGGGCAGGTTGAAAATGTGATAAGGACATACAGAGAGAGATTTATTGAATTAAGCAGTAATAAAAATAATAAGCTTATAGTAATTTTTAAAAACCATGGAAATAAAGCAGGCACTTCATTGGTGCATCCTCATTCGCAGCTTGTTGCTACTCCATTTATTCCCAGTTTTGTCAGGAACAGGTTTTGTGAATCGGAAAGATATTTTAATGACTTCGGTAAATGCGTGTATTGCGAAATGATAGCTTACGAGAAAAAAATTAGAAAAAGAATTATATATGAAAATGAAGGTTTTATTGCTCTGGCACCTTATGCTTCTGCAGTCCCTTATAACATATGGATTTTACCAAAAAAACACCAGGCCTGCTTTGCTAAAATCTCAGAAAACGATATTGTAAGTCTGGCAACAAATCTGAAAACTGTTATTAAAAAACTTTACAATCTTCTGGATGACCCTGATTATAATTATATAATAGATAGCACTCCCATTGATCAGGCAGGTAGTAGGTTCTATCACTGGCATATTGAAGTAGTCCCCCAGTTGATCACCAGAGCGGGCTTTGAGATAGGGTCCGGGATTAATGTAAACACTATTTTACCTGAAAGATGCGCTGAATTGTTAAGAGCAACCGATACTTAGCAGGATTTTAAAGATATAAGAAATTACCGGCAATTCGTAATTTTTTTAAAAAACAGTTTAAAGAACTGAACCTTTACCATTATTTGTAATAATAAAGTTACTTTATATTATTCCGCTTCTATACCCTTAAAAAATATCTTTATTATAAATTCTTAAGTTATTCTGTTATTGCGCCGGCAATAAAAGTTATAAATTAACTTAAGATATTGACCTGAAATGAATTCCGGCCAGAGAAAAGCCAATGGCATGAGGGAAAAGAGATGGATGCCTGAAAAGACTCCAGAGAATTAAATTCCAGAAGTAACGTCTGCCTTTTTGTCTTATGCCAAGAAGCCATATTGAGCCGATTAACGCCCTTATATGGTACATCTTTATTTTTGGCAATTTTTTTCTTATTGGCCTGTATTCTTTTAAAAAGGTTTTAATTCTCCCATAATATGCCTTTGGAGAATAGATTGTAGATGAAATCTTTTTAAAGCCATCCATAAGTACTTTTTTGTCCATTTTTGGGATAAAATTTAAACTTGAAAATTTTGTATTATCACCTGTGCTGCTTTTAATCAATCTTTTGGTTTCTTTTAATCTCTGGTATAACTTGGTCTTGGGCAATGCGTTAAGAACGCTAACCATAGCGGTAACAATTCCACTCTTTTGTATAAAATCTATTTGACGCTGGAAAATTGACTCTTTATCATTATCAAAACCAACAATAAAACCGGCCTGAACTTCCATACCTGAATTCTGGATGATCTTTACGGAATCTATTAAATTCCTGTTTTCATTCTGCACCTTACCACATTCATGCAGACTATCGGAATCAGGTGTTTCAATACCTACAAAAACAGAAGTAAACCCGGCTTCTACCATTAGGTTCATAATTTCTTTATCATCGGCAAGGTTAATTGATGTCTGGGTGTTAAAGGAAAAAGGATATTTCTTGCTTTCTTGCCACTCTATAATTGCTGGCAAGAACTCCTTTTTTAGTGTGGATTTTTTCCCTATAAAATTATCATCTACGAAAAATACGCCAGCACGCCAGCCACGATTATATAATGCTTCAAACTCACTTATTAATTGTTTCTTACTTTTTGTCCTGGGTATTCTTCCGTTAAGAAGCACTACATCACAGAATTCGCAGTTAAAAGGACATCCCCTGGAGAGCTGGATACATAATGAATTGTAGTTTTTTACATTAATCAGGCTCCAGTCGGGTATAACAGTATTTTTAATGTCAGGGAATTTACTGCTGGAATACATTTTCTTAAGTTTGCCTTTTTTTAAATCTTCAACAAACCCGGGGAAAATCTCCTCTGCTTCACCTAAAAAGAGATGGTCAGCATCGGTAAATTCTTCCCAGCCGGTTGTAAAAAGGGGTCCCCCTACAACTATGGGCTTTTTAAGTTTCTTAACTTTATTTATAACTCTTCTTGATGATTCTTTTTGCACTATCATTGCACTTATAAAGACATAATCTGCCCATTTGATATGCTCGTCTTTCAGCATCTCAATATTCATATCAACTAATTTCTTATCAAAATCGTCGGGAAGCATTGCTGCAATAGTAAGAAGCCCGAGAGGGGGGAATGCAGCTTTCTTTCCCAGTATTCTTAAAATTCTTTTGAAACTCCAGAAAGTTTCTTCATATTCAGGGTAAACAAGTAAAATTTTCATTATAAATCTTCTCTTTCCTCTTTTTTAATCTTATTATAATTCTACATAAAAATAACTGCTATCCAAGCAGGTTAAATTTACAGTGTAAATAAAACCTATATCCGGTGCTATTATTTCAAAACTATCATCATTGCTATTATACCATTTATATAATAAACGGTTTTTTGGTATATAAGTTACAAAATATTTTCATGAAAAATCTTAGTTTAGTTCTATAAAAAATAAAAAATTAAGAAAGTTATTGACATAATGTATATAATAGTATACATTATGTTTATATTTATATACATTGACTGATATTATAAATTTATACGGGTATTAATATATGTTGAAAGGAAAAAAAATAAAACTTAAGAATGATTTGAGGAAATGCCGTTTTGAGCATAACGAAATTACACAGCAGGAACTGGCAAATGCTATAGGTGTAACCCGGCTTACGATACATTCTATAGAAAAGGGTAAATTTAACCCGTCTGTCCTGCTTGCCTTAAAAATAGCTAAATTTTTTAAGAAACCTGTTGATAAGATTTTTTATCTTGATAAGGATTAAAACAGGTAATTAATAAAGGAGAATAAAAAAATGAAAAGAATATTAAAAATAAGCAATAATATCACTTTAATTTTATGTTTAATTGCAATTGCAGGTTTTATATTTGTGAATGTTTTCTTTATAATACTCAGGGCAGAGATAATTGATATGGGGGATGTTGGAAGCTTTCTCAATAATTTTTCAATTCCTGCTGCAATTGCATATATCGTATTTGCTTTTTTCCATCTATTGGCTATGTTCACTTTAATTTTGCAGCTGAATTTTTTTAAAAGGGATAATTTCCTCCGTTCTTTTTTATTTTTTACCGGTATTATTTCTTTTCTTATGTTGTTTGGAGACTTTGCGCTTGTAAGCGATATTTCAAAAGAATATGTTTTTGGGCTTCCTGATGAATTTATTATCCTTTTTATAAGTCAGGCGCTGCATTTTATTTTTTATATTCTTATGGTTGCTCTTCTTATACTGACCGGGAGGTCAACATACGTAAAAGGCAGAGAAAAAGTTTTAAAAGATGATTCAATATTTATCAATGCTCAGTATGTTGGGGTTTTAAGCGGAATTTCAGGTCTGGTACTTATTATAATTTTTTCTTTATTGTATTCAAATGTATATCCAATACCCCCATGGGCTGTAGATGCCGGGATTATTTCAATAAGCTTAGTAGCAGTTATTCCATATGTTCTAATAGTTTTGTACTGGCTAATAATCAAAGTCAGGGA
This sequence comes from uncultured Actinomycetota bacterium, assembly GCA_964603595.1. Lineage (GTDB taxonomy): Bacteria > Actinomycetota > Humimicrobiia > Humimicrobiales > Humimicrobiaceae > JAQVEM01. The sequence goes on from CAZRVN010000002.1 coordinate 234,125, forward strand.
AAGAACAGGTGGGTGGTATGATGAGAAGCAGTACCAGGATATAACCAGGGCAAGTCTGTTTACCATTATAGCGTCTATAGTTATAGCAGCCGGAATCTTCATTACCCAATTTTTTGTGGAGGCGTTTAATTTCTTTAATGAAATATGGTTTCCTTTCTATGTATTCCTGGCTCTGATGTTATTTTCATCCTGCACCCTGTATTTTAATAAAAGAGTTTCAGATTGATTTATAAGAGGGTGTTTATAAATGGATAAAGCAAAGAAAAATAAAAATATAGGACTAGCCGTTTTGATAACCGGTTACTTAACTTTTATATCCTGGTTACTGGCAATTTTTACAGGTGTTAATATAGGCATAGGTTGGGAAAGCTATACGGTACTAGCATTTTTTATACTATTGATGGCTTCTTCAGGTATATTGCTTATATTAAGCGTAATTCTCAATATTTTAGAATCAAGGGAAAGTAACTATATGTCAAAAGGACTCATGCTCACCATATTCGGTTTTCCTCCCATAGCTTTCTGTTATGTAGCAATTTTAATAAAAGCGCTAACCGAGGGGCACTAAATAAAATTGTAATTAGAAAGATTATATTTAAAGAAACTCTCTTACATATATGAACTATCTATAATATATCCAGAAATAAACGTTGCACCTAATAAATAATTTGTTATTTATAAAGACAAAACTAAAATATTTATATAGTATATAGAGGTAATCACTTTAAATCTTGCGGAGGATAAGAGATGACTAAACTAAATCATTATGATATTGCGGTTCTACCTGGAGATGGTACCGGTCCTGAAGTTATAGAGGAAGGTAAAAAAGTTCTTAGAGCTGTAGGGGAAAAACATAATATAAATTTTGAATTTACAGGGTTTGATTTTGGAGGAAACAGGTATTTAAGAACAGGAGAAATACTTCCTGATTCTGCAATTAGCGAGCTAAAAAAATTTAAGGCAATATATCTTGGAGCTATAGGGCATCCGGATGTTAAGCCGGGAATTTTAGAGCTGGGAATTTTATTGAAATTGAGGTTTGCCCTTGACCAGTATATAAATTTAAGACCGGTAAAGCTTTACCCCGGTGTTGACTGTCCACTTAAGGATAAAAAGCCGGAAGATATAGATTTTATAGTGGTAAGAGAAAATACAGGTGGGCTATACACGGATAACGGCGGTATAACTAGAAAAGACACTCCTTATGAAATTGCAACCCAGCTGATGGTTTACGATAGACATATGGTTGACCGTTGCTTAAAGTATGCTTTTAATCTTGCGAGAGCAAGGAAAGAAGAAGGGAAAGCCGGCAAGATTACCCTGGTAAATAAAACAAATGTACTGACATATGTAGGTGACCTGTGGTACAGAGCATTTATGGAAATGGCCGGGGATTTTGTCGGGATTAAAACCGATTATAATCATATAGATGCTGCCTGTATGTGGACTGTAAAGAATCCGGAATGGTATGATGTCATTGTTGTGCCCAATATGTTTGGAGATATAATTACCGACCTGGGAGCAATGATTCAGGGAGGAATGGGAATTGCAGCAGGCGGGAATATAAATCCGGAGGGAACATCTATGTTCGAACCCATAGGCGGGTCTGCTCCAAAATATACAGGTAAGAATGTAATTAATCCTCTTGCAGCAATAGAAGCAGGAAGGATGATGCTTGATTATCTGGGAGAAAAGGAAGCAGCAAGATCTATGGAGAAAGCTGTGGCAAACGCCTGTATGAAAATAAAAAGCTTGAGTGCCGGGAAAATGGGTTACAGCACAAGTGAAGTAGGGGATATGGTAGCCGGGTATATTGGTGATAGTTAAAGTAATTTAAGGATTTATATAGTAAAAGGTTTGAGGTAGGATTTTTTAATATTTAGTGATATATTTTTTGACTTTTATCATCGCTTATAAGATCCAGGTAATCTTTTTTGGTTACATCATATCTTCTGTCTTTCCAGGGTACTCCTTCACCGGATTTCGCCTGATAAACAGAATTAATGCAGATAAGTATTATATATATCATTGAGAGAGGATGAAGGAAAGTATCGGAGACCCTGCCCCTGAGCCGTATTGCCATTATAATTCTCATTATAAGAATAAAAAAAATCTGGATGATGATCAGGTTGGTAGTAGCATAAGACCAATTAAAAATAAATATCCCCAGGGGTAAGAAAATAAAGGGGAGTAAAAATAGTGCCGAGATTATTAAAATTACCACTGTAATGGTAAGTACATGGTAATCAAAGGCTGCAAACATAAATTTTGAAAATCCTCTTATCAACTGGCTGAATTTTCTGTACATCCTGCAGTGTATGCTTCTACTTGCATCAAATATCATAATTTTATAACCGCATCTTTTTACCTGTTTTGAGATATGTATATCTTCCAGAATTTTATTCTTTATTGATTTATGCCCTCCGATTTTTTCATAAACTTCGCTTTTAAATAACAGGCACTGGCCGTTGGCAGTACTGAACAGGGGGTGTTTGGATTTCTTCACCAGCACCAGGGGAAGCAGAACCATAATTCCAAAATGAACCCAGGTTATTACCATTCTTTCATGGAGGGTGGTCATTATCTGTCTGGGGATCGCTGACAATGCATCCAGTTTATTCCTTATAAGTGTGCCAACTAAATTTGAGATTGAATTTTTAAAATGGATAGTATCCGCATCAGTAAAAACAAGATACTTTCCTTTTGCATGTTTTGATAACTGCCAGCAAGCGTAACTTTTACCGAGCCAGCCGTCTTTTAATGGCTTACCGGTAAAGAGTTTTACCCTGCTGTCTTTTTTTTCAAGATTTTTGACAATTAACGGGGTATTATCAACTGAATTGTCATCCAGTACCAGTATTTCTATGTTGCTGTAATCCTGCTTTAATAAAGATTTAATGCACCTTTTTATATTAAACTCTTCGTTTCTGGCAGGGATAAGTATTGATACAAGAGGAGGTGATTTCTTTATATGTTCGGGAAGTGTGTAATTTGATATTTTTCTGAATAGGAGATTATTAATTATGAAATTTAATAAAAAAATCGCAAGAATTGCAGCGACAATATACTGATATAGTAAGAATGGATACATCGTAAAATAATAAATAAAATTATAAAAAAACTTTTATACAATCTTAAGTTATGTATAAAGAAAATACAAGTTTTAAATTAAAATATTTTTTACCGGTTAATTTTTCTTAATTCATATGCCAGGCAAGATTTTCTATGTAGCTAATTATATACTTACTGTATGTTATATATGATTGTATTTTAATAATTTATTTGAATTTGAAATCTTGTGATAATATTCACCTGATTTTTTAATCTCTCTTTTCAGATCAGGAGAATTGTAATTTACAGAGACCAGGCCAAATCTCCTGGATGGCCCATTAGCAAGCTCATAGTTATCAAAAGTGGACCAGTGAAAGTAACCCTTAACATCTATTCCTTCATCAATGGCTTTTTTTATGTAACTTAAATGATTATAAAGATTCCTGGTCCTGAATTCATCATTATCCGTTGAGGTACCATTTTCGGTGATGATTATTGGCAGGGAATATTTTTTATAGAATTTTTTTATTAAATGGTATATACCTTCGGGATAAATTTCCCACATATCATCATATTCCAGGCCAAGCCGGTCAAGGACTTCTCTGCCTCTCTTTTCATAGGCAATAATAAGGTATTTTGAAATTAATATTCTTCCGTAATAGCTGAATCCGATGTAATCTACTTTCCTGTCTGCTGTAAAAAGCTCATGGACATTCTCAAACATGTAATGCTCAAGAAACCATCTTAAAAACTTTTGCCGGAGAGAACATTTACTAATAGTCTGGGTGAACATGCAGGCATGTGATATTCCTACTTTTATATGTGGATAATTCTCCTTAATATAATCGTAAACTTCCCTGTGCGCCTTGCTCATATTATTAAGGACTTTGTTTCTCTGCCGGGGACTGAATTTTTTCGGAGGGAATTCTCTTAGGATATATGCCATGATAGCGTAGGCGCCGGGCTCGTTAAATGTATTTATGTAATCTATATAGCCGGAAAAATTTTCCAGTACTTTTTTTACATAATCAAAATAAATTTTAACTGAATCACTTGATGTCCAGCCCCCTTTACCAGCAAACCATAAAGGATTTGAGAAGTGATTTAGTACCAGCATTGTTTTCATATTATTCTTTTTAAGGGTTTTAAAGATTTCCATGTAATGGGTTACTACTTTATTATCAAATGGACCATATGCAATTTTTTGTAGTTTTGACCAGTCCATACTAAAACGGTAAGCATTGCCCAGATATAATATATAATTTAAGTCTTCTCTGTATTTCCTGTAGTGGTCAACGGCAATATCAAGTTTTGTTCCGTCAGCTCCTGTAAAACCTTTCCATTCTGTCTCACCTGCGCCTTCTATCTGAAAAGCCGAAGTTGCAGTTCCAAAAATAAAATTTTCAGGAAAATTTAAAGAATCCATCTTAAAAAAAATTTATTACTTTTATTTCTTTTTATTATTAGCAAGTGCGTTTAACCGGATTTAAGTATTTCATTTATAAAAATAGCATCAGATATATTTTATAGTCAAAAGAAAGAAAAATCATCATATTATTTAAATATTTATACAGATATTTAATAAGGTAATTAGATTTCATGTGTTATTTAACATAATAGTGATTATCTAACCGGCAAGTTTTTATCTTCTTTTTCACTTATATCTAAAAACTTTTCTTGTTTTGATAATAATGTATAATATGTTTTAAGACTTTCTTTATAAATCAAAAAAAGTGGGGCCTATATGCAAAATAAAAAGCTACTTTTAATTTTTGCGGTTATCACCTCAATTTGCCTGGTAAGTATATCTGCTCAATGTGGTATTAAAAGAGAAGCTCCAACTGTTGAGCTTCAGATATATGACGGGCCTGACTATTCAGAATCTGAAGGGGTGTGTTACTATCGGGTAGAAGCTGTGGTAGAAGGTAATCCTGACCCTGAGGTTGAGTTCAGCGACGATGATAATGTAGAATCTCTTGGCTCTGGCAGGGCAGAGGTAGGGGTAGAGGTTGGTGATTCTTACACCCTTGTAGCTACAGCAACTAATCTGGCCGGCACGGCTACTTCTTCAATTGTTCTTTCCGGCGAGTGCAGCGAGGAAACTGAAGAAGCTGAAGGGGAAGGCGAAGGAGAAGAAGGAGAAGAAGAGGGAGAAGAAACCCCTGACGGTGAAGAAGAAGAGGAGGAAGAGGAAGAAGAAGCTATAGAAGGAGAAGCTCCTACTATAGCTCTTGAGATATATGAAGGACCGACACCTGCGGACGGTATATGCTACTACAGGGTAAAGGCAACAGTTGCAGGAACTCCCAGCCCTGCAGTTGAATGGAGCAAGGATGACAGCCACAGTGCCTGGGGGTCTAAAAAAGCACAGGTTAATCTCAGTGACCCTTCCGAAACCTATACCCTGACTGCTACAGCTACCAATTCAGAAGGGACTGCTTCTGCATCAATAAACTTAAGCTGGGGATGTCCGGAGCCAGTAACGGAAACTGATGTTCCCGTAATATCAAACGAAGGAGGATATATAATATGGACTGCAAGTCTATTTTATCCTCATAATAGTATGTTTGCAGGTGATTCTATTACAGATGATATATGCAGGGGATATATGAGCTTTGATATCAGTGGACTATCAGGTGCTAATATTACAGAAGCAACATTGTCTATGAGCCCTGAACAGGTATGGGGCGATCCTACTTTTATGGGTTCTCTATGGATTGATGCTGTAGACTGGGGATCAGACGCACTGCAGATGGCAGATTTTAATATTCCATATACATCCATTCAATCATTTAATAATCCCGACATTACATGTACCAGCGCAAATCTAAAAACGCAGCTCCAGCAAGCTATTGATGATGGAAAATCAAAATTCCGTATCAGGATTAGATACACGACACCGGCAACTGACTCTGACGGACAGTGGGATGGATGGGATTATCTTGTTGATGAAGTTAATCTGCATGTTACTTATAATTAATTAAAAAAGTAATAACAGGTTTGAGATAAAAAAATGAGCGAAGGTTAACCTTCGCTCATTCTATTTACCGAAGAGGATGCCTCTAACTGCTTGTATTATTCACAGAATACTCTTACGGTTTCCTTGCTTTCAATATTTACGGTGAGGTCATTAAGCTGGCCTACCAGCTCATCAAGATTTTCCGGCTTGATATTGGTAAAGTCTGCTTCTATACCTTTTTCATGTAAAGCTTCATTCACTTTGCCTTGAGCATCCTTGGGTATAAATGAGGCCAGTTTTAAGCCCGCCCGGATCAATTTCAATGGTACCCTTACGTTTACCCTATCTTGATTTTTACTTTCTGGGCCTGGCTCAATCATAATCCTTAAGTACCTGGGAGTTTTTCCGGAATTATCTGAAGCGGTTCCGGTATCTTCTGATAGTGTTGATAATAGTCTTTCAGCTTCTTCTACGTTTATTTTTCCTTCTGTAAGCATTTCCAGAATTTTTTTCCTTTCTTCACTCATTTCTTTTCTCCTTGTTCATAATAGATTTAAATAAAAAGTGCCGCTTTTAGTCTGTATATCCACATTTAATCCCGACATGCACCAGATTAGCCTGAAAAATACGGGGAAGAAATAAAGGATAATCTTACCTTTACCTGTAGGCCACAGTATCAGTGCTATAAGCAAAACCAGTGGTGATAGCAATATAAAAATTGGTATAAAAATTAACCATATTAAAAAAAGGGGCAGCCATAGATAAAAATTTTTTCCAGTTTTTTTCTTAATGCCCAGTCTCATTGTAAGTGGTATCATTTATCTGCCCTCATCTTCTTTATTGCATCCTCTACAGATATATCTCCCCTGTCCAGTTGAGTGAGTACCTCACTCTTTGAAGCCGGAGGATTTATCTCAACAAAATCAAGCTTTTCAGCAATTCTAAAGAGCCTGTTTTTAACTGTGGGATAACTTATTCCAAAAAGTTTTTCCATTTCTTTTATGGAACCAAAACATCTTATGAATGCAGTAATAAAAATCTGGTCTTCAAGTGTCAGCCGGGCAAGTGGTGGGAGTTCAAAGATTCCCTCAATAGTAACTCCATTGTGTTTTAACCTGACCCGTTCAACTTCAATTCTGGCACCCCGGGTCATTTCTGTAAGTTCTTTCCAATCCTGAGTCATTTTAATCCCCTAAATGATAAATATTAATAATATTAAGAAATATAGTATATAATATTAATAATGTCAAGTTTATAATTAACATAATTAATAATAATAGAATATTTATTTTAAAATAAGCTATTTTCTATTTGTAATAAGAGTAATAATTGTAGTAATATTTCTAGTATGGATAGGAGAAAGCAGCTTAAAGAACAATACAGGAATATTAAACCAGAAATGGGTGTTTTTATTGTCTGTTCCAAATGCTCTAATAAGTTTCATATCGAAAGCACAAAAGATTTAAAAAGCAGGATAAACAGTACAAAATTTAAACTGGAAATTGGAAGTCATCCAGTTAGGGAGCTTCAAAAAGAATGGAAAGTAAAGGGCGAAAAATGCTTTAAAATTGAGATACTCGAAAAACTTGAATACGATGAAAATGAATCTAAAACTGATTATACAGAAGGTCTTACCTTGCTGCAGATGATATGGGAAGAAAAATTGCTTAAAAAGGGACTCAAGTTTTATAAAAATTAATGGTAGCTCCAAATATTTCAATTTCGAACCGGATTGTAAAGGAACTGATTGAATTAAAGTCTAAAATATCTATTAGCTTTTAAAAGCATCCTATTTTATATAAAATAAAAAATAATGTTATTTTAGATTAGAGATTTAACAAAATTATATAGAAGATTTCTAAGGAGTAGAAAATAATGAAAGAAATATTTGAAAGGCGAAGCATAAGAAAATATACAAGCTCACCAGTATCCGACAGTGATATTGAAAATTTACTTAGGGCTGCTATGTCTGCACCATCAGGTTATAATCAGCGACTATGGGAATTTATTATTATAAAAGATAAAAATATAATGAGCGCCATCACAGAAATACATCCTTACTCTCAAATGCTAAAAGAAGCACCTCTAGCTATTGTAGTCTGTGGTAATTTAGAAAAAGAAAAACATGCCGATGACTGGGCAAGTTACTGGGATCAAGACTGTGCCGCTGCAACAGAAAATATTCTGACTGAAGCTCAATATCTAGGACTTGGTGCAGTATGGATAAGTGCATATCCAAAAAAAGATGTCGTAGATGGATTAAAAAAATTACTTAGATTTCCTATTAAGGTTATACCATTATCAATAATTTCTATTGGACACCCGGCAGAAAAAAAGGAAACTCCTGATAGATACGATAAACAAAAGATTCATATAAATAAATGGTAGATTTAAAAACCTTGAAATTTTGCTATGAAATTATTTCAAAACTCATACTGGACAAATATTTAAATTATTAGTGAACATAAAACGAAACTTACATTCCAAGTAATAGTGGCATAATTTATATTGACTCTAGAGCTGGTAGCCCCAAGTATTGAAATTTCGAACCGGATTTTAAGACAATTAGAAAAATTAAAGAAATTAATAAAGTAAATTTGTTCTCCTAAAATTCTAATTAATGCTATTAGGAGATAGCGGACGAAATTCGAACTCGGATTTTACTGTTAAGTGAAGAAGTTATTATTCCAGAATTTGTTTAATAGGTTTAATATCCTATTTAAAACTATTTTAAACTGTGAAATAATATACCTGATTATAATAGAGGGTAACAACATGTATAAATCTATCAAGGATTATATGAGATTAAACAATGGCATAGAAATGCCAATACTTGGATTTGGCGTTTTTCGAATTAATGACAATGATGAGACGGCAGATTGTGTAAAGAAAGCCATAAAACACGGATATAGAAGCATTGATACCGCAATGATTTACGGCAATGAAGCAGGCGTGGGAAAAGGTATAAAAAAAAGCGGTATAAAAAGAGAAGATCTTTTTATAACAACAAAATTATGGAATTCGGACCAAGGCTATGACGAGACATTAAAAGCTTTTGAAAATAGTATGGAAAGGCTGATGGTAAATTATTTGGATCTTTATCTTATTCATTGGCCAGTTCCCAAAAATAACAAATATATTGAAACCTGGAAAGCATTAGAAACGTTATACAGGGATGGAAAGGTCAGGGCCATAGGCGTAAGCAATTTTAATATCAGCCATTTAGAGAATATCATTACACAATGTAGTGTCGTTCCTGCCGTCAATCAAGTAGAATTTCATCCCTGGTTTTTGCAGACGGAACTCTTTACATATATGAGACAAAAAAGGATATCTGCAGAAGCCTGGAGTCCTCTTGGCGGGGGTGCTTTGTTGGACAACGAAACTCTACTAGACAACAAAATTCTAATGGGGATTGCAAAAAAATACAATAAAACAGTTGCACAGGTGATTATAAGATGGGATATTCAGAAAAACGTCATCACGATACCAAAATCCTCAAAAGAAGATCGAATCGCCAGCAATGCGAATGTTTTTGATTTTGAATTATCGGACCAAGATATAAAAACGATTGAAAGTTTAAATATAAATCATAGGACCGGGCCTGACCCTGATGAATTTGATTTAGGTACGTAAAAACGAAACTATAAATAAATCAATTGTAAATGGCAACACCAGAATATATTCAGAATATCAAAGAGTGGTTTACTGAAAGCAATTAATTCATTTTAAAGTAATTTGATTTTGGTAGCGCATAGGGGACTTGAACCCCTGTTTTAGCCTTGAGAGGGCTATGTCCTAACCACTAGACGAATGCGCCACATTCCATCCCCACTACTTACTGACTCTCTGGATTTTATCTATATTGCGATTTTTTGTAAATACCCGCAGCGGGCTTAAATGAATCATAAAGAAAAAAAGCAGGCTGCTACAGGGATTTGAATATTTTTATTGGCCCTGTTTTATTATTATAAAAGTATAAGCTTTGAGAAGACTGTAAATTTTAAATTAACTATAATCTTTATTCAATTTTCTAACTTGTATATAATATAGTAGATTTAAAGGAATTAAGCTTTTCAGGTTTAATGCAAGATGGAGGATTTGGTTGTATGGGTGATAGCAATAAAAGAGAGATAGAAAATGCGCAGGATATTATAGAAGCCCTGTCAAAGATAAGCGGAGCTATAACTTCTGACCTATATCTTGAAGATATCCTCCAGCTTATAGTTACGGTTACTGCCGAGGTTATGGGATCCAAGATATGCTCGCTGATGCTTATTGACCCTGGAAAAAAAGAACTTACGATTAAAGCTACCCAGAGTATAAGCAAAGAATATATAAATAAAAATCCTTTAAAACCAGGTGAGGGAATTGCTGGCAAAGTGGCTTCTGAGAATAAGCCGATAACTGTATATAATATACTTGAAAATAAAATTTACAGGAACAAGGAAATTGCCCGGAAAGAAGGACTGGCTTCCCTACTCTGCGTCCCTCTTCATGTAAAAGGTAAAGTTATAGGGGTGCTTAATGTATATACTTCCGAGCCCCATGATTTTAGTGATTATGAAGTAAATATTTTAAAGACAGTGGCAGACCAGGCAGCCATAGTGATTGAAAATTACCGGCTGGTGGTAGAAACAAGGGTAATAAGAGAAGAGCTTGAAACCAGGAAGGCAGTTGAGCGGGCAAAAGGAATACTGATGAGAGAGCAGAGTCTGAGTGAGGAGCAATCTTTTAGAAAAATACAGAAATTTGCAATGGACAACCGCAAATCAATGAGAGAAGTAGCAGAGGCAATAATTCTTTCCAGTGATATGAAGAGACTGTAATATCACAACACGCAATATTTTTAAAATCCCTATAGAAAATATTTTTTTTGGTGATATAATTGTTAAGATTTACCGTGGGTAAATCTTTTAAAGATTAAAATTTTAAATATATTAATGCTAAAAGAGTTATAAGGAGGATTAATGCCGTTAGTACCAATGAAACAAGTGCTGGATGAAGCAATAAAAGCAGGCTATGGAGTGGGAGCTTACAATGTTAATAATATGGAACAGATTCAGGGAATAATGAGGGCAGCAAAGGAAACAAAATCGCCGGTAATTATTCAGGCAAGCAGGGGAGCTTTAAAATATACCAACATGGTTTATATTAAACATCTTGCTGCGGCTGCAGTTGAGGATAATCCCGGCATACCCATTGTGCTGCATCTTGACCATGGGAATAGTTTAGAGACCTGCAAGCAGGCAATTGAGCTGGGTTTTACATCAGTTATGATGGATGGCTCGCTAAAAGAGGATTCAAAAACGCCTACGACATTTGAAGAAAATGTTTCTGTAACAAAATCGGTAGTTGATTATGCCCATAAGTTTGGAGTATCAGTTGAGGGCGAGCTCGGAACTCTTGGAGGTATAGAAGATGGTGTCGGCTCGGGAGAAGTAAGACTTACCGACCCTGATGATGCGGTAAGATTCATAGAGCTTACCGGTGTTGATGCTCTTGCACTGGCAATCGGGACAAGCCATGGGGCATATAAGTTTAAAGCAGAGCCAAAACTTGCTCTGGATATAATTAATGAAGTAGTAGAAAAAATACCCGGAGTTCCGCTGGTTATGCATGGTTCTTCATCGGTTCCACCGGAGTTGATTGCAATTATAAATAAGTATGGCGGCAAGCTTGAGAAGACTATGGGAGTTCCCATAAAGAGCATTCAGGAAGCTATAAAAAGAGGGATAAGGAAAATAAATGTAGATACTGATGGAAGACTGGCAATGACGGGTGCAGTAAGGAAATATCTAAGCGAGAATCTTGATGCTTTTGACCCGAGGACATATTTTGGTGAAGCAAGGGAAGAAGTATATAAGACAGTTAAAAGTAAAATGATTGATTTTGGGACTGCCGGCCATGCAGGCGACTATGAACCGATGACAATTGAGGATATGAAAGAAGAATATAAATAACCGGAATTAAAAAAGAGTTGACAAAAGCTGGGTTATTGGTATTATCTTCTTGAAAAATTAAATAAGTTGTTTTCCTGTATAAAGATGTACAGTTAGAAATTGAAGGTAAAGAAGCCTTCTTGAAACAGAGATGTTTTGAGAGGGCTTTTGTTTTTTAAGGATTAGTCTGGATGTATTAAGAGATTTAAAGTTTTAATTAATAGATGGATTATGTGATATGAGCATAACTTGTAAAAATAGAAAAGAAAATTTTTCACGGTTTAAGATTCCGTCTGGATGTGCGGTATTTGGAGTTATGAATGAATCTGGCAAAAGATTCGGAGGAGAAACTGTAATAGAGGGAATTTCTGTTATGCATGAAAGGTCTAACGGTCTTGGCGGGGGATTTGCGGCTTATGGCATATATCCCCAGTTTGAAAATAACTGGGCCTTCCATATCATTTATGATGATAAAGAAGCAAAGAGGCAAACCGAAGACAGGATAGGAGAAAGTTTTAAGGTACTTTTAAGTGAAGAGATTCCCACAAGAAAGACGCAGCGTATAGAAAGCCCTCCTCTTACGCACAGGTATTTTTTAAATATAAAAGATAATTCCATATCCCATAGAGAGATGGATAGAGATACTGGCGGAAAAGAAGAAGATAGAATTGTTGATTTTGTTATGAGAATAAACAGGGATATTAGCGGGGCATACATAATCTCAAGCGGGAAGAATATGGGGATTTTCAAGGGAGTCGGATACCCGGAGGATATAGGGGTATTTTTTAAATTAGATGAATACCAGGGTTATCTGTGGACTTCCCATGGCAGGTTTCCCACAAATAGTGTCGGCTGGTGGGGAGGGGCCCATCCCTTTGGAATACTCAACTGGTCGGTTGTACATAATGGTGAATTATCATCGTATGGGACAAATAAGAGATTGGTGAGTGGTTTTGGTTATGAGTGTGCCCTTTCTACCGATACCGAGGTTATTACTTATTTGTTTGACCTTATAGTCCGGAGGCAAAAAATTGATATCGGGCTGGTCCACTTGATTTTATCCTCACCACTATGGGAAGAAATAGAAAGAATGCCCTGTGAAAAAAGGGAAATATTGAAGGCGCTAAGAATAGTATATGGAAGTGCGCTTCTTAATGGACCTTTCAGTATAATCGTCAGTAATGGCAGTTACATGTATGCTCTTAATGACAGAATAAAACTGAGACCTCTTGTGGCAGCAAGAAAAGATAGTTATCTTTTTATTTCCAGTGAGGAGGCCTCGATAAGGAAAGTTTGCCCTTCTCCTGATGTTATATGGCAGCCGGATGGCGGTGAACCAGTAATAGGAAAGATTTATAAGAGAGAGAAAAAAAGCGTTGATAAAAGAAGCAGCAGAGACAGCAGTTACAGGAAGAAGAAAAAAATAAAAATCCAGGACAGTCTGGTAAAGTAAAGTCACAGGTGATTAAAAATGGCTTTAAAATTAAATCAATCTGAATTTAAAATAGAAAGAGACCTCAGCAAATGTATATCCTGCCAGGTTTGTGTAAGGCAATGTTCTAATGATGTTCATGAATATGACAGGGACAGTGATGTAATATACAGTGACAGCAGTAAGTGCGTTGGCTGCCATAGATGTGAGAGTCTCTGTCCTACAGATGCATTAAAAATTAAAGAAAGAGAGTCTCAGTTTAGGATTAACCATAACTGGACGGAAGAACATTTAAGAAATATATACAGGCAGGCAGATTCCGGCGGAGTTCTCCTTACTGGAATGGGGTGCAATAAACCATATACTATTTACTGGGACAGGATTCTTTTTAATGCTTCGCAGGTCACTAACCCTTCTATTGATCCTTTGAGGGAGCCGATGGAGATAAAAACCTTCATAGGGAGAAAGCCTGATAATCTTGAATTTGAAATGGCGAGCGGTTCCAATAATAATGCAGCGAAGCTTAAAACAAAATTGTATCCGCAGATGGAACTTTCAATGCCCATTATATTTTCAGCTATGTCATATGGTTCTATCAGTTTAAATGCATGCAAATCTCTTGCTGAAGCTGCTTCTGAGTCCGGTACTTATTGCAACACTGGTGAAGGAGGTTTGCATAAGGACCTTTATAAATATGCCGGGAATACTATTGTACAGGTTGCTTCAGGAAGATATGGAGTAGATGTTGATTACTTAAATAAAGGAGCCGCTGTAGAAATCAAGATAGGCCAGGGTGCAAAGCCGGGAATTGGAGGACATCTTCCGGGGGAAAAAGTTTCCAGGGATATATCTGATACCAGAATGATCCCGGAAGGAACGGATGCCATTTCCCCGGCTCCCCATCATGATATTTACTCTATAGAGGATCTTGCACAGTTAATCTATGCTTTAAAAGAAGCTACAGACTGGTCAAAACCTGTGGGGGTTAAGGTAGCAGCAGTTCATAATATTGCACCTATTGCAAGTGGTATTGTAAGGGCTGGAGCCGATTTTATAAGTATTGACGGAATGAGGGGAGGTACGGGAGCTGCTCCGCAGGTCATAAGGGATAATGTAGGTATACCCATAGAGCTTGCTATTGCTTCTGTTGACGAGAGGTTAAGAGAAGAGGGAATAAGGCACAGGGCTTCTGTAATAGCTGCCGGGAGCATACGTTCCAGTGCGGATGTAGTTAAAGCAATAGCGCTGGGTGCCGATGCAGTGTATATAGGAACTGCTGCACTTGTAGCTATGGGCTGCCACCTGTGCCAGAAATGTTATACAGGAAAATGCAACTGGGGAATTGCAACTCAGGATCCCTACCTTACTAAAAGATTAAACCCGGAGATAGGGACAAGAAGGCTTGTAAACCTTCTAAAGGGGTGGTCTCTTGAAATAAAGGAGATGCTCGGAGGAGTGGGGATTAATGCTATTGAAAGTCTTAGGGGGAACAGGGAACATTTAAGAGGTGTGGGTTTAACTGATAGGGAGTTTAAAATACTTGGGATAAAACATGCCGGGGAGGCCTGGTGATAAAAAATGAAAAGAATATATATTCAGGAAGAATATTGTATAGGTTGCAGATTGTGTGAAATATACTGTCAGGTAAAACATTCTAAAAGCAAGAAGATTATAAAGACATTTAAGGAAGAGAAATCAGATATAATACCCCGGTTAATTGTGGAGGAGATAGGATATAACTCCTTTGCAATACAATGCAGGCACTGTCAGGATGCTCCCTGCGTTGAGGCATGTATATCGGGAGCTATGCAGAAGAATAAAAATACAGGTGCTGTTGTATGTGATGAAAATAAGTGCGTGGGATGCTGGAGCTGTATTATGGCATGCCCTTATGGTGTTATAAAAAGGGATATCTCAGAAAAGAAGGTAGCATCTAAATGTGATTTATGTATTGATGAAGAGGTGCCTGTATGTGTTAAAAATTGCCCTAATGAAGCATTAAAGTTTATGGAAAAAGATACTGATGAGAGAAATAAGGTGAAAGTTAAAAATGAAGGATAAGAATAATATCAAAGAAATTTATGAAATATATGATTATATTATTATTGGTAATTCGGCAGCAGGGCTTGCCGCTGCCGAAAGTATAAGGGAGCTGGATAGCTCCGGTAAAATTGTCATACTCACTGAGGAGAATTACAAGAATTACTCTAAACCACTTATAACATATTATCTGGAAGGTTTAGTGGACTTGGAGGGGATCCACTTTAAAGGAAAGGATTTTTACAGGAATAATAATATAGATTTACATATAAATAAAAAGGTAATATCTATTGAAGCGGATAGGGATTTTTTAATCTGCAGCAATGAAGATATATATAAGTTTAAAAAGCTTCTTATTGCCAGCGGAGGACAGCCTATTATTCCCGGGATTAAAACCAGCTGCACAGATATAGCCGGTGGCAACCGGGATAAGAAGGGCAAATTACTGGATTCTATAAATAATGAGAATTACAGGGATATTGAAGGAATTTATACTCTTACTACTCTGGATGATGCTTTAGAGATTAAAAGTTTTATAGAAAAAAATGATATAAGAAAGGTTTCCATACTTGGCGGAGGGTTAATTGGATTAAAGTCTGCAGAAGCATTACTGGGAATGGGCATGAACATTAGCATAATTGAACTTGCCGACAGAATACTTGCGGCAACATTTGACAGGGAAGCTTCGTTTATTGTTGAAAATAGGATAATAAGCAGGGGAAGTAATATCTATAAAAATAGTACCATTGAGGAGATTTTTATTAAGGATGGCAGTATTTCCGGATACAGGTTACAGGATGGCAGGGAGGAAGAGTGCAGTTTGCTGATAATTGCTGTTGGGGTCAGGCCGGTTACTGGTTTTATTAAAAATAATTCAGTTAAAATAAGAAGAGGAATTGTAGTGGATGATTATATGCGTACATCAATAAAAAATATATATGCTGCGGGAGATGTTGTTGAAGCCAGGGATATGCTGCTGGATGAAAAAAGAAATATTGCAATATGGCCGCTGGCAGTAAGGCAGGGCTCAATTGCCGGGATCAATATGGCCGGAGGGAGTGAAAAGTATAATGGTGGCTTTTTTATGAATTCAATTGAAATATTGGGGATTCCTACAATATCTATGGGGCTGGCTGCTATTGATGAGAAAAATGAAAAAAACACTGAAGTGGTTAAAGTTTTTAACCCGGAAGAAAAGAGATATAAAAAAGTGGTAATAAGAAATAACAGAGTAGTAGGGCTGATAATGGTAGGAAATATAGAAAGAGCCGGAATTTATGCCGGTCTGATTAAAAATGAAATAGATATAAGCAGTGTAAAGGGTAATATCTCCAGAGAATATTTTGGAATAATTAATTTACCCGCTGACTATAAAAAGCACCTTGTTACAGGAGAGGGGATAGAGGTATGAGCCTATTAATTAATGCAGGAGATATAAATTACAGGGAATTGAACCTGAAGGTAAGAGAATTTTTAAATAATAACATAAGAGGGAATAATAAGAAGGTTATTATAAATAATGTTCTGGGCCAGAGATATATAGGGGATGGCTTGAAGGGCAATATTTTTATAAATATACACGGAACCCCGGGAAATGACCTGGGCGCTTTTGTGGATGGACCCGTAATTGAGGTTTTTGGTAATGGACAGGATGGTACAGGAAATACAATGAATTCAGGAAGGATAATAATACACGGAGACACAGGAGATATAACCGGTTATTCAATGAGAGGCGGAGAAATATATATAAAGGGAAATACTGGTTTCAGGGGTGGTATCCATATGAAATCATACCATGAAAAAGTACCGGTAATGGTTATTGGCGGGAGCGCGGGCAATTTTTTAGGAGAATACATGGCAGGGGGTGTTATTATTGTTCTTGGTTTATATAAGAGGAAAAATGAAATTTTTACTTTAAATAACGAAAGTGGCGAGGATAGTAGCGTTGTAGGAAGTTTTACAGGAACAGGCATGCATGGTGGAAGAATATATATAAGGGGAGATGTTGAAGATTATAAGCTGGGAAGAGAAGTGAAAAAAGCAGGGCTGGATAATGATGACCTGCCTATTCTTGATAAATACATTAACAATTATAATAACCTTTTTAATTCTGATGATATTAAGGCACCGGTTAGCAGAAGTGATTATATTAAGTTAATTCCATGTTCGCACCGACCCTACGGGAAGCTGTATGCCTACTAATTTAAAATGATTGGCAGGTAGCAGTATTTAAAAGTTCTATTCTGCAAAAATTAATTGATTTTATTGGCATTCAAGGTATAAATTTTTGGAAGGTTAATCTATTATATTAATTAAAGAATTCTTTATTTTTTAGATTTAATATTAATATGGTTAATCCCTTAATTCATATTGGAACTTCCGGATGGAGCTATAATCACTGGATTGGCAGGTTTTATCCAGAGGATATTAAGAAAAATAAGTGGCTTGGCTACTACTCAAAAGAGTTTGATACTGTAGAGATAAATAGCAGCTTTTATCATTTGCCGAAACAAAAAACTTATAACAACTGGAAAAAAAATACAGGAGAAGACTTTATCTTTTCTGTAAAAGTTTCAAGGTACATTACCCATATAAAAAGACTTAAAGACTGCAGGGAACCGCTCGGAAGATTATTTGAATCAGCAGATGGGCTTGAAAAAAAATTAGGCCCATTTTTATTTCAGCTGCCGCCCAATTTAAAAAAAGATAGGGAAGTATTTAAGAAATTTTTAGAAATACTTCCGGAAAATTATAAATATGCATTTGAATTTAGAAATGAAAGCTGGTTTACAGAAGAGATATATAAGTTACTTGAAAAATATAAATGCGCTATTGTTATTTCATCATCGCCCGGCTTTCCCTACAGGGAAGAAATTACGGCAAATCTCTGTTATATAAGAATGCATGGTTCAGGTGAGCTTTATCGTTCATGTTATTCAGGAGAAGAGATAAAAAAAATTGCGGCATTTATTAAAAAAAATTTGAACAAAAATACCGGAATTTACATCTATTTTAACAATGATGCGGAGGCCTATGCTATAGAGAATGCCAGAACATTAATAAAGATGCTTTCGTAACTTTTTTTTAAATTATGGTATAATGCTTAGTTACAAATAAATAGCTGCATTAATTATTTAAATTAGATATGGATATATTTTTATTATATCAATACGCTATTACCGGAATTCTTCTCTTCATGTTGCTTAACTTTTTAGTAAATAACTTTCTTTTCAAGGATACATCAAGATTTAAACTGCCGCAGGATATACTGGATAAAAACCCTCTTGTATCAATACTTATCCCTGCCAGGAATGAAGAGGAAAATATAAAGAGGTGCTTGTTGTCCCTGGCAAAACAGGATTATAGAAATATTGAGATACTGGTACTTGATGATAGCTCTACTGATAACACAGCAGGAATAGTTAGAGGACTTTCAAAAAAAGACAGAAGAATAAGACTGTATCATGGTAAAAAATTAAAAAAGGGGTGGATGGGTAAACCCTATGCCTGTCATCAACTGGCAGGGTATGCCAGAGGAGATTATCTTATTTTTACTGATGCTGACACCCTTCACTTTCCCGGTTCTGTTTCCAGTTCGGTAGCATCTCTTTTAAGAAATAAACTGGGTGCGCTCTCTATATTTTCAAAGGAAATAATGGTTACGATACATGAAAGGATGATGGTCCCTTTTGGGGTTTATATGATTTTATGTTTCATGCCCCTTTATCTTGTAAAAAGGGCAAAAAGTGCACTCTTTTGTACTGCAATAGGTCAATTTATGCTTTTTAAAAGAGATGTCTATGAAAAAATTGGAGGTCATGAATCTGTTAAGAGTGAAGTGCTGGAGGATATTAAAATATCAAAAAGGGTTAAAAGGTCTGGATACAGGTTTATGATTTTTGATGGCCGGAATAACCTGTATTGCAGGAGTTATAGAAACTTCAGGGAAGTAATCAGGGGGTATTCAAAAGTTTTATTTGCTGCTTTTGATTATAAACTTCACATCATATCAATTATCATTGTTCTGGTATCTGCCGTATTGTTATTTCCATTTTTATGGCTTATACCTGCAATCCTTTTTAAGTGGCCGATGATTATGATAGAACTTATGGTCCTGCAGATAGCAATTATTTTGATTACCAGGATAGTTCTTTCCATAAGGTTTAAGAGTAGAGCCGTAGATATATTGTTGCATCCGTTTACCATTGTTTACCTGGTGCTAATTGCTGTAAATTCAATCTTTAACACCATAGCCGGGGTTGGAGTGAATTGGAAGGGCAGGGTATATGATGTCAGAAGGGAAGATGACCTTACGCTTGTAGATGATAGCTACAAATTAAAAATATAAATTCAGGTAGTATAAAGTTCTTACCTTATCTTTGGCGTGAATAAATCTCTTAAAGTTTTTTCCTTTCTAAATTTAAGATTATGGCCAATGGTTATTGAATGGTTTATATATTTGGGGATGATAATTATTAGAAGTAAAAGACCCATAATTAAAAATAGCGGGGAGTCTTTAAAAAGCCACAGGAATATGCTTGAAAAAGCAAGTGCTGAGATAACTGACCATATCATATTTTTAATTAAAAATAGAGACAGGAGCATACCGGCCCCAAATGCTAAAATGGTAAATGGACTTATGGCAAGAAGAAAACCCATAGTGGCAGCCAGTCCCTTACCACCCGATAGTTTCATATAAGGTGAATAATTATGGCCGGCTACGGCAGCACACCCTGCAAGTATGGCTATTATTTCTGAACCGGTAATCCTTAAGACAATAAAATAAGGTAGAAAACCTTTAAGCAGATCCAGTATAATTCCAAAGGCTCCCCAGTATTTTGATATGTTAAAAATGAGATTCCAGCCGCCCGGGTTTTTGTCTCCAATTTCTCTTAAGTCCTTATTGCTGTGGACTTTTGATATGACATTACAGAAAGGTATTGCTCCCACAAGATAGCAGAGTAATATTAACCATATATTCCTGATAAATTCCGAAACTTCCATAATTACTATAAAAATTTTATTTTCTAAACATTATAACTTCATTATTCGTATTATGCTATATTTAAGAGGACGTTTAAAATAACAATTTGTTTGTTAAAAATATTTAATCCTTTACTGGAATACGGGCAGGACAATATTGAAAAAATATCCAACTTTATCAATTTACGGCTTAGTAAAAGAATTATTGGATATTTTTATAAAAAAAGTTATAATATTTAACTATCTTATGTTTAATAATGTTTCTTCATAGTGTTAGAGCAATTATCTTGCTTCTACCTCCGGAGGTAATGTTATTAGACTTGAGGAATTAATTAAAAGGAGGTTAGGTAAATGCAAGGTAGTAAGCTATATGTAGGAAATCTTGATTATTCTGCTACAAACGGGCAGCTAGAAGAGCTTTTCTCTAAATATGGTAAGGTCAACCAGATTGACATAATACCAGGTAAGGGATTTGGTTTTGTAGAAATGTCTGATCCGGCTGAAGCAGAAAAAGCAAAAGAGGAACTGGATGGTACTGATTTTGTCGGGCGGACTTTAAAAGTTGATGAAGCTCGTCCAAGAAGAGAAAGACCGAAGAGAGAATTTAGAAGATACTAAGATTATATGGATAACCGGGTTTTTATGTCCGGTTAATTCGGTTAAATAGCAGATAAAAGAAAGTTTGGACTTACACTATTCAGAGGATATTTATATAAATAAATTATCATTTCTTTTATCTGCTAATATTATCCTTAGCTATACGCTGCAGGTTTTGGTAGCTGTATGTATTATTTTAGCTAGCTATATTATCTGGCAACACTTTTTTCTAAAAAATATAGTTTTAGAAAAATTTAATTTTTTATATTAAAAATTATGAATTATATAGGAAAAATTAAGATGAGGAAAGGCAGCAAAGCAAGCTGTACCAAGTCTGGATTGATACCCATAAGAGCACTAAGTATTTTTGTCAGGATGTTAAGATTTCTCAGATTATATAATATTATATATACCACGGTTTTATTCATATCAAATTTTCTAAGCAGGAGAAAGTTAATAAGATTTTACTCTCAATTTATAAGCAAAGGCGACCTTTGCTTTGATGTTGGTGCAAATTTAGGTAATAGGACCAGAGTTTTTCTTGAGCTTGGAGCTAATGTAGTAGCTGTCGAACCCCAGGATAGCTGTATGAAAAAATTAAAGAAGGAATATGGAAATAACAGTGAAGTAGTTTTAATTCATAAGGCGCTTGGGGCAGAAGAAGGTAAAGGGAACTTAATACTCAGTGACTCACATACTGTTTCATCCATGTCGGATGAATGGATAGAAAGTGTTAAGAAAAGCGATATGTTTTTTACATCCACTTCTGCTTTTCAATGGAATAAGAATGTTACTGTCCCTGTTACTACTCTGGATAAATTAATTGAAGAATATGGGAGTCCGGTTATGTGTAAAATAGATGTTGAAGGTTTTGAGGATGAGGTTATTAGTGGCCTTTCTAAATCAATTAAAATAATCTCTTTTGAATTTACACCTACAACAGGACTTATTAAAAAGACTTTAAAATCGATAGAGCATCTATCAGGGATTGGGAATGTAAAGTTTAATTACTCATTCGGTGAAACGATGACTTTTGCCCTGGATGAATGGGTTACCGGCAGTGAAATACGCGAGATTATTCTATCCATACCCAGCAAAACTTCCTTCAGTGGGGATATATACGCAAGGTTTGTTAATTAGTTCCCGGCTGCTTGCAATCTTCAGGAGATATCAATTTTTTTCATTCGGTATATAGTTAAAAAAACAAGTAGTATAATTATGCAGAGAGAGATAATGACAGTCTTAGTAAGGGAACCGTCAAAAACGTTTAATATATCTGCCGCTTTATATAAAAGATAATTGGGGAAATAAAATCTTAAAGTTTCGAATTGGTTAAATATACTTAAACTGTATCCAAGGACCAGGGTGGTTATTCCTGCAAGAATACTTCTTTTAAAAATACTGCTGAAGAAAATAAGTATTGATAGAAGTGTGCAATAGTATAGCATATATAAAAGTGCTGATTTCAGGACAATCCCGATTGATAGTATCCCATCGGTAAATAGATAGTTAATATAAAAATAGTTAGTTATAAAAGCTATCAATATAAAAATGTTAATGGTAGTTGCGTAATGGATATATTTTGCGAGCACCATTCCGGTAGGGCTGACTCCCCTTGAATAAGGGAAAGTTAGCTTTTTTCCATAAATTTCGTTGGAGATTAACCCCATAAGAGAAAATACTATAAAGAGTGTCCCCATCTCAAATAAATCACCGAGGAAATTGGCGAAGGCGCTATCACGGTTAAAATAAGTAAAGAGGTCAGCTACTTCAGATGTAACATAATTTCTCATTATTATGGGTAAAAGCTTTAACATTAATGGATTAAGCAAAGCCCAGAAAACAGTACCGGTAAATAAAATGAGATATTTGTTGGCCCTGATGGCTTCAATAGCTTCTTTTTTAAAGTAAGCTTTAAATGAGTTCATTTTTACCTACCATTCTCATAAAGATATCCTCAAGTGTGCTTTTTCTTACCTGGTAGCTTATTATACCGGTGTTGAGGTTTGAAATTTCCTTTAGAACCTCCCTTTTGGCGGTATTTATATCTTTAACATAAATGCTTGCTCTGTGTCTGTCTATTTTAATATTCTCAACCCAGTCAAGTTTTTTTAATGGTTCAATCCTGTCTTTCGGGTCATCTTCAAATTCAATATCAAAGATTGGCTGGATATATGTTTTATGTAAACTGGATAGATTTTCGCTTAGCAGTATCTTTCCTTCGTCTATAATACATACCCTGTCACAGACTTTTTCTGCATCATTTAAAATATGGGTAGAAAGAAAAATTGTTATTTTTTCATCCTTCAAATCTTCAAGGAGTTCCAACATCTCCATTCTCCCCTCAGGGTCCAGTGCAGAAGCAGGTTCGTCAAGAAAAAGAATTTCAGGATTGTTCATGAATGCTACTGCAAGCGCCAGCCGCTGCTTCATGCCTCTTGAATATCCACTAATGCGTCTTTTTCCCTGTTTGGTTAGTTTAACCTTTTCCAGTAATTCTTTAATAGTCGTTTTGAGGTTCTTATTATCGCACCCTATTATTCCGCCAATAAAACTCAAATATTCATAGGAGTTCATATAATCGTAAAATGAAGGGGTCTCGGGTAAATAGCCAATTAATTTTGAAAGCTTGTGCTTGTTTTTTAAGAAATCTTTTCCTTTTATAAATATTTTGCCCTTATCAAACTTCAAAAGTCCGGTCAGGATATTCATGGTGGTTGTCTTGCCGGCGCCGTTCCTGCCAATGAAGCCAAATACAGTTCCTTCTTCTACCCTGAAACTTATAGATTTTAAAGCTTCAAGGCGCCCGTATCTTTTGCTTAGACCTGTGACTTCAATCATTTCCTGTTTCTTTCTTCCTTCCTGCTAAAAGAAAAATAATCGGCCCGATAATATTAATAAGAACGATAATTAGAATCCAGGCCCATTTTGGAAGATATGAAACTTCATGATGGATGACCTTAACCAGAGCAAAAATCATGAGTCCATACTCAATTACAATTACAGGTATAAATAAAGGTAGAAGTTTTAAAAATTCTGCTATAGTGTTTTCCATGTCAGCTGTTATTAAATCAGTCATATCTTAAAGTCATAAAAGGTTGATGTTTTTTATATATTATATATTTTATGGAGGATAAATCAAAAAGGAAATATGCAGAGGTAGATAGCTGGATAGATTATTATAAAAATAGGTTATTCTATTTTTATAAATTTTTATAGAGTTTATGGGAATTATGATTATTATAAGTTTTTGTTGTTATAAATATTTTTCTTTTAATTCACTATATTTCAGTTAATAATTACTGTATAAATTTTATAATTGACTTTTTTTAGATTGTTTAATAAAAATTACAGATAAGTATATTTTTATTTTAAAAATAAGATAAAAGATATAAATAATAGCCAGTGATAAAATGAAAGTATTATATTTTTTAAGTTAATTTTTAAATTTTTAATGAAGGGAGATAAAAAATGGTTGAGTTAACAGGCGAGGAGCTTAGAGAAGGCAGCAGGCAGTTGGGAGGCATCAGGATACTGTACTGGATTATATTAGGGTTATCGGTAATTTCTACTATAATTAATACTTTTTACATTTTTTACATTCCCCGTTTATATTTGATGTATATAAAAATGGGATTGAATTTAGAGCAAACAATGCCTCAAAGAATTTTTATCCTGATAGTTGTATTTAATATTATTTTAGATTTAATTTATCTTACCGTTGTAATAATTGCGCTTATAGGAATAAAGAACAGGAGGTCTTACTCGGTCCCCCTGGGAAGAGCTATACTGGTTCTTACTATGTTCAGTGTGCCTGTTGGAACTATTGCCGGTGCTATTTTATGGGGAAGGCTGGGAAACCCTGCGGCTAAAAAATATCTGAATTACGGGGTATGAGTGACTTTTTTTACAATAGCTTTCTTAAAATGTTTATTAAGCCGGAAATAATTTTATTTTCCTTATATTTTTTCAGATGAGATGATTGCTTTTTATTAAGTTTATAATATAGCTGGCTGCTTCCTCCGGGTCGTCTACTATCCTGTAAAGTTTCATATCTACAGCGTCAATTGTAGAGTATTTCTTAACCAGGCAGCTGTTAATCCATCCGCATAATTCTTTCCAGTAGCTGCTACCATATAGCACGACAGGGAAATGTTCAATCTTACCGGTCTGTGAAAGCGTTAATGCTTCAAAGAGTTCATCCAGCGTGCCAAAACCTCCCGGGAAAATGATATATCCTACAGAATATTTAACAAAAATCATCTTGCGTACGAAAAAATAGCGAAATTCCAGTGAAATGTTCTGGTATTTATTTGATTTTTGCTCCCTGGGCAATTCTATATTACAACCTATGGAGACACCGCCGGCCTTTAAGGCGCCTTTATTTGCAGCTTCCATTATACCCGGTCCTCCTCCTGTAATAACCCCGAGCCCGTTTTCTGCAAGGAGGGCGGCAGTTTTTAAAGCGGCTTTATAATAATCATCACTGGGCCTGGTGCGTGCAGAACCAAAAATAGCAATGCAGGGACCTACTTCTGCAAGTGTGTCAAATCCATTAACAAACTCGCCCTGAATGCGCAGTACGCGCCAGGGGTCGGTGTTTACAAAATCAGGCGATAAAGATATGGGCGCCTGCAAGAGCCTCTTGTCTTCATTCTTGCGATGATATTTCTTATTCATAGTTTATGTCCCTTTATTCTTTATAATTTTTTACATTTCAAACATATCATATACTGCCAGAAACAGAAAGAATCATATTGTAATTCAGACTATATAACTAATTCAATATTTTTGGGTAGTAATATAGTTAAAATCCACAATAATGATAAATTAATTTTATAAAAAGTTATTAACAATATTTAAAATTTTTAGAGAAAAAATAAAATGTTGCTGGGACCTACTTTTCGTTACTTCTTCTTTTTCTATTTCTTCCATTTCCTTCTGTATTTCCTTCGTTACCCGTGGTTTCTTTACTACTGTTATCGTTATTCCCATTATATATATTATATTCTTCTGTGTTCTGATTGCTTTCCCTGTATTTATATTTATTTTTATACTTATTCTTTATATCATTAATGGCATAGACTATTCCTTCTTCATTTTTATTTGTAAAAAAATTATATTCTTTACATTTATAGTATTCTTTGTCTATTTCAATGATAAGCTCTTCTATTAATTCTATATCGTTCTTTTCTTCGGATTCCATCAACGTATCGGCTTCATATATTCTATTATTTAAGAATTTGAAATGAACCTGGCCTTTTCTTGATTCGGGCCATAAGAATAACTGTATATTCTCTGCTGCCCTTTTAACAGGGTAGAGATTTTCTCCAGGCAAGCTGTCCTGGGAGGCATAAAGAGTGCCTGCAAAAGAGAAGAATAATACTATTAAAATAGATGTAAACACTATAGCGGGTTTTAAAAAAGGGATTCTTCCGCCGTTGTTAGTAGTTTTAGTTTTGTGTTTAATTTTATTAATTGCGGGCTCTGTAATATTCTCAGCAGCGCTATAAATTTTATCAAGACTTACACTTATATTCATGTCTTCAGGTTCTATATTTTTCAAATTGTTAAGGTATTTCATTGTATTAAAATATTCCTGGAGCTCAGTCTTATATTTACTGTATTTTTTCAGGCAGTATTCTATGCTGTATTCTTTTTCTATTAATTTCAAGCACCTGTTGAATATTTTTTCAATATTTTCTTTCATAGTTATAGTATTTATATATTATTTTTAATTTCATCTTTTAGTTTCGTTAGAGCTCTGAATGATATCCCTCTTACCGAGGACTGTTTTTTACCCAGAATTTTTGATATAGTCTCGTAATCAAAATCTTCTAAAAATTTAAGGATAACTACATCTTTCTGTAGCTTTGTCAGTTTCCCTATTGCTTCTATGAGTTTTATGTTTTCAAAACCCAGTTCTTTTTTTAATAAAGGACTATTTTTAATTAATATATCACTACTGATTAATTTATTATTTATTTCTTCAAGAGGCTTATCCTTAACATATCGTCTATTTTTTCTAAAATGGTCTATCAGTAAATTAGATGCAATCTTGTAAATCCATGCCCGGAAAGTCTTCGTATTTAAATTAGTTTTCCGTAAATTTTTATATACTCTTATAAAAACCTCACTGGTAAGGTCCTCTGCCTGCTGACGGTCAAATAATCTAAGGTAAAAATACCTGTATATTCGGGGTAAAAACAGAGTATAAATTTTTTCAAACCATATGTTATTACCATCTTTTTTAAAATTTTTAAGATATAGATTAATGTTTGCCATTTATACTTACTGCTATAAATTTAGTAAAGTGCTGCTGTAAACATTAATTATATACTATTTCCATTTTAATTTTCATAACTACACCTGCTGTTCTGCTTTATTACATTTCTATAAATGCTTTTAATATAGCAGAGTATGGTAGGCCAGTTTAAAATAAGGTGAAAAACGACCAGTAATATAAGTATAATTGAACTCCAGTCATGCAGAATTTTTACATACCCTCTGCTGGTAAGACCTAATATCAATTCATCTGTTCTAAGTCCTCTGTGCATTCCTGCGCCGGATGGGCTTGCTAGAAGTACTATTCCGGTTACAGTACTGAATAAACCAGCAATTAGTAAAAATATATCCACTATGATTTTTAATTTTATTTTAAGTTTCATTTTTTATTTACCTCTCTATATCTTTATTATTGATTATTGCTATTATTGTTATGGTTTTGCCTTTGATGAAAATTGTCTTCATTATTAACAAGGGAATTTTGATGTGTCTGGTTATGACGGTAATTATATTCAAAGCGGTTATCTTCACTGCAGTCTTTATTTTTATGATTATAACTATACTGCCAGGAGTAATTATTTTTTTCGAGTTCGCAATTATTATTTTCTTCATTCTTTCTGAAAGTATTATTATGCCGGTATCTGTTTTCCCCGGCTAAATAATTTTTATTATTTTTATTACATTTAAGTTGAATTGCAGAGTCTTCCCAGCTGGAATTTACTAATGGAATTAACTGGTTTTCCGTATCAGCGTCTGCAGTATCCATTTTTACCTGCTCTTTCTGGAAAGCATAAATGGAACCTGCGCCACCAAGAATAAGAAAAGCTGTAATTATTATTCCGGTAATAATTTTTTTAATCATCTAAAACCCCCATTAAAATATTCTTTTTATATATAAACGAAAAAATTTACAATTTTGTTAGTTTCAATGAATAAATTATGGGAAAATGCCAGGATGTCATCGATGTGATATTAAGTTTCAGCAGGATATTAAATCTGTTCCCCTTTACTTGAAAGGATAATTTTTTCTTTTGTAAGAAGCGGTAAAAAGCAGAGAATGACTATCCAGAATACTATAACCCCTATAAGGTACCACATGGTGAAGGACCAGGAGACGAGGTCTATTTTTCCCGTGGCCAGCCCCAGGGGAATTCCCATCATTAAACCAAATCCTATTACAAATGAGGGTGCTATTGCTATATCGGGATTGTCTGCCAGTGAAAGGAGAACAATAAGGAGAGTCAATCCGAAGAAGAGAAGGGGATTTATGATAAGACCTATAATTAACGAAGGGATGGGTAATATGATATCTCCTGTAGCAGGCCTTATCGCAGTAAAATTTATTGTAAGAAGAACAATTGAAGTGGAGATAGTAGAAATAACAAACCCGGGAAGAAAAATATTCAGGCTCTTACCCAGAAGGATTTCTCCTGCAGTAAGCGGGGTGGCAAGCAGGGAAGTGATGACTCCGCTTACTTTTTCTTTAACCAGGGGAAGACTGGCAAAAGACCAGATAAATGAAATTAATACGAAAACTGGAAGAAAGTAAGCCGTAACGCTTATTATTATTTCAAGTATGGGTCTTGCTGCCGGATGGGATATCCATTCCTTTTGTTTTAAAATAATGCTTATGGTTAATGCGGCAGCAATGGTTACAGCAGCAAATATTATGGTTACTATAAGGAAAGCATTTGTTTTCCTTAGTTCTGTGAAATCTCTCTTTAAAATAAGATTTGTTCTTTTCAAATCAAACTCCTAACCTGACAGTACTATTCTTTCCTTTGTAAGACGGCGCATTAGGAATATAGAAATAATGATAATTACAGCAGCTATCCCGAGATTAATTGCGGTAAAAGTCCAGGAAGTAATTTCCAGAACATGATGAATTGAAAGGTTAATCATAACGTTTGCAAAAACCGGTAGAAAAATCTGGACGATAATATTACCGTTGGCGGCTCTGCTGGTCAGCCCTACAAGGTGGGAAAGCAGGCTGAGACTCAGAAAAATAAGCGGAATAATTATAAAAGTGCTGACTGCTGTCCAGGGATTGAATATAAAGCCTATTTCAGGAATAAAATAAATATAGTTGATAACAATCATAACCAGAATCGTGAGAAACTCTCCAACAATCAGTCCCGGTATAAAAGTGGCTATACTCTTGGCTGCCCAGATACTTCCAGCTTTAAGAGGGGTAGCAAGTAGTGATTCAATATTGCCGCGGGTTTTTTCCCTGGTTATGGATTGGAATGCGAATGCATTTAAATTTACACCTACGCCGATAGTACATGTAGAATACATAATCACACCGAGATATGTCTCCAGAAGAGATATATCAGTAAGCTCTTTTTCCATTTCAGGGGAAATGGAAATTATGCTAAATATTGCTGTAATACCCACAACACATATTAACGTTATAATAATATAGATAATAAGCGGGATCTTAAAATGAATATTATTTTTAATGCTGGTTTTTATTATTAAACTTGTATATCTCATGATGGCTCTGCCTCTTTTAAGATTGTAGAATACAATTCTTCCAGTGATGCTTCTTTCTTTACTGCTTCTTCAATTTTTACCCCCCGGCTGTTAAGAAAGCTTATTATCTCTGACACCCCGGTTCCTTCCGTGGGTGAAAAGATAAGCATTTCATCCATTTTTTCCTTTAACCCCAGCTCCGGAAGGCTTTTTATTTCTAACTCAAGTGATTCCGGAATAGGTTGCCTGGTTTTTATTTCAACCATGCCTTTTCCCATTCCCTGCCGCAGACTTTTAAGTTCACCATAGAGCTTTATTTTACCCCTGTCTATCAGGGCGATGCGGTTACAGATACGCTGCACTTCATCAAGATTGTGGGAGCTTAGAAAAATAGTCTTATTTTCCTTACGGGCTATGTTAATCATTATCTGTCTTATTTCTATCTGCCCTGAAGGGTCAACTCCTGCAGTGGGCTCGTCAAGGATAAGAACTTCCGGGTCATGGACCATTGACCTGGCTAAAGCCAACCGCTGCCTCATTCCCCTTGAATAGGTTTTTACCATATCTCTGGCTCTGTCATCAAGATTTACTATTTTTAGAAGACTACCTATCCTTTCTTCAGCTTCTGATACACCGTATATACGGGTATAAAAAGCCATGTTATCCTCTGCTGTCATATTTTCGTATAATCCATCGGAATCAAGCACAAATCCTATTTTTCTTCTGGTTTCGCTTAAATTGATATTCTTTCCAAGAACCTCTACATTACCGGAATCTGCCTGCAGAAGGCCGAGAAGTATCCTTATGGT
Organism: uncultured Actinomycetota bacterium; assembly: GCA_964603595.1. GTDB lineage: Bacteria > Actinomycetota > Humimicrobiia > Humimicrobiales > Humimicrobiaceae > JAQVEM01. The sequence goes on from CAZRVN010000002.1 coordinate 264,698, forward strand.
AGTTGTTTTGCCAGCGCCATTCGGACCGAGGTAACCAAAGATGTCACTTTTTCCTGCAGTGAAGCTTATATCCTTTAAGACCTCGCGGTCTCCAAGCGCTTTTTTAACATTTTTTATACTTATTACAGGTTGCATTTTAATATCCTTATTTCTATTTATTAAATTTTATTGCTTTTTATAATAATCTTTATTTATATATAAATCTATATACTGGTAAGTATATGTTACTATTATTTTTTTTAAGTTCAGTCTGATATAAACTCTATAGCTTTTTTTAAATCTTTTTATTTAAACGCTTCCGGATTAAAACAATCCAGAGGGAAAGCAGCAATAAGCCAATGGCTCCAATATATAGGATTCCCCTGTCTCCTTCATTAAATTCAAGAATAGGGGTCAGTAGTATCCAGAATAGAATTGAACCATAAATAAATGAGATAAGATGCTTCTTTTTAGCATCTTTATTAAATATTTGTAAAACCAGGAAAAGAATTAGAAGTATGAATAATAATGCCTGAACAGTTAGGGTTATCTCTGCTCTTATATTTAGAAAGGCCAAAAAATTTGTCAGCAACAGGTTTGTTGCCTGAAACAAAAAACCTATCAGGCCAAATAAAAATACAGGAAGTATATATATTTTTTTAAAATTTAACTTAACCTTCCTGCTTAAGTATGCACCAAAGACCAGGCCTGCTACCAGAATGAAAGTTAAAACAAGGGTGGTTATATCCGGTTTGTATATGCCGGAATAATTTTTGCTGAAACCTATAGAAATTAATCCCCATAAAAATACAGCGGTAAAACTGCAGATAAAAAAGATCAGGCCTTTCTTTCCCAGGATGGGCCTGTATTTATACTCAGGCCAGCTAATTTCGGTTATTAATATAGGTATAAAAGTACTCATGGTTCCATGAAATATAACAAGCATTATAGTCCAGCTCCATTGGACTCCAAAATAGGTGCCATACCCCGATAATGCATTTAGGTCTTCCCATCCCGGATTAAAAAAAGACTGGACCATAAGACCTTCTTCAATTATTCCATAGGAAATGAGCAGGAAAATGATACCCCACCCCAGTTTCCATCTTGCATTTAGCTCTCTTATAAGAAGGGCTCCTCCTCCATAAAGTAAAGTAAGGACTATAAGGCTTATGGGATTTATAAACTCCAATGGCGTAGTTGATCCGGAAAGAACCTCTCCAAATATAGGCGGAATAAATAATAGAAACAGCAGGATCTTTATTTTTGTTTTAAAGTATGATTCTGATTTAATTATTTTATTACCCGTTATATCCGTATTATAAGTTTGATAGACTGGATAATATGATTGTTATTCAATGATACATGAATTATTTAATAAAAAGAAGTTTTTAATTTTCATTCAGCTGCATTGGAAAAGAGGATTAAAGCATTTGACATAAAAATAATTAATTTCTAAACTTGAAAATTAAGTGATATAGAATTAAATAATAATACCAATAAGTATATGTCCATTATTATAATTAGGAACCTAACCAAAATTTATAGCAGTGGAAAGGGTGTTTTTGACCTATCGTTTAAAATTAATGAGGGTGAAGCATTCGGCTATCTTGGGCCGAATGCGGCCGGTAAAACTACTACAATAAGGGTTATGTTAGGATTTTTAAATGCAGATAATGGAAGCTGCAGGGTAGGAGAGCTGGATTGCAGGAAGCAGGCTGCCAGGATTCAAGAAAATATGGGTTATATACCTGGCGAGGCTGCCTTTTTTGACGGGATGACGGGGATGGAGTTTCTTAATTTTATGGCAGCAATGAGGGGTTTGAAAGACCGGTTAAGAACTGATTCGCTGATATCCCGGCTGGAGCTGGACACTTCCGGTAAAATACGGAGGATGTCTAAAGGAATGAAGCAGAAACTTGCTATTGTTGCAGCTTTTATGCATGACCCCGCCATATACGTGCTGGATGAGCCGACTATAGGACTGGATCCTTTAATGAGGAATATTTTCATAGAATTAATCCTGGAAGAAAAAAGCAGGGGTAAGACCATATTTATGTCTTCCCACAACTTTGATGAAATCGAACGCACCTGTGATAGGGCAGGCATTATCAGAGAGGGCAAACTTGTTGCAGTTGAGGATATAAATTCCCTGAAAGCCGCTCGGCGAAAGGTTATTACAGTAACAGTTGCTTCAGATGAAGATATCAGGAAATTAAAAGAAAGTGGTCTGGATATTGAGAATATCTCGGGTAATCATATTGATGTGGTGGTAAGAGATAATTTTGATGGTTTTATTGCAGGTCTTAACAAATGTAGGGTGCGGGGACTTGATATAAAGACACAGAGTCTGGAACAGGTATTTTTGAAATATTACGGGCAGGAAAAGGTAGAAGAATGAGTTTTGCACTATTTAAAACCACAACAAGGGCAAACTGGGTGACAGGTGTAGTTATTTTATTGGTGATGATTATGTATTTAGCTATAATCATTCCCATGTATGACCTTGAAATTGAAAAAATGATTGGACTGCTTCCGGAGGGGCTGGCAAATGCTATGGGTTATTCCGAAGTTTTTACTGGCCTGACAGGATTTATCGCCAGTTACTATTATTGTTTTCTTATCATTATGTTCCCAATGATTTATTGTATTATAGTTGCAAATGCTCTTGTTGCCAGATATGTTGACAGGGGTTCAATGGCGTATCTGCTTTCAACTCCCAATACACGGCTTAAGATTATAACCACTCAGGCAGCCTATATGCTTGTGTCTGTAACTCTGCTATTCGGGGTTGTAACTGTTATTGGTATTGGTATGAGTGAGGCGATGTTTCCCGGAGAGCTTGATATTAAGGGGTTTTTACTGCTGAATCTTGGTGCAATGTTTGCATTTTATGTTATAAGCGGGATATCTTTCCTATCTTCCTGCATCTTTAATGAAACAAAATATTCTCTTGCTTTAGGTGGGGGTATCCCGGTACTGTTTCTCGTAATAAATATGTTATCCAATGTAAACCCTGATTATAAATGGATTGGCAACTTCTCTTTGTTTGCTCTATACAGGCCTGCTGATATTATTGAGCGTGCACCTTTTACTTTTGTAGCGTTTATTATCCTTATTTTAATTGCTGCTGTCCTGTATGGTAGTGCAATTGTTATTTTTAACCGCAGGAATCTACCGGTTTGATTTTTTACTTTTCTTTAAATGGAATTTACTTATTTAAAAATTATAAGTGCTCTTCATTGTCTTAGGATTGGGAGTTAAAGCAGTCTGTTTTTATAAATGATTCCGGTTGATTATTATTGTGTAAAATAATACATATCTTTTTACTTATTTTTATTGTGTAGTATAATGTGATAATAGAAGTTAAAGAAGTCAAAAGTAATTATAAGGAGATAAATAATGTCCAGGATAAATATATCTATTCCAGATGATACATTGAAGAAGTTAGATAGATATAGATACTTAATAAATTCAACAAGATCGGGACTGATAAGAGAAGCAATTAGGAGTTATTTTACTGAATTGGAAGGAAAAATTCTGGAAGAAAGAAAAAAGAAAGCAGTTAAAGATATAGTAAAAATGAGAGATAAGCTTGGAGAGGAACTTAAGGGCTGGGATTCTACTGCTGACATCAGGAAATTAAGGAATGAAAAGCGGAAAGGTTAGCCGGGATAAAATGGATTATAAGGAAAATGGAGAACAATTAGATAGAAATGTTTTTTTAGTTTCCGAAAGCTCTATAAATTCCTTTAACAAAGGGGAATTATTGATACTGGATACTTCGGTTATTGTAAAGTGGTTTTTTAAGGATAACGAAAATAGAAAAGAAAAAGCAGATATTATTTTAAGCATGTATATGGATAATAAAATTAAAATAATAGCACCCGAACTGGCTGTATTTGAGATGGCGAATGTTTTAAAAAGTAAACTTAACAAATATAGAAGTGAACAGTTAGAAATAATTGATAAGTTATATAACATGGGGATAATATTTTACATCGATGTGGAAATATTAAAGGGAGCGGTAAAAATAGCAATTGATATTAAGGAAAGCGTTTATGATGGTATATTTTTGGCAACTGCAGAGTATTTTAATGGAAAATTTATAACCGATGACAATAGATTATTTCTTAATTACAAAAATTATAAGAAGAAAAAGATCCAGATTATTACGTTAAATAATTATACATATTAAGAAATTTATCCCCTTATTTTTAAAGTCCTTTAAAATATTCAATGGTAAATTGGGGATGTATGGTGTTATAAAATGATACGATTAAATTAAGCTTCATTTCAATTTTTTCATACTGCTCCGAAACTGTAAAAAGAACTTCATTTCCCATAAAAATATTTTCTGCAAAAGAGTTAAAATCATTTTCCATAGTTGACTGGGCATATTCGTATAAAAATCCTGACTCATGTAATTCTGAACTGAAATCCTTTGATGCCTTTCCTTCTTTAATTGCGCCTGACCCGCCGGTTGATTCATCAAAATATTCAAATCCTTCAGGATTAATATCCCTCCATTGTTTTTCATTAAATAAATACCCATAGTTTCTAAGTAATATGCTGGAAAATTCGTGGTGGAATGATTCCTCTATATAGGCATTGGTATAGCTTGTAGCCACGCCATTGTTGGTTAAATAAACTGCATCTATTGAATTTGTTCCACCGTAGTCGGCTCCAAAAAAATTCATGGATTTTAATACATATACATTTTTCAGGTTGTAATTTAAAATTTCTATGGGATATTTATGAAGAGCAGCTATTACTATATTTTTTGATCTTTCCATTTCTCCTTCAGGTAAACTTTCTGCTTTTGCGTTAATTGGGGATTTGTACCATTCATCCGGAAAGGTATTTTCATCGGCGGTAAAGAGTATATCATTTTTAGAAAATGAATTTATCCACTGGAAAAGATCGTATTCTTTCTTTATTTCACTATCATCGTTTAATAAGCTTTCCAGATAATTTTTTTCAAGGGATTCCAGGTATTGCCTGAATTCAAGTGAATAATTCTTTTCTATTTCATCCAGCTTTTTTAGAATTGCGCCTGTAAATTTTACTGGCGATTCTTCTTCATCCGCGGTTTCTTCGGAAGGTTCCTGTACTCCAATTTCTTCTCCCGTAAATTCCTCTACTGAGACCTCTTCATAATATTCAAAAGATTCAGCATCTCCTGCCTCTTTTTCCGCGTCCTCTATTGCAGTAAAAATAGTATCGCAGGAGAGAGTAAAACTTGAAATTACCACTAATGTTGAAATCAGTATGAAGGAATATATTTTTTTATTTAATATCATAGTAACTTCTCCTAAAGCTTAATCATCTTATTGATATAAATAAGATAAAATCTAGTTGTTATACCAGACAATCAGACTTATATCTTCCCTTGCATATTCTCTTGCATCTATCTGGGAGTCTCCATCTGAAGAATCATTTGTGTAAAATATTTTAAATTTTAACATCTTGTTTCCACATCTGGGGTCTATTGTATCCCTGATTATTTCTTCCAGATACTCGGAGACAACTATATCCATGTTTCCGGTGCAATCTTCCTTTACGATAACCCCGCTGCCCAGACTATAACTGTCAAGCTGCGTGAAATGGTACAGGTTCATAACTTTTATGCAGTTTCCCTTAAATGAAGGGTCTCCATAAATAGTCGGGTTTCTGAGTGCGAGTGTGGCGGATACTATTTCTTTACCAATTAAACCGGTGGTGTCAAAATCAAAAAATCCCCTTACATCCATATTCTGTATTGAGTCACCGATTATAACCGATTCATAGTTTATGCCATCATTTTTAATTGCATATCCAATATTTACGGGACTTAAGATTACATAGGGGCGCAGCAGTGCTTCCATTTCTACTGACTGTATCAAATCCTGGAGATTTGATGTCATTAAGTCGGGGGCTTCTACATCTTCTTCCAGTTCACATTCCCAGCACAGGTCTAAACTAGCAGTGGCACTTCCTTCTGAATTGGTAGCGGTGGCTATAAGCTTATAGGTATCTTCGGGATTATAGAGATTAACCTGACATTTTCCTTCCCCCCAGGCACTATTACTGTCATCTTTTAAAAACTCTACTTCCGGCTGAGGGTTTCCTGTAATTATGGCCTCTATTCTGTAGTAACAGACATCATCTTCTTCTGAATATAGCGGTCCTTCATAAATACTTAGTTCTATAGCGGGCGCTTCCTTTGATTCACTGGTTTCTTCTTCATCATTTTCGCCAGCTTCTTCCTTCTGCTCTTTATCTGATGTTGGTTCTTCCGGTTCCTCTTTATCCCCGTTTTCATCACTAGATTCCTCTTTACTGGTTTCTTCACCATCAGGGGTTTCTTCTCCCTCTTCTTCATCTCCTCCTTCCCCTTCAGCTTCTTCAGTTGCGGCCTCTTCTGATACCTCATCCTGCGGTTCGGTTCCATTGCAGCCTGCAAGCTGGAAGCATATAATCACTGATATGAGAAGTAGTACAAGAGGTAAATAGAAAGATTTTTGCATAATTAAAATCTCCTTGAATAAAAATTTTTAAAAATGCCCGGATGTGCAGAATAGTGTTTATTTTTAACTAAAGGAATATTATATATCTTTTTTTATATTAATATAAGGAAAGGGTAAATCTCCAGGTTCAATCTGGATATTTTACTGTGGGATAATTTGAATTGAAAAGCAGAATTTATTGCTGTAAAATTCAGGTGATAAGGGGAGCGTAATTATTTTTAAAAAGCGGACTGATATGAAAATAAAATATATATTATCTTTCTTTATTGCTGTGGTATTATTTTTAAGTTTATCTTTTTATTCCTGCACGTATTTTTTACCCGGAGATGAAGAATCCGGGGATATAGAAATAAAAGATTCTGAAGATACAGCTATAGAAGCGCCTGGCGGTGAAGAAGACGAACCGGAATCTACAGTAGCCGGTGAAGATAAAAAAGAAGAAGAGGGGAAAGAGGCCCCGGAGGATTTAGATGAGCAGGAAGAAGAAAAGGATATAATAGTAGAAAGCCCCCGGCCCAGTCAGGTTATTTCAAGCCCTCTTATAATTACAGGAGAAGCAAGGGGGACCTGGTTTTTTGAGGCTAATTTTCCCGTTAGGCTTCTGGACGGGAGTGGAGAGGAGATCGCAGTTCATTATGCTGAGGCGCTTAATGATTGGATGACGGAAGATTTCGTACCGTTCAGAGCAGAGATTGAATTTGAAAGACCTGCTACGGAAATAGGATATCTGGTTTTAGAAAAAGACAACCCTTCCGACCTTCGTGAATATGATGATGAGCTCATAATACCGGTTCGTTTTGAACAGTAAATATAAATTTTTCCTATACAGCCACCCACCGATAATGGAAAGGATAGAAGCGGCAAAAAATCCTGGTTAGGTAACATCTATTTTTTCATCTCTGGCCTTAATTAAAAGCCACTGCTCCTTATCATTCTGCATGCCGGTCCTTATAAGGTAGTAGCCCCCTTTTATTTTCCCGCCCTTAAGCCAGATTTCAATTTTCCCTTCACTTAAGGATTTTTTCATATCAGTGTCTTCTTCTTCTTTATTCTTCCTTAAATTTATATAAGTGCCCCTGTCCCATATGATTACCGCACCGGCGCCATACTGCCCTTCAGGTATAACTCCTTCAAAATCTGAATATTCAAGCGGGTGGTCCTCTGTGCGGACAGCAAGCCGTTTTGTTCCGAGAGCTTCCGGAGGGCCTTTGGGGACTGCCCAGGAAGCAAGAGCGTCTTCTACCTCCAGTCTAAAATCATAATGGAAGTTTGTAGCAAAGTGTTTCTGGATGACAAAGATTGGTTCTTTTCCTGATGGCTTGCGTTTACCTCCTCCGGATTCCGGTGTTTTTTTAAATTCACTACTGTCCAGGTAACTTTTAAGTTCATCTTTTATCATAGGACAATTATATCAAAAAAAATAATTGTTAAGGAATAAAAGTGTATATAAATATTTTAGATATATACTTAAGATAAAGCTTTTATGATGTCATCAGCAAACTTTTCTATATTTTTGTGGTTTATTTTTGATATTGTTTCGGTGGTTTTAAATGCTTTCTGTATTATTTTTCTAATCATTGGATTAAGCTTATCCCAGATTATCTCATATCCAAAATATCCTTTTAATACTGCCTTTTTTAGCAGCTCCTCAGGAAACCCCTTTTTTATTTCATCTTCCCATCCATCATCTGCGCCGCACATAAAAATGGCGGTTTTTTTATTAAGAAGGGTATTTAGATTTCTTTTTACAAACTTTCTTACTGCGGAATTCATTCTGAAGGCGATAAATGAGCCGCCTACTGCAATAAGGTCGTAGTCTTCAGGATCTACTCTTTTATTTTTTTTGAGATCCACAGGGTCAACCTCATAATTTTTTTTCTTTAGAATCCCTGCAAGGATGCTGGCGCATTTTTCCGTGGTTCCGTATGTCGAGCCGTAGGCAATGAGTATTTTCATGTTTGCCTCCTGTATTTAAAATTATCCAGTTGTAATAAATTAAATTTTTTTTATAATCTTACGCTTTAAATTCCCTGGAGATTGCGTAGGCTGTGTATCCGCCAAAACCGCTATTTATAATAAGCCAGGGCAAGCAGAAATAAGCCACCCCCAAAAATGAACCGTGGACAACCGGTGAAACTGGCATTGGTGACCTGTAAAAAAATAGCATTGCAAGTAAGGTCAGGATAAAATTTACAATACCCGTTAGCATACCTGCTATTATTGACTTTAATCTTACACTGACCCTGTAAGGCAGGAATCTAAAGGCAACATCCGCGGAAAGACCGATTAGAAGCCCTACGATAGCCCATCCAAACACCGCCCATATACCTCTTAATACCTGAAACTGAACAGAGTGCCATTCGTAATAGTACTCTACAAAAAAGCATATAACGGCATATGGTATAAAGATCATTGTGCCAATGCCAAATTTTTTAAAAAGTAGAATTGGCAGAATTATAATTATTGCTGTAAAATAGCCAGTCATATAAATGAAGAACATGCCTATTCCGGTAACCTCGCCCATTTTTCCAAATCCTATGGTTGCTGTACCGGCAAAGTAGTCAAAAAAGTAAGTTCCCAGTGCATGAACTACCATTACTAAAAAACTAAAGAGTATAATGGTTTGCCACATACTAAGTTTCCATTTATGCTGATTTTCCATATTAACCTTCCTCATTGTCAATTGAATTGAAAATATAGAAATATTTTACCCGAAAATATTTTATTTAACCAGTGACTTGTGCAAGTCACTGTTATTCCGGAAAGGCAGGCCGGTTAAATTGCACGTTAATATTTAATTTCATTTTTTTATTGAAGTATTAAAAATCTTAGAGATAATAGTATTTGAGTTTAACAAAGAAATTATTTGGAGTATTTGCTAATAGGGCTAAATTTAAAGAATATATATCATGATAAATTCATATATCTTCGGTAGCGTAACGGTAGATAATCAAAAATTTATAAAAGATCTGATTATCTTCCCTGACCATATAGCCGCAGACTGGAGGAGAAAGTCGGGTCATTTCCTGGCGGAGGATGATATTTTAGAAATAATGGAATACAGGCCCCGGCTATTAATCATTGGTACAGGCGCATACGGGCTTATGAAAGTAAGTGATAAATTAATAGAGAAATTAAAGGTTATGCGGATAGAATTTAAAGCTATGAAAACTTCTGAAGCAGTAGAAGAATATAACAGGAACTGTATGGAGGAAAAGGTCGTGTGCGCATTGCATTTAACGTGTTAAAAAATTAAACTTGTTTAAGTTAGTAATTTACAGGGGGTTATCCTGATATGAACGTATTAATAAGGAAAGAAGAAAAAAAAGATTATAAAGACATTTACCTAGTAAATAAATTAGCTTTCGGTCAGGAAAATGAAAGTAGGCTTGTTGAAAGGATAAGAGAGGGCAGCAGTTTTATTCCCGAACTCTCGCTTGTTGCCGAAGCAAGTGGCAAAGTTGTCGGCCATATTCTTTTTTCGGAGATAAAAATTTCTGGAAGTTCCGTTTTTAAATCACTCATGCTTGCGCCCATAGCGGTTATCCCCGGGCTGCAGAGACGGGGGATTGGTACAAAAATGATTAAGAGTGGAATGGAATTAGCTACGGAGCTTGGATATGATTCAATAGTCGTTGTGGGCCATAAAGACTATTACCTCAGATTCGGTTTTAAGAGAGCTTCACAGTGGGATATAAAATTTCCTTTTGAAGTGCCGGATGAGGCGTTTATGGCTATTGAACTGGCCGGGGGTGCGCTTGAGGGAAAAAGCGGGACCGTAATCTATCCGGATGAATTCAAGGAAGAGTAGCGGGTTTATAGATTGATATGAAAAGATTAATAATAACTGTTTTTTCAATTATTTCCATCTTGTTTGGATTGTGCGGGTCGGTTCTTTCTTTTGGAGGCATTATAGTTTTAAACTCGCATGAGGAAGATTTTGATAACGTCCACAGTCTTGCTCTTTCAGTTTCTGAAGCTACCAGTGATGTTGCAGGAGTGCTTGAAAATTCCGGGGTGACTACCGGTAATATTGAGGAGAGTTTACTGACTGCCGGGGATACATTAAGCTATGCTTCGGAGATATCCTATGATTCAGGGATGGCTTTCAGTGAAATTGCAGATATAGTGTCTTTTGAAATTCTTGGATTTAAGCCCCTTGAGGATGCGGAGGACTACTTTAGCGATATAGGGGATAACCTTATTACTCTTTCCGGAGAGCTTGAGGCAACCCAGGAAAATATTGAGACCAATGCTTCCGATGTTGAAAGAACAGGGGATGAGCTTGTAGAGATATCGGAGGACCTTAAGGAAATATCAGACTTGTTTGACAGGACAATAGATTCATTCAGTATCTATAACATTGTTTCAGCCCTTAAGTATCTCTTAATTTATGTAAGTGTGCTTAATATAATTTTTATTTTTAACGGTATCATGTTTTTAATGCTTAGAAGGTAGCCGGGATGGAATATGAAGAGAGTTTTATTGCTTTTATGTATTATATTTATAGCAGGGTTAATTATTTGTACAGGGTGCGGTGATACGGCTATGGAAGAAAAAACCGGTGATGATTATATAGGGGAAGATGCTGGAAGCTATGAGGAAGCAGTGGTTGGCGGCGGATGCTTCTGGGGTATGGAGGCAGTATTTGAAAAGCTTAAGGGAGTAAAAGCCGTTGAGTCCGGATATGCGGGCGGAACGGTTAAGAGTCCTACTTACGAGGAGGTCTCGGCCGGGGATACCGGGCATGCCGAGGTGATAAGGATTAAATATGACCCGGAAGTTATAAGCTATAGGAAGCTGCTTGAAGTATTTTTTTATATTCATGACCCCACGACACCGGACAGGCAGGGAAATGATAGGGGGTCACAATATCGTTCTATTATATTGTATGAGGGCGAGAGTCAGGAGCAGACTGCAATGAAGTTGATTGAGGAGCTTGAAGAGGGTAAGGTTTATGGCGATCCAATTGTTACAGAGGTTAAGCCACTTGATACCTTTTACCTGGCAGAGGATTACCACCAGGATTATTATGCAGGTAATGAGGGTGGGTCATATTGTCAGCTGGTTATATCTCCAAAAATTGAAAGGTTACAGGAGAGGTTTAGGGAGCTGTTGAAATAATAGGGTTTTGTGGTTTGTTTGGGAGTGGTGGTAATGTATGAATTGGTATATAACTCGGCTTACAGGCTAACTCCAATTATTTTTTATCTTATAAGCCGGCTAAATAGGGTATATTTCTTAAGGTGTCCTTACAGTTTTTACACTGCACAGGCTAAATTGTACAAGGTTAATTATACAGGGGATAGGTATTTTTACAATTTATTTTTTCTATTTAGTACAAGAATTATTTTAGGAAAAATTAAATTGAGTATTTAATAGATAGTTGGTTATTCTCCAACTATCTTCTTAGTGTATGAAATATCAACTTATGGGCATATTTATTAAAGATATTCTTAAAGTTACTTAATTCCTTTATGGCCTGGTTCTAAATTCATCAATTACAATTTTTAATAAAAATAGTTAAAATATGTAAGAAGTTGTAAAAATGTTAGAATATAAAAAAAGGAAAAGTATATTTATGGCTTTATTCAAAATAAAAAACGGAATAGCAAAAAAAATAGTTGTAAAAAATTTAGGTTTAGAGAAAGATCTTCAATTACTATTTGAAAATAATCTGGAAGAATTATTAAATATCACATTTTTAGCTAGAGAATATTCAACTAGTTTTGGGGGTAGAATTGATACTTTGGGGATAGATAGAAATGGTTCACCGGTAATCATTGAATACAAAAAGACACAAAATGATAATGTAATAAACCAAGGTCTTTCTTACTTACGATGGCTTTTAGACCATAAATCAGATTTTGATATTTTATGTAGAAAAAATGAAATCAAAATTGATATTGATTGGGATTCACCAAGAGTAATTTGTATTGCTGAAAACTATAATAAGTTTGACCTTGATACTGCAGATATCTTACCAATAAATATTGAGCTACTAAGATATAGAATTTACGATAATAATATTTTGCATCTAGAACCTGATAATTATCAAAAGATTAAAATTTCTATGTCTGGAATTACAAAAAAAGCAAAAAAGCAAAAAGAAAAACAAAAGATATTTCAAAAAACTTATTCAATAAATGATCATATTAATAAAGCTAGTAAGAAAACCGGTTCGCTTTTTTATAAATTAAGAGAGAATATCACCTCTTTGGATGAAAGCATAATTGAAGAACCGAAAGCTAAATACATTGCTTATAAAACATCTACCAATTTTGTTGATGTTGTAATTAAAGTATCTTCTTTAAAAATATTTCTTAATATGAAAAGTGGTCAGCTAGAAGATCCTGAAGGTCTAGCAAGAGATTTGACCAAACCTAAGCCAATTGGACATTGGGGAAATGGTGATTATGAGGTGAAAATTGAAAAAGAATCAGATCTGGAAAAAGTTTTTTACCTAATAAAGCAAAGTTATAATTTTAATAAATAAAAAAATATATGAGCAAATACGATAAATTAAAATATTTTAAAGAAATAAAAGCAAGAGCAGAGCATCCTCTTACAATAAGAAAAAGAATAAGATCAAAAAAAGATATTGAAAATAAAAAATAATATCCTTTAATTCCTTAAAAAAACGGTTTGGGATTTTGTTATTTAGGCAAGACACTTTATAAATAATAGATAAAGTATTTAAAAATGGAAAGTTATTTTACAATAGAAAATATTTTAAAGATACTCATTCACAATGGGAAAATTGACGTGATAGAGTTAAGGCAATTTGCAAATACTTATATAAAGCTGATGTCTTATTTTTTGTAATTTTATTATGTTATTAGATAAATTTGAAAAATTTTTAGAGTCAGTAGATCTTAAATATTATAGACTAAAGTATAGTAATATTAAAATTGTTGAAATGGACTTGTCTAAGGATATCCAAGCTATAGAACTTTTATATAAAGTGTATTGGGATGAGAAAACGTTTCTTACATTTGAAGATTTCTATATGAGATATATAAAAGAGAAAGCAAAGCTTTTAGAAAAATTTAGAGAAAAGTCAACAATATGCAAAGATTGCTTTTACCGTGGCATTGAGGCAAGAATTTATAGAACTTGGGCAGGATTAATAACACAAATACATGCTGGATACGTAGCTGAGTCTGTTTTTGGGGAAGGTTCAGTCTCTATGTCTGCAGAACTAGATAGTAAAGGTGCTGATATTAGGGTTGAATACAAAGGAAACTTTCTGAATTACCAGGTTAAGAAAACCAGTTATAGCGGAGTAAAGAGTGGCAGGCCTCTACCACGAAAGGGTAAATTAGAAGGAGAAGTAATAGATATTAAATACGAGGTTCCTTCTTGTTTGTCAAATCCAAAAACAATAAAAGGAGAATTTAGGAAACCTTATTTAAGGTTTCAAAAAGATAAACGAACGCGAGCACTCAAAAATTGTTTTGTGATTTTTACCCCTTATGCTTTTGAAGTTAAAAAAGTAGAGATAGATAGGTTTCTAAAATAATTGTGGTATAAAGTTTACCGAATTTAAAAATTTTTCTGCTATTCTTATATAATCGGGATTAATTTCAAATCCAATATAAAAATTACCTAATTTCTTAGCTGCTACGCACTCAGATCCGGTACCAGCGAAAGGCACCAAGACAATACCATCTTTTTTTGGCATTGCTGACAAAATTAGTTTTTTTGACAACTCAAGCGGTTTTTGAGTTGGATGTTTAACGATATTATGTTTGCTGTGTTCTTTTAGTTTTAATGGTTCAAAGACATCATTGCATGTTTTACATAAAAACCATCTCTCAATCATTCCGGCACCCCCTGCTAGTGCTGGAATTTTTATAACATCACGAGGCAGTGCTCCTTTCTCATGAGCTTTATAGATAGTTTCTTTGTTACCGTTACTAAATCTGCCTACTGTTCTTTTTCTTACTTTTCCGGCTGCTCCATTTAAGAAGTTATCAGTGTATGGTTCTCTAATTTCATCTCTATTAAAGTTAGGCTTGTCTTTCCATGCACAAATTATTGACTCGTGACTTCTTTGCCAAAAGTTTAATGAAGCTACATTTTTGTTTGTATAATGCCAAATAAGCCATCTTTTTTTGATTGGTATTTCAACGGAAAGATGAGCTAAAATCTCACTAAAACCATAAATAAACATCGTACCTGTAGGTTTCATAATCCTAATGGATTCATTTATCCACTCCTTGCACCATAAGATATAGTCATTTAATTCTAGTTTATCTTCATTATTGCCAAAATCTTTCCCAATATTGTAAGGAGGATCAGCAATGATAACATCGCAGCTTTCATCTGGCAGTTTTTTTAACTCAGCTAGAGCATCACCTAATATTATCTTATTAAAAGATAGAGATTTTATATTATCTCTTAAAATTGTAGGTGGAAGTTTTTTTGCCTGTAGCTCTTCCTCGTTTTGGATTACATCAACAACTATACCCTGAATTTTTATATCCCTACCTTTTCTAATGATTATTGGCTCATAGTTGCTATTTGCTGGTTGTAATCTAATCTTATTTTGTTCTCTGTAAATTTTTTTAAGCGTAGCTTCGCAGTTATCTATTAAAGCAACAACACGCTGACCATTTTCAGCGATTTCTTGCTGCCTGACTAACACTACATCACCGTTTCGTATATTTTCATCAATCATGCTATTCCCGCGTACCTGTAGAGCATAAATTTTTCCGTTTTTGGGTAATTTGGTTTTTGGTATAGAGATAAATTCGTTTTCTTGTATTGCTTCTATTGGTTCACCTGCGGCGATAGTTCCTAAAATTGGAATTTTTATAAGTGATTCTTTTTCAGGTACACTAATTGAACGCGCTTTATTTTTTAGTTGTTCTAAATATCCATTCTTTTTCAGTTTAGTAATATGAAAATGAACAGTAGATACAGAAGAAAGTTTGAAGTGATTCTTTATTTCAACGAAGGAAGGGGCATACCCCTTCCTTTGAGAAAAGAATTTTATAAAATCTAGAATTTCTCTTTGCTTTTTTGTAATCATTAGTTTAACTCTATTTTTATGATTTTAGTATAATCGAAAGAAAATAGAAAATCAAATAAAAAGTTGAAAAATATTGATAAAAAATTTGAATAAAAAATATTAATCCCTAAGTGAAAAAGTTTAATCTTTTGAAGGACGATAGATATGTTTTTACTAGAAGAAGTATGCTGGCTTTATAATCTACAATTGGAGAGGATTTATACCAAAATTATATGTATTATGTAGAATCTGGCGAAATATATTATAGGATATCAATCTCCAAGGGACGTATTAAGTATTATCCAGGCTAGGTAGAGGTTAATATATCAGTTTAAATGCACAGGAAGGATGTAAAAGAAATTTAGCTG
>CAZRVN010000003.1:0-251397 GCA_964603595.1 uncultured Actinomycetota bacterium
CCAAGATACTGGAGTAATGTGTAAGGAAAGTAATAATAGGCAGGAGTAAATATAATGGCAGCAAGAAAGCTAGGAGAAAAAATTAGAATAAAATTAAAGGCTTATGACCATGAAGTAATAGACCGTTCAGCAAAAAAGATAATGGAAGCTGTTGAGAGTTCAGGGGCAAAAGTTTCCGGACCAATTCCTCTGCCTAATAAAAAAAATGTTTATTGTGTTATAAGGTCTCCTCATGTAAATAAGGATTCAAGAGAACATTTTGAAATAAGGATACATAAGCGGCTTATAGATATTGTTGAACCTACTCCAAAAACAGTAGATTTGCTAATGAGATTAAGCTTACCAGCAGGAGTGGGAATAGAGATAAAATCCTGATTGAGGTAAAAGAGATTGTTTTATGGAAAGTGACTCAAAGATGGTAAATGCAATATATGGTAAAAAACTTGGATGTACACAGATATTTGGAGAGAATGGGGATGCGCTGTTTGTTACAGCAATTGAAGCTGAAAAATGTGTGGTTGTCCAGGTAAAGAATGATAAAAAGGATGGGTATAATGCTCTGAAAATAGGGCTGGGCAGCATTAAAGATAAAAAAGCTACAAGTCCTCATAAAGGAGTGTTTGCTAAGAATAAAGTTGATTTGAAAAAATATTTAAGGGAAATAAGAGTAGAGGAGTTTGACCAGGAGTATAAGCCCGGTGACATTCTGGATGCGGGAGTTTTTAAAGTAGGGGATAAAGTAAAGATAACAGGTAATAGCAAAGGAAAGGGCTTTTGCGGTACCATAAAAAGGCATGGCTTCCATGGGGGAAGGATGACCCACGGATCACATTCTCATAGAATACCAGGTTCAGTCGGGATGTGTGCTACACCTGCGAAGATAGCAAAGGGCAAGAAAATGCCTGGAAGAATGGGCGGAAAAAAGGTTACTGTAAAAGGACTGGAAATAGTTGATATAAATAAAGAACAAAATTTGATTTTAGTCAGAGGCAGCGTTCCAGGTGCGAAAGGTAACCTGGTTTTTTTAAAAAAGATTTAATAGGTATTTTTTTGAGGAGAATTAATGGGCAGCTTGAATGTTATTAATACAGAAGGCAAAGAATTAGAAAAAATAAATATATCCAATAAAATAGTTGGCCATAAAATAAATACTGAGGTTTTGTATCAGGAAGTTAAGAGGTATCTTGCTTCCCAGAGGTCCGGGACACATAAAGCCAAGGGTAGAAGCGAAGTTAGAGGCGGAGGCAGGAAACCCTGGAGACAGAAAGGTACAGGTAATGCCAGGGCTGGTTCTAACAGGTCTCCGATATGGAGGGGCGGCGGTATAGTTTTTGGGCCAAGTCCAAGGGATTATTCTTTTAAGTTAAATAAAAAGGTAATAAGGCAGTCAAAATTAATGGTGCTGTCGGATAAGTTTAAGAATAAAAAGATAGTGGTACTGGATAAATTAGAATTTAAAAAACCGGAAACAAAAAAAGCTGCCGGGATATTAAAAAAGCTTGATTTAGACAATGATAAGGTGCTGATGGTTTTTAATGATTTAAATAACAATGAAGTAAAATCATTTAGAAATATACAAAATGTTATGGTAGAAAGCGCAAAAGGTCTGAGTACCTATATTATGCTGGTAGCAGATTTTATAGTTTTTACCAAAAGCTCACTTGATTGTTTTATTGAAAGGTTGGGAAATGAAAAATCCTAGGGATATAATAATCTCCCCTGTGGTATCAGAAAAAAGTTATGCCGGAGTTCAGAATAAGAGATATTCTTTTTTTGTCGATATAAGGGCAGAGAAAGGTGAAATTAAAAAAGCTATTGAAGAGATATTTAAAGTTAAGGTTTTAAAGATAAATACTATGAATATTAAGCCCAAGCCAAAACGGCTGGGGAGGTCATTGGGCACCAGCTCAAGGAAAAAGAGGGCTGTTGTTACGCTTGGTAAAAATGATAAAATTGATTTTTTTGAATCAGTCTAATTTTGTCTGGAGGTATTGAAGTTGGCTGTTAGAAAATATAAGCCTGTAACTCCTGGTAGAAGGTTCGGAACAGTTTCGGACTTTTCTGTTTTGACAAAGAAAAAACCGGAGAAATCCTTAACAAGGTCTTTAAAAAGAGATGCTGGAAGGAATAATACCGGAAGGATTACCAGGAGGCATAGCGGAAAAGGGCATAAGAGATTATATAGGATTATAGACTTTAAAAGAGTAAGGGATGGTATTCCTGCCAGGGTGGAAGCAATTGAGTATGACCCTAATAGGAGTGCAAGAATCGCCTTGCTAAGTTATAAGGATGGCAAAAAAAGTTATATAATTGCTCCTTTAAAATTGAAGGTAGGAGATGTATTGCTATCAGGAGAAAAAGTTGATATTAAACCTGGTAACGCTCTACAATTAAAAAATATTCCAGTTGGATCAATAATTCACAATGTAGAGCTGAAGAAAGGTAAAGGTGCAGAGCTGGCAAGGTCTGCTGGAGCAAATGCTCAACTTCTTGCAAAAGAGGGTAAGTATGCCAGCATAAAACTTCCATCAGGTGAAGTAAGATTGGTAAATATAGAGTGCAGGGCATGTATTGGACAGGTTGGGAATACAACACATGAAATAATAAAGCTGGGCAAGGCGGGAAGAAAAAGATGGCTTGGAATAAGGCCATCGGTTAGAGGAACAGCAATGAATCCTATAGACCATCCTCATGGTGGTGGAGAAGGAAAAAATAAAAGCTCCGGGAGGAATCCAGTAACACCGTGGGGTAAACCAACCCTGGGTTACAGGACCAGAAAGAAAAAAAATAAAAATGATAAATATATAATCAGGAGAAGAAATAAGTGAAATATTTAGTTTTTAAGTTTAGAGGAGGATTAAAGTGTCAAGGTCTTTAAAGAAGGGGCCTTTTGCAGAAGTAAAATTATTGGAGAAGATAAGTAAGCTGAATGAATCAGGAGAGAAGAAGATTATAAAAACATGGTCCAGAAGCTCAACTATTTTTCCTGAAATGGTAGGGCATACCATAGCGGTTCATGATGGAAGAAGGCATATTCCAGTTTTTATAACTGAGTCTATGGTTGGACATAAACTGGGGGAATTTGCGCCTACAAGGTCAATAAGACCCCATGTTTATAAAGGGAAAAGTGAAAGGGTTGCTACTGTCAAGTAGCAAACGGCTTACAGCAAAGCAGTGAGGAGGTTAATGCTTTGGAAGCGAAGGCAGTTGAAAAATTTATAAGAATGTCACCAAGAAAGATAAAATATGTTGTTGATATGATAAAGTCAAAACCTATAGAAGGCGTGATAGATGTATTGTCTTTAACTCCTAAAGCAGCAGCTGTTGTAGTGAAGAAAGCTATAGAGAGTGCTGTAGCCAATGCTACAGAGAACCATAAAATGAAAGAGGAAGATTTGTTTATTTCAAAAATAATTGTAAATGAGGGTCCAGTTTTAAAAAGATTTAAACCAAGAGCCAGGGGTAGAGCTACAAGGATAAGGAAAAGAACTGCCCATCTATCAGTTTATGTATCTGATGGAAAGGATAAGGAGGATTGAGATGGGACAAAAAGTAAATCCTATTGGTTTCAGAATTGGAATTAATAAAAGCTGGCAATCAAGGTGGTTTGCTTCAAAAGATTATTCTAAGCTTCTTAAGGAGGATATAACCATAAGAAGTATAATTGAAGAGCAGCTTGGAAATGCAGGGATCTCAAAAATCGAAATTGAAAGAACAGAAGAAGAAGTTAAAGTTGATGTGAATACTTCCAAGCCAGGAATAGTTATTGGGAGAAGAGGGGCAACTATTAATGATATCAGGGATTTAATAGAGAAAAAAACAGGCAGTATTATCCAGTTAAATATAATAGAAATTAAAAGGCCCGAATTGATTGCAAAATTAGTAGCTGAAGGTATTGCCTCGCAATTGAAGGGTAGAGTTAGTTTTAGAAAAGCTATGAAAAAAGCTGTCTCATTATGCATGAAATCAGGGGCAAAAGGTATAAGAGTCCAGTGCTCTGGAAGATTGGGCGGAGCAGAAATGGCAAGGACCGAATGGTATAGGGAAGGAAGAGTACCTCTTCATACCCTGAGGGCAAATATTGATTATGGATTTGAAGAGGCCAATACAACTTTTGGAAAAATTGGAGTTAAAGTGTGGATATATCTTGGGGATATAATATTTGATAAAGAAGAGATGGAAAAGACCAAACAATCGGGAAGAAAGAATAAGAAAAAAGAAAAGGTTGATGAAGGCTAGGAGATATTTATGGCAGCAATGCTGATACCTAAAAGAGTAAAATATAGAAAAGTGCAGAGAGGTAAAATGAAAGGCCGGGCAAAAGGCGGTACTAAGCTTTCTTTCGGCGAGTATGGGCTGCAGGCCCTGGAATCCGGGTGGGTAACCAGCCGGCAGCTGGAGGCTGCAAGAGTGGCTCTGACAAGATACATAAAAAGAGGCGGTAAAGTATGGATAAATGCTTTTCCTCATAAACCGGTAACAAAGAAACCAGCTGAAACCCGTATGGGCGGAGGGAAAGGTATCCCGGAGGGTTGGGTAGCTGTAGTTAAACCCGGAAAGATGTTATTTGAAATCTCCGGGGTTAGCATGGATGTAGCGAAAGAGGCAATTAGACTGGCTTCCAGTAAATTATCAATAAAGACGAAGTTTGTTTATGAAGAATTGTAAATGATTGGATAAGAAATGAAAGTAAGTGAAATAAGGGAACAGACTAAAGAAGAATTAGAAGCAAAACTTCTGGATATAAAAAAGAGTGTATTTAATCTAAAGTTCCAAAAAGCAACTGGGCAGCTGGAGAATCTGTTAAAGATACGGAATTTAAGAAAAGATATTGCCAGGATAGAAACTTTGCTTAAAGAGAAGGAACTTAATAAAGATAATGATAAGAAAGCTGGCAAAAAAATAGGTAAAAAAGTAAAAAAGACAGGTTTAAAGAAATAAAGGGGGATTTTTGGAAAGAGGAAAATCAAAAATAAGAGTGGGGACTGTAGTAAGTGACAAAATGGATAAAACAGTAGTTGTAGCAGTGGAGTCTCATTATAAGCACCCTTTATATAAAAAGATTTTAAGAAAAGTAAGGAGATTAAAAGTACATGACCCTGAAAATATTTGTAAAACAGGTGATGTGATAAAGATCTCTGAAACCAGGCATTTTAGTAAAACCAAATGCTGGAGACTGGTAGAAGTAGTAAAGAAAGCAGAGTAAAAAGGAATTTAAAAAATGATTCAAGCTGAGAGCAAAGTAAATGTGGCAGATAATACAGGAGCGCGGCAAATTAAGTGTATTAAGGTTTTAGGTGGCTCCAGGAGAAGATATGCACGTATTGGCGATATCTTTGTTGCTACGGTAAAAGATGCAAACCCTGGAGGTGTTGTGAAAAAGAGTGATATTGTAAAAGCTGTGCTTGTTAGGTCAAAGAAGACATATAGAAGGGCAGATGGGTCCTATGTAAGATTTGATGATAACGCAGCAGTTATTATTGACGCACAGAATAATCCCAGGGGGACCAGGATATTTGGTCCGGTTGCAAGGGAGCTCAGGGATAAGAATTTTATGAAAATAATATCTCTCTCACCGGAAGTAATTTAGTTATGAGGATTTATGGAGCCAGAAAAAAATGTTAAAGATAAAGAAAAATGACAAGGTTAAAATTATAAAAGGAAAAGACAGAGGCAAGACGGGGAAAGTACTCCGGGTAGAGTCCTCAAAGAATAGATTATATGTTGAAGGCATTAATATATTAAAAAAGCATCTGAGGCAGAAAGACCAGAACAAGCCGGGAGGGATCCTGAAAAAAGAAGGTCCGATTAATATGCCCAATGTTGAATTGGTTTGTCCTAATTGTGGAAAAGCAGCGAGAATTGGCTTTAAAGTTAAGGAATCAGGTGTAAAGATAAGAGTATGCAGAAAGTGTAAACAGGAAATATAGGAGAAGGTTTTTTGGTGGTGTTAATGGAGCCAAGGTTAAAAGCGAGATATAAAAAAGAAATTGTTCCAAAAATGTTAAAGGAGCATAAATTTAAAAATGTGATGGAAGTCCCCAGAATAGAAAAAATATGCGTTAATATGGGGGTTGGCTCTGCAACTCAGAATGCAAAGGAATTGGAGGCTGCCAGTAATGATCTGGCTGTGATTACAGGGCAAAAACCCATTATAACCAAAGCAAAAAAATCTATTGCAGGATTTAAGATAAGGAAGGGGAATCCTATCGGCTGTATGGTTACATTGAGGGGAAAGATGATGTATGAGTTTCTGGATAGACTATTAAATATAGCAATTCCCAGAATCAGGGACTTCAGGGGTCTTTCTAAAAAAAGTTTTGATGGTCGGGGGAATTATACTATTGGAATAAAAGAGCAGCTTGTTTTCCCGGAAGTTGACTATGATAATATTTTGAGCGTTAAGGGTATGAATATAACTATAACCACCAGTGCGAAAAATGATGAAGAAGCAAGGTCTTTATTTGAGGAAATCGGATTTCCCTTTAAAAAATAAAAAGTTAAATTTGTAAGGAGACATTTATTGTGGCAAGGAAAGCGCTTAAAGAAAAACAAAAAAAGGAAGCTAAATATAAAACAAGAGAGTATAACAGGTGTTTTATATGCGGCAGGTCCAGGAGTTATATAAGAAAGTTTGGTCTTTGCAGGATTTGCCTCAGAAAAATGGCGCATGAAGGAAAAATTCCTGGGCTGACCAAGTCCAGTTGGTAAAAGGAGGATTTATGTCAGGAGTTACTGACCCTATTTCAGATATGTTAACCAGAATACGGAATGGTGGTGTTGCCAAAATGGACAACATTAATGTGCCGTATTCAAAGCTTAAAGAGGAAATAGCCAGGATATTAAATGAAGAAGGATATATAAAAAGTTTTGAAGTCAACAAGAATGAAGGACCTGGCGGTATGATTAAAATATATTTGAAGTATAGCAAAAATGGTAAATGTACCATTAGCGGATTAAAGAGAATAAGCAAGCCAGGGCTCAGGGTTTATGCCAAAAAGGATGAGATTCCCAAGGTTCTTGGTGGATTAGGAGTATCATTATTATCTACGTCAAAAGGGTTGCTCACAGATAAAGATGCTAAAAAGCAGCAGGTTGGCGGCGAAGTAATATGTTTTGTATGGTAGAAAGGTGATTTTAAAGTGTCAAGGATAGGGAAAATGCCTATTAACGTACCGGAAGGTGTGGAGACTAAAATAGATAAGGATATTATTAATGTAAAGGGTAAGCTGGGAGAGCTTTCCCTAAAGTTTGATAAATCTTCTGTTAAATTAAATATTGAAGATAACAGGATGGTAATTATTCCGATTTCAGGCAGTAAAGGAAGCAGAGCAAAATACGGGCTTTACAGAAGTCTCATAAATAATATGGTAATAGGTGTAACAGATGGCTTTACTAAAACACTAAGAGTAGTTGGGGTAGGTTATAGAGTTGCTAAAAAAGGAGATAACCTGGATCTATCTGTCGGTTATTCAAATCCGGCGGTAGTAGAACCACCGGAAGGGATATCCTTTGATGTTATTGATAATACAGTAATTAAAGTTAACGGGATTGATAAACAGTTAGTTGGAGAAGTGGCTGCCAAAATAAGGGGAATAAGAAAACCGGAGCCATACAAAGGTAAAGGTATAAAATATGAAAAAGAAGTTATAAGAAGGAAGGTCGGCAAGGCAGCTACTACTACCACCACTTAAATTCTCGCGGGAGTTATTATGAAGAGTAAAATCGAAAAAAAGGATAGAAGTTTAAGCAGAAAATTGAGGAGCAGGCATAAAATTAGAAAGGGGAATAACCGCTTAAGACTTGCTGTCTATAGAAGTAATAAATATATCTACGGGCAGATAATAGATGATAGTACCGGTGCTACTCTAACCGGTGTATCAAGCAAAGATATAAAAAGTAAAAAAGATGATAAGGGTAAGATAGATATAAGTTTTAGGACAGGCGAATCTCTAGCAGATATTGCTAAAAAGAAAAAAATAAAGGAAGTTGTTTTTGACAGAAGTGGATATAAATACCATGGAAGAGTAAAAGCGCTGGCTGAAGGTGCGAGAAAAGGCGGATTGAAATTTTAACTATATTTTAAAGGAGGACTTCTGGTGGCTAATAACTCTAAAGATACAGAGTTGACTGATAAAGTAATAAAAATAAATAGAGTAGCTAAAGTAGTAAAAGGCGGTAGAAGATTTAGCTTTAGTGCTCTGGTAGCAGTGGGCGATATGAATGGTATGGTAGGCGTTGGCTTTGGCAAGGCGAAAGAAGTTTCTACTGCAATTCAGAAAGGTATCAATAATGCAAAGAAGAATATGTTTAAGGTGCCTCTGGTAGATGGAACTATACCTTACCAGATAAACGGCCGCTTTGGGGCAGGTCATGTTTTTATGAAACCTGCTTATCCTGGTAAAGGAGTGATTGCTGGCGGACCAGTAAGAATAATAATGGAGCTTGCCGGTGTAAAAGACATTCTTACTAAGTCACTTGGAAGTGCAAATGCACTGAATATAGTCAATGCGACTATAAAAGGTTTAAAAATGCTTAAAACCAAGGAACAGGTGGAAAGTTTAAGGGAAATAAACCAGGAAGCCGGTTAATATTATTAATGAGACAAATTTGATTAATACTTAAAGGGAGAAAAAGTGAAGATTGGTGATTTAAAAATGCCAGACTCCATAAAGAAAAAGAAAAGAGTAGGAAGGGGAAATGGCTCGGGACGAGGGACTACCTGTGGAAGAGGTACCAAGGGTCAGTTATCCCGCTCCGGAGGGAAAACAAGATTGGGTTTTGAAGGCGGGCAGATGCCTCTGCAGAGAAGACTTCCCCATTTAAGAGGTTTTAAAAATACCCGTAAAAAAATTAATTGTCCGGTAAATATAGGTCAGCTGGAAAAATTTAATGATGGCACTGTTATTGATTGCAACTTTTTGGAAAAAAAGGGATTGATTAAAGATAAGTCCTGTCCTGTAAAAATATTGGGAAGTGGTAAACTTACTAAAAAAATAACTGTTAAGGCAAAATTTTTCAGTAAAAGTGCATCAGCTAAAATTGAAAAAGCAGGTGGAAAAGTAGAGGTGGTTTAATGTTCCGGGCTATTATAAATGCCTTTAGAATTAGTGAAATCAGGAATAGAATACTTTTTACTATAGGTATTTTAGCAATTTACAGGTTTGGTGCTAATATATCTGTACCCGGTGTTGATGCAGCTAAAGTTTTAGAGCAGGTTGAAACCGGAATAATGGGCATGATGGATTTATTTTCAGGAGGTGCCCTGGGGAATTTTGCAGTTTTTTCACTTGGTATAATGCCTTACATAACTGCTACTATTGTTATGCAGCTTCTTCAGGTAGCAATCCCCAGGTTAGAGCAGCTGGCTAAAGAAGGGGAGATGGGAAGAAGGAAAATAAATCAAATAGCAAGGTACCTTACTGTAGGTCTTGCCCTTATGCAATCCATAGCTTTTGTATTTACTTTTAGAAGTTATGGTGCCATACCTGTTTTTGATTTTATCCATGTTAGTCTGATAGTAATAACTCTGACGGCTGGAACCACAGCAATAATGTGGCTTGGTGAGTTGATAAATATACATGGAATAGGAAATGGAATTTCACTTATAATATTTGCAAATATAATTTCAAGGATACCCAGTCAGATTATAAGATTATTCAAGTTAAAAGGTACCAATTATTTCTTTCTGGCTCTTTTTGCGGTTTTTACCATAGGTATAATTATATCTATTATACTTATTCAGCAGGGTGAGAGAAAGATTCCGGTCCAGTATGCAAAGAGGATTATAGGAAGAAAAGTTTTTGGAGGGCAGAGTACTTATATACCCCTGAAGGTAAATCAATCAGGAGTAATGCCTATAATATTAGCAATATCTGTGGTGCTCTTTCCCACAACAATTGCGCAGTTTATACCGGTAGGGTGGGTAAAGTCTATTGCGAATTCCTTTAGTCCGACCATAGAGGGTCAGATAAACCCGATTTATGCTGTTACTTACACTATCCTCATTATAGTATTTGCTTATTTCTATACTGCTATTACATTTAATCCTATAGATACAGCAGATAGTTTGAGAAGATATGGGGGATTTATTCCGGGTATTCGTCCTGGTAAAAACACTTCAGATTATTTAACTAATATTTTAAACCGTATAACGCTTCCGGGTGCGATATTTTTGGCTATAATAGCGCTTCTACCTGAAATGTTAATTAATTATATGGGATTACCCTTTAGATTTGGCGGAACATCAATAATTATTGCGGTAGGTGTTGCATTAGATACTATGAGGCAACTTGAGTCGCAACTTACAATGAGAGATTACGAAGGATTTTTGAAATGATAATAGTTTTACTGGGAGCACCGGGTGTAGGTAAAGGGACACAGGCAAGGGCGATTTGTAAGAATTTCGGCATGTCCCATATTTCAACGGGTGATATTTTAAGATATGAAATAAAAAAAGGAACCGAGCTTGGCAAGAAAGTAGCAGAGTATGTTGAGAGCGGGAAATTAGTTCCGGATGAAGTAATAATTGAGATAATAAAAAAAAGAATAAGCGGTAGTCAGTTAGAAAAGGGTTTTTTAATGGATGGCTTTCCGAGAAACTTGAAACAGGCAAAAATGTTCTCGGAAATGATGAATGAGCTGGGTATTGGACTGGACAGGGTAATAAATATAGTTGTTGATGAAAATGAGATTATTGAAAGACTGAGCAATAGGAGAGTATGCAGCGCATGCAAAAGCATATTCAGTGTTAATGAAACAGATAAAAGTTTGGCAAAATGCCCTAAATGCGGAGCTCCTTTGATAAGGAGAAAGGATGATGATTCTGAAGTTATCAGGCACAGGCTGGAAGTATATGAATCAGAAACCAGGCCGCTTATTGATTTTTATGCCGATAAGGGATTACTTGTAAATGTTGATGGTTCAGGGGATAAAGAGGAAATAACTGAAAGGATATTAAAGATTTTATGATAATATGCAAGTCGCCGGATGAAATAAAAATAATGGAAAAAGCAGGAAAAATAGTGGCAAAGGTTCTTTCAAAGGTAGAAGAAATCATAAAACCCGGTATCACCAGTGAGTATATAGACAGGGTAGCTGAGGAAATTATAATAAGTGAAAATGCTATTCCTGCTTTTAAGGGATATAAGGGAAGATTTGATAAAAAACCATATCCAAGTAGCGTATGTGTATCAATTAATGAAGAAGTGGTACATGGGATTCCCGGTAAAAGGGTTATAAGGGACGGGGACCTGGTATCTGTAGATGTTGGTGCGAAGATAGATGGTTTTTATGGCGATGCGGCCCGAACATTTAAGGTTGGTAAAGTTAGCAGGGATGCTGAAAGATTATGGAAAGCTACAAAGGAAGCTCTTGAGATGGGTATAGAGAAAGGTAAAGTTGGCAACAGACTGTCAGATATCTCGAATGCAATTGAAAATAGAGCTATTAAGGATGGATTTTCAGTAGTGAGGGATTTTGTAGGTCATGGGATAGGCAGAGAAATGCACGAAGATCCTCAAATATTAAACTATGGCCCTCCGGGACAGGGACCAGTTCTAAAAGAGGGAATGGTACTGGCGATAGAGCCCATGTTGAATCTGGGAGGCAGTGAAGTTAAGATAATGGGTGATAGTTGGACTGTTGTAACCAGTGACGGAAAGCTTTCCTGCCATTTTGAAAATACAGTAGCATTATGTAAAGATGGCCCGAAGATATTGACAGAGGCCTGATAAAAATTAATATTATTGAAAATTTTATGGACATACTAAAAGTTTTTTGATAACCTACGTATTTGCGCTATTTTTAATTTAAAATATTAGTGCGGAGGTTTAAAAGATTTCTAAAAAGGAAGATATAATAGAAGCCGAGGGGACTATTCTGGAAGCACTCCCCAATGCCATGTTTAGAGTTGAACTGGATAACGGGCATAAGGTGCTTGCTCATATCTCAGGTAAAATGAGGATGCATTATATAAAAATTTTACCTGGAGATAAAGTTAAAATTGAAATATCACCTTATGATTTAAGCAAAGGAAGAATTATTTTTAGGAAGAAGTAACTTTTTATAAAATTGATAATTAGAAATTTTAGATGGAAGTTGTTAAGAAGTTATAGGTAGTTTGGTGGAAAGAAGGAATAAGAAATGAAGGTTAAGCCATCAGTTAAGAGAATATGTAAGAGCTGTAAGATTATAAAGAGACACGGTAAAGTTGTTGTTATCTGTAAAAATCCGCGTCATAAGCAGAGACAGGGTTAAGGAGGTTTTAATTGGTAAGAATTTCAGGTGTTGACATACCGAATGATAAACATATTTGTGTAGCTCTAACATATATCTTTGGTATTGGAAGGTCTACAGCAGATAAAATACTGGAAAAATTAAATATTGGAATGAGCATAAAAGCCAAGGACCTCAGCGAGGATGAGATAGTAAGGATAAGAGAGTATATAGAAAATAACTACACTATTGAAGGAGACTTAAGAAGAGAAGTAAATCAGAATATAAAAAGATTAATTGAGATAAATTCGTACAGGGGCATCAGGCATAAAAGGGGTTTGCCGGTAAGAGGGCAGAGAACCCATACTAATGCAAGAACCAGAAAAGGTAAGAAAAGAAGTGTAGGAATAAAGAAAGGTAAAATTTAAATAAATCTTAAATTAAAAGTTTCAGGAGGCGAAGTTGGCAAAAAAAATTGTTGGTAAAAGAAGAGTAAAAAGTAAGGAAAGAAAAAATATACCATATGGGATTGCTCATGTCCAGTCTACTTTTAATAATACTATTGTAAATATTACAGACCAGAATGGTAATACAATTGCATGGGGTAGTGCTGGTGGCCAGGGATTTAAAGGTTCCAGGAAGAGCACCCCATTTGCTGCCCAGATAACTGCAACTGCAGTGGCCAGAAATGCAAGAGAACATGGGGTTATTAAAGTAGACGTAAGAGTTAAGGGTGTAGGGTCAGGAAGAGAAACTGCGGTTAGGTCTCTTCAAGCAGCCGGATTAGAAATTGGTAATATAATAGATGTAACACCTATACCCCATAATGGTTGCAGACCGCCTAAGAGAAGGAGAGTTTAGAAAGTTTTAAGATAAGGAGTTATTGTAAATGTCAACGGCTAAAGAACCTGCATGCAAGCAGTGCAGGAGAGAAAAAGAAAAATTATTCCTAAAAGGGCAGAGGTGTTTTTCTGCTAAGTGTGCTATGGAAAGGAAGCCTTATGCTCCCGGACAGAGAGCGAAGAGAAGAGTTGTGGAAACAGGTTATTGTGTGCAGTTAAGAGAGAAACAAAAGGCCAAGAAATATTATGGAGTAATAGAAAAGCAGTTCAGAAATTATTATGAAAAAGCTGTTAAAAGCAAAGGGGTTACAGGGGAAACTCTGCTCCAGCTTCTTGAGACAAGGCTTGACAGTGGCGTTTATATGATGGGTTTTGCTTCCTCAAGGGCTCAGGCGAGGCAGCTAATTTCTCATGGACATATTCTTATAAATGGGAAAAAAGTTGACAGGGCTTCATGCCAGTTAAGAGAAGGAGATGAAGTGAGCGTGGTTGAATCCAGTAAAGAAATAGTTCCTGTAATTGAGGCCAAAGAAAGCGGGGGGACTCTTACTGTATCTGAATGGCTGGAAGTTGACCTGGATAAACTAAAAGGTAAAGTAATAAGACTGCCCGAGAGAAATGAGATAAAAGTTCCTATTAATGAGCGGGTAATAGTGGAACTGTATTCTAAGTAATATGAATGTTCATTTGAGTATTCTTTTTTAGGAGGTAGATATAAATTGTTAAAAATGCATAAACCAAATGTAACCGTAAAGCACAAAGATGATTTTTCAGGCGAGTTTGTTATTGAACCGCTGGAAAGAGGTTTTGGGCATACTCTCGGTAATTCAATAAGGAGGGTTTTGCTTTCATCCATAGAAGGAGTAGGAATTACAAGGATTAGAGTGGATGGTATTATGCATGAGTTCTCAACCCTGGAAGGTATGAGAGAAGATGTGCTGGAGTTCATTGCTAATTTAAGAGGAGTTGTTTTTAGAATGGAAGCTGATGAACCAGTAATGCTAAAACTTGAGAAAAAAGGCCCGGTAACTATAAAAGCTTCAGATATAAAATGTGTTTCCGATATAGAGATAGTAAATCCAGATGAGTATATATGTACCCTGTCCAAGAAGGGTAAATTAAGTGCAGAAATAAGGATTGAAAAAAATAAGGGCTATAAGAATGCAGAAGAGAATGCAGTGGAAGGAGAACCTATTGGAGTGATACCGGTTGACACCATATTTTCGCCGGTGGAAGTTGTTCAATTTAAAGTGGAGAATACAAGAGTCGGGCAGGTAACTAACTATGATAGACTTATAATCAACATAGAGACCAACGGCAGTGTTAAACCGGAAGATGCTTTGAGCCAGGCATCTAAAATTATTAATGATTACATGGCACTTATGATAGATCTTTCTGAAAAGCAGAATAGAGACGAACCAATATTTGAAGAAATTGAAGAAGAAGATAAAGAACAGGAGTATCCCTCTATTGAAGAATTAGAACTTTCAGTAAGAGCATACAATTGTCTGAAAAGAGAGGGTATTGACTCTGTAGAAAAATTATTGGAATACAGTGAGAATGAACTTCTGGATATAAGAAATTTTGGTCAAAAGTCAATTCAGGAAGTTAAGGATAAAATTAAAGAGCTGGGATTATCTTTTAAACAAAAGTAATAGGCAGGGGAAAAAGATTATGGTAGTACCGAAAAAAGGTAGAAGATTTGGAGGAAGCAGCAGTAACCAGAAAGCAATTATGAGGAATCTGGCTATTTCGCTGTTTAATAACGGTAAGATTAAGACTACACTGGCAAAAGCTAAATATGTTAGAAGCTTTGTTGATAAGTTAATAACCATCTCAAAAAAAGATAATCTGGCAGCCAGGAGAAACTGTATAAAATTGTTGGGAAATACTGAAGCTGTAAGGAAACTATTTAATGAGATAGCTCCGGCTATGTATGATAGGTCCAGTGGATTTACAAGAATCGTAAGGTATAAGAATAGGCCTGGGGATGGAGCTGAGATGGCGATAATGCAGCTTCTTAAAAAATAAAAGATAAATTTTTGCTATTTTGAAAAATATGAATTTAAACTGCGTAATATGATTAATAACTATATGGCTGTCGTGGAATATGATGGGACGGACTACAGTGGATTTCAAATACAGCCAGGAGGAGTTAATACTATACAGGGGCAGCTGGAAGCAATTTTTTCAAAAATACTTAATGCGAAGATTGATTTGAAATATGCAGGAAGAACTGACGCAGGGGTTCATGCCAGTAATCAGGTAATAAGTTTTAGTACTGCCAAGAACCTGGATATTTACAGGATTAAATGGTCTGTAAACAGTATGCTTCCCCAGGATATAGTAATTAAAGAAATTAAAAAAGTGGACTCTTCTTTTGATGCAAGGAGGGACGCGGTTTTAAGAGAATATAGTTATTTTATAGTAAATAAAGAGTATCAAAGTGTTTTTTTGAAAGAGTACAGCATTCTTGTAAACAAAGAACTGAATATAAACCTTATGAAAAAAGCTGCAAAGATGTTTCTGGGTGTAAAGGATTTCGGTTCTTTTTGTAATCCTGAATGCATGAGCAATAATACAATAAGAAAGATTTTCAGATTTACTGTAGAAAAAACAAAATATGACCTGATAGTTTTTAAGATTGCGGCAAACTCTTTTTTATATAACATGGTTAGAATTATAATAGGAACTGTGCTTGAAGTAGGCAGGGGACAGAGGAAGCTGGTAAGTATAGGGGAAGCTCTTAAAAAAAGGGACAGGAATCTAGCAGGGGAAATAGTACCGGCAAAAGGTCTTTTTCTTACTGAAGTTGAATATGTGAGATAATCGGAGGAAGTTATGGTTAATACGGGACTTAAAACATTTAATTTAAAAAAAGAAGAAATAAAAAGAAAGTGGTTTTTAATAGATGCAAAGGATAAAAACCTAGGGAGGCTCTGTACAGGTATAGCCAGGATTTTAAGGGGCAAGAATAAACCAACATTTACACCGCATCTGGATTGTGGTGATTATGTAATTGTTATAAATGCAGATAAGATAAAAGTTACCGGGAATAAAATGGAAGATAAGAAGTATTACAGACATTCGGGTTATATTGGTAATCTGAAGGTTTTAAATCTAAGAAAAATGATTAAGAAATCACCCGAGCTTGTTATAAGGAATGCGGTAAAAGGAATGCTGCCCCATAACATACTGGGAAGAAAGATGTTAAAAAAGTTGAAGATATACAGGGGTGAAAAAAATATGCATATTGCTCAAAAACCAGAAAAAATTGATATATAAAAAAGGAGAATTAATTTGACGGAAAATGCGATATACAGTGCGACTGGGAAAAGGAAAAAATCAATAGCCAGAGTAACTTTAATCCCAGGTAAAGGAAAAATTACAGTAAATTCAAGAGACTTTAAGGAATATTTTAAAAGGGAATCTCTTATTACTATAATTCTGGAGCCCTTCAAGGTTACAAACACAGAGAATGCCTATGATGCCATTGTGGACCTGTCAGGGGGAGGTATATCCGGCCAGGCAGGTGCATTACGTCATGGTATTTCAAAGGCGTTACTTAAAATTAATCAGGAGTATAGGCCAATACTTAAAAGAGAGGGTTTTCTGACCCGGGATTCAAGAATTAAAGAGAGGAAAAAGTATGGTCTTAAAAAAGCAAGGAAAAAACCCCAGTTCTCCAAAAGATAAGAGTCCTTTCTTAATGAATTATCCCTGTTTAAAAATATATCTGGATAAAATATACAATAATAGCAGGGTAATTAATAATAAGTGTTCCAGAGAGCATTTCCTTTGTCGGCGTCACCAAATGTGTAATGGGTGATGTAAAAATAGCGTCAGAGATGAAAAAATCAGATATTAAAATATTTGGGGATAGCCGGATTGAAAATCTTGAGAAGTTGAGAAGCTTTTATGGAGAAGAGCAGTTGCTTATGATGCTGCGGAGATCTATTCCCGGAGAAATTGACAGACTGGTTGAAATCTGTAATATTAGCTTGAATATGCAATTAAAAACACTGGAAAAGATTGAGAAGGCATGCAGAGAAAAGAAAAAATAGCGAAGTATATAAAATTCTTTTAGCTCTCGGACTCCAGGATGTTGATAGCAGTAATATCAACTGTTGCAATCCGGATTTAGAAATAACTGGCCAGAGCAGTGACCATATGGTTATTGAAGTGAAGAAGAATAGTACAAACGAGGGTAAGACTGATTGTCCAAAATTAGAAACAGGAGATATAGAATCTTTTAAACTGGATTATTTTGGTTTAATGTTCTGTATGTCTTCTCCTTTTATCAGGAAAGAATATATAGAAGGATAAAAAAGGTTTTTAATATGGCAAGATTTTTAGGAGGAGTAGCTATATGTTAGAAACAGAAGATTTTTTTAATCTTTCAAAAACCCGGTTCAAGAGTCTTTTTGATAATGCTGAATATGTATGGGATGCCCTAAAAAAAATTAAAGGATATTTAAAGGATAATATTGAACCAAATGTTTCTGGATTAAGAAAGGGTAAGGTTTTTATTAATAAAACGCTGATCTTATATAATGGTGAAATTATTGAATCCGGATTTGAAATAGAAATGTTAAAAAAGAAACCCGTAGTAAAAAGAGATGGCAATATTCTTGATGGGGCAAGTATAATATATGAAGGTGTAATTCTTATGGATGATGAAATATATATTGGTAAGGGCACGGTTGTAGAACCGGGCGTATTGATAAAAGGCCCTGCTATTATCGGTGATAATACCGAATTGCGTCAGGGAGCTTATTTAAGGGGGGATACACTAGTAGGCGATGACTGTGTGATAGGACATACAACTGAATTAAAATCATGTGTTATGCTTGGAGAAAGCAAAGCAGGGCATTTTGCATATATTGGCGATAGTATTCTGGGCAGAGTGAATCTGGGTGCCGGAACAAAACTGGCGAATTTAAAGATTGTCCAGTCAAATGTTGTGGTTAGTGTAGAAGGAAAAAAGTTTGAGACAGGTTTGAGGAAATTTGGAGCTATTTTTGCAGATGATGTAGAAACTGGATGCAACAGCGTTACAACCCCGGGCACACTTCTGGGTAAGGGGGTCCTTTTATATCCCAATGTGACAGCACGGGGATATTATCCCCCGAAAACAATAATAAAGCTGAGACAGACACAGCAGTCAGAAAAAAAGATATAGCTTATGATAAACGGGATCCAGGTATTATAAAAAGGAGTTATTAGGAAGGAGGCTTAGATATGGGAAAATTATTCGGAACTGATGGAATTAGAGGAGTTGCAAATGAATATCCAATTACCCCTGATATGATTGTACAGATTGGTCAGGCAACTGCATATATTTTAAAAAAAAGGAAGCATCGTTCAAGAATCGTAATAGGCAAGGATACAAGGCTTTCAGGTTATATAATAGAAAGTTCGCTTGTGGCAGGTATATGTTCAATGGGAACTGATGTAATACTTGTCGGCCCTGTGCCAACACCTGCTATTTCTTTTCTAACCACCAACCTCGATGCAGATGCAGGGATGATGATTTCTGCATCACATAATCCTTATAAAGATAACGGCATTAAGATATTTTCAAAGAAAGGTTACAAACTATCCGACGAAGAAGAAAGTCAAATCGAAGAACTGATACTTTCGAAAAAACTTCCCATCCTCCTTATGGATGCCGAGAATCTGGGAAGGGTGTCAAGAGAGGAAGATGCAAGCGGGAGATATATTGTATTTCTTAAAAATTCATTTCCTAAAAATTTGGACCTTGAAGGGATGAAAATTGTTCTTGATTGCGCGAACGGTGCTACTTATAAAATAGCCCCTACATTATTTAAGGAAATGAGAGCTGAAGTCGTTGCTCTAAACATTGACCCGGATGGGAAAAATATTAACCTTAATTGTGGTTCGCTTTATCCGGAAAATCTTGCCGAAAAAGTTGTTGAAACCGGCTCAGATATAGGACTGGCTTTTGATGGTGATGGTGATAGGTTAATAGCAGTTGATGGCAAGGGTGATATAGTAAATGGTGACAAGGTAATTGCAATATGTGCAAAGAGGTTAAAAGAGGAAAATGCTTTAGAAAATAATACGGTGGTTACAACTGTAATGAGCAATCTTGGGCTTTCTCTGGCATTTAAAGAGATGGGTATAAAGAATATAGCCACAAAGGTTGGTGATAGATATGTGCTGGAGGAGATGATGAAAAATAATTCCATTCTTGGAGGAGAGGATTCTGGCCATATAATTTTCAAGGAATATCATACAACAGGTGATGGTATTTTAACTGCATTACAGCTTCTCTCTGTTATGAAAAAGGAAGATAAATCTCTTTTTGAATTGTCAAAGGTAATGAAAACTTTTCCCCAGGTTTTAATAAATGTGAAGGTTAAAAGGAAAGCTCCGCTGGAAGAAATACCCGAGCTAAAAAGTGTGATAGCGGAGGTTGAAGGAGAACTTGCCGGTAAGGGAAGGGTGCTTGTAAGATATTCAGGGACACAGCCAGTCTGCAGGGTAATGCTTGAAGGACCGGATAAAAGTAAAACTGAAAAATTAGCTAATAAAATAGTAAAAGTTGTTAGAGAGAAGTTGAACTAATACCACATGAATATTTCCCTGTAACTTAATTTTAATCAGGATATGTTGTCTGCCTAAAATTATACAGGCAGTCTTGCCAATCTATAATGGAAGAAATCATAAAAATTTTAAAAAAAGAAGGCCCTCTAACCGGGAAAGAGCTACGTGATAAGTCAGGGCTGGACGAGCTTTCTCTCTGGCGTGCCTGTAATAAAGATAATAGAATTGTCCTTAAAATATTCGGGGAGAGATTTTTAAGACTTGACAGTCGTGTTAAAGGTTATGCAAGACTTTCTCCCTCTATAAAACGGGAATTTCTTACCTATACTGTGGCGGGACTGAAAAAAGATTCTAAAAATATCACAGCAAAGGCAAGGTCTATTCATGAGGGTATAAAGAATATAAGCAGGCAGAAGCTCCATCTTGCCAGGTGGATAATCAAAAAGATAGTTGATGGCCAGGAAATGCCGGAAATTATAACTGAACATGCTTGTTTTATAATTGCAGGTGATATTGTTTATATGATGGCACATTCAGAACCCAGGACGGAAGCATCAACAAATAAAATAATGAATGGCTCTGATCTTGATATTATAATAGTGACAGAAAATTTACCTTTGAAAATTAATAGAAATCTTGATGATTCAATATACAGGGAAAAATATTACCTTATTAAAAACCCCTCTTACAGGGAGGAGATAGATTACATAATAAAGGATATCCAGAAAGTTAAAATCCAGTTGAATTTTAATACATTCAAATTCAAGATTGCGTCAAAAATTTTAAATGAGGGAAAACTGCTTTATGGCAGCGAGGAAATTTTCGGTAAAATAAAGAAGGCGCTTTTAGAAAAAAAAATCCCGGAAAAGTTACTCAAACTTAAAGAAGAAGCGATAAAAAACAGAGAAAGTGCAAGGTCCTATCTTCTTGAAAGAGCAGGAACCCTGCCGGAAGAAGAGTGCATAAAGCTATTTTATACAAAACAGGAAAAAGAGGAAATATTTTAGTATATAAGGCGGACAAAATGCCGGATTTAAATTGCTATTATGCCGGGTCATCGACCTTTTAGAGTTTTAATCCGGAGGCAGCTTCCTTATCAAGCAAAACAGTTGCTTTTCCACCATAATTTTGTATTGCTGATGCTGTAACCTGTGATGTTGCAGGACCATGCAGGGCTTTTGCAGCAATATCTGCTTTTTTCTTCCCGTTTACTATCATGAGCAACTCTTTTGCTTCAAGGATAGTTCCGATACCCATGGTTATGGCCTGATGCGGCATATCTTCTCTTTTTATTTTTGCTTTTTTATAAAAACTTTCATAATTATCATCAAGTGTCTGCTGGGTAAGTGATATAACCCTTGTCCTTGATGATAAAGATGAACCCGGCTCATTGAAGGCCCAGTGGCCGTCTCCGCCTATTCCGAGAAGCTGTAAGTCTATCCCCCCTGCTTTTTTTATCTCGCTTTCGTACCAGCGGCAAAATTCTTCGGGGTCTTTTGAAAGTCCATCCGGTATATGTATATTATCTTTTTTGATATTTATATGTTTAAATAGCTCTTCATACATAAATCTTGCATAGCTCTGGTCCAGATTATATGGTTTATTGAGGTCAATACCTACACCGAGATATTCATCAAGATTAAAAGTTTTAACTTCTGAAAAATCAAGTCCTTCTTTATGCATTCTTATAAGCTTCCTGTAAGTTCCTATAGGAGTGCTTCCGGTTGCAAGACCAAGGACAGTGCCAGGTTTAGATTTGATACAGTTTGCTATAATTTCTGCTGCATATTTACTCATATCTTCATAATTTTCTTTTATAATAATATTCACAGGCAACCTCCTTGGAGAATTCATAAAAAAATATGTTGATTATTATTACTTTTTTAAGCGATTTTGTATAGGGTAAAATTTTTTTGGCTATAATTTTCTTCTTTTCCATACCTTTTGCTATAATATTTGATTATTATCCTGATAAAATAATATATGTGGTTTTTTAAATTATTGAATTTATAATTAGATAAGGCTATACCTGATATAGTCTGGAGGATATAAATGTGTGGTATTGTTGGTTATATAGGTACTAAGAAATGTAAGGATATTTTAATTGGTGGTCTGAAACGTCTGGAATACAGGGGTTATGATTCTTCAGGAATTGCTATAGTAACCGAAAATATAGGAGAAGGTAGTACTGTGGCGAACTATGCAATTAGTATTGTAAAAGAAGCCGGTAAAATAAATATTCTGGAGAAGGAAATAAAAAATTTAAAGGTAGATGGTAATTGTGGAATAGGGCATACAAGGTGGGCCACACATGGTGAGCCAACTAAGTTAAATGCCCATCCTCATTTAGATAGTTCCGGCAGGATTGCTGTAGTCCATAATGGCATAATAGAAAATTACGCGGAACTCAGGGAAGAACTTAAAAGAGAAGGCCATAAATTTATTTCACAAACCGATACCGAAGTATTACCTCACATGTTAGAGAAATACTATAAAGGAGATTTACTTTCAGCAATGCAGAAAGTAATAAAGAAAATAAAAGGGTCCGGGACTATAGTGGCAATTTCTGCCAGACAGCCGGATGAAATTATTGGAGCCAGAATTACCAGTCCTCTGGTCGTAGGAATCTCGGAGAATGGTAACTTCCTTGCTTCGGATATTCCTGCAGTGCTGGAATATACAAAGAATTTTATAGTAATCAATGATTTTGAAACTGTGAGACTTACTAAAAATAAAGTGGAAATTTACAGTAAGGAAGGAAAGCTAATTAAGAGGGAGCCCTTAAAGGTTACCTGGGACATCCTGAGTGCTGAAAAAGACGGTTATGAAGATTTTATGTTAAAAGAAATATTTGAGCAACCTTACGGAGCCAGCGAGACAATGAGGGGCAGATTGCGCTCTGGCAAACTTGATTTTAGTGAGATTAGCCTGTCGCCAGATAAGATTAAGAAACTTAGAAGAATTTATATAATCGCCTGCGGATCATCCTATCATGCAGCTTTAATAGGAAAGCAGGTTATAGAAAAATGGGCAGGGATATCTGTTGAAGTGGATTTTTCTTCGGAATACAGGTACAGGGATAAGCTGGTTGATAAAGATTGCCTGGTTGTAGCTGTAACACAGTCAGGGGAGACCATAGACACTCTTGCTGCGGTAAGAGAGGCAAAATCAAAGGGAGCTAAAGTAATAGGAATAACAAATGTTGTGGGCAGCACAGTAGCAAGGGAATCAGATTCTGTAATTTATACTCATGCCGGGCCGGAAATAGGTGTTTGTGCTACCAAGACTTTTACTGCCCAGATCATAATAATGTATCTTATGGGTTTATACTTTGCAGATGTAAATGGAAATATGTGTAAAAGTGAATCTCAAAAAATAGTCGAAGAATTAAAAACTATACCTGATAAGATACAAAACATACTGGATAGGGCAGAGGAAATAAAGAGAATTGCTGACCGGACCTATAAATATACCTGCTTTTTGTTTCTGGGCAGAGTATATAATCTTCCGGCAGCGATGGAAGGCGCACTAAAACTAAAAGAAATTTCTTATATCCATGCAGAAGGATATCCGGCTGGAGAGATGAAACATGGTCCTATAGCTCTTACTGATGAAAACACGATAGTGGTAGGGATTATGCCTGTTGATTCAGTATATGAAAAAATTTTGAGCAATATCCAGGAAGTAAAAGCAAGAAGAGCTACTATTTTCTCCATAATCAGCGGGAAAGATGAAAATACAAAAGAATATGCGGATTATGTCTTCAGAATACCGGAAACTCTAGAAGGATTATATGCTATTCTGGCTATTATCCCTTTACAGTTATACTCATATTATATAGCAAAAAATCTGAATAGGAATGTAGACCAGCCCAGGAATCTTGCAAAGAGCGTTACTGTGGAGTAAAAATTTATGGAAATTTATGGAATAGGGACAGATATAATCGAGGTTGACAGAATAAAGTCAGCAATTGGTAGCAATTCAGGTTTTTTGAGGAAGGTTTATACTGAAAAAGAAATAGATTATTGTAGTAATAAGAGGAAAGGAAAATTCCCCAGTTTTGCAGCCCGTTTTGCAGCAAAAGAGGCAGTTGCCAAATCACTTGCCGAGGGATTTAGTAAAAATATTTCTTTGAGTGAAATTGAGATATCAAATATGGAAACAGGTGCACCTTTTGTAAAACTTTATGGGAAAACCTATAGATTTACCAGAAAACTTAAAATTAAGGAAATAAAGGTATCAGTGTCGGCTACAGAAAATTTTGCTGTTGCCTATGCGGTAGCAATTATATAGTCTATAATTAAAAGTATTAAAAGAATTTAATTTAGAAAAATTAAATAATGTTACCCGGTTTAAGACCCTGGGAATGTTGGTATCAGGCGTTTTTGTAGTTAAAATTTTAATGGATGGAGATGCATTAAAATGAATAATAATAAAGAAGAAGGTTTAACTAAAGTTTTAAAAGGAAGCAGAATAGCAGAGATTGATAAAAAAGCTATTAAAGATGGGATAGATTCAAAATTGCTTATGAAAAATGCCGGTAGCGGTGTTTCCAAGGAAGTTCTAAGTGATTTTGAGAATAAGGAATTAAATAGAGCAGCACGCGGTTTGGTTGTTTGCGGAAGTGGTAATAACGGGGGAGATGGATTGGTAGCTGCAGGTGATTTACTGGATTACGGTATGAGGGTAAGTGTGTTTCTTATATTTTCTGAAGAAAAATTCAAGTCTGACAGTGAGTTTTACTTTAAGGAGCTTCAGGCAAATAGAAAAGATAGCATATACAATCTGGATTCTGAAGATAAAAATATAAAATCTTTTTTTGAGGAAGAATTGGAAAAAGCTGATTTTGTAGTGGACGCCATATTTGGCACGGGCATCCACGATAAGGATGTTTATGGCCCTTCAAAGGAAATAATTGAGATTATAAATCTTGCTAAAGTGAAAAATAAAAATTTAAAGATTTATTCAGCAGACATACCCTCGGGCATAGACTCTGATAATGGAAAAGTTTTAGGGCTGTCTGTGAGAGCTGATAAAACCATAACTTTTGGTTGTAAAAAAATAGGGCTGGTAAATTATCCGGGAGCAAGTTTTGCAGGGGAAGTTAAAGTAGTTGACATTGGCATTCCTCAGAAATATTTTAGCGAGTATGAAGAGATTTATGAACCCAATCTCCAGTGGGTGGCTGAGAAGATTCCCGTAAAGGAACCCTGGATATATAAGTATAAAGTTGGAAGCTTAATGGTGATAGCGGGTTCTTCAGGATTTACAGGAGCAGCTTCAATGACCTGTATGAGTGCTTTAAGGTCAGGAGCAGGAGTGGTGACTCTTGTATGTCCCTGGGAGCTGAATAATGTCTTTGAAGAAAAACTGACAGAAATAATTACATATCCGGTTGAACAGACAGAAGATGTATCTCTGCATATAAATAGTCTGGATGAAATACTAGAGTTAAGTGATAGGTTTAGTGCACTGGCAATAGGTCCCGGACTTTCAAGAAATTCAAGCACAATATGCCTGGTGAGGGAGCTGTTAAAAAAGATAAAGAAGCCGCTGGTGCTTGATGCCGATGGGCTCTATGCTCTTTACGGGCTGAAGGATGCTGAAGAAAGTATTGAGGATTTTGACCTTGAGAATGTTATAGTAACACCACATACAGGAGAGATGTCATTAATGATGGGCCTTGGGAAGGTTCCATTGGAAGATAGGATTAAGATAAATCTTGAGGCCGCAGAAAAATACAGAGTGACATCTGTACTTAAAGGCGCAAGGACTATAGTTTCTGACTATAATAAAAAGACCTTTATTAATCCAACAGGGAACTGGGGACTGGCATCAGCAGGGACAGGAGATATACTAACCGGAATTATTGGTTCATTGCTATGTCAGGGAATGAGTCTGATGGAGAGTGCGGTATGCGGGGTATATATTCATGGGCTGGCAGCTGATATTATGGTAGAGGAGACCAGCAGGACTTCACTTACAGCAACGGATCTTTTAGAGGGTATTAAAAGAGTTTTTCTTAAGATAGAGAAGATAAAATATTAAAAGAGTGCTGGTTTTAGAAGTTAAATTGTAAGTAAATATTATTAATAATTAATGGAGCTAAAAATGCCGGAGATAGTAGCAAAGGATATTATGGTAAAGAAAGTAGTTACCATAAATAAAAATGAATCTATAAAAAAACTTTCTGATTTGCTTATAAAAAATAATATAAGCGGCGTCCCCGTACTGGATGAAGACGGGAGGCTGGTAGGAATTGCCACAGAAGGAGACCTAATTGTGAAAGATGCGGACCTCCATTTCCCCCGCTATTTTCAATTGCTTGACAGTATTATTTATCTTGAAAGCCTGAATAAATTTAAAAGAAACCTTAAAAAGTATCTAGGAACAAAAGTGGAAGATATTATGACTGATAAGGTAAGGACAGTCAGAGAAGATACACCTATCAGTGAAGTTGCAAATATAATAATAAAATATAATATTAACAGGGTTCCTGTCCTGGATAATAGAGGGAATCTTGTAGGGATAATTACAAGGGCGGATATTGTAAGATCAATGATTTAAAGAAAATATTTGTTTGATTTAAAAAGTATTATGGAGAAAAATCCCATTATTAATAAAAGATATGCCTGGGCAGAAATAAATTTATCTAATCTTTCCTATAATATCAGAACAATCAGGTCTCACTCAGCTTCCAAAAATGTCAGGATCATGGCAGTGGTTAAAGCTAGTGCCTACGGACACGGAGCGGTGGAGATTTCGAAGCAGGCAATAAAAAGTGGAGTATATGCACTGGGGGTGGCACTGGTTGAAGAGGGGGCAGAGTTAAGAAAATCAGGTATTACCGCTCCTATTTATGTGCTGGGTGAGAGTTCTCCGGAAACGGTAGAAAAAGCTGTAAAAAATAATCTTATCCTATCTGTAAACTCATACAGGTCGGCACAATTTATTTCAAAGGAATGTGACAGAATTGGAATGGATACGGGTGTTAATATTAATGTGGATACAGGAATGAATAGGATAGGAATAAATTTTAAGGATGCTCCCGGCCAGATTTCAAAGATTTCCATGTTACCAAATTTAAAGCTGGAAAGTATCTCAACGCATTATGCCTGTGCAAGCATCAAGGGGGATTCTTATACACAATTACAGTGGGAGAGGTTTGAAGAAGCTATAAATAAAGTAAAAGATAATGCAATACCGGTTAAATTTTACCATTGTGCAAATAGCCCGGCTTTTTTTAGATATAAAAGTATGCATCTTGATATGGTAAGAACAGGAATTTCTATATACGGGCTGAATCCTTATGATTCTGATTATGTTGAGTGGCTTGATCCTGACGTGAGAGAAGCCGTATCAGGTTTGAAGCCGGTACTCAGTCTTAAAACTAAAATTTCT
This sequence comes from uncultured Actinomycetota bacterium, assembly GCA_964603595.1. Lineage (GTDB taxonomy): Bacteria > Actinomycetota > Humimicrobiia > Humimicrobiales > Humimicrobiaceae > JAQVEM01. Next base: position 27,030 of record CAZRVN010000003.1, read on the forward strand.
TTTATAAAAAATGTTCCGGAGGGTTGCTCCATTTCTTACTGTGGAACTTTTAAAACCAGAAGGGCAAGTGTAATAGCTACAGTACCTGTGGGTTATGCAGATGGTTATTCAAGGTTACTTTCCAATAAGGCACAGGTTTTGATAAATGGAAAATTAGCACCGGTAGTGGGTAATGTAACAATGGACCAGTTTATGATAGATGTTACAGATGTTGCAGGTAATGGTAATATAAGTGCTGGTGATGAAGTTATTCTGATAGGTGAGTCTGCAGGGCAAAAAATAACTGCGGAGAATATAGCAAAAATAATGGGCACCATAAATTATGAAGTGGTGTGTATGATTAAAAACAGGATTCCGAGAATATATATAAAATAAGGTATATTAAAAAGTATTTTTTATATATTTAAACCAGGAAGTTATTGTTTATAAAATTGCATTATATTAATATACAGGAGAAATTAAATGAAAAATAGAAAAAATTATTTAATTTTAAGGTCTTTTTTAACAGCAGCACTTTTATTTATTGCGGCAGTATCTGTAATTGTTAGCGGCTGTACATGTCCGGTGTTTTCACTTCTTGGAAGACTTACCGGTGTCCAGGTTAGGGCAGGTAAGAATATTGATGAGAGTATTATTGAAAGTGAGCTCATATATCCCGGTTCCACAGCTTTATTGCAGGCAGATGGTGATATAAATACAATTATTGAATTGGTTGGTAATTATGGTGCTGTTATATCCAAGAAAGATTTAGCTATTCTGGAGCAGCTACCGCAGGAGGTAAGAGAGCAGGAGATAAGTGCTACTTTTTATTCAACTGCTGACACCAAAGCAGAAGTTCTGGATTATTATAATTCATTTGAAAGTGAAAATTGGGATATAATACAAATGCAGGAAGAGCAGCAGAGCAGTGATGAAAATAGGCCGGCTATGCTGGTTGCTTCTGATGGTGAGAAGAAGCAGGCATTTGCACTGGTTGGAACAGAGAATAATACTTTTATAATATTTCTGGGTTTTGATTTTGAAGCATTATCGGGGTTAGAGAAGCAATAATAACTTGAGGTACTGTTAATGGATAAAAGATAAGATGTATATATTGATTATTATATAAAAAAAGAGAGTTTTGTAATAAAAAAAAGTTTTTATTAGATGGTTTTATAATGAAAAAATTTTTAATATTTGGAATGCTTACGGTATTTACCCTGGGTTTTATTCTTTCTGGATGTTCTGGAGTTAGTGAAGAAGTGATTTCTTTTGCTGATAGTGCTACGGAAGATTTTTTGGTTGCTCTGAACAATGGAAATTATGGAAGTTACAAAAAAGACCTTGATGGCGGAATGCTCCAGGCAGTGCCGGAGGAAGAGTTCATGAAACTTTCTTCGTACCTGCATGATACTGTAGGCGAATATATACCGGATTCAAAAGAGATGACAGCATCGGGAATTCAAAAAGGGATGGATGTAGTTGTTTACCAGGCTGATTATACAGAGGAAGATGAAAAGGTAAGGGTTACCATTGTTATTTCTAAAAACACGGATGGAGATTATAAGATATCAGGTTCATGGTTTGACTCTCCGGGAATCAGAGAGAAAGAGTACCAGTAATTTTTTTTAAAAAAGTATGGATTGATTTTTTTTAAAATTTTATAATAACAGCTTATAAAGAAATATTTTTTAAATCAATAATTGATAAGAAAACTAATAATTTATGGAAAGTGAGGGGTAATGAAAAAAATATTGTCATGGAGTAGTCTTTTATTATTTGCATCGGCATTAATGATGGGTGCCAGCTGTACTGAGGAAGAAGCTATCGAAGGAGTGGTTGGTGGTACGGCTGTTTCAATGTTTGCAGGTATATGGATATGTGTAGCAGTTATTGGAGGATTAATAGGGCTGTTTTTCTTTGTAATATGGATTATTGCTCTGGTTGATTGTACAAGAAGAAAACCAGAGGAGTTCCCGGCTGGTACAGGTGGAGAAAATGCCAAGACCCTATGGCTGGTAATTCTTATTGTAACTTTCTTTGTAACCCAGTTAAATGGTATTGCTGCGATTGTTTATTATTTTATGGTTATGAAGAAAAAACCTATTAAAAGGTAGCAAGGATTATTAAATTCATAAGAACGTTGTTCAGCGTTGATTACATATAAATTATAACCGGCAGGTTTATATTATCTGATAAACCTGCATTGATAATGCAGCGGTTTTTAGGTGGCTGTATCTATTTCTGACTGAGATTTTTTCTGGAGGTAAATTCATTAATTAAATTTGAAACCGAAGGGGGAATAATATCTTTTTGCTTTAAGATGCCCATTATATTTTTTGGGCCTACCTTTTTTACAAAGTAACCTGCGATTGCCCCTATTATCGCTCCACCTATTACAAAATAGGTAATGGTCTTATCAAATTTTTTTTCTGAGCTCATCAGATGCTAACCTCCGTAAATTTATAAGTATTAATATTTTAATTTTTTATAGTAACTCGAGAGCTTATATGTTTAAATCTTTTATATTGTAAGCTCTATATTATTATAATAATAGAATAGCAATAATAAAAAAACAAATAAAAAAATTTATAAAACTGGAGCAGTAAATGAATTTTAATCCAGAACAAAAATCTGTTACACCGGAAAGATTTAAATATTTTGACCTGATAACGGGTCTTTTTGTTGCAGTGCTGCTTATTTCAAATATCGCTTCGTCAAAAATTGTAGATATATGGAAATTTACTTTTGATGGCGGGACAATCCTTTTCCCTCTTTCTTATATCTTCGGGGACATATTAACTGAAGTGTATGGATACAAGAGGAGCAGGAGGGTTATATGGATAGGATTCTTCTGTGCGATTCTGATGTCTTTTACTCTTGGACTGATAGGTTTGATTAAACCTGCCAGCGGGTGGGAATACCAGGAAGCGTATATGAATATACTGGGGCAGACTCCCAGGATTGTTACTGCTTCTCTAATTGCTTACTTTGCAGGAGAATTCTCAAACTCTTATGTGCTTGCAAAAATGAAAGTTCTTACGAAAGGTAAATGGCTTTTTACAAGGACTATAGGTTCCACTATAGTAGGTGAGGGAATAGACACTATTATTTTTGTGCTTATTGCATTTCTGGGTGTATATGATAACAGTATGGTTATACTTATAATTATTTCCAATTATATATTTAAAGTTTCCCTTGAAATTTTATTTACTCCTATTACATATAAGATTGTAGGTTCTCTGAAAAAAACAGAAAAGGTTGACTGGTTTGATTATAAAACGAACTTTAACCCATTTCTTTTTTCCTGACATGCTGATATAACTCAGTCAACTTCCGGCCGAGGGTAGCGGTAGTGACCGATTATTTCATATTCCTGGAGTACATCAACTTCTTTAAGGGTATTAGTTTCAGGATAAATCATAATCACCAGGGGGATGCCATTTTCACTGGTATGACGGGAAATAAATCCGCCACGGTCTTTATCATGGTTATCTTCATCAAAACGGAAATAAACTATGTCGCCTGCCTGCCAAAGATAATCACGGTTTTCGTCATTTAAGTCATATTCATGGGGAAGCGTTGTTAAAGCATTACGGCTAAAAAACTTTTCCTGGAAAATAACATCTCTGAAATCAATATATTTTATTGGTGTTTTCCTGCCCTTACTGTCCAGTGGATAATCTTCTTTATGCTCAATCATGTCTTTATACATTAACTCCATAAGGTCGTAACCACAGTTATTTAAAGTTATTGATATTACATCAGTTGAGACCCACACATTGTTATCAGGATAACCGGTGCCGGGAAAGACCTGATATCCATATTCTATATCTTCTTCTAATAATTCAAGGGCTTTAAGAACAATATCTTTCTGAACTTCACTTAATTCGTTGTTTGCTGTTTCAGTAGATAAATTTTGGGATTCATCTGTTTCAGTTTCAGAATCTTCTACTGCACCGGACATGTCGGTGTCTTCAGGATTTTCCAGTGATGTTTCTCTGCGGGTTATATCAAGGGTCAGCTCCCAGATAGGAAAATTTATTTTAGAAACAAAAAGGTCATCAGGGAGTTTAAATGTCTTCTCCAGGTAACAGGATTTTAGAGCCAGTACCTGAAGAAGGGCTATTATTATAATGACATATATGAAATATCTATAATTTATATTCCTTCTGGATTGTTTTCTTATCTTATGTTCCATACTTAGATATATTATATTAAAAATAAAATAAATATAAGAGGGCTTATTGTTTTTTTAAAAGGTGGAAAGTATGCTGTAATTATTATAATATATTTAAAATTGGAGATTTTTTGAGTTTTATTATTTACAAACCCTTTTACGGGCAAGTATACCCGGACAGGTATAATAAAATTTAAATATTGTAACCGGGAATTAGAAATCAGAAAATTACAAAATAGATTGGTGAGGTGCAAAGAGAGATGTCTGTAAAGCAATTAACTGTTTTTATGGAAAATCAGTCGGGAAGGCTGGCAAAAGTAACCAGAATTTTAAAGGAGCGGGATATAAATTTACTGGGGTTTTCCACGACTGAGGCAAAAGACTATGGTGTGCTCAGGCTGGTGGTTTCTAATGTTAGGGCTGCCCGTAAAGCACTTAAAGATGCCGGTTTCACAACTCATATGGTAGATGTTATATGTATTGAAATTGAAGACAGGCCGGGTGAGCTTTATAGAATTCTTGATATAATGGCAAGAGAAGGCGTAAATATAGATTATATATATGTAATTACAGGGACAAGGATAGTTATGAATGTTGCTGACATAGCCAGAACTGAAGAAGCCCTGAAAAAAAATAATATCAAGCTCTGCCATTGATTAAATAAGAAGAACTGTAAGAATTTTTTAAAAGTGTACCTGTAAAAAAGTATTAATATGGTAGTATATCGTTTATTATTCATGATATTGCAGGGCACTTTAAGACTGGCTTTAGACATGGATAATAGCATCTTTCTTTTTATTGTTTATCTTAATACAGCACGGAGGATAAATTATGGGTAAAATTTTTAACGATATAACTGAGACAACAGGTAATACTCCTCTTGTAAGGATAAACAGGCTGGCAGAAGGAACAAATGCTACAGTTCTTGCCAAGATAGAGTCATTTAATCCCCTTTCAAGTATAAAGGACAGAATCGGGGTTTCAATGATTAAAGCTGCTGAAGACAGGGGATTAATAAATAAAAATACGGTGATAGTAGAAGCAACCAGTGGAAATACAGGTGTTTCACTGGCTTTTGTATGTGCTGCAAAAGGATACAGATTAATCCTTACTATGCCTGATACAATGAGCCAGGAACGAAAAAAACTTCTTGCTGTTTTTGGAGCTGAACTTGTCCTTACTGACGGCTCCAGGGGAATGAAAGGTGCGCTAGAGGAAGCAGAGAGAATTCAGAAGAAGATTAAAAACAGCTTTATGCCACAGCAGTTTAATAACCCTGAAAATCCCGGGATTCACCGCAAGACTACAGTTGAGGAGATATGGAATGATACTGACGGAAATGTTGATATATTTATTTCGGGAGTAGGAACCGGAGGGACAATTACTGGTGTAGGCGAGGCATTAAAGAGCAAAAAACCTTCTATAAAAGTAGTAGCGGTTGAGCCTTCCGGCTCGCCTGTTCTTTCGGGAGGCAAGCCGGGGAATCATAAAATACAGGGTATTGGAGCAGGATTTATTCCGGAAGTACTGAATGTAGATATAATTGATGAGGTTATAGTGGTTTCGGACGAGGATGCAGTGGTTATGGCCCGCAGGATAATAAGAGAAGAAGGAATCCTTACGGGTATATCGGGTGGTGCTGCAATGTGGGCTACATTAAAGGTAGCAAGACGCAGGGAATCAGAATATAAAAATATTGTAGTTATCTTACCGGACACAGGAGAAAGATATATTTCCACGTGGTTGTTTGGTAAGTGATATTCTTAATCTTTTTTTAATGTGCATATATGCAGTGTTTACATGAAAGAACTAGAAAAATTAGAATCAAATAGGGTAATTACCAGAGAAAATCACACCTGTATAATTTCTAAACAATAATTTTAGAAAATGGCATAAGTAAGGCAAATATATTTTTATTCTGTATATAACATCTGATAGAAATAGTAATGTCCCATAACTCTTTTTATATATTCTCTTGATTGTTCATAGGAAATGCTCTCTATGAATTCATCTATGTCCTGGCTCCCTCTGTTAGAAACCCAGCCGCTCATCCTACCCGGCCCGCCGTTATATGCACCAAGACAGTAAAACTTATTCTGGCTGAAGTTATCCAGTTGCTGCCTGAGGTAAAAAGTACCCATCTTTATATTTGTTTCCGGGTCAAGAAGCATACTGACATCGAAATCCAGGATGTCTATCTGTCCGGCAATGCCCTCTCCTGTTGAAGGCATAATCTGCATAAGACCCCGGGCTCCTGCGTATGAAATTGCATCAGGCATAAAATTACTTTCCTGCCTGATCACTGCCAGAGTGAAAAGCGGGTCAAGGTTGTACTGATTGCTGTATTCCCTGACAATGTCTTTATAACCATAAGGGTAATAAAGGTAATAAATATAATCAATGTAGTGTTCATCCAGTTCAGATTTTAATTTTTTGAGATTCTTTCCAATTATATTAATTGAGCTTGAATAATTATTGGATTCTAAAAACAGGGTTGCTATTTCAATAGTGCTTTCAGGGTTTTCCTCAAGTTCACTGTTTGCAGCTTTTATTTCCAGTGACGCACTATTAAAAAATTCCAGGTTTAAAAGTTCAATGGCTTTATTTATGTGGCTTACGCCGCCCTCTTTATCAATTGTTGAATCCGTATTTAATTGGGTATCCTCTTCAGGTGTATAAGACAAGTCAGGAATTATGATTGAAGAGCCAGAATTTTCAGGGTTTAATTCATTATTTACTTTTTTTATATCGGCATTTATCCCCATTTGTTCAAGCATATCGCTGGAAGCAAAAGTGTAGTAGGAATATGAGCATAAATCTATTATTTCTTTATATAATTCGGCTGCCATATCATCTTCTCCAAGATTCTGGCAGCACTTTGCCTGCCAGAATAATCCTTTTTCTTCAAGCGAGGTGCCCTTATAAGAAGATGAATAACTGGAGAATGTTGCCTTTGCAGAACCATAATCACCTGACCTGTATTGTATTAAACCAAGTTCCCATAATGCTTCAGGCAGCTTATCACCGCTTGGATACTCTGCAGGAATTCTTTTAAAATATACAGCTGAATTTGTAAAATCTTCCCTTAAAGAATATATCCTCCCGATTCTGTAGAGGGCATCGTCACTGAAATTACTGGAAGGAAATAAATTTAAAAGTTTTTTATAATATGAGATGGCCTCATCATCCCTGCCCAGATTGGTAAGAGCCATACCTTTATAGTATAAACTGTCATCGGCAAACATACCCGAGGGGTTCTTTTCGTATGATGAAGTAAGGTATTCTTTTGACTGGCTGTAATCACGCAGTCTATAATAACACATTCCTATTTTAAATAGTGTCTTGCTGTGTAGCAAAAGGGATAAATTGTTTAAATAATCTTCCGTTAGAATCGTGTTATACTCATCAAGGGCACTCTGGTAATTATAGTAATTGTAAAAAATATCGCCTCTGTTATAAAGCTGGCTTGCAGTAGGAATAAATTGCTCTGCTACTCCTTCCGTAGAAAGTCTGTTTAAATTATCCAGGGCGATTTCTGAATATTCATTAAGGGGGAATTTAAGCCATATTTCTTCATAATTTTTGAAAGCATCTGTTTTTTTGTCGTTCTTTTCCTGGCAGGAAGCAAGCTGGAACAAGCAGTAGGGTAAGTAAGAAGAATCAGGAAAATTAGTGAGGAAATTTTCATATTTATTTTCAGCAGTTATATAAATTTCTTTAATATAAAATATATCAGCGTATTCAATACTTGCTTTTTCCGCCCATATGCTGTTTGGATAATTATTTATTAATTTTAAGTAATATTCCTCAGCCCTGCTGTATTTTTCCTGCATAAGAAGGCTCTTTGCCATATAATAAAAAACATGGTCCTGCAGGATGATATAACTGTCCTTGATTTTATTTAAGTAATATTCGGCGATAAAGTAGGATTCATCTTCAAAAAAGTTTATAGCCTCGGTAAAATAGGACCTCATTTCTTCGATATTTGTATTTTCAGCAATATCAGTTGAGGTATTAAGTTCCTCTAAATCTGATGAGTTATCTTTATTAGAAAGATCCTGTTCCTTTTCATCGCTTGAATTCTGTTCTTTGCCGGCAATTTCTTCGTTCTCTTCTCCAGCAGAATCATTTTCTTGAGATGAATCTCCGGTTTCCCCACCGAATTTAAATCCAAAGAATTCAAAGTCTACTTTACTGCATGCCTGATTTATAAATATCAGAAGGCAGATAAGAATTACTGATATAAAGAGAGCAGTGTTCTTAACATATTTATTCTTCATAGAATTATAAATAATCTTTCTGGTAAAAAAGATTTTACTTTACAAAGTCCTTATTGTAAATAAAGCTGATTGTATGTTGCTGGCGGCATTAGAGAATAAGAAATATAATTGTATTAATGTTTATTTAAGAAGATAATAAGATTAAAACAAAATTTCTAAAAAGTTTTAGTATTTTTTACAATCTAAATTATTGGATTTATGTAAGGAAGGGTAATTAATTGAGATTTTTTAGAAGAAAAAGGAAAGTTGGGATAGCATTAAGTAGCGGAGCTGCAAGAGCTCTTTCTCATATTGGTGTTCTTGAAGTTCTTGAAGAAATGGGAGTGAGGCCGGAAGCAATAGCCGGTACAAGTATGGGGGCTATTATTGGTTCGTTTTACTGCACAGGTGTAACCCTGGATGAGATGAAGTCGTATATTAAGTCAATGAACTGGAAAAGTTTTTTGCTTTTCTCTGACCTTGCGCTGTCAAAGACCGGGATTATAAACGGGGGCAGAATTGAGGATGTTTTAAAGAAATTTCTGGGCAACAAAACTTTTGATGATTGCAGGATTCCATTTTGCTGTGTTGCAACAGACCTGGTTAAAAAGGAAAAGATAGTATTATCCGAAGGAAAGTTGATTGATGCTGTAAGAGCTTCAATCTCTATCCCCGGATTTATTTCTGCAGTTTATCATAATGATAAGATACTTGTAGATGGTGGAATAGTAGAGCCGCTGCCAGTGGAATCTATAAAAGCATTTGATGTAAATTTTATCATTGCTTCATCTATAAGCTTTAATAAGGGAAAAGAGAAATATGCCCGGTTTTTAGATGAGGAAAATAGTAGATTAAACTCCGGAGAAGAAGAATTCAAGCGCCAGCCAGGAAACAATAACAGAAGTATGAAAAATAGAATCTTTAATATTAAAAAATTAGGAATCATGGGAGAAAGAGTTCCTGAAAAGCTTTCAGTAAATAGAGTTCTTGATACAAGTTTCAGCATAATGCACCAGGAACTGGTTAAGAATCACATTAAGAACGCGGATATAATTATCGAACCTGAAGTAGGAGATTTTGGTTTTTTTGACCTGGTACGCGGCAGCCAGATAATACAGAGGGGAGTAGAAGCTGCACAGAAAAAGATACCCGAAATCAGAAGAAAATTATGATTTATCTACCTGCTACATCTTAATTATAACTACTTCATAATTATAACTGCCTTGTAATGTCAGTTGAAATTTGTTAGGGTTACTAAGGTTTAGCTTAAGCAGGCGGTTTTAGGTCTTTCTATTTAAGATTTTAATTAAAAATTCTGGCTGTTATATTTATTATTGGAGTTGATTAAAAGTGGGCGGACTGGCAGGAGTTGTCAGGTTAAAAAAGAAAAAAGAAAATAAAGAAAAAATAAATTTACTGCTTGATAGGATATCGCACAGGGGTAAAAAAAGAGAAATTTATGATATCCAGGGAAATTATATTGGAATCAATAGTAATTATGAGCTGGAAAACCAGGCCGGGAAAAATATAATTTTAATGGATGGAAAAATTTATAATCTGGATAATCTACTTTTAAAGTACGGCATTGAGAATGGTCATAAAGATGCGTATGACATTAATAAAATATCTGCTTTATTTGATAATGTAGGGGAAAAAATATTTGAAGAATTCCAGGGCTCTTTTGCTCTGGTATTAAATGATATGAATAATAACCTGTATCTTGTGAGGGATATGGTCGGGAGCAAGCCACTTTATTACCTTAGAGAAGGCAGTACCTTAATGTTTGCTTCGGAAGTAAAGTCCCTGGCCGGTCTTAGTAAAAATATTAAGGAGTTACCTCCTGGCTCGTGTATGTCTAATTTTAAAAATCCCGAGAGAATAAAGGAAATAAGGGCAGAAGACTACTCCATGATTGAAGATGCACAACCCGGAGAACTAGAGGATAAGCTAAGGGATTATCTTTTAAAATCGGTTGATAAAAGGATATCAGGCAGTAACCTTGCATTTGGAGTTTGGTTGAGCGGCGGGCTTGATTCCAGTATTGTGGCAGCTATGCTGAAAGAATTTTCCGATAATGTATATACATATTCAGTTGGATTTGAAGATTCACCAGACCTTGTATCATCAAGAGAAGTAGCAAAATACCTAGGGACAATACATACAGAATACAAACTGGATGTTGAGGAACTTTTTTCAAGCATACCAAAAGTAGTTTACAGTCTGGAATCTTTTGATGCTCCACTGGTCAGGAGCTCACTCGGTAATATGGTTGTTTCAAAAATTTCATCTTCTTCTGATATGGTTTTTTCAGGAGAAGGAGGGGATGAGCTATTTGCCGGGTATAATTACTTTCTGGAACTTAATTCTTCCAGCTTAATTCAAAGGGAAATAGTTAAAGCTATAAGCGCACTTCACAATAGTGCACTGCAGAGAGTTGATAGGGTAGCAAATGCTTATGGTGTTAATGTAAAACTTCCTATGCTGGATGAGGGTTTGATTGACTTTGTTCTGGGTATACCTCCCCGAAAAAAAGTAAGAAAAGATAAGAATACAGGAAAATACATATTACGGAAAGTAGCATCCGGATATTTACCAGAAACTATAACCTGGAGGGAAAAAGATAAATTCTGGGAAGGTTCCGGAATAGAGGATACGCTGGAAAATAAAATAGGAGGTATAATAACAGACAGGGAGTTTGAAAAAGAAAGAAGACTGCCCGGGGATGTTATGCTAAGAAATAAAGAGGAAGTTTATTACTATAAGATATTTAAGGAATGCTTTTCTGGAGTAAATTTTAATAATATTATCTCTCTCACTCTGGATTTTAATTAACCCACAGATATCTCATGTTATCAAAAAGAGCTCCCGAAGTCATTAATCACTGAGTTAAGTAGCATAATAATATATATTATTTATAAGTATTTATTATAAGTAATTGGCTATGAAATATCTATGACATATATTTAATTATATAATCTGGCTGTATTTAGATTACGAAACTTTTTTAAACGATATACCGTCTAACCAGTTAAGTATAATCCTGAGGGAAAGGGAGTATCATGTTAACAAAGGTCTCATTGATAATTGTGGGTATCCTGGTCCTGGTGATGGGTGTAATGGCAGTTATCCCTGCACTGTCAATAGGAACCGAACCTATATGGCATGCCATTGTAAAGATGGTAGTTGGAGCCGTTGCTGTGATAATAGGGATATTAGCAAAGAAATAAAAACTTTTTTAAAATATTAGGAGGGCTTCTACTTAAAAAGGGGCCTTCCTAATAGAACTTCTTAAAACAATTCTTCCCGATTTTATACCTTTTTTTAACTATTGACATTTAAGTAGTATAATTAAAAAATAAACAACCTGCCTTGCTGGATGCCATATATGAAGAAAATATTAGGTATGTTTGCAGAATATATTGTAATTTTAGTTTTTTCTTTTTTTTATTTAATTCCGGTAGTCTTATTACTTAAAATATGATAATTGATAAATTGTTTTAATTAAAAATACTGGGAGGAAAGCAAATTATGGATAAAGTTCGCCTGGGAGTTATAGGTCCTGGCATTGTGTGGGAAAGGGTTCATAAACATGAATTGAAAAGATATAGCAATAAATTTGAGATAGTTGCTTTTTGTGCCAGGAGTGATAAAAGCAAAAATAAAGTAAAAAAAGAATATCCGGGGGTTCCTTTTTATAGGGATTATAAAGTAATGGTAAAAGAGCCGTTTATAGATGCAGTGCTTATAATGACCCCCATTCCAATGAACCCGGTAGTTGCAGGGGGAGCTCTTGATGCAGGGAAAGATGTGTTTGTAGAGAAACCAATGGCTGCAAATGTTTTGGACGCAAAAGAGCTGATAAAAAAAGAAAGTGATAGCGGAAAGAAAATTTTTGTTCTGGAACAGTTTGTCCATAGAAAATTTACAGATGAAATGATGAAAATAATTAATTCCGGTAAAATTGGAGATATTCTCATGTTTGACAGACTTTGTCATAGTTATTATATAGGTGTTAAAAAGGGAGAGAAGTTAAATTACGGGAATACAGGATGGAGGATGGAGCCAAAATATCCTCTGGGAATGCTTATGGATGGCGGTATACATGAGATCTCTATTCTTTCAAAAATTTTTGGTAAGCCTCTTAAAATTTTTGCAACAGGGGTTAAATACAGGCAGGACTCCTATGGTGATTATGATTATGAATCAATGATTTTTGAATATAAAAATAGTCTGATCGGCACATTTTGTAATTCCTTTTATCTCAACGGAAAAAGGAACTGCCTTATTATTAGGGGAACAAAGGGACTGGCATACTATGACGAAGGTTTAAGAATTACGGTAGAAGAAAATAATGGCAATAAAGATGTAATAAAATTAAAAGATGAGAGCCCCTATTATTTAATGTGGAAAAATTTTGTTGATTGCCTGGAAAAAAACTCCAGACCGTATTATACATCAAAGGAAGCATTAGATGACCTGGAAATTCTGGAAGCGATTGGTAAATCACTAAAAGAAGGTATAAGAGTATCAGTTGAACGATAGCTAAATTTTTTAAGGCAAACACTATTTAGCTTTAAGTACTTTTTTAAAATTCCAGCGAGAAGTCTATTGCGTGGGATGAGTGGGTGATTGCACCTGCAGATATCAGATCAACGCCTGTTTTGCATATTTCTTCAAGGTTTTCAAGGTTTATGTTCCCGGAAGCTTCCATAAGACAGAAACTGCCTATTTTTTCTCTAACTTTTTTAACTGCCTGTGCCATCTGGTCTGTACTCATATTATCAAGCATTATTATGTCAGCTCTGCCGGCTATTGCCTCTTCAAGTTGGTTGATATTTTTTACCTCTACCTCTATTTCCAGAGTAGAAGGTGTGCTTGCTCTAACTATCTCTATAGCTTTTAGAATTCCCCCCGCGGCTATTATGTGATTGTCTTTTATAAGTACCCCGTCAAAAAGACCGAAACGGTGGTTATAACCGCCGCCGCAGAGAACTGCGTATTTTTCAATCCTGCGGAGAAGCGGTTTTGTCTTTCTGGTATCTTTAATTTTAACACCATAGGGCTCTGCAATCTTAACGAATTTACTGGTAAGGTCAGCGATACCTGACATGTGCTGAAGAAAATTAAGACAGGTTCTCTCTGCTTTTAATATTGAAAGGGTTGAACCGCTAATGTTACAGATTTTGTCCATGTATTTGAGTCTTTCTCCATCATCTTTTAATCTTTCAAATTTTATTCCAGAATCAATTTCTTTCAGTACAAAGTCTGCTATGTCAACACCGCTCAGTACAGTGCCACTTTTTTCCTTGCATATGATATATGAAAATGAATTTTTATCAGGCGGAATTAGATACCTGGAGGTAATATCTCCTGAACCATTCAGATCCTCGGAAATAGCTCCGCGTATTATATCTATTACTTCATTTTTTACAATCTTATTTTTGATCATCTCACCTGGCTTTCTGGATATATTTAAAATAAACTTTATCTTTCCTGAGTATTATATGCTTTTTCCATTTTTTGTTATCCTTTTTGGGGAAATCATTTCTCTGTTGTGCTCCTCTGCTTTCTTCCCTCAGGCCTGCTGCTTTTATTATAAGGCTGGCTACTGTTAGCATATTTAAGAATTCCAGAGTATTTTTATCTTTTTTATTATAAAATTTTTCATCACTCATATAAAGATTAACAACCCCCCCTGCTTCTTCAAGGCTTTTTGCATCTCTCAAAATACCAACTTTTTTAGTCATTATTTTCTTCAATTTCAGAGTAAGGTTACTTACTTCCCGGCTGCTGTTATTTGATTTGATTGCTTTAGTTTTTTCACCTCTAGTTTTATCTATAATACTGTTTATCCCTTCAGTTAATTCTTTTTCATCTCTTTTACTTTTGTGGTCCAGTTTCTTTTCTATATCTTTGTAAATTTTCCAGCCATATACAAGACCTTCTATAAGTGAATTACTGGCCAGCCTGTTTGCACCGTGTGCACCGGTTGCTGCTGCTTCACCGCAGCTATACAGCCCCTTTATATTTGTCTTCCCATTATAGTCAGTTTTAATCCCGCCGTTAAGATAATGTTCTGCCGGTGATACTTTGATTAAATCTTTTTTTAAATTCAGGTTATTTTCCTTTAATTTAAGTATTATATTGGGAAAGCGAATTTTAAGATGGCTCTCCCGTATGTGCGTGGCATCAAGGAAAACATAATCAGTACCGCACTTATCCATTACTCTTATCATCTCTTTTACTACTATATCCCTTGGAGCAAGCTCTGCTTTGGGGTGCTTCCCTAGCATAAACCTTTTGCCATTGCAATCTTTCAGAAAGGCGCCTTCTCCTCTTAAAGCTTCGCTTATTAGAAATAATTCTGATTCTTTTGTTTTAAAAACAGTAGGGTGGAATTGGATAAATTCTATATCCATGATTTCAGCCCCTGCCCTGTAGGCCATGGCAATACCATCGCCGGTTGATATGGGAGGATTTGTAGTAAGGTCATAAAGCTGTCCTATCCCACCACTCGCAATGACTATATTGGGTGAAGGGTGTATTTCAATTTTTCTTGTTTTCATATCTATGCCAATAGCACCCATGCATTTGTTTTTATAAACAAGGATATCAAGTATAAAAAATTCAGGAATAAATTTTATCTGTCTCAGGCTTTTTGAATAAGAAACCATTTTTTTTTCAAGCTCCTCTCCGGTAGCATCTCCCCCTGCGTGGAGTACTCTGGGCATGCTGTGTCCCCCTTCAATGGTAAGGCCAATTTCACCTTCGGTGATATCAAAATTAACTCCTACTTCTATAAGGTCCTCTATCATTTTTGGTGCTGTTTTAACAAGTATTTCAACAGCCTTTTGGTCGCATAATCCCTGGCCGGCAGCTATGGTATCACGGTAGTGATACTTCCAGAAATCAGGTTTTTTTATAGCGGCTGCAATACCGCCCTGGGCATACCAGGTTGTTGAGTCAGAAAGAGAGCTTTTAGTAATAACTTTTATGTTACTTTTATTCGCCAGTCTCATGACAGTAGAAAGCCCGGCAATCCCGCTGCCAATTATGAGGCAGTCTGAATATTTACTAATTTTTTGTGAAAATGATGGGTTTATTAGATATTCTGGCAACATATTTATTTTATAGCTAACATTCTATCCATAGCTGATTTAGCTTTCCTGATGATTTCATCCGGAAGTTTTATTTCGTATTTTTCATCTTCCAGTGACCAGAGCACTTTTTCTGTATTTATAAGTTTCATATCAGGACAAATTGCATTGTTTGTAACAGGATAGAAAGTTTTATCCGGATTGTCTTTTTTTAGTTTATGCATTATACCAATCTCTGTACCTATTATAAAAGCCTTTTTTTTACTTTTTTTTGCATATTTTAACATACCTGCTGTGGAAGAAACTTTATCAGCGATATCTATTACATCAGGCTTGCATTCCGGATGAACCAGGACCTCAGCATCCAGGTGTTCCTTTTTAATCCTGATGATGTCTTTTATGCTGATAATAATATGTGCAGGACAATATCCGTCCCATAATATGAGTTTCCTGCCCGTTTCTTTCTGGGCATAACTGCCCAGATACTTATCCGGTATAAAAATTATTTCTTTATTTTTAGGAATGGACTTTACTACTTCTACAGCATTTGCAGATGTACAGCAGATATCACTTAGCGCTTTAACTTCGGCGGAGGAATTAACATAGCAGACAACTACTGCACCGGGATGTTTTTCTTTTAATTTTTTAAGCTGTTCCGGGTTTATCATGTCAGCCATTGGACAACCGCTATTTTTATCAGGAAGTAAAACTTTTTTTTCAGGAGATAAAATTTTGGCAGTTTCAGCCATAAAGTGGACTCCACAGAATATTATAATTTTTTTCCTTGTTTTTGATGCTTCAACACTTAGTTGGAAAGAATCCCCTGTAAAGTCTGCAATATCCTGGACTTCCCCTATTTGATAATTGTGTGCCAGTATGATAGCATCTTTTTCTGTTTTCAGCTTAATTATATTGTTCAAAAGTTCAATGTTTAAATCCATAATTCTTCTCTTAGAGTACCGAGATGTTTTTGTTATTGTAAAACAACATTTATAAAATTAAAACAGGCACTTTTCTTTGACTTGATAATTGAGCTAACTTTTCATATATTAACCTTTAGGTAGACGGTATAAAAATATGCTTTAAAGTAATGATTTATTTTTATTTTAGTGTTATTATTTCAAACTCAGATAATTTTAATTTTAATTTTAAACAATATCTTATTCTAATGGTGATAACCTGTTGAAACTGATTATAAGCGAAAAAGAAATAGCTGCCAGAAGGATTGCAAAAATACTGGCAGGAAATGGCGTGGCAGAGGAAAAAGTATATGGGATCCCTGTCTATCATTTTAATTTTAATAGTGAAGAATATAAGGTGATTGGCCTAAAGGGCCATATAATGAAGGTAGATTACCCGAAGGAATATGCAAACTGGTTTAAGGTAGACCCTGTTGAACTTATTGATGCTGAGATAGAAAAGATTCCTTCACAAAAGAAGATAATTCAGGCGCTTAAAAAGGTTTCAAGTGATGCTGATGAGATTATAGTTGCTACAGACTATGATAGGGAAGGAGAGCTCATTGGCTATGACGCAGTACAGATTGTTAAGGAAAATAAGCATGATATAAATGCAACAGCTAAAAGGGCAAAATTTTCATCGATTACTCCCTGGGATATAGATAGGGCATTTTCAAAGCCGGGTAAGATTGATCTAAACCTTGCTTTTGCCGGAAGAGCAAGGCAGGATATAGACCTGGTATGGGGAGCTACATTAACCCGGTTTATATCTCTTGCCACTTTTCAGGTCAAGGATAAGTTCCTATCAGTGGGAAGGGTACAGACTCCTACCTTAACGCTTATTGTTGATAAAGAATTAGAGATAAAATCATTTATTCCAACTCCTTATTGGACTATAAATGTAAAACTTATGACTGATACAGGTGAGGAATTTGAAGCCGGTCATAAGAAAAAAAGATTCTTAAAGAAAGAAGATGCAAGAGCTGCTTTCTCCAGACTTGGTGGTAGAGGGAAAGTAATTAAGATAAAAGAGAATATCAAAAATGTTAGACCTCCATCTCCTTTTAACACCACTGCACTTATAATTAGCGGCAGTTTAATGGGTTTCTCTGCATCAAAAACTATAAATATTGCAGAGCGCCTGTATATGAATGGTTATATAAGCTATCCCAGAACTGATAATACGGTTTATTCCTCCTCTCTAAATCTTAAGGAAATTGTTAAAATAATCGGTACGTTGGTAGAATACAGGCATATATCTGAAAAAGTACTTGCTCAAGAAAAAATAATAGCAAGCCGCGGTAAAAAAAGGTCAACTGACCACCCGCCAATTCATCCTACATCTGCTGCAGATAAAAATAAACTGGGTAGTGATGAATGGAGAATTTATGATTTAATTGCAAGAAGATTCTTGTGTACTTTAATGCCTGCGGCAAAGGTAAAGAATATAAATGCATATATTGATATAAATGGAGAAGCTTTTATTGCTAACGGTTCTAATATGATGGAAGCCAGCTGGATTGAATTTTATCCATATTATAAGCATAAAGATGTTTTTATTCCCGGCCTAAAAGAAAATCAAATATTGGCGGTTAAATCAAAAGATTTGCTGGATAAAGAGACAAGGCCTCCCCTGAGGTACACACAAGGAAAGCTGGTAGAAAAAATGGAAGAGCTGGGCCTGGGAACAAAAGCAACCCGCCATACAATTATACAGAACTTAATTTACAGGGGTTATATAAATGGGAACCCTCTGTGTCCCACCGAAAAAGCTATTGCTGTGGTGAAGATGCTTAAAAAACATGCCGAGAAAATATCTTCCCCGGATATGACCTCTGAGCTGGAAATGTATATGGATGGCATCGTGAGTGGGGATGAGACAAAAGAGGATGTTGTAAATAGGTCAAGGAAGATGTTAAAAGAGGTTATGGTTAATCTTCAAAACGGAAAGGATGAAATATCCCGGGAGATAAAGAAAGGAATAAGGAAAGATTTAATAATAGGTAAATGCACCGATGGAAATTGCAATGGCAATTTGATTGTTAGAACTTCAAGGAAAACAAAAAAGAGATTCATAGGCTGCAGTGCCTATCCGGAGTGCAGCATTACATTTCCTCTTCCCCAGAAAGGTCTCCTGGTTATAACAAAAGAAATTTGCAAGTATTGCAATTGCCCCATAGTAAAAATTATAAATAAGGGAAGGAAACCCTGGAATTTATGTATAAACCCGGATTGTCCCGGAAAAGATGAAAAGTATAAAAATTACAAAAATAACAAAAGAGGTAAGAAAGCTTCTGATTAAAGCAAGCTTTAATCTCCCTTTTGATATTAAAGAAGCCGTAGAGCTTGCTATAAGCAGGGAGCCCAGCAAGAGAGCAAAAAACATTTTAAAGCTTATTTTAAAGAATGAGAAAATTGCCAGTAAGCAGAAACTTCCCCTCTGTCAGGATTGCGGGCTGGTCTATATTGATATTGATATTGGTAGTGATGTTAGTATAGAAAAAGCCGGAGAATTAAATGAGCTGATAAATAAAACAGTTGCAGATACTTATAATAAAAACTATTTGAGAAAATCAGTTATTACTGACCCGTTATATGAAAGAAAAAATACTTCAGATAATACTCCTGCAATAATCCATACCTATTTTACCCGGGAAACCGGTATTCACATTAAATTATATTTAAAAGGAGGAGGAAGTGAGAACTGCTCCATTCTTTGTATGCTTGACCCTTCAGTTGGAGAGGATGAAATTATAGAGCTTGTAGTGGATCGGGTTAGGGAAAAGGTTACAAAGTGCTGCCCGCCAGTAATACTGGGTATTGGAATTGGCGGCTCATCTTCCGAAGTAACACAACTGGCAAGGATTGCAAGTTTCAGGAATCTAAGGAAGAGGAATTCTGATAAAAAGTATGAAGAATTAGAAGACAAGATACTGGAAGCTGTAAATAAAACGGGAATAGGCCCCCAGGGGCTGGGTGGAGAAACAACAGCCCTGGCCTGCAATATAGAATATGCTCCCTGTCACATGGCGACCTTTCCCCTGGCAATTTTTATGGGCTGTCATTCAATGCGCAGGGCAGACTCAAAAATATCCCCGCCGTAAATATCATAAGCTACAAATAAGGGAAAGTTTGATACCTCAATCTCAAAAACCGCCTCGGCTCCAAGGTCATTATAGGCGACGGTCTTTATATTTTTAACTTTTGTGGAAAGATATGCGGCAATTCCGCCAATTGTTAGAAAATAAACAGATTTATATTTTTTTAAAAGACATTTTAAATTATCACTTCTCCTGCCTTTTCCTATTGTTGCTTTAAGCCCCTTCTTTAAAAGTGGTTCTGTCAGATTGTCCATTCTTGCACTGGTAGTAGGTCCTATGCTTCCGCTTTTTTTCCCGGGAGGTGCAGGCGATGGGCCCACATAAAATATGGTACTGTTTTTTAAATCAACGGGCAGATTTTCATGCGAGGCAATACTTTTAACAAATCTTTTATGAGCTGCATCCCTGGCACCAAGTATTGTACCATTTAAATAAACTGTGTCCCCTGCTTTTAAATTTTTAATTTTTTCTTCTGTGAGAGGCGTAGATAATTTAAAAGTATTGCTTTTCATTTCTGTCCTATGCCTGTTAATTTTCGGTATTGTTAATCATCATCATTGCTAAAATACCTGTCTTTTTTAAAATAATTATCATAAGAATAATAAGATTTCCTCTGAGAAGTCTGCCTTTTGCCCCTTCTTGAGCTGAATACTATTATAAAAATTATAAATATTATAAATAGAACTATAATGCCCAGAATTACAATTAAAAAGTAAGTAAGAAACTTGGTTTTCTGGCCCTGTATATTTATTTTTTTTTCATCACCATATTTTATATTCCATATGGCAATATTATTGTCTCCTATAACATCCGCATTATTCCTGGTTATTTTTACCGGGAACTTTACCTGGTAAGTTATATTCAAAATTTCGCTATCTGCACTGGTTAGGTCGGCTATTTTTTTATAGTCGGAATTTGTATCCGAGGAGGCAAGCAGTGTATCATCTATTTTCATGTCCACATAGTCTTCGAAAAAATATTCACTATAAAAAAAGTAATCATCTTTCTTAAGTCTGGCAAGGAATCTTTCCGGCGGGGTTTCGGATAAATTGTCTATAGAAACATGCTGGAGAAAATTTACATCGTCAAAACTAATTGTGGATGTGAAATGTGTATATTCACCTTCTTCAAATACATCCTGCTCTCCTTCCTGCATGTTTTCAAGTATCTTATCGTAAAGAGACTGATTCTGTTCCAGAATAACTTCACTATTTTGTAAATATTCCGTTTTTACGGCAATATCAATTGTTCTTGTTCCGGAGTAATCGGTATTTATCTCGGTAAAAATATCTATTATTGTAGGGTCGCAGGAAGAAATAAAGGGCAGCAGGAAGCTAAATAAGATAAATATTACTAAAATTTTTAAGTAGCTTAATTTTGTCATGGCGTTTCTGCTATATTAATAGATAATTTTAGCATATTGAATATTAATGTTGTATAAGAAAATATCAGTTTAATAAAAAGATTATCCCGGCTAATATAAATTTATAAGACGGGATTATCTGAATTTAGTCTTTCCTTTTTAAGATATTTAAATAAGTTACTAATTTTAGTACTATAAAAAAAATAGAAACTAAAATAGGTTTATTGTCGTTTATAATTAATGTGTTTCTATATTTAATTAATGGCTTTGTCTTATTTGTATCTGGCAGGATATATGGTAAGTTAATTTTTAAGTGATAGGCTTCTTAAATTTATGCGATATTAAAAATTAATTAGGGAAGGATAAGTGGATAACTGGTGGATTTATATATTGGATATGATATAGGGTCAATAAGTGTCAACAGGGCAATTATTAATAATAAAAGAGAGATAATAGAAGTTCTTCCATATACAAGACACTTTGGTGAGCCGATAAAATCAATAAAAAAAGATATAGAGAGTATATCTCAAAGTGTTTACCGGGATAAGATAAGTGGTGTAGGTATTACAGGTTCAGGTGGAAAAGAGATTGCCAGGGTACTTGGTTTTAAATTTGTTAACGAAATAGAAGCAATAATCAATGCTATAAAGTTTTTGCACGGGGATGCTAAAACAGTTATAGAAATCGGTGGGCAGGATTCTAAGTTCATCGACCTTGTTTATGGCGATTATGCTATGAATGAGCTCTGCGCAGCAGGAACAGGGTCTTTTATTGACCAGCAGGCCTCAAGGTTTGGATTGACTATAGAAGATTTTGCCCGGATAGCATTAAAATCAAAAAATCCTTCAACTATTGCCGGAAGATGCAGCGTTTTTGCAAAATCAGATATGATACATCTACAGCAGGAAGCGGCAAGCGACGAGGATATAATCCTGGGTCTTTGTTACGCAATGGCCAGGAGTTTTAAATCAGGTATTGCCAAAGGGAAAAAGTTTATACCCCCCATAGTTTTCTGCGGAGGGGTATCTTTTAACAAGGCAATTATCAAAGCATTTGAGGATGTACTGGAAGAAAAATTAATAATACCGCAGCACAGAGCGTCTACAGGTGCCATAGGTGCGTCTTTAAGTATAATGTCAAGAGAAACGAAGGCAAAAGTTGATATTTCAAAGTTAGCAGGTAAACTTGATGAATATCTTAAGAATTTTAAATACGAGAGGGAATCATTCGAACCGCTTACCATGATCGAGCGAAATTTACCACACGGGAAAGTAAATAAATATAATTTTCCCGGGGGAAAAGTTGATGCATATATTGGCATTGATGTTGGTTCTATAAGCACTAATGTGGTGGCCATAGATAAGGAAAAAAGACTAATAGAGAAAGTCTATTTAAGAACAGCAGGAAGGCCGATAGAAGCAGTGCGGAAAGGCGTTGAAATAATAAATAATAAAGTGGGAGATAAAATTAACGTTAAAGGTGCGGGAACTACCGGCTCGGGTAGGTATTTAATAGGTGATTTTGTAGGTGCTGATGTGGTGATAAATGAAATATCTGCCCAGGCAAAAGCAGCTGCAGATATAGATAGTTCGGTTGACACGATTTTTGAAATTGGTGGCCAGGATTCAAAGTTTATATCACTGGGGGATGGAGTAGTGATTGACTTTGAGATGAACAAGGTTTGTGCAGCCGGAACAGGTTCATTTCTGGAAGAACAGGCCGAAAGATTTGATATAAAAATTGAAGATTTTGGTGATATTGCACTGAAAGCAAAAAAACCTTTAAATCTTGGAGAGCGATGCACTGTTTTTATGGAAACCAATGTCCAGTATCATTATCAAAAGGGGGCAAGCATAGAAGATTTACTTGCAGGCCTCGCATACTCCATTGTAATGAATTATATAAATGGGGTGGTCGGAAGAAAAAAGATAGGTGAAAAGATTTTCTTTCAGGGAGCAGTTGCCTATAATAAGGCAGTTGTAGCTGCTTTCAGAAATTATCTTGGCAAAGAAATAACCGTCCCAGAAAACCATGAAGTAACAGGGTCAATCGGTACCGCAATCACGGTTCTGGAAAACCCTCCCATAAAGACAAAATTCAGGGGATTTGAAAATATATCAAAGGTTAGCTATGAACACAGCTCTTTTATATGTAATGGTTGTCCAAACAGTTGTGAAATAAAAAAGGTCTCCATAAAAGGCCAGCCCCCGTTATTTTATGGAGGCAGATGTGAAAGATACGAAAAAGGGAAACATAAGAGAAAGGATATAGTTGACTACTTTGAAGAGCGTGAAAAATTTCTTTTAAATTCATACAGGCCCAGTGATAATAAAGGGGCGGAAAAAGTCGGTATTCCTTTTTCTATGCTTACTCACGAACTATACCCATTCTGGAACGCATTCTTTTCAGAACTTGGATTTGATTTTGTATTATCGGATAAGACAAATAAGAAAATAATTAACGATGGTCTTCAGCACTCGGTAACTGAAACATGTTTTCCTATGAAAACCATGCTGGGCCATGTGCAGAACCTTTTGGAAAAAGGAGTGGACTATTTATTTTTACCCACAACCAGGGATATGCCTACCAAAGATAATAATATTAAGGGCGAAAGAACCGGAAGCTATCCCTGTCCTTTTATCCAGGCCGCATGGTCAATTGTTAAGTCTGCTATTGACACGGGAGATGTCAAAATAATTTCTCCCATACTTAATTTTAGTTTTAATGAGTATATAAGGGAAAAACAGCTTACAAAAATAGCAAGAGAGCTTGGCAGCAATAAGAAAGATATAAAAAGAGCAATAGATGAGGCCTATGCTGCCCAGAGTAGATTTTACAGGTCTATTAGAAATAGGGGAAAAGAAATACTGGATGGTCTGGATGATGACGAAGTTGTAATGGTAATAACCAGCAGGTCATATAATAGCTGTGACAGGGTTATTAGTATGGATGTTCCAAAAAAATTAAGAGAACTTGGCTTTAAGGTAATTCCTCTTGATTACCTGCCTGTGGATTCTGTTGACCTCTCAAAAAAATGGCCAAACCTCTACTGGGAATTTGGGGACAGGATTATGAGTGGTGCGAAGATAATAAATAATGACAGAAGACTTTATGCTGTTTATATTACCAACTTTGGATGTGGACCTGACTCTTTTATAATCCAATACTTTGAGAGGGAGATGAAAAAGCCCTTTTTAAAACTGGAGGTAGATGAGCACTCTGCAGGCGCAGGAGTTATAACCCGCTGTGAGGCATTTGTAGATTCCCTGATGAATGTGAAGGATAAAAAAGAGTTTTTACCCAAAAAGATAAAAGAAGATGAAAAAGAAACTGTATTTAAGAAAAGTGCAGGCAGAAAAATATATATCCCCTATATGGGTGATGGCGCTATTGCTTTAAAGCATGCTTTCAGGTCAGCGGGTATCGATGCTGAAATGTTGTATTCTGATGATGAAACGCTTAAGTACGGTAGAAAATATACGTTGGGAAAGGAATGCTATCCTTTTATCATAACCACAGGGGATATTATAAAAACTTTAAAACATAATGACCCTAAAAAGTCGGCATTCCTGATGGCTCAGACATATGGACCATGCCGATTTGGGCAGTATAATACAATGCAGAAAATAATAATTAAAGAGCTGGGTTACGGGGATGTGCCCATAATCGCACCCGGTGCGCCTGAAGGCAATCAGTTTTACAGGGAATATGATATGGAAGGCCACAGGGGAATTATACTGGTTTTAAAGGCAATGTTTGGTATCTTTACTATAGATTACCTTAATAAAATGTTAAGGAAAACAAGACCTTATGAGATTGAAGATGGAAAGACAAATGAAGTTTACCAGAAGTACATAGGAGATGTCTGCAATTCTGTGGAGAATGATTCTGTAGTAAAAGTTTTATATAGGATGACAGATATATTAAAAGAAGCAAGAGAAGATTTTGAAAATATCCCGCTGAAAAAGATGACCAAACCCCTGATTGGCATTGTGGGGGAAATATTTGTAAGAAATCACACCTATAGCAATAATAATATTATAAAAGGTGTAGAAGCAATGGGAGGGGAAGTTGAATTCCCTACGTTTGCAGAATGGCCTTTTCACACTACTGCAACCAGGAAGATAGATATTTTAACCAAGCAGAATGATCTTTATTATAAAATATTAAAATCGGTCGGGTTTAATGGAAATGGTGATAAAGATAGTAATAATTACAGAAGCCAGCTGCCTGAACTAACTAAAGATTTTTTAAGAGGGATAAGGTATTATGTTTCTAACAGGTCAATTAATAAATTTTTGCAATATTTTCACCGCAGGCTGGAAAAACCGCTGGAGGGTTTCTTAAGGCAGGACAGAGAAACTGATATTTATGAAATATGGGATAATGCTGAGCCATATATAGTAAAATGGTTTGGGGAAGCGGCGCTTAGCATTGGGAAATCGGTAGACTGGATAAAAAGCGGCGCTGACGGTATTATAAATGTGTTACCTTTTACATGTATCCCGGGGAACCTTGTCAATGCTGTATCAAAAATGATAAGGGAAGAGTATAAAATACCATGGCTAAATCTTGCTTTTGATGGCCTTGACCAGGGAACTACAGAAACACGGCTGGAAGCTTTTATGTATCAGGCAAGGCAGTATATGGAGAAAAAAGGTCAGGAATATGGAAAGGAGAAATAATTGGAATACGTATTGGGTGTTGATGGAGGTGCAACAAAGACTGTTGTACAGATAGCAGATTTGTCGGGAAAAGTGGTTTCAGAAAGTGAGTATTACTCAAGTAACTTTAAAAGTGTTGGTATAAAGGATGCTGGAGAGAATATCACTAAAGTTATACTTAGTACAATAAAAAAAATAGGCCATCCAGAGGATTTTGTGTTCAGGTGTGCCTGTTTTGGTATGGCCGGCTATGACACATTGGCTGATGGAAGGGTTTATCATAAGATGATATTTGGAAGCGGGATAAAGAAATATCTGGACCCTAAAAATACCCTTATATATAACGATACAAGAATAGGCCTGGCTGCGGGCAGCAACAGTAAAAATAGTATAATAATCATTTGTGGTACCGGCTCCAACTGTCTTGGTGTAAATGATAAGGGCAAGGAGGTAAATGTTAATGGATGGGATTATATACTTGGTGATGAAGGAAGCGGTTATGAAATTGGTGTAAAAGCTCTTAAAGCTGTAATGAGGGCTTATGACGGTAGAGGTGAAAAAACTCTCCTGTCCGAGACAATAATGGAAGATTTAAAAATAAAAACCATAACAAAATTAGTTAGCTGGACTTATGGCAGTGCTTTTTTTAAGGTCAGGATTGCAGCCCTTGCTAAAACTGTATGCAGTACAGCAGAAATGGGAGACGAGATTTCCATTAGAATCCTTAAAGAAGAAGCTATGGAAGCAATAAATTCAATTTCCATAGTAGTACAAAAGCTTGGTCTTGCTAAGAAGGAATTCGACCTGGTTTTTGTTGGAAATGTATTTAAGTGCGATAAGTTTTTTAAGTCTATATTAATGAAAGAAGTGAAAGCTAGATTTAAAAAAGTTAATTTTAAACCTCTTACAGAGAAACCGGTTCAGGGTGCTATAAAACTTGCACTTGATAACATTTAGCATATTTATTGCATAAGCCCTATTTTAGTATTGCATATATTCTGCTAAAGGAAAAATCTTTCCTTAATCTTTCCTTATAGTTTTAAATTTCCTATTATTAAGATATTATTATTCAGAGGTATCGTTTTTGTAATTTTACAGTGTTAGATAAAGAAAATAAGTATAATAATTAGGACTGGTTACTTTATTAGATTATTATGAAAAAAGGGCTATTTATAACTTTTGAGGGGCCTGATGGTTCGGGGAAAACCACGCAGATAAAGCTTTTAAGCAGCTACCTGAAAAGTGAAGGTTTTGATGTGGTTATTACTGCAGAGCCCGGTGGGACAGGCATAGGGCAGAGGATAAGGAATATTCTTTTAACCAAAGGGCATCTGGATATATCACCCGAAGCTGAGACGTTTCTGTTTTTGGCTTCAAGAGCAGAGCTTGTATCAAAAGTGATAGCACCTGCTTTAAAAGAAGGAAAAATTGTTATATGTGACCGCTTCTTTGACTCAACTGTGGTATATCAGGGAATGGCAAGGGGGCTTGGAGAGAAGCATATTTTAGAAATGAATTTATGGGCTACCGGTGGCCTGGTGCCGGATATAACTTTTTTACTAATGGTAAAAGTTGGCAAAGGTAAGAAAAGAATTGACAGTACAAAAAGAAAAAAGGATAGAATTGAAATGGAAGAAGATGATTTTAAGGAAAAAATTTATAATGGATATGCCGATATTGCAGTTGGGAATGAAGGCAGGGTCAAAGTAATTGATGGAGATAAAAGCATAGGAGATATGTTTCAGGAAATAAAAAAGAAAGCTTGCATGCACCTTGGGGATTTGAAATGAAAATACTGGAAAGCATCGATTTTTTAATCAGGGATGATATAAATCAATCAAATATAAAATCACTTTCAGAGATGATAAAAGGTGTTAGTGTTTCACATGCATATCTTTTTTATGGAAATAACATAGAACTTCTTTTAAAAATTGCCCTGGGTTTTGCTGCTTCTATTAATTGCCCTGAAAACGGATGCGGGGATTGTCTTATCTGCAGGAATACAATGAAGGGCATTTATCCCAATATTTTAATTATTGAACCGGAAGGCAATATATTGAGGATAGAAGAAATTGCCAGGCTGCAAAAGTTTATGGGGCTAAGTTCATATAATCCCGGGAAAAAAATATGTATAATAAAGGAATCTGAACTGATGAACCAGGAAGCTGCTAACAGGCTGCTAAAAACTCTTGAAGACCCCCCTGATGATAATTGTGTATTCATACTGCTTGCAGAGGATATATCAGCAATACTGCCGACAGTTATATCAAGATGCCTGGTTTACAACTGGAATATCAGTTTTTATGAGAATGGTAAAAATGCGGATGATTTCAAGGTAATGGATAAATATTTGAATGAGAGCATTAGAAATATGCTGGTGGCTGGCAGGGGGAGGAGAGAAAATTCTGCCGTATCCCTTGATCTGGCATCAAGGTTGGTTGAGATTCTGAAAAAAATGGAAACTACAGCTAAAACGGATCTTGAAAAAGAGATTATTGAAGTAAAAAAAAGCGATTTTGATAAGAGTGATATAAAAAAATATACAGGTATTTTGAAATTAAAACATAAAAGAAAAATAAGCAAATTTCATATTTTAGCTATAAGCAGAATTTTTGATATAATATCTGCCTGGCTCGGAGATATTCTTGCTGTGAAGTTCGGGGCAGGTGAGTTAGGCCTTTATTATAAAAAGAATTATAGTTTTATACGTGAGAATATTGAAAATGCTAAAATAAAAAAAATTTTTAACTTAACGGAAGTAATAGAAGATAACAAGAATTATCTCAACTATTCTATTAATTCCGAACTGGCTCTGGACAATATTTTTTTAAAATTTCAGGATATATTTAGGTAAGAGGTGTAAAAGAGATGTCTTCAATTGTAGGGATAATGTTCAGGAAAAATGATACAGTGCACTACTGCGACCCTGCAGGTATAAAACTGGATGTCGGGGATAAGGTCATCTGCCATATGGGGGATGGAATAAAAGAGATAGGGGAAGTTATTGTTCCGCCTGTTGATACAAGTGAGAGTGATATTGCCAATCCCCTTAACAGGGTAATAAGAAAAGCGACTTATTACGATCTGTCAGTTGACGAGTTGAATAGAGATAAAGAAAAAAATGGATTAAAAAAATTCGAACAGTTGAATAAGAAATACAAACTCAAAATGAAACTGATAGATGTGCATGTGTTGTTTGATAAAAGTAAAATGATATTTTATTTTACTTCAGAAAAAAGAGTTGATTTCAGGGAGATGGTAAAAGAGCTTGCTACTCATTTTAAAATGAGGATAGAATTGCGGCAGATCGGTGTAAGAGATGAAGCTAAGATAGTAGGAGGACTTGGTCCATGTGGGAGGAATCTCTGCTGTAAGAGCTTTTTAACTGATTTTGAATCAATTTCCATAAAAATGGCCAAAGACCAGAATCTTCCATTAAATCCCTTTAAGATATCAGGAGTTTGTGGAAGACTTATGTGCTGTCTTAGATACGAATATGATTTATACAGAGAATTTATTGAAAAGGCCCCGGAAAGGGGGGTAAAGGTAAAAACAAGCTATGGTTATGGCGGAGTATGCGGATACGAACCTTTAAGAAAATCTATAATTGTGGAGTTTGATAACGAAAACAGGAAATCTATTCCTCTCTCAGAAGTTGAGATAACCAATGAAAGGGTAAAAATAAAAGAAGACGACATAGAGGAAGAAATCGTAGAGGATAGCAGTAGAGATAGCCAGGAGAAAAGATAAAAAGCAGCTATACTGCTTGGTTTGCCGATGTAGCTCAATTGGTAGAGCGGCTCATTCGTAATGAGCAGGTTATCGGTTCAAGTCCGGTCGTCGGCTCCATTACAGGCAGAAATGCGTAAAGCAAATATAAGATAATGCGGGATAGAAGGGCAAATATTGATAATCAATGAGCTAAGGGGAAAGATCTTAAAGGCTATAAGCAAGCAGACGGATATTAAAACCGATCTGGAAAAATTAATTGTTGAAGAGCCAAATAACGAAAAATTCGGTGACCTCTCAACAAATGCAGCTATGGTACTTGCCCATGCCCTGAAAAAAAATCCTATAGAAATTGCCGGGAAACTTAAAGAAGAAGTTGTTTCTAAATGGAGCCAGATTGAAAGCATAAATATTGTAAAGCCGGGTTTTATTAATTTTAACCTGAAGAATGACTTTATAAAAAAATCCCTGAAGCAAATTACAGCAGAGAAGGGAAAATTTGGGTTTAATAATAACGGTAGAAAAAAAAGTGTGCAGCTGGAATATGTGAGTTCTAATCCTACAGGGAAACTTCATATAGGGCATGGAAGGTGGGGGGCGCTTGGAGATAGCCTGGCAAATATTTATATGGCCAACGGTTATGAGGTATTCAAGGAATATTATGTTAATGATTATGGTACGCAGGTTGAAAAATTCAGTGACTGTGCGATGTGCATTTATCTGAAGCATTCTGGCGTGGATACGGCTTATCCTGCAGACGGTTATCCGGAGGAAACCGTATCAATGGCGGTTAAAAGACTGATTGAAAAATATAACGACCGGTTTTTGATTGTTAAGGATGGAAAAAAGGAAGTAGATAAAGAATTGTTTAAAAGAAAGATAGTTGAAGTTATGGTTTCATATATATCTGAAACCCTCGCCTTAATGGGGGTGGAGTTTGACAGTTGGTTTTATGAGAGTTCTCTATATGAGAATTCAAATTTTGATAAAGTAATAGAGGATTTAAAAAGCAGGGATGCAGTTTATTCTAAAGACGGTGCTTTATGGTTCAGAGCTTCACGTTATACGGATGACAAGGATAGAGTTTTAATAAGGAAAGATGGGAATCCTACATATTTTGCTTCAGATATAATGTATTTAATAAATAAAATAGAAAGAGGTTATAACAGGGTTATATATATTCTGGGAGCTGACCATCACGGTTATGTTGATAGGTTAATGGCAATTGTCAGAGCCCTTGGCCTGGAAGAAGATATGATAGTAATACTTATAGGACAGCTGGTAAAAATAGTGGATAAAGGACGCGCTGTAAAGATGTCCAGAAGGAAAGGCAAACTTTATTCTTTAAGGGATTTGATCCAGGAAGTTGGAAAGGACGCGGTAAGGTATTTTTTTAGTATGAGTTCAATTGATACTCCTATGGATTTTGATATAAGTCTTGCAAAACAGAAATCGAATCAAAACCCGGTCTTTTATGTCCAGTATGCGCATGCCAGGATTGAGAGCATAATTAAAAAGTTAAAGGAAGTTAATCCGGAAAATCTTAATCTGGATGATTTTTCTATTGATAGAGTTGATACATCAAAATTGGGTTTTAAAAATGAATGTGAGAGAAAAATAGCAAAAATATTGATTCTGTACCCCGATGTAGTCTATGTGAGCTGTAGAAATAATGCACCGCATCTTGTTACCCAGTATCTGTATAGACTGGCAGCTGAATTCCATTATTTCTATAATAATTATAGGGTAGTAAATGAGAATGGGGATAAGCCGGTAGTGGATATGGATAGATTTATTTTAATTATACTGGTAAGACAGGTTTTAAGGAATGCCTTAAAACTGCTTAATGTTAATGCTCCAGAAAAAATGTAGGATAAAAATTAATCTTGATAAATATTTGGTTAAATAATTTAATTAGTTTAACAGTTTAAAACAGAAAGTTAGCATATTCTGTCTAAGATTATTAAAAAAGATAAAAAGAGGGATAAATGATTCTTCCGGAAACTTCAGAAGTTAATAATAAGGAGCATCTGGTAATCGGCAGTAACGATGTAACAGAGCTGGGGAAAAAGTATGGGACCCCGCTTTATATTGTAGATATTAATACAATAAAAAAGCAGTGCAGCAGGTATAGGGATAATTTTAATTTCCCCGATATGGAAACAGATATAATTTATGCTGCTAAAGCGTTTACCTGTACTGCAATGTGCCAGCTTATTAAAAAGGAAGGTTTGGGATTGGATGTTTCTACCGGTGGGGAGCTTTATGTTGCACTTAATAGTGGCTTTCCTGCTGAAAAGATTTATTTCCATGGGAACAATAAATCTATAGAAGAGATCCAGTACGGCCTTGAGAGCAGAGTTGGATATTTTATGGTGGATAATTTTGAAGAACTCGGTAAGCTGGGTAAATTATGCCGGGAAAGTAATACAAGGCAAAAAATTATGTTAAGGGTCAATCCGGGAATTAAAGCAGATACCCATGAATATATACAGACCGGGAAAATAGATTCCAAGTTTGGTTTTAGCACTCAGGATAATACTGCCATGGAAGCTGTAAAAATGGCGGAGCAGTACGGCCAGCTTGAAATTGCAGGCATTCATGCTCATATAGGTTCGCAGATATTTAATATATCATGCTATGAAAAGCTTGTAGAGGTCATGGCTAAATTTGTAAGGGACATCAGGGATAAAACAGGAATATCAATAACCGGTATGGATATTGGAGGTGGACTGGGAATACAGTATATGCTGGATGATAAACCTTCAAGTATTAAGGACCTGTCCGGCCTTGTTCATGATGCGGCTGTTAAATACCAGAAAAAATTTAATATTAAGCTGGATAAACTATACGTTGAGCCCGGGAGGTCAATAGTGGGCAATGCAGGCGTCACCCTCTATAAAATTGGGGCGATTAAGGAAATGAATGGCTCAAAAAGGTATATTTTAATAGATGGTGGTATGTCTGATAATATAAGGCCTATGCTTTACCATGCTGAATACAGTGCATATATTGTAAATAGAATGCAGGGTAACAGCGGTACCGGAGAGATTGGTGAAATTAAGAAAATGCATTATTCAATAGTAGGTAAACATTGTGAAAGCGGGGATGTGATAATTGACGATGTAGAATTACCAGTGGTATCAAGTGGTGATTTTATGATTGTAGCAGCCACAGGTGCTTATTGTTACGCAATGTCCAGCAATTATAACAGCCAGCCCAGAAATGCAGTAGTTGCTGTAGAGGATGGAGAAAGCTGGGTCTGGAAAAAAAGGCAAACTTATAAAGATTTGGTGATGGGAGATGTTAAGTTATATGAAAAATAACAGCAAAAGTCTGGATAATATTAATATTGGCATGATTGGTTTTGGATATATTGCCGGTGGTGTTTTTTCTCTTATACAGGAGCAGAAGGATTATTTAGCAAAAAAAATAAATAAAAATATTAATATCACAAGGATTGCAGAAAAAGATTTTAAAAAGATAGAGAATTCCCCTGTAAGGGAACTAAAAGGTATCAGGGTAACTGATAACGCAAATGACGTTATTGAAGATAAGGATATTGATATTGTTATAGAACTAATTGGCGGGATAAGCCCTGCCTATGAGTATGTCAGCAGGGCTTTAAATGCAGGGAAGTATGTGGTAACTGCCAACAAGGACCTTATGGCCAATAAAGGCGAGGAACTCATGAAAGCTGCTGAAAAAAACAATGTAGATATACTATTTGAGGCAAGCGTAGGGGGAGGTATACCTATAATAGAACCTTTAAAGTCTTCTCTGGCTTCCAATAATATAAGTAAAATTGTAGGGATAGTTAATGGAACCACAAATTATATTCTTACAAGGATGGAAAAGGATAGCATATCATTTGATGATGCTCTTAAAAAAGCTCAGGATCTTGGATATGCGGAGAAAGCTAATCCCTCATCCGATATTGAAGGTTATGATGCTGCCTGCAAGCTGGCGATATTAAGCTCTATAGCTTTTAATTCACGGGTTTGCCTGGACGATGTCTACAGGGAAGGTATAACCGGTATCCTGCCCGATGATATAAAAAATGCTATGGATATGGGTTACAGGATAAAGTTACTTGCAATAGGAATTGAAGAAAATAGAGAGATAAGTGTAAGAGTTCATCCTGCACTGGTTCCTGCCAGTCATATTCTTGCTTCGATTGAGGACACTTTCAACGCTGTGTATATTTACGGAAATTACATTGGTGAGATAATGAGCTACGGCAGAGGAGCAGGAGATAGACCCACAGCAAGTTCCGTAGCCGGTGATATTCTTAAAATTGCGCGTAATTTTGAACGTAATAAGAAAGGTGTAATCTATGGATGCAGCTGTTTTGAAAGTAAGAAATTCAGGCCCATAGATGATTCTAAAAATAAATTCTATATTCTTATGGAAGTAGTTGACAGACCCGGAGTACTGGCAAAAATTGCGGAAGTATTTGGGAAAAACAGTGTAAGTATTAATTCAATGGTTCAAAAACAGACAGATAAAGAAAAGAGTGCAAGACTAATATTCATAACCCATGAAGTAATTAATAAAAATCTGTATAAATCAATTGAAGAAATATCAGGGCTTGATGTAGTAGGAAAAGTCCTGAGTGTTATCAGGGTAGAGGATTTAAACGAGCAGGGTAGATAGCACAGATAAGGTAGTAGTTAATTTTAGAGTTAGTATGAACCTTACCGGGGATAATGGGATAAAATTTGATAAGATAAAAATCTAATATTCAAGGAGAGAGAAAAAATAGAAATGCATTACAGGAGCACCCGTGGACTTGAAGGTAAAATGGAATCTTCAAGTACAATTATTAGAGGTATTGCTGCTGACGGGGGTCTTTACGTACCTGAAAAAATACCCGGCATAGGTTGCCCTTTTAAAGATTTGTTCCGGCTGGATTATAAGAGTATTGCATTATACATAATGGGAAAGTTTCTTACCGATTTTACTGAAGATGAACTGGGTTACTGCATTGATAAAGCTTATGATAGTAAGTTTGATGACCCCCGGATTGTGCCGCTTATAGAGAAAGGCGGTGCTTTTTTTCTGGAGCTTTTTCATGGTGAAACACTTGCTTTTAAAGATATTGCTCTATCCATACTTCCGCATTTATTAAAAGTAGCTGTAAAAAAAAATAATATAGACAAAGAAATAGTTATACTTACTGCTACTTCAGGTGATACTGGGAAGGCAGCTCTGGCGGGCTTTACCGGTGTTGAGGGGGCCAAAATAATCGTGTTTTATCCCCACGGTAGTGTAAGCAATATACAGGAAAGGCATATGAGAACACAGGAAGGAGATAATACATATGTAGTAGGTGTCAAGGGAGACTTTGATGATACGCAGAGAGGGGTAAAAGAAATTTTTTCCGATGAAGCTTTTAACAGAGTTTTAAATAAAGAAGGATATATATTCTCTTCTGCGAATTCTATTAATATAGGAAGGTTGATACCCCAGATAGTTTATTATATATATGCTTATGTAAAACTCAGAGAGTCAGGTAAAATAAAATCAGGTGAAGCCATAAATATCGTAGTTCCTACAGGTAACTTTGGTAATATACTGGCGGCTTATTATTCAAAAAAAATGGGGCTTCCGGTAAAAAAACTTATATGTGCTTCCAATGCGAATAATGTGCTTTATGATTTTATAGAAACCGGGATATATGACAGAAAAAGAAAGCTAATTGCCACAAGTTCACCGGCTATGGATATTCTTGTATCAAGTAACCTGGAGCGCCTGCTTTATGACATTTCCGACAACAACAGCAAAACTATCAATAATCTTATTAGCGGGCTTAATAGAAAAGGAGAATTTAAAATTACAGACAGGATGAGAAGCAGGATGAAGGTTTTTTACGGTGGTTTTGCAACTGATGGCGAAACATATAAGACCATAAAATATGTATTCTTAAATTTTAACTACCTTATAGATACACATACTGCAGTGGGATACAATGTCTATCAGAAATATTTAAAGGACAGCGGAGACGATACAAAAACAATTATAGCTTCAACTGCGAGCCCTTTTAAATTCCCCGGGAGCGTGTGTGCTGCTATTGATCATAAATATGAAGGCATGGATGAATTTTCTTTACTGGATGTATTATCTGATATTTCCGGGTTGGAAGTCCCGGAAACAATTAAAAATTTGGGGAAAAAAGAAATACTTCATTCAACTTTCTGTAATTCTGATGAAATGAAAGATGTCCTTTTAGATATCCTGGGGCTGTAAAAGCTTTAATAAAAATGTTATCTTATTTGCCATGATTTAAAAGGTTAGTTTAATTATTACTAAAAATCAGAGGTCTGGATTTTATGAAATATATAATAATACTAATGGATGGAGTAGCAGATTATAGAATTGATGAGCTGGGCGGAAAGACACCTCTTGAGTATGCGAAAGTCCCTGCAATTAAAAAAATAGCAGCTAAAAGCGAAATGGGTCTTGTAAAAACTGTGCCCCATGGTATGGCTCCCGGGAGTGATACTGCTAATCTTTCTGTAATGGGATATGACCCCAGAAAATATTATACTGGAAGGTCTTCCCTTGAAGCAGTTAATCTCGGTATTGAACTTTCTGAAGATGATGTTGCATTCAGGTGTAATCTGGTTACATTATCTGCAGAGGAAAATTACGGGGACAGGGTTATGGTTGACTACAGTGCAGGAGAGATACAAATAAATGAAGCAAAAATATTAATAAAGCATGTCGGAAGTAACCTTGAGACTGAAAAAATACATTTTTTTGCCGGTGTGAGCTACAGAAATGTAATTGTATGGGAGGGCGGTCCTGAAGGAAATATACTTACCCCTCCCCATGATATACTTGGTAAAAAAATTTTAAACTTTTTACCCAAAGGGCCTGCTAGCAGTACCCTTCTTGATATGATGCAGAGGAGCACCGATATTTTGAGGGAGCATACTATAAATAGGCAGCGGATAAAGAGGGGGTTAAATCCTGCAAATTCGATATGGATGTGGGGGGAAGGGAAGAAACCTTCACTGGATAGTTTTTTCGAAAAATATAAATTAAGGGGTTCAATAATATCAGCTGTTGACCTTATAAATGGAATAGGTATTTTAGCAGGCCTACAGCCCGTTAAAGTCAGTGGTGCAACAGGTACTATTAATACTAATTTTAAAGGAAAAGCTGATGCTGCGATAAAAGAGCTTGAGGGTGATAAGGATTTTGTTTATCTTCATCTTGAGGCAACGGATGAATGCAGCCATCAGGGGAGCGTTACTGATAAAGTGAGAGCAATTGAGATAATTGACAGACAGATTATAGGGCCTATAAAGAAAGATCTCGATAAAAAAAATATAGATTACCGTATGATGATACTCCCGGACCATTATACACCCGTATCAAAAAGGACTCATACCCCGGAGCCGGTACCTTTCTTAATTTATGACAGCACCAGAGAGGCAGATAATAATCTGAAAGGTTTTAATGAATTTTCTGCTAAAAAAACCGGGCTTTATTTTGATGAGGGATATAAACTGGCTGATTATTTCTTCACTAAATTAAAACTCTGAAAATTATTTGAAGCTATTCTATAATTATTATATTATTGCTAAATAGATTAGGGTTTTGCTGTACTTTACCAGGGTTTAAATTTTATAAAATTCTGGTTTAGGAAAGCAGTTAATGCCCGTATTAAGTGTTGATTAACCAGTCAGCATGGCGAAGGAGGATTTACTATGTCAAGATGGAGTGCAGGTAAAATCGTAGGAATTACTTTTCTCTGTATTTTTGTACTGGTTATGTTCTCAGGAGGATGCTTTACAATGGGACTGCTTGGACGGGAGCTCAGCGGAGTTTCATATTCCTATGGAGGAGGCGAATCAATTTATGAAATCCGGCTTGAAGGTATAATCTCTGCAGAAAAATATTCTAATCTATTGGGCGGAGGAACAGTTACTCCGGAGGAAATAATGAGCCAGATTGATGAAGCTGAAGAAAATCCGGATGTAAAAGCAATACTTATAAGGGTAAATAGTCCTGGAGGGAGTGCTGCAGCTTCTCAGGAAATATTTGAAGAGATAGGCAAGATAGAAAAACCCGTTGTGGTATCAGTTAGTGAAACCTGCGCTTCTGGAGCATATTATGTATCAAGTGCAGCAGATAAAATAATTGCCAATCGTGCTTCTTCAGTGGGCAGTATCGGGGTAATAATGCAGATTCCAAACTACGAAGACCTTTATGAAAAATTAGGATTAAAGTATACAACTATAAAACAGGGTGAATACAAGGATATAGGCAGTCCTGACAGGCCGCTTACCAGCGAAGAAGTAGAGTTATTAGAAGCACAACTTGAAGAAATCTACGTCCAGTTTATCTCGGATGTTGCTGAAGCAAGGGATATGGATATAAAGGAAGTAGAGGAGCTTGCTACAGGATGGGTTTTCCTGGGGACAGAAGCTCTTGAACTTGGTCTTATTGATGATATTGGAAATTATAAAGATGCAATAAATGTAGCTGCTGAGTTAGGTGGAATTAAGGGAAAACCCAGAGTAATCGGGAAGGAAATCAGTTATTCTCTAACTGATTTGGTTTTTGGTTATTTAATCGATTCCGCTATAGGAAAAATATTTTAAGTGTGCTTTTATAAAATGATATAATAAAATATTATGCTTGTAAAACATAAAGCGTTATTGATATATAAAATTTTTTTTATTTTTAAAAAATGATTGAAGATATTATTAATCAAATAAAGAAAACTGAAGAGAAGGCAAAAGATATCGAGGCATCCGCAAAAAAGGAATATAAAAAGATTGTAGAAGATGCTTATAGGAAATCTGATAAAATAGTGGAAAAAGCTGGAGAAGAAAAAGAAACAATGATTTCAGGGGCAGAAAATAAAGCAAAAGAGGAAGCAGCCAGGGAAGCAGAGCGGATGGAAGAAGATTACAGCAAGAAACAGAAAGAAATAGACAAGAGTTTTAAAGCTAAACGAGAAAAAGCTATTGGGAAAATTACCCAGAGGATTTTAGGTTAATGTCAGTTGCTAAAATAAGTAAACTTTTTATTATTTCACATAAATCTGATACTGAAGCAGTTCTAAAGAAACTACGAAAAACCCCTATCCCTGTTGAGGTCGCCCCATATAAGGGTAAGATTGAACTGGAGATGGGTGATTCCGGGATAAGCCGTGAACATGATATAGAAATTAAGAGAGCTCTTGATATTATTTCTTCTTATAGTGAAGAAAAAGAAAAAAAGATAAAAAAAGCTTTATCGCGTGCAGGAAAACTGGTAGTCCAAAGGAGCGAATATGAGAATGTTTTGAAAGATATAAATTTTGAAGGAATAGTAAATAATATCCTGGAGATTGAAGATGAGATAGGAAATCTTAAGGAAAAGATTGCCAGTAATGAACCAAGAATTGGTCAGCTTGAACCATGGTTATGTTATAAGGGCAAAATTGAAGATATAAAAGAAACTGATAAATATATCATCAAGCTGGGAATTATAAGGTTTGGGGGATCCAGGTTTAAAGAAGTTGAGGAAAATTTAGGTGAAAATAAAATTATATATGAAGAGCTATCAAGGAATAAAGACAGCGCCTGTGTAATTATTGCTTATCATAACCGATTCAGAGGAGAAGCGGAAGAGTATTTAAGCAGTATTGAATTTGAAGAATCAGGAATAACCGGTTATAAGGACACTGTGAGTAAAAATTTAGATAGAATTAAAAAATGTATTCAATTTTATAAAAAGAGAATAAAAAAATTAAAATCCGAGCTAAATAAGATATCCTTAAAGTATGAAAAACCGCTGACTGTCTATCTGGATTATATTGAGAACAATCTGGAGATTGATGAAGCTATAGAATTAGGTTTCTCTACTGAATCTGTTTCATTTCATACTGTATGGGTAAAAAAGTCGGACAGGCAAAAAATCATTTCAATTGTCGGGGATTTTCAATCTGTAAGAGCAGTGGAAATCCAGCCGGAGGAGGATGAGAGTATCCCAGTTATTCTTGAAAACAGGTCAATATTCAGGCCGTTTGAGATAATAGTAGACCTTTATGGAGTTCCCCGTTATTTTGAGATTGACCCGACTCCATTTGTTTCATTGTTTTTTGCTATATTTCTCGGGCTTTGTCTGACAGATGCAGGTTACGGAATAATACTGGCAATACTTACCCTGGTTTTTGCCTATAAAATAAAAAATGCCAGGAAATTTCTTATGTTAATTTTTACGGGAGCAATTTTCTCTATTTTCGCAGGGGCTATTTTTAATGGATGGTTTGGCGACCTGCCGGAATACCTTGGTATGGAAGAATTTTTTTCAGGACTTGCAATTCTTGGGGACCCGGTTAAATCCAATGAATCTTCAATGAACTTTTTTAGACTGGCGCTGGCCCTGGGAGTAGTTCAGGTTATTTTTGGCCTTTTTATAAGATTTTTTGATAGTTTAAAAAAAAGGGATTGGGAGGTTGCTTTTCTGGATGGTCTCCCCTGGATAATTATTATTTTACCGATGGTATTAATTTTATTATCCACGCAGATTGCTGTAGACATGAAGCTTATTTCCGAGCCCCTCTTCTCTGCGGGTGTCATAAAAATTCTTATATGGCCTATTATAATTGGTGCTGTAATAATTATTTTTTTCGCTGCACGGGATATTAAAAGCTGGGGCTTCAGGATATTTATGGGATTTCTAAAACTTACTGTAGTAGGGGGACTGACATCTTTTCTGGGGGACTTTCTTTCGTATGTAAGATTAATGGCCCTTGGACTGGTGACTGCCGGAATTGGAGTGGCAATCAATAGAATAGCATTTCAATTTGTTTCGGTTCCAGTTGCAGGAGTAGCAATACTAATTATAGTGCTTATATTCGGGCATGTTTTTAATATCGGAGTTAGTGTTCTAAGTGGTTTTGTTCATACATTGAGGTTGCAGTATGTTGAATTTTTCCCAAAATTTTTTATGGGTGGAGGAAGACCTTTTAGAAATTTAAAAGATGAGCATAGATATATAACAATAATCGATTAGTTTTAGGAGGAGAAATGTCAGATTTATCAATTGGTTTAATGATGGCAATGTTTGGGGCAGGACTGGCAGTTATCATGGCCGGAATTGGCTCAATTTTAGGGATAAGTTACCCTGCAAGGGCAGCAGCAGGAGTTCTTTCAGAAGACCCATCCAAGTTCGGAAAGTTGTTCCTGCTGGTGGTACTTCCGGGTACCCAGGGATTCTATGGATTTGTTGCCACTTTTTTACTTATGGCGAATATTCCAAATGTTCAAACCTTATCCCAGGGTTTTCAATTGTTTTTAGCTGCTCTGCCAATTGCATTTACCGGCCTGATTTCAGGCATACATCAGGGTAAGGTATGTGCTGCCGGTGTAAGTCTAGTAGCTAAAAAACCAAATGAGGGCATGAAGGGAGTTATTTTTGCAGCGATGGTGGAAACTTATGCAGTTCTGGGGCTCCTTATAACGTTCTTCCTCAATAATTTAATAGAGTTTTAACAGGAGAATAGAAATGGCAAAGCTGGATAGTGTTTCAAAAAGAATACTTGATGATGCGGAAAAAGAAAAAAAGCTTGAGATGGATAAAGCGAGGAAAATAGCTTCTGAAATAATAGAGGAGTCAAAAAAAGAGGCTGGTGAGATACATCGTAATGGGAAACTTAATGCCTGGAATAAATATAAGGAAAAGCTGGGTATTGAGTTATCCAGAATTAAATCAGGGCTAAACCAGAAGATACTCCTGTACAAAATTGGTCTTGTTGACGATGCAGTAAGAGAAGCAAAGAAAAGACTTTCAAATATGGATAAGAAAGATTACAGGAAATTCCTTAAGAAGACCCTTAAAACGTTAAATATAGATGGTGGCTACTATGTGATTGGTAGCGAAGAGAAAAAAATTGATAGTAAAATGATTGAGTCTATTGCAAACCTGAAAAATTTAGACGAAAAACCTGATTTTAAAAAGGGTGTAAAGATAATTAAAGGTAAAGCTGAGTACAAAATATCTCCGGAGATTTTAATAGATTCAGAGATTGACGATATCAGGATGGAGGTAGCATTGGAATTATTTGGAAGCAGTGAGGAGAAGTAACGGTTGGAACAGATAAATTATGATATAAAAGATGACAATTTCTATCTTTTTGCATGTGCAGAACTGGAAGCGAAAGAGTCAGAGTTTCTGGATAAAAGCAAAATTGATAGGATGCTAAAGTCAAAAAATCTAAAAGAATTTATAAAAAATCTGGGGGATACTGTTTATTCCGGGTATTCGGGTGAATTGGAAAGTTCAAGAGATTTTGAGAAAGTAATAGCAGGTGAATATGCAAAGATTGGTGATTTTTTATCAAGGAGACTCAAGTCCTCTCACCTGGCTGCCGGGGAAATTTTATTTTTTGAAGAAGTCCTTCATAATTTAAAAATTATATTTAAATCAATTATTCTGGATAAGGACTTTGAAGAGCTTTTTATCCCTTTATTTTATTCTTATGGCAGTTTAAAGAAAGCAATTAAAGAAGGAAAATATAATGGTTTGAGCAAATCAGTTTCTGCTACTTTCCGGTTTGTCTCGGAAATGATAGATAAGAAGGAAGAGAAAGATTATCGTATTATGGAATTTGAAATTGAGAAATTTTATCTAAGTGAAGTATTCAGATCTGTCGAAGAGCTAAATAGCAATTTAATTAGAGATTATATAAAACATGTGATTGATATACTTAATATTAAAAACATTTATAGGAGCAATTATCTTGAAGAAGAACTGGGCTTGAGTTATTTCTTACATGATAATGG
This sequence comes from uncultured Actinomycetota bacterium, assembly GCA_964603595.1. Classification (GTDB taxonomy): domain Bacteria; phylum Actinomycetota; class Humimicrobiia; order Humimicrobiales; family Humimicrobiaceae; genus JAQVEM01. The sequence continues at coordinate 69,149 of CAZRVN010000003.1, forward strand.
ATTTCTTCCGGTGGATTTAATGCTGGAATTTAGAGATAAAGGACCGGATGTTTTTTTAAAAAACATGAAAAAAACCGACTATGCGGATATAGTAGTTAGGGGTGCCGATGCTCTGGATTCTGAGAGAACGTTCTCCTACTTTGAGAAGGAGGAAGATTTGTTTTATGTAAACATCCTGGAGCCTTTAAAATATACTACTTCAAATATTGAAAAAATTTTTAAATTCTTTTTGAGAAAGAAAATGGAGCTTAAGTCTTTGAATATAATATTTACAGGTACTCTTTACAGTGTTGATATTAAAGAAATAAAGGACAGGATAGGAGTTTAGATGAAGGTCAGGATAGCTGCATTTGGAGAAAAAGATATTATGTTAATATTTAAATCAGCGGGAGTTGATGTTTTTCCCCTAAAATCAGGTGTTGAGGAAGCCAGTGAGGCAGAAAAAAAGTTAAGGCAACTGGTGGAAAGCGGTTACGGAATCATTTTTATAACTGAAACAGTAGCATTAAAACTTGACCGCCTGATTAAGGAATATGAGGATAAATTCCAGCCTTCAATAATAGTAATTCCCGGTCTTGGAGAAAGAAATGATTACGCATTCAATAATTTAAGGAGAATAATAATCAAAGCTGTTGGTGCAGATATAATGTCAGAGAAAGAATATGGGAGAAGATAAATGAGCAAGTTAGGAAAAATTGTAAAGGTAGCAGGTCCGTTGATTGTAGCAGGGGATATGCGGGGTTCAAGGATGTATGATATTGTTTATGTCTCTGATAAAAGACTTATGGGTGAGATAGTTGAAATAAACGAGGATCTTGCTTCCATACAGGTTTATGAAGAAACCGAGGGTATAGGTGTTGGGGAACCAGTATATCCCAGTGGAGGACCTTTAATGGTTGAGCTTGGTCCCGGTATCATTCAGTCTATTTATGACGGAATTCAAAGGCCACTAAGTGAGATATATGAGAAGACAGGTGATTTTATTTCCAGGGGAGTATCGGCAGCGGCATTGGACCGGAAGAAAAAATGGAGGTTTGAGCCGTTAGCAAAAAAGGGCGATAGGGTGAGCTACGGAGATTTTCTTGGTTATATCAATGAAACAGAAATAATAAAACATTATATTATGGTTTCCGAAGGAATAAAGGGGGAAATCAAATCAATTAAAAAAGGCGAATTTAAAGTTGAGGATACGATAGCTGTTATAAAAGGCGAGAATGGTGATTTAGAGATAAACATGCTGCAGAAGTGGCCGGTAAGGAAGCCAAGACCTTATCTGAAAAAGATAAGCCCGGATATGCCGCTATTCACAGGTCAGAGAGTTATTGATACATTCTTTCCCATTGCAAAAGGCGGAACTGCATGTGTGCCCGGACCGTTTGGCTCCGGCAAGACTGTAATCCAGCATCAGTTATCAAAGTGGGTTGATGCCGAAGTTATAGTCTATATAGGATGTGGGGAAAGAGGTAATGAGATGACGGACGTCCTAATGGAATTTCCGGAGCTTGTTGATCCTAAATCAGGAGTTTCTCTAATGAAGAGAACAGTATTAATTGCTAATACCTCTAATATGCCTGTTGCGGCAAGGGAAGCTTCTATATATACAGGGATAACAATAGCAGAATATTTCAGGGATATGGGATATTCCGTAGCTCTTATGGCTGACTCAACTTCAAGATGGGCAGAGGCCTTAAGAGAAATATCCGGCAGGTTGGAAGAAATGCCAGGGGAGGAAGGATACCCGGCGTACCTGGGGGCAAGGCTTGCTTCATTTTATGAGAGAGCTGGTATTGTTAAGTGTATTTCAGGTAGTGATGAAAGGTCTGGCGCTCTGTCTATTATTGGTGCCGTATCCCCTCCGGGGGGCGACCTTTCTGACCCTGTGGTTCAGGCCACGTTAAGAGTGGTAAAAGTTTTTTGGTCGCTTGAGGCAAGTCTGGCATACAGCAGGCATTTCCCGGCAATATCATGGTTAAATTCATATTCTTTATATATTGACAATATAAAAAATTATGTCACCAAAAATATCAACAAGGATTATTTTGAGCTGAGGGCAGAGGCAATGAGGATCCTTGAAAAGGAATCAGAACTTGAGGAGATCGTCCGTCTGGTAGGACTGGAAGCACTGTCGGGACCGGACCGGTTAATACTTCTTACGGCAAGAATAATAAGAGAAGATTTTCTCCATCAGATTGCTTTTCATGAAGTAGATACTTATTCATCTATAGAGAAGCAGCATAAAATGATAAGTGTAATTATCTACTTTTATAACCAGGCGAATAATTATTTAAAAATGGGTGCTGATATAAAATCTATTGAAAATATGAAGGTTAAGGATAAGATAGCCAGGATGAAATATGTAAAGAAAGAGGACATAGACAATATAGATAAAATTAAAAAAGATATAGACAAAGAATTTACTTCTATAGTAGAGGAGTAGGAATGTTAAAAGAATATAAGAGTATTAAGAATATTTCCGGACCGCTGCTTCTTGTGGAGGGTGTTGAAGGTGTAAAGTATGATGAAATGGTTGATATTAGACTTGATGACGGCACAAGAAGAAATGGTAAAGTACTTGAAGTTGACAGAAATAATGCACTAATACAGGTGTTTGAAGGTACATCCGGGATTGATTCCAAAAGTACAAGTGTGCGCTTTCTGGGTAGAGGTACCCATATATATCTTTCTCCCGATATACTTGGAAAAGTCTTTACCGGGCTTGGGAAACCAATGACCGAAAGTGACAGAATTATTCCTGAAGAGAGCAGGGATATAAACGGGGCACCTATAAACCCCTATGCAAGAGATTATCCCAATGAATTTATACAGACCGGAATATCATCTCTGGATGGATTGAATACTCTTGTAAGGGGTCAGAAACTGCCTATATTTTCCGGCTTTGGATTACCCCACAACCGTATTGCTTCTCAGATTGCAAGGCAGGCAAAGGTTCTTTCTGATGAGGAAGAATTTGCTGTAGTTTTTGTAGCCATCGGGATTACCTTTGAAGAATCTGAATATTTTATTAATGATTTTAAAAAAACAGGTGCAATAGAAAGAGCAGTCCTGGTGCTAAATCTTGCTGGTGACCCGGCAATTGAGAGGGTTGCAACACCGAGGGTTGGACTTACCTGTGCTGAATATCTTGCTTTTAAAAAAGACATGCATGTACTGGTAATATTAACTGATATGACAAACTACTGCGAAGCTTTAAAGGAAATTTCGGCTGCAAGGAAGGAGATTCCTGGAAGAAGAGGATACCCGGGATATCTATATACTGACCTTGCTACTATTTATGAGAGAGCCGGTAGGATCAAAGGAAAGAAAGGTTCAATAACACAGATTCCAATCCTTTCAATGCCGGAGGATGATAAGACCCATCCAATTCCGGATCTTACAGGGTATATAACTGAAGGGCAGATTATATTATCAAGATCCCTTCATAAGAAAAAAGTATCTCCACCTATAGATGTGCTACCGTCGCTTTCCCGCCTTAAAGATAAAGGGATAGGACAGGGCAAAACAAGGGAAGATCATGCAGATATATTTAACCAGTTGTATGCAGCATATGCGCGGGGTAAAGAAGTGGAAGAGCTGGCAGTTATACTTGGCGAGGCAGCGCTCACCGATATGGATAAGTTGTATCTGAGATTTGCAGAAAAATTTGAAGCAGAGTATGTATCTCAGGATGAGTATGAAAACAGAACCATAGACCAGACACTTGATTTAGGATGGAAGCTTTTAAGCATGTTCCCCAGAGGGGAATTGAAAAGGGTAAGTACCAAGTATCTTGATAAATATTTTTCAAGATTCAAGACCGAGAAAAAAGAAGAAGATGAAGGTAATTAGATGCTTTTAAATGTAAATGCTAACAGAATGGAGCTTTTACGCTTGAGGAGAAGGCTGAGTCTTGCCCGCAGGGGGCATAAACTTCTTAAAGATAAAAGGGACGAGCTGATGAGACGATGGCTCGGGTTAATAGACGAAGTTAAAAGACTCCGTCTTGAAATAGAAAAAGAGTTCCAGTCCATACTGGAAAAGTTTGTACTGGCAAAAGCAAGTAAAGGTGGCTATCAAACAGAACAGGAATTACTGTTGCCTTCAAAAAAAATAAAGGTTTCCGTTAAAAAGAAAAATATTATGAGTGTTAATATACCGGAATATACCAGTGAAATAAGCAATAAGATTCTCCCTTATGGTTATGTAAATACTTCAGGGGAGATGGATATTGCTCTTAGTGATTTTGAGAAATTTATAGATAAACTGCTTGGTCTTGCCGAAAAAGAGAAAATGCTGCAGCTTATGGCTCTGGAAATTGAGGAAACAAGAAGAAGAGTTAATGCTCTGGAATATAAATTAATGCCCAACATATCTGATACCATAAATGCTATAACCATGAAGCTGGATGAAACCGAGCGTTCTAACCAGGTACGACTTATGAGGATAAGAGATATTATAAGGGAAACCTGATTCTTTATACTCTGGTATAAATCGGGAAATCCCCGGCAAGACTTTTAACCTTTTCTCTTATATCCTTAAGCTTTGATTCGTTATTCCTGTTTTTTAAGGCTGAAGAAATTAATTCGCCGATTTTATGCATTTCTTCTATGCCCATTCCCTGGGTGGTAACTGCAGGGGTACCAATTCTGATGCCGCTTGCTATTGTAGGAGGGAGCTTGTCAAAGGGTATTACATTTTTGTTAACTATTATTCCTACAGAAGTCAGTGTTTCCACTGCTTCAGAACCGGTTATTTTTTTACTGGTTAAATCCAGCAGGGATAGATGATTGTCGGTGCCACCAAATACAATTCTGAAGTCCTCATTTTCCATATGCTCACAGAGAGCTTTAGAGTTTTCTATTATACGCCTACTGTATTCCTTAAATGAATCTTTTAGAGCTTCATTAAAAGCTACCGCTTTTGCTGCAATTATATGCATTAGCGGTCCTCCCTGGACACCGGGGAAAACTGATTTATCTATAAGTTTTGAATATTTTTTATCAGCAATAATCAATCCGCCTCTGGGTCCCCTTAAGGTTTTATGGGTAGTGGCGGTTGTAAAATCTGCTACTTTTACAGAATCAGGATGATAACCGCTTACAACCAGTCCTGCGATATGGGCTATATCAGCCATGAAGTAAGCACCTACTTCATAAGCGATTTCTCTGAATTTCTTGAAATCTATTGTCCGGGAGTAAGAGCTGGCTCCTGCTATGATGAGCTTGGGCCTTACAGTCTTGGCAATTTTTTTAATATCCTCATAGTCCAGTATTTCTGTTTCAGGGTCAACTGAGTAGCTATGTGTCTCGTAATATTTTCCCGTGAGATTAAGCTTATGCCCGTGAGAGAGATGCCCGCCAGCTCTCAGGTTCATTCCGAGTATTTTATCTCCACAATTCAGCACACCTAAAAATATGGCAAAATTAGCGCACACTCCACTGTGGGGCTGCACATTACAGTAATTGGAGCCAAACAGCTTATTGGCCCTGTCTATGGCTAATTGCTCGGCTTCATCAACATTCTCGCAACCTGCGTAATATCTTGCACCCGGGTAACCCTCTGCATATTTATTGGTAAGTACCGAGCCCATGGTCCTAATAACTTCCTGGGAAGCGAAATTTTCGGAAGCTATAAGAATAATCTGGCTTTTTTGCCGTTCTATTTCATTATTTATTATTCTTTTTATCTCTGCGTCTTCCTCTGTGCTGAAAGTGTGGTTTTTATGTTTTGCAGAATAAGTCATTGTAGGGTCAATTCCTTTCCTCAATTATTTTTATTTTATTAATTCTTCTTAAATGCCTTTCCTCACTGGCTGAAGGGGTTGCCAGAAAAGTTTTTGTTATTTCAATGCACTTTTCCAGTGGCAGCAGTCTTGTCCCTAAAGAAAGAACATTTGCACCGTTATGGGTTCTGGCAAGTTCTGCAGTTTCAACACTCCAGCAAGAGGCACACCTTATACCTTTTATTTTATTAGCGGCTATGTCCATACCAATGCCGGACCCGCATAGAAGTATTCCAATATCGGCCTGTCTCCCGGCTACAATTTTTGAGGCCTTTTCTGCAAAATCTGGATAGTCAACACTTTCGCTGCTGTTGGTCCCTACATCCAATACGCTGTGACCCATGGATTTAATTGCTTTAATTAAACCGGTTTTGTAAACAAAACCGGCATGGTCTGTACCTATAACAACTTTCATTAAAATGCTCCCCTTTTAAAATTTTAAAATAATTTCCTTATTTATAAATGTTTATTGCCTGATGATTAACCTATATAACCTGTATTATTATATTCTAATTTGCAATATAATCAAAAAATGTCATTTTTTTATTTGATAGATTTGTCTTTATTTAAATCATTTAAAATCCGGCATAAAAAGTAAAAAAATCCTTTAAAAATCCGGGTTATCAAATTTTTAAGCAATTATTTCTGGCCGGCCAATGACAGCTTCTTATTTTTTTGTTTTCCCGGCAATATCTGCAAACTTAATTTTACCTTCCCTTATCAAAACAGGACTGCCCCCTGTCACATTGATAATAGTTGATTCAACTCCCGGGAGGGCGGATTGGTAATCTACTACAAGGTCTACATTATTCCTAATTGAGGAAGGTATTTCCTCAACTTTTACGGGGTGCTTTTTTGTTCCTGAAATAGTGGCACTTGTAGATACAACAGGACCGCAGATATTTATCAAATCCCTTAAGAATTTGAGTTCGGCCATTCTAAGGGCGATTGTGGGGCAGTCGCCGGTAATAAATTTTCTTAAATATTTTTTTTTATTAAAAACCAGGGTAAGCGGTTGCGGGTCTTTGATGTTCCAGAACCTGTTTATTATGCTTTCAGCAGCTGGGCTTATATCCCGGGTAAAGGTTTTTAAATCGTTAAGTTTTGAAATTAATATTATAAAGGGCAGTGTTCTATCCCTTTTTTTTATTCTGTAGATTCTTCTTATGGCGTCTCTGCTGTCGTATCTGCAGCTTATTCCATATACTGTTCCGGTGGGAAGAATTAATACTTTGTCTTCTGATATTGCTACAGCGATTTTCTTTATTAAAAAAGACCTTTCAATTTTATGAAGATTGTTAATTTTTATCATGTCCATAAATATATTCTCAATTTTTTTTAGTATATAACATTTTTTTTGCCATGAAAACGAGAGGCAAGCACAGGTACAGGCGGGGGTTTATTGAAACTACTTGGCATTTTAATAAATAAGATTTAGTATAGCATAGAAAGTCTATCATTATTTCAGTAAATAATAGGGTAAGAAAGATAGTTTTTTTATAATTCATTTAGATAGAGTTAAAAAATGGCAGACGCACGTCCATCCTGGAATGAATATTTTGCAACGATAACAAGGCAGGTAGCATCAAGGTCTACCTGTTTGAGAAGAAAAGTCGGTGCAATTATAGTAAAAGATAAGAGGATTCTTGCAACCGGTTATAATGGCGCCCCGAGGGGGGTAAGGAGCAGTCTTGAAATAGGAAAATGCCTGAGGGAAGAGCTTGGAATACCTTCCGGGGAAAGGCATGAAATTTGCCGCGGTCTTCATGCAGAACAGAATGCAGTAATTCAAGCAGCATACTATGGAATACAGATTAAAGATTCTGTTATTTACACTACTCACCAGCCCTGTGTTTTGTGTGCAAAAATGATAATAAATGCGGGGATTAAAAAAATATACTATTTTGAGGAATATCCTGATAAGCTTGCGGTAGAACTTCTCAATGAAGCAGGGGTTGAATTAATAAAGCTTGATCTTTGATTAAATTTTTCTTGATACCGCAATGTCAAAAGCAACAATTAAAGATCCTTTAAATTCCATGGTCTATATCCTCCCCGAGTCTAATTTATCTTATATTTCTTCTTTCTTTAATACCAGATGAAGTAATTCTATGCAAGCATTAATATATTGGATTTATCTCAGGGGTAAACGAATGTATCATTTACCTGGTATTATTATAATTTTTAGAATAATTGGTAATGGTCTTTGATATTAGATTCCTCAATCATTATTGCCAGGGTGTGTTTTAAGGCAAAACCGCTGTTGTTTTTTAATTAATCTTTATTTGTTATAATATCCCTTACTTTTTACTGGAGGTAATATTTTATAATGGAAAAATTTGTTATAAATGGCGGAAAAACACTCTCAGGAAGGATTAGAATAAGCGGTGCCAAAAATTCTGCCTTAAAATTAATAGCTGCTTCAATACTGGCTGATAGCAAGACCACATTGAGAAATATACCTGCAATCGAGGATGTCAGTATTATGGTGGAAATGCTTAAAACCCTTGGGGCTAAGGTAGATGTTGACAGGGATAACAAAGTAATTGAAATTGGCCCTGAAAGTATCAATAGCCACGAGGCACCTTATGAACTGGTGAGGAAGATGAGGGCTTCAATACTGGTAGCAGGTCCGCTGTTAAGCAGGTACGGCAGGGTTAAAGTAGCTATTCCCGGCGGCTGCAATATTGGCTCCAGGCATATTGACCTGCACCTTAAAGGTTTTGAAGATTTAGGAGCAATATATTCAGTGGAGCATGGATATGTTAATTGCCAGACTGATAGTAATAAAGCAGGAGGAAGGCTTTCCGGAGCTACAATTAATCTTGAATTTCCTTCCAGGGGGGCTACTGAAAATATAATGATGGCATCAGCTTTAGCAGAGGGGCAGACAGTTATAAAAAATGCAGCAAGGGAACCCGAAATAATTGATCTTGCCTGTTTCCTGAATTCAATGGGCGCGGAAATTCAGGGAGCAGGAACTGAATGCATTACGATAAATGGTGTTAAATCCTTAAGAGGGACAGAGTACGAAGTCATGCCAGACAGTATTGAGGCAGGTACTTTTATAACTGCAGCAGTTTTATGCGGGGATGATATAGTAATAGAGAATGCAAGATGGAAAAATCTTGAAATATTTTATAATAAGTTGAAAGAAATCGGGGCGAACGTATCTGTAATTGATGAAAACAATATAAAAGCGGGGAGGCCATTGACTGAGTATAAGCCAACTAATATAAGTACTCTGCCATATCCCGGTTTCCCAACTGACCTGCAGCCAATAATTACTGTTCTCCTTTCCATTGTCCCCGGGGTATCTGTGGTAACGGAGAATGTTTTTGAAAACAGGTTTATGTATGTTGATGAGTTAAACAGGATGGGAGCTAATATAAAAATTGATGGGCATCATGCTGTAATAAAAGGAACTGATAAATTATCAAGTGCACCGGTCAGGTCATTTGACCTAAGGGCAGGAGCGGCTTTGGTGCTGGCGGGTCTTGTAGCCGAGGGATATACGGAAGTCAGCGATATATATCATATTAAAAGAGGTTATGAAGACATTGAGGTAAAACTGCGTTCAGTTGGAGCAGATATAAAGATAGAGAAGTAGGACAGCAGCAGGTATTATCACAGAATTTATTAGTGGAACTCGTATAAATGAAAAAAACAAAGATGGAAAATAAAAGCAGTGCGGAAAATAGTACAGGGGGTAGAGCAGCAAGGAAGGGATTTAAGAAATTACCTTTATATCTGAGAATAATAATAATAGTTTTATCTTCCATAATTATTATTAGTGGCGCAGGCGCAGGAGCTTTCTTTTTTTATATTAATTCAATGAACAGGAAGATAAACTCCGGTGCTGGGGCAGAAAGCCAGGATTTTCTTGCTCCCATAGAATCACCGGAGGAACCGGTTACAATCCTTGTGCTTGGAAGAGATACAAGGGATGTTGAGAATGAAGCAGGAAGGGCTGATATAATAATGCTTTTCTACCTGGACCCTGTAAAAGGTTCAAGCACCCTGCTCTCAATACCCAGGGATTGCCTGGTTGAAATACCAGGTTATGGAGAAGATAAGATAAATGCTGCTTATGCTTATGGCAGGGAAGAACTTATGATAAAAACAGTTAATTCTTTTCTGGGAGCTGAAATAAATCATTATGTAACTCTTGATTTTGATGGATTTATAGAACTGATTGATGCACTGGACGGGGTGGATATTACGATTGAAAGGCCCATGGTGGACCCTAAAACCGGTGCTAATTTTTCTCCCGGTAACCATCATCTTACTGGAGAGCAAGCACTTTCATATACAAGAAGCAGGTCTACCGAACTGGGGGATATTGGCAGGATTCAGAGGCAGCAGCAGTTGTTTAAAGAGATAATAAAACAGAAGCTGAATATCAAATATTTATCAAGCGTCCCCTACTATTTTAATATTCTGGCAGAAAACACAATTACGAATCTTGATATCTTAACTCTACTTAAATACTCAAAAGCAGTACTATCATTTGAATCTGAAAATTTTAAAACTGCAATTATACCCTCTCGTTCAGACTGGATAAAGGATAATACCATAAGCGTGCAGATTCCAGATACCGAAGAGACAAGAGCCATGTGGCAGAGGGTTATAAATGGTGAGCCGGTAAGCAAATATAATGCAGAATATTCAGATGTAGATGAAATACCAGCTTCAATGACCCAGAACAATGAGTATAAATTTAAAATAAAAGTAAAGAATACGGGTGCACTTGATTGGAATAAAGATGGCGAGCACCCGGTTTATCTCGGCTACCACTGGATAGATTTTAATAGCGGGAAAACAGTAGTTCTTGATGGCAAGAGAAGCATTATTCCACAGAGCGGGGTTAGTGCAGGAGATGAGGTAATATTTGACCTGACTGTAATATCCCCTTCAGAAGAAGGTGAATTTATTCTACAGGTAGACCTGGTGCATGAGGGCATAACATGGTTTTCTTCCCAAGGTGTTCCTGCCCTGGAGAGATATGTATCAATTGACCTATCCTATGGTGCTAAATATGATGATGGGGGTAATACCCCGAATTATCTGGACCCGGGCGAGGAGTTTGAAGTTACAGTTAAGATAAAAAATAATGGGTTTCTGGTATGGGAATCATCAGGAAGAGAAAGGGTGGACCTCGGAACTCACTGGATTGACAGGGATACGGGGGAAGTTGTTGTATGGGACGGCGAAAGGGGACTTATTTCTTCAGATGTCTCTCATGGAGAAGAGACAGAGGTTAAGATAACAATAAATGCACCTGATAAGCCCGGTAATTATACACTGCAGTATGATATGGCGCACGAAAGAGTTACCTGGTTTTCGGATAAGGGTGTTATACCGCTTGAAGTTGACATAGATGTAGGCAGGACTGTAGATGAAAGTATTGCCGGAGAAACAACAGTAAAATTATTTAATGGCAATGGGGTACCCGGTGCTGCAGGTGAAATTGAGGAATATCTGGAGAGTTATAGTTTTAAGGTATATTCTCTTTCCAACGCAGAGGACTTCAATTTTAAAGAGAGCATAATTATATATAATGAAGGATGCAAGGAAAAAGCCGAGGAGCTATCGTTTGCTTTTGATAATTTAAAAATTTATGAATATAATAAGACATGGGATTTTTACAGGACTGATGCGGATTTGATATTTATAACAGGGAAAGATTACAGTGAAATAATGTAATAATTTTTATGTTTTTGCTTTTATACTTTGAAATGAGTCAATGAAAAATACATCTGTTTTTAAAATAATAAGACAAATTGCATTTGATGCATTAATAATATTTTCATCATTTGTAATATCCTTTTTTTTAAGAGGTCAGATAGGATTAATAGATACAGGTCTTTTTTCGCAATATTCAAATTCTATGATCTGGTATGTTATTATTGTTGTTATCGTCAAAGTCCTGATGCTATGGCTGTTCGGGACTTATAGAAGAGTATGGAAGTATGCTTCTTTAAAAGATATGGTAGCTATTGTTGAAGCTGCTACACTTGGTTCTATAGTTCTGGCAGTTATTTTTTATGTTTTGAGTTATCCAATATCTTTTTTTGGTCTTGAGATAAAATTTTCTTTACCCTTTTTCCCCAGAAGCATATTTGTTATTGATTACCTGCTTACCCTTATTCTTATAACCGTATCAAAATTTTCGGATAGGTTTTTTAATGAGTTGAAGTTTGGGAGTCCAGACACAAGAAAAAAGAGAGTGTTAATTATTGGAGCAGGTGATGCGGGAGAGATGATTGTCCGTGAAATGATAAGACAGAAAAACAGCGAATATATGCCTACAGGATTTCTGGATGATGATTATTCAAAGATAAAAAATAAGATACATGGAGTGAGTGTTCTGGGACCCATAGCTAAAATGGAGAGTGTGATTAAGGATTATTCCATTGATGAGGTTATAATAGCAATGCCCTCGGCATCCGGTAGTGTGAGAAAAGAGGTAGCGGTAAGAGCAAGAGAATTGGGCGTAAACTGTAAAACTCTGCCAAGTCTCTATGAGGTAATTGACGGGAAGGTATATCTTTATCAGGTAAGAGATATAGAGATTGAAGATATTCTTGGGAGAGAGGTAATAAATATAAAAATTCCCGAAGTGGTTTCTGAAATAAGAAATAAGGTCATGCTGGTCACGGGGGCAGGCGGGTCCATAGGTTCTGAAATATGCAGGCAGGTTATAAGATTTAAACCGGAGAAATTAATACTCGTGGATCATTCGGAAAATAATCTTTTTTTAATACTTGAGGAACTTGGAAATAAATTCGCCTTTATTTCAACATTCCCTATAGTTATTGATATAAGAGATAAACAGGCGCTGAGGAGTGTTTTTAAAAAATATAAGCCGGATATAGTTTTCCATGCTGCTGCATATAAGCATGTCCCGCTTATGCAGCTCAATCCAAAAGCTGCAATCCTAAATAATTATCTTGGAACAAAGCTGCTGGCAAAATTTTCCATTGAATATGGGGTTAAAAGGTTTGTTATGCTCTCTACCGATAAGGCAGTTAAACCAAGTAATGTAATGGGGATATCAAAATTACTTTCAGAAAAATATTTACAGTCCCTGTCAAAGGTTAAAAATACCAGGTTTATAATTGTAAGGTTCGGCAACGTCCTGGGGAGCATGGGAAGTGTGGTTCCTCTTTTTAAGAAGCAAATACAATCCGGCGGGCCTGTAAGGGTTACCCACCCCAATATGAAAAGGTATTTTATGACCATCCCAGAGGCATCCCAGCTGGTTATTCAATCATGTATAATGGGAAATGGAGGAGAGATATTTGTTCTTGATATGGGTGAGCCCATAAATATACTGGACTTGGCCAAGAATATGATAAGGATTTATGGCATGGAACCGGGAAAAGACATTGAAATAAAATATACAGGTCCCAGGGACGGGGAAAAAATGGATGAGGAGTTGGTAAACGAAGATGAGGAATTGACGCCAACGGATTTCAAGCATATATATGAAGCAAAGAACAATAAAAAGAAAGGTAAATTCAACAGAGATGAGATAATCAATATATTGTTCAATATAGAAAAAGAGATCCAGATTGATGATTATGAAAATTTATTTAAGGAATTAAAGAAAATTGTCCCCCATTTTAATGCAAAAGAAATGTGGACAAAGTTATATGAATAACAGGACGCAGGTTTATACGTCATATGTCTTATAGAATCATAAAAATAATTTTAGATATGATGCTGTCGATTATCCTGATGATTCTTTTTATTCCCTTCTGGATTATTGTACCTCTAATTATTAAAATTGATTCCCCGGGAAATGTAATATTCAAACAAAAAAGGGTGGGAATAAATAGCGAATATTTTTATATTTTAAAATTCAGGACTATGAAAGAAGGGACTCCCGATATACCAACAGATAAATTTAACAATCAAAATCATCTCTATACCAGAACAGGTAAAATCTTGAGAAGGTGGAGCATTGATGAGTTTCCCCAGATTATAAACATATTAAAAGGAGAGATGAGCTTTGTAGGACCGAGGCCGGCACTGTATAATCAGGATCTTCTTATAAAACTTAGGAAGGGAAAAGGGGTAGACAGAGTAAAGCCGGGTGTAACCGGGCTTGCACAGGTAAATGGGAGGGACGATCTCTCAATTCCTGATAAAGTTGCCTATGACCATTTATATATAAAAGATGCTTCTATATGGCTGGATTTAAAGATATTTTTAGTAACAGTTAAAGCTGCAATTACGGGTAGAGGCGCGCGATAGGGTAGTAATTTTCTAGTTATTCTTTTAATTCCACTGGTTATTTTAATTCTTTTATCAGTTTTTCTATACCTTCTTCAAAGCTTGTTGGAGAAAAGTTAAAATCATTTGAAGCTTTACGGTATGAATATACTTTATCTATGCCTGTTCTATCTATCTGGTCGGGGGTGAGAGCTGGGTTTCTGGAAATTCCTGCGTAAATAGAAATTAAAAATTTTCCTAATCCGGAAGGTACCTTTATTGATTTGAACTGTTTTTTTAATTTATGCCTGACAATTTCCAGCATATCATTATATTTTAATGGGTTTTTACCGGATATATTATAAATCTGCTTAAAAGTTTTTTTATTGTTTAAAGTAGATACGATAGCGCTTGCAACATCTTCAATATATATGGGCTGTATCAAATTATTTCCGCTTCCAAAGGTTATAAAAAATCTCCTCTTCTTTATAAAATCAATCATACTTGAAAAATTGTTATCATCTTTTGAGCCATAAATCATAGAAGGCCTTAAAATAGTATAGTCAAGTCCTGAATTTTTAATCAGGTTTTCAGATATTATTTTTTTAGTCTTTACCTTGCTTTCAAGGGGAATCAGCACTGTTGTAGAACTGATGAAGACAGCACGTTTCAGGCCGGCCCTCTCAGATGCTTTAATAAAGTTTTCTAAAAGATTTGCATGTTCAAGGTCAACCATGTAAATTGCAATTTCTGCCTTTTTTAACGGGGTGATTATAGAGTCCGGACTCTGAAGCGTTCCTGTGCTGAAATCAACCTCTCCCCCGGTTTTCTTTGCCGTATCTTCCAGTTCTAAAGTACTGCTCGATGTTCTTATAAGGCAGCTGACTTTAAAACTTTTTTTTAATAGTTTTTCCAGTACCGGTTTCCCTAAAAAACCAGTGGCTCCAATAAGTAATATCATTTAAATCTCCTGCAGTTACTAAAATTATTAAGTTTAATTATTAACCAAAATAGAAAATATTATAAGACCTGTTTTATTTATGTAATTATTGCCCGGAATAAAAGACCTGTCTCCAGGCAATAAAATTTTTTATTTTAATATGTCAGGACAGTAAATTCTTTCTGGTGCAGTGAATTTTAATATTCTTTCCGCAAGTGTAAAAAAATTTTATATATGTGCAGTAATTATGTCAATTACCCTATAAGGGTTATCCATGTATTATTATGGTTTTGGAGTTAAATTATATATAATTTGTGTTATTATTTTATAGATCTGGGTTGATAAGCTTGGTATAAATTTCAGTAAAAATAGAGCAGAAAGAAAAGAATAATGGTATGGATAATCTATGCGGTTCCTGCAGCGACTGTTTTGATTATAATACTGGTTTTATACATGTTCTGGTATGAACCGGCTAATTTTAAACTATCGGAAGTAGATATAGTTATAAGTGATAGTGGCCTTCAAAGCAAAAACAGGTCGGAGGGCAAGGTAGCAGAAGGTCCGGATAAGACCGGTGGCAGACCGCTTCTAACTATTCTGCATCTATCTGATTTTCACCTGAGGAAAAATTCTAAAGGCAGAAAGCTATTCCAGTTCGTAAGGAGTCTGGAGGAACTGAAGCCGGATTTTCTTTTTATTACCGGAGATTTGCTGGAAAGCGGCCGTAATATAGATTATCTTGCAGAAATGCTCTCGCCTTTACGCGCAAAGTTAGGCAAATATGCTGTTTTAGGTGCGCACGACCACTATGAAAAAGCATTTATAGAATTTACAAAAAATATGTTTAAAAAGAAAAGGTCATACAGGAAAGAAAATGATATTTTTTACCTTAAAAGGAAATTAAAGGATATCGGGATTGGAACCCTTTTAAATGAGGGCAGATCATTTGAGCTGAAGCGAAATGGCATGGATACTGTTGAGGTTATAGGACTTGATGACCCGGTGATAGATAAAATTGATATTGATGGGGCATTCTCCAATTATTCTTCCAGGGAAGGAAGAGAGCTTCAATTAAAAAATAAAAAGGATTACAAAAAAGCTTACAGGGATGTATTCAGTTTAAGCAGCAAAAAAGTGCATAGTTTAAATGAAAAAGGCAGATTACGCACGGTTCTTTTGCATACTCCGGATTCTGATTCAATAATAAACCTTGCCGGAAGGAAGACAGATATTATATTTTGCGGGCATACACATGGAGGCCAGGTAAGACTCCCGTTCATAGGAGCAATAATTTCAGGTTGTAAAATAAAGACAAAGTTCGCATCAGGCCTTTTCTATTTTAAAAATGTAGTACTATTCATTACACGAGGACTCGGGGAGGGTAAATATTCACAGTTCAGATTTTACTGCCAGCCGGAAGCCAACCTGATAAGGATATATAAAACTGATTAGAGATAATAACCTAAAGAATTATTGAGTTTGGATAAAGTCAGGCATATATTACCTCCGGTGAATGTGTTATTTACAGGTGAGATTAAAAAGTAAAATAAGCTGTCAATTGAACTATCCAAGGGTTGTGTTTACAATAATATTAAGTTCATATATTAATAAGTTTAAATAAATATATTTATGAAAGCCGATAACAGGAAAAGAAGCTTTAGTCCAATTTTAAAATTTACCATGATTGTAATCCTTTTGTTTCTGGTTGGTTTCTTTATATTTTACGGTATTGATAACCCCGGTTTTTTTAAGAATAAATTTCCCTCTATTTTTAGCAGGAACGGAGAAAACGGGATAGAAAATACGGGAGGTGTTGAAACAGCTGCCGGTAACGGAACAGGGGAAGATACATATGAGACAAACAATACTAATGCAGGTACAGATGTAAATGGGGCTGAGGGTGATATTATCGTGAGTGAGCTAGAGACAGATAGTGATGTTCCGGATGGAGACAGAGAGAATTCTACTGTTAGTTTATCTTTATGGCAGAAAATTAAAAATTTTATAGCAGGTTTTGCCGGCG
This sequence comes from uncultured Actinomycetota bacterium, assembly GCA_964603595.1. GTDB lineage: Bacteria > Actinomycetota > Humimicrobiia > Humimicrobiales > Humimicrobiaceae > JAQVEM01. The sequence continues at coordinate 86,111 of CAZRVN010000003.1, forward strand.
GGGAGGATAACGTAGAAAATAACACGGTTTATCCTGCAAGTGTGGAGATAAATATTTATTTCTCCGGTACGGGAGAGGAGAAGAAGCTAGTTTCAGAGAAAAGAACTATAAATTCGGGAAACCCGGATGTTGCAGTTCAGAATGCAATGCAGGAGCTTCTCAAGGGTCCTGCTAAATCGTATCATTTCCCGTTAATACCTGCAGGGACGGAGTTAATTAGTGCAGAAACTAAAGACAACATAGCAAAAATTGACCTTTCACAGGAATTTCTTGAAGAAAGTCTGGATACAAGGATACTGGATGAATATATCATCTATTCAATAGTAAATACTCTAACAGAGATACCGGAGGTAGAAGGTGTTATTTTTTATATAGAAGGTATAAGAATTAAAGTTTATGGCAATATAGACCTTTCAATTCCGGCTATTAGAAACAAAGAATTGATAGGTGATGATTAATCGATTAAGGGATTTAATTAAATGGCTAAAATAATGTGAAAAGCTGAAAAGGAGCAAAAAGGTCCTGAATGTAAGAGAAACGGCTGAAGATATAAAGTATGGAGCGATATTTTAGCAGGAGGTGAATTTTATTGTACAGTGTTGGCGTTGATGTTGGGGGAACCTTTACAGATTTTATAGTTTATAATGAAAAAGAAGAAAAAATTGATGTTTTTAAAATTCCTTCTGATAAAAAAACTCCCTGGCTTAAGGTAATAAAGGGGCTTAAAAAGGGGATAAAAGAAAAAGATGAAATATCTGATATACGCCACGGGTCAACTACCGGGATTAATGCAGTGATCGAAGGCCGGGGAAGTTTGACTGCCCTTCTTACCACAAAAGGTTTTAAGGATTTGCTTGAGATTGGCAGACAGAAGCGTCCTCATCTTTATAATCTGCACATGAAGAAACATAACCCTTTAATACCGGGTTATCTCAGGATAGCAGTAAACGAAAGAATGGATAACGAGGGAAAAAGTATAATTCAAATTGATAGAGATGAAATTTTAAAAATTGCAGAAAGGTTGAAAAAAGAAAAAATAAGAGCAGTAGCAGTTTTATTCTTAAATTCCTATATTAATGGCGAAAATGAGGATGAAGCTGCGAAAATATTAAGTAAAAACTTGCCGGGAGTCTATATTTCCGTATCATCCAGGATAATTCCCGAGTTCAGGGAGTATGAAAGATTATCCACGACAGTTTTGAATGCTTATCTGGGCCCCATTTTTAAAGGTTATCTTGAGAGTCTTATCTCTGAACTCAAAAAAAATAAAATAAAAGCGCCTTTATATATATCCCAGTCTGACGGGGGCTTAATATCTCCTGAAAGTGCTATAGAGATACCTGTAAGAACTTTATTTTCAGGTCCTGCAGCAGGGGTTCTGGGGGCATCTTTTTTATATGGTAGTAGCAGTAATAGAAATAATGATGATATCGTGACTCTGGATATGGGCGGTACCAGTACGGATGTGGCAATAATTTCAGGGTCAAAACCTGTAAAGACAACAGAAAAAAGAGTTATGGAATACCCGGTTAAACTTCCTGCCGTGGATGTTTTTACAATTGGTGCCGGCGGCGGAAGTATAGCTGCTGTTGATGAAGGAGGGTTTTTAAAGGTTGGTCCGGAGAGTTCAGGAGCCATACCCGGTCCTGCATGTTATGACAGGGGTGGAAATGAACCTACAGTAACCGATGCAAATCTGGTTATCGGTACCCTTGGGGTAAGGACCATGCTTGGTGGGGGGATGGAGCTTAATCCGGAGAAAGCAGAGAAGGCAATTGAAAGCCAGGTCTCAAAACCGTTAAAAATTTCTTTGATTGAAGGAGCATGGGCAGTAATACGTCTTGTAACATCAGATATATCAGAAGCAATAAGAAAAATATCGATATCGAAAGGTTTTCATCCCCGGGATTTAAAACTTATAGCTTATGGTGGTGCGGGCCCAATGCACGCTGCCCTGGTTACAGAGGAGCTTGGAATAGGTGAGATTATAGTTCCGAAAGCACCGGGAGCTTTTTCTGCGCAGGGTCTTCTTTACGGTAATGCCACAATGGATTTTGTAAAAACAATAAAGGGGATAAAAAAGAGTGACATATCCAGTATTATTATGGATTTTAAAAATAAGGCAGGAGACTGGTTTAAAAAAGAAAATATCTCTTATGGTAAACAAAGGCTGGAGTGGTCCCTTGATATGAGGTATAAAGGGCAAAATTACGAGATAAACATACCTGTTTCAAAAAGGGACATAGATGATTTGGAGAAGTATAGAATAGATAAGATAAAAAAGGTTTTCTATAAGAAACATGAAGATTTCTATGGCTACGTACTTGATGGCGTTGAAGTAGAGTTAGTAAATTTAAGGTTAAGATGTATTGGAAATATATCATTAAAAGCCAATCATAGTTTCTATAAAGGTGGGGAGAATAAGAATGTTTCCGGGAAGAAACCTGAAAAAGAAATAAGGGAGGTTTATTTTAACAGGAAAAAGAGATCTATAAAAACCCCTGTGTATAAAAGAAGCAGCCTTGGTTGTGGATTTAAGATAGAAGGACCGGTAATAATAGAGCAACTGGATTCGACAATAGTTATTCCTCCGGGATATAAGGGGAAGGTCAGCGAAGATGGTAGTTTTATTATTAAAACCGGTTAGGACGTTTTTTGTAAGATCGGCAGTAGCATCAGAAAGAGGTTAAACAGATATATAAAAAATATGGAAAAGTTATAGGTTGAAAAAGGAAAAATCTCTGTCATGGGTAACATAGATATAATAACTGCAAAAGTGATAGGAAACCGCCTTAAGAGCATATCTGAGCTTATGGGTGAGGTGCTGGTAAGAAGTGCTTTTTCATCCAATATAAAGGAAAGAAGAGATTGCTCAACTGCGGTATTTGATGGAAGGGGCAGACTTATAGCACAGGCAGAACATATACCTCTTCACCTGGGATCCATGATGGGGATAGTAAGGGAAGTAATCGGACAATTTGGAAAAGATATAAATCCTGAAGATGTGTTTATAGCAAATGACCCTTACTTCGGTGGGACTCACCTTCCTGACGTAACTGTCGTTTCTCCATTTTTTAAAGGTAAAAAGCTCATTAATTTTACTGCCAATATAGCTCACCACTCGGATATCGGTGGAGTGAGACCTGGAGGAATTGCGGGCGATGCAGGCTCAATATATGAGGAGGGCTTAAGAATTCCTCCTGTCAAGCTTGTTAAGGCCGGGAAGACTGATAAAAATTTATTCAACTTTATAGTTAAGAATTGCAGGGTTCCCCTTGAAAGGGAAACTGATTTAAAAGCTCAAATAGCTACAAATAAAATTGGTATCAGGTATCTTAATGAACTTTATGGCAAGTATAGTATAAAGATTGTCGAAGATGCAGTTGAAAAGCTACTATCCTATACCGAGAAAAGACTCAGGGCAAAAATTAAAAAAATCCCGGATGGCAGGTATTTGTTTGAAGATAAATTAGATGATGACGGAATATTGGATAAACCTGTTCCTATAAAAGTGTGCATAGAAGTAAGAGATGAGAATTTAGAAATTGATTTCTCAGGAACAGGCAATCAGAGCAGAGGCGCAATAAATGTGGTGAGGTCTGCTCTTCTTGCTACCATTTATTATTCAATTAAAGCTTTTCTGGACCCCGGTTTACCTGCAAATGAGGGATTGGGAAGGGTTTTAAGTATAAAAACGACTCCCGGAAGTATAGTTAATCCATTGGAGCCGGCAGCGGTGGGGGCAAGAACTGATACCTGCCAGAGAGTAGCAGGTGTATTAATAGGAGCTTTTAATAAGGCGATGCCGGGGAAGGCGGTTTCTGGTTCTAATGATGCAAGTACTGCTATTGTGCTGTCAAAAGAAGATAATTTTGTTTATGTTGAAGCCGTAGGTGGCGGGTCCGGAGCTTCTGAAAGCGGGGATGGTCTTGATGGTGTGCAGGTTCATGTTACTAATACTTCAAATCTCCCCATAGAAGTCTTGGAGTCGGAGTTTCCAATAAGGGTTTTAAGTTATGAACTTATACCTGATTCCGGGGGAAAGGGTAAATACAGGGGAGGACTTGGTATCAGGAGAAAAATTGAAATACTTGAGGATAATGTTCTATTTTCTTCTCATGGAGATAGACATAAATTTCCTCCTTGGGGATGGAATGGTGGTGAAAGCGGCAGGACCGGCAGATTCCTGATTAATGGAAAACGTATTTCTTCTAAATGTTCCGGCATAGTTCTAAATAAGGGTGATGTTATTGTTATAGAGACTCCCGGGGGCGGGGGTTTTGGCGACAAAAAGGGAAGACCTAAAGAGCTTATGGAAAAAGATGTAAGGGATGGAAAAATGGGCTGGTATGCTAAATCATAAACTGATTTAACTTATGGAAACTTTATGTAATTTTATTTATTATTAAATTAGATTTTTAAATAAGTCCGGCAAGAAAGGGAGGAAGCTTGAAAGTACTTATAACAGGCGGAGCAGGATTCATAGGTTCAAATGTTGCAGAAGGTCTTCTTGAGAAAAACTATAATGTGGTTATTATAGATGACCTGTCAAATGGGAAAAAAGAGAATATTCCGGGAGAGGCAAAGTTTTATCGTTGTGATATAAGGGATAAAGGAATGTATAAGATTTTTAAAGATGAAAGCCCGGACATTGTAATTCATAATGCAGCCCAGTTAAGCGTAAGGGTATCAGTTGAAAACCCTGTGTTTGATGCTGATATAAATATAATGGGCGGTCTTAATGTAATAAACACCTGTAATATTTTAAGGATAAAAAAAATAATATTTGCTTCTTCGGGAGGTACAGTATACGGGGAACAGAAATATTTTCCAGCTGATGAAAAACATCCCACCAATCCGGTATCTCCTTACGGTGTGGCAAAACTGGCCACCGAAAATTATCTATATTATTTTTATAAAACCTATGGCCTTGAATACATATCTTTAAGATACGGCAACATTTATGGACCCAGGCAGGACCCCTGCGGGGAAGCTGGAGTAGTTGCCATATTTTCGAGCAGGGTGCTTGAGGATAAAAATCCTACAATTAACGGAGACGGACTTCAGACCAGAGATTATGTTTATGTAAAAGATGCCGTGGATGCGAATATTAGAGCTATTAACAGTAATTTTGTGGGTCCATTAAACATAGGGTCTGAAAAAGAAACCAATGTGGTAGAGCTGTTTAAAATTTTAAAAGAAATTTCAGGAAAGAGCGGTATAGAAGAAGTCCACGGCCCTCCTAAAGAAGGAGAGCAAAAAAGATGCCAGCTTTCATACCGGCTGGCTAAAGAGGTGCTTGGCTGGAAGCCGGATGTAGCTTTTAAGGAGGGGCTTGAACTAACCTATAAGTGGTTTAAAGATAATCAGGCCGGATTTAAGATAGGCGGTTAATATGGAGAATAAAATAAATTGCAATCTTACTGTCTTATTATTTACATTAACATAATGGTAAGTTAGACTTTTTTATTACATGAAGTAGTATAAAAGCGGTTATGCTGATTGGTTATCGTAATACGGGCAGGTTTTTAAGGATGAAAGAAAGAAAAAATATAAAAGTGCTTAATATAGTCCCCACACCCTTTTTTGCTGACAGGGGCTGTCATATGAGAATACTGGGAGAGATGAAAGCGCTGGCGGATTATGGATTTACAAATATTATTGTAACCTATCACATCGGACGGGACTTGGAGGGCCTAGATATTAGAAGAATTATAAATATTCCCTGGTACAGGAAACTGGAAGCAGGTCCCTCAATACAGAAGTTCTATATTGATATATTACTGTTTTTCAAGGCAGCAGGCGTATATATAAGGGAAAAACCTGATATTATATACGGGCATCTCCATGAGGGTGCATTCGTTGGCGGATTAATAAAGTATATTCTGACCCTGGGGAAGGTCCCTCTTGCGTTTGATGTTCAGGGAAGTTTGACTTCAGAGCTGGATACTTTTAACTGGATAAAAGGAAGAAAAGTAATAAGATGGTTTTTTCATACCCTGGAGAAATTCGTCTGCAAGATGTCTGATTTTTTTATATGCAGCTCGGTATCAAATGGCGATATTATAAAAAATAGATTTCATATAAATCCTGATAAAGTAAGAGTTGTAATAGATGGGGTTCATACAGATTTTTTTAGCAATCCTCCGCCGGAAAGATTGCGCGGGGAGCTGGGGGTACCTGAAAATGCCCCGCTTATAATATTTACCGGCGCTCTTCTTGCTGCCAAGGGAATATGGAATCTTGTATCGGCTATCCCCATGGTATTAAAGGAAAGGAAGGATGCCCATTTCTTGATAGTAGGTTATCCTGTCAAAGAGACAGCTGCAAGAGTAAAGGAGCTGGGAGTAGAAGATAATGTCCACTTTACCGGTATGGTAGATTATTTTAAACTTCCTGAGTATCTTTTAATAAGCGACATAGCAGTTGAGCCCAAAGTTGACAGGGCGGGGGAAGCCAGCGGGAAAGTTATAAATTATATGGGTGCAGGGCTTCCTGTAGTTTGTTTTGAAGGGAAAAATAACAGGAGGTTTATGGGGCAAAATGGTATTTATGCTGCTGATAATAAAATAGAAAACCTCGCTGCTAAAATAATATGGGCAATTGAAAATCCTGATAAAGCAAAAAAGACAGGTGAACTGAATAAAAAGAGAGTAGAAGAAATATTTTCCTGGAATAACAGCATAAAAAAAACGGTAGAAGCTTTTAAGATACTTACTGCAAGGAGACAACCTGCGAAAAAAGCTCTTTAATAATTTATGATTATGACTCTTTGAAACTTTTAGTTTCACCAACACAGGAAAGGCGTGAATATTATTATTCTTTTATAGATATATTAAATTTTTTTTATATTAGAATATAGTCTGCAATATTGCTTTGGGGCTTTATTGTTGCTATTATTAAGCATTAAGATGCCAATATCTAATCCAGTTAGCCAGGATTATAAGAGTATAAACATTTAAAGATTGGTGAAAGTAAGAATCTGGAGTTGTGACTTAAGGTAAGGTCAAATAATTTAAAGCAAATTTTAATTATAAATAAAGAGTTAGAAACTACAGGGCTAAATAAAGTTGGACAATATACAAAATAATACAAATAAGTATATATTTAATTTTATAATCCCGCTTTTTATCTTTCTCTCAATAGCGTATTTAATCTCAAAAAGTATATTTTCTATAAATGCATTTAATCCTGTTTTTATTATATCTGTTATTTTGATAGTTTTACTTTTAAATATTTCCACCTTTAGTTTTGAAGGCGGTCTTCTTACACTGTTATTTTTATCCTGTGTAATAAATTCTGTACCCGTTATAATAATTAAGACGTATATGTTTTATCCTGTTATTTTGTTTTCTTTTCTGGGATTTACACTCGGGGGAGTATTCAGAACTTCCAGGATGGAAATGAGCCAGTTCTATAAGGATATTAAATTTAAAATCTTAAGTATTTTTATAATCTTATTTACAATAACCATAACGATTTCTGTTTTTTTTACCATACTAAATAATTTTAACCTGTTTAGTTTAAAAAATTCGGGGATTCATATATATAATATAGATGTTGCTGGCGGAACCTCAATTGATTCGCTTCTGTTCTCTTTGGAGATGTATCTAAATTATATAATTACCTTTATTTTATTGTTCCTTCTGGTTAAAAGATTAAAAATTTCTAAATTGTTCCTGGTAAAACTATTTTATACTTTATTAAGTGCAAATATAGTAGTTTTTATTGTTTTTCTCTATCAGGTTTTTATTGACCACAGCTTTGGCAACCAGCCGCACTATGTAGATATGAACCAGTTAAATTCTACTATGATAGGCCCAAACTCTTATGGCTTTTTCTTAGTCTTGAATATTGGCATATTTACTGCATTCCTTTTCTATCTGGATAAAAGAAAGCACAAAGTTCTATGTATGATTATGTTATTCATTTTACCTTTCCAAATCCTCTACTCCGGCTCAAGAACAAGTCTTATAGGGCTGGCTATTTTTGTAGCCCTTGTTATATCTTACTTCTTAGTTTCGTTTTTAGTAGATTTAATCAAAAAGAGAAAAAAGGATAAGAATTATATACTGGTTATGGTTGCTGTGATGGTATTGCTTGTTATCATACCATCACTATTTTCATTATTTGAACTTAAAACGGATGTGCTTGATGATAAAGATATCCTTGAGCCATCTATGTTAAAGAGACTGAGCAGGAATGCAGAACAGGTGCAGCAAGAAGGTTCCCTGACTAAATTAGTATCATCCCGGAATATTATAATACCGCAGTCAATAGAAATGATAAAAGATTATCCACTTGTAGGAGTTGGCATAGGAACCTTTCCGCTTGAGCTGTCCAATTATCTTAAGCTTTCCGGCATTGATTTAAAAATAGTTGATTATACATTAAACACATATCTTCAAATACTTTCGGAAAATGGTATATTCTCATTTATTTTCTTTGTTGGCTTCTATATTACACTATTTGTAATTATATTTAAAAACTTAAAAGAAATTGGTGTGGTAAGAAATAGAGAATTTCTTATTATAATAATATTTATTATTTTTAGCTGTCTGGTTATGTTTAATTTCATCCCCGGAACAAATTATTATGAAGGTCAGATAATTTATTCATTTGTTTTAATTCTATTATTATTATTGTCATATGATTTCAAGAAAATAGAGCATGAAAAAAAATAGAAAAATCAGTAAATACAACTTACTGATTATTGCAATTATAATATTTCTGGTGTTTCTCCTGATAGTTAATATATATGTATCGATTAATTATCTAACGGTTGAAAAAAAAGTTAAGAGATTCGGACTGGAAAACCTTTATGGCTTTTATGAAACCGGGCAGGAAGATAATATTACATATAGCTGGACAGGGAAAGAAGCTGTTAAGATTGTAGAAAGGAAGGGAGAGATAGTCTGTATACCTGTGGGGAATGACAGGCCGGATATTAAAGAGGCAGGTGTTGATTTAAAAATTACTGTAAACAATAAAATAAAATACAGTGATATAATAAATTCTAATGAGTGGCAGGTAATTTCAATAAATGTCGGGGAAATGAAAGATGATTATATCAGAATAAAATTCAGTGTTGGGGATACCTGGAAGCCGGTAGATTTAATTGAGGGCTCTACAGATAGTAGAGCTTTAGGGGTTAAAGTTGGCAGGATTTATTGGGAATAAACATATAAGCTAAATAATTGTGTGAAAATTTGTTTACTGGTATTATAATCTAAAGCTATGCTCTTTAAGGATATTATTTTTTACTTAAGTAATTTAAAGATTAAAATTTATAATTATTATCTAGGAATGCAATAATGAAAGTATGTGTAATAGGTACAGGATATGTAGGGCTTGTTACAGGTGTTTGTCTTTCTGAGATTGGTAACAGAGTATTATGCGTTGATAAGGATAAAGAAAAGATAGCTATGCTGAAAAGCGGGAAGGTACCGATATACGAAGAAGGACTTGAGGAACTTATTAAAAAGAATTCCGCCAGCGGAAATCTTGTTTTTAGCGAAGATACCGGCTATGGAGTCAGGGAAAGTGACATAATATTTATATGCGTTGGCACACCCCCATTGTCAACAGGAAGGCCGGACCTGTCAGCAATTGATGAAGTAGCAAGATTAATTGGTCAGTCCATTAACGGCTATAAAATTATTTCAAATAAAAGCACTGTCCCGATTGGAACTGCAAAAAGGATAAGGAAGATAATAAAAGAGAATCAGAATAATGCAGACAGTGCTCATAAGTTTGATATAGTTTCCAATCCTGAATTCTTAAAGGAAGGCGAAGCAGTAAAGGATGCATTTTTCCCTGAAAGAATTGTAATAGGCGCTAAGAGCAAAAAGGCGGCAGAGTTGATGAAAGAACTTTACAGGCCTATTATAGAACAGGATTTTGATTATGCTTTAAACAATACACATAAAAAAGATAAGATACCTGTCCTTATAACTGATTCTACAAGCTCTGAGCTTATAAAATATGCGTCCAATGCCTTTCTTGCTACCAAGATTTCTTTTGTTAATGAGATTGCAAACATATGTGAGAGAGTAGGCGCCAATATCCTTGATGTAACCTATGGAATGGGGCTGGATAGTAGAATTGGCTCAAGGTTTATGAAAGCAGGTATTGGTTGGGGAGGTTCATGTTTTCCAAAGGATGTAAGGGCGTTAAGCTATACTGCAGAAGAATACGGCTCACCGGCAAGTATCCTGAACGCAGTGATTCAGGTTAATAATCACCAGAGATTTAAGGTGATACAGAAGGCTGTAAATATGCTGGGAATTATTGAAGATAAAATTATCGGGATACTGGGCCTGTCTTTTAAACCAAATACTGATGATACAAGGGAAACACCTTCTATTGCAATAATTAATAAGTTTCTGGAGCTCGGAGCAGAAGTAAGGGTTTATGACCCTGTTGTAAAAAAATATCCAGAGGACATGGACAGAGGCGCTGTTATGGTCCCCACACCTTATAAGGCAGTAGATAAGGCGCATTTGATGGTTCTGGCTACAGAATGGGATCAGTTCCATAATCTTGATTTCGAAAAAATAAAAAAACTTATGGCCAGCTTAAATATTATAGACGGCAGGAACATCTTTGATAGAGACAAGCTCACCGCTATGGGTTTTAATTATACAGGCATTGGATATTAGTTTTTGTTAAAAATCTTTACTGGATGAGGAGGATTTATTTTGATAGAAGGAGTTAAAGTAAAAAAACTTAGGGTTATATCTGATGAAAGAGGAAGACTTATGGAAATGCTCCGCTCGGATGACGACCTGTTTAAAAAGTTTGGGCAGGTTTATATGACAACCGCCTATCCGGGTGTTGTTAAAGGATGGCATTATCATAAAAAGCAGACGGATAATATGGTTGTGGTTAGAGGTATGATGAAAATTGTTTTATATGACAGCAGGAAAGATTCACCAACATATAAGGAAGTAAACGAATTTTTTATGGGTGTGCATAGTCCCATGCTTCTTCAGATTCCAAAATATGTTTATCATGGCTTTAAATGCATTACGGATTATGAAGCGATATGCATAAATGTTGTTACCGAACCTTACAACTATGACGACCCTGATGAATTCAGGGCAGACCCTCACAGTAGTGAAATACCTTATGACTGGGATAGAAAAGACGGATAGGAGGAACAGTTGGAAGAAAGAAATTTTGGAACTCTTCTTGTAACCGGCGGAGCAGGTTTTATCGGGAGTAACTTTATACATTACATGATAAAAAAATATCCGGAGTATAAAGTAATAAATCTTGATAAATTAACTTATGCGGGAAATCTGGAAAACCTTAAGGATATTGAGAATAATCCCAATTATAATTTTATAAGGGGAGATATTGCCGATAGGAAGATTATAGATGAGATTTTTGATTCCAGAAGGGTTGATGCTGTAATAAATTTTGCTGCAGAATCACATGTAGACAGGTCGATAGAAGACCCCGGGATTTTTATACAAACTGATGTTTTTGGTACTTATATCCTGCTGGAAGCTGTAAAAAAATATGGCGGCATGTTCCTTCAGATAAGTACCGATGAAGTTTATGGCTCAATAGAAAAGGGCTCATTTGAGGAAAAAGCTCCCCTTAAACCAAACAGCCCCTACTCTGCTTCAAAAGCCGGTGCGGAGATGATTGTAAGGTCTTTTTATAGGACCTATGGTACACCGGTAATTATAACAAGGACTTCCAATAATTTTGGCCCCTATCAGTATCCTGAGAAAATAATTCCCTTGTTCGTCACCAATCTTATTAATAATAAGAAAGTCCCGCTTTACGGAGATGGAATGAATGTAAGAGACTGGATTTACGTGGAGGATAATTGTAATGCTCTGGACAGGGTTCTTCATGAGGGAAGAATTGGCGAAGTGTACAATATAGGTGCAGGGAATGAGAAACCGAATATCTGGATTACCAGGGAAGTAATAAAAATTCTGGGTAAATCGGAAGATATGATTGAGCCGGTTAAAGACAGGTTAGGGCATGACCGCAGGTATTCAATTGACTGTTCAAAAATAAAAAAAGAGCTTAACTGGAAGACTTCTTACAATTTTAAAGAGGCACTAGAAAAAACCGTTAACTGGTATGTAAATAATGAAGACTGGTGGAGACCCCTTAAGGGAAAGGCATAAACATTTCAGGCAGAATTAAATATATACACCCGGTTTATGACTGTATAAACATTATTTATAAAGATAAAGCGGATATTTACATTTCTCGAATTGTTATTTTGAATATTTTTGAGTAGTGTTACCATAAATATATAAAATAAATGAAAATAGTAACATTTATAAAAGGATTCTGGCGTAAAGTCAGGACTAGCTCCTTAATCCGTGATTCAGCAAGTACTACTTTTTTTAATACTGCCGGTAAAGCAGTAGGATTTTTAATCCCCTTTTTTATAGCAGCCTGGTTTGGAGTAACTAGGGCGACCGATGCCTTTTTCTTTGCCTATGGCATAATTATTTTTATCTCAGCAATTTTTTACCCCGTAATGGAAAAAGTTATTGTGCCATTTATTGCTAAAGTAAGATCTGATGGCGGGGATGTAGGGAGATTTATAGGCAGTGTATCAGTAATAATAACCGCGGTGCTTATTGCTTTATCCCTGATTATTATACTGGTAATTAAACCGGTGCTTTCAATAATTACCAGATTTGATGAGAAGTCTTTAGAGTTAATTTTTATAATAATACTGGAAACCATACCCCTTATATTTTTTCTTACCTGGACCAGTATGCTGGCAGGGGCTATAAATGCGCATAAAAGATTTATACTGCCTGCACTATCACCTGCTTTCCGTGCGGTAGTATGCTTATTAATTATTTATTTTTTAAAGGACTTATGGGGTGTGCATGTTATAGCTCTGGGGTATGTTATTGGGGAGATTATAAGGTTTTTAATATTATTTATTTTTGTTTTTAAAAAGAATCTCTTTAAAATAAGATTATCTTTTAAAATTAATAAGGAAAATAAAAGATTTTTAAGGGTTTCCTCTTATCAGGTTCTGGGAATGCTGGTTGTTGGTCTGACTCCTATAATAGATAAAACCATGGCATCCTGGCTCGAAATTGGAAGTGTTTCTATTTTAGAGTATGCAGACAGACTTTATATGATTCCCACAACCTTTTTATCTACAGGAGTTATGGTTGTACTTCTTTCTTACTGGAGCGAGAGGTATTTTAAACTGGGTAAACAAAGGTTAAAGGAAGATATGAAGAAGGCACTGATAGTGGTGACCCTTATAGCGATATTTATAGCTGCAATACTGATTGTTTTTAGCAGGTGGATTGCTTTACTTGCTTTTGGTAGGGGAGAGTTTGATATGGAAAAAATTCCTGAAGTAAGTTTGGTGTTTATATTTTATCTTGCAGGGTTTTTCCCCTATATAGCAGGTAGAATTTTTGTTCAGGCGCATCTTGTTTTAAGCAATACAAAAGCTCTGCTTAAATGCGGGATATATATTAGTATATTAAATATTATACTTAATTATATTTTTATGAAATTTTTTGGTGTGGCCGGTATTGCACTGGCCACATCTTTTACTTCCATATTCAGTTTGTGTTATCTTGGTATTGTTTTTTTTAAAAAACTAGGGAAAGAGGGCTAATATAATGGATAAGGATAATTACCGTAATAGGTGTTACGATAGCTTTGTAAGCAAACACTGGAAATATACCCACGAATTATCCAAAAGGGAATATGTTTTTTTAAAAAAGGTTTATAGAAAAAGGTATGGTCCTTTTTTACCTGCCGACTTAAATGCTAAAATTCTTGATATTGCATGCGGGGCCGGGCATTTTTTATATTTTATTCAAAGTGAGGGCTATAAAAATTCATATGGTATAGATATCAGTAAAGAACAGATAAATTTAGCAAAGAAAATGGGGGTAAAGAATGTTGAGGAGTCGGATTTTATGGAGTATTTACCGTGCTATAAAAAAAGTTTTGATGTGATTACAGCCAACGATATTATGGAGCATTTAAAGAAAGATGAATTAATGAATTTTCTGGACCTGTTATACAGGTGTTTGAAGAAAGAGGGCATATTAATAGTAACTGTTCCAAATGCAATGTCGCTTTTTGGGGCAAGTGCCGTTTTTGCAGATTTTACCCATGAAATAGGATTTACACCCGGTAGCCTTGCGCAGGTTTTACACGCATGCAATTTTACCAATGTAAGAGTATATGGAGAGAAACCTGTTGCCCATGATTTTATGAGTGCTGTAAGAAAAGTTATATGGTCCATTTTTAAATTTGGTTTAAAAATTTGCATCCTTGCAGAAAGAGGAACCGGCCGGGGATTCAGGAAGTACAAGTATATATTTGAACCAAGAATGTATGCGGTGGTAGAAAAGAAAGACATGGAAGTGCAGGGTAATGAATAAAAAAAGGATTCTTTTTATGGTACCCTCTCTGGCGGGAGGGGGAGCTGAGAGAATATGTGTTAGCATAATCAGAAATATTGACAGGAAAAAATTTGAGCCCGGTATTATTCTATTTGAAAAGAGGGGGAGTTACCTGCAGGAAATACGGGAAGATGTAGTTATATATGACTTAAAGAAAAAAAATAGGTTTGATTTTCTAAAATTGTTAAGGTTATCTGTAAGAATTTTTTCTGAGCTAAAACCGGATATTGTTATCAGTTTTTTAAGTTATGCAAATTTTATTAATGTTCTTTCAAAAATTTTAAGCTTCCCTAAAATTCCCGGTAAAATCATTATTAGTGAGCGTAATTATTCTTCTATATATTTAAAGTACGAAAGAATGAGAAAAATAAAAGAAATTCTTTTAAGAGTGCTTTACAGGAGAGCTGGTAAGGTTGTTGTTATAGCTGAAGGAATTAAAGAGGATTTGATTAATACATTCAGGATTCCACATGAGAAAATAATAGTAATTTATAATGGTATAGATGTTAATGAAATTGAAAAGCTTGGCAGCGAACCTGTAAATAGCGTGCTATTTAATGACAGTGTTCCGATAGTAATTGCCTGTGGCAGTCTGACATTTAAAAAGAATTTCTCGTTTTTACTTTATGCTTTTTCTGAAGTTTTGAAGGTACTTGATGCAAAGCTTATAATTATGGGAGAAGGAGAGGAAAAAGAAAAGCTTACAGGTCTGTCTGAAAAATTAAAAATAGGTAGCAGAGTATTTTTCCCGGGCTTCCAGAAAAATCCATTTAAATTTATAAAGAGCGCTGATGTATTTGCTCTGTCATCAAGATGGGAAGGATTTGGCAATGTGATTGTTGAGGCAATGGCATGCGGAGTTCCTGTTGTATCAACAAATTGTCCCTCGGGTCCAGGTGAGATTATAACTGATGGAAAAAACGGGCTTCTTGTTGATGTTGCGGATGTAAAGGGCATGTCTGAAGCAATATTGAAGTTATTAAGAGACAGGAAGCTTGCCGGGAAAATAGCCCGGGAAGGAAAGAGGAGAGCAGAGGATTTCAGAGTTGAGAAAATGGTAAGAGAATATGAGAAACTATTTGAAAAGTAGAATTTTTAATTCATATTAATAATGGCTGTCTTTCATGGAATATTTTTGGTGATAGAAAATGAAGGTTCTTTTAATAAATAAATATTTATATCCGAAAGGCGGAGATGCCGTAAGCACTCTTGAAACAGGAAAACTACTTTATTCAAGGGATAATGAGGTTGTATTATGGGGGATGGATAGCCCTGAAAATTTAGATTTACCCTATAAAAAATACTTTGTTTCTTATATTGATTACAACAAACCACTGGGTATTTTTAAGAAATTAAAGGTTTCCATGAAAATTTTGTATTCATTAGAGGCGAAGCGTAAAATAAGTGAGCTTTTAAAAAACTGGATGCCTGACATTGTACATCTAAACAATTTTGCCCACCAGATTTCGCCATCAATACTGGATGTGTTTAAGAAATACAGGATACCTACCGTGATGACCATGCGTGATTATAAGATGGTCTGCCCTGCATATTCAATGCTATTGAATGGAAAGCCATGCGAGAAGTGTAAAAATGGTAAATATTATTATTGCTTTAAAAATAAGTGCAACAAAAATTGCAGAGCTAAAAGCTTTATCAGCATGCTTGAAATGTATCTTCATCATAAAGTCTTAAAAATATATGAAAGTATTGATTATTTTATTGCACCAAGTAAGTTTTTAATGAATAAAGTAAAGGAAATGGGGTTTAATAAGAGGGTTGTTTATCTACCAAACTTTGTTGACCTGGATGTATATAAACCCGATTATAATTCTAGCGAAGACTCTATTGTTTATTTTGGCAGGCTTTCTGAAGAAAAGGGGTTAGAAACTCTTATAGATGCTGTTAAGAATTTAAATACTAACCTTAAGATTATTGGGAGCGGCCCGTATAAAGATAGACTGAATAATAAGGTTATTATAGAGAAAATAAAAAATGTGTTTTTTTTAGGATATAAAAAGGGAGAAGAATTAAGGAAGATAGTAGGAGAATCGTTAATAGTGGTTGTTCCATCTGAATGTTATGAGAATTGCCCCCGCTCAATACTAGAATCTTTTGCACTTGGAAAACCAGTTATTGGCTCAAGGATAGGGGGTATCCCGGAGTTAGTAATTGATGGTGAAACCGGATATACATTTAAAGCCGGGGATAGTAAAGATCTGGGAGGAAAGATAGAATATATGCTTAGTAATACTGATGAAGTAAAAAAGCTTGGAAAAAATGCAAGAAAATTTGTTGAAGAAAAATTTAACCCTGAAAGGCATTATAGAAAATTAATTGATATTTATAATAATGTAATAAAAAACAATAGATAATATAGGAAAAATAGGTATAAAAGGCGGTTGATTTATGGAAGCTTCAATAATAGTGACTTACAGGTGCAATTTTAAATGTTATATGTGCAAAATATGGAAATATCCTACAAGTGTTGAGGAAGAGTTTAAACCTGAGCTACTGGATAGGCTCCCGGAGCTTGATTTTTGCAATATAACAGGTGGTGAGCCCTTTTTAAGGGATGATATAAGCGAAATTGTAGGGATTCTTAAGCAGAAGTCCAGGAGAATAGTTATCAGCACAAATGGTTATTTTACCGAACGTATTATAGAGGTTGTAAAAAATAATAAAGATATTGGAATAAGAATAAGCATAGAGGGCTTGCCCAAAATCAATGATAGGTTGAGAGGGGTGAGGGATAGCTTTGACCATGGACTGCGTACATTATTAAACCTTAAAAAAATGGGACTGAAAGATATAGGATTCGGGATAACAGTATCTGACAGGAATGCTGAAGACATGCTTGAATTATATGACCTGGCAAGGTTTTTAGGTGTGGAGTTTGCTACTGCAGCAGTGCATAATGGATACTATTTTCATTCTTATAATAATAAAATCAGGGACAGGCAAAAAGTAATTGATAGTTTTAAAAAATTAATTTTTGAGTTATTAAAATCAAAAAGGCCGAAGGACTGGTTTAGAGCTTATTTTAACTATGGTCTTATAAATTATATAAGAGGTAAAAAAAGATTGCTTCCATGTGAAGCGGGAACGGAAAATTTCTTTATGGACCCCTGGGGAGAAATAAGGCCGTGCAATGCAATGGAGGATAAATTCTGGTTTGAAAGCATGGGAAATTTAAAAGAAAAAAAATTTAATGAAATCTGGAACAGCAAAAAAGCAGAGGAAATAAGAGAAGAGGTTAAAAACTGCCCAAAAAACTGCTGGATGATTGGAACAGCAGCACCGGTAATGAAAAAATATATTAAGATACCTTTAAAATGGGTTATAGACGCTAAATTTTTAAAAAAGATTAAGGTGGAGGACCTATAAGAATGAAAATTGGTTTCGTCGGGCAGAAAGGGATTCCAGCAGTTTGGGGAGGTGTTGAAACGCATGTAGAAGAGCTATCGGCCAGACTGGCAAAGAGGGGGCATAAGACAACAGTTTATGTTAGAAATTGGTATACCCCATTGGATAAGACCAGGTATAGAGGTGTTGAGCTAAAACACATGCCCAGCATCCATACAAAATATTTTGATGCTATAACCCATAGTTTTAGTTCCAGTATTAATTCCTTATTTAAGTCATTTGACATAATTCATTATCAGGCAATGGGACCGGCCCTGCTTTCGTGGATTCCAAAAGTTTTTCGTAAAAAGGTTGTTGTTACAATTCACAGGTTTGATTATGATTCAGCAAAATGGGGATATTTTTCAGGGAAGATTCTTAAACTCTCAGAGAGATTTGCACTTTCGGTGCCCGATAAAACTATTGTAGTGGCCAGATATCAAGAAGAAATATATAAGAATAGAGGTTATAATCCTGTATATGTTCCTAATGGCGTTAATATTCCTGATTTTAGGAAGGCAAAAATTATCAAAGGAGAGTATGGGCTGCAAGGGAAAGATTATATTTTATATATAGGGAGATTAGTTCCTGAAAAGAGATGTGATTGGCTAATAAATGCTTTTAAAAAATTAGATTCTAATGGCGAAAATAGTTTAAGACTTGTTATTGCAGGAGGGTCAAGTTCCACAGACGAATATGTTAATAATTTAAAGAATATGAGTAAGGATAATAATAAAATCATTTTTACAGGATATGTTACTGGAAGAAAAAAAGAGGAGCTTTACAGCAATGCACTTTTATTTGTTCTGCCTTCTTATTTAGAAGGATTACCCATTTCAGTTCTTGAGGCATCAAGTTATGGCCTGCCTTGCCTGGTTAGTGATATTATTCCGCATAAAGAAGTTATTACTGATGGAGTTAATGGTTTTTTCTTCGGGAGCAGCGGTTATGGCGATCTTGAGGATAAACTAAAGAAAACATTGCTTTTACCACAGAATAAATTAGAGAGAGTGGGAAAGGCGGCAAAAGAGAATGTCAGGAGAAATTATGATTGGGACCACGTGGCTGATAGCACCGAGAATATATATTTTAAGGTTTTAAAAGGAGTAAAAAGAAATTCAAAGTAATACTGGTATGAAGATATTATAATATTTACTAAAATTAGATATGTTAATAAAGGAGCAGGCTGCATTTTAATTATTTATGACGGCTGACATGTAAATTATGGTTTTGGAATTTATAAAAAACCTCCCCAGGAGGAAGCAAAAACTAATATACGGAATAATCCTGTTTTTAAGTGATACGATATTTCTGGCTATAAGCTTTTCTCTGTCATATTCTCTCAGGTTCTATACCACGCTCTTTAGCTTTATGGAATCAGGGCCAATTTATACCATTGATATTCATTATGTTTTCTATTCAGTAATTTTCACTCTCCTGACTTTGTTATTACTGGATATTTATCAGTTATATAACCGGGATCAGATATATGAGGGTTCAGGCTATTATAACAGGATATTTAAAGCAGTAAGTATAAATATAGTAATTATAATAATTGCAGGTTATCTGTACGAGACTTTTTCTTTTTCAAGAATATGGGTAGCTCTTTTATATTTCTTCAGTGTCCTCTTTCTTTTTACTGGAAGGTTTCTAATTTCGGTTATAACTAACTATTTTATTAAGAAATTAAAATTATCATCAAGGACTTTAATAGTTGGTATAGGGGAGAATGCAAGAAGGATAAAAAATGCCCTTGAAAATTACAGGATGGAAAGTTTTGAGGTAGTGGGTTATGTGGAGAAAGAGGAAAAAATTAAGAGCAGTAAAAAGTATAGCGATGAATTTAATGTTTTAGGGTATTTGAAGAATCTTAAAGAAATAGTGAAAAAAAACGATGTCCAGAAGGTTATTATTTCAGGAAAGGAATATAAATATTATGAGATACTGAACATGCTTGAAAAAATAAAAGGTATGGATGTTTTAATACTTATGTTCCCGGGATTTTTTGAATTTTCAATAAAGAGAATGAAAATGAGGGAAGTAGGTAGAATTCCTTTAGTCCAGATATCAAATGTGGGATTTTTCGGGATTGATTTATTTTATAAAATTTTAATTGATTATGTCCTGGGGGGAGTGCTATTTTTAATATTTGTTCCTATATATTTGATAGTAGGGTTTCTAATAAAAGTGGATTCCAGGGGACCGGTTTTGTACAAACAAAAAAGATACACGAAGGGCATGAAACCATTTTACATGTATAAATTCAGGACCATGTATACCGGTGCAGACAAAAGGCTTGCCGGCTTGAAGGATAAGAGTGGGGTAAATGGTCCGATATTTAAAATGAGAAATGACCCGAGAATAACAAGAGTAGGAAAATATTTCAGGAGGTTTTCTATAGATGAGCTTCCGCAGATAATAAATGTTTTAAAAGGGGAAATGAGTCTGGTTGGCCCGAGGCCCCCCATACCCGGTGAGGTAAAAAGATATGAGGAGTGGCATAAGAAAAGATTAAATGTAAAGCAGGGTATAACAGGGCTCTGGCAGGTTAGCGGGAGAAGCGAGCTAAGTTTTGACGAGATGGTGAGACTTGACCTTTATTATATACAGAACTGGTCTATTGGAATGGATATAGAAATAATAATAAAGACTATGCCGACTGTATTATTCGGGAGAGGCGCATATTAAGTATTTGCTTTTATTTATTGAAGAAAATTATTTATCTTTTTTATTTTTTACTTTATTCCGCAGTGGTTCTTAAATAAAATATTTGCCTTAAGCAGTTCTTCATAATCATTTATGTTGATATTGTAACCGTTAAGAAAATAACCGTAAGCTTTTCCTTTGCTGGCTACATTATTTATAACGGATGTTATGTCTTTTTCTTTCCTTACGGAATACGGTGGTGTGTTACGTATAAAATTAAATATTTCAGTTTTGAATAAATAAATCCCGCATCCCCTTATCATATAAGGAGGGCTGTCAGGTTTCTCTATTATTTCCAGTATCCTGCCATCTTTATCTATATTTGCCGAGCATGTCTGCCTTAAAATATCTATGTCTTTTTCTTTTACTACTACCTCGGTAGCGATTGATCCGGTGCTGGAGAATAAATCAATCATTGGCTCCAGTGAGTCGGCAATAATACACTCATCGCTTAAAATAACCATAAACGGCTGTTTTTTTGTATATTTTTCGGTCAGGAGGATTGCATTGGCAAGGCCATCCAGTTTTTTTTGTTCTATAAAATGGATTTTTGCCTTAAGGCCTGTTTTTATATTTTTGTAATACTCTTTTATTTTTTCTTTATGGTAATTGACAATAATATATATGTCCTCTATTCCCAGTGATTCCATAAGGTCAATTATATGGTGTAATATGGGACGGTCATAAATAGGAAATAATGTTTTTGGGAGAAGGTTCGAAAGGTAACCAAGCCTTGAGCCGGCCCCGGCAGCCGGGACAACTCCTATTTTAATTCTTTTTTGCATTTATTATTAAATATACAGTTAAATTGTAAGATTTTAAAAAATTTTGTCTTAAATTTTATTTCCAGAATGCTTTTTTATCATAGTTAAAATTTGTGAATTACTAAAATTGTTTAAAATGTCTTTATATTAATATATAATTTCAATAAATTTCGTATTATTAAGAGAGTAATTTGAGGTATGAATTTTACCAGAAACATGTCTGAAAGTAAAAGATTTAAAGGTTTTTTAAAGAATAATTTATTTTTTGTAGTCGCACTGGCGATATGTATCTTCCTTGTTTTTTATAATCTGGGGGAGATAGAATTCTGGGGAGAAGACGAGGCGCAGACGCTGCTTTATGCTTCCAGGTTTATTATAGGTATAAAAAATCATTCCCTGTCAAATGCCACTTCCATATACTCAAATAACACTTTATCTTTTGTAATGTTAATCCAGGTACCATTTATATTACTGTTCGGCGTATGCGAGCTGGCTTCAAGGATGCCTGCAGCAATAGTTACTATCCTTACTCTTTTTATAATTTATAAGATAGGGCTATTGTTTCTGGACAGGAAGTCTGCCAATTTTCTGGCATTGCTTTATGCGGTATCGGGCGCAGTGGGCTTATTTAAAAGTTCAATAGGTGTCGGTTTTTATCTATTTTTTATTCTTCTCGGATTTTATAACATTGAAAAATTCCTGTACGCCCCGGATGAAGGAGAGAGGGGCAGGTTTTTAAACCTGCAGGCAGGTTTAATTTTTATTGTTTTTGCCCTTATTTCAGTTCTTGACGGGTACTTTTTTATTCCATTTTTTATAATTATTTTGCTTATTAATATAAGGAAGATAGGAGTCAGGAGGTTTTTACTGAGTCTTATAGCGCCGGTAGTAATTTTTTTATCTTTTATTTACTTTGAGTTTTTTCTTGCAAGAAAATTAACCGGGATGAATAATGCCACATACAAGCATTTTCTTGGAAGGCGGGGTAGCCTGGAATTAACTTTTAATTTTACGGAGTTCATCCAGGGGCTTATAACAAGTTATTCTATTTATTTTGTAATTTTATTTCTGGTTTCACTGGTAATTTTAATTGTTTTGCTGGCTGCTAGAAAAATAAGAATTCCGGGTCCACTGGGGCGCATCGCACTTCTTTTTTCTTTTCATTTTTTTGTGTGGATATTTCTTATGGAAAAAGAGAATGGGCATTCGTTGAATAGTTATCCGGTAATGCTGCTTGTAGTTGCCTTTGCTTTTATGGTTGTGAATGGGCTAATTGAGGAAAATAAGTTTTTAAGGAGAGGCACCAGGGTGACAGTTAAAACATTTCTTACTGTTTTACTGGCTGCAGCTATATGTTTTAATCTTTATCATACTTTTATAGTCTTTAATAATTTATCTATTGAAAAGGAAAAGTACCCCGGTATCTATATGCCGGGGAATATACCGGCTGGATACGTATGGGGGCATAAGGTAGGTATAAAAAGTGCTGCGTACCTTTTGAGGAAAGACAACTTTTTTACTGGTGGAATGGTTTCCCACTATGGCTCTGCCTTTAATTTCATTTATATGGGCGGAGAGATAATAGTATATAATTCAAGCAATGCTATTGAATATAGGATGGAAGGAGAAGATATTACTGAAAAATATAAAATAAGGTACATAGCAATTTCCCCAGGTTTTTTTAACAAGGAGTATCTGGATTATATAGATTCGCAGGGCTTTAAAAAGATAGTTATTACTCATAGGGGTAAGGAAATTTATTACGTATATGATGTCCTGACAGCAAGCGACGAGGTTGTAGTAATTGGAAGAGACCAGTATGATAGAGAGTATAATAAAGAGTATGCAAATATTAATGTTGCGCTGCCTTATTTTAATAGTTTTTAAATTTAAAAATAGGGTTTTTAATCATTGAAATTTGATGACAACAGGAATAATAAATAGTTACAAAAGGGTAAAATAATGAATAAAAATAACAAGGGAAATAGCTCAAAAAATTCAATAAAAATAAGGGACCTGATATTAATATTTGTAAAGAGAAAATGGTTTTTTATAATTTTTTTTATGGCAGTTCTTGTAGCAGGATTACTTTTTACTTTTATTAAGACTCCACAGTATGAAACATACTCTGTTCTGAAATTAAAAGGTGTGTATTATGATGAAAATCTTTATAAGTATTTCCCCGGGGAAGCCAGTGAGCTGGGGTTTTTTGCCCCGGAGATGGATGTAAAAGAATTAGAAGGCTCGGTGCTCAAGGGCATCGCTGAAGGTATCCGGGATGACGGCTTATTGGAAGA
This sequence comes from uncultured Actinomycetota bacterium, assembly GCA_964603595.1. Classification (GTDB taxonomy): domain Bacteria; phylum Actinomycetota; class Humimicrobiia; order Humimicrobiales; family Humimicrobiaceae; genus JAQVEM01. The sequence continues at coordinate 109,712 of CAZRVN010000003.1, forward strand.
GGTATCGGGCAGGCTGGATTTTGAGATAAGTAAAGAGGAACTCGGACAGATAGTAAGCATACTTACGGATAGCGGTAATAAAGTGGTAAGAGTTACAACAACTTATGATAACGCAGATGAGGTATATCAGATAAATAATACTTTAATCAGTGTATATCTGGAAAGCAATAGAAATAAGAAATCAGAGATAGCGGATGATGTTATCCTTGAGATTAATAATAAGGTAGCCGCGTTGCAGGGCAAGTGCGAGGAAAGCAATGCCGGGAATGAGCTTTCAGGTGATACTGATGCCGGGCCGGATTCGGCTGAAAGCATAATTGATGACCTGAATAAAATAAAATATAACCTGGAAAGCAATAGGGAAACTTACATTAATAATGTGGGGATGCAGGAAGAACCTTTTATCCCCTCAGAAGCTATGAATATGGACATTTTAAAAAGTCTCTTAGTTGCTGTTTTTGCAGCAGTAGCAGCCGGTCTTATAGCGGTATATTTGCCCGGTGTTTTTAATTCATTCAGGGAATAATTAAATATTTAAGGTGTTATTTTTAAAGCAGACGCTTTTTTATTTATGGATGAAATTTCAACAAAAGTTAGTATAGTGATGAGTGCATATGGTTACCGTGAATATATAGATAGCTCAATTAAAAGCATACTGGACCAGACACTGTGTGACTTTGAATTTATAATTATTGATGACGGCTGTGATTATGACCTGTTTAAAATAGTCAGGCAGTTTAACGATAAGAGGATTATTTATATCAGGAACCCCCGGAATATTGGGCTGACAGTTTCACTGGTAAAAGCTATGGAAAAATCAAAAGGGAAATATATAGCCAGGCATGATGCTGGAAATATATCCCTTAAAAACAGACTTGAAAAACAGTATAAATTTCTGGAAGAGAATAGCCGGTATTATCTTGTAGGATCTTCAGTGGAGCTTATCGATGAAGACGGCGATACCATTTGCAATTTGATTGCAAATGATGACCCGGATTATATAAAGAAGAAATTGCCTGCATACAATTGTATTAATCATTCCACAATCATGTTTAGAAATACAGGTGAGGCAGGTTACCGTAAAAAATTTAAATACTCGCAGGATTATGATTTTTACCTTAATTTATTATCAAGGAATCTTATGCTGGTAAATATTGGAGAGGTACTGTTAAAAGAGAGAATAATAAAGTCGTCAATAACTTACTCAAGAAGAGAAGAGCAGGAATTTTATAAAAAACTGGCACAGAGATTTTATAATGAAAGAATAAAATCAGGCAGTGACAGTTATTCTTTGTTTGATGAAAAAAATTTACCCGGCAGAATAAAGGCAGGTGGAGTAATAAAAAGCGGAGACGGTAAAAGCTATTTTTATGAAAGGCAGAAAATATACTATTTATTGTTTTCAGGAAGAACCGGGAGGGCAAGAAAAAAAATACTTGGTTTGTTAAAAAAGAGATTTAACCTGAAGCTATTTGTATATCTTATAACCAGTTTTTTCCCTTTTGCAATTAAAATAAGGAATAAAATTAAAGGTCTTGAATACAAGTAAGAAATAAAAAAGATAAAAAAATGAAGAAAAAGACAAATATACTTTATATGTCGAGGACATCAAAATTAACCGGTCCTGAAAATATATTGATTGATGTAATAAGAAAGCTGGATAAAAGAAAGTTCTTTCCTGTAGTTGTTCTTCCGGATGATAAAGGTCCTTTTTTTAAGAAGCTTAAATTATACGGGATAGATGTAATAGTCAGAAGAATGCCCTTTTTAAGAGTAACCCGTAACCCTTTTTTAATCCTGTGGTTTTTTATAAATATTGTTGTATTAAATATTAATTTTTCTTTTTTATTAAAAAAACAGGATATAGATATAACCGTCTGTAATTCAGTCCAGGAAGCACTTTTTTTATTTCTGGCTGTAAAATTTTTAAGGAAAAAACTTATAATTTGTTTTAAGAATATACTGGACAGGGAATGGAAGAAGAAATTAAGAGCAAGGTTCTGTGATATTTTTGCGGGAAGTATAGTGGCAGTATCAGATAAAGCACTTGAAGATTATATATTGTTTGCTGATAAAGGCAGGGCTAAAAATAAAATTATAGAAACAATATATGATGGTGTTGACTGCAGGGAATTTAAGAGAGATTTTGCGGAAAGAGATGCCATAAAAAAGTACAGGAATAGCAGTACTGAAATTATTATTTTAAATATTGGAAATTTAACTGAATTAAAAGGGCAGATGCTCCTGCTGGAAGCGTTAAACTCCGACAGGATTAGAAATTTAGCAGTAAAAACCCTGCTGCTTGGTGATGTCTATCATAAAAGTGAATTACCATATAAAGAGAGAATTGAAAAATATATCCTTGAAAATAACCTTGAAGGGAAAGTTTTTATGATGGGATACAGGGAAGATGTCAGATATTATTTAAACGAATCGGATATCATTGTTCACTGCCCCGTGAAGGACGATGCTTTCCCCAGGGTGATTCTTGAAGCTTTTTGCTTTGGAAAAATTGTAATTGCAACCCGGGTAGGCGGAATACCAGAAATGATAAAGGAGAATTATAATGGATTCCTTTGTGGTGTGGATAAAGAAAAATTGGCGGATAAGATCCTTTATGTATGCAGCAACATTGACAAACTGGGCTATATCGGAAGGAATGCCCGGGATATGGTAGGAAGAAAATTTAGTGTAAAAGAGCAGGTAGTGGAAACTGAAGGGGTATATAATAAAATATTAAAAATCTAAAGATTTTAAAATGGGTATATAAAAAATGAAAAAAATTGGCATGATAACTATAAACTATAATACCGAGGATTTGCTTGAAAAGCTTATCAGCTGTCTTATAAGGCAGAGTTATAAGAACTGGGTTCTGCTTATTGTAAATAATAGCCCGGATAATACTGAAATCAGCAGGGTAATAAAATCCTTTAATGACAGCAGAATAATGCTTGGCGGCAATAATAAAAATCTGGGTTACTCGAGGGGCAATAACCTTGGCTTCAAATATCTTATGGATAATAAAATAATTGGAAGTGATGATTTAGTTTTATTTACCAATGAAGATATTGTAATCAAGGATAGAGATTTCCTGGCTAAATCCATAAATTCAATGGACAAATTAAAAGGTGGTTTTCTGGGGCCAAAGATTATAAATAATGACGGGTCATTGATGCTTCCACATGTAAGGAAAGCAGGTTTTTTAAAATGCCTTCTTCATATGGGTAATAATGGGAAAGTTGATAATATTTTTAAAATAAACAGGAGCTTAAAAAACATTACCAGGCCAAGGAAAGTATTTCTACTTAATGGTGCATGTTTTTTCTGTAAAGCTGAAGATTTTATTAAAATCGGGATGTTTGATACCAATACTTTCATATATTATGAAGAAGAGCTATTATTCCGAAGGGTTTTTGATGCCGGAATAGATGTTTTTTATAACCCGGAAATCATCGTCTATCATGAGCACTCGGCTTCTGTCAAAAAAAGCTTTTCTATCGTAAATAAAAAAAAGTTTGTATATGATGGGGAATTATATTTTTTAACCAGAATACTAAAAGCCAGCAGGTTTTTGTTGTTGTTGTTTAAATCTGAGCGGGCAGCAGAGTTTGTACTTCTCAGAATATGGCTGTTTTTAAGACCTGTTGGATAGGTAGCAAGTAGATTTAAAGTAGCAATTTGTAATTATGGAAAATATGCTTTTAAGTAAAAATAAAATAATGAATATAGAAGCAAGGGAACTGGTTTATGTCCTGTTTGCTCTCCTTCCGGTGTTTATTCTTATGAATAAATTCCCGTTCTTTACTATATTTTCAATTATTGCCCTGCTTTTATTAAGTATCTATTATTTTATAAAAAATAAAAAAATCTCAGAGCAGCATTTAAGAGCTGATATTTTACTCGGGATTTTAGCTTTATATCTGCTGCTGAGCTATTTTATATCAGGGCAGCCCCTTATTAATTTATTTAATTACTGGTTTATAAGATACGATGGAAACTTCTTTTTTAGCTATTCTCCTTTTATTATTCTTGCCATACCTTTTATTAGCTACAGGAAAGCAGCAAAAATCTATTTCCAGTTTTTATTTATTGCATTTACTTTTTTTGCAGTGCTGGGTTTTTTTGAGTATATAAATGATATAAGCTCTTTTATGGTAAGGATTGATGATGTATATGTTGGTCCTATGTTTATTGCACTTAATAATTCTCATAACGCCACTGGCTCTGTGTATTCCATAGCAAGTATATTTGCATTTGCTTTTTTCCTTGAATCATATAAAAAAGAAAAAATTGCTTATGGTTTTATCTCTATTCTGTGCTTTATTGCACTTATTATTACCAAGAGCAGAGGTAGTATGGTAGCATTTGCCATAGGTATATTTTTCCTGCTCTTGTTCGGGAGTGGTTCTTTCTTAAAGTTTTTAAGAAACTTTTTTATTCTTATAGTGGTGTTAGTTCCTTTAGTTTTTATAACCGGAACTTTTGGGAGGGTAATGCAGATATTCCATATTTATGACCTGAGTGCCCTGACAAGATTTTCATTGTGGGATAAAGCGATTCTTTTATATAAACAGAGCCCAATTGTCGGTATTGGTTTCGCAAGATACAATGATGTTCCGTGGAATTTCGATAAGGTTCCCCTGAGTGGAAATCCGGGTATATTTTCAATGTATACTTCAGCCAATTATATTTTTAATGATACCAATGCCCACAGTTCCTACCTCCACTTTCTGGCCGAAACAGGTGTTATTGGATTAATTCTGGCAATGGCATTCTGGATTTTCTGTTTTGTTATAATATATAAAGCTTACAGAAGAACCGGGGATAATTTTTCAAGGAAAATTTATTTATCAGTAGCGGGAGGAATTATAACCCTTTTTATGCTATCGGTAACCGAAAATTATATGACTGCTCCTACAGTTATGATCTGTCTTTCGCTGGCCACTTCGCTGGCAATAGGCCTGTCTGGGAGAAAAGAGGTGGGTACCCGTGGGTTATAAGATTTCAATCGGGTCAAATATTATTAAAGGTCCCTGGGGCGGAGGGAATCAGTTTGCCATCAGTCTTTCAAGGTATTTAAAAAAAAAGGGATGGGAGGTAGCTGCAGGTCTTGATGATAGGGATATAGATATAATAGTTATGACAGAACCTCGTATAACGTCGGAATCAGGAGCATATAACCAGAAGCAGATATCGTGGTATCTAATAAAAAAACCGGATACGGTCGTGGTGCACAGGATAAATGAATGTGATGAGAGGAAGGGGACCAGAGGGGTTAATAAATATTTAATGAGGGCGAATAAAGTTGCAGATTATACTATATTTATAAGCAAATTTTTGAAAAGTCTGTTCATAAAAAAAGGGTTTTTTAAAGGAAGAAACTCATCTGCTGTTAAAAATGGTGCGGATAAGGCAGTTTTTAACCGAAAAGGTTTAAGGAAATGGGATGGGCAATCTCCCATAAGAATAGTTACCCACCACTGGGGTTATAGCTTTAAAAAAGGTTTTGATATCTATAAAAAGTTTGCTGCCCTGGGCTCTGTAAAAGGGGTAAAAATTCAGTTTAGTTATATAGGTAAAATTCCGGAAAGTGTCAAATCCGGCGGTATGAAGGTAATACCTCCTCTTTCAGGCAGGAAACTGACAGAAGAACTTAAAAAAAATCATATTTATGTTACCGGCTCTGTTAGTGAGCCGGCAGGGATGCATCATATAGAAGGGGCAATGTGCGGTCTTCCGCTCCTGTATAGAAACAGCGGGGCACTTCCAGAATATTGCAGTAGTTTTGGAGTCATGTTCGAAGGAGCAGGTGATGTTGAAGACAGGCTGGGGGATTTGATGGATAATTATGATTATTACTTTAGTAAGATGGAAGGGTATCCTTATAATTCAGAGCTTATGTGCAGGGGTTATGAAAAAATATTTTTAAATTTACTAAAGGATAAAGATAAGCTTGGCGGGAGTAAAAGGCGCTTGAGATACACGGCGCTTTTTGTAAAGGAATCTTTTTTTTATGTACTGGAAATAATTTCTCTAAATTTTAAAAAAGTCATTAAAAAGGTCAGGGGCATGTAGATGGCCGATAAGAAAAGAATTAAAATTATCTCTTCTGAATGTGATGTTTCCCTCAGGACTATTACGAAGGAGGATATAGAAATAATAAGGAGATGGAGAAACGAAAACCGACGGTACTTCTTTTATAAAGGGATAATAAAACCCGCCCAGCAAATGGAGTGGTTTAAATATTATATTAATAATGAAAACGAAAATATTTTTGTTGTTGAATATGAAGGTATCAGGATAGGATGTATTGGTTTTAGATTTATAAATAATACCATTGATGTGTATAATGTAATTCTTGGTGATAAAAAATTTGGCGGCAGGGGCATAATGGGTAGAGCTTTAAAATTAATGTGCAGTTATATTATGGATAATTACGGAAGGGAAATTACACTTATGGTTCTGCCGGAAAATAAGGCAAAATTGTGGTATATAAAAAATGGTTTCAAGGAGACCGACAGAGAAGATGATCATATTCCCATGAAATTAGACATTAACAAATTTGAGTATTTAAAATATAATCTTGAAGTTAATTAGAACTTGAGGGAGGGTTAACATGATATCAGTTTTCGGTTCCAAGGTCGGGAAGGAAGAGATTGAAGAAATAAGGACCAGTATAGAAAATCAGTGGATTGGTATTGGGCCAAAAACAAAATTATTTGAAGAAAAATTTGCAAAGAGGCTGGAACTTAAGGATTTTGTGATGCTTGATAGCGGCTCTAACAGCATATATCTGGCAATGAAATTACTTGACCTTCCTGCCGGTTCCGAAGTTATATTGCCTACCCTTACCTGGATTTCCTGTGCTACAGCGATAATACTTAATAACTGCAAGCCGGTATTTGTGGATGTGGATTTTGATTCCCAGAATATTACGGCAGAAACAATTGAGCCGGCAATAACAGATAAAACCAGGGCTATAATGGTGGTTCACTATGGAGGTAAACCGGTAAAGTTAGATAAAATTATGGAGATGGGTTTTCCTGTTATAGAGGATGCAGCCCATGCAGTTGATTCAAAAATAGGAGGCAGGTACTGCGGCTCTATAGGGGATATAGGTATTTATAGCTTTGATGGAGTTAAGAACCTGGCAATAGGTGAGGCAGGAGGCCTGACCTCCGGAAATATTGAGATAATGAAAAAAGCAAGGGCACTGAGATACTGTGGTATTGAAAAGTCAGGGTTTGAGGCCTCTGTGACAAAAAAAAGATGGTGGGAATATAATGTTGTGGATTTTTTCCCCAAAATGATTCCTGATGATATAAGTGCTTCTATTGGACTGGCACAACTAAAAAAATTGGACGGTCACCAGAAGTATAGAAAATATATGTGGGATATATACCAGGAGGAATTCAGCAGGGTAGGATGGTTGGAAACACCTCTGAATGCGGAAGAAAATGAGACTCATTCCTATTTCACTTATTTTCTTAGATTGAATAATGATAAGAGAGATGAACTTGCCCATTACATGTATGAAAAAGGCATATATACTACCTTGAGGTATCAGCCGCTTCATATGATACCAATTTATAACTCAACTCATCTAAAGTTAAAGAATTCCGAGCTACTAAACGAGGTTGGTTTAAATATACCTCTGCATCCGAATTTAAGTCAGGATGATATTGAATATGTCGTAAAGACAATCAAAGAGTTTGGTAAAAAAAATAATTTATAATTCATTTTCTTAAAATATTCATAAGGAGAAATTTTGTCCGAAAAGAAAATAGTAATAATAGGGGGCGGTGTTGCAGGACTGGCTGCCGGTATGCACCTTGCAAGGAGAAACTTTGATGTAAGCATTTTTGAAAGAGGGGATAATTGCGGAGGACTGGCGTCGGGAAAGATTATTGACGGTAATATATACGAGTACGGGCCTCACTTCTTTCATACAAATAACCCCCATATTCTTAATGAAGTAAAGGAGATCGCCGGCAGCGAGCTTATTGATTTTAAAAGGACAATTCTAATTAAGTTTATGGATGATTACTTTGTATATCCCCTGTCTATTTTTGAGGTTTTAAAGAAGCTACCCAAGAAGATGGTTTTTGCTGCTGCTGAAAGTCTTATTAAAAATAATATTAAAAGGATATTTAAAAAGCCGGCAGAAGAAAATTCAGAGACATTACTACTGAAGTATTACGGGGATATTCTTTACGAATTGTTTTTTAAAAATTATATTTATCATGTGTGGGGGATATACCCTGATGAATTTTCACCTGAATTTGCCATGGAAAGAATACCCCGGATTTCAGGGAGCATATTCTTGAATAAGATAATCTCGCCGGTAAGAGCAAAGCTTACCCGTCAGTCAGCCGATCATTTCGTTGAGAATGTGGACGGCCAGCTTTTTACTACCAGAATTGGTTACAGGGGTATTATAAATAAGATGGCAGAAGATATTAAGAGAAATGGCGGCAGGATATACCTGAATTCAGAAGTGGTTGGAATAAAAGTTAATGATAAGAGCGTTAAGGAGATTTCAGTAAATTCGGGAAAAACCTGTGACTATAAGGCCGATGCTTTAATAAGTACAATTCCCATAAATAAGACAATTACGATTATTTCTCCTCCTGTAAGTAAGACTCTAAGGGAGTCATCGGAATCACTTGAATTCAGGGCGCTTGTTTTTGTTGGGGTTCTGGTTGACAGGCCAAAGGTGCTCCCGGTATCTTTTATGTATTTCAGGGAACATGCTTTTAATCGTATTTATGATTCTTCATATTTCAGCCATGATACAATTAAGCCCGATACCACGATACTGGTTGCGGAAATAAGCAGCGGTAAAAAAGACAGGTGGTGGAATGATGACCAGTATTGTAAGGAAATGGTTTTAAAAGACCTTTTGAGAGAAGATATTGTAAAGAAAGAAGATATTATGGATATGAATGTCTACAGGTATGAGTATGGATATCCTGTATATAAGTTAGGTTATGAGAAACATCTGGGTAATTTATTGAGTTACATAGAGAATATGGAGAATTTTGAAACGGCAGGAAGGCAGGGTAAATTTAATTATATAAATGGCCATGTTGCCATGCAGATGGGATTTGAAGCTGCAGAGAATATAATTAAAAAAACAGGATAGGTAGATTTGAATAGATTAATAAACCATGGTAGTTTTTAAGGAAAATTAAGAAAATCTTATGAAAAATACTTGTCTATCAGGCAATAAGCTTATTTCTATTTCTTTAAAATATTTTATTATTTTGATTGCCGTAGTTTTTTTAATTGGCTATTTTTCTATATCACCCGGCGGGTATCATATCTACAGGGGTGAACAAATCCCGATTATAACCGGGGATGGGTATGGCTATTATTTTTATCTTCCATATTATTTAATAAACTACAGAGATATACATTTTGAAAGGCTTTTAAGCCCTTCCGAGTTTGAGCAATTCTGGGATCATTACCAGGTGGGCGAGTCCATTATGATTCTGCCCTTCTTTATGATAGGGCACTTATTATCAATTATTTTTAAATATCCTCTGGATGGGCACTCTTTTATTTATCAGCATGCTGCCGGACTATCGGGTCTATTTTATGCAGTAGCTGGAATTTATGTATTAAAAAAAGTCCTGGAGAGATATTTTTCTAAAAAAGTAACACTAATTACTTTACTGGCAATAATATTTGGTACCAATCTATATCATTACGGGACGCTTGGCAGTTTATTAAGCCATTCTTTTTCTTTTTTCTTATGTTCTCTGATTATTTACCTCATCCCCTTATGGTTTGAAAATCCCGGGTCAAAAAAGATAACTTTAATTCTTGGCATTGTGGCAGGATTGGTAATGGTGGTCAGATTGCCCAACATACTTATACTATTGTTTTTATTATTCTATAGGGTTCACAGCACAGGAGATTTAAAAAAAAGATTTATCTTTTTCTGGCACAACTATAAAAGCATTTTACTAATTGCCATTGTGATAGCTGTTATTTTTATACCGCAAATAATAACCTGGAAATTAACTTTCAATCAATGGCTGGTTTATTCATACGGAGAAGCAAAATTCCATTTTGACCAGTTGTATATAGCGAGTGTCCTTTTTTCTATCAGGAGAGGGCTTCTGTTCTGGTCTCCAATTCTCTGTTTTGCAATAGCTGGCTTCTGGTTTATGAGAGAAAAAATGAATGATTATTTTACAGCTTCCCTTTTATTTATTCCTTTGATTATTTTTATAAATTCAAGTTTTGCCAGGTGGTGGTTTGGTTCGTCTTTCGGTCATAGAGGTTTTACAGAGTTTTTACCGGTATTTGCACTGGCAACTGCAGCGTTTTATTCATCATTAAAGAATAAGAGAATTAAAATAATCATTTATATATTAACTACTGTATTTATCGTTTATTCTATATTACAGATGATTCTCTGGTGGAAGGGGTGGGTACCGCATGATTTAGTGACATTATTATCATATAGAGAATTTTTTATGAGAATATGTTCTTTCTTGAAATCCATTATGTAAAAATTGAAATATAAAAAACAACTTGAATTATGAACAGGATGAAAAATAAAATATTAAACTTAATAGTAATTATATCAACATTAATTTTGTGTATTTTTATACAATATGTTTTATATTTCCTGGATAAATCAATCTATCTGGGTAGTTTTTTGATGCTGATAGTAAGTGTCTTCTTTGTTTATATAGGTTTTTTTGATAAAGAGTTATTGATTTTAGATGGACTATTTATTATAGTCTGTCCTCTTTTGTTTATATTTAGTAAATTTGATTTTTCTAATTATATCGCATTAAATCTAATTACCCTTTCTTTTCTGGCTGTGGCTATTTATTTATTAAAGGAAAAATTAATTTCGGGCTACCATAGATCAGGAAAAATTAATTTTAAGAAAAAGATTGGATATACCCTGGCTTGCCTGGGAATACTTTTTATTGTTTTATCTGTATTTAATAATCGGGAGGAAACAGCAAATGCATTGCTTAAGTTCTTTCAGCCGGAAAAATATTATAAAGAAATAGATAAAGTAGAGTTAAATGGAGTTGAATATACAAATGAAATAAAAGTTGTTATTAATAAACCGGAAAGCGGTGACAGCGTAAGTGGATTATTTGAACTGAAGGGCTGGGCAGCGGATTTGAGTGATATAGAAGATGCCTCCATAGATAAGATATATGTATTTCTGAATAGTAAGCCGCAGGATGGAGGTATTTTTCTTGAGAGGGTTGATACCAAGATACGAAGGGAAGATATAGCTGAAGAATATGGTGAAAAATATAAAGATGCCGGGTATTATATGGTAATTAACTCCCGGAGACTTAAAGATGGGTTAAATAAAATTTATGTTTATGTGCATAGCAATTATTCTGGATGGGGATATGCTAAAGTAGAAGTTTATGTAAATAATTAGAAGAAAAATAGCTTATATTTTATTTCAGCCTTCTTTCTTTAATACAATTATCATTGACATCTCTATTTTCTTAAACAATATATATTTTTCAAAGATTTTTAATAAAGGAACTAATTTGTTATATAAACTTAAAAATTTTTCATTGATAACGCTTCTCCTCAGGATAAAACCGTTTAAAATCCATCCAAAAATTGCCGTAAAATTAAAATAATGTGATTCTATTAATTTAAATTCTGTATTTTTTAATATCCTGTCTATATCTTTTTTATTATATCTTCTCAGGTGGCCAACGCTTTTATCAATAATATTATACAGGTATTTATGGGCAGGAATCAGAAGGATAAGGTTTCCATTTGCGTTTAAGACATTATGTATATTCTGTATGACTTTAATATCATCTTTAATATGTTCTAAAACATTAATTGCAATGCATGTGTCAATATGAAAGTTACCGTCTGAAGAATTCTTTATATTCTCCAGGTTAAAGTTTTCAACATAAACATTTTTAAAAGTTTTGTATCTGGATGATAATTTTTCCACGAAGGTTTCGTCAATATCAGATAAAATAACGCTGTTATTCCCGTTCTGGCTGATCAAGATTTTAGAAAAGCTGCCCAGACCCGAACCGATTTCAAGTACATCACCCTTTATAAAGGGCTTTATTTCTTCATATATCCAGTCATAGAACCTGTTTGCTCTTTCTGAAAAAATCAGCTGGTTGTCTTTGCCTTCCGGTGAATATTCACTCATTTTTTTTAATTTAAATTAATTCTATATATTTTTACTTAAAATGGGCCTTAAATTCCTTGAGCCGATTTATTAATAAATAGATTTCTATCATTTTACCATTGTTTTTTGGTTTCACAATAGAACTAATAAATTTTCGGAAAGATATTTTTATATAAAAAAATATATATAATATTTTATTGTGGCGGCAGCTAGTGATAGAATTTATAATATTATTTTATTGCTAAATCAGGAAAAGTATCCGCGCCTGAATGAAAAAATGGATGCTTCTCATATTGCGGATTGCTGTTTTGGTTTTAAGCGAGGTTTTTTAATCTAAAGAGCTGATTTTACCTGCTTGTATATAATTATTTACCTTAGTTTTTAAAGGTTTAGTTTAATATTAATGCAGTAAGTGGCTATAATAGTAAGTATTATGAATAGTTAGTTTATAAATAATTTAATGGAATCTAAAAAAGTACTTATACTTGGGGTTACCCACCCCCAGATTGATGCGATATTATACTGCAGGAGAATGGGATATGAAGTCCATGGCTTGAGTTATCACCGTGAAGGTATGGGTATACCTTATCTTGATTTTTTTGACAGGATTGATATAGCAGATAAAGATGGGGTTTTGGATTATGCCAGAGAGAATAAAGTAGACCTGATTTATTCAACCGGTTCGGATGTCGCTTTACCAACTGTTGCTTATGTGTCCAAAAAATTGAGTTTGCCCCGGGATATAACCTGTGACCAGGCAATGCTTTTAATTGATAAAAGCAACTTTAGAAGTTTTGCCCTTAAAAATGGCTTGAGCCCTGTTAAATTTAAAGTGGTTGAAAAACCAGGTGATTTTGAGGACTGGGATTATTTTCCAGCAATAATAAAGCCGGTTGACAGTCAGGGACAGCGGGGAGTCAGGAAGGTAGATAACAGAAGGGAGATTGAAAAATATTTTCCCGTTGCCTTAGGGGAATCATTTAGCAAAAAGATAATAATCGAAGAATTTTTAGAGGGTAAGGAAATTAATATTTTAATATATATGTATAACGGGGAAGCCAGGTATAGTTTTGTAATTGACCGTGTACTGGTGGAAGAAACCATACCAGGGGGATATTCTGCCGGCATGCCGGTTGGTGTGGTAAAAAAACATATAGTTCCATCTTTTATACCGGAAGAGGACCAGAAAAAGATACGGAGGATTGCAGTTGAATTTATAAAGATGGCGGGCGTAAAATACGGTCCTGTTTATATACAGGGAAAATACAGGGATGGTGATTTTAAGCTTATTGAGGTTGCCCCAAGGTTAGATGGCGGGCATATCTGGAAAATAATTAAATATAAATATGGTATTGATTTAATAAAAATTTGCTTTGACCGGCTCTTGGGAAAAATTAATTCAGGTGATGTATTCCCTCCAATAAGTGAAAAAGATAATAAAAGGTATCAGATTGAATTCTTTCATCAGAAACCCGGCGAGGTTTTTAGGATACCCCCAGACTTTAAAAAAGATGAGTATCTCGAGTACAGTTTTTATTACAGGAATGGCGAAAAAGTGAAAATCTCAAATGGCCATTTTGAAAAAACCGGTTTCCGGATTACTGAAATATAATATTTTTATTATAAAATTTAAAAAATATTATATAATTAAGTACTAATAAATTAATATAAAATCTAAAACTTTAAAAATAGGAGGGACTGCAATATGAAAAAATCGTTTGTTTTATTAGTTATCGTAGCTGTATTTTCTATGTTTATATTCGGGGGTTGTGCTGGAAGTTCTCCGGAATCAAAAAAAGTAGTTGTTGCCCAGCAGTATGGCCTGGGGTATGCACCTATTATGGTGATCCAGGAGAAAAAGCTGATTGAAAAGTATTATGAAGGTGCAGAGGTAGAGTGGGTTCAGCTTGGTTCAGGCGGTGCCATAAGAGAAGCTATGGCTGCAGGAACAGTGGATATAGGCAGTATGGGAGTCCCGCCTTTCCTTATATCATGGGATAAAGAATTGGGGTTCAGGGTTATATCGGCTCTCTGCAGGATGCCTCTTGGGCTTCAAACATACCATGAAGAGATAGAAACACTTGGTGACATAACACCTGATATGAAGATTGCCCTGCCGTCTCCGGGCAGCATCCAGCATATTCTTCTTTCTATGGCATGCGAGAAACAGCTGGGTGACCCGACTGCGCTGGATGACCAGATTATTGCCATGACTCACCCGGATGGTGCCAATGCGCTAATTAATAAAATTGAAATTGATGCCCATTATACTTCGCCGCCATATATTTTTATGGAATTAGAAACTGAAGGTATTCACCAGGTACTGGATGCAGAGGAAGACTGTTTTGAGGGACCTTTCACCTTCCTTGTAACCATAAGTACGGAAAAATTTAAGGAATCAAATCCTGAGCTTTTTACGGCAGTGGCAGATGCACTGGATGAAGCAATTGTCTGGATAAACGAAAACCCTGATGAAGCTTCAGAGCTGCTGGCGGAAGGTATGGATATGGAAAAGGATGAAGTTTACAAACAGCTTACATGGACAGGAGTAGAATTTTCTAAAAATCCGGAAGGGATGCTTGAGTTTCTAGATTTCATGAAGGAATCTGGATATGTAGCGAAAACGACAGATGATGTCTCCGAGCTTATCTGGGATAACCTTGATTACAAGGAAGCAAATTAATATATAAGTAAAAGTAAAAAAGATAAATATGAAAGAAATAAATCCGGATTATAAAAACCATAGTAAAATACGGCTGGCATTATCCAGTAAAAATTTAAGGGAGCTATGGATAAAAATAGGATTTATAGTAGGTGTTATGATTATATGGGAAGTAATTGCCCGTTTTGGCAGAGTTTCTTCTACACTGTTCCCACCGATATCTACTATTGGCATAGCCCTGTGGGATAATATTATAACAGGGGAGATTCTGGAGCATCTTTTATATTCGCTTTACCTTATTTTTATAGGAATAGGCATAGGGATTGTGCTAACCTTTATCCTGACTGTGCTTTATATGATCTATAAACCATTTGCGAATATACTGGATATAGTTATATCTATTATGCACCCCCTGCCAGGAATTGCGCTGCTGCCTATTATTATGTTGATAGTCGGTCTGGGGGCTAAGGCCATAGTAATAGTAATTATACAGTCTGTAATATGGCCTGTTATGGTTAATTCAATTGCAGGATTCCGGTCTATACCAATTACCCAGGTAGAGTTGGGAAGAAATATCGGTATGTCTGAATTACGGCTGGTATGTTCCGTTATGATTCCAAATGCTTTTCCACATATTTTTGCAGGTTTAAAGATTGCATGGTCAAGGAGCTGGAGAGCACTTATTGGTGCAGAAATGATTTTCGGCGCCACCGGGCTGGTAGGAGGACTTGGCTGGTATATTTATAAAAAAAGATATTTTTTGGAAATACCTGATGTTTTTGCGGGGCTTCTGGTAATCGTGGCTATTGGAATTATTGTAGAAGAAGTAGTAATGAAACAAATTGAAAAGAGGACCATAGTAAAATGGGGAGTAACTGTTTGAAATGCGTAAGGTTTTGGAAGTTGAAGGTTTAAATAAAAGCTTCAGGATGAATAAAAAGAATATTCATGTATTGAATAATATATCTTTGTCACTTATAAAAAGAGACTTTTTAACCGTACTGGGCCCTTCGGGATGCGGGAAATCAACTCTTATAAGATGTATCTGTTGTTTCGAAAAGATTGACGGCGGTGTAATTAAAGTTGATGGAATGCTGGTAACCAGGCCCGGACCTGACCGGCTAATGGTTTTTCAGGAGTTTAATCAGCTTTTTCACTGGAAAACTGTCTGGGAGAATATTATTTATCCGCTTAATTTGAATCACAGGAATAAAACAAAAAAAGAAAGAGAAGAGATTGCCAGTAAATTTCTGGAGATGGTTAATTTAAAGGATTTTAAAAATGCTTATCCCAGGCAGCTCTCCGGAGGAATGTGCCAGAGGGTTGCCATTGCAAGGGCTCTTGCAATCGGGCCTAAGATTCTGCTGATGGATGAACCGTTCGGCGCACTGGATGCCCAGACAAGGAGCATTCTGCAGAAAGAACTGATGGATATATGGAATAAGACAGATATAACAATTATATTTATTACCCATAATATCCAGGAATCTATCCTTCTGGGAAATAAGATAATGGTACTTTCGCGGATTCCTGCGGCTATCAAGGTATTGGTTGATAATACCATACCATTTCCAAGAATGCCGGAAACCCCTGAATTTATGGATTTATGGAAGGAGCTTTATTCTACACTGGATGTTAAGAGATTTTAATTAATATGGATTAATTTATAAAAATTATTATTTGATAAGCAATATGTCTTTAAAGATAAATTAAATATAAGTCTTTTGGTTGGGAGTCAAGAGAATAGAATGTGTGATTTAAGTATTATTGTTCCTGTTTATAATTCAGAAAAAACAATAGGTGAAGTTGCCAGGCAGATTAAGAAAGCGCTGGATAGTAAGCTTGAATTTGAATTAATAATGGTAAATGATGGAAGTGCTGATTCCAGCTATAGAAAATGCAGAGAGCTTTTAGAATCAAATAATTTTATAAAATTTATAGATCTTTCCAAGAATTTTGGTCAGCACAATGCCATACTTGCAGGCCTTGGCTTTGCCAGGGGGGAATTTATAGCTGTTATGGATGATGACCTCCAGTCTCCTCCTGATAAAATATGGAAGTTAATAAATAAAATAAGGGAGGGGTATGATGTTGTCTATGCTAATTACATTTACAAAAAACACAATCCGTTGAGGAACCTCGGAAGTAAAATTAATGGCCTGATGGAAACAATTTTGCTTAAAAAACCAAAGGGTATAAAAACTTCCAGTTATTTTATAATAAGGAAATATATAGCAAAAGAGGTAATTAAATATAAGGGTCCTTATCCCTATTTGGCCGGGTTGATTTTAAGGATTACAAATAATATAGGGATTGTTAATGTCGATCATAAAGAAAGACCATACGGAAAGTCTAATTACAGTTTTATAAAGCTATTAAAATTATGGGTCAACGGGTTTACTAATTTTTCTGTAAAACCACTGAGGATAGCATTGTTTATGGGCATGTTCCTGGCTTTTGCTGGATTTGCATTATCTATCTTTTTTATAATAAGGAAGTTTATGAATCCAGAAATAGCAATTGGTTGGACTTCAATTATTGTAGCGGTATTTTTATTTTCCGGGATTCAATTAATCTCGGTAGGTTTGATTGGGGAATATGTGGGAAGGAGTTTTTTGTCCCTAAACAAGCAGCCGCAGTATGTGATTAAAGAAAAATATAACGTAGAAGAGCAAAAAAAAATTAAATAATAGAGATAAAATAGATGGAAATCTTCACCCTAATATGATTTTTAAATGTCTATAAGAATTATAATTACATAAGCTATAATTATGACATCTACCAAAAATGATAGTTTAAAGCCAGAGAATACTGGTAAAAAACTATCAAATTTTTTTTCAAAACCAATTTATGTCTTTATCATATCTATAATTATTAATTCGTTATTATTTGCTTTATTTTTTTGTTTTGTTACGCCAAGGTTCCGGACTAATGATGATATTGCTATGATGGAATTTGCATCGGGCAGGATAAGCGGGCAACCCGGTGAATACCTGATTTATATCAATATTATAATAGGGAAATTACTTTCGTTTTTGTATTTGAGCTTTCCGGAGATTAACTGGTATCCGGTACTTTTTTATTTTATTCATTTTTTATCAATGACAGTTATATTTTATTGCCTGCTGCTAAAGAAAAAAAATATTTACGCTGTCCCAATTTATCTTTTATTATTTTGCTTTTTAGAACTATACATGCTTGCGAATCTGCATTTTACAACAACAGCTTTCATTGCAGGACTGGCAGGTATTATCCTATTTTTTAAATATATTGATACAAAAGGGGCAAAATTTTACACTGCAATAGCAGGAAGTATCTTACTGCTGGCAGTTTCCGGGCTTATTAGAAAAAATGTATTCTATCTGGTGCTGGGGCTGTCTGCAGGGATGCTTGCATTAAAGTTTATAAAGAGGAAATCCTGGAAAATACCGGCGATACTGGTAATTATGCTGCTGGTGTTTGGCTTATTTAATTTAATTAATGATTATTATTACCAGAAAGACGAGGACTGGAGTTTTTACCAGGAATATAATAAGTATATTGGAAAAATTTGCGGTTACCCTGATTTTAATTACAGTGACAGAAATAGCAACGTCTATAATAGCGTGGGCTGGAGCAAAAATGATGTTAGTATGCTCAGGTCATGGTTTTTTTGTGACCTTGAGCTGTATTCTATGGAGAAGCTTGATTATGTAGTATCCAATATTAAGGTAGACAGGGGGGCAGGAGAGGTCTTTGGAATCCTCGGAAGAGAATTTGCTAAATTAGATATAAAAGTTAAGTGGTTTACCGGTTTTTTTCTGGCCATTGCCCTTTTGCTATCCGACAGAAAAAAGAATAAATATATTTTTTCAGTAATATTTTGTTCTTTTATAATGTCAGTTTATCTTTCTTATACGGGAAGACTTACGGACTGGGTTTTTTCTCCAATATTCATTTTTAATTGTGTTATAGCTGCTTTTTTTATTTGTAATGAAAATGCAGACAGGAGTTTTAAAGTATTAAACAAAACAATTTTCCGGTTAATAGTGCTGGCAATATGCCTGGTGCTTGTCATCTTTACATTTATATCAGTATCAAAATACAGCAAAATAAATGAGGTAAAGCAGCAGCAACTGGAGCAGGTAATTGAGAAATTAAAAGGAGAAGACGACAGGATATATGTGAGCTGGGGAGCTACAGGCCTCCGTGATAAAGTTATATTTTTCTCTACTGATGAGTTAAAGAATTATCCTGGTACGATACAGCTTGGCTGGAGGGTTCATACTCCTTATTACAACAGTACACTGGAAGGATATTCCGTTGATAACATATATACAGCAATCGTTGAAAGGGATGATATCTTTATGATTTGCAGAGAAGGCGGGGTTAATATATTTAGTACTTTTATGTCCGAGCATTACGATAGAACTGTATCGGCTTCTCTTGTTTATGAAGTGGAGGACTTTCCGGTAAATGTGTATAAATTTAAATGAAACAGCAGCGGATTTCATGCATATTTTTAAAAAAGAAATGAATAAAAAGGATAATATTATAAGAAATATAAGAAAAAATTTTATAGGCAGGAAGTTAAAAATATCTGCTATATTTTTATTTTTTGCTTTGCTGGTTGCTTCAATTGTTCTAAAGAATTTTTTAAATGTTGAAGCCTATTATTACCCGGCTTTTTTTGTTATTTTAATCTTTTTTTTATACCTCTGTTTTGAATTCGGATATAAAATATTTATATGGTTTTCCCTTATTTTAATGTTACTGGTTTTTCTTTTTATTTTAATTGATGAAAATCCTCTGTCAGAATTATCCGGGATATATGCTTATATTTTCCTGGGCTTAGGGGTGGCCGGTCTTCTTTTAGACTATGTAAGGGAAAAAGTTAAAAAAAATAGTCTTCATTTTAAGAATTATAAATTAATTTTATTATTTATTTTAATACTGGTAGTAATATCCCCATTTATTTTATATAGAAGTTATCTGCCCCATCTACCGGGTATTATTAAAAATATAAGTTACTATTATAAAAGGGATAGTATAAAGTTAGATGGCATTGAATTATCGGAGAATATAATAATTAATGTAGAGTATCCTGAAAAAGATGTGATACATAAAGGGATAGCTAGAATTTCCGGATGGGCGGTCGGGGGCAATTCATCGGACGGTCCCGGTATAGATGAAATTGAAGTTTTTATTGATGGCAAGCCCGGTATAGGAAAGCGTATTAATTTAGATTCTATCACTATAGAAGAGGGCCCGCCGGCTCGTGAGCTGGTAGAAAAATTTTACAGTGGTTGCTATGGCAGTAGTCCTGATGAAGAGACACTGGATTACTGGGTTGCAGAAATAGAATCAGGCAATGCCTCTTTTGATGATATGTTTAAAGATTTTATTTTAGATGAGGAATTTAAAAATAAAAATTTAAGTGATGAGGAATACGTAAATTTGCTGTACGGGTTACTGCTGAATAGAGAAGCTGATAAAAATGGTCTCAATTACTGGCTAAATGAATTGAATGAAGAGAAGGATAGGGATATCATATTATATGATTTCTTGAATTCATTTGAGTATAGGGGTTTATGCAGGAGATATTATAATGATATATCTGAATATCTTGTTTATGCGAACACAGGCATTAATTTAAAAAAGGAAGATATCGGCGATGAGTATGGAGAACAATTTGAAATGAGCGGGTTTAATTTCCTGTTTGATAGCAGGGAATTTAAAAATGGAAAGCATACCCTGTATATCTATGCACATTCCCCTGAGTTTGGGTGGGATTATGAGATGGTGGAGATAAATATCGAAAATTAAATTAAAGGTGAATATGAATAAGAAGATTATTGATAAAAAAATATTCAGGTGTCCTGCCTGCGGGGACGAAAACTTATTATTTGAAAAAAGCATAATAAAATGTGGTAAATGTGGTGCTTTTTATAAATTTAATAGCGGCAGATACTTTTTTGTAGATGGAGCCGTCTTACCTGATGATTTCGTTGATAAACTTAAATACAGATTTAAAAAATTCAGTGTTTTTTACACTTTTCTGATAAGAGTTATAAGTCCAGTTTTTACAGGTAACCAGCTGGTTAGATTCGTTAAAGCTTACGTTACCGGGAGGGCTGGCACATTCCTTAATCTTGGCAGCGGGAACAGGTTGCTTTCACCTGAAATAATAAATGTTGATATCTTCCCTTATAATAATGTCGATATCGTCGCAGATATCCAGAAGCTTCCTGTAGCAGATGAAAAAATCGATACTGTCATATGTTCTGCAGTTCTTGAACATGTAAAAAATCCTTATAGCGTGGTAAATGAAATTTACAGGGTATTGAAAGAAGGTGGCCGGACGTATTGTTATATGCCGTTTATATGCGGATTCCATGCAAGCCCGGATGACTATACAAGATTAACATATGAGGGCATGAAAGTTTTATTTAAGGACTTTAAGATTATTGAACTGGGAGTTGGCGGAGGTCCTACAAGTGGATTATTGTGGGTGCTTCAGGAGTGGCTTGCAACATTGCTGTCTTTTGGATTAAAAAAGCTTCATTTCGTATTTTATGTTTTTTTTATGTTAATAACCTTTCCATTAAAGTACTTTGATATTATTCTTTCAAAGTTTCCAACGGCAAGAAACATTGCCAGCGGGTTTTATATAATTGCAAGAAAAAAGAAGAAGGTTGGTAATAATATATGAAAAATTTTTATATATCTGTCAGGAATTAATAAGGACTAGTTTTTTATAATTAATTTAAGCTCGTTATAGCAGGTATTAAAATGAAAAATATATACAGTAAAAGTTTTTTTGAAAGTAACACTGCATGGAAACTGGTTAAGAAATACGAAGTAGATAAATTAATAAGATATTCAATAGACGACCGGAATGTGATGGAGATAGGACTTGGAAACGGCTTTACGACAGAATTATTATCAGATCATTTTCAAAAGGTTATTGCTGTTGATATCTCAGGAGGAGTGATTGAATATGTAAAGAAAAAATTGGTTACAAGAAAGAATATTGTATATATAAATAGTCCTATTGATAAACTGGATTTTAATTTTACGGTTTATAATTTTTATTTGGGGCACATTTTAGAGCACCTGGAATTTCCAGTAAAGTTATTGCTCAATATAAAAAAAATAATAAAAAGCGAAACTATAGGTTATATATCTGTACCAAATAGTAATTCAATACACAGACAAATAGGGGTGGAGATGGGACTGCTTGAGAGCGTGAATACCCTGAATGAAAATGATATAAAATTTGGGCACAGGAGATTATACAATTTGAAAAAAATTAAAAATCATATAAAAAAAGCGGGATTTAATATATTAAAGATTGGCGGTTGTTTTTTAAAGACGATGACTTATGAACAGATCAACAGGTTTTGCAGTGAAGAGCTTATAAAAGGGTTCATAGAGATAGCCGATAAGTACCCGGAAATAAGTGGAGATATTTATGCAATTGTTAAAAAAGGTAATTAATTCTTATACAGGTAAAATTCTAATTTTAGGTGCAGGAGTTTACCAGATCCCTTTAATAAAAAAAGCAAAGGAAATGGGGCTGAAAACAATTGTTGTAAGTTGCAGGGGTAATTACCCAGGATTTAATATAGCAGATAAGAATTATTATGTAGATACGACCAGTTCTGAGGAGGTACTTGATATTGCCAGAAAAGAGCATATTAGTGGAATATGTACAACGGGCTCAGATGTGCCTATGGTGACACTGGGGAAAGTTGCTGATGAATTAAAACTGGTGGGTATTACTGAAAAATCGGGGATTTTAAGTACCAATAAAGTAAGAATGAAGGAAAGATTTAAAAAATATAATGTGAGAGCGGCTAATTTTATGAAGGCAAGCAGTGCCAGAAACACTAAAGAAGCAGTTAATGTTTTTAAACTGCCTGTAGTTTTTAAAGTCGTGGATAGCTCCGGCAGCAGGGGGGTATTTATTGTCAGTAAAATTAAAGAGATAGATAATATAATTAAGGCAGCGCGTTCCGAAACAAAGAAAAATTATTTCATTGTTGAGGAGTTTCTGGAAGGTAGGGAGTTTGGAGCGCAGGCACTTGTTTATAATAATGAGGTCAAGTTTATTCTCCCTCATGGTGATTTTGTTTTCAAGGCAAATACGAATATTCCTGTGGGCCATTTTGTACCGATTAAATTGAAAAAAAATATTGTTAGAGATTTATATACACAATTAAAAAGGTCGATAAGGTCATTAGAGCTAAATAATTGCGCAATTAATGCAGACTTTATTTTAAAGGATAATAAAGTCTTCGTCCTGGAAATTGGAGCAAGGGCAGGAGCAACCTGCCTTTCAGAACTGGTTTCTATTTATTTTGGCTTTAATTATTACCAGTTGATTATAAATATGGCTCTGGGTAAAGAACCTGATTTTCGTTTTAGGAGAAAGCTGCCAAATGCAAGCATGCTTCTTTTTTCTAATAAGTCTGGGAATATCAGGAAGATAATAGATAAAAATATACCTGATGAAGATATAGTCGAGATTAAGTTTGATTATGGTGTGGGGGACAGGGTTAAAAAGTTTAGGGTCGGGTCAGATAGGATAGGGCATATAATTGTTAAGGGGAATACTTTAAAAGATGCCTTAAATTTACTGAGAAAAGTTAGAAAAAATATTTTCATTCAAGTTGAATGATTTTTGGTTGAAAAGCGAATTTTATAGAAATTCATTAAAGAAAGAGATTTTTAGTATGGATAATATAAATATTCCATTTAACAGGCCTTCCATACTGGGGAAGGAATTGGAGTATATAAGACAGGCGGTAGAAAGCGGGAAGATTAGCGGGGATGGGATTTTTAGCAGAAAATGTGCAGAAATGATGCATGAAAGATATGGGGTGAAAAAAGTGCTGCTGACAACATCCTGCTCGACTGCCCTGGATATGTCTTCTATTTTAATAAATATTAAACATGGAGATGAGGTTATTTTACCTTCATATACCTTTGTTTCTACGGCAAATTCGTTTTATTCAAGAGGTGCGAAATTAAAGTTCGTAGATATAAGAGAAGATACTTTAAATATTGATGAAAGTAAAATTAAAGAAGCCATAACGCCACAAACCAGAGCTATAGCAGTTGTTCATTATGCGGGGGTATCCTGTGAGATGGATAGAATTTTAAAGATTGCGAGGAAATATGATTTATATGTTATCGAGGATGCTGCACAGGGTATCGGATCAAAGTATAAAAAAAATTACCTTGGAACCATGGGGGATATTGGATGCATGAGTTTTCATGAAACCAAAAATATTACCTGTGGAGAGGGAGGGGCAATCCTTATAAACAACAAAAAATTTTTCGAAAGAGCCGAGATTATAAGAGAGAAAGGAACTGATAGAAGTAAATTCTTCAGGGGTGAGGTTGATAAATATACTTGGGTGGATGTCGGCTCTTCATATTTACCATCTGAGATTTTATCGGCTTTTTTATATGCACAGCTTGAAAATATAGGGTTGATTATAAACAGCAGGAAAGAATTATGGAGATATTATTATGATAATCTTGAAGGGCTGGAAAAAGAAGGTTTTATTAGAAGGCCTATCGTCCCCCGGGATTGCAGCCATAACGGGCACCTTTTTTATATTATTGTTAATAGTGAGGTTACAAGAGACCGGCTGCTTGAATATCTTAAAAATAAGGGAATACTTGCGATTTTCCATTATCTGCCACTGCATCTCTCATCAATGGGCAGGAGAATGGGATACAGGGAAGGCCAGCTTCCTGTTACCGAAAAAATTTCTTCACGGCTGGTCAGGCTACCACTATTTTATGGCCTAACCAGGGGCGAGCAGGATACAGTGCTCGGTAATCTGGAAGATTTTTTTAAAAATAAAAATCCGGGTTATTAATTACAGAAGGATTTACTATCCGGGGGAAGGTAATTTTGAAAGACGGGGATATATACAGATATATTCTGGAAAATAAAATACCGGAAAAGCACTGGTGGTACAGGGTCAGGAATAATCTTATATATATGGTATTTAAAAAAATATTAAAATTCAGGGAAGAAAAAAATAAAAAAATACTTGATGTGGGAAGCGGTTACGGCCAGGCATTTCATGTATTACAGAAATTTGGAGATATTTACAGCGTGGATAGTAATAAGAGTTGCACGGATTACCAGAAAAAAATCTATAAGAATGTTGTTGTATGGAACAGTGAATTCCCTGACAGCAATTCTTCAAATTATACTTATGATATAATTTGCATGTTTGATTTTCTTGAACATGTAAAGGACCCCGGCAGGATATTAGAATATTCCTACAAAATATTAAAAAAGGGAGGCTTTTTATTAATAACTGTTCCGGCATATCAATGGATGTGGACGGATTATGACGTTAAAGCGGGGCATTTTAAAAGATATTTAAGGGGCGGTTTAATATCGGAAGTTAAGAGGGCTGGTTTTAAGAGCATATATTCAACTTATTTTATGAGTCTCCTGTTTATTTCTGCTGTAATAGTTAGAAAGATTATTGATCCCATTAGAAAGAAAAGTAAAAAGTCGCCAGTTCCTGAATTAGAGAGCCCCCCGGGTTTTTTAAATGAAACTCTATACCATATTTTTAATCTGGAAGCTCCACTAATTGGGAATAAAATATTTATACCCTTTGGTCTATCGATCCTGGGGACATTTAAGAAATGATTTGTGTAATTGATTAAGATGAAGGCGGGGTTATAGAATGAAGAGTTTTAATAATCTATTTATTTTAGAAAAAAAAAGTGATTTAAAAGATTATTTTCTAATAAATTTAATCACCTTAATTATATCATTTACTTTTGCTTCCACTTTTATATTTTTAAGAGCTGGCCTGGAAGATAAGAATATATTTCTGACTCTCAAGGTTCTAATTGTCAGCTATTTTATAATTTTATTACCGCTTTTTTTATCAGGTGTATTGGGTTTTATCCGGAAAAAAGATATATCAAGTTTTATACGATATGAACCATTCTTTTTACTGGCAGGTTTATTATTTGTAATTTTTATTTCTTTTGTATCACCTGTTATAAATTTGATAATATTTATTGAAGCTTCTGGTCTTATTTTCTTATTTTATTTTTTATTTGTTTTTGTAAAAAACAAAATTTTTAATTTCAAATATTTTTTTATTATTCCCCTGGCTATATTTTTTTCTCTGTTTATAATTTTTTCCCTCTGGAGTTCAAAATTTCTCCTGTATTATATGAGTCCCGTATTCTATGAGAAATTGTTCACAGGAGAGGCTTTAATTGACCCGATATTCCACGGGGCTGTTTCAAATATGATTAAAAATTATGGGGTACCCGGTACCGGCCTTAATGATACTGTTTACCTGCCGTACCATTACTTAAGCCACTGGGTTTTTGCCCAGTTTTCCAAGCTGCTTGAAATAAATACATTGAAATTTTATGAAATCGGGTATCCTGTTATATTTATGCCACTATTTTTCAAGCTTTTTTTCCTGGCAATTAATAAAATAAGCTACGGGACAAAAAATCTTTTTAAAAGCAAGTTATTCTGGTTATTATTATCTGCGGTTTTTACCGGCCTTTTCTCAAAATTTATATTGGAGAGATTTTTCATATCCAATTTTATAATAGTTTCGGAATCTTATAACCTGTCAGTTATACTGGCTTTGTTTACTTTCCTGATGATAGCTTTTTTTGAGGAGGGGGATTTTAAAGGAAGAATATTTTTATATTCAAGATATGCTTTTTTCATTATCCTTTTACCTTTACTTATATTTTTAATGGGAATGGCCAAATCTTCAACGATGGTTATTTTTGTCATCGCATTGTTTTACCTTTTTATAAGATATGTATACTACAGAAAGATTATTTATAATCTAAGTGCTGCTTTGATTATAATCGCAACTTTTTTATCATTGAAAATTACAACCCAGACAGGAATGGAGACTTCGGGATTTGAGCTTTTTCATTTTTTTAATGTGGTAATCCAGAAAAGAAATGAAGATTTAGTCTGGCCGGTAACTTTAATCTTTTTTATTACTCTTTATTTCTTCTGGTCTATTTTGTTTATTGTTCTGGAGAATATAAATTTAAAAATTAATAGTAAAAATGGCTTAGTTGAGAATTTTAAAAAAAAGAAGACAGTAAAAATGGAAATTGTCATACTCCTGTGCGTTGCAGGGGTTATACCGGGTATTTTTCTTAAAATCGCCGGTGGCGGTGCTAACTATTTTTCGGAATTGCAGAGGTGGGTATCTATAATTCTTCTGCTGGCAATGGCTGCATCGGGTAGTTTTATTAAGATTGGCATAAGAAGAATAACCGGAAAATTTAAGAAATTTTTGGTTATTCTTTTAATAATAACTTTATTATCAGGTATTATCTATAATTGTTATATAGAGTTCGAATCCTTTTATGGGGATTATAGCCGGAACAGGGAAGAGTATAATAATATAATTAGCGGTGGTATTGAAGATGATCTGACGTTATACAGGAAGGAACTACTTAAAACTCTGCTGCAGCTTGATAAGCTTACCATATCTGAAAAAAGTAATTCTCTTATTTATATACCTGTTGACAATGAGAGATTCTGGAATTTAAAGATCCTTCCAAAAAGCCTTTCTGTACCGCTTATGGTTCCTGCAATAAGCGGGATAGCGATGATTTACGGGCTGCCGGATGAAGGTTTGATATATACAAAGAGTTTCGGTTACCGTTTATACAGGACGACCAGCAAGGAAGTAATGGATAAGAGTATCGAGGAGCTTTATTTTGAGATTAGTGAGAAAGGATACAAAAACTTGATTTTGCTTGATTATGATAACGGGGAGTTCTCTGTAGATTTTATAAACGAAAACAACGTTAAGGAATATGAAAATTATAAGGAATATGAAAGCTACATTTACGGACTTTTCAGGAGATTATCTGAATATTGCTCCGGGGAAGATATTGAGTTTGAAAAGATTAATGATGTCGTGGAAAGCTTAGAAAATAAGGAGGTACTGATAAAGGATATAGTCCCTGAAGTAATTCTTGATGAAAAATCACTGGTAAATTCCATGGATGATAAAGAATTTATAGAATTGTTATATTTAATCCTTCTGGATAGAAGTGCTGATGAAAATGGTCTTAAGCACTGGCTTTCAGAAATTGAAAGAGGTAAGAGCCGTAGGGATATAATAGACTGTTTTATTAGCTCACAGGAGTTTAATCAAAAAATAGGTGATGTGAATTAAGTATATTTGATGTTGGATTTTTTAGGTTTTGCAATAATACTGGCAGGTTTTTACCAGGCCATCGTTAAAGTTTGTGGCTGGACTGTAATCTAAATCTTTTTTTATTTTATTCAGCGAAGCCAGGCTGTGTCTTACATCCCCTTTCCTTTCATCTGAATATACGGCGTTTATTTCTTTTTTAAAATATTTTGATAGAAGAGTAATGATTTCATTTAAGCTGATATTTTTGCCGCATGCCACATTATAGTAATTCCCGAACGCATCCTTATTTTCAGTAAAGCCCGCCAGGTAGTTTGCGTAAATTACATTATCTATGTAGGTAAAATCTCTTGTCTGGTTCCCGTCACCGTAAATTATGGGTGGCTTCTTTCCTGTTGTTATTTTCTTTAAGAATATGGGTATAACTGCGGAATAAATTGAATCGGGGTTTTGCCTCCTGCCAAAAACATTAAAATACCGGAGCGAAATAGATTCGAGACTATATAATCTGTTAAACAATCCACAATAATATTCTGCAGCCAGCTTGGTAACTGCATAGATTGATTTGGGATTTGGCGGCATGGATTCGTCTTTGGGAAGCTTTACCGAATCACCGTAAACAGATGAAGATGAGGCATATACGAACCTTTTTACCTTATTTTTTACCGAAGCTTCCAGAAGGTTCAAAGTCCCTTCTATATTAGCGGAGTTGGAATCAAGCGGTTTTTCTATGGACCTCTGAACCGAACCGAGGGCTGCCTGGTGCAAAACGATATCAATACCTTCTGTACTTTTAAGGCACTGGTTGTAATCCCTTATATCCCCGTTTATAAATTTGAAATCAATATTTTTATTTTCTTTATCGGCGCCGGACAAAGCGTAATCGATATTTTTTTTAAATCCTGTTGATAGGTTATCAAACCCTACAACTCTTGCCCCTTTTTTAAGGAAAAACTCCGTAAGGTTGGAACCGATGAATCCCGCACATCCGGTAATAAGAATTTTTACATCTTTCTTTATAGCTAATTTATTAAGATTCAATATTTAAAGTCTCCAGTATCTAAAGCCCATTTTTTTAATTTTTTCTCTGTCAAATATCCATTTAATGTCAAATATGAAGGGATTTTCCTCGCTCATTTTTGATTTTAACCCGGCAAGGTCTATTTTCTTAAAGCAGTCATGTGCAACACAGAAAATGGCAGCGTCAACATCCTCAATATCTTCATAATTTATAAGCTCAATTCCATAATTCTGCCTGACTTCCCCGGTATTTACCACCGGGTCATATATCCTGACATCAAGATTATGCTGGGTAAGGTAGTTATAGATGTCAATTACACGGGAGTTTCTCGAGTCTGCAACATTCTCCTTAAAGGATATTCCAAAGAGAACCACCTTAAAATTAATATTTTTATGATGATTGGTAAGCAGTGTTTTGAGTATCTGCTCACCTATGAAAAACCCCATATTATCGTTTATTTTTCTGCCGGCATTTATTATTTCGGGGTAATAATTGACTTTTTTGGCTTTAAAGGACAGGTAATAAGGGTCAACTCCGATGCAGTGGCCTCCTACAAGTCCGGGTTTGAAATCCAGAAAATTCCATTTGGTTTTTGCGGCATCAATAACTTCCCTGGTATCAATACCAAGTTTGGAAAATAATATGGCAAGCTCATTTATTAATGCTACATTTATATCCCTCTGCGTATTTTCAATTACTTTTGCTGCCTCGGCTGCTTTTATACTTTTTGCCTTAAAGATACCTGCTTTTGCTACCATTCTGTAAACACTGCTTATAACTTCCAGGGAATCTTCATCCTGCGCTGAAACTACCTTGATTATATTTTCGATTGAATGCTTCTTGTCCCCCGGATTTATCCTTTCCGGTGAATAACCAACGAAAAAATCTTTTTTGTTTTTAAGTTTTGATTCTTTTTCAAGGATAGGTATGCAGAATTCTTCAGTTACTCCGGGATAGACTGTAGATTCATAAACAATTATTGAGCCGGCTGGCATATTCTTGCCTACAAGAATAGTTGATTTTTCAATATAGCTCAAATCAGGATTTTTATAGGTATCTATTGGAGTGGGAACTGTTATTATAAAAAAGTTTGCATTTTTTAGGTCTCTGGCATTACCGGTCAGGGTACAATTTTCTGAAAGTAAATCCGGGATTTTAACTTCGTTATTTTCATCTATACCATTTTTTAATTTTTTAATTTTTTGGCTGTTAATATCAAAACCAATGACTTTAAAGTGACTGCTCAGTGCTACAAGCAGTGGAAGACCTACATAACCAAGACCAATAACAGCAATTTTTCTTTTTCTATCTTTAAGTTGTTTAAACAAACCTTTAATTTCCATCTCTTTTAAATTATAATGATGTGAATTTAAGCATTGCAAGAAAATATTATATTTTGCCAACAATTATTTTATGTAAATATACATTAAATTTAATTTAAATTCTATTATTTTTCATTTAGAAAACATAATGGGTAATATAAACTGATTAGCATTCATGTAGAATATAAATCGTGATCAGTATAAAGAAAAAAATATATTACATAGTAGAGCCAATAAACTGGTCTATTAATTGGGATGGAAGATACATAACTGGAAACATCGCCAGATTATTTGGCCAGCCAGCCAGAGTGTTGAAAATTTCAAGAGTAAGAATATCCAGGATGAAAAACCAGATTCTTCATTTTGGTTCCAGGGGAACTTACCTTCCTTCTAATTATAAATACGTTAATAGCGAAAATGATTTAATCTTAACCTGGTTTCATGGCACTGATAAAGATGTAAATTATATAAAATTATTACCGGAAGTATCAAAATCTCTTTCTGTAATACACACGTCATGTACCATAACAGGAAGCCAGCTTATAAAATGGGGTGCTGAAGAGGATAAGGTTGTGATTATTCCTATTGGTGTGGATATCGGTCTTTTTAAGAAGGGGGGTAATTACAGCAAAGAAGTAGCAAGGGAAAAAATCGGCATTCCGGCTAATTCGGTATGCATTGGCTCATTCCAGAAAGATGGCGAAGGATGGGGTGAAGGGAACTCCCCCAAATTTGTAAAAGGTCCTGATGTTTTTTGTGAGGTAATGAAAAGACTGAACGAAAAATATCCTGTATTTGTTCTGCTGTCCGGCCCTGCAAGGGGTTATGTGAAAAAACGACTTCAATCCTCAGGGATTCCGTTTAAGCATTTGTACTTAAGAAATTACCCGGATATAGCAAAGCTTTACAGGGCTATTGACTTTTATTTGGTAACTTCAAGGGCTGAAGGAGGTCCCAAAGCACTTCTGGAGTCTTTTGCTTCCGGAGTGCCCCTGGTAAGCACCGATGTGGGGATGGTCCATGATATCGGGGAAAATGGTTATAATGCTATGGTAAGCAGGATAGATGATATAGAAGGACTTACCCATAACTGTCAGAGGATAATAGAAAGTGAAAGCTTAAAGAAAAAGATAGTCATGGGTGGGTTTGAGACTGTTAAAAGTTATGACTGGGAGATAATAGCAAAAAGGTATTATAAAGAGATTTATTCAAGATTTCTATAGATTGATTAAAATTTATTATTTTTTAAGTGGTTCTAAATGATTTATATACCCTTTTATGAATATGCGGGAAGCATAGGCGGGCCTTCAACCTTCATGTTGAATTTAAGGGAATACCTTACGGAAGCCGGCTATCCTTTTATTGAAGATAGAAGTAATTGCAGGAATGCAAGCGGCATTTTTTTTCCTATTTCTTTTGACAGCAGGGTGCTGGGATTTTTTAAGAAGAATAACCTGCCTATAATACAGCGTCTTGATGGGGTTTATTATCCTTCAAAACATGGTTTAAAATACATTTATCTAAACTGGGAAATAAAGAAAGATTATTTGAAATATTCGGATTTTGTTATATTTCAGAGCAAATACAGTAAAAAAGAATGTTTTGCTATATTGGGAGAGATAGATAAGAATAAATACCATATAATTTATAATGGTGCTAATAAAAGTATCTTTTCCCCTGGGAATAAAAAATTTAATAAAAATAAAATAATTTTTACTGCTGTTGGTTCTTTCAGGAGTGTAGATATGATAGAGCCAATAGTATTAGCACTGGATTTATTAAAAGACAAATATAATATTGAATTTAAAGTAATAGGGCCAGTGCTAAATAAGAAGATTTTAAATTTTATAAATAGACCATATATAAATTATATAGAGCAGATGGACAAAGAAGGAATTTCAAGTGAATTGAAAAATACAGATATTGTAATTTACAGCCAACTTAACCCACCCTGTCCTAATTCAGTGATTGAGGCAATATCCTGCGGTATACCAGTTGTTGGATTCGATACTGGCTCAATGAAGGAGTTGCTTTATTTTTGTCCAGAACTCCTGGCATATGTATCGGAAGATGTTTTTCAAAGATATAGAGATTTTAGATACGAAAGACTTCTGGACAAAATGATATTGTGTATAGAAAATTATCAAGAGTTTAAGATGAAATTTCTTAATTTCAGTTATTTGTATGATTTCAAGAAAACCTATAGAGAATATGTGGAAATTTTTGAGATGACAGGAGCTAAAAATGATAAAGTGGTTTAATAAAAAAAAATATATTAAAAATGAAATAGAGATAGATAATAATTTATATAATGTTTTTGTTAGAGAAAAAATTTTTTCTCGTAGAGAAGCTGTAAGGATAATTGTGGTAAGTTACCAGCCAAACAGGTATTCTTCCGAACTATTGAAGTTGTGTATTGAAAGTATACAGAAATTTACCGATACGGATTACGAACTATGGGTTGTGGATAATAATTCACCTGCTGGAAATATAAAATGGATTGATGACGTTAGAGATATAAATATTGCATATATCAGGACGGAACCAAAGGGAGGGGCTTCTTACGCTAATAGTCTCGCTCTGGAGGTAGCTGCCAGATTAATAAATCAGAATACGGGATACCTTGTATGCTTTCATGAAGATGTGGCTGTATGCAGGTACGGATGGCTGGATTATATGTTATCCAGAATGGATAAGAAGATAAAAGCAGCAGGTTTCCGGTTAACCAGGGCAAGGGTGCCTGGGGGAGTCTTGCATGTTTGCGGCTATATAATTGATTTTAAGTTGTTTAGAGAACTGAAACTTAGTTTTTTACCGGAACTGCCGCAGTTTGATGTGGGAGATAAGGCAATCTATTTACTTAAGGAAAATGGCTTTGATATATTTCACACGCCGAATACTTTCGACAGCCCCGGGCTGACCGGTTTGATACCGGAGACAATGGAAGCTTATGATTTGAATGTAACCAGGTCCTTTAATGATAGGGATGAGATAATTTATATGCATCTTGGCAGGGGTATACCAAAAGCTAAAGGTGAGTATAAGAATAAAGAAAAAAGTTCTTCGGAGCAGTGGAGTGGTTATATAAGGAAAAATTTGCTATCTGAACCATTCATTCAGTTTATAGAGCCAGGTAAAGTTAATGAATTTGATTTTCTGGATACCTCTATAAGAAAATTTTATGTCCAGAATTTTATAATAGATAATCTGGATTTAATTCCCGGTAGCTCAAGTGTCTTTTATTATGGAGAGGAAAGCAGGGAACTTGATGAAAAGAAGCTGAATATAAAGTACCAGATGGCCCTGCCTGCAGGTAGCCAAAAATTTAATTGTGTGGTATTTCCTGAAATGGTAAAGGATGCAAAAGATACAGGAGATATACTTAAATGGGCATGGGAAAATTTAAATAGGGGTGGTATTTTACTGCTGACCATTCCCCTTTTGCCGGGGAGAGAGTGGGAGCAGGCAACAGAATTTAATAAATTTTTTAAATTTGTAATTGACAGGTTGTGGAAGATAGGTTTCAAGGAAGTTTCTGTAGTAAAGCAGGGATCCCGTGACAGTTTAAAGCTTTACTCGGAGCTTGGTAAGTTAAAAATAAAAACCAGGGATCTGGATGAAGATAAAACCAGAATTATTGTAAACAGGACTGTAAAAAGAAAGTTTAAAAATATTTTGAAAGCAGAAAATAAGCCTGGAAAAGGTGAGATATTAAAAGTTGATAATATTACCACAGGTTATGGAATAAGGGCAGTTAAATAATGGATATTAAGAATATAAAAAGACAGTTACTTGAAAGTATCGGCAAAGTTATAAAGTACTTTAAAATGAATTTTAAAGACAGTACTTACGGCATGGCAAACCTTGCTGTTGCTTCTCTTGACGGGTTTTTATTAAGTGTCCTTCTGGTTCGCTATCTGAGCGAAGAAGACTTTGGAAATTATAAGTTGTTTTTTTCAGTCTTAAATATAATGATTATACTTTCGATTAATGGTCTCGGCACCTCTGTTACAAAAGCAGTTGCTAAAAGGTTTAAGGGGTTTTTTAAGAAGGCAGTTATAGTAAGCGCCCTATTTTCTCTTATTGCCAGTGCTGTTCTTATAATTCTTGCTTTTAGTTATTACAGGGGTAGCGGGATAAGATGGCCTCTTCTTTTTGCAAGTTTCGTAGTCCCTGTGTATTTCGGGTTAAATACCTGGGAGCCATATTACTATGGCGAGAGAAGATTTAAAA
This sequence comes from uncultured Actinomycetota bacterium, assembly GCA_964603595.1. Taxonomy (GTDB): domain Bacteria; phylum Actinomycetota; class Humimicrobiia; order Humimicrobiales; family Humimicrobiaceae; genus JAQVEM01. The sequence continues at coordinate 144,294 of CAZRVN010000003.1, forward strand.
CGGTCTTTTTGTTGAATTTATTGATGGGTGGTACCAGGTTTTTGTCATGTGCACTGGTCCTTTATTTTTACCGGAATTATTTTTATACCATTATCGCTTACCTTCTTGTAGTATCAATTTACAACATAACTTTCTTTTTCTGGATAATTAAAAGAATAAAACCGGAAAAAATTGATAAAGAAAAAGAAAAGGATTATTTAAAACATGGATTCAAGCTTACCGGTTCAAGTGCTGTTTCGAATATTGCCACAAACATTGAGAGAATATTACTTAATTCTGTTTCCAATGCTGCTATGGTTGGTGTTTATAGTGTTGTACATGTATTCCCTCAATTTATAAAGAATAGCTTGAAAACTCTTGTAAATGTACCGACGGTCAAGCTGGCGGCCCACCCTGAAGCTGATAACAGAAGAATAGTTAAGAAAGGCCTGGCTTATATTTTTTTATTCGGCCTCGCAGTTTTTGCCATTTTCTGGGTCCTGACCCCCTTCCTGCTGAGATTCTTTTTTAATGTGGATAATCTGGATTTAGTAAAAAAAGGCATTGTGGGAGCTCTGGATATGATTAGATATGGCAGGCTGCTGCTCATACCATTAATTTTTATGCCTGTTAGCTTAACCATCAAATACCTCGCAAGCTACCAGGGGAGCGGCAGCAGCGTACTAAAACTTTTTACGACCATAGATATCATGAAGCTGGCGCTGCTGGCTATCTTTGTTCCACTGTATAAGATTGAGGGTATAATAATTGCTTTGATTCTGGCTGAGTTTCTTTCTTTTATAATTCTTTTAACCTGGTTTTTTAGAAGTAACCGGAGATTCAGAGTAGAATAAGATATGGTGTAAGGAGGTATGGTGTTGAAATGCTAAAAAGAATTAAAAGTAAGATATTGTTTATAATTGTTAGAGTTTTACTTAACATTGACAATTTTATCTATAGCAGGATTTCGAAGTATTCCGTTATGCTGGGTAAGGGGATACACCCGAAGCACAGATTGATAAAATATCATGATTTCTTCCTAGACAATATTAACCCAAATGATACTGTTTTGGATGTTGGATGCGGGAACGGCTCGGTTGCCTTTGATATAGCTAAGAAGGCAAAAAATGTGGTCGGGATAGATATAGATGAAGATAATATCGGGGCCGCAAAGAAAAATTTTTTGCTTGATAATGTGGATTATATCTGCGGCGATGTATTGAGCTGGGATTTCAGGCAAAAATTTGATGTTGTAGTGCTATCCAATGTACTGGAGCATATCGATAAAAGGGTTGATTTACTTAAAAAAGTTAAAAATCTTGGAGATAGACTTTTAATAAGAGTTCCCATGATAGACAGGAGCTGGGTTGTTTTATATAAAAAAGAGCTGGGTATTGATTACCGGCTGGATAAGACCCATTATATTGAATATACTTTTAATGATTTCCAAAATGAGGTGGAGTCGGCAGGTCTGGAAATTGCAAGTTACTCCATCCAGTTTGGGGAGATATGGGCAGTAGTTGAAAGTAAGGCTTGAATTTATGCAATAAGGATTTCAGGTATTTATTTTTTCGGCAAGTATTATTGTCCAGGGTACTGGTTTTGCTATTTTTAAAACCTTAAAATGTTTTTTAATAAGTCCGGTGAATTCTTTTGGGGTCCAGTGATTAATGTGACCTGGGGTATTACCCAGATTTTTCAAGTATCTAAATGACATAACGTTTAATATTCTCCACAAAGGTTCATGCGGCACTGAAAAAATAATCCATTTTTTAGCTACTCTTTTTATTTCTTCTAATGCATTTTCAGGGTTATCAAGGTGTTCAAGTATTTCAATGGTTGTAACAGCATCAAAGAAATTGTTATCAAAAGGAAGTCTGTAAGCTGAACAATTTATAAACTCAATGTCCCTATATGTATTTTTGGCTTTTTCTAATGGTTCTTTGCCCAGGTCTATTCCTGTAACTTGGCTCTTCTTTTGCAATGCTATCTCATTTGTTATATATCCTTCGCCGCACCCGATATCTAATAAATTATTATAATCCAGCGGCTTTAAGATTATTTTAATGTTTTTTATGAAATTACTGGTAAGAAATCTGGCTATGATGTTTTTTGAGCCATATTTATTATAATAATTTCCGTATATAAAATTATCATTTTCAATTTTATTTTTTCTCATAATAAATAATAGCAGGAAGTTATGATTTCATTTTAAAAAATAATTATTGTTTAATTTTTTTATCAATATCTTCTGAACCTGATAACCGCTGGTCTGATTTTATCTCCATCAGCAGTCTTCTGTTGACTGATATCAAGTCCCCGATAAGCCCCAGGATAAAGAATAAAAAACCAGTGATTATAAGTATAGCTGCAAGAATAAGGGATTGGATGTGCTCTCCTGGAATATCTTTTGCAAGTATATAAAGATATCTTATCCCCAGTGCAAGGCCGGGTATATTAAATATAATACTTACTATCACAAAGAAACGGAGGGGCTTGTAATATAAAAATATTCTAAACATGGTAAATATGGATTTTAATATATAATTCGGTATGTTCTTAATCAACCTTGAAGGTCTTGCCTGCTTATTTACCCTGATGGGTATTGATAACATGGGGATACCGCTCAGGCCTGCCTGTATTATGGTTTCAATAGTGTATGTGTAATTGGAGAAGACGTTTATTTTACTGGCAGCCAATCTTGAAAATGCTCTAAAGCCGCTTGTAGTGTCTCCAATTTTAGAGTTTGAAACTATTCTGACGACCAGACTGCCAAATTTCTGCAATATTTTTTTCATGGACGAAAAATTCTTTATTTTATCTATTGGTCTTGCTCCAATTACTAAATCTGCCTTATTTTCTAAAATAGGCCTTATTAACTTTTCTATATCATCGGCGTGATACTGGTTGTCAGCATCGGTATTAACTATTATATCTGCGTTGTTGTGCAGGCAGTACTCTATACCTGTAATGAATGCCCTTGCCAGGCCGGCATGCTTTGGGAGCTGAAGTATATGTTTAACCCCGCATTTTTTTGCTGCTCCCACAGTATCATCACTACTGCCGTCGTCTATTACGAGATACTCTATTTTATCGACACCCGGGATTTTTTTAGGCAGGGCGTTTATAGTTTCGGGGAGAAACTTTTCTTCGTTATAACATGGTATTTGTATAAACAGCTTCAATTTTAATAGCTTCCTTTTTATTTAATTGATTGTTTATTTTTTATTTTTTCTATAACCATGAAAAACCCTGCCACGCCTGATGTCATTATAAGCGGGTCAAGCGGCAGGCGGTATCTGGTATATACATGTGCAGCGTAAAGGGTACCAACAATAATAATTGCCGAAATTACGAATATATAAATAAGTAATATTCTTTTATTTTTTCTAGAAAAAATGATACCCATAATCCCGAATACCCAGAAATAAAATATTGGAATCTTTACGCTATCCCAAATAATTTCAATAATTCTTACCATGCCCGGTGAGCCCTGTGCATCTTCAACATCCGATGCAATTTTTTCATATTTTTCATTGAAATTATCCACCTCTGATTGAATGGGCAATTCATTGTCCGGGCTTGATAACATCCACCATATATTGGAATAAGGGATTAGTTCTCCTTCGGTGGGCTCGGGTAAATCTTCTTTACTGATATTTTCTATATCATTTAAATAAATTTTTGTATCTTTCGGAGACGGTAACTCTGCTATGGTCTGTTCTATGGTGGTGAGAAGTATTATATCTTTTAAATAATGTTTAAGATATGATAACGTATTTGCTCTGATGGACTCAAAGGCGACCTTTTCCAGTAACGCATACTGGGAATCCCAACCCTCGGTCCTGTCAACCGAGACAATAATGTCACCTAAAAATCTTCTACTGGGTTGATAGTTTAAGATCTTTTCAAGTGTAATATCATATTTCCTGTAAAGCTCTGTATCCAGCAGTTCTTCTTCTATTATTGAAACCAGCTTTTTTGAATTGGGTCCGTTTTCAGCACTGAAAAGCGATTCCTGCAAAGTGTAAACCCTCATAAACGCGGTATAATTGGAACCGCGGGATATAGTGTAATCATTAAATCTGACCCCTTTATAAATTACAAAAGAACCAAGGATAACAATCATGCATAACAGATATATGCCTGCAAGCTTGAGGATTTTTTTAAATTTAAGTTTTAGCAAGAAGACAGCTAAAAAGGTGGCAATTATTACCAGGCCGGAGGGACGGGTTAAAATTGTAAATGATGAGATAATGCCAAGAACTGCCCAGGACCAGATGTTTTTATACTCGAGTGCATATTTTAAGGAGAGAAAAAATAAAATTATAAACCATGAGAATAAGGCGTCCGAGCCTATCTGGTGAAACTGTATGTGAAATGGAATCATAAGAATGAAAAGGACAGTTGCCACTCTTGCAGTGTTCCTCCCCCATGATAATGCAAGAAGATAAATTGCAGGAATTAATGTAAGAAGGAGGATTTCTGATGCAATGGTTACCGCAAGAGTTCCTCCGGCCTGAAGTAAGAATCCATAAAAGAGGGGTGCAATTGGTGTCCTGTACGTTAATACCATTGGGAGCATGGGTTCTTTATTAAAGATATCAACGAAATAGTAAATGTAACTGTGTCCGTCAGGACCATAGTGAAGAGGATAAGCTATCCATAGAATTATGTGCAGGATTATGGTGACTAAAAAAGCCGGAATGATAAATCTTAAGTCTTTTTTGAAAATGTTTTTAAGGTCTGAGCCGAAATGGCTAAAGTTGTTATTATTATAAATACTGTTTTGTATTATTTTATTTTTTTGCATATTAACTAAATATTTAATTTTAATTGCGCGGTAAATAAAGTTATGATTCTTTGTTATTATAATAATTTTTATTTTTTTTTAAAATAAAAAATAATTCTATATTATAAGTGCTTTATTATTGCTTCATTATTTTAAACTTTTTTTATGATAAAATACGTTAAATATAATAAATGTATACAAATTTATACTTCAGAAAATAGATTGCATGGGTAATATAGCTTTAAATAGAAGAGAATTAAAATATTATATAAATTATATTGATTATATAAATCTTAAGAGTAAATTACTTACAATTTTCTCTAAGGATAGAAATAGCAATCCGGAAGGGTATTACATCGTAAGAAGTCTATATTTTGATAATAAATCAAATAATAACTATTACGAAAAAATAGCAGGGGTGGAGAAAAGAAAAAAATACAGAATTAGAATATATAATCTAAGTGAGAATCCCGTCAAATTAGAGATAAAGTCTAAATCGAATAGGATAATATTTAAGGAATCAATATTTATTAATACTGGGGATGTAAATAAAATAATATCAGGTGATTATAATTGTTTGTTGAATTATAAAAATGCAACTGCTAATAAAGTTTATTACATGTTTAATAAAGATTACTACAGGCCGGTTATTATTATAGATTATAAAAGAGACGCCTATTATGTCGATCTTAATAATATAAGAATTACTTTTGACAGAGATATTAAAAAAGATGAAGTAAGTCTGGATGATCTATTTAAAAATAATTTAAACATGTCTGATGTTCTAAATAATAACAAAATCATAATGGAGATAAAATATAATTCTACGATTCCTGTGTGGATAAAAAACTTACTTCAGCTTGGAAGATTTGAGATGTGTGCCATAAGTAAATATACCTTATCCAGATATATAGAGGGTTAATAACAATATAGTAGTGGGAAAGGAATAATATATGGGAAAGATAACATTTCAGGAGATAATAGATTCAATAGGACTGGAACAAGTAGTCCAGATAAATCAGGACTTAAATATCTGGATGATACTTATAAACCTGGCTGTTGCTTTTACACTTGCCATGTTTATTTATTTCATATACAAAACCACGTTTTCGGGTGTGCTTTATTCTAAAAACTTCAATATTACTTTGGTTTTAGTATCTCTGGTTACGGCAGCGGCTGTAATAGTGATAAGCTCCAATATAGTACTTGCTCTCGGAATGGTAGGGGCACTCTCCATCGTAAGATTCAGAATGGCAGTAAAAGATCCCAAAGATGTAGGATTTCTATTCTGGGCTATAACAAACGGGATTATATGCGGCATATCCGCATATAATCTTGCGGTAATATCTGTACTTTTTATTGGCCTTGTAATTTTTATAATATCCAAAAAGATAAGATTTACAGAACCGTACCTTTTGATAATTGATTCCAGAGAGTTAAAAATCCAGGAAATAGAAGAAATTTTAAAAAAACATACTCTTCTTTATAAGATAAGGTCAAAAATAATAGAAAAAGATAAAGCCCAGCTTATAGCTGAGATAAAAATAAGAAAAGATAAAATAAAAAACCTGACTGATGCTATAAAAGAGTTAAAAGATATAACATTTGTAAAACTTGTATCTTATGAAGGTGACCTGGAAGAAGGGTAATGTTTAAAAAAAAAGATCTTGTTATAATGTTGTCACTCGCTTTCCTTCTGGTTGTAGCAGCACTGATATTTGTATCCAACAGGCAGCAATTCAGGATCGGAGATATAAATGCGATAATTGATAATGATTCAGGAAAAATATTTGTAGTGCTTCCTGAGGGATCACCGGCAATTCAGAACATATATTTTAACTTCCCCTTTAAAAATAATTCCGTATATATAAAGAGAATATCAGAAGGTCCAAATAAATATGAAGAGTCTGAAGAAATAAAGCTAAAAAGTGGGGAAACTTATAATTTCGGAGATTTTATCTCACATTCTAAAATCATAATAAAATCAGCTGGGTCTTCTATAGAATATGACCTCTGGGTGACTACCGGAGATATCCCCATCATTTTAATAGAAACGGAAGATGTTATTCCTGATGAACCTAAGATAGACTGCACTTTAAGTATATTGTCGGAAAAAGAGTTATATGATATTTCCGAAATAGCTTCAGAAATGGAACTGGTGGATATGAAAAAAGATATCCCAAAAGAATCTTATAGTCTGAATATAGAAGAAAACCGCATAACCGGAGATGTGCCCCAGGTACTTGATTTTGAGACTTCAAAAAGATTCAAACTTTCGGCATTATATCCTGATAGTTCACTCTTAAGACAAGAGCTTTCATGGGATATATATAAATCACTATCAGGTGAAAACATTGCTCCTGAATCAAGATTTGTAGAACTATACCTGAACGGAGAATATCAGGGGGTATATCTTCTTTCGAGAAGGGTTGATAGAAATATGTTTGGAATTGCAAATTACAGTGAGGATGATAAGGAACACAGTATAATTTATGAAGCATCTAACAGTAGAGCCGATTATTCGAATGGAATCAAAGGTTTTTCACAGATAGAACCTGATTGTGAACGTGATAGCTCTTACTTTAAACCTCTTGAAGAGCTTATTGATTTTATCACTAATACAGATAAAGAATCATTTATGGAAGATGTGGAAAGTATTGTTGATATTGATAATCTTATAGATAACCATATTCTTTTTTTACTTAGCGGCAACACGAATGAGCTTGCTCCAAATCAATATATTTATCGTGGAAATGAAAGTGGGGATAAGTTTAAGCTCTGTCCTGGTAGTTATTATGTTACAGGTTTTGGAATAGATGAGAATTCATCTATGGTTAGTTCAACGGATATTTTTTATCCAGCAAGATTATATAATCGTCTATACGAAGATGAAGCATATAGGGAGAAATTAAAAGAAAGGTGGAATTATTTGAGGGAGGAGGAAATAATAACTCTAGATGTTATATATAAGATTATTGATAAAAAAACTCTGACTCTTAAAGAAGCTGCGAATAGGAATTTTAAAAAATGGTATGCAGCAAGTGGTATTTATGATAATGATTATAATTTTACTGATGAAATAGAATATATAAAGGAATTTATAGGAGACAGGATTGAATGGTTGGATAGTTATATAAACTATCCGCATCTTATCAAGATAGGAGATGAGTTTGCCTATATTGACGAAGAAACCAGTACCATATTTTGCGCACTTCCTCCAGAATCTGATACAGTTCAGGAAATAAGCTGGTATTTTTCTCCTGGCACCGATGTTTATATCGAACCTGTCTCCACAGGCGAATTTATTGTTCCCGGGAATGAATACGCCAACTTTGAAAAAATGATAGCTAATGGTAAAAATACAAATGAATTAACTGTTTTTATTGATGAACCTCTGGAAGGTGAAATCTTGGAAGGTAACGTATTTATTTACGGATGGGCATTAAATGAAAAAGTTAAAGAAAATACTGGGGTAGAACATATAATTCTATTTGATGGATCGGTAAAAAATATCAATTCTTATTTAGGAGAGGCAAGAATTGTTTCCCGAGAAGATGTATCTGAATATTTTGACAATGAAGCTTATCTTAATGCCGGCTTTGAACTTTCTATCGATACGACGTATCTGGAAAACGGTCTTCATAGTATATATGTATATGCATTTGATAAAGAGGAAAACTATTCGGTAGGGAAAATTGATATCATGGTTAACAATATAGCTTATAAGCAGAAAAACTATGAAATGATCAGATTAAATTCAGGCCAGAAATACGATTTTAATGAATTGATATTCCATGGAATACTGACAATTGAAAATGAAGACAGCAAAAAGGAATATGACTTTTACCTGACAGATTGCGATATTCCTATAGTCGTAATAAACACGAACAATATTGATATACCAGATGATTTCAAAATAAGTGCGACTATGAAAATAATCTATAATGATTCAGATGAAAAAAATTATATAAATGGCACAGTTTTTAATTATTACAATAATATCGGTATAGAATTAAGAGGCCATACTTCTCTGGAGCTATCACCCAAAAAACCTTATTCTATCGAAATAAGAGATGAGAATAATGAAGATAAAAATATATCAATACTGGATATGCCGGAAGAATCAGATTGGGTATTGATTGCCCCTTACAGTGACAGATCATTAATGAGAGATGTGCTGGCTTTTGAGTTAAGCAATCAGATGGGGTTGTATGCTCCGCGAACAAAATTCGTAGAGGTTTTTTTAGACGGAATAGAAGGCCAAACAAACCAGCTTGGTTATAGAGGGGTGTATGTTCTTACTGAAAGGGTGAAGCGAAATAAAGATAGAGTGGATGTTGAAAAATTAGACTCTAATGATGGCAGTATTATATCAGGCGGGTATATTTTAGAAATGACTGAACCATCAGTGATCCAACCTGAAGAATTATATTTTAAAACTGATAGAGGCTTAACATTGATAATTAAATATCCGAGAGGTGACAATATCACAGATAAGCAAAAAGCCTGGATTACTGATTATGTAAATAAATTTGAACAAGTTTTATATAGCGATAGTTTCAAAGATGAAGAGGAGGGTTACCGGAAATATATAGATGTTGATTCTTATATTGATTATATAATATTAGGTGAATTGTTCAAAAACCGGGATTTTTTCTGGAAAAGCACCTTCATTTCTAAAGACAGATATGGAAGATTAAGGCTGGGTCCTGTATGGGATTTCAATTTAACTGCCGGCAATATAGGTGAAGAATTGGATTTAAATGAACCCACAGGATGGAAACACACCAAAACAATCTGGACGGAAAGACTTTTTCAGGATGAATATTTTGTCAGGAAATTCATAGAAAGATGGAAAAAACTCAGGCAAAATGCATTAAGTGATGAAAATATATATAAGTTGATAGATAATAATGTAGACTTGCTATCTGAAGCCCAGATTAGAAATTTCGAAAAATGGGATATATGGGGCACATATGTATGGCCCAGCAAAGGGCCATATGCAAAATCATATGAAGAGGAAATAGAAAAATTAAAGAATTGGTTTTCGGATAGAACTGCCTGGATTGGCCAGAATATAGATGATCTATTAAATTCCAATTAGTTATTTTTATTATAGGTTATATATAAAGTTAATGATTTTTTATCCATTTCAATTTAAAATAATAAATATTATCCTGTGAATATAGTATATTAGTAATAAAAGTTTTAGCAGTAGCGGCGGATAAAGAAAAAAAATAAAAATTATATGGGAAATTAAGTATAAATTATGTTAGATAATAAAAGAACTGCACTTGTCCACTACTGGCTTACCGGGATGAGGGGAGGAGAAAAGGTGGTAGAGTCCATCTGCAACCTTTTCCCGGATATTGATATTTTTACACTTGTGTATAACAGGGATAAAGTTTCAGAGTTAATAAACCGGCATAAAATATTTACATCCTTTATTCAAAAAATGCCTTTCTCAAAGAAAAAATATCAGACATATCTTCCATTTATGCCTGTTGCCATAGAGCAATTTAATCTCTCGGACTATGATATTGTAATTAGCAGTGAATCAGGTATTGCCAAGGGAGTTCTGACCAACCCGGAAACATGTCATTTCTGTTACTGCCATACTCCGATGAGGTACCTCTGGAACATGTATTTTGATTACCTCAGGAACGAAAGAGTGGGATTTTTAAAAAGGAAGATAATAGAGAGATTTTTCAATTACCTGAGGGTATGGGACCTTGCTACAGCTTCCAGGGTGGATTATTTTATAAGCAATTCAAATAATGTAAAGAAAAGAATCTTAAAATACTATCGTAGGGATTCTACAGTGATTTATCCTCCTGTTGATGTAGAAAATATGGTTTTTAAGCCAAAGAAAGAGGATTATTATTTGATAGTAAGCCAGCTTGTGTCATATAAAAGAATTGACATTGCTGTAAGGGCTTTTAATGAGCTTAAAAAGGAACTTATAATAATCGGGGAGGGTAGCGAGTATAAGAGACTTAAAAAAACGGCAAATTCAAATATAAAGTTTATGGGCTGGCAGCCACAGGATGATTTGAAGCAGTACTATGCAGGTGCAAAAGCTTTTATATTCCCCGGTGAAGAAGATTTTGGTATAACTCCGGTAGAAGCACAGGCAAGCGGCACACCTGTAATTGGATTTGGAAGAGGGGGGCTAATGGAGACAGTAATTGAAGGCAAAACAGGGCTATTCTTCCACAGGCAGGACTGGAGGGATTTAATGAGTGCTGTTGAAAATTTTGAGTCAAAGCCGGATATGTTTGACCCCTATAGTGTAAGGGGTAATTCTCTGGGGTTCAGCAGGGAAAGATTTGAGAGGGACTTGAAGAAATTTATGGAAGAAAAATACGGGGAATACTGCGAAACTTTTTTATAATAGGATAGCAGGAAAGCAGGTAGGGGAGTAAATCTTGGGTAAGAATCTGGTTTATGACAATTACAGGAAAAGAGAATTTCTTTTTGGAATTTTTCTTTTTTTTAGTGATTTAATTTTTCTATCTTTATCATTCCTATTATCTTTTTTATTAAAGTTCAGGGCAGAATCCTATGAAGTTTTGGGAGTTAATGTTGAATATTATATTATATATTCAATTGTTGGGATATTCTTAATTGTAATTATTTTTGCATTCAGGAAATTATATAGTTTCAGGAATCTTTACCGGGGGATGGGAGAAAATGAAGGAGTTGCTTCCAGTGTTATTATAAGTGTATTCCTGATAATAATGTTTAATTATTACTTCAACAGGGAAGGTTACCAGCTTTCCCGTTTATGGCTGTTATATTCCACCATAATTCCCATAGTTCTTGTTATTTTAAGCAGGACTGTAGTAAAAAGATTGTTTTTTATATTCCTCTCCAGGATGAGAGTAAAAACAAATGTGGTAATTATCGGTATAAATGAGGAAAGCAAAAGGATTGCACATACCTTTAGAAAAAGCATGATTGAAAGAATTAATGTGGTCGGCTTTATTGATGATAAATATGATAAAAATGAAACCGGGGAGTTTGATGCCCGGGGAGATATAAAAGTACTGGGGACGCTTAAAGATCTGGACTCAATAGTTAAGAAATATAATGTGCACAGGATAATAATTTCGTCTCCTGAACTTAAATATTTTGATATCCTTACTCTTATGGATAAAATAAGTGAGCAGAATATAGAGGTCCAGATGTCGCCATCTTTGTTTGAATTTTCGGTATCAAGGATGAAAATGTTTGACTATATGGGAATACCATTAATACAGATACAGAAGGTTGAGATAAAGGCGTTTGATAAGATTATAAAGTTTATAATTGATTATTCGATAGCAATAGTATTATTTATTATATTTACGCTGCTTTATCCTGTAATTGGTATTTTAATAAAGATTGATTCAAGGGGTCCGGTGCTGTATAAGCAGCAGAGATATGGCAAAAATTTTAAGAAAATAAACGTTTACAAGTTCAGGACCATGAGAACCGGAGCCGATAAGGAAGAAGAATATATAAAGAAGATATATGACAGGAAAAGCGAATTTAAGATTAAGGAAGACCCCAGGATAACAAGAGCAGGCCGCTTCTTAAGAAAAACTTCCATTGATGAGTTACCGCAGGTAATAAATGTTTTAAAAGGTGATTTAAGTGTGATAGGTCCAAGGGCGCTTGCCGTAAAAGAAGGCGACCAGCTGGAGGACTGGGAAAAGAAGAGGATGCAGGTTAGTCAGGGAATAACCGGGCTGTGGCAGGTTAGCGGTAGAAGTGATGTTAGTTATGAAGAGAGGATTAAACTGGACTTATATTATATACAGAACTGGTCAATCTGGCTGGAGTTTAAAATAGTTATTCTTACCATTATGAGGATATTCCGCGGGAGTGGCGCCTACTGACACCGGAATTATATAGTTTGTTTTTTGAAATATAGCTGAATCAGTAAAGTTACCCGTAAATATTGTTTGAAATACTTAAAAATCCTTTTTTTTAATTTAACGCTGGTTTCCTTAGTTGATTTGACATAATTGAATATTTGTGCAATTATAATCAATACTAATATTATAAATAAGTTATATAATTAATTATATAAATTTAAGTAGTATATAAATAGTAAAAAAATAAAAAACTTGTAGCAATGAAAGATAATAATATTAAGAAAAAAATGCTGGCTTTACCTTGCAAAATAGTGTTAGTTGGGATTCTTTTTTTTATTCTATCATTAATCACCTTCAATATTGGTTGTCAGACGCTTGATAACACCGGTAATCTTTCAGATAAGGACCTTAATGTTTCTTCTGGTAACTCAACTGATACGGAAAATGGTGTAGCAGACGAAAATGGAGATGAAGATACACCTGACGGTGGAGAGGAATCCGGAGAAGAGGACAATAGTACTTCCGAAGAAGGAGATTTGTCCGGTGAAGATACCGGAAATAATGCAGAAGAACAGTCTGATGAAGCAGAAGGTGATTTATATATAAATATATATTACGCAGATTTGCAGGTTAAATACCTGGTTGGTGAATCAAGGAAAATATCCCGGGGCGAAAATAAATATGTAGAAGCATTAAATGAGCTAATGAAGCTGCCGGTTAACAGCAGCTTAATACGCCTGATTCCTGATACAACCGTAATTAATTCAGTTGAAGCAGAAAAAGGAATAGCAAAGGTAGATTTATCAGCAAATTTTGTGGAGGATAGACTTACAAGTGATACAGAAGACATTCTGCTGGTATATTCTGTAGTTAATACGCTGACTGAATTTTCCGATGTTGATGCAGTGTATTTTTATATTGATGGAAAAAAGTTAAATGTTTTAGGGATGCTTGATCTCCAGAATCCATGTTACAGGAGGAGTGATTTAATCAAGAGTTAATTATTAAACATAAAAAGAAAGTTTTATTAATTATGAAAAAACTATCAAAAATTTTTAAAATTGTTGGAGTTTTTCTTTTTGTATTTGTATTTTGTTCATCAATGTTACTATTGCCTGCGGGCAAGAGCCTTAGTGCAGCGGGAAACGGCATAAAGGTTTTTATTGACCCCGGTCATGGCGGGAGAGACCCCGGTGCCGTATGGAATGGGTTAAAGGAAAAAGATGCCAATCTGGCAATTGCCAATAGGCTCAAAGCCAAACTGGAAGCGGCTGGTTTTACGGTTATTATGAGGAGAACAGGCGACCAGTATCATACACTTGACCAGATTGTCAGTATGGCGAATAACAGTAATGCGGATATTTTTATTTCAATTCATAACAATGCTTCTGTTTCAACATCGGCACATGGAACAGAAACTTATTGGTGCGCAAATGGAGTAAATGGCTCCAGCCAGCTGGCAAACCTTGTACAATCAAGACTTTTAAGCCAGATTGGCAGGGCAAACCGTGGAGTAAAGACTGCTAACTTCAGGGTTATAAAATACACAAATATGCCAGCAGCACTGGTAGAATGTGCTTTTGTCTCTAATCCAACCGAGGCAGCGCTATTAAAAACAGGCAGCTTCCAGGAAAAATGTGCAGTGGGGCTATTTAATGCAATTAATGAATTTTCTAAAGGAATAAACAAGGATACAGGAGATTATACAGGTGGAAGCGGTGATAGTTCCGCAGGATTTTCAGTGATTGTTGATTATCCCAGCAATAATACCACTGTAAGTAGTAGTTTCCTTATAAGTGGCTGGGCTGCTGATTTAAATAATATTCCCCCCAAAGAGCTGGCAAAGGTAGAAATCTATAAGGGCACGGAAAAAAATGAAAGTAATTTCCTTGGAACCTGCTCAAGGTTTGAACGGCCTGATCTTGGAAGAAGCGATATCCTTAATAGTGGTTATATGCTAAGGGTTAACCTTGATTCACTCGTTAAAGGTGAGAATATTTTAGGTGTTTATGCTTATGATACAAATGGCAACTATAGCTATAATATGGTTAAGATAAATGTAGTTAAAGAAGATGAACCCGAAGAGCAGCCAAATAGTATTCCGGTAGCAAACCCGGGCGGACCTTATGAGGGAATAGTGGATGAGGAGATAACCTTTGACGGTTCGGCTTCAACTGATTCCGATGGCAGTATTGCTGAATATATCTGGGATTTTGGCGATGGGAACAGTGGCAGCGGAGCAGGTCCGGTGCATACCTACAGTGAAGCCGGAACTTATCTGGTAAAACTTACAGTTAAGGATGATAAGGATGCTCAATCTGCTACGGTTCAGGTAAATGCAACTATTTCTGAATCTGAGGGCGAAGAAGAGGATGAAGAAGATACTTCTGGCGAAGGCGAGGTTTCTTCAGTATCAAATTCCACAGTTGTAGTAGGTTACAGGGAAGTAACGGTTGGACAGCTGGTAAGTTTATTTACCGGTAGAGACTCGGATAAGACAGAAAGGGCTACAAGATTAGCGGAACTATATATTCAGTATGGCCAGTTATTTGATATAAGAGCGGATATTGCCTGGGCACAGATGTGCCATGAAACAGGTTTTCTGGAATTTACCGGTGATGTTAAACCGGACCAGAATAATTTCTGCGGGATGGGAGCAGTTGCTCCCGGTATTCCTGGTAATAGTTTTGCTACGGAAGAGCTGGGAGTAATAGCCCACTATGCACATCTTGCATGGTATTATTATCCTGACCATGTTAATGAGTACTGCAGCAACCAGTATGATCCGCGACATTTTGACAACTCGCATTACAGATATACCGGTGATACCACCCTGGGCTTTTTAAATGGAAGATGGGCGCCGGGTTCTACATATACCGGTAAAATCATACTATTTGCAAATGAAGTATGGCAGGCGTCTGATGATGAAACCGGCACTACCGATTATTCGGTAACTGCAGATGCAGGCCAGGATATAAGTGCAAATGTTGGCGAGGAGCTTACTTTTGATGCATCTTCAAGTGTAATTTCCCCGGTATCAGAAGCAGGAGCAATAACTTACCAGTGGGATTGGGATAATGATGGAGAGTATGATATAACCACTGAAGATTTAACTGTAAAACATGTTTTTGGTGATGCAGGAGAATATGAAGTTAAATTAAAGGTAACCGCATTTGAGGACATAGAGTCCGAGGATACGGTAATGGTTAGTATAAATGCTTACCCGGTGGCTGACCCGGGCGGACCCTACGAGGGGACGGTAGATGAGGAGATAGCCTTTGACGGTTCTGCTTCAATTGATTCCGATGGTGATATTACTGAATACGCCTGGGATTTTGGTGATGGGAACAGTGGTAGTGGAGCAGGCCCGGTACATACCTATGATGAAGCTGGAACTTATACCCTGACTCTTGAAGTAAAGGATGATGCCGGCGCTGCCTCAATACCTGAGTATACGGAGGTTGTTATAGGTGAGGAATCAGAGCAGTCTGATGATGAAGATGAAGGCGATGACGAAGGTGATGGTGAATCTGCTGAAAACGCAGCCCCGACAGCTGACCCGGGCGGACCCTACGAGGGGACGGTAGATGAGGAGATAACCTTTGACGGCTCGGCTTCAACTGATTCTGACGGAAGTATTGCTGAATATACCTGGGATTTTGGCGATGAAGAAAACGGCAGCGGAGTAGATCCGGTTCATACCTATACGGAGGCAGGCAGTTATACTGTAACTCTTACTGTCAAAGATGATGATGATGAATTATCTGACGGAGAGTCAACGACGGTTACTATAACTGAAGCTGAAGGTTCTGGAGAGGAAGACGGTGATGAGGATGATAATGAAGGCGAAGAAGATGAAAATGAAGATGAGCCGGAAGAAGTTATATCCAGAGCAATTGGTGAAGGTGTTGGTGTATTTACTATGGTTGTTGATTATCCAAAAAGAGATGAGGATGTTTCTGGTAGGGTTGTTATAAGCGGCTGGGCTGCAGACCTCAAGAATAAAAGCCCGATACAACTGGCAAAAGTTGAGATATATAATGGTTCGGGAAGATATAAGCATAATTTTATCGGTACTGCAAGAATATTTAAAAGGCCTGACCTCGGCAGGATAGATATCTTAAACAGCGGTTATATACTCGGGTTTTCCCTTGAATCAATTCCGGAAGGTGAGAACACGTTCTGGATATATGCTTATGATTCAAACAATAATTACAGGTGCGCATCTGTTAAAGTGAATGTAGTAAAGGAAGAAGCCGTTGAGTCAGGTGATGATGGAGAAAGTGATGGAGAAGGCGAGAGTGGAAGCAGTGATGAAGAAGGCGACGGCGAAACCACTGAAAACGTAGCTCCCACAGCTGACCCGGGCGGACCTTATGAGGGAACAGCAGGTCAGGAGATAACCTTTGACGGCTCGGCTTCAACTGATTCTGACGGAAGTATTGCTGAATATACCTGGGATTTTGGCGATGGTTCAACAGGGACCGGAGAAAAACCGAAACATACCTACACAAATTCAGGAAATTATGCAGTTACCCTTAAGGTAAAGGATGATGGCGACAGTTTATCTGATGCTGTTAGTGTCAGTGTTGCAATAAAAGAAGCAGAAAAGACTTATCCTGCTAATACTTCTCCTATAACCAATGGCACCAGTGTAGTTGATTATAAAGAGGTAACAGTTGACCAGCTGGTAAAACTATTTGTTGATAGAAATTCCAGCCAGTTAGAGCGGGCAAGGAGAATTGCTCCCATATATATAAAATATGGCAGGCTTTTTAATCTAAGGGCAGATATTGCCTGGGCTATGATGTGCCATGAAACTGGATTCCTTGAATATACAGGGGATGTAAAACCGAACCAGAATAATTTCTGTGGCATGGGAGCAGTTGGAGGAGGTGTCCCCGGTGACAGCTTTGCCACTGAGGAGCTGGGAGTAATAGCCCATTATGCACATCTTGCATGGTATTATTATCCTGAGCATGTAAATGAATACTGTAGTAGTCAGTATGACCCGAGACATTTTGGGAGTAGTCATTATAAATACACCGGTGATACTACACTCGGCTTTTTGAATGGAAGGTGGGCGCCGGGAGCTACATATACAAGTAAAATAATCCTTTTTGCAAACCAAATTTACGGGTTTTAGATTAAGGCAGGAACTGACCGTCCTTTGTTTATTGATATTTTTCATGATTTAATCTATCTTAGATTGAAAGTTCTGGTAAAATCTTTAATGAAGCAGGGAATATATTTATTGTTTTTATTTATAAATTACACCTATCCAAAGGTAGATAATGCGGCGGTACTGTAATATAAATGATTATAGTCTTAATAACAGGATTTTTAGGTTTCTAGTATTTCTAATTTTTTTTGCAGTATTTTTTTTATACCACAGAGATGTTATATATGACAATCCGGGGCTACTATATGCGGCCAACACTCTTATATTCGTTTTATTTATTATCTCTGTTTACAGGATTAAAATAGGTTTATATATTTTTATTTTTTTTATTCCGCTTTTAAGCTTTATTACTACTGTTCTGGGGATAAGGAATATAAATTTTATACTTTCTTTATTCTTCTCCCTTTTTCTGGGATTTCTTGTAAATAAATCTGAAAACATTGAGGAAAGTTTATATAGCCGCAAATTCGATTTATATTATGAAAAGGAAATTGCTCCTGCAATATTTACCTTTATATTGATTGTCCTGGCATCCAGCGTTATTACTATATATCGTTATGCAAATTTTATACCCTTTCTGTCTTCAGAGTACCATAACCTTGCAGTGAATATAGATGGCACGGGTTCTACGGGATCAATATTATGGACAATAAAGTTTTTTTTCAATTATTTAATAGGGTTTGGCCTTTTATTTGTAATTTTTAATACTTTTAAGGAAATAAAAGAGATTATAAGGGCAGTTATAGTAATAATTTCTTCGAATATAGTTTTTTTCGTAATTGGGTTTTATCAGCATTTTGTAAGTCCTACTTTTGGAAGTTTCAGCCAGTGGGCTGAAGCAAATAGAATTAATGCAACCTTTACGGACCCTAATGCACTCGGTAATTATATTATACTGGCGTTCCCACTGTATATCATACTGATTGTTTATCATAGAAAATGGTATCAGAGATTACTGTGGTCAGTTTTACTTGGTGTCCTTATTTTAATAACTTTATTTTCAGGTTCAAGAAATGCAATGGCAGGAATAGTTGTAGCTATTATTGCATTTGCAATTACCGGAATTGTACGGCTGGTTAAATTCCTTATCTTAAAAAGCAAAAAATCAAAAAAAGTAAGAAATACTTCAGTGACACTGGCTGCGTTAGCCCTGGTGATACTTGTTGTTTTTATCTCCCTTTTTGCCGTAATCAGGGTAAGCCGTGTTGAGTTAAAGGATAAATACAGGCCGCCGGAAACCGGAATTGCCCTGTTTGATAGGACTGTGGATACTATCTGGATGAGCTATAATGTTTACCGGCAGGCAGGTTTTATAGAGGCCTTTAAATCAGTTTCCTCGGAAAGGCACTTTATCTGGGCACAGGCCCTGAATATGTACAGGGACTATAAGATTACAGGCGTGGGGCTCGGAGGCTTTATAATCGAGCTTCCCAATTATTACCAGGTGAATGATTCGGCAGTCAGGATAGTTGATTATACGGGGAATTACTACCTTCAGATATTGTCCGAATTAGGAACAGCAGGACTGGTGATAGTGCTGTTTATCTTCTTTATAATAATAAAAAAAGTATTTTGTTATTACAGGGAGCGCAGGTCCTTTAATAAAGAGGATAGGTCAGACTGGTTTTTAACCGGTTTCTTTATTTCATTTATCTCAATGGTGGTATTGCTATTTTTTGGCCCGCATACCAATTTTAATGAAATTCAGTTCACATTCTGGCTTATTATAGGACTGGCACTTACCTTTATAAGGATAAAAGAGTCTGGATTTTATAATAATGGCTATGATGTAGAATACAGAAGGCCGGCAGGCAATAAAAGCTCTTTAAATATTGTAAGGAAAATTAATCTTGATGCCGGACAAAAGATAAGTTTAGCACTTGTTGTATTAATCTTTTCCGGTATTTTCTTTTATAATTCGTGCTCGGGTTTATCCATAAATAAGAGGCAAAATGAGGTCGGCTGGGAAAATTCATATGGCTATTATCATGAGGAGAATATAGAAGACAGAAAAATAAGGTGGATATCAATGGATGCCTGCAGTGTCGTGGAGAAAGAAGGCGGTAAACTTATTGTTCCTGTAAAGGACTCAGACCCAGCAGGGCATCTACTCCCATTATTTATAAGATTCTTTGTAGACAACAGGATGGTAAAAGTAGTAAAAATCAGTGACAGTCAGTGGCATGATGTAGAAATAGGCCTGTCAGGTTATAAAGATGAAAAATTTACCTTTACAATATCCTGCAGCAGAAGCTGGGTGCCGAAAGAACGGGGACTCTCAAATGATACGAGAAAGCTGGGTGTTATGACCGGTGAATTCAGATTTGTGAAATAGAATATTAATAATTAAAAATCAAGGTTGACTGCGTTAGTTAAAGGGCATATGTTATTTTTTAAAATTTATTAATGTTATAATAATCCCTAAATTTTAAAAGTATATTTCCCGAAGACAGGATTTTAGGCATTATTTAAAAAATATCTAAATTTAAAGATATATACAAATTTTTTAGGTTGCAATATTAAAATGTTTGCGAGTATAAAAAAACTTTTTTCATACAGGGAGCTTCTTAGCAGTCTTACTAGAAAGGAGCTTAAGGTAAAATACAGGGGTTCTGCTCTCGGATTCCTATGGTCTTTATTAAATCCTATTTTAACCATGCTGGTATATTCCTTTGTATTTTCTATTGTTCTTAGAGGCGGAATGGAGCAGTTTGCTATTTTTTTAATATGTGCACTCCTTCCATTTAATTTCCTGTCAAATTCAGTAAATTACGGTGCAAGCAGCATTATTGGAAACAGCAACCTGATAAATAAAATATATTTTCCAAGAGAGATTATTCCGCTTTCCATTATTATGGCAAATCTTATTAATTTCTTTTTTGAGCTTGCAGCATTGTTTATAGTTCTCGGGATTATGGGTTATAATTTTTATATCTACCTTTATCTTCTTCCTGTGATAATATTTTTTCAATTTTTCCTTGTTGTTGGCATGACTCTTCTGGTTTCAGCCCTGAATGTTTTTTTCAGGGACCTGCAGCATCTTATAACCATTATTATGATGGTATGGTTTTTTGGAACGCCGATTATCTACCCGTTAAGTATGGTTCCTGAAGAATACCAGGTTTTTATAAAAATTAACCCAATGACCATATATTCAGCTTATTACCGTAGTATTTTTTATTTCATAAAGTATCCTGAAGTCGGAGGATTCCCTTCGCTGCAGGATACTTTAATTGCTATTGTTATTACTTTTATAATATTTTTTGCAGGATATTTAATATTTAAAAAACTGGAATACAGGTTTGCTGAGGAAATTTAGGCAGAATTTTACAGGGTGATTAATTTATGAAGAGGGATAATATAAGTTACAGGGAAAGAAGGATTAAAAATTCGGGAGATGATATAGCAGTAGAAGTAAGTGCGGTATCAAAAAGTTACAGGATTTATCATGAGAAAGTTCCCAGCTTAAAACAGACAATACTTACGCTAAGGCGAACTACGTACGAAGAATTTTCTGCACTTAATGATATCTCATTTTCTGTAAAACATGGAGAAACCTGTGGAATAATTGGCCCGAACGGCTCGGGGAAAAGTACACTTCTCAAGCTGATGGCGGGGATTATCCGTCCTAATTCGGGAGAGATAAATATAAACGGGCCTCTTTCTGCACTACTGGAACTGGGAGCTGGCTTTCATCCCGACCTTACCGGCAGGGAGAATATTTATATAAATGCGGCAATACTGGGAATGAAAAAAAAGGATGTGGACAGGAAACTGGATGATATTATTGAATTTTCCGAGCTTGAGAGATTTATAGATACGCCTGTAAAGAACTACTCATCGGGTATGTATATGCGTCTCGGCTTTTCCGTAGCCATTAATGTAAATCCTGATATTTTGCTTGTAGATGAGGTTTTAGCTGTAGGAGACCAGGCGTTCCAGGCAAAATGCTATAAAGTTATATATGATTTTATGAAAAAAGGAAAGACAATAATAATAGTTTCCCATGACCTTGATACCATTTCTGACTTATGCAGCAAGGTTATATTCTTAAAAGACGGCAACATAATGGATTCAGGTAAACCTCTGGATATGGTATCCAAATACAGGGCTTATGTTGAAGAGCTGGAGAAAAAAAGAATTATCGAGCAGCAGAGAGCGGAAAGAAAAAAAATTTTTAAGACAGTAATTGAAGGGAACCGGAAGGTTATTGACGGGGAGGAAATAAGCAGGTTATCCAAATTAAGTATTGATGGGGAAACTTTAAACCGTTTTGGTTCAGGTGATGCAGAGGTTACAGGTGTGGATCTGTATAATAAAGAAGGAGGGGAGATAGATTACTGTAAATACGGAGATGAGGTAAGGGTTGTCTGTAAGATTCTGTTTAAAAAGCAGGTTGAGGAGCCGGTATTTGGCATAAGGATAACAGATTACCGGGGCAATATTATTTTTGGCACTAACACCAGGTTGAATGAAATTAAAACCGGTACTTTCAAAAGCGGGGATAAAGTATCCGTTGCTTTTTCTTTTAGAATAAACTTGATAGGAGGGGAATATTCCGTATCTCCTGCTGTTGGTTATAACGATAATAAGACATACTGTGACTGGGTAAACGATATGTTTACCATAAATGTGATTCACCGGAATATAGCTGAGGGGCTGGTAGATCTGAATCCGGAAATAAGCATAGAAAGATAATTTTTTTAAAATGTTTTTTATTTTTCAAACAGGGCAGTTTTATAAAGGGATACAAGGAAATAAAAAAATAAGAAATAATGAAGCTGTCCCGTTATTTAGATTGATAAATGGAACCCGGGGAAGAGATTATTTCGCGATAAAGCCCTGTTGTTAATTGCGCGGTTTTACGCCAGCTGAATTTTTTTGCCCGGATAAGTGATTTCTCCTTTAGCTTTTCTTTTATATCCTCATTTTTTATAATATTTAAAATCTCTTTTCCAAACTCCTGCTCATCTCCGTTCTTTAAAAGTATCCCGCTATCCCCGATGACTTCTTTAAGGGAAGAAGTATCCCGGGCTACTACCGGAAGACCGCAGCTCATTGCCTCCAGGGGAGGCAGGCCAAAACCTTCAAAAATGGAAGGATAGGCAAAGAGTTCTGCCTGGTTGTATATCTGGACAAGGTCACTGTCCGGCACTCTCCCAATAAATGAGATGTCTTCCTTAAAGGTGCTGTTTTCTCTTTCTGCATAGGTGGGTTCACTTTTCCAGCCGGTTCTTCCAGTTATTACCAGCTTGTAACCAGAGCCGGCATCAGTTTGTTTTATATAGTTAAAAGCCTTAATTAAGGTAGTAAAATCTTTTCTGGGCTCAATAGTGCCGACTGAGAGAATGTATTTTTTATCTATACCGTATTTTTTAAGTATACGTGTATTCTTTTCTTTATGGGTTAGTTTTTTAAATATGCTGTCTGAAGCAAGATAGATGACGTAAATTTTTCCAGGGTCTATATTAAAAAACTTTACAATATCGTTTCTTGTGCTTAACGAGTCGGCAATTATTTTTTTTGCAGAGAGTATGCTTCTCTTAACCTCCCGGGTGTACTTTTTTATAAACCACTCAAAATTAAACTGCGGGTACCTGATAAAGGAAAGGTCATGAACAGTTATAACCAGGTTTTTGTTAGTTGTAGGAGGGATAAGGTAATCAGGACAGTGCAATATATCAACTCTAAAACCGTAAAGCTCAAGAGGAGGGAATCTAAATCTGTCCCACAGGTCAAGTTTTTTCTGTGAGGTTTTATAAAGTTTTAACTCAATTCTGGGTCTAAAATCATCTTTGAGCTTTCTTATTATTTCAATATAATCATCAGATATATATCTCCCGGTCAGGATATAGGTATTTTTTTTATCGTTTATGATAAGGTTTTTAACAAGGTTAATTATATATCTGCCGGCCCCAATATCCGGTCCGTGATTTACCAGCGTGGAAATATCTATTCCGATTCTTAAGTTAGTGGCTCTCATTTTATCTTATCTATAAAATTATGGACGGATGTAGGTTCATATTCTAATTTGTTATGAAGTATGTTTTTAAATAAATCTATTTCCATTCTGAATTTGGTGTCCCTTAGGTTTATAAGGTAAGTTATGATTTCTTCATATCTTTCATTACCTATAATGGAAAATAACCTGCGGTATGAATGATGGAGGTTTTCTATGGAGCAGACCGGTTCATTCCTTACCACATCAAAATAGGTCTTTTCCCCCCAGCTGTATTTTATGACTTCATCGTCTGGTATCTGCCTTGAGAAATTCATATAGTTCCTGTCTTTTTTTAAGTAACCGGTGCTTTCCCTGAAGTCTTTAATTATTTTTTTGGCTGTAGTTTTAAGGTTAACATCTTTTAAGTTCTGTTTTTGAATATCTAATTCATTAGCCATAATTCTATCAAGATTAGAGGGCTCGGCATTTTTATAAGCTGTTTTTAGAAGATTTAATTTCTGGTAGTAATATTTTCTCTGAAAAGCGGTTGCATCATCCCTGAAATTATAGGCATACCTATGATAGCAGATTGAAGGGGCGCATGACCTGAATTTATACCCGTGGAGATTTGCACGGTAGCAAAAATCAACATCCTCGTAAAATAAGAAAAAGGAAGAGTCTATAGCTCCCACTTTATTTTTATAAAAAGCGTCGCGTTTAATCATACAGGATACAAAGGATACCCCGAATATATCCTCGGCTCTATTATACTGACTCAAATCCAGCTGTCCGAGCCCGTAATGACCGAGGTAAAGGTTTTTATCAAGGTAAATTCCCACACTTTCAAGGAAATCCTTATGGTAATAAAACTTGATTTTTGGGGCTACACCTATATAAATGCTTTCAAGGTTATTGATAGAATCAACCATCTGTTCAATAGCATCGCGGTTGTAAACTACATCAAAATTTGATATTAAAATAAGGTCAGAGCTTGCGTATTCCAGGGCCTTATTAATACCTTCGCCAAGCCCCAGGTTGTGACTGGAACAGACCACCTTTATATCTTTAAATTCATTTTTTATGGTTTGAAGAACGTTATAGGTGGAATTATTATCAAAAATAATAACCTCGATGTCTTTAAGAGTCTGAGCTTTTATTGAATCAAGGCATTCTTTTAGTACAGGATAAGTTGAGTTGTAATTAACTATAATTACAGATACTTTCCTGGAGGGATGTGGTCTGGATTTATAAGAAGATTTGGTGGGCCTGATATCTGCATCCTTTAAATTAAGTATTTTTTTAATAAGCTGGTGATATTTCTCTACACTGCTTTCCCAGGTAAAATTAGCAGCATGTTTACCGGCATTCTGTCCCATCTCTTTCCTGAGTTCAGGACTGTTTACAAGGATTTGTAGCTTTTTAAGAAATTCGTTTTTATCTTTTACAATGAAACCGGTCTTACCGTTCAGGGAAACTTCTGAATGAGCTCCTATATCATAGCAGATAGTAGGTCTTTTGAAGCTATGAGCTTCTGCGACCGGCAGGTCAAATCCTTCCCAAAGCGAGCAGGTGGTATAAATATTACAGGATTTGTAAATTAGAGGCATCAGTTCTTCTGGAGCATTGCCTATGGACAGTATGCCCTGATTTTTGAGGAGTTCTTCGTCATTTCTTGAACCGTATCCCACTGCAAGAAGCTTAATATCTTTATTCTTTTTAAGAATTTCATGGTATATATCTATTAATTCTGACAGCCCCTTATACGGCTGGTTTGTTAGATTAAGCCTGCCCACAAACAGCAGTAATATATTTTCCGGTCTTACTCCGAGATTTCTCCTGAAGCTTATAATTTCTTCCCTGGTGATGGAAGCTTTCCTATAGTGGTCGCACCCGTTGTATATAACGGTAGCTTTGAGCTTGAGATTTTTAGGAAGGCAATTAAGAAGGTAACGGGATACTGGTACGATTTTGTTTGCTTTCCTGAAATATGAAATGTTCTGGCTTATTTTCATATATTTATATCTTAATCTTCTCCTGAAAGGCAGGCCGCCTGCATATGGTATCCCGTGTTCAACGACCAGGACCGGTTTATTTAGCTTTGGTATAAGACTGTAGAAAGGGAATGACTGTATTATAAACAGGTCAATATCTTTACTGTTAAGATAAGGGATTAGCTTCCTGATTCTTTTTTCATAGACCAGCGGATTAATGTGAGGTTTGGAATAATGAAGTTTTTCTATATTATATGATTTACGGTTGGTGAAAGTTTCATCAAAATAATTACAATATACCTTGCAGCTGTATCCTATTTCTGCCAGGCCATCAGCAAGCCTGTCAACTACCAGGTCTACTCCATGGCCTTTAATCATTCTATCGGTTATAAAGGCAATGTTTATTTGTTCCACTTTATAAGCTTTATTTTTATATTAAATCTTTAAAATAATAGGTTTTACAGGTTAAAATTATAATTTAAATTTTATCATTATGCTAATAATAAAGGAAAATATTTATAGCCCCCAAAATTTTAATTTTGTTTAAACCGCGGCTGCTTCCGGGATGCAGATAGATATTGTGTAAAAAAATAGATTGTTTGTTATAATTTACAATAATTTATCTAATATAAACACTAATAATTTTTAGGAGAGTAGTTCTTATGAGAGATATTCTTACTTTCCCTGATGTTTCCGTGTCAATTGTTAATCTTAACGGGGAAGGATATTTAAAAGAGTGTCTTGGTAGTCTGATGGAGCTTAAATATCCTGAGGATAAACTTGAAATTATACTGGTTGACAATGGTTCGACTGATAAATCCCTTGATCTGGTAAGACTTAATTACCCCGGTGTAAAAATAATAGAAAATAGGGGGAATATGGGTTTTGCTTTTGCAAATAACCAGGCAGCAAAAATTGCTAAAGGTGAATATATAGCTTTTCTAAATAACGATACCAGCGTTGATAAAAACTGGTTGATTGAATTACTAAAACCCATATATAAGGATAAAGAGATAGTTGCCTCGGGCTCAAAAGTCCTTTCCATGGATGGTAAAAAGATTGATTTCGTGGGTGGTATGATAAATTTTGAGGGCAAAGGTTTCCAAATTGATTACGGTAAGCCGGCAGAAGGGGGAAGACCTGACGGATACAGGTTTCTGCCCTTTGTAAATGGTGGAGCAATGATGATAAACAAAAGAGTTTTTCTGGACACCGGCGGCTTTGATGAAGATTTTTTTGCCTATTATGAAGATGTTGACCTTGGATGGAGACTGTGGGTACTGGGATATAAGGTTGTGTTTTCTCCGGGGTCTGTGGTATACCATCACCATCACGGGACCTCCAGGGCGATAAGTGAGGATAAGTTGAGATTCCTCAAAGAGAGGAATTCACTTTATTCAATATTTAAGAATTATGATGATGAAAATCTATCTAAAGCTTTTTCAGGGACTCTCTCCAGTGTTTTTAATCGTGTTTTTACTGATGTGAAATTTGATTATAAAAAGTATTATGACCTGACCAGCTTAGTCTCAAAACAGCAAAAATCAGGGGGGGTAAGCATATCGGAAGAACCCTTAAGCTCCCTTATGGCTGTAAAAGACTTTTTTGATAACCTGCCTGCCCTGATGGAGAAAAGAGAAAAAATCCAGGGAAATAGAAAGAGAGACGACAAGGCAGTTTTTTCTTATTTTAAGGGCCAGTTTCTATCAGTGTCACCCGACCCTGATTACCAGAAGACGCAGATAAATTTATTAAAATCTCTTGGCATTTACAGAATATTTGAGAAAAGCATAAAAAGAAAACTTCTTATAGTATCAAGTGAGGTAGTTTCCGCGGAAATGGCCGGACCGGCAATAAGAGTATGGAACTTTGCGTTGGTCCTGTCCCAGCACATGGAGGTTATACTGGCAGTTCCTAATAAAGCTGACCTGCCCGAGCAAAATTTCAGAGTAGTTCAATTTACAGATGACGGACAGTTAAGAGAGATTATTAAAGAAGTTGATATTGTATTGAGCGGAGGGATGGCTTTTGCCAAATTCAGGAGCATAAAAGATTCAGGGAAATACCTGATTATAGATATTTATGACCCCTATAATCTGGCCTCTCTGGCGGAGTATAGCACCGAACCAATAAAGAAACGGCTTGAGATACACAAATCAATACATAATATTTTCAATGAGCAGTTTTATTACGGGGATTTCTTTATCTGTGCTTCAGAAAGACAGAGGGATTTCTGGCTTGGTATGCTGGCAGCTTTAAACCGTGTAAATCCACATTCTTACAATCAGGACCCTACATTGAAGAAGATGATAGATGTAGTTCCCTTCGGTCTTCCTTCTGCTAAGCCCATTCATAACAGGGATGTATTAAGAAATAAAGTAAGAGGGATAGACAGTAATGATTTCGTTGTTATCTGGGGCGGGGGGATTTATAACTGGTTTGATCCATTAACCCTCATCAAAGCGATGTCTGAAATAGCAAAGAGAAGGGATGATATAAAACTTTTCTTTATGGGAGTTAGACACCCAAATCCCGAAGTTAAGGAACTGCAGCTTGTAAATGATACAGTTAACCTTGCAAAAAAACTAAATGTGTATGAAAAGAATGTCTTTTTCAATTTTGGATGGGTAGATTACAGTGACAGGCAAAATTATTTCATGGAAGCAGATGCAGGAATAATTACTCATCCCGAACATATTGAAACCAGGTTCTCATACCGCACAAGGATACTGGATTACCTGTGGACAGGTTTGCCGGTAATTTCTACAAGAGGGGATTACTTAAGTGATATTGTTGAGAGAAAAGATCTTGGAATTACTACGGCTGATGGAGATATACAGGGAATTGTAAGTGCTATTACAAAGCTTGCCGATGATAAGAATTATTATAACCGGTGCGCCGGTAATATAAAAAAAATAGCAGAAGAATACACATGGGAAAAAGTATGCCGGCCTATTGTTGATTTTTGCAGGGATCCTGTATCAAGTGCTTTAAAAGAAAGAGAAGATATTAATCTTTCGGGTGGTGACGGGGAAAGTAGGATATCTCAGGGGAAAATTAAAAGATCGGGAAGGGGCAGGTCTTATCTTGCAAGAAGGTTCCTTTATCACTTATTTAGAAGTGGCCCCAGAAAGACTTCAAAATTTGTATCCAATTATTTAAAAGGTAGATAAAAAAGGGATTCTTAAAATAAAAATAGAAAATATAGTTATGGGAAACAGGTATGGAGCTGAAAAACCAGGATAAGAGAACAAACAAAAAAAATCTTATACTGAGAATTGTAAATATCGTAGTGGTGGTAGGTTTTGGAATTTTTATGGTATGGTATCTTCTTAATGAGATTAATATAGAGAGTATCAAGAATGCATTCATAAACATAAATAAATCCTTTTTAATAATCGGCCTTTTAGTGATGCTTTCCAGCAATTATTTCAGGGCTTACAGGAAAAATACCCTGATTGGCTCTGATAGGGTCGGTATGGGAGATATGTTCCTGGTAGCCCAGATAAGGAATACATTCAACATGGTCCTTCCTGCCCGGACCGGGGAATTATCCTATGTTTATGTCCTGACCACAAGATTCGGATTTCCCCTGGAGATAGGGGTTTCTACTCTCATGGTTACCCTGGTTTTTGACCTGGTAATAGTATTTTCCCTGATTATAATCTCAATAATAATTGTGGGTATAAATACTTATTCAATATCATCAGTTTCGGTAATTGTTATAGCAGCTGTCCTTCTATTAATATCTCTTTTGATACTTTTTTATTTATCAAAAATAATAAGCTTTTTCCTTTTCATATTTAAAAAGATACTCAAAAAGTTCAGAGTATCTGAAAAAAGGATTATATATAGGATTTACAGTAAGCTGATAGATATTAACGAAAATATAAAAATAATCCGTGAGAGGGGTGTGTACTGGAAGGTATACTTTGCATCAATAGCAATCAGGGTGCTTAAATTTTCTTCTTATTATTTAATAATCTATGCAATTATGCAGCCAATGGGATATAACTTTAATAGTCTGAATTTCTGGGTGATTTTACTGGCCACATCAGCAGCAGAGATATCGGCGGTGCTGCCGACTCACGCCCTGGCAGGTTATGGAACCTATGAAGGCGCTTTTGCTCTGGCGATGGTAATACTGGGTTTCAATAAGGAAATAGCGATTGTATCAGGATTTAGTTTCCATACTATAATATTGTTATTTACAGTAGCTCTGGGAATAATATCTATGATAATAATAAGTCTCCCATTTTACAGGATAAGGAAATAATTTTTTAAATTTGTTTTAGTATTTGGAATTGATTTGTATTAAAATTATTTTTTAGCATAATCAGGCAGAAAATTTTATTTTAATGGTTAAAATAAAGCTTTTTTTAAATAACTTATGTAGAACGATAGCATCAAAAGAAATTTTTGATAACAAGGGTTACCTCAGACGCCTTTATAAATATTTTTTAGTGGGGCTTCTGGTAAGGTTAATATTTATCCCCTTTTTTTTCCAGAGGGACCTACTCTCAACCTATCAGAGAGCTGCGGAAACTGTTTTCACCGGTGATTTCAGCTCTAATTTTGAACAAATGCTGACACATATTATACACTCTGCTTATCTACTAATCTTAAAATTTATATTCCCTGCTATAAATGAAATATCTTCGGTACTTCTTGAAGAAAATACATGGGTATCCTGGATTAATTTTAACAGCAGTTATAATGTATTTACTCTCCTGACCCTTTTTAAAATACTATATCTGCTATTTGATATTGCCTGTATGTTTATAATCTTACAGCTTTCATTTGATGGCGAACCTGAAAATAGACTAAGGGTTTTTAAGTTCTGGATATTTAACCCGGTGGTGATATTCGTCCTTTATATTTTTGCCAGACACGACATTATCGGAATATTTGCCACCCTGCTGGCGCTGCTGCTGGCAAAAAAGGAAAGAAAGTACTGGGCTATTATTGTGCTTGCTCTTGGCATAGCGTTGAGGTTTTTCCCTATAATGATACTTCCTCTTCTGATATTTTACCTGGCGCGCACAAAGAGAGATTACGTTACTCTGTCTATAATAGGGGTTTCCGGTCTTGCCGCAATGGAGCTATTTTCTTATTTTTATTTTGGAAGGAGTCTGATATTTACCCTGCTTAACGCACAGCATTTTAGTTATATACTGTCGCCAAGACTGGAACTTATAATACATGACCGCATTTTTATTTTTGTAGCAGCATACGTAGTTATAATCTTAAGTTATTTTCACGCAAAGAAGGAGAATTTTGACCTGCTTTTAAACTACGGTGCAATAATATACCTGGCTTATGTAAGTCTATGCTACTTTCACCCTCAATATATGCTATGGATAGTGCCTTTTCTTGTAATTATTTTTGTAAGAAGAAGGTCACTTTTATATTATCACTGGATTCAATTTGCCCTGCTCATGATTATATTAATATACTGGGGTGACCTGGTTACCAAGTATGTTTTTGCTCCTATAGACCACAGATATTTTATATTTTTAACAGGTATTATCCCGATTATAGAACGATTTTATGATTCTGCGGCTTTTGTAAATATTTTCAGAAGCATTTTTACCGGAGTGTCATTGTGGATGATATACCTTATCTATAAAGATAATAAGGAGTTAATGGGAAGTAAATTAAATAATAACAGGCTCTAAGGAAATTATGGCAAATATAAATTTAAAAATTAAAACAGTCGTAACCGGCTTACTGTTAGCGTTGACCCTGCTGTTACTTACAGGATGTACAGGGATTTTCTATATTCCCGGTGCAAGTTACGGCTATTATATATGGGAAAAAGACGGTAGCATATTTGTGGAGTGGAGTGTGGACCGGAAGGATACTAAATTTGACGGAAAGGTTACAACCGACGGGGAAATATCGTCATATAAGCTAAAAGAATGGGAAGAGGATAGCGATACAATTAAGGTGGAAGAAAATGAAATTAAATTTTCATCTATCCTGGATGGCGAGGATTATTCGGATGGATTTAGTTTTACCCCGGATGATTATACCTATCTGGAATTTGATTTAAAAATTAATGATGGCTATGATTTATCACGGATAAATGTTGGCGGTTTCCTGGAAAGCCCCGGAGATAGTGTGTTCAGGGTTGAAAAAGATTATTTTGATAAGGTAAGGATGAAACACTGGTATCAGAAGCGCCCGTTCCCGGAGTTCTTTTATAAATTGTTTGCCAATAAATATTTTACATTCCTGTATCTCTTTATATTGGGAGTGATTGTTATAGAGATTTTAAGGATAACTGTCATTGCAAGAAAGAAGAAAAAAATTTTATGGATAACATTTTCATATGTAATACTGGCTGTAGTAGAGGTATGTATTTATTTTATTTTAAAGTTTTTGGTTAGTTAGGATTTGTCTTAATATATGGGGGGATTTAACAGTGAAAGTTGCAATTATAGGGGTTGACGGACAGCTCGGGACCGATATAAATAATTTTTTTCAAGAAAAAGGTCTGGAGACTAAAGGTCTGGTTGGCTTAAAGGATATTGATGTCTGTGATTATAAATTAAGTGATAATGTTTTAAAAAAAATTAACCCGGACATTATTATAAACACGGCTGCCTTTCATGATGTTGACAGGTGCGAGGATGAAGCTTTGGAAGCTTTCAAGGTAAATGCTTTGGGGGTTAAGAACCTTGTATTAATATGCAGAGAAATGGATATTCCCCTTATGCATTTCAGCACTGATTATGTATTTGACGGAGAGAAGGGCTCTCCTTATATAGAAAGTGACTGCCCGCGCCCGCTGAGTGTATACGGAATATCTAAACTGGCGGGGGAGCATGTAATCCAGTATATTCTGGATAAATATTACATAGTAAGGTTATGCGGCCTTTACGGACATGCGGGTTGCGTGGGTAAGGGTAGTACCAATTTTGTAGAGATGGTAATAAGAAGGGCAGAGGAAAAGGAAATAAGAATTGTAGATGATCAGATAGTTACCCCTACCAGCACCATGGATGTTTCCAGAAAGCTTTTTGAGCTGATTAAAAAAGAAAAATATGGCATTTATCATATGACCAATACAGGGAGCTGCTCCTGGTATGAGTTTACCACTGAAATATTTAAGCTCATGGGAATAGCTGCTAAGGTTCTGCCTTCTACTGCAGAACAATTTGGTGCGGGAGCAAGGAGGCCGGCTTATTCAGTTCTGGATAACCTGAATTTAAGAAAGGCAGGGCTGGCTGATTTAAGGGACTGGAAAGAAGCACTGAAAGACTATATTGATGGCAGGAATAAATAGATTCTAATCTATATAAAGGAAATTGTTAGAAAATCAGCATGTTTAAGCAAAAAACTTCTTATACCATATACCAAGATTAACAAGAGCCCATAGAATATGGTTATGATTATGTTTTAGCTGGAGATGCTCATTTACAAGTGTTGAAAGGTATGGACCGTTAATATTTTCTTTAATGACCGGTGACTTTTCAAAAAGGTCTATCATGTAATCTTTTAGTTCTTCCCTCAGCCAGTTTTTAATCGGCAGGCTGTAGCCCTGTTTGCCTCTGTAGATGATTTTTTCAGGCAGGAAGTTATATTTTTTCAGGGTTTTTCTTAATATATATTTTGTTGTTAATTTTTTAAGTTTTAAATTTGCAGGGATTGAAGCACATAATTCTGCAAGTTCATGGTCCAGGAAAGGAACCCTTACTTCAAGGGAAGTTGCCATACTCATCTTATCAACTTTCATAAGTACGCTGTCAGCCATAGTTAGTTTTATGTCCACATAAATATCTTTATTTATTGGAAGGTCTGAATTGCAGGCTCTGGAAAAATGATATATGGGGTTAAAAGGAGTAAAAGATATATTATCCCTGATAGTTTTTGTAAAGATATTTTGTTCGATTGCCGGGTTAAGGAAATACTGCCACCGCATAGCTCCTACTTCTTCTGGATACAGCGTTCCCTCTATAAAACGCTTGAGCATGTTTATGGCACCCTTTTTCTGTGGCTGGTCGGGCAGTTTCATAATAAGTGGCGATATTACTTTTTTCCTTACAATAGAAGGGAGAATATTATAATAACGGTTTAGCCGTGCTGCTTTGAGCCGGTCATAACCCAGAAACATCTCATCTCCACCTTCTCCGCTGAGGCAAACCTTTACTTTTTCCCTGGCTTTTTTGCTGATAAGGTAAAAGGGGATGGTGGAAAGGTCAGTCATAGGCTCATCCAGATGGTAAAGACTTTTTTCTACATCTTCGGGAGAAATAGGGTTAATCATTAGTACATTATTTTCTGTACCAAAGAAATCCGAGACTATTTTAGCATAAGGAAGTTCCGAGAAGGTTTCATCTTTATAACCAATAGAAAAAGTCTGGATTTTTTTGGGATATAATCTTGAGACAAAGCCCACCACTGTACTGGAATCAAGTCCTCCCGAAAGGAAAATCCCCAGTGGGACATCGCTGATAAGTCTTGTTTTGATAGATTTTTCCAGGGATGAAAAAATTCTGTCTGCCGCCTCGTCTTCATCAAAAATTTCTGGCTTGAATTCAAGGTCCCAGTATTTTTGTATCTTTAGATTGCCATTTTTAAAGATTGCATAATGACCCTGACGGAGTTTGTAGATATTTTTGAACATGGTATCGGGAGCAGGGACAAATTCATACCCAAGGTAGTAATACATGGATTGAAGGTTTACTTCCTTTTTAACGCAGTCTGCCTTGAGGATACTTTTTATTTCTGAACCGAAAATTAATTTCCCTTCTTTCAGGTAATAATAAAGGGGTTTAATGCCGATTCTATCCCTTGCAAGGAAGAGCTCTTCTTTTTCTTCGTCCCAGATGGCAAATGCAAACATGCCGTTAAACTTTTTGAGACAGTCCGGACCGTATTCCTGGTAGCTTTTTAAAACTACTTCGGTGTCGGTGTGGCTGTTAAACCTATGCCCTCTGCCAATCAGCTCCTTTTTTATTTCCGGAAAATTATATACTTCTCCATTGTAAACAATCCATAGTTTTTCGTTCCGGCTGGACATCGGCTGGTTTCCCTTTACGGAAAGGTCAAGAATACTTAGACGGGAGCTACCTATAGAAAAGGAAGGAAAAGTTTTTATCCCGTTAGTATCAGGTCCCCTGTGGTGAATTTTCTGGACCATTTTATCAATTAGCTTTTCGTCGTTCCAGTTAAAACCGCAGATTCCACACATCATATTAATCCCTTTTAAAAATATATAAATATTGCCTGCCGGATAAAACCAGAAATACCGCAAATAAATAAACTATTCTATGTATCTTGCTTATCCTGCTCTTACAGATAGTTATTATCTTTATACCACTTTGCTGTTTGCTTAAGACCTTCTTTAATTCCAACCTCTGGGTTATAGTTTAATTCCCTTCTGGCTTTATCAATTTTAAAAGCCCTGTTCTGCCTATACCAGTCAACCCTGCGCCTGAATAAGGGCGGGGGAATTTTAAATGGCATGCAGATAAATTCGCATAAACAGGCAGCTACGTATAAAGGGAGAAAGGGAAGTTGTATGAATTTAACTTCCTTGCCCATTGCCTGGCCTATTTTTTTAACAAGTTCTTTGATGGTAAAGTATTCCTCATCAGCGATAAGGTAAACTTCGGCATCTTTCTTATCACTTTCAAAAGCAGCATAAAAGCCGTCGTTAAGATTATCTATATAAACGGGATGATAGAGGGCTTTTCCGTTACCAAACATATAGAATTTACTTTTTTTTGCAAAACGGAATAGGTAAAAAAACCTTTCCGGGTCGCCAGGGCCATAAATCGCAGTAGGCCTTATAATAACGCTTTTAAGGCCCTTTGCTGTAAATTCCTTTACAACTTTTTCTCCTTCATATTTGCTGTATTGATAATAATCAACCGGTTCTATTGGGGAATCTTCATCACCGGGGGGATTTTTGATATCTCCATGTACTCCCTGAGTTGAGCAGTAAACAAATTTTTTTAAGGGTTTTTTGATTGCTTCCTCGCAAATAATACGGGTTCCTTCTACATTAACATCCCAGTAGGTCTTTTTCGGGGCGTTGATTTGCCTGAAGGATGCAGCCAGGTGGAAAACACCTTCTATGCCGTCTAAGGATTTTTTTACTGCTTCCCTGTCAGTAACCGAACCCAGGATAATGTTTGCACCTTTTTTTACAAGATCGTCATATAAAATACCCTTCTGGTTATCCAGCGCTGTGACGTCATGCCCTTTACCTATTAAATATTCTACAAGACGGCTGCCGGTAAAACCGGTCCCGCCTGTTACCAATAATTTCAATCTGCTCCCCTTTCATTAAAATTTAGATAGTTAAATAATCAAAAAAAATTCAAGGGTAATTTGCTTTTGATATTCTATATCATTTGTGACTAATAAGGAAGGGCTTAACCTTAAAAAACACATAAAATTCTTTTTTAATAAGTGTAATTTTAATGTTGTTCTACAAAAGAAGGGGTATTCTGGCTGCTTCTTTTAACTTAAAACCTTCTCTTTACTCCTTTTTTTGTTATAATTAGTTAAAAATTTTTTAAGTAATTTAAAAAAGAAGCAAAAAACAAAAAATAATGAATATAGCAGTAACAGGAGGAGCAGGATTTATCGGCTCCCATCTCTGTGAAAAGTTAATAAATCTGGGGTTTAAGGTAATCTGTATAGATAATTTTGATGACTTCTACAGCCCCGGACTAAAAGAAAATAATATCTCAAAAATCATTGATAACCCCCGCTTTAAGCTTTACCGCTCGGATATCTGTAACCCAGTGAGCATGAAAGAAATATTTTCAAATAATGATATAGAAATTATAATACATCTGGCGGCAAGAGCAGGGGTAAGACCATCAATAATAAACCCTGTTTTATATGAGAAGGTAAATGTTTCGGGAACAATGAACCTTCTGGAGTGTTGCAGGAAACATGATGTAGGGAAGTTTATTTTTGCTTCTTCATCTTCGGTTTATGGGGGTAATAAAAAAATACCCTTTTCAGAGAGCGATAGCGTTGACCATCCCATATCTCCCTATGCAGCAACAAAGAAAGCAGGTGAACTGATTTCTTACACTTATCATGATTTATATAAAATATCAGTTTTTTGTTTCAGGTTTTTTACAGTTTACGGGCCAAGGCAGAGGCCGGAAATGGCTATACGTAAATTTACCAGGCGTATATTGAATGGCAAGCAGTTAGAAATTTATGGTGATGGCTCTTCCTCCAGGGATTACACCTATATTGATGATATTATTTCTGGATTGGTTAACAGTCTGGAAAGTATAAAGGGTTATGAGATTATAAATTTAGGAAATTCAAAAACAGTAAGGTTGATGGAGCTGGTAAGATTGATAGAGAAAGCCACGGAAAAGAAGGCAGGCTTGAAATTTATGGGCAGCCAGCCAGGCGATGTTTTTACAACCTGCGCGGATATAAGAAAAGCAAGAAAAATGTTAAAATATTCTCCCGGGACTAATATTAAGGAAGGTTTAGCAGGATTTATAAAATGGTATAAAGAAAAAGCAGAAGAGGAGCTATTTGATGGCTAAATTGGAAAAATCTAAAAAAAATAATGGTTCTGGTATTGATTTATCTGTTGTTATTCCTGTTTACAATGAAAAGGAAAGCATTACTAATCTCTGCAAAAAACTTGAGCAAACTCTTTCCACGATGAACTTAAAGTATGAAGTGCTGCTTATAGATGACGGTAGCACAGATGGTACTTTTGAGAAGCTTATAAAGGTCCATGATAAAAATAAATCATTTAAGGTAATAAGGTTTAGAAAAAATTTTGGTCAGACATCGGCCATAAGTGCCGGCTTTGATTTCTCGGAAGGTGAAGTAGTAATAACTCTGGATGCGGATTTACAGAATGACACGCGTGATATTCCGATTTTAATGAAAAAAATTAATGAAGGATATGATATTGTTAGCGGCTGGCGTGTTAACAGGAAAGATAAAACTGTAACCAGGAAGTTCCCCTCAATGATTGCAAATAAAATAATATCAAAACTTACAGGAGTTTATCTTCATGATTATGGGTGCACCCTTAAAGCTTACAGGAGAGCAGTAATAAAAAATATTGACCTGTACGGTGAAATGCACCGTTATATACCTGCTATAGCAAGCTGGATGGGGGTAAGTGTTGCAGAGGTCCCGGTCAGGCACCACAGCAGGAAATATGGGAAATCCAAGTATGGTGTTTCAAGAACCATAAAAGTAATTCTTGATATAATAACAGTAAAATTCCTTTTAAGCTATTCGCAGAGACCAATACAGATATTCGGGCTGCTTGGTTTGTTTTCGGTTACTGTTGGTTTTATTATGACAGCTTACCTGATTATAATGAGGATATTCTTCAGCCATCCTCTTGGGGACAGGCCGCTATTCACCCTATCAATATTTATGATTTTTATAGGCATTCAGCTAGTTACCATGGGGCTTCTTGCAGAAGTGCTCATGAGGGTACATCACGAAGTCCAGGATAGGTCTATATATGTGATAAAAGATATGATTCTAAAATAAATTTAAGTTTATAATGAACAAATTAAACCGCATTTTTGACCTGCTCAGGATTTATTTAAGCTACTGCCTTAAGAGGGAATATTGCAATTCTTATCCCATAAGAATCTGGATAGAATTATCCAGCAGGTGTAATCTAAAATGCCGCTTTTGTTATAACAGAAACCTCCCGCCCGAACAGAGGGGCGATATGGATTTTAAGCTATACAAAAAGATAATTGATGAAGCTGCAGGTAAAGTTCACGATGTTAATCTTTTCCACAGGGGAGAACCGCTTCTTAATAAAAATATAGTGCCTATGATTGCCTATGCCAGTAGGAGGGGGATAAAAACCAGGATTCATACCAATGCAACTCTTATGAATAAGAAGCTTGACAGAGAGATGGTACTGGCAGGTCTTGACCTGGTATCCTTCTCTTTTGATGGATACACAAAGGAAATTTATGAAAAAAACAGGACAGGAGCCAGATTTGAAGAGAGCCTTAAAAATATAATCGATTTCCTTAAAATAAAGGAGCAATTGAAATCAAAGAAGCCATATACGGTTATACAGGTTATGCAGGATGAAACTGAATTAAGAAGTGATAAAATAGAGAAACAAAAAAGAAATTTTTTAAATAATTTTAAAAATCTTCCACCTGATAAAATAGTAAGCAGGGTTCCCCATAACTGGGGAGGTTTGATTAAAATAAGTGGGGCGGGCAAAAGAAATGAAGTAGCCAAAAGGAAGAAGAGAGCTTACTGTACCTTCCCCTGGTATTCACTGACTATTTTTTTTAACGGAAAGGTATTCATGTGTCCCCAGGATTTTGAAGGAAATATTTGCCTGGGGGATGTCAATGAAGAGAAAATAGGAGAAATTTTTAATGGAAAAGCCATAAGAGAAATGAGAAAAATATTTAAGTCCGGTATTATTGATAATTTAATTCCGTGCAGGGACTGTGATAGAATTGGTAGAAAGTCTTTTCTGGGTATTCCTCTGGAATATATTGGAGTTTTTATAAGAGAACATTTAAAAAGCTAAAAAAATTCATATGAAAATATTAAAAAATATGGGATATTTAACAGGTTAAACGCCTGGATTGAGGTATGGATATCTTTTTTGTGATAAACCAATTGGGATTTTGTTCGTCTTAGAGTTAAAGATTTTTAAATGGATTAATTATAGAGGGAGGATGATCAGGATAGAAAGATATGAGGATAAGATTCAGAAAGAACTTTTTTCTAAAAAAAAGTCAAAAGTTGCTAAATATATAGACCTTTTTGTGGGCAGAAAAGGCTTTTTTAATTTGTTAAAGCATGAGCTGATAACAGTTTTATTCCAGGATATGCCCGGGGCTATCGGTATTTTTTTCAGGAACTTATTCTACCCCCTGCTTTTCAAGAAAGTGGGAAAGGGCGTAAGCTTCGGAAAATCAATAACTATAAGACATCCCCATAAAATATCAATTGAAGATAATGTGGTAATAGATGATTACTGTGTCCTGGATGCCAAGGGGTTAAGCAATAAAGGTATTAGCATAGGCAAACATATTTTTATCGGCAGGGGCAGTATATTAAGCTGCAAGAATGGAGATATAACCCTGGGAGAAAATGTAGTAGTGGGATTTAACAGCGAGATATTTTCAGGAAGTAAGGTAATCATAGGTAAAGATACGCTGATTGCTGCTTATGTATATATTATTGGCGGAGGACATGATTACTCCCGGGTTGATATTCCTATAGCCGAGCAGGAAAAACCTTCTTATGGTATTGAGGTTGGAGAAGACTGCTGGGTAGGTGCAGGTGCTATGGTTTTTGATGGTGTGAACATAGGAAATGGTACCATAATAGGCGCAGGAGCAGTGGTTTCAAAAAATATCCCGCCTTTCTCAATAGCTGCAGGCTCGCCTGCGAGGGTTGTTAAATCTAGAAAATAACGTAATTAAAAGATAACTTAATAATTACCTGCAAAAAATGAAAAATAAAATTATTGCTTTCTATAGGAAGAATAAGAAATCAATACTTCTGGTATTAAGAATTGTAGTAAGCATTTCATTGATTACTTATTTAATTAAGACGCGGTTCGAAAATTTTTCCAGCATATTTGAAATATTAAAGTCATCCGATATAATCCTGCTTCCCAATATAATCCTGCTTCTGCTTGCCATGTTAACACATGTTTTTGGGACCTGGATAACGGCATTCAGGTGGAAGGCACTTTTAAATACGCAGGATGTAAAACTGAGTACTGCCACATTAAGCGTGACAGTACTTATAGGTTTATTTTTTAACAATATTTTGCCTACTATTATAGGTGGTGATGTGTTCAGGACCTATGATGTTTCAAAAAAGGCAAAAATTCCTTTGAGCTCATCAGCTTCGGTAATTCTGGTAGAAAGGTTTTCCGGTACAGTAAGCTCGGCTATTTATGCTGTAGCAGCCTTATTTCTCGGTTTTACTGCTATTGGTAATCAGCCGGTGATAATACCTATTGTCATCTTTTTTGTGATAGTTGCGATTATAGCTCTTATAATTATGAAGCCCTCTATTTTTGGCATAGCTAAGTTTTTAAAGAGGTTTAAGTTTGCAAACAGAATAAAGGAAAAGTTATCCAATGCTTACAACACTCTTATGAGTTTTAAAAACCACAGAATAGTCCTTTTAAAGGTTTTGGTATACAGTTTTTTTCTTCAATTTGCTGTTATACTTAACTGGTATCTTTCTGCTATGGCCCTGGGAATTAACCTTAGTTTGACTGCATTTATATTTATAGTGCCGGTAGTATCAACTATATCTATGATTCCCATTTCAATCGGAGGCATCGGCCTGAGGGAGAATTCACTGGTTTTTATTATGGTAGCCATGGGAGTAGCAAATGAGAAGGCCGCCCTGTGTTCATTATTAATACTGTTTATGTTAATCCTGGTCGGCCTGGTAGGCGGGATTGTATATGTTGTCAGGCCTTATTTTGAGGGTAAATTTAAAAAAGAAAACGGCCAGGAAAGATTAAAAGTTTAAAGTGCTTAGAACTTTATGAAAAAAGCCACTCAGGTGGGAGTTATAAAAACTAAAATCTGCGATTTCAAAAAAGACTATAAGCGAAAAAAGAAAGATAAACACAAAGAAAAGATAATATAAAATTTTTATAATTAAAATACTTTTCATTTTTTTAGTAATTATTTTTATTAATATTTTTTAATTATTATACTACTTTTACTATTTTCATTTAACCTTACCTAACCTACCCTGAGGGTAGCTGAAAGGAGCCGGGCATATTACTGGCTTATTTTTTCTGGGATTTTCTTTTCAAAAGGTACAATATTTCTTCCTGATTAACCCTGATTCTTTTAATTATATCTGCCGATATACCTACTATGAAAAATATAACCGAAATGAAAAAGAAAGTACCTCCCACAAACCCTGACCAGACATTCGGATGGAATGACCCGATTGAGATATAGGTATAAAGCAGAATAGAGCCAAATAAGATGCTTACTATAAAAAAGAAAAGGGCAATATATGAAAAAAATGTAAATGGTTTGTGGTCTCTATAAGTTTCAAGAATAATTTTAAAAGCATTTATACCGTATGTAAAAAGATTGGAAGAAATTTTTGAAACTCTTGAAGGGAAATATTTTACCTTTACCGGAACTTCCATAATCTTAAGTCCTTTAAATGACAGGTCAATAAATGTTTCCTGCGAAAAAGTGAATTTGCCGTGCAGATTTAATGAAAGCATGGTTTTTTGCGAATATGCCCTGTAGCCGCAGGACACGTCATAAAACTTTTTCCTTACCAGCTTGCTTATTAATCTTGACATTAACTTGTTTCCCCAGAATTTGGATAAAGGCATCCTGGGGTAGTATTTTTTGTCAATAAAACGGGAAGCGGTCACCATGTCTGCTTCGTTTTTGATGATCGGGTCAATAAGCCGGGGTATATCTAACGGGCTAAACTGGGCATCACCATCAATGCTTACCATTAAATCAAAATTATTCTCCACAGCGTATTGAAGTGCTTTACCAAAAGCTACCCCGTAACCCATATTATAGTGATTTTTTAAAACTTCAGCCCCTGAATCCATAGAAATTTTTACAGTTTTATCTGTAGAACCGTCATCAATAACAAGGACATGGATTTTTAATATTCCTTTAATTTTTTTAGGAATATTTTGTATTACCTCTCCAATTTTTTCTTCTTCATTATATGCCGGGATTGCTACTAGCAGCTTTTTTGTCATATTACTTACTTTTATATAGTGTTATTTTTAATATAATTAAACCCTAAAGTTATCTTTTATTAAATTGGGCTTACTAAAAAGTTTGCTTACAAATAAAACCAGAGCATAATTAAATAAAAAGTTCCCCG
The DNA here is from genome assembly GCA_964603595.1 of uncultured Actinomycetota bacterium. Classification (GTDB taxonomy): domain Bacteria; phylum Actinomycetota; class Humimicrobiia; order Humimicrobiales; family Humimicrobiaceae; genus JAQVEM01. The sequence goes on from CAZRVN010000003.1 coordinate 186,901, forward strand.
GATTTCCGGGAAAAATTTTATTTAACTTAAATAATTTTATAACTATAACACAAAAAGTAGTAGGGTTTAAGATTTTTTTATGTTTTAAAGGATTTAAAAAAATTATAAAAACTTATAATTTACCCGGTTTTGATATAAAATGTGTTTCACGATATTTGTTTGTTTTGGGTAATTAAAAAGAAATAAAAATGGGATTTAGAGATACCAATAAAAAAAATTTTTATGTCATTATAATTATTCTTACTATAAGCATTAATTTAATGAGCGTAATTGCGAGTAAATATATTGGTATGAATCTTAATCTTTCCGGAATCCTTGTTTTCTGGTTGTGTGTTCTTATATTAACCTACGGCTTGAAATTTGCATTCTGGTTTATTCTGCACAGGAAATTTAAGCTTTCCTTTATATATCCATTCTTAAGCTTGAATTACTTTTTCTCCCTTTTGCTGGGAAAGATATTGTTTGCGGAACCTATTACTTTAAGAAAAATAATAGGTTCAGTAGTTATAGTGGCGGGGGTTTTTGTTATAGCGCTATCGGGTAAAAAGATGGAAGAGGTTTAAATTATGCTTTATATTTCTTTAGCGGTTATAGTTCAGTTCCTGGTTGCTCTAGCGCAGGTTATACTTAAAATAGGAGCCAGGGGAGTAGATTTAAAAAAACCAATTGTTTGCAATTTGAAGAATAAATACCTGCTCTTAAGTATATTTTTATTTCTGCTTGTCCCCGTGATATCTATAATCACTATGAGGGTAATTGATTTTTCAAATTTTTATTCATTTACAGCGCTGAGCTACTTTTTTATAATGATATTTTCATGGGTTATTCTTAAGGAAGATATTGACAGGTTGAGAATTATAGGTAATCTTCTGGTTATCGCAGGCGTAGTGATATTTAATTTATAGACCATTTTTTATTTATGTAAGGAATTATAGTAAGGAGTATATATTGAAGAAGGTCCGGGAATTTATAATAAATAGGAGTGTTATTATATTAGCAATTCTTTCTGCTGCTATCCCACTGATTATTTATCTTATGACCCTGGAGCGCAAATTAATCGGGGGAGATACTGGCTGGTACGCCCTTCAGGTTACGGAGATGAGTCTTATGGTTCCTACCGGATATCCGGTGTTTTCCATGCTGGAAAAACTTTTTACCTTCCTGCCCATTGGTGATATAGCTTACCGTCTTAATCTTTTCTCTGCAATATTTGGAGCGCTATCCATTTTATTTTTATTTCTCTCAATCAATAAGCTGGTAAAGAATGAATTTGTAAGCTTTGTAAGCTCTATGATATTTGCTTTTATCGTTCCCTTCTGGGAAGTGGCAAACAGATTAGAATTTGATACGCTGCATACTTTTTTTATAGCTTTATTGTTTTTTTCGGCAATTCTTTATAAAGAGAATAAAACAAGAAAATATCTGTATTTTTTCTCATTCTGTATTGGTTTAAGCTTAACAAACCACCCGCTTGCGTTTTTTCTGGTACCCGCAATTGTTTTATATGTAATTATCATAAATCCGAAAATTTTTAAGAACGTTAAAGCAATTTTTATCAGTATATTGTATTTTATTCTGCCTCTGCTATCTTATTTATATCTTCCCATAAGGTCTCTACAGGGCTACGGGGAAGTAACTACTCCTTTGCGGTTTTTTTATTATATAACCGGGAAAGGTGTGACAGGAGAGCTTCATGGTGGAAGTTTCGGAGATAAGAACATTTCTTTAATTATAAAGGTAATTAAAGATTATCTGGGTATGATTTATGAGACTTATGGTGTTCTGCTACTTCTTATAGCTCTTATAGGGCTTATTATATTGTTTAAGAAAAATAAAAAATTTGTGCTCTGCACATTGTTGCTGGTAATTTTAAATCTTGTTGTCCCGCCTTTGTATGCAGGTCATGCGCTCCGGAATTACCTTCTTAATTCAATGATTGTTTTTTCTTTTTATATTGCTTCCGGGTTTATGTTTATACTGGATAGCATGATTTTATTGTTTAAGAAATCACTTAAGGGCAGGAAGGAATTAAGAATTGACAGATTCTTAAAATATTTTATGTTAACTATAACAGGGTTGTTTCTTGTTTTCCTACCCTGTGGTTTAATAATAGAAAATTATCCTGCGCTAGACCATTCCAGAACTTCTTATGTTTATAAGTTCTGGGATGAGGCATTCAGCAATATGGAGAGTAACTCCAGGATATATGTTCTTGCTAAATCAACAAATATTGGAATATTTGTGAATAAATATGAATATGGTGATAAAAATATAGAATATATATCCCATAAAGTTCACGAATATTCTGCAAAAAATATGATGGAGGCACTTGATAATGGTATTACAGTATATTATGTGGGTAATGATGAGGTATTGAAAACTATGTTTAAGGCCGAACAGGTAGGAATAACCTACTTATGGGCAAGATATGATGAAATGCTAAGACTTTACATGGTTAATGAAGCCATTGCCGATATTCCTGAAATTAGTTACTCCAGCGATAGCTACACCAGGGAGTTTGGAGAGGAATTTACTATAGAATATAAGATTAAAAATGAAGATAAAGAAAGTGTCAAAATTACATCACTTGAGCTTGAGCTTCCTGGAAATATTAAATTTTTAGAAACAGTTCCTGGCGGATACATTGAACAGGGTCCGGGCTTAAGCCAGGGTATATATATGTGGGTTAGTGATTCGTATATTATAGAAGCCGGCGGTGAAATAAATTTGATTATAAAGCTGAAAGGTGCAGCACCGGGTAAATCACTGATAAGATTCAGGTTAACAACAGGCGGTTTCTATGTAGACTGTGATGATATTGAGATAGAAATAAAGGATTGATCAGGAATTATTAACTGGAACCTGGTTAATTTTTTAAGTTTTTTATTGTATTTAAAATATACAAAGAAGGCGAAGATGAGCTGGAGAAGATGTAATGTTTGAGGTAAAAAAGCAGGTTAAAATAATTAATACGGCAGTATTATTTGTTTTTATATTAATTATTTCGTTAATTCTTACCGGGTGTTTGTTCTTTGAAGGATTGGGCAGTATTGGTACTGCTGATGATAATAATTCCGGGGGAGAGCCATTATTTTCAACATCCTATATAGAATTTGTTGATATTGATAATAACACTACCTACCCGGGTGAGAATATAGGAATCAATGTAACGATCATAAACAGCGGTGATGCAGAGGCAAAAAATGTAAAAATCAATCTTATCGCTCCTGACCTGTTTAAATCAGGCAATGCCCAGACCTCCTGGGATATTGATGTTCTGAAACTTGGAGAAGAAAAGATATTTAATACCAGTCTGGTCTTGATAGATGATATAGATGAGGACATACCGGTGGAGATTAAACTGGAAATATCTTCGGATGAAGTGGATTCTTTTATCGGTTCCGGATACAGCATAATGGTTTATGGGGTTAAGCCATTTGAAGGTGACTTTATCCCAATAATAGGTATGCATGCAATAGAAGACCATATTGGAGCTCCGATAGAACTGTATACCGGCCATTTTGATAAACTTTGCGGTGTTCTGAAGGAATACGGTTATGAAACTATTACCTTAAAAGATCTTCTGGACTACATAGATTTCGGAAAGGCACTGCCCGAAAAACCTGTAATCATAACCTCTGACGATGGTTTCCGGGATGTTTATACCAACGGGTTTCCAATTCTTAAAAAATACGGATACAAGATGACTGTATTTCTGGTAACAGGTGCAGTAGGAGAGACTGAAGCAGAAAGAAAGACAAATGAATATTTTGAGAAAGAGGTTAATCCGGAAAGGCCCATACGACCCATACTTATATGGCCTGAAATTAAAGAAATGTATGAATATGGTTGTGAGTTCCAGTCACATACCGTAAATCATATAAGATTGGGAGTGGCTTCTGATGAGGTCGTTCTATATGAGCTTACCCAATCAAAGGAAGATATTGAATCCCATCTCGGAAATGAAGTTTTATTTGTCGCCCTGCCTAAGGGAAATTATTCTCCTGATAATTACCCTTTGTTTGAAGAAGCGGGATATAGAGGCGCACTCAGGCATGCTGGAGGAGCTGAGAATATAAGTACAATTGATCTCTATAGTATAAAAAGGGTTGAATTTAATAGCCTGATTTCACCTGACCAGTATGCCAGTTATCTGGAACTGGATAGAAGTATAGGGATTGACTATGAAGTTGATGATTACATTAAGAAAACAGGAGAGGAATTTAATGTAGAGTTTAGTATAAAAAATACTGGTGAGGATAGCGCCAGAATTACTTCACTGGAACTGGAACTTCCGGATAATATAGAACTGGCCGGGGTGGGCCCGGACGGCAATATCAACCAGTATCCCGGTGTTAGCGGTGGTATGTATATGTGGGTAAGTGATTTATATGTGGTAGATAGTAACAGTGAGATTAATTTAATAGTCAAGCTTAAGGGTGTTTCTCCCGGGCAATCTATTATAAAATTCAGGGCAACTTATCGTGAGAATTATATTAACTGTGATGATATTGAAATAGAGATGAAGTAATGGTAAAGGATAGGATTTTTTAGATGTCAGCTTTTTGCTATAATATTAAAGCTGTTTTTTTAAAATTCAGTTATTGAAGTATTAACGGTATAAATATTATGGAAATTTTTAAAAAAATTTTAGATTATATAAAAGCTAATAAAAAGTGGTTTTACCCTGTAGTTATTCTCATTGTAATTGCAGTTTCATTTTCTTTCTTCTATTATTACAGGATTTATCTGGTGGAGCCAAATTTTACTGATGAGCGTTTTAATTACGTATACAGTGATGCAGGGGAATATATTAAGCCCGGTGGCAGCATAACATATGTAATAAATTGCAGGAATACCGGAAACAGGGATGTTGAAAATCTTGTTGTAGAGGTTGGCATACCGGAATATACATCTTTTGTCTCATCGGATAACAATAATATATTAAATAGCAATGGTGATGATGGAGTGTTATCTTTTGAGGTAGCTGAGGTGCTTGAGAAAAATGAAAAGGCAACGCTGTATTTTATGGTGGAAGTAGATAAGTCGCTGGATAAGGATACAGTAATTGAACTTAATAAAGTGAAATTCAAATATCAAGTCGGGGAAGAAGTATTCAATAAAGATATCGCTATAGACCTGGTTAGCAAGATTGAAAGCAGTCCTGATTTAAGTAACTTTAAAGTGGAAGTTGTTGATGAAAATGACGGTGAGACACTGCTGGGAGATGTTTTGCAATATGAACTAACAGTTAAAAATACAGGAGATATGGATGCTTTTGATGTGGAGATTAAAAGTGGTGTATCGGAGTATGTAGATATAATTGAGGATTCTATTTCTGGTTCAGGAAAATATGAAGGTGATTATGTATTGTGGGAGATTGATAATATAGAAGTAAACAGCCCCCGCACCTTTTCCTTTAAGGTAAAAGTTAAGGAAAATTTAAGCGGTAATGAACTTATAGCCAGTAAAAGCACATTAAAATATGGGTCAGATACAATAGAAAAGTCAGTAGAGGAAAAGCTGGACCTTTCTTCTGATTTAGCCGGGTCGGAAGCGTATATATATGATTCAAACGGTGGGGAGCTTTATCCAGGGGAAAGCATAAGCATAAGAATTGTTGTCAGGAATACAGGTGATAAAAAAGAGGAAAATTACAGCATAATCTGTCCCACGCCAGCAGGGGCTACTTATATCAGCAAATCCGGTACTGCCGAGGGGATAAGATGGAGTGATGAAATAAGGGGTCTTATATGGGATTTATCAAACCTTGGTGCCGGCGAGGAAAAGGAAATAACTTTTAGTGTAAAAGTAAATGAGGAGCTGGCCGGAAAAGGTGGGGCAATAACCGCAAATTTTAGAGTGGAGAGCAGTAGCGGAGTAATTAATCTGCCGCAGAAAAGCTTAAGTGTAAGAGGCAATGCCAGTCTAACTATCGTGGCAATGGGAGACTCATTAATAGCAAGGTCAAACTGGGTTCAGATGTTTGACCAGCTTCTGGAAGCAAATTATCCATATGCTGAATATAACACAATTGCCAGTGCAAAGTGTGGCGAGCTGGCACGCGGTGGTTATGCAAGGTATGACAGCACGGTTGGACCTTATAATCCCGGCATAGTTATAATTGCCTATGGGACCAATGATGTGGGCCCCACCTACTCCGAATTTTCAGTCAATCTGGAGGGTATGGTTATTAAAGCAAAAAGCCAGGGGGCAAGGGTATTTATAAACCTTATTGGACCTATCAACTGGCCTGATAAAGGAGGTTATGCCAAATATAATGATGTAATAAGGCAAATTGCTGCAAAACATGGTGCGGTAGTCATAGATGTATTGACACCTCTGTCGCAGAATCCGGGGGGATATCTCAGTGATGGGATGCATTACAGCTCAGCAGGTGCTTCGGTGGTAGCGCATACAGTATTTAATTATGTTTCGCAATATCTCGGAAGTATCGGGCAGAGATTGTAGTATTTATAAATGCTTTTACCGGCAGAAAAAAATTATCTAATTTATGTATAATAAAGATTGAGAAGGGGAAAGAGGTAAATTTTGAGAATTTTACTGATAATATTTTCTTTTATTAATACAATTTTCTATATTCTAATATATTCCTATTTTGATAAGATACTGGAAATTTTGGAAGGGGTAGACCTATCTCCGGTAACCGCAAATTATATAAAATTAGCAGCGCTTTTGATTGCAGGTTTTAGTATAGGTGCAATGGCAATGCTAATGCTCCGGCTTAGACTGAAAAAGAGTTTTTTTAGTTTTAAGAATCTTCTTACTGTGGGTGTTTTCCCTTTTATCTGTCTTTTACTATCCGAAGGTACAATAACAGGCATTATTATAGATAAGCTCTTTAATTCCAGCGAAAAGGTAAGCGAACTTGCATTTTACCTTTTCTCCAACCAGTCTGTCTGGTCTCTGTGGCTTGGCTTTGCAGTGGGTTCATCACTACGCTTAAGTTTTTCAAGAAGGAAATTCAAGCATGTCTCGGTTGGAGTAAAAGAGGATAAAAACTCTAAAAAGATTGTGAGGCCTGATAAAGAAAATAAGGATCATAATCATCCCCGGGAATATTAGTAAGTTTCTGAAGATTTGAACCATCAACATTAACTATAAATATTTCAAGCTGTCCATTTGCATTGCCCTCAAAGGATATATATTTATTATCGGGAGATATATCAGGGTGTCTGCAGTACTGTAGGTCTCCGCTAACCTTTTTCAGATTACCCCCGTCAATATCCATAGTATATATTGAAGAATTGTCGCTAAAAACAATTTTTTCTCCGTCAATAGAGATTGCAGGGACTCTCTGCCTCATATCTGTATCGGATATTTTCTTTGCATTCTCACCATCATAATCCATTAAATAAAGTTCCTCATTTCTTGAAGGTCCTGTTTCGTAAATAACCCTGTACTGGAAGGGATGAGCATAAGGGTGCCAGTCGTCTATATTTGGATTAAATGTAAGTCTTGTCATGTTGCTTCCATCACTGTTCATCCTGTATATTTCATATTTCCCCTCCATGCATACCTCAAAGAAAATGAACCTTCCGTCAAAAGACCAGGCAGGATATCCGCTTCTCCATGGATTGTAGGTTATCTGTTCCTTTTCTGTCCCATCCCAGTTCATGACTACAATCTGCCATACTCCGCCTATATCCGAAGTATAGGCAATTTTTTCGCCATCTGGAGAAACAGCGGGGTAATTATCTTTTCCGGAGTAATCTGTTAGCTGTGTAAGTTCACTGCCGTCTATATTCATTATGTATATATCTTCATTGCCGTTTTTGCCGGAGGTAAATACTATTTTCTTAACAGAATATTCCATGTTGGGGTCTCTGGGCTTTCCTTCGATAATGTCATCCTTATTTATAGCCCATCCGCTTACTTCTATGGATTGATTATCTAAATTAGCTTCCACAGAGATTATTGTATTGGATTCTTTACTTTTACCTTCTATCGTAAAATCCCTTAGACCCAGATTATAGCTTCCTGAATTGGAAAAAGAGTAAATATAAAAGGTGTTCTGGCTACCTGGCTCAAGGTCGCTTCCATCAAAATATAGTGAATAACCTGAATTAATATAACTAGCGTTTCCGAATGCATTGGCTACATCCGACCTCTCAATCCCATAATCTGCTTCACTAAGAAATTTCCCATATCCTCTGGGTCCATTAAGGTATATTTCAACACTATCAATCCCGGGGCTTTCCTGGCAGCCTGAATCTATTGACCAGCCTGAAATTCTGATGTCTGACTTATTATCTTCTTTTATAGCTTCGTTATTGGGTGGATCGTCTATTGACAGGTTTATATTTTCGTCAACTTCTTCTTCACCGGGGATTACTACCTTTTCCCGGGTGTAATTCCATCCATATTTTGGTATTAAGGCGTATACATAAATATAGTGGGTTGATCCTGGCTCAAAAGTATAACCAGTATCATTACTTACAAAAAGGTAGCCGGTTTCTGAAAAATATTCGCCGTAGATAGTAAAGGCCTCCTGTGAAGTCATACCATATACTGCTTCTCCCAGGAGTGTGCCGCTTTCTCTGTCACCATCGAGATATATTTCTATTACTGTGACTTCATCTTCTTCAAATTGATCTTGTGCCCCGTCTTCACTGATTGCCGTGTCTGTTTCTTCCTGGTCTGCTGTATCGGTTTGTTCCGGTTCAGAGGCTTCTTCTTCGGGGGCTGGTTTAAATATGGTATATTTCAGGATTATAAATCCCAGGGAAATTACTGCTACTAAAAGTAGAATTATCATAATGACTGTTATTATTCTCATTTTTTTATTTAGATATTATTGGAATTAGACATTAAGATTTTAAAGTATTGATTATAATGGATAGCTCTATAAATGTATATTTTTTAGATTTTAGAGTATAACAGAATGCGTCATTAATTGAAATTAATATTTTTTTAAGTTAACATTTTACTATCCATCCCTGTAATCCTGGAGTAATTGTAAAACATAACTGGAAAAAATGGTAACAAAATAAAAGATGAGACTTGTCCTTATAATTTTTAGTTTTATAAATATCGCTCTTTATTATACTGCTTATGCATATTTTGATAATATCATCAGTGCCCTGGCTGTTTATAATCTTCCGGTTAGTCTTTTAAACTTTTTAAAATTTATTATTATTCTTATTCTTGGTTTTATGATAGGGTTTCTAATAGTTATTAGCATGAAGCGGGGCTGGCGTAAGAATTATTTTGATATAAAGACATTTTTACTGGCAGGCTGCATTCCTGCTGTTGCTTTACTTCTATATAAAACCGGTTTTGTAAATATGATAGTGTCCAGATTGTTTAATTCAAACTTAACTGTCTCGGAACTTGCTTTTTATTTTTTTTCCAGGGAAACCATCTGGACTATTTGGCTCGGGGTTGCAATAGGCGCATCAGTGAGACTAAAATTTAAGTCTTCCCCCAGGAAATTCAAGCACCAGGTTATAGATTAATTGTATTATAAGCCCGAAAGTGCAGGTATCTACTGGCGATAAAGAAAACTTGCATCCTTATCAATATAGGAGGAATTGGTTATATTTGTTTTTTCTCCGGTAGTGAGGTTTATCAGGATTAAGTCTTCCCTGGAACCTTTTCTTTCCTCATAAATTATATATTTGTTATCAGGCGAAAATGATGGGTGTCCATCTTCATCGGAATTATCGGTTAGCCTGGTTTCATTCTGACCATTATAGTCCATAATCCATATATCAGCGTATCTGCCCGAGTATCTCATATATGTTATTTTCTTTCCGTCAGAAGATACATCCGGGACTCTTCTCCGGGGTCCATCACTGCATATTTTTATTATTCCGGAGCCATCATGATTCATTACATAAATATTTTCATGACCGGTAACCCCGGATTCGTAAATGATGTCATATCCCTGCGGGTGCCCTGATGGATGCCAGTCATAAGAATTATGGTTGAAGGTAAGTCTTTTCTGTCCTGTTCCGTCGCTTTTAATTCTATATAATTCCCAGTCACCGTCTGTATAGGCCTCAAAGTATATGTATTTACTGTCGTAGGACCAGGAGGGATATGCACATTTAAAATTATTGTGTGTAATCTGTTTTCTATTTTCGCCATTCCAATCCATAACCATGATCTGCCATACACCGCCTATATCTGAAGTGTAAGCAATTTTTTCACCGTCAGGTGACACTTCGGGATAAAGGTCATTTCTATGGCTATCTGTTAATCGGGTAAGGCCTGTCCCGTCAATGTTTATGCTGTATATATTGTCGTTACCATCTCTGTTGGAATTAAATATTAATCTTTTAATAGTTGCCTGTTCATCGGCTTCTGACGATTCCTTTTCCTTTTCTTCCTGGTATCTTGCCAGTACGCTTCTGTCAATAGCCCAGCCGGTTATTTCAATAGTATTGTTGCTGATGAAATATTGCGTATTAATTTGAGCATTAATTATTGCTTTTTCTTCCTTTGTTCCTGAAAGATAAATTTCCCTTTTTTTATAATTAAAAGAGTCGTCGGTGGAGCTATATGCATAAATAAATAATGTATGGGTAGAGCCGGCTTCAAGGCTTATCTGCTTTTCAAGCTGGTAACCGCTATTTAAGTAGTTCTGGTCTTCAAGAAAGTCAGCCACATCCTCCCTTTCTGTGCCGTACGGGATATCACCTATGGACATTCCGTACCCTTTTGGCCCGTCAAGGTAAATTTCTATATTTTTTATACCTGGATTCTCTTTGTTCCTGAGGTCAACAGCCCACCCCTTGATTAAATGGAGACTGGTAGTTATGGACTTTTCTTCCGGCTTGTCCACAAAAATAGTTATTTTTTTCTCTTTAGTTTCTTCTCCTGAAAAATTTATTTCTTCCCTTATATAATCCCAGCCGGATTCTTCAGAGTAGAAATAGATATAAATATAATGGGTCGAACCGGGAAGCAGATCTAGGCTGCTGTTATTTTCAATGGTAAATCTAAATCCTGTATTTAAAAAATCCTCGCCATATTTTTCTGATGCTTCTGTAGATTCAAGGTTGGAGATTGTTTCACCCAGATATATGCCATTTTCCATGTTACCGTCTAGGAAAAATTTAACGGTATTATTTTTTATCTCCTCATCTGCTTCTTTATCTTCTTCTTCACTATCACCAATATTCTCTATATATTCTTCTTCTACGAATTCCTCATCAGGTTCATTTCCAATGTCCTGGGTTTGTGTGATGCCGGTTTCCTTATCTTCATGCTGGCTTGCAGCCGTAGAAGAATCATCACTACGATTATTTTCCCGGGGTTCCTGATGCTGGCTGTCTTCTTCAGTCGTGGTTTTACTATTTTCCGGAAACATACGGGCAAGGTTAATAATATAGAATTTCTGAACATCTTCTGCTATTTTTATTGCCGGGCCAGAGGTTTCTGCTCTATTATTATAATTCAATGCTGCAGTTTCCTCGTCGTAAGCTTCCACATCCCCATCATTTTTACTTATATTGATGATTGATAAGCTGAGTAGAGAGGTTATTGATAAAAAGAATATTAGAAGTATTATTATAATAATTCTCATATGCAATATGATTTGCTTTTAATGTTTTTATTGTTTTTGTTATGGTAGTATAAATTTTTCATTAGAACAACTATAATTAAGAAACTTAAATAGTCTTTTAAATAATATTATATAATATAAAATTAATTATTGTTTTTATAATCCTGATTATACATGCAAAGCAGGGTAGCAAGAAAGTATGATTTTTTTAAGGCATTAAATTATGAGCAGGGTATTAATAGCGGGTATGAGCCCGCTGCCATTTGAAAATGACAGGAAAGTTTATGGTACCGGCATAAGGACCTGGCAATTTATTCTTCCGCTTTTAAAGAGAGGTCATGAGATATGTGTTTGCAATTATGCTATCCCCTCTGCATATCCGGAAGATTTCAGGTCAAAATATATAAAAAGTTTTAAATACAGTTATAGTGATTTAAAAAGTAATGAAAGCGCAGCCGGCGTGGAGTATCCCCCGATGTCAGATAAAAAAGGTAAGGAAGCAGCCGGAGGCAGTCCCGGAGAAGGCGGGGCAAACAGAGACAATTCCGGCTATAATTTTGAGTATAATATACTAAAGAAAGAGGATTTTGAAAATGTTGAATTCCTATCAAAGATTTTTACAGAATTTAAACCGGACTGTCTGGTGGGCTGCACCTTTTATCCCTCATATATAGTCTCAAAATTACTTGCTTACAGGAGTATTCCGTTCTGGGCTGATTTATTCGGCCATGTAATGGCCGAAGCCCAGGCCCGTGCTTATGTAGATGAAAGTGACGGGTGTCTTTTCCATTACTGGAACAGTGAATACAATATTATATCAGGCGCTGACATTTTTTCATGTGTTTCTTCAAGACAGAAATATGCGCTGGTAGGTGAACTGGGAGCTACGGGCAGACTTAACAGATATACTTCGGGTTATGATTTTGCAGAAATAATCCCCTGCGGTATTCCCGAAACTGAGTACAGGCATACCGGAAATGCGATCAGGGGAAAAGACGGAGTAGCAGATGAGGACTTCGTGGTCCTTTGGACAGGAGGTTATAACACCTGGACTGATGTCGAGACTCTATTTAGAGGGCTCATATCTGCAATGGAAAGAAATCCCGGAATAAAATTTGTATCTACAGGAGGGGAAATTCCCGAACAGGATTTAAAAACTTATCCTCATTTTTTATCTATGATAGATAAAAGCCCTTATAAAGATAGGTTCATAATGAGAGGGTGGGTGCCCGGAGAAGATGTCCCCAATTACTATCTTGAAGCAGATGTGGGCATAAATATAGATAAAGATATTTATGAGGTCAAATTGGGTAGCAAGAACCGCATCCTGGACTGGTTAAGGGCTGGACTATGTGTGCTGTCTTCAAATGTATGTGAATTATCGGATATTATTGAAAAGGAAAAAATTGGTTACACATTTAACCCTGGTGATTATAAAGAATTGAGCGAAAGTTTAATTTATCTGGCCGGCCACCGGGATGAAGCAGGAAAAACTGCAATTGCTGGTAAAGAATATGCGATTCTTAACTTTAGTTTTGATAAAACTACCGCCGGATTGCAAAAATGGGCTGAAAATCCTGTATTTTCTCCTGACAGGGGAAAGAAGAAAGAATTGGTTTCGGAAAGGGAAGAGGCAATTAAAAATCTGGAACAAATAACGCTTGACCAGAAAAAAATGATAGAGGAAAGGAACAGGCGTATATCTGAACTTGAGGGGATAGTTAAAAAAGGTTTCATTCATAGGATTTATAATTATTTCAAGATTGCTAAAAGAAAAATATCCCGCTAAATCAGGGGATGTATAAAACTTAAAAATTTAAGAATTGCCAAAATCTAAAGGAAAATTTCTGTTTTTAATATTACTGCCATGGATAATAAGAGCTTAATAGTAATTATAACTTACAACAGCCAGGATTTTATTGAAAAGTGCCTTCTTTCAATAATAAAGCAAAACTATAAAAGATGGTTTTTAATAATTGTTGACAACGCTTCTAAAGACGGCACGGTTGAAAGAATCAGGGAATTCAGAAATATGCACCCTGAGATAAATCCCGGCAATTTAAAGCTTATTAAACTGAGGAAAAATATAGGATTTGCCGGTGCTGTTAATTATGCGGTATTCAATTTTATAGCAGAAAAGAAAAAAGATATAGAAAAGCACCTTAAATACCTGGTTTTATTAAACCCGGATATTTACCTTGCAGGGGACTCTATGAAAAAAATGATTTTGTTTCTGGATAGAGCAGATAAAAAGAAATTGCTGCCAGGAAAGATTGGAGTTGCAGGCGGGCTTATTCTTGATTATAGAAAAAATACAATTCAGAATCTGGGCGGGAAAGTCAGTAATAATTTTATTACATCACATATAAGTTCTGGAAAGAATTATTATAGTTTTAAGAAAGAGTTAAAGCATGGGAAAGCGAGGAGTGGAAATTTTAATTTAATTAATGGAATGCTTAATGTGGATTATGCTACAGGGGCATTTTTTATTACAGAATTTAATTTATTTAGAGGTATGGGTGGGTTTGATGCAGGGTATAGGCCTGTATATTTTGAAGAACTTGATTATTGCCTTAAAATTAAGAAGGCCGGCAGTAAAATTGTTATAAACCCGGACTCCGTTGCCAGGCATTTTGAAGGAGCTTCAGTAAAAAAATTCAGCAGGAATTTCTACAGGTTCTACCATAAAAACAGGGTAAGGTGTGCATTAATAAATCTGGGGTTTCTGGATTTTTTCAGAGTATTTCTAAAAGCTGAGATAAGATGGATAAGGAGCAGGGCGACGAGTGACCAGTATGGGCCTCTTTTTTATGCATATTTTTTAAATTTTGTGTTTTTGCCTTATAATTTGATAATTAAGATAAAAAATCATTTAATCTTAAATAAATTAGAGTTAAAATGATTTCAATCCTTGTGTAAGCAAAAACTGCTTAAAGGCATAACAGTGAAAGATTCCGGGTAATCTTTTAATGATAGAGGAGAAATGATGGAATTAAAAAATAATGAAGAGGGTAAAAAAAACCAGGCAAAAATCTGTATAATCAGTTATGACATTATTGGCAAAAAGATGGCCGGACCGGGAATACGATTCTATGAATTTGCAAAGGTCCTGTCAGATTATCTTGATGTTACATTGCTTGCTCCCAACAGGATAGATATCGATACCGAAGGATTTAAAACCAGGCAGTACAGGATAAGTAATTATAAGAGCTTAAAGAGAATTGTTGATAATTCAGACATTATATTAATACAGGGGCACATTCTTTATTATTTCCCATTTCTTAAGGATTTTAAGGGAAAGATTATTGTAGATCTTTATAATCCTTTCAACCTTGAAAGTCTGGAGATGTTCAGGGAAAGCAGTATGATAGAGAGGATTAGGATTGATAAAAATAATTTAAACATATTAAAACTCCAGCTTACCATTGGTGATTTTTTTATTTGTGCCAGCGAAAAGCAGAGAAATTACTGGATAGGTATGCTTAATGCTGTGGGCAGAATCAATCCATATAATTATGACTCGGATAATACATTAAGAAAGCTAATAGATATAGTGCCTTCAGGCATACCCT
Source organism: uncultured Actinomycetota bacterium (assembly GCA_964603595.1). Taxonomy (GTDB): domain Bacteria; phylum Actinomycetota; class Humimicrobiia; order Humimicrobiales; family Humimicrobiaceae; genus JAQVEM01. The sequence continues at coordinate 202,006 of CAZRVN010000003.1, forward strand.
CCCGGCCTCCCAAGCATTCTAATATGTCTATTAAAGATGTCATTCCTGATATTAAGAAAGAAGATAAGGTGGTTATGTGGGGAGGAGGCATATGGAACTGGCTTGACCCTATTACGCCAATAAAGGCAATATGGGAAATCATGAGGAGCAGGAATGATATAAAACTTGTATTTATGGGAGTAAAACATCCTGACCCCAAGCTTCCTGAAATGAAAAAGTGCGTTGAAGCCATAAAACTTGCAAAGGAGCTGGATTTATATGGTAAAAATGTATTTTTCAATGAATGGACTCCATATAATTTAAGGCAGACCCTCCTGCTGGATTCAGAAGCAGGTTTGTCAATACACAGTGAGAGGATTGAAACAGAATTTTCTTACAGGACCAGGGTCCTGGATTATATATGGGCAGGTCTTCCTGTAATAACCACCGAGGGAGATTCTATTGCTGAAATAGTAAAAAATAAAAGCATAGGGGAAATTGTAAAATATGAGGATGCCCATCAGCTTGCAAGGGTTATAGAAAGTGTGTTAACAAACAAGAGTCTGAGGGAGATTTACAGCAAGAATCTGAAAAAGGTCGCATCCGGATTTTACTGGGAAAATGTGACAAAGCCGCTAATCAAATATTGTGTTGGCCCCTATTATTCGGTTGATAAGAGAAAGATAGTTGAATTGATAAATTTACAGAACAGCAAAGTGTCCAGGATCATAGAGAAAAACTTTGAAGGTTATGCAAATGTCTTAAAGATAACCTCTACTAAACATAAGGATGAGGAGATTATAAATAAAAAGGATGTTGGGAAAATATTCAGTGTGGAGGTGGATGAAGGTGCTGCTGTTTCAGGTGATGAGGATTCCGGGCTGGATGAAATTGGTGTTTTAAAATCTAAAATAACCCAGAGGACAAAGTTTGACGGTATTATTATAAACAATGCTTTTTTAGATATTACGCCGAAGTTTTTCTATGACCTTACAAATGTATTATCCTCAAAATTAAAGAAAGATGGCTTACTGTTTTTCTCTATCCCTGAAAAAAGAGGACTTTACAAGCTCCTGGGGGAGGGAAGGAAAACAGATAAAACCAGTTCAAGGATTGATGATTTTACCATTGAGTTTATATTTAAAGATACTGGTTTCAAAATCATAGAGAAGGGTATCTGGGATAATTTCGAAAGCAACGCGGCGGAAAGCAGTGAAAGTGAAATTGATGAAATATACGGCAAGAATGAATTATTTGAGCTTTTTGAAATAAAGTTAGATAAGGAAAGATTTGAAAATTTAAAACTTTTAAGCCGGCTAAATATTTTAGAGTCAGAGGAGCTTACTGAAGATAAAACTTTAAAAGGGAAATTAAGAAAGTATATGTATCTTCTTACCAGTATGTATTTTGAAAATTTAAGAAAGAGCTATAATGAGTCTATAAAAGCTATTAATAATAACATTCAGCTTCAGATAAATAGAGAAATAAATGAGCTAAACCGAAAAAACCGTGAGAGATTGCTTCTGATATACTTTAACATATTCAGGACTCTTTATAAGGAAATTAAAGGCCTGGGATATGACGTTAGCAGTCTTAGAGAAGTTCTGGGTGACTTTAAGCCAAGGGATAAATCAGGGATGGTAATAGATATTAATCAGAAACTGGAAGTTTTAATGAGAGACCTTGAAAATATTGACAGGATAATGGGGCTTTCGGTATCAAATAAATATTATCTGGTAAAGAAGAAATAATTTTTAATAAGATTTTTTTATGATTAAAAGGGGAAGTAAATTGAGTTTAGCCAGTTCTATAATGTTAATATTGTTAAGCATCTCCATAGCTGTAGGCGGGCAGTTATTGTTAAAGGTGGGTATAAATCATATTGGTGTAGTTAATCTTGGCAATACCAGCGCTTTAAAGCAGCTATTTTTCGGAGTGGTTAGAAGTCCAATGGTTATAGGTGGATTATTTATGTATGTAATTTCTGCTGCTATATGGCTTATAGTATTATCTGCTGTAGATTTAAGCTTTGCTTATCCTTTTATTGGCTTTACATATGTAATGGTACTTATACTTTCAAAGTTCATATTAAAAGAGGATGTGAACCCCATCCGCTGGATAGGCACAATTATAATAACTATTGGAGTAGTGGTAATTTCCAGGGGTTAATATCCAGATTAAGGGTAAGGTGAGTTTTTTAATTGGGCCAGGATGATGATCCTTTAATATCAATTATAACAGTAAATTTTAATGGCAAGCCATTTTTAAAAAATCTTTTTAATTCTATAGCCAATCTTAATTATCCGGCTGAATCAATCCAGACGATAATGATTGATAATAATTCTGCTGATGGGTCTGTTGAATTTACAAAAAAAGAGTTTCCATGGGTAGAAGTGGTTACTCTTAAAGAGAACAGGGGTTATGCCGGTGGTAATAATGAAGGATTCAGGCATTCAAAAGGCCGGTATATAGCTTTAATAAATAATGACTGTATCGTTGAAAAGGATTGGCTGGCTGAAATGCTGTCAATCTTTAAACAATCAACGAAAGATTCAAAGATAGGCGCTGTGGGGTCCAGAGTTGTTTTTTATTACAGATATTTACCTTTTCAGCTGATTGCAAGCAGTATCAGGCAGGAAGGAAGTGGCAAAAACAGGAAGTCCAGAAGACTGGGTGTTAAGATAGGCGATCTGACTGTAGGTTACAGTGGAAAGGGAAAGAATTATGGTGTTGATTTAGATAAGAGTGTTAAGTATCTGGATGGCTTCTATCCTGCTGAGCCGGATAAGGAGGGAGGAATATACCACTGGACACAGGGTAATGCGATACTGGCAATACCGGTAGAAAGTCCTGATAGAGATATGAAAATAAAGTTTAAGGTATGCTCGCATATTTCACCAAATAATTTACAGGTTGTTCTGGGTGAAGAGATATTAAAAGATATAAAACTTTCGCGGAAATTGAAAACAGTAAAAATAGAAATACCAGAACGTTTATTTGTCCACTGCAAGGATATTATAAACAGCTGCGGTGTTAAAATAAATAATTCATTCTACAGCAGGGACAGAGGTTTTGAGAGCATTGATGAAGGCCAGTACAGCCGTGTTGGGGAGGTATTTGGTGTTTCCGGGAGCAGTTGCATGATAGATAGAAAAATGCTTGAAGAGGTGGGCTTTTTTGATGATAACTTCTTTACCTATTATGAAGATATAGATTTGTTCTGGAGGGCACGGCTAAACGGCTGGAAAAATTTCTTTACCCCAAAATCCGTGGCAAGGCATTTTCATTGCGGGACAGATAAAGAGTGGTCCTATAATTTTACTTATTATGTAGTAAGAAACAGACTGCTTATGATTTTTAAATGCGGCTGGCCTCTTTTGTTTCTAAGGTGTTATCTGGTATTTGTAATTTCAGGTTTAATTCATGTGCTGTATTATCTTTTTGGCCTGTTAAAAGGCCTTAAACATAAAAGAATTGACATACCTGTAAGAATAAGGGTATTTTTTGAACTTTTTTATTTATTACCAGGAAATTTGATAAGAAGAATTAAAATCAGGACTGGCGGTAAAGTAAAGGACAAAATTATAAAAAGCTGGATGAGGAGTTTTTAGCAGGTTTTTATGAAAAATATTGCTATTTATGATAGGTATCTATCAACAGCAGGCGGTGGAGAGCGGTACAGCTGCAAGATTGCAGAAGTCTTATCTAAAAAAGAAGGATACAGTATAGATTTAATAACCGATATATATGCTAACCTTGAAGAGATATCAGGGAAGTTAAATCTTGATCTCAGAAGTGTTAATTTAAAGGTATTCCCTTTTATATCAGAAGATTATGCTTCAAAAATTACCGAAAAATATGACCTTTTTATAAATGCGACTTATCTGAGTTCACTTCCCGCATACGGCAGTAAAAATATATATTTATGTTATTTCCCAACTCCTTTTGATGTTGATTTTAGGTTTATTCATAAGTTTCTTCTATTTTTTTTCAGGTGCTCGTCTGTGTGGTTGTTTAAAATTGCAGATAGGATAGGGAAGGGTTTTGATGAGATAGGAATAGAAGAAGGTTTGTACGAACCAAGAAGATTTTTATTAAGAAGAGGAAGCTGGAGCAGCGGAAGGGTCAGGTTAGAAATAAAAGAACCGGGACCTTACTTAAGGCTGGGCTTTAAAAACCCGGAGGTAAGTGCAATCGATTTAATGAAAGTAAATATCAGGGTATCTGAAGAAAGAGAAAAGGGAGAAAAACTGTTTTACAGTAAGGATATTGTTTTGAAAAAAGGTGTTAAGGAAATTATTGAAATCCCGCCTGGAACTCCCGGTAGACCTAAAGTAGTCCTGATTTCGTCCGGTACCTTCGTTCCTTCAGATGCTGATAAAAATTCTAAAGATTCCAGAAAATTGGGTGTGGTAGTTTACAATTATAGTAAAATAGCTTTTTTAAAGAAAATAATTTTAAAGATTTTAGGATATATCCCATTATTCCTGGCTACTTACCCTGAGAATTTAAAATTCCTTGATACTTACCATAGAATAATTACTATCTCTAAATATTCCAGGAGGTGGGTAAAGAAATTATGGAAGCGGGAAAGTAATATTCTATACCCGCCTGTTGACATAGATAGTTTTAAAGTAAAAACAAAGGAAAAGATTATTCTTAGTGTGGGCAGGTTTTTCCCGGAGCACCATAATAAGAAACAGCTTGAGATGGTAAGAGTTTTCAGGCAACTGGTTGATAGGAACCCTGAAGAAATGAGGGGTTATACTCTATATCTGGCAGGAGGATTGAGCAGGAGGCCTGACCATCTGGAATATGTAAAAAAAGTAATGGAAGAAAGTAAGGGTTATCCTGTAAGAGTGGTTACCAATATAGAGTGGGATAAGCTGGTGGAAATCTTTGGGAGCTCATTTATTTTCTGGCATGCTTCAGGGATGGGAGAGGATGGAGAGGCCCACCCTGAGAAGTTCGAGCATTTTGGGATTACCACCGTAGAGGCAATGGCCGCAGGGTGCATTCCCGTGGTTATAAATAAGGGGGGACAGAAAGAAATTATAGAAAATGGTTATAACGGATTTTTATTCAACAGCTGGGAGGAGCTTAAATCTATAACTCTGGATATAATAAGAGGGAAAGCGGATATAGAAAAAATAAGGGAAAATGCTGTTATAAGCTGCCGGAGGTTTTCAAATGCCAGATTTGAAGATAATTTAAAATCAATAGTTAACAGGGTATTAAAGGATAGTTAAAAACAGGTATTTTAAAAATTAAAAAATAAGTTATTACAGGGATAAAAATTGGATATAAGCATTATAATTGTAAATTACAACAGTCTTGATTTTATTAAAAAGTGTATCAAAAGCATTAAAGGCAATATAGATAAAGATGGGCTGGATTATGAGATACTTATAGTTGATAATAATTCAGATGATGGCAGTGTTGATTATCTGAAGGAAAAAAGTAAGGGAAGTGGCAGGTTTTGTTTAATAGCAAATAAAAGTAATGCGGGTTTTTCAAGAGCTTCAAATGCCGGAGCGTTAAAAGCAAAAGGAAGATACCTGCTTTTTTTAAATCCAGATGCGAGGTTTTTAAGCGGAAGTCTTAAGGATTTAATTAATTTCTACGAAAGAAAAGATAAAAACGGGAAGGCAGGGGTTGTAGGAGTAAAAATCTTAAATTTTAATGGGACTCTTCAGTACAGTCCGCGGTCTTTTCCTACTCTGTCGAGACAGTTTTATGAAAGCTATTTCCTGTACAGAATTTTTAAAAAAAGCCGCGTCTTTGGTTCATATTTTTTAAGCTGGTGGGACCATGATAACGCTACAGAAGTGGACTGGCTTACGGGTTCATTTATGTTTATAAAGAAGGATTATTTTTTAAAGGAGGGCATGTTTGACCGGGATTATTTTATGTATAGTGAAGACGCTGACCTGTGTCTCAGGTTAAACAGGGAAAATTTTAAGAATTATTATTTTCCTGATATGGTAATAGAACATGCTGATAGCGGTATTGCCTCAAGGGATATGGCTGTGAGGGAAGCAGGTATATGGGGAAGCAGAAGATTATATTTTAAAAAGAATTATTCTATGGCACATGCCATTGTGTTGAGCCTGCTTTATCAGGCGGGAATATTAAACAGGATACTGCTTTTTTTAATCCTGTCTGTGTTTAAATCGGGGAGCGGCAGTAAGGACAGGATGGTTTCTTTTTTTAAGGCCATCAGGATATATTACAGGAATTTATAATTATGAAAAAAAAGCAAAGAAAAATCCTTAAAGATGTAAGCTTTATAACCACAGTTTTCAATGAGGAAAATAGCATTATTAAATTTATGGAAAGCTTGATGGAACAGAGCTGCATGCCCGGGGAAATAGTTATAGTTGATGGGGGATCCAGAGACTATACTCTCAGGAAAGTATCAGATTTCTTTAAAAAAAGAGGGTTACATGAAGAAAGCGTGAAGGAAGAAGGTCTTTTAGAAGGCAGCAGCATGGAAGTCAGGGGAAAGCTAGAGTTAAAGGATGCTGGCGGTATAGTTAATATAAAAGTCATTGAAAAAAAAGGGGCAAATATATCTCAGGGGAGAAACGAGGCAATAAAAGCAGCATCGGGCAGGATTATATGTGCAAGTGATGCCGGGTGCATTCTTGATAAAAACTGGATGTTAGAGATTACGAAGTTTTATAGCAGCTCTTCTACTTATGTGGTAGGGGGATTAAGTATGCCATACTGCAGAAATTTTATTCAGAAGTGTCTGGCTGTCTGTGTGATGCCTTTAAAGGAAGAAATAAATTCTTACAGGTATATGCCTTCGTCCAGGAACATAAGTTTTATAAGGAAAGTGTGGGTTAATGCAGGTGGTTATCCTGAAGATATGGATTACGGAGAAGATATGAAATTTAATTTTAATATAAAAAAAGAAGGTTACAAAATAAGGTTTAATCCCGGTGCTGTTGTTTATTGGAAGATGAGGGAAAACCCTGTTCAGGTATTCCGTCAGTTTTTCAGGTATGCAAAAGGAGATGCCAGGGGCAGAATGTATCCAAACCGCCATATAATAAGATTTACCGGGTTTCTGGGAATTATATTAATTATATTAGGAGCATTTTATTTAAGTAAATGGATCTTTTTTGCACTTATCCCTCTTTTTATATATTATACATACAAACCATATATAAGACTTACCAAATCATTTGAAAATAAAAATAATTGTAGCTTTTACGGTAGAGAAAAGCTGCTATCTATTCTTTTTATACCGCTATTGCTTCTTCAAATTGACCTTTCAAAAATGTGCGGGTATATCAGGGGCCTCATAGAAATATAATAGAATTATAAATTATTATAAATAAAAAATAAAAATTTCAAAAAAGTATTTAAATATTTTTGAATTTGTTTTATAATATAATCTAAAATATATAATTTAACAATTTTATTATATAAATTTTTATTAAATATTATATAATAATAAAAATTATATATTATTATTATAATTATAAAAGTAAAAGTCGTTCTGGAAAAGATAAGATATTTAAGGAGTGGGATATGGATTACGATGATGATGTAAGAAAAATTGACACAAATGAGTTGAGAGTAAATCTTACGAAGTATTTAACTGAGAATTTAGGGGACACCATATATATTACCAGGTATAACAGACTGGTAGCAGAGCTCAGGGTTTATACTGAAGATACCAGAAGAAAAACAGAGCTTAGGATAGCTAAGAAAATGCTTGAAGCTGCTGAAAAGGGAAAGAATAGCAAGAAAAAATAAGAGTAGCTTAAAATGCTTTGGATAAATAGCGCGTATCCCGGGGGCAGGGCTGTGTGCTATTTGCAATTTATGAGTTTTTGCTTTACAAATTGAAGAATAGTTTTTTAAGTTGACTTGCGGGATAATTGTGCTAATATATAGAAAATTCTGAAGATGTCTTAAAGGTAAGATACGGGACGAGTTAAGTTTATGAAAGTTTACAAAGAAAAACACAGTTATATAAAAGAAGTTATTAGCATGTACCTCTGGCTGAAAGATAATTCCTGCTGGCAGAGCATATAGACCTGGCTGGCGGGAATTTTTATTTTTACCTAAAATCCTTTTTTATTACCATTCACAAACTTACAGATCTAAATTAATCAGTAGTAAATAAAAATTCTAAGAATATCCGTGTAATGGCCGGGTAAAGGGCTCCCTGTAGGGAGTTCTGTCTTTTATTAGCTGTATACTGTCTGAACTATGATTTTTAATGATGTGAAAAATAAAAAAATATATTTTAATAAACAAGCAGAGAAGGTATAGAATATGTTTTTTCCTTCAAAAAGTGAATATATGCAGAAAGCTAAAAATTATAATCTGATACCGGTATATAAAGAATATATTGTTGATACCGAAACTCCTACTTCGTTGTTTATGAAAACTGTAGGTCCCGGCAGGAAAGGATTCCTGCTGGAGAGTATAGAAGGTATAAAAAATTTATCCAGGTATTCTTTTATCGGTATTGGCTTTAGTAATCTAATAGAGTTTAATAACGGGACTTTTTCTTTAAGCAGCAATGGTGAAAAAATATACTATATAAAAACTATAAGTCCTCTTGAAGAGCTGGAAAAGACCTTAAAATGTTACAATCTTTACAAAAATCCGCAACTAAAGCATTTTGTGGGCGGTGCCGTAGGATATTTAAGTTATGACCTGGTAAAATACTTTGAGGAAATACCCATGCCTGAAAATAATTTATCTATTCCTGAAATAATGCTTTATCTAACAGAAGTGGTAATTGTTTTTGACCATCTGCTAAACCGTATAAAAATAATCTCTACGGTAAAGATTGGAGAGGGGATTTCTGCTGAAAAGTCTTATGACAAATCGGTTGAGAATATTGAAAGTCTTGAAGAAAAAATCAAGAAAAATAGAGGAAATAATTTTAAAAGCAGCTTTAGCCCGGAAGGCATAGGGAGTATTACCAGAGACTTAAAACTGAGTTCCAATTTTGATAAAGAAAAATTCCTTGAAGGAGTAGAAAAAGCAAAAAGGTACATAACCAGCGGAGATGCTTTCCAGATAGTTCTATCGCAGAGGTTTTATACCAGTAAGTTCTCAGATTCTTTCAGTATTTACAGGGGGATTAGAACCGTAAATCCATCTCCGTATATGTATTATTTTGATTTTGGGAAGTTTAAGATTGCCGGGGCTTCACCTGAACCTCTTATTAAAATTAAGGGAAGCAAAGTCCTGACCTATCCAATTGCCGGCACGAGAAAAAGGGGTAAAAATGCCGGGGAGGATAGAGCCCTTATAAAAAGTTTGTTAAACGACGAAAAGGAAAAAGCAGAGCATAATATGCTGGTTGACCTTGCCAGAAACGACCTGGGAAGAATATGCAAATATAACAGCGTGAAAGTAAAGAAATATATGAGCGTGGAGAAATACTCTCACGTAATCCATCTGGTTTCCAGGGTTGAAGGTATCCTTGACAAAAAAAATTCAATATATGATGCATTAAAAAGTGTTTTTCCTGCGGGGACTTTATCTGGTGCTCCAAAGATAAGGGCAATGCAAATTATAAGTGAGCTGGAACCCGATAGGCGTGGACCATACGGAGGCACAGTTGGATATTTTGGATATGACGGTAATCTTGATAGTTGTATCACGATAAGGACGGCCGTTATAAAAGATAATGTAGCTTATATCCAGGCAGGAGCAGGTATTGTATATGATTCCAGGTCCGAGAATGAATATAATGAGACCTTAAATAAAGCAGCTGCTGTTTTTAAGGCCATTGGCTTATTTAAATAAATAATAATATAAATATTAAAAAGACGGGAGATTTACAAAATGAAAGATTTTTTGGAAAAAATTTTAAATGGGATAGACCTCAACCGTGATGAAGCATATAAAGCTATGGAGTTCATAATGGAAGGCAGGGCAAATGATTGTCAGATTGCAGCTTTTCTTACTGCCTTAAAGATGAAAGGGGAAACAGCTGCCGAGATAAGCGGTTTTTCAATGGCTATGCTGGATAAGGCAGTAAAAGTAAAAAGCAAGTACGGGGACCTTGTTGATACCTGTGGAACCGGGGGTGATGGGCTATATACTTTTAATATCTCTACCACTGCTGCATTTATAGCTGCCGGTGCAGGGGTACGGATTGCGAAACATGGTAATAGAAGTGTGTCAAGCAGGAGCGGAAGTGCGGATGTTCTGGAAGAACTCGGAGTAAATATCGATCTTGAATGCAATGATGTAGCAGAGTGTATAGACGACATTGGAATTGGATTTATTTTTGCCCCGAAGGCGCATAGAGCCATGAAATTCGTGGCCAGGGCAAGAAAAGATATGGGAGTTAGAACAGTTTTTAATATTCTTGGACCCATTACAAACCCGGCACTTGCAAACGGGCGCGTTCTGGGAGTATTTGATAAAAAATTAATTGATATAATGATAAATGCGCTGAAGAATCTTGGCGTGGAAAGGGCGTATGTCGTGAACAGTGAGGAAGGACTGGATGAGTTCTCTGTTTCGGGCAAAAGTATGGTAGCAGAGTTAAAAGAAGGAAAAATTACAAAATACATTTTTGACTCCGGTGAGTTGGGCTTTAAAAAATCAGCAGTTTCAGACCTTAGAGGAGGGGATGCAAAAGATAATGCAAAAATACTTAATGATATTCTTACCGGGAAAGAAAAAGGACCAAGAAAGGATTCTGCCTTAATTAACGCTGCTGCAGCAATAGTTTCAGGACGAAAAGCAGGCAACCTGGAAGAGGGGCTAAGGATGGCTGAATGTTCTATTGAAAGCGGCGGCGCTTACGATAAATTATTAAGTTTGATTAAATATACAAACAAGAAAACAGCTTAGTAGCAGGAGATTTTAAAAACCGTCAAAGGTAGATGTTAATTATCAGAAGGGGATTAATTTGAAATATTTGAAGGAAATTCTGCTTTTAAAAAAGAAAGAAATAGAAGAAATCAGGGAAATAAGAGGGATTAAAAAGGACGTACTGCAAGTAGAATCCGAAAAAGGAGGCATTGAAGAAAAAAATAGAAGCAGAAAGGGACGTTTTGTAAAAGAAATTGATAAAGGCAAAGTAAACATTATTGCCGAGATAAAAAGGGCGTCTCCTTCCAGGGGGATTATTAATGAAAAACTTGATATTGAGAAAACAGCCCTGCTTTATGACAGGTTTAAAAGCTTTATCTGCGGAATTTCTGTTCTTACGGAATCACTGTATTTTAAAGGAAATACAGTAGATATAGCTGCTGTTAAGCAAAAAACAAAATTGCCGGTTTTAAGGAAAGATTTTATTTTTAATGAAGCCCAGATTTACCAGAGTGCTGAGCTTGGAGCTGATTGCATTTTGTTAATAAGTTCAATCATGGGTTCCAGGAAGTTAAAAAATCTTTATAGTCTGGCTTCTAATATCGGGCTTGATGTGCTGGTTGAAGTCCATACTACCGGGGAGCTTGATAAGGCACTTGATATCGGAGCAGAACTAATAGGTATAAATAACCGCAACCTGAAAAATATGAAAGTAGATGGGAAGAGAATTTATGGTTTTTTAAATTATAGAAGGCGGGAACTTTCTGATAAAATTTTAGTCTGTGAAAGCGGTGTTAAGGACGTTGAATATATTAAAGAGCTGTTTTTAAATGGAATAAATACTTTTCTGATCGGAGAGTATTTTATGGCAGGAAACCAGCTTGAGAAAACCCTGAAATATATGGAACTGGAGCTGGGAAAGGATAACCTGGTATAAAGGCGTAAAGATAAAAGATTATTAAAATAGGAGAGATTTTATATGGTCTGGGTAAAAATATGCGGAATTACAAATTTAGAAGATGCCAGGATAGTATCCCGTTTAGGAGCGGATGCCATGGGATTTATTCTGTCCACCGATAGTCCCAGGAGAATAGAATTGAATAAGGCAAAAGCAATAATTGATGCTCTTTTTAAAGGGAAAGATAAAATTTCAACGGTGGGGGTATTTGTAAATGAAAAAATAATAGATATACTTGAGTGTTCAAGAAGGTTGAAGCTTGATTATGCCCAGCTTTCAGGTGATGAGGACAGCACTTTTTTAAAAAATTTAAAAGATGCATCAAAGGGGTTAAAAATTATAAAGGCCATAAGGATAGAAAATGGAGATAAGGCTGTTAGAGATACCGGTGCAGGGATAAGGAAAATAAATGAAGGGCTGGAAAGCGCGGAGCGTTTTGCAGATTTTATATTGCTGGATAGTTATAAAAAAGATATTTATGGAGGAACAGGGATAACTTTTAACTGGAAAGTTGCAAAGGATTGCAGCAGCAGGATTCCGGTTATATTGTCAGGAGGGCTTGAGCCCGGAAATGTTAAGAAGGCTATGGATATTGCGGAACCGTTCGGGGTTGATGCATCATCGCGGCTGGAGCTTTATCCGGGTAAAAAAGACCCGGAGAAATTAAGGGAGTTTATAAATATTGTAAGGGCGGTAACAGGACGGAGAACATAAAAAATATTATAGGATTTTAAAGGGATTTTTTAATAGACATGGAAAAAGATAAAAGAAAATTTAAAAAAACAGGGAAAAATAATTTTAAAAGCAGAAAAAATTATGGCTATAGAAATGGATACTTTGGGGAATTTGGTGGTATGTATGTACCTGAAATACTTATGGGTGCATTAAAAGAGCTTGAGGAGAATTATTTCAGGTATAAGAATGACAGGAATTTCCAGAAAGAACTGTCCTTTTATTTAAAAAATTATGTAGGAAGGCCAACACCTCTTTATTATGCAGAAAGGCTTACCCGCAAATTAGGCGGAGCAAGGATATATCTAAAACGTGAAGACCTGTGCCATCTTGGGGCTCATAAAATTAATAATACCATCGGGCAGGTTCTTCTGGCCCGGAAAATGGGAAAAAAATTTATAATTGCAGAAACAGGCGCAGGGCAGCACGGTGTAGCAACTGCTGCTGCTGCGGCGCTATTTAATATGGGCTGTAAAATTTTTATGGGGACTAAAGACATAAAGAGGCAGTCATCCAATGTATATAGGATGAAACTTATGGGCGCGGAAGTGATAGAAGTTTCTTCGGGAAGCATGACTTTAAAAGATGCGGTCAATGAAGCTCTTCGTTACTGGGTGTCAAGGGTGGATGATACTTTCTATGTCATGGGTTCGGTGGTAGGTCCCCATCCTTATCCCACTATGGTCAGGAATTTTCAGGTAATTATCGGCAAAGAAACAAAAAAACAGATACTTGCTGCAGAGGGAAGACTTCCTGATTACATTGTAGCATGTGTTGGGGGAGGGAGTAATTCCATAGGTATATTCTATCCGTTCCTGAAAAATACTGATACTTTAAAACTTATAGGAGTTGAAGCAGGAGGAAAAGGAATTAAAAGCGGAAAACACGGGGCAACATTAAGTTATGGTGACAGAGGTGTGTTCCATGGTGCATATAGTTATATATTACAGGATAATTATGGCCAGATAGAAGAAGCTTATTCTGTTTCAGCAGGCCTTGATTATCCGGGTGTGGGTCCCGAGCATGCTTATTTTAAAGAAAAAGGGATAGTAGAATATGAGTATATAGTAGATAGCGAAGCTCTGGAAGCATTCAGGACACTATCGCTTTACGAGGGGATAATCCCTGCCTATGAGAGTGCCCACGCGCTGGCTTATGTTGAGAAGCTGGCTCCGGAGCTGGATAAAGATAAAATAATAGTTGTGAATTTATCGGGACGTGGTGATAAGGATATTGAAGTAAAATAAATATCAGATGTTAAATATTAAAAAAACAGGCAGGGCTTTAAGCCGTAGCTTTTTTAAGGTGAAATATGAATAAAGATAATAACAGTGTTATAGAAAAGGTGTTTAAGGATTTAAGGAAGAATAAACAGAAAGCTTTTATTCCGTTTATAACCTGTGGCTTCCCCAGCATGGAGGGTTTCCTTGAATTGTTTAAGATTCTGGATAGAAATAATGCGGATATAATAGAGGTTGGTATTCCATTCTCAGATCCTCTGGCAGATGGGCCGGTTATTCAGGCAACTTCTAAGATTGCCCTGGAAAATGGGATAAATACCGATGTTATTTTTAAGTATTTGACAAGAGCAAGGGAGGAAAGCAGCAAGCCCATAGTGATTATGACTTACTTTAACACCGTTTACCGTTATGGAGTGGAAAAGTTTTTAAAAAAATCTAAAGGGGCCGGAGTAAATGGTATCATAGTACCTGATTTACCACTGGAAGAATTTAAGTATTATTTTAAAGATTTTAAAGAAGCGAATATAGATAACATAATGTTTGCTTCTCTGACTTCAAGCAGGGAAAGACTTATGGCTGTTGCCAGAAAAAGCAGGGGATTTATATACTGTATTTCAGTAAAAGGTGTAACTGGCGTTAGAAATAATGTAAATCCTGAAGTTATAAGTTTTTTAAAGGGCTTGAGGAAAATAACAGAACTGCCGCTGGCGCTGGGTTTTGGGCTTTCTAACAGGAAGCAGATTGCTCAGATCAAAGACTATTGCGATGGGGTTATAATAGGAAGCAAGATCTTGTCTCTGGTGCTTGAAGCAGATGACTTTAAAGACGGTATTAAAAAAGTAGAGAGTTTCATATCTGGTGTCAGCGATGTATTAAAATTTTAATATTTTTACATAAGGTATACTTATGTAATTGATATTGTTTTCAATATTAAGGTTTGTTGGAATAGATTATTATTTTTTAAAAATTTTATTCATTTTATGTCTAATATGTTTTTGGAAGAGTATATTTAATAAATTATTGACCGCAATTCCAAATCCTTCAAATTTATCAGCACATTCTACTTGATTCTTTATTTTTTCTTTTCAAATATAAATTCACAATGATCTTTCCCATACGCAATGGTATTTTCCCACGAGCTCCCACGATGAAATTTAAGCTCTGGAAAAGCTTTTGAATAAAATTCTTTATCTACTTCGCAAAATAGTCTGGTTAATTCTGAAGTTCCTGTCTCGGTAAAGAAACCGTGGAAGGGACATCTAGTAACAACACGATGGCAAATGTTATCATTCCGTTTTACATATTCCCTATTGCAAAATCGACCCGCTCCCTTTTTATCAACTAAATCAAGATAACTTATAAGTAACTTCATAGGTTTCTTGCCGGAAATCTTTAAGGACTGTAAAAGTGCCATTGGTTCATTACAACCAATAGGAACTATTATTTTTCTCATTATCTCAAAAGCCTTTTCTTTATCAAATTTTGCCTGAAGTTCTATATATGAAGCAGTAACAAGAGAAAGGCGTTTGATAAGTCCTGTTTCGGTGTTCTTAATTTTTGCCCAGTGAGTTTTTTTAAATATAGCATTTTTTCTAATCAAGCATCTGGCTAAGAGTATAGGCCATAACCATCCAATTTCTTTGCTCAAAACAGACTTTGTAATTTTAATCTCCTCGATTTTCATACTCTTCCTACTTGTAAAAAAGTTTCATACTTATATTCTCAAAATAAATATGGGAATAGTCTCCATTTATTTACATTCTTTATTAATTTACGTTTTCTCAAACAATTACACAAATGATGTAGTGTTTCGTTCCCCTATTAATCCATTTCTAATATCCTTTTTAAGTTTAAATTGTCTTCTTCCATATCCTTTTTAATTAAAGGAAACCAGGATTTAAGCAGTTTTAAAATTAAATTTGAGATAATATTTGCTCTAAACCCAAAACTTTCAATATGAGTAAAAATACAAATGTCTCCTTTAGTTTTCCCGATAAATGATATTCGTGTCCCAATAAGTCGACCAAGCCAATGTACAGATTCAAAATCAGTCCTCCAACTCCGATTCTTTTTTTCTATATTAGTGATTTTACATTTGATTTTGAACCACTTCCCATCAACACATTCCTCAAAGTAAACAATGTCTCCTTCATCCAAGCCTCCAGTTACTTTTATGAATTTCTTATGATTTGGATGCCACTTTGTAAAATTCTTATCGAGAGTTTTAAACCAATTAAAAATCTTATCAGGTGTTGTTTTTATTTCTATTGAATCTTTTAGAGTAATCATATCTTAATTTCTTCTTTCAATGGTTATTTATTTTTTCCCTTTGGATAAACAGATATACAAATTCTATATAGACTTATTTCCTTTTTTATTATTATGTTAGATTTTTTACTAAACTGTCAATAAAAATTTATTATTTTGAATACGAAGGTAAGTTATTCTAAGGTAAAAATGTTCTGGGATTAGCCGATACCCCGTTTACCTTACTTTGTAATGAAGATGGGTACCTGTGCTTACACCTGTATTTCCCATAAGACTGATTAAATCTCCCTGTCTGGTAATATATATTTAAAGGTTTGCCCTAAATAAAATAGTGAAATGAGACCTGTTGTTTAGGCATAAAATAAATCAATTACTACTAGCTTATGAGCCTTTATTTTATTATTTTTGAATATAATATTAAAATAATATAATTTATAGTATCTCTAAATAGTTTAATAGATGTATAATTTAAATTAAAGAAATGCCGGATTTTAAGAAGGGTAAAAAAATTAAAGATTTAGTGATAAGCATAGTCAGCTATAATAGTCTGTCTTTTTTAAAGGAGTGTCTGGATTCCATATTAGAAAATCCGCCAGAAAAAGATTACCAGATTATTGTGGTTGATAATGCTTCCAGCGACGGAACTGTTGGATTTATAAGAAGAAATTATCCCGGAATAACACTTATAGCGAATAACAAGAATATAGGATTTGCTGCAGCTAACAATAAGGCTATAAAAAAATCTAATTCGAAGTATGTACTTTTGATAAATAGCGACTGCATTGTTTATAAAAATTCACTTGACGGCCTGATAAATTTTATGGAGGAAAATCCGGAAGCAGGTGCAACGGGGCCGAAGATAGTCAATAGTGATGGCACTATCCAATTATCTTGCAGGAGATTCCCGTCTATGTTCAATGCCGCAGCCCATACTATACTGGGGGATATATTTCCCCGGAACCCTTTTTCAAGAAAATACAAGCTTGCTGATATATGCAGGAATAAGCCCCTGAAGGTGGACTGGGTCTCGGGTTCCTGTATGATTATAAGAAAGGAAGCTCTGGAGGATACCGGATTTCTTGATGAAAGATACTTTATGTATGTGGAAGACCTTGATATTTGCTACAGGATGCGGCAAAAGAAATGGGAAGTATATTATTACCCAGACGCTGAAGTGATGCATCATACCGCAGGAAGCGCAGGAAGCGGCAGATTGGGGAAAATCAAATCAAGTTTCAGGATGCAGAAAAGTGTTTTTTATTTTTTCTGGAAAAATTACAGGAGAAGCTTAAAAATAATATTTATGCCTGCTATAATACTTATTCTTGGATTAAGAATGTTTTTTGCTACTATAAAAAGCCTTTTCCCGGATAAGAAATAATGAGATATACGGTTGTTGCAAAATGGCCGGTGGATTTATGGGTTTTTTATATAAAAATTTTATATTAAAATAATCACATAGATTTATATAAAGTAGAGAGGGAATGAATTTTTGAAAATTTTAATAACCGGAATTGCAGGATTTGTGGGGGAACATCTTGCCTCTTTTCTTATGAATGAGGGAAAGCATAGTATTACCGGTATTGACCTGGATTTTGGAAATTTTAATTCCGGTGGTAGATTGTCCAGAGAAATAGAACTTGTCAGGGTTGATCTGACAGACAGGGATAGGGTTTTTAATGTTATTAAAAAGTTAAAACCGGATCAGATATACCACCTGGCAGCTCAGAGTTCGGTTAGCTATTCCTGGGAGAATCCTCTGGAAACTTTCAGGATTAATGTTTTTGGTAGCATAAATATTTTAGAGAGCATTAGGAAGCATTGCCCCGGCTGCAGGCTAATTGCGGCATGCACAGCTGAAGAATACGGTGAAGCAGAAGATAAAGATAAAGCTATAGATGAGAATTGTAACATCTATCCGGAGAATCCCTATGCAGTAAGCAAATCTTCGCTTGATTTTCTTTGTTCAATTTATTATAAAGCATACGGGCTTCCGGTGTTTATAGCCAGGTCTTTCAATCTTATAGGGCCCGGACAGTCGGAAGGATTTGTTGCCTCCGACTTTGCCAGGCAGGTAGCCCTGATAGAAAAAGGAAGGCAGGAGCCAGTAATAGAGGTTGGGAACCTTGAACCTTACAGGGACTTTCTGGATGTAAGGGATGCTGTTAAAGCATACTATTATATTATGAATAAAGAAAAAAGTGACCAGGTTTATAATATCTGCTCGGGAGAAAAGAGAAGGATATCGGAATTGCTGGATATTCTTTTATCTATAAGCAAAAGGAATGATATTAAAGTAAAAGTTGACCGGAGTAAATTCAGGTTAATTGATGTTAGGATGATATACGGGGATAATAGTAAATTAAAGAAACAAACTGGCTGGAGTCCTGATTATTCTATTGAAGATTCACTCAGGGATACGCTTGTTTACTGGAGAAAAAAAATTAGTTAGGTAAAATGATAAATTACTGTAAGGAGCTAAATTGAAAGCAGTGATACTGGCAGGAGGGGAAGGAACAAGATTGCGTCCAATTACTTTTTTAAATCCAAAACCCATGCTTCCCCTTGCAAACAGGCCTTTCATGGAGAATTTTGTTTTGTGGCTTAAATCCCATAATGTAAAAGATATAATTTTTTCCGCAGGATACCTTTCAGAAGTTTTTAAAAACTATTTTGGGGATGGCAGGAAATTTGGGCTGAAAATCACTTTTGTTAAAGAAGACAAGCCGCTTGGCACCTGTGGCGGGGTGAAGAATGTAGAAAAATACCTGGGCAGTGATAGTTTTATGGTGTTTAATGGTGATATTCTTTCTTCACTTAATTTGACTGATATGATAGCTTTCCATAAGAAAAAAAAGGCGGATGTAACTATATCTGTAACCAGTACCGAGGACCCTTCGTCTTACGGCCTGGTGCCTGTTGACAGTAAAGGCAGGATTACAAGGTTTCTTGAGAAGCCGAAGGAGGAAGAGATTGTTACCGATCTGGTTAATGCCGGAATTTATGTTATGGAGCCACATATACTGAAAAATGTGCCGGAGGGTAAAAAGTACTCCTTTGAAAGACAGCTTTTTCCCGGCCTCCTGGAAAAGGGATACAGGGTTTTTGGTTATGTTTTTAACTCTTACTGGCTTGATGTGGGGACACCCAGGAAATACCTGATGGCTAACTGGGATGTGCTATGTAAAAAGGTAAGTTTTAAATTTCCCTGCAGCGAAGTAATGAAAGGCATATGCGTAGGAATGGATACCAGGTATTCAGAAAGTAATTTTGTTTCGGGACCTGTAGTTATTGGCAATGGAACAAAAATAGAAAAAAATGCTAAAATAATGCCCCTGACTGTAATAGGGGATAACTGTTCTATATCAGAAGGCACAGAAATATCGGAGAGTGTCATTTTTAACAATTGTAAAATAGGGAAAAGATGCCATATAAAAAAAGCAATAATCTCCAATAATGTGAGTATTGGAGATAATGTTACAGTAAAGAACTATTCGGTAATTGGTGATAATAGCAGTATAGGTGAAAATAATATATTGAAAAACGGCATTAGGATTGGTATAAATTCAAGTATTGCGAAAAGCCCTATTAACTTCTAGCTTAAGCTTGATGACTAAACAAGCTGGTTGGATAAATTTTTTTAGAATTGAGAGGAGTAAAAATGGTAAAGGCGCTTATAACGGGAATTACCGGCCAGGATGGTTCTTACCTGGCGGAGCTACTGTTAAAAAAAGGTTACAAAGTTTATGGCATGATAAGACGTTCATCAGTTGAAAATTTTGATAGGATAGAGCATATAAGAGAAAAAATTAATTTTATGCAGGCGGACCTCCTTGACCAGTTATCGATAATAAATGCTATAAAAGAATCTCAGCCCGATGAAATTTATAATCTTGGTGCAATGTCATTTGTGCCTACATCCTGGAAACAGCCGGTACTTACAGGGGAGTTTACGGGCCTGGGGGTAACGCGGGTCCTGGAAGCAGCAAGGCATATGGACAGGAAGATAAAGTTTTACCAGGCGTCAAGTTCGGAGATGTTTGGAAAGGTAAGAGAAGTTCCCCAGAATGAAAATACCCCTTTTCATCCGCGCAGCCCCTATGGTGTGGCAAAGGTTTATGGCCATTATATGACTGTGAACTACAGGGAGAGTTATGATATGTTTGCATGCAGCGGTATACTTTTTAATCATGAATCGCCGAGGCGTGGTCTTGAATTTGTTACCAGAAAGGTGACTTATGGAGCAGCCAAAATAAAGTTGGGACTGGCAAAAAACCTATTACTCGGTAATCTTGATGCCAAGAGAGACTGGGGATATGCTAAAGATTATGTAAAGGCAATGTGGCTTATGCTCCAGCAGGATAAGCCCGAAGACTATGTTATAAGTACGGAACAGACACATTCAGTCAGGGAATGGGTAGAGCTAGCATTTAATTGCCTTGACCTTGACTGGGAAAAGTATGTTAAAGTCGATGAAAGATTTATCCGTCCGGCTGATGTTGACTTTTTGGTAGGAGATTCCAAAAAAGCAAGGGAGAAACTTGGCTGGGAGCCAGAAACAAGTTTTAAGCAGCTGGTTAAAATTATGGTTGAATATGATTACAATAATTTAAAAAAGCAAGTTTAATAATAAATTTTTAGGGAAAGTTATTTATGATGGAGAAAATGAATATTAAGTTTGGAACTGATGGCTGGCGTGCCGTAATAGCAGAACAATTTACTTTCAGGGGAGTTAAGGTTGTTTCTCAGGGAGTCAGCAATTATCTAAGTAAAAAGGCCGGCGGCAGTAAAAAACCATGCGTGGTGCTTGGATACGATACTAGGTTTCTTTCGGAAAAATTTGCCATGGCGGCAGCAGAAGTTTTTGCCCTTAATGATATAGCAGCATATTTTTCTGACAGGATTATTCCCACTCCAGTGTTATCCCATGCGGTAGTTGATAGAAAAGCTGACCTGGGAATAATGATTACTGCCAGTCATAATCCCTATTACTATAATGGTTATAAGATTAAGGGTCCTTTTGGCGGCTCTGCTACCATGGATATAATCAGGGAAGTTGAGAAAGAAGTAGATGAGGTAATAAAAAATACTTCAAAATATGAAAGATTCCTGGTAGATTTTGAGGGCGGGGATGAAAATGGCATAAAAAAAGCTGATTTCCTGTCAAGGTACAGTGAAGATATATTAAGCCAGGTAGATAAGGATATTATAAGCGGCTTTACATTTGGGCTTCTGTTTGAACCGATGTATGGCGCATCTCAGGGAATATTTAAAGATATTCTTGAGAAATTAAATGCTTCTAATGTTACCGAGATACATTCAATATTTAACCCTTCTTTTGGCGGGATAAATCCTGAACCTATCGGGGATAATCTTAATGAGGCCAGGGAGGTTTTAAAAAATAAGAATTGTAAGATGGCTATTTGCCTGGATGGAGATGGTGACAGGATAGCTGCCCTGGGTGAGGATGGGAATTATATCAGTTCCCACCATCTTTATTCAATTTTTTTATGGTACCTGGCACATGTGAAAAAGATGAGGGGAAAAGTGATAAAATCTGTAAATCTTACATCCACAATAGATAAAATATGTGCAAAGTATAATCTTGAACTTGTTACCACTCCTGTTGGTTTTAAGTATATAGGAGAGGAAATTATTAAAGGTGGAGTTATTATGGGCGGTGAAGAAAGCGGAGGCCTGTGGGCAGGGGGAAGCTTGCCGGAAAGAGACGGCATGCTGATGGGTCTAAAGCTTCTGGAAATAATATGCAGTCTGGGAAAGACCGTAAACCAGATTCTTGATGGGATTTATAATGAATTCGGCTATTTTGTGTTTGACAGAATTGATTATGAGGTTGATTTAAAGCAGAAGCGAAGATTAAAGTCTATCATGGAAAAGGGCATACCTAAAGAATTGGAGAAAGCAGGGGTTAAAAATGTCATAACTGTTGATGGCCATAAATACATCATGGAAGATGGGGGATGGATAATGATAAGATTGTCAGGGACTGAATCGGTAGTGAGGATATATACGGAAGGCGAAAGTAAGGAAAAAACAAATTACCTTCAGGACCTGGGCAAGAAAATAATAGATGGAGCTGTTTAGGGAGATAATTTTTGAAAAATTAATATATTCTAAAAAGATAGAAGAGGGAGATTTATTATGAATATTCTGGATGACCTGGAAAAAATCAGAGAAATTGACAGAGAAGGAATACTTGAGGCAGAAGAAGGATTTTATGAGCAGTTGCTTGATGCAAGGGAGATTGCAAGTAGGGCTAACCCGGAAGAATTGAAAGGGGAAAGTTATAGCGGAGTTGTTATTTTGGGCATGGGTGGTTCCGGATTTGCCGGGGATATTATAAAAGCTTTGATTAAAGATGACATTGATATACCGGTTGAAGTTGTAAAGGGATATAATCTGCCCTCTTATATAAAAAAGGGATGGCTGGTTATTTCTATAAGTTACTCCGGAAATACTGAAGAAACAATTTCCGCAACCGGACAGGCGCTGGAACGGGGCTGCGAAGTTATTATTATATGTTCTGGTGGTGAGCTTGAAAAAATTGGTAAGAATAATGGTAAAACCGTGGTAAAAATACCATCAGGAATGCAGCCAAGGGGTGCCGCAGGTTACCTTTTTTTCCCTGCTTATCTTATGATGGATTATCTGGATATAGTTAAAATACCCTCAGGTGATATAGAGGAAGCTCTGGACCTAATGAAAGAAAAAGCCTCCCTTTACAGAAGGGAAGTTGGTATTGATAAAAATCCTGCCAAGCAGCTGGCTTTAGAAATCTCGGATAATCTTCCTATTGTATACGGTACGGAAGGGATACTGAGTGTAATTGCTTACAGATTAAAATGTGAGATAAATGAAAATTCTAAAACCCCATGCTGGTGGAATGAGTTTCCGGAATCAAACCATAATGAAATAGAGGGATGGGAAAGGTTAAAGGGGGTTACGGATAAATTTGCAATACTGGTCTTAAGAGAAAAAGATGAATGGATAAGGATGAAAACCCGGATAGAAATAACCTTAAAATTGATTGAGGATAATGTCAGCAGCATAATAACAATACCGGTTGAGGGAGAATCAAAACTGGCAAGGGCGCTGTCAACAATGTATCTTGGGGATGTAGCCAGCGTTTACCTGGCATTTCTTTACGGGATTAACCCTAGCCCGGTAGAGAAAATAGAGTCGTTGAAAGCTGAACTTAAGAAAATAAAGTAAAATTAGTTAAAATTAGGCAAAAAAGTGCCTGGAAAGGAAAGTATTTAATGAAATTTGATGTAAAAGATATTGATTTAGCCCGGAAGGGTAAAGATAAGATAGAATGGGCAGCAATAGAAATGCCGGTACTAAAAGGTATAAGGAAAGATTTTTCAAAGAAAAAGCCACTTAAAGGTTTTAATGTGGGAGCATGCCTTCATGTCACTTCGGAAACAGCAAATCTTATGATTACTTTAAAAGAGGCAGGGGCAAATGTAGCTTTATCAGCATCAAACCCGCTGAGCACCCAGGATGATGTTGCAGCTTCTCTTGTAAAGGATTATGGCATAAAAGTATTTGCTATTAAAGGCGAGGACAATAAAACCTATTACAGGCATATAAATAGTGTTCTTGATACCAGGCCTCAGGTAACAATGGATGATGGTGCAGATTTGATTTCTACCATACATAGCAGCAGAAAGGAATTAATTGATGGTGTATATGGCGGAACAGAAGAAACTACAACCGGGGTAATAAGACTTAAGAGTATGGAAAAAAAGGGTGTTCTTCGCTATCCCATTATTGCTGTAAATGATGCAAAGACAAAGCACTTTTTTGATAACCGCTATGGAACAGGCCAGAGCACGATAGATGGAATTTTAAGGGCAACTAATATTTTGCTTGCAGGTAAAAGGTTTGTGGTAGGCGGTTACGGCTGGTGTGGTAAAGGAGTAGCGTTAAGGGCAAAGGGCATGGGTTCAATAGTAATAATCCTTGAGGTAGATCCCTTAAGAGCGCTGGAAGCTAAGATGGATGGATTTGAAGTTATGAGCTCCCTAGAAGCAGCGAAAGTAGGGGATATATTTCTATCGGTTGCCGGTGATATGAACGTAATAGGCGAGCCAATTCTGAAGAATTGCAAGGATAATGTAATTGTGGGCAATTCAGGACATTTTAATGTTGAAATTGATTTGGAATACTTAAAGAAAAACAGCAAGTCAAAAAGGAAAGTCAGGCCTTTTGTAGAAGAATATTTAATGAACGACGGCAGGAGGATATATCTGCTTGCTGAAGGGAGACTGGTAAATCTTAGTGCGGCTGAAGGGCATCCTGCAAGTGTTATGGATATGAGTTTTGCGAACCAGGCTTTAAGTGCAGAATATATCTTCAGGAATAGTAAAAAAATCTCAAAAAAAGTTTATCCTGTTCCTGAAGATATTGATAGGAAGATAGCTGAATTAAAGCTTAAAAGTATGGGAGTTAGAATAGATAAATTAACCAAGGAGCAGGAGGAATATCTTAATTCATGGGAGATGGGAACATAAGTAATAGTTTTAAGGAAAAGGGTAATGTATATACTCTTAGATGGAAAAAGAATGTTTTAGAACTTATAGATCAGAGGAAGCTCCCTTTTAAAGAAACATATGTAAAATGCAGGTCGGTAGAATGTGTGGCTAAAGCTATAAAAGATATGGTTGTAAGGGGAGCACCGGCAATAGGAGTTGCTGCTGCTTATGGTGTTGCACTGGCAGCACTGGAATTTAAGGGTGGGAATAAGGAAGAATTTATAGGTCATGTGAATAAGGGTATAAAAATACTTTCCGGAACCAGGCCTACGGCTGTAAATCTTTTCTGGGCACTGGATAGGATGAAGGGGAAAATGGCCGGAAATAGGAAGCTGGAAGTTAATGAGATTAAGGAAAAATTAATTAGAGAGGCAACTGATATTGAAAAACATGACCTGGAGATAAATTTTAAGATTGGCCATAATGGAAAAGAAATTTTAAATGGGCTGGGTAGTAAATTAAGGATTCTTACCCATTGCAACGCAGGGGCCCTGGCTACATCAGGTTATGGCACCGCCCTTGGCGTAATAAGGGATTTGAATACCCATGGCAATCTATTCCATGTGATTGTAGATGAAACAAGACCTTTCCTGCAGGGGGCAAGGCTGACTGCATGGGAGCTTTATCAGGAAGAAATTCCTTTTTTTATAATATCCGATAATATGGCAGGATATTTTATGTCCAGGGGGGAAGTGGATGCAGTTTTGGTGGGCGCTGATAGGATAGCCCTTAACGGGGATACTGCAAATAAAATAGGGACTTTAGGCCTGTCCATTCTTGCAGGTTTCTATAATGTACCCTTTTATATTGCTGCTCCGCTTTCAACGGTTGATATAAAAATAGAAAGTGGGGATAATATACCAATAGAGTACAGAGATAATAAGGAAGTAAGGGAGATACTTGGTAATTCTATAATTCCTGAGTTTATGCCGGTTGTAAATCCTGCGTTTGATATTACCCCGGGTAATAATATAACTGCAATAATTACTGAAAAAGGCGTAATATACCCACCTTATAAAAAGAACATTATTAAGATTTTTAAGTATAAAAGTTAAAAAGTAGAGAGTGGTGTATAACCAGCATGAAAGTTAAAAGGGCAATGATAATGGCAGCAGGCCTTGGGACAAGGCTCAGGCCGCTTACTGACCTTATATCCAAGCCGATGGCTCCAATAGTTAACAGGCCGGTTATGGAACATATTGTAAGACTTCTGGCAAAACATAATTTTACAGAGATAGTTTGTAATCTTCACTGGTATCCTGATGTTATAAGAGATTATTTTGGTGATGGCTCAAAGTGGGGCGTGAATATATCTTATTCCTATGAAGAAAAGCTTCTTGGTACTGCAGGAGGAGTAAATAATGTAGAAGATTTTTTTGAAAATAATACATTCCTGGTTATAAGCGGTGATTCTTTAACTGATATTGATTTAACAAGTGCCAAAGCATTTCATAAAAAGAAGGGAGGAATTGCCACGCTGGTATTAACCAGGGTTGAAGATACATCTCAATATGGAGTGGTGATAATAGATGGAAATAATAGGGTAAAAGGGTTCCAGGAGAAACCCTTGAGCGGGGAAGCCAGGTCAAATCTGGCAAATAGCGGAATATATTTTTTTGAACCGGATATATTTAGTTTTATGCCCTCAAGGGGTAAATTCTACGATTTTGGCAAAAATGTTTTTCCAGATCTTTTAAAGAAAAATATTGAATATTACGGCTATAATCATAATCAGTACTGGAATGATGTGGGCACTCTTGATGAGTACCAGCAGGGTAACTTTGATGCCCTTGAAGGCAAAGTTAATGTGGGAATTCCCGGAAAGAAGATAAAGGAGGGAGTCTGGGTAGGCAAAAACTGTAAAATTCAAGAAGGGGTAATAATAATTCCGCCGGTATGCATTGGTGATAACTGTACCATAAAAAAAGATGCGAAACTTTTCGGACCGATAATTCTGGGAAATGATACAATTGTAGATGAAAGGGCAGTATTATACAGGGGTATAAAATGGGGCAGTGGCTATATAGGGAAGGATGCATCTTTGATTGGTGCTATTATAGGGTATAATGCAAAGATAAAAGATAAAGCTTCTGTTCTTGAAAAAGCAGTTATTGGCTCAAGAAGCATTATAAAAGACGGAATAAAAATTCACCCCAGCGTGAAAGTTATGTCCGACAAAGTGATAGATATTGATACGAAAGAAACCGGAAAAGATTAATAAAAAAAGTTTTTTAGATATTTTAAAAGATATTATCGCTCCGCCATTGTGTGCTGTTTGCGGTAATGTTGATCCTGCATTACTCTGCGACCAATGTTTATCCAGCATTATCAAGATTGGAGGTAATGTATGCCGCTATTGTGGCAGGCCTTTGTGTATGGATGAGAAGGGTGACAGGATATGCAATTTTTGCAGGATAGAAGACTTTAATTTTTACAGGCACAGGAGTTTTGCTGTTTACAGTGGAGGAATTAAAAAAATAATAAAAAAGTATAAATATGATAGGATATATGCCTTAAAGAAAATTATCAGCATGTTTCTGGGGGAAATATATGTCAAAAATTATAAATATGAAAAAATAGATTATATGGAAACAGTTCCGGGAAGGCATATGGAAATGATTTGTGAATCATTGTCAAGGTTAATTAAAATTCCATTTATTGGTAATATAATAAGAGTAAAGAAAATTTTGAAACAGCAGAACCTGGATTTTATGCAGAGGAAAAATAATATAAACGATGCTTTTAAAGTAAGGGATTGCCTGGTATATTCCGGTAAAAATGTCCTGGTTGTAGATGATGTCTGGACTACGGGAAGCACGATGATGGAGGTTTCAGATGTTTTAAAAAGGGCAGGTGCGGATAAGATTTATTTATTAACTCTGGCAAGGGGGATAAAATGAAAACGCCCAGGTTAAAAGGAACTGTAAAGTGGTTCAGCCCAGAAAACGGGTTTGGATTTATAGTGGCGGGATCAGAAGATAAAGGAGATATTTTTGTCCAATATTCTTCCATACAGATGGATGGATTTAAATCACTTAAAGAGGGTCAGAAAGTGGAGTTTGAATTAAGTAAAGACGAGAGAGGCAATGTAGCAAAAAAAGTGGTAATGATAGGGTAATATATAATATATAGACGTGGTTGAAATGTTTTTATTATTAACTTTTAAAAAAATTAAAATGGTTTAGGGAACAGGAGATAATTATGGCAGATTTTATTATTAGAAGTAAAAATATAAAGCTGGATGATGAGATTCGCAGTTACGCCGAGAAAAAAATAAAAAATAAGATAATCAGGATTTTAGATAAAGTAATAAAAATGGAATTAAAGCTTACATTTGAAAAAAATCCCAGAATAAATTTAAATAATCTTGCGGAAGTTACAGTTTTTACTACAGGTTCGGTAATAAGAGCAACTGATTCAGGGGCAGATGTTTTTGAGGCGGTAGATAAAGTAAACAGCAAGCTGGAGAGATTAATAAAAAAATACAAGGAAAAACTTGTTGACAGGGGAAGGAAAGGCAGCAGCCGGAAAGGACCGGGTAATATGGACTGGACCGGCGGAAATTCTAAAAGTATTGATGAAAAAATCAGGAAATCAATAGTGAAAACGAAGACTTTTACTTTAAAGCCGCTATCTCCTGAAGAAGCAGTGTTGCAGATGGAAATGCTGGGTCATGACTTTTTTGTTTTTATTAACTCAGAAACCGAAAGAACTGCAGTAATGTACCGCAGGAAAGATAAAAATTATGGTTTGATAGAACCATCTATATAATTAAATTAATCTGGTTAAGGTGACGTGAATGTTTAAAAGAATGGGGAATATACTTAGGTTTGGTGAAGGTAGAAGAGAAAAAAAGTATAAAGAATTAATAAGCACAATAAATAGTCTTGAAAATGATGTAAGTTCACTTTCAGACAGTAGTCTTTCAGCAAAAACTACAGAGTTTAAGCAGAGGTATGGGAATGGTGAAAGCTGTGAAGAGCTGATGCCGGAGACTTTTGCAGTTGTCAGGGAAACTGCAAAAAGAACTCTTGGTATGAGGCATTTTGATGTTCAGATAATGGGCGGGATTGTTCTTTTTGAAGGGAAAATTACCGAAATGAAAACGGGTGAAGGTAAAACCCTGGTAGCAACACTTCCGGTGTATTTAAATTCAATAGCCGGCGGCAGCACTCATCTTGTAACTGTTAATGATTACCTTGCTAAAAGAGATAGTGAGTGGATGGGTGAAATTTATAAATTTCTTGGATTGGAAGTAGGTCTTATTCAGCACGGAATGCCGGCTTCTGAAAAGAAGCATCAGTATAGATCTGATGTAGTATATGGAACAAATAATGAATTTGGGTTTGATTATCTCAGGGACAATATGGTAATGAGTAAGGACAATATGGTACAGAACGGGCATCCCTATGTTATTGTTGATGAAGTTGACAGTATTCTTATAGATGAAGCCAGAACCCCCCTTATAATATCAGGTATTGCGTATGGGACTACAGAGATTTACAGGAAATTTGCACGGATAGTGCCGCAGTTGAAAAAAGACGAGGATTTTGAAATAGACGAAAAGGCAAGAACAGCAGCGATTACGGAAAATGGTGTGGAGAAAGTAGAAGGGATACTGAATATAGAAAATTTATACGATCCTTCAAATTTCTTATACATACATTCATTGAATCAATCTCTCAAGGCCTGTTACCTTTTTAAGAAAGATGTAGATTATATGATAAAGAATGAAGAGGTTGTAATTGTTGATGAGTTTACGGGAAGACTTATGCCCGGAAGAAGATACAGCGAAGGTTTGCACCAGGCCATAGAAGCAAAAGAGGGAGTAAAGGTAAAGGATGAAAACCAGACTCTGGCTACTATTACTATCCAGAATTATTTCAGGATGTATGAAAAAATGGCGGGCATGACCGGTACAGCGTTAACCGAGGCAGCGGAATTCAGGCATATATATAATCTTGAAACTGTTGTAATACCAACCAACAAACCAATGATAAGGGAGGATCTTCCAGACTTAATTTACAAGACTGAAGAAGTAAAATTTAACAGGGTTGTTGAGGATATAATTTCAAGGCATAAGAGAGGCCAGCCAGTGCTGGTTGGAACTATATCTATTGAGAAATCCGAGAGGTTAAGCGGGATGTTAAAGAGAAGAGGCATACCCCACCAGGTTTTAAATGCGCGGTACCATGAAAAAGAAGCAGAGATTATCGCCACGGCGGGCCAGAAAGGTACTGTTACCATAGCCACTAATATGGCAGGAAGGGGTACTGATATAGTGCTGGGTGAAGGCGTGGTTGACCTTGGAGGTCTTCATGTGCTGGGGACTGAAAGGCATGAGAGCAGGAGAATAGATAACCAGCTGAGAGGAAGAAGCGGCCGCCAGGGAGATATTGGCTCAAGCCAGTTTTATTTGAGTACCGAGGACGACCTGCTGAGACTTTTTGGCTCGGAAAGAATTTATAAGATAATGGATACTTTTAATTTCCCTGATGATTTACCGATTCAACATAGTATGATAAGCAGGGCGATAGAAAATTCACAGAGGCAGGTAGAGGGGAGAAACTTTGAAATAAGGAAACATGTGCTTGAATATGATGATGTTATAAATAAGCAGAGGGAAGTGATTTATGCAAGAAGGAGAGATATTCTTGGGAAAGATGATTTGAAGCAGATGGCTATTGATATGATAAAGGATGTAACAACAAAAAGTGTTGGTATGCATATAAGTCCTTCAGATTATCCTGAGAATTGGGATCTGGAAAATCTTTCTAATTATATAACACCGCTATTTACAGCAGGTATGGTAAACGAAGTTATAGACAGGAAAAAGATAGTTGAAGGCAAGTGGAGCCCCGAGAGGTTAAAAGAGGAATTATTGAATAAAGTTTATGGGATTTATGAGAAAAGGGAAGATGAATATTCTTCCCCGGTGATAAGAAAACTTGAAAAGATAGTGATGCTTAATGTTATTGATAATATGTGGAGGGGCCATCTTCTTGAGATGGATTACTTAAAAGAAGGTATTGGCCTGAGGGCTATTGGCCAGAGGGATCCGCTGGTGGAATATAAGAGAGAAGCATTTCAGCTGTTTAAGGAACTTATGGAAGAAATAAAATTTGATACGGTTAAATTACTTTTCAACGCCAGGATAGTTAAGAAGGAGGACCAGGAGGAACCTGAAGCTAAAAAAGGTCTAAAAATAGGGAATGTAACTGCAAGCGGCCCGGCAAAATCTGGTGCAGGGGTATTAAAAACTGAACTGGTAACTAAAAAGAAAATTGGGCGCAATGATCTCTGTCCCTGTGGAAGCGGAAAAAAGTATAAGCACTGTTGCGGAAGATAAGCAAGTTAACAGGATAAGTAATTTTATAAATAACAGGTTTAATGATTATGAGCTAACTGGAGGTTTTTAATGATAGAAGATTATAAATCGAAACTGGATAAATTACTAAAGAAACTTATTTTTTTAAGAAACTGTCTTTGAAGTAGATAAGAATAGTAAAAGACTGGAAAAGCTGCAAAAAAAAACCCTTTCTGAAGATTTCTGGGAGGACCGGGTTAAAGCACAATCAATAACCCAGGAAGTTGCAGGGTTAAGGGGTATAACTGATAGAATTAAAGAAATAGAAGAAAAAATAGAAAATGCACGGCTGGCTATAGAAATACTTGAAGATGAAGAAGATGAAAAGCTGGGGAAGGAACTGGCCGTAACCTTGGATGAAGTAAAAGATTTACTGGCCGGCCTGGAAGAAGATGCGGTATTAAATGGCAAATATGATTCTTATCCTGCTGTGGTGAATATCCACCCCGGAGCAGGGGGAACGGAATCCCAGGACTGGGCAGAGATGTTGCTCAGGATGTATAAGCGCTGGATAGAAAGGAAAGGGTTCTCTTATAAAACAAATGATTATCAGGTTGGTGAAGAAGCAGGAATTAAAAATGTTACTATTACGGTAACAGGCAAAAATGTATATGGCCTGCTTAAATCGGAAAAAGGAATTCACCGGCTGGTAAGGATTTCACCTTTTGATTCTTCTAAACGCAGGCATACTTCTTTTGCATCGGTGGATGTGGTCCCGCTTATGAATAAGGATATTGATGTTAAATTAAACAAGGAAGATTTAAGGATAGAAACCTTCAAGTCAAGCAGTGCAGGGGGGCAGCATGTAAATGTAACGGATTCGGCAGTAAGGATTACTCATTTGCCCACGAATATTGTGGTCCAGTGCCAGAATGAAAGGTCCCAGATGCTTAATAAACAGGCTGCTTCTCAGATTTTAAAGTCAAAATTATTTGAGCTGGAGAGAGAAAAGAGTAAAGAAGAAGTTAGCAAAGTAAGGGGAGAAAAAAAGGAAATTGGATGGGGAAACCAGATAAGAAGCTATATTCTTCAACCCTATCAGTTGATTAAGGACCACAGGACAGGGGTTGAAATTGGTGATGTCCAGTCGGTGCTGGATGGTAATATAGATTTACTGATAAGAAGTTTTCTTGAAAAAAGTTTGTACAGAGCGTAAACTCTTGATTATTAAAAATAAGGGGATAATGAAAGAGCTGGCTTCAAATGAATATGATTGAATTTAGAGATGTAAGTAAAATATATGATGATAATATGGCAGCATTAAAAAAAATCAATCTGGTTATTAAAAAAGGGGAGTTTCTCTTTCTGGTAGGTCCGAGCGGTTCCGGAAAATCTACCTTTATAAAATTAATTATTAAAGAAATCAGTGAAAGCAGAGGCAATATATTTATAGCGGGGAAAAATATCTGTAATCTTAAAGCAAGTAAAATTCCCCAGTTAAGGAGAAATGTAGGATGTGTTTTCCAGGATTTCAAGCTCCTGCCTGATAAGACCATCTTTGAGAATGTGGCGTTTGCCCTTGAAGTTATAGGAAAACCTGGTTATGAAATAAAAATTCTGGTGCCGCAGGTTTTGAAACTTGTAGGTTTGTATAATAAATTGAACTCATATCCGAATCAGCTGTCAGGCGGGGAACAGCAGCGGGTTTCAATTGCCAGGGCTTTTGTTAACCGTCCTCCCATACTTCTTGCCGATGAACCAACAGGGAATCTTGACCCTACAACATCGGAGGGGATTATGAAGATTCTATCCCGGATAAATATTATAGGTACTACTGTACTTATGGCCACACATGACAGGAATATAGTAAATTCAATGAGGAGAAGGGTAGTAGAACTGGAGGAAGGAGAAATAATTAGAGACCAGAAGAGGGGAGTGTACGGGGATTAATGGTAAGGCCAAAATATTTTTTTAGCGAAACCTTTACCAGTTTGAGACGGAACTTTTTCATGGGATTTACTGCAATTACTACTGTAGCTATCACTTTATTTATTGTCGGCTTCTTTTCCCTGATAGTATACGACATCCAGGGTGTAATAAATTCGGTAAAGAGCGAAGTTGAGCTGGAGGTATATCTTGAAGATGACACCTCAGAAGAATTAAGAGACTTTATTGAGAATGAGATATTAAGCTGGAAAGAAGTTGATTCTGTAAATTATGTATCAAAAGAGCAGGCCCTGGAAAGTTTCAAAGAGCAATATGAAGGAAGTGATATTTTAAAAGAGATTGGCGGCAATCCCCTCCCGGCTTCTTTTGAAATAACTTTAAAAAGCCCTGAAAAAATTGACCGCGTAGCACTACGCTTCTACGATAAGGACGGTAATTATATAGATGGAGTTAATGATGTGATATGGGGAAAAGACTATGTTGATAAACTTTTTTCAATAACTGCAATTATCGGTACAGTGGCATTACTCATAATTATAGTTCTTCTTCTGGCAGCTATTGTCTTAATATTTAATACTATAAGACTATCAATCTATTCACGCCGTAAGGAAATCGAGGTTATGAAGCTTGTTGGGGCAACCAACTGGTTTGTAAGAATACCCTTTTTATTTGAAGGATTTTTTGAAGGATTTACCGGGGGTATTGTTTCTGCTATATTGTTATACTTTGTCGGTAATTTCTTACTTATAAAAGGGGAAAGGATAATAGCAGATACAATTAGGATTAAAGAGCTTGCTATGATTGGGAGCGGTAATGTTATTTTTTTTGTATATATAGGAATAGTGATAGCAGGTGGACTTATTGGAATCTTGAGCAGTGCTATTGCTTTAAGAAGATATGTTAAGATTTAAGGGCTATCAAAGCTTAAGAGTTTTAAAATTTTAAAAAAAAGTATTAAAATAGTTATAACAAAAAATGAAATAGAATGATGATTAAAAGTAAAAACATTATAGCCATATTTGTAACAATAATTATAGCACTCTCTAGTTTCATTCTTGTGTGTATTCCAGGTCCGGAGCCTATTTATGCTCAGACTCTTGAAGAGGAATTAGAGCAGATACAGCAGGAGAGAGAAGAAACACAGGAAAAGATTAAGGAAGCAAAAAAATCTGAAAAACAGTATAAAAATGAGGTAGAGCAGGTAGAGGAAGAGTTGCTGGGAGCACTGTCAGACCTGGACGATCTTAATAATAAGCTGGCTGAAGCAAAGAGTGAATTTGATAGAACTACCATAGAAATGGTTCTAAAAGAGGAAGAGCTAAAGAATATAGAAGGCAAACTTGATGAGGGTATAAGTACATTAAACAAAAGGGTTGCTGCCATTTATAAGAATGGTAAAGGGAATATACT
The DNA here is from genome assembly GCA_964603595.1 of uncultured Actinomycetota bacterium. Taxonomy (GTDB): domain Bacteria; phylum Actinomycetota; class Humimicrobiia; order Humimicrobiales; family Humimicrobiaceae; genus JAQVEM01. The sequence goes on from CAZRVN010000003.1 coordinate 236,212, forward strand.
TGAAATTCTACTTAAGGCAGAAGATTTTCTTGATTTTATATCCAGACTGAAGCTTATGAATCTTTTTGCAGAACAGGATACCCAGAATATCCTTTTGATAAAAGAGAAGAGAGATGCAACCATAGGTATAAAAAAATCTATAATTGATTTAAGGGGAAAGCAGGAGGAATATAAGAGCAGAGTTGAAAAACTGGTAACGCAGGCCGAGCAGAAAGCCAATGAGGTTGAAGGAATTTATGATGAAAAGAAAAGCTTGCTTTCAAGAACCACTGCAAATAAAAATGCTCTTATCAGGATGGAGAAAGAGCTTGAGATTAAAGAAGCAGAGGTTAAGAGAATTCTTGAGAGTTATAAATATGGTACTGCTCCTTCCGGAAAGTTTATGTGGCCTGTTGCGGGAAGGATAACATCCAGATTTGGATGGAGGATACACCCTATATTCGGGGTAAGGAGATTTCATTCGGGCATAGATATCGCAGCTCCCTATGGTTCGCTGGTAAAAGCTGCAGATGGAGGCCAGATTGTCCAGGCAGGTTATTTCGGAGGATACGGCTACTCTATTATGGTGTATCATGGAGGCGGTTTTGCCACATGGTATGCCCATCTTTCCAGCATCAATGTTTCAGTGGGTCAGTTTGTTGAGAGGGGGCAGGTAATAGGGCTGGTTGGCTCTACCGGGTGGAGTACCGGTCCGCATCTACATTTTGAGGTAAGGATTAACGGAAATGCTCAGGACCCGATGGGTTATTTATGATAATTAAAGGAACTTAACTGATTGGAATAAGAAGGGTGATATTTAAATGAAAAAAATTGTGCTGAAGATAGTAATATCAGCAGTGGTTATTATATTCGTATTTTCTACCGGAGTATGGGCTGGTGTTAGCTTTAGTTATTTAAAGGATTATTCGGAAACGTTAATAAATAATATTACAGGGTATAGCAATCAGGGCAATACTCCGGATGATACGATTAATATTTATGATGGGACAGATGTTGAACCAATTATGGATGCCCTGGATTTGATTTCAGGTAATTCGTTATCGGAGAAAGGTAACCAGGCGCTGGTAAGGGCAGCTCTGGAAGGCATGCTTTCAGCTCTTGATGATAATTATTCGGACTATTTTAGTGATGAGGAATACAGAATTATTATAGAGTCCTATAACGGGACCATAAGCGGAATTGGTGTTGTTGTTACGCTTGATGAGGAGGAAAGGGTAGTAATTGTAAGGGTACTTGAGAGTACACCTGCTTCTAAAACTGATATTAAAGCAGGCGATATCATAACTGAAGTTGAGCATACGGATATAAAGAATATGGAACTTGAAAATATAGTGGCTATGATTAAGGGAGAGACCGGAACCGAGGTTGACCTTAAATTTTACAGGCCTTCCGATGACAGTAGCTTTGAATTGACTATTGCAAGGGCTAAATTTGATGTTCCAAACTTAGTATCAGATAGGATTGAGGAAGATATAGGTTATATCTGGTATTATGATTTTCAGATGAGTGGGGTAGACCAGCTTGACAGGGAAATTCAAAAATTAATTAATGATGGTATAAGGGGCCTAATACTGGATTTAAGAAATAACCCGGGTGGCGCATGGGATGATGCCATTGAAGTTTGTGACTTGTTTTTAGACGAAGGAACAATTGTTACTGTTAAAGGAAGGTTAGATGGTAAGGAAAGAATTGATGAATATATTGCAGAAGAAGGCAAATATACAGAAATTCCCATGATAATCTTAATTAACGGTTATTCAGCAAGTGCTTCCGAGCTGGTCGCAGGTGCACTAAAAGATAATGACAGGGCTGTTTTGATAGGGGAGAAAAGTTATGGCAAGGGTGCTGTCCAGGCGCTTTATGAACTTTCAGACGGGTCAGGAATAAAATTTACCACGGCAAAATATTTTTTACCGTCGGGGATTTCTGTAGAGGGGGTTGGAATAAAACCCGATATAGTAGTTGAACTGGAATTGGATGCGGAGGAAGACTTTCAGCTCAATAGAGCTATAGAAGAGATGAAAGTTCTGATAAGCGAGATTGAATGATCAAAAAAAAAGATAAAAAAAATTTGGAAGAAAATATAGAAGTAATCGCCCGGAATAAAAATGCCTTTAGAAATTTTTTTATCCTGGATACCTATGAGGCCGGTATAGTGCTGGAAGGGTGCGAAGTTAAGTCAGTCCGCGACCATAGGGTGAATTTAAAGGACAGTTACGCCCGTGTAAAAGGCAAGCAGCTATTTCTTTATAATATGCATATATCCCCCTACAGTAAGGGCAGGACTGAAGATATAAATCCTACGAGGACAAGAAAATTGCTCATGCACAGGAGGGAAATCAATAAAATAACAGGGAAATTAACCGATAAGAGTCTTACGCTGGTTCCGCTAAAAATATATATAAAAAAAAATGTGGTAAAGGTAGAGCTGGCACTGGCCAGGGGCAAGCTTAAGAGGGATAAACGCAGGGATATACAGGACAGGGAACACGAGATTGAAATAAAAAGAGCTTTGAAAAATCATTAGTTTTGATATAGAATAAGTCAGCGCTGAAAATAGGGTTATTCCTCATGATAAAAGGGGGCGACCTGGGTTCGACGGGGATAGGTTGAGCTTAAATTGCAAGCCGAGTATCAGAACTCGTAAATAACTGAGCAAAAAACAAACGCTAATAATAATGAATTAGCATTAGCAGCCTAATTTAAGCTGCTACGTCTGTGAAAAGTTTCCTGTGCTTTTCAACAGGCGCCGATTAGCAGGATACCTTGATATGATTTGTCTGCAGTAGTGTCAGGGGAAGTTTTATGCGGACTGGCTTTTTTAACCGTGTCCATACGGGTGAAAAAGTGAGAATTTAAAATATGGACTAAGCTTGTAGATATTTAAGTGGCGATGTCTTCGGACGCGGGTTCGATTCCCGCCGCCTCCACCATTGATTACAATTCAAATAGTGGCTTTCATTAATTTTCTGGATTTATTAAAAAGATACCGGAAAATTTTTTTCTAATAGCGATTTTGTAAGGACTCTGCTATTGGGTTGGAGGCTTAAAAGTTACTTCAATATAGACACAAGCGCATATAAAAGCCATTTGAGAGAAAGTATATCTTCAGGGTTAAATGAAATACATGCCCCTTTGATCTGCATCAGGCAGTATGACAAGGAATTTATTGGAAAATTGATGGATAAAGCAGAAAGTTTGGAGGCCAATATTGTAAAAGAAATACTGCTAGACAAGTACAAAGAAACCTCTTAGGTCTTGGGATACTGTCTATAAGGGTTAGCGTTTATAGGAGCAATAATTTAACGACAAGACTTATAGGTAAAATTGTAAGGAATAATCTAGGTCTTGAGACAAAACATACACGCTATGGCAATTCTTGTTCTTTTTAGCTTTGTATTTGCCTGCACTGATGATAGTGAACAGGAGGAGAAAGATTACACCACTGAATATAAGCTGGCTGTGATTGATAAAGGCGGCTAATTAGATGAAGATGACCCAGTAGTTACTGAGTATAAAGTAGTACCAGAAAGCTTGAAATCCAAAGTCATAAATGATGAGGTGGATATAGCAGATACAGTAGTAACCGCCCAGAATATTTTAAGGGATGACTACCAGATAAACTTAAGCATATTAAAGATCATGACAGACTTAGACAATTCCATTCCTGATGATGTAAAAAACTGGACTTAGAGGATATTGCCACAGCATATATAGTGCTTTTAGTGAGTGATTAAATTATAAATACCTTTATCTATAAATATCATATCATATTAAAGGATTATTTTTATTTCATATTATTAGTAATATAATAATATTCACTTAAATTTATACTACGCATAGCATATGAAATATTATTAGCACTAAGGATGGAAGAATTATAAAGAGAAAACTTCTATATATAATTCCAATAATACTAGTATTTTCACTTATATCCTGTGTATCTGTAGAAGAAGAGCCAGAAAATAATCCTCCTATTGCTGATGCAGGAGAAGACTTGTGCTGTTTTTGTGGAGAGACTTTTACTTTAAACGCTGGTAATTCAGAAGACTCGGACGGTGACAGCTTGGAGTATAAGTGGACTGTTGGAGATGATGTCTATTTTGGCAAAGAATTATCGGTAAGCTTTGAAAGCGAAGGGATGTACACTGCTAATCTTGAAGTATCGGACGGGCTAGCTACTGATATGGATTCTATCGAAATTACTCTAGAGCTCAAAGAAGAAACTGTTGAAGAAGAAGCCGAAGAAGCAGTCAAGGAGGAAGAGGAAGAGGCCGAAGAATTAGTTGAAGAAGAGGGGAAGAAAGAAGGAGAAGCCGAGGAAGAAATCGGAGAAGAATCCCAGGAAGAGCAAGCCAAACAGGAAGAAGTAGGCCAGGAGGACATACCCCGACAGGAACAGGAAGAATAACAACAAGGAGAGCAACAGACCACTTATGGAATTGATATTGTATCTTTGACTTCACCTATTTCAAGGGGGTCTCAAGCTTCTATAACCATTGATACTGCTCCTAATGTTTTATGTACGATTACTGTTTATTACAAATCAGGTCCCAGTAAGGCACAAGGACTTGATCCTAAAAATTCTGATTCAAATGGAAAATGTAGCTGGTCCTGGAAAGTAGGTACGAGGACTACTCCTGGAAACTGGCGTATAGTTTTGACTGCCGAAGGGGTGGGGCAGACCGAGACTACTTTTACAGTGACTGAATAATTTTATATAATTGTACCATCAAAACACGTATAAGGAGGTGATTTTTTGCGTGAAAGACATTAAAAACAAATATGTTGGTAAGTGGGTAGCTTTAGATGAAGAAAATAGGATAGTATCATTTGGCGACAAGAATAAAGTTGAGTGCGATATTAAGAAATATGCAAATATAAAAAGCAAATATTCTATTAAGCTTTATAATATCATTGATATTGAAATAAGCAATATTATCAAGAGCTTATTAATCAATCTCTAATAATCCTTTGCTTATTGCAATTATGGTACTCATATATATGAGCTTACCATCATCGTTATAGAGCTTTAACAATCTTTTAAAAGCGGGTGAATTTTCACCTTCAAAACAGTGTTTTTCTATATGTCTAATAAGCTTAGTCATAAAGGTTTCTAATTTATCAAGATTGTTATTGATTTCTCCTGATTTATGTAGTTTTTCAATATCGGAAAGTTCGGCAAGTAATTTTTTATTTAGCTCATCTTTTAAATCAGCCATTTTAATTCCTTTCGTTCTTTGACAATTTAATAATAATCGGTATAGCGGGTGAACTATACCGACGGTATCCACACCTCGGCATGGGTTGGGGCAGAAGGTTGCCCAATTCCTTCACTTTGGGGCACTCCTTATTCAATCAAGATGAACTACTTTATTAACACCCACACTCCAGCTTGACCTTCTTTCCCACTTTCTTGGGTGTTTCAACCTTTCCGGGTGTTCGCTAGTAGGAAAAAGAAGTTGCATTGGGTTAGCAATACAATTTCTACCATACCTTAGTCTAAAGAAACGCTTGTATTTTAACCACCTCCAAAATCAAGGTTTCGCACCGTGTGGTGTGGATACCATTATAACAAATTAACTACCGTCTCTTAATATATTTCTAAAAAATATATTTGATTTATATAAAATAACTATTAAATTTAATGTGTTAAAATATAGATATGAAAGGAAGAAAAAAACAAGTGGATATTAAGCATACACCGAAAGATTACACTAAAGATAAGTTTATGGAAGATTTACGGAAAGTTTGCCGGCCAGTTAAGAAACAGAACGACAAGCGGAAGTCATCATCCGGTAGAACATAGCACTTTCATTACCCCTATTGTTATATCTAAATACATATTCATTGATATAATTCTGTAAGTATTTCTTTGATACCGAATGATATACACCATTAACACCACGCTTAAAGAGTGACCAGAAGCCCTCAATGTTATTTATATGTACATCATTAAGTACATATACCTGTTCGGCATGATTGATAACATCATGCATATATCCCATTTTATCAAGTGGTTTATATGACATAAATTCATCGGTATAGATTATCGCTTTAGGGGTAACATTTTCTTTAATTAAAGGAATTAATGTACCAGCTTTACAATCAGCAATTTTTTGTGCTACCAGTTTGCCATCACGTTCAATAATTCCAAATACGGGGGTTTTATTTTCTGAACCACGACCACGTTTCCCGCGTCTTTTACCACCCACATATGTTTCATCAGCTTCAACAATCCCGCGTCTTTTACCGCCAACATATGTTTCATCTACTTCAACAACGCCATTCTTTTTAGTCGGTTTTTCATATAGCATTTCTCTTATCTTCTGAAACATACGCCATGCAGTCTTATAGGTTACTCCAAGCTCCCTCTGTAATTGTTTGGCACTTATCCCACATCTTGTTTTACTCATAAGATATATGGCATAAAACCAATACCTAAGCGGAGTAGTTGATTTTTCAAATATGGTATTAGCCATTGGATATACATGATAACCGCACCAGTCACATGAATAACACATCCTGTTTTTAATCCTATGATGTGGTGTTACCTTGCCATACTTTTTGCATTTTGGGTTTTTGCATATAATACCATCGGGATACCTATATTCTACCAGCCACTTAAGACAAACATCATCACTATTGAAATCATTTAAGAATTTATCTAATGTATATTTCATAGCATACTCCATAAATAAATAATATAATATTATAATTATAATACATAGGTTATACGTGTGTCAAGGGTATAATTACCTAATTTTATATAACATTATGTATTTTAGGTTCTAGTGTTAGGATTTTATTTTGTATAATAAAGAGAAAGGTTTTAATTTACTAGTATGAGAACTGCGAGTCCTAAATTGACCCAGGAGTCTGCACTTGAGCGAGAAAATGAGAGGATCTTACAATATCAGAGAAACCATAAAGGTAGCACTCCAAAATATAATAAGAAATAATACTTAATTACTTGCCTAACAATGAAAAATAGTATTGATGCCATAGGTTGAGATTTTGTCAATAAGTATTATTTATGTAAAATTCATTGAAGAGTACATTTATAGATATTACTTTTTACAATGAATAATATTAAAAGTAATGGTTCAAGTCCCTAATAGGCTACTTTAAAAAAAGGGTAGAAAATAAAATCCTGAATTAAATTTCTAATGCTTCACATATTTCTTCGAAACCCTCATCAAATTTTTTTTTAATATTACTGTCCTTTTTATTTTTTCTATTATCTCTTTTCCATTTTTCAAATTCTCCACCTGCTTCTTCTCCTGAACAATACAACAATCTACCCTTAGTTTTTGCCAAGGGGTCCCATATACGATGGTCATTGGTATTAACTTTTACACCAATAATACATATAATATCAGCCTTAGATATTTTCTCTGCAAATATATCTTTTTGCTCTCTAATAAATTCTTTTCCAGCAGTTACTCTCTTTATGGGTTCGTAGTAACACATCACAGGAGGTATTTTATTTATGATTTCTTCTTTAAATTTATTATAATCTCTAACCATTTTAATATTGTGCCCTGAAGTTACTAAACAACGATAATCAAACATCATATTACCAGGAGATTTAACATTAGCATCAAATAAATTACAGCTCCCATGGGGTAAGATTAATTTTATTTCAATCTTATTTTTTTTAAACTTAAATCCCAATCCGTCAGGAACTATATCAAACCCTTCCACAGAAAAAGATCGTTGTAACAATAGGTCATAGTTAACCGTAGAAAAGGTACCATTCCACTCGGCCTTAATAATTCGCTTTACTAACTTTTTATAAAAATTTAATGGTCCTGGTTTAAAATTAAAAAAATAACGAGCCATAGATCTTTGAAGTATTGAAACTTGCTTTGGATTTTTATTCCCATATTCAACCATTCCATATTCAAAGTCTGGTTTAAAATCTTGAGCTAATTTTTTAGGTATTGCACCCCATACCTTTTTATCATAAATAGCTAAAGCATTAAATAAATTTTCCCCAACTGGAGGTGTTTCTATAAAGTCAGAACCAAAACTTGCTCCAGCTCCAAAGAAAATAATTTTATTTTTTAAAATTATAAATAATCACTCTTAATTTTTTTCTGTTTTATAATAATATTAATTATATGAATAATTTTTGAGATATAAAAGATACTAATTGGAATCTAATATGTAAATAGACTCTTTTAGAGATTGATGAATTAGAAATTATTTAACTAAGATTTTAATTAAATGAGTTAATTCTTTTATAATCTGGTTCAAAATTGTAATGCTTGGGGCTACCATTTCAGATAATAAATATTCTGTGATTGTCTTAACTTAATTCAATTTTAAGTGATTTTTCAATTATAAATATTATTTTTGTATGTCTGTTTAAAAAGCGTTATTATAAATATTACTTTTAGTTAGAAATAATATTTTCTATACGAGGGAACAACATAAAAAAATTAGTAATTATTGTCTACGTAAGACTAGATTAAAGATTCTAGCAAATATGTAAAAAATATAAATAAGGATTATGATTATAAAATTTATTTCTATTTGATTTTAAAGAGGAGTTAAAGCATGAAAGGAAAAGCAGTAAATAGAGGGATTGAAAATGTCAGGAAGAAGGGCAGCAGGGTTTTCAGTGAAGGAGCACATATGCTTCCGGGAGCATGCCTTATGCTTGCCGAAGGCGTTATGGATTCCTTAAAAGATTTAAAAAAACCTTTTGTTACCATAGTAAATTCTTATACCACACAGATTCCCGGGCACGCGCACCTTGATAAGCTGGGTGCCATCTTAAAGGAAGAACTGGAGAAAAGCGGGGTTAATGTATGGTATACAAATATAGGAGGGGCAGTCGGAGATGGAATAGCTATGGGGCATTTCGGAATGAAATACTCCCTTCCTTCAAGAGAATTAATTACCGACCAGATTGAGACTATCATAGGTGCCCATCCGCCCGATGCATGGATCGGGCTGGGTAACTGCGATAAGATTGTTCCTGCAATGTATAACGCCATGGTAAGAATTAATATTCCTTCTATGTATATCAGCGGCGGACCGATGTTAAGCGGTGAGAATAATACGGATTTAATTTCAGTTTTTGAGGCTGTGGGTAGATACAGTTCGGGAAAGATGAAGAAAAAAGAGCTCGAGAAGCTGGCTGAATCTGCCTGTCCCGGCTACGGGAGTTGTGCGGGAATGTTTACTGCAAATTCAATGAATTGCCTGGGGGAAGTTCTGGGCTTTGCTTTACCTGGGAATGGGACGATACCGGCCACCCGGAGAATAAAAGGTGCAAAAAGGCAATTTAAAATAAATCCCGAAAGGATTAATCTTGTCAGGGAAGCAGCAAAAAAGGTTATCTATCTTATGAAAAATAAGATAAGGCCTCTTGATATTTTAAATAAAAAATCTATTGACAATGCCTTTATTTTAGACCTGGCTATGGGGGGCTCAACAAATACTGTCCTGCACCTTCTGGCCCTGGCACATGAAGCAGGTATCGGATACAGCCTTAATTACCTCAACAAACTGGCAAAAACGACACCCAACGTGGTTAAAGTTTCACCTTCCAGACCTGAAATTCATATGGAAGACATTAACAGGGTAGGAGGTGTGAGTGCTATACTTAAGGCTGTCTATGACAGCGGGAAATCAAAGCTTGATCTTGAGGCAATGACCGTTTACGGTAAACTGGGCGATTATGTTTTGAAATCTCCCGCGCCCGATGGTGAAGTAATCCGTCCGGCTGGTAATGCTTTTTCTCCTGAAGGAGGGCTTTCAGTCCTTTTTGGGAATATAGCAAGAAATGGCTCTGTGGTTAAGACAAGCGGAGTGGATGAGGATATGCTCAGTTTTAAAGGAAAGGCACTTGTCTATGATTCTCAGGAAGAAGCTCTTAAAGCCATACTGGAAAATAAAGTTAAAGATGGCGATGTGGTGGTAATACGCTATGAGGGGCCAAGAGGAGGTCCGGGGATGCAGGAAATGCTTTCTCCAACCGCAGCGATAAAGGGTGCGAACATAAGGGCGGCCTTAATTACCGACGGGCGTTTTTCCGGAGGAACCAGGGGGCTGTGCATCGGTCATGTTTCCCCGGAAGCAGCAAGTGGGGGTGAAATAGGGCTGATTAAGAATGGTGACATAATTGAAATTGATGTGGGTAAGAATAAGATAAATGTAAAGGTTTCAGAGAAAGAATTAGATGAAAGAAGGAAAAAAACTACCCCTTTTAAATCAAAAGTTACAGGTGGCTGGCTGGCAAGATATTCAAAGTTTGTGGAGAGCGCAGATAAGGGAGCTATTATGTCGCTCTGATTGTTATAAAGCTGGAGTCAAACACGGAAGTATCTGCTAAAGGAGGTTAAATGATTACAGTCAGGAAGGAAGATGATAATAAATTTCTGGTAACTGTGGAAGAAGGAAGCAGCAGTACAGAGCATACTGTTAATCTGGATGATGAATACTACCGCAACCTGACGGGTGGGAAAATTACCAGGGAGGAACTTATAAAAAAATCTTTTAATTTCCTTCTTAAAAGGGAATCAAAGGAATCCATACTGCCGGAGTTTAATTTAAGTATAATTAAAAGTTATTTTCCCGAATATGAAAGGGAAATAAGGATATAGGAAAAAGGGCACCGGGTTTTATACCGGTGCTTATGAAGGAAGGAGGGAATAAGTGGCTGCTATTAAAGAGAATATCAAGAAAATACTTGATGAGCTGCCGGATGGAGTTCGGCTTATAGCTGCGGCAAAGAAAAGAAAGCCTGAGGAAATGCTGGAAGCTGTTAATGCAGGGGTAAAAATCATAGGGGAAAGCTATATTAAAGAAGCGAAACGGGCTTATGAATTGATAGGTGATAAAGCAAAATGGCATTTTATCGGTATTCCGCAGATTGAGAAACACGACCTTTTAAAAAGGAAGAATCTTAAGATGTTTGATATGATTCAGACTATTGATTGCCTGGAGATTGCAGAGGATATAAACAAAAAGTGTGCCGGGTTCGGGAAAGTAATGTCGATTTTAATTGAAGTAAACAGCGGTAAGGAACCACATAAATTTGGGGTATTACCGGGAAAGGCGGTCGGTCTGGCAAAAAGAATTTCGGCTCTTTCCAATTTAAAATTAATGGGTCTTATGACCATGGGACCCCGCTTTGGAGACCCGGAAAAAACAAGACCATATTTTCAGAAAACAAGAGAAATCTTCGAACGGCTTAAAAAAATGAGTTTATCGGGTGTAGAAATGAAGTATCTGTCTATGGGAATGACAAACTCCTATAAGGTTGCCCTGGAGGAAGGAGCAAATATAGTAAGAGTTGGAAATAAGATTTTCGGGGAAAGAGAAAAATAGCATATAAATTTGAGGGAAGCTTTAATTTTTTTGCATGAATTTGGATTTTCTCTGTTATAATACTATTAAAGTAGTGTAAATATTTTGTTATAGCTTTAATAATAAAATTATAATATTGAAACCTCTCTTTGTTGATTGTGGGACTACTATAAAAACTGTTTATGCACACATATATTTTCACCATAAAAGTTAGCCGGTTGTTAAGAACGCTCTTCTAAAAATATTATAAAAGAATAAGAAAAAAAGCGATAATACAAGGTTTAAATTATGGTTAAATCATTAGTCAGGAATTATAAATTAATAAAAGGAGGATAGTGTGGTAGAAGAAGTTAAGAATAGGGCCATGCCGCTTCTGGGAGATAAATTTCCCGAGATGGAAGTACAGACAACCCATGGTGTGATGAAACTGCCGGGCGATATGGCAGGGAAATGGTTTATTCTGTTCAGCCATCCGGCAGATTTTACTCCTGTTTGCACAACAGAGTTTGTGGCTTTTCAGAAAAGGTATGACAAGTTCAGGGCATTAAATTGTGAGTTGATAGGGCTCAGCGTTGACCAGGTCTTTGCTCATATAAAGTGGGAGGAATGGATAAAAGATAATCTTAAGGTTGAGATTGAATTTCCCATAATTGCTGATACGGGAGCTGTAGCTGAAAGACTGGGTCTGATTCATCCGGGTAAAGGGACAAATACAGTAAGAGCAGTTTTTGCTGTGGACCCGGAATCAAAGATTAGGATAATGCTCTATTACCCTCAGGAATTGGGAAGGAATATGGATGAAATCTTAAGAATCGTGGAAGCAATGCAGTTATCCGATGAAAACAAAGTTGCAATGCCTGCAAACTGGCCCAACAATGAAATTGTGGGTGACCATGTCATAATATCACCTGCAAAGGATGTAAAGACTGCAAAAGAGCGGCTTGAGAAGTCAAAAGCAGGGGAATTTGAATGCTTTGACTGGTGGCTGTGCCATAAGAAATTAAAGAAATAGGGTTTTTCAGCTGCTTTTATCCGGCTATATTATTTTAATTAAGCCCGGCTGTAGAAAATTAAATAAAAAATATTAGAAAGGATATATCCGTAGAGTAAATCCTTAAGGGGTATTTTTTTAATTTTTGACATCTTGATTTGACTTCAATAGATTATAATTTATCCTACAGAAGAATTTATAATTTTAATCACATGTTTATATACTGGGATAGAGCAATTTTTATTTATTTTTATTTCAAAAATTATATAATTAGAAGGTTAAAAAACTAAAAAAACATTACAGCAGAGGTTTCAAAATAATAAATTATATTGAAAGGTTAATTTGGACAGCAGGGCGATAGGAGTATTTGATTCCGGGGTTGGCGGTCTTACTGTATTAAGGGAAATAATAAAGAGTGTTCCCAATGAAAATACCATTTATTTCGGGGATACAGAGAGGGTTCCATACGGTCCCAGAAATTTAGATGAAGTTAAGAAATTCGTTTTTAAAATAACGAAGTTTCTTTATAATAAAGATGTTAAGCTGATTGTTATTGCCTGTAACACTTCTACGGCAGCAGCTTTTAATGACCTAAAAGAGCGTTATGATATACCCATAGTAGGGGTAATAGAGCCGGGAGCCAGAACTGCTGTCTTTAATACCAGAAATAAAAGGGTTGGAGTTATTGCCACTAAAGGTACTGTAGAAAGTAATGAATACCGGAAAGAAATTGCCAGAATTGATAAAGATATAAAGACATTCCAGGTGCCGGCTCCTTTGCTGGTTGAATATATAGAAAGCGGTGTTCTTGGAGGAGAAAGTCTTGACAGGGCTATTGACGGGTACCTGAAACCGTTACTTGATGCAGGGATTGATGTATTAATACTCGGCTGTACCCATTTCCCGTTAATAGAAAGAAGGATTTTATCCCGCAGTGGTGATGGAATAAGGGTGATAAGCTCAGCAGTAGAGACTGCGAAAGATGTAGAAAAAATACTTATAAAAGAAGGGCTGTGCGCGGGTGGTAGCAGGAAACCGCAGAGGATTTTTTACGAGACCGGCAGTACCAGCAAGTTTCTTGAGGTGGGAAAGATGTTCCTGGGAGAAGAGATAAAGGAAGTTACAAGGACAAAACTTGATATGTAATAAAGAATATTTAAACATTATTTTAACAGGGAAGGTTTGTTTGCAATGGTTAAAAGAATTGATGACAGGGAGAATGACCAGCTGAGGGAAATCAAAGTAACCCGTAATTATATCTCGCATGCTGATGGTTCGGTATTTATTGAAATGGGCAAAACCAGGATTGTATGTACGGCTATTGCTGAAGATAAGGTTCCAAGGTTTCTGGCAGGAAAGGGTTCCGGGTGGATTACTGCTGAGTATGACATGATACCCGGTTCGGCACCCCAGAGGATAATCAGGCCGCAGACTGTAGGAAGAATTAACGGGAGGACCCATGAAATACAGAGATTAATTGGGAGGTCGCTAAGGGCAGTAGTGGATTTAGACAAAATAGGTGAGAGGACTGTATGGATAGATTGTGATGTAATTGAAGCTGATGGCGGGACCAGAACTGCCTCAATTACCGGCAGTTTTATTGCCTTGTTTGATTGCATGCGTTCAATGATTAACAGGGGGATTATAGACGCAATGCCCATAGAGGATTTCCTGGCTGCTATAAGTGTGGGGATAGTAGATGGCAATATCCTTGTTGACCTCTGTTTTGATGAGGATTCAAGGGCACAGGTGGATATGAATGTAGTAATGAGCTCCAAAGGTGAATTAATTGAAGTACAATCTACTGCTGAGACAGAACCTTTTTCCAGAGAGGATTTTGATAAGATGATGGGAAAGGCAGCCGGTGCCATTGGTAAGATTACAGAGATTCAAAAGAAAATATTAAGCCAGGACTTATAAATAATTTGTTATTTAGAATTGAAGGGCTGGCATCTTGCAAATAGTAATTGCTTCAAAAAATACTGGTAAAATAAAAGAGATAAAATCTTTCTGTAATGATGTAGTAAAAGTTAAGTGGTTGACTTTTAAAGATTTTAACGGATTTCCGGAAATTGCAGAGGGAAGTGATAGCTTTTTAGAGAATGCAAAAATCAAAGCTGAAGGTATTTCACTTTACACCGGTAAAATCACGCTTGCTGATGACTCAGGGCTGGAAGTTGATTTTTTGGGCGGCAGGCCGGGAGTAAAGTCTTCAAGATACAGCGGAGAAAATGCTACAGATAAACAGAACAGGGATAAGCTGCTCAAGGAACTGGATAATGCAAAGAAGATTTCTGAAAGAACTGCGAGATTTTTATGCAGCATGGTGCTCTGGGATCCGGAAAAAGGATTTATTTTTGAAGCAAGGGGTACATGTGAAGGTTCTATAGGTTTTGAGGAGAAGGGAAGCGGCGGTTTTGGATACGATTGCATTTTTATTCCATCAGGGTACAATAAAACGATGGCACAGCTTGACCCTGAAGAAAAAAACAGGATAAGTCACAGAGGCAGGGCTCTTAAAGCTCTTTATGAGTTTATTGTAAATTTTTAGATTTATGTTATTATTTTTCGTGCTAATTTTTTGGATTATGTGAAATAACCGGGGTGTAGCGCAGTTTGGTTTAGCGCACCTGCTTTGGGAGCAGGGGGTCGGAGGTTCAAATCCTCTCACCCCGACCATTTCGGGCGGGAATAGCTCAGTTGGCTAGAGCGTCAGCCTTCCAAGCTGAAGGTCGCGGGTTCGAGACCCGTTTCCCGCTCCAATTTTTTATAAAAAATTTTTATTTGTTATAATATTTTATGCGATTTTGCGCCTGTAGCTCAGCTGGATAGAGCAACGGACTTCTAATCCGTGGGTCGGGGGTTCGAAT
>CAZRVN010000004.1:0-241481 GCA_964603595.1 uncultured Actinomycetota bacterium
GTTACAAACCTGAATTTACAGATATCGGAACTATTAATCGTATAATTGTTGGGATCGGAGAACAAGATGTTAATACAAAAGCTATAAAGCCCAGAATTAAAGCTGATATAATCGGAGCAAGTAGCGATCATTTAATCCTGCACGTAAAAAGCAATGGTATTAAAGTAGGAAGTGAAATAAAATTTGATATTAACTATCCGGCATTGCTTAGATTGTCAACTTCGCCTTATGTAAAGAAAGTGTTTATTTGATTTTCATACTTGGTAAAATTCTTATCTTTTGCTCTGAGATCCTATCAACTACAGTTCGGAATGCTCCTAGACTGCCGATTATCTTCAAGCTCTTCTGCTATTTCTATAGCTAGTTGCTCCTCTTCTCTGGATCTATATCTTTATTTTCTAGCAAGATTTTATTTTTTTCTTATTTTTCCTTATTCTTGCCTTTGATAGTCTGGGTTCATAATTCTTGAATTCTTCACATTGTAAAACAGGAAACTTCCGACGGAATTTGCATCCTTTATCATTTACACATGTGATACATAATCCTTTATTTTTCATTTATTCTTCTCTTTTTTTATATTTTATTTTAGTATTTTTTCTACCTCTTCGCAGTCATAATCCATAATATAGGGTATACCGGAAACAGAAGCCGCCTCTTTTGTAAGTGATATGATGTCATGGCGGTCTATGTAATTCAAAGCAAATTTTCTTGCCCCACACATCAACTGCTGTAGACCCTGTTCCAGCCTCCTATAATAACTATAAAGTCCTATAGCTGAGCCAGGAATATCATCAGCTCTATCTTTAAATTCTTTTCTTAAATCAGTTACCTCTACAAATACCGATTCCAAATCACTGCCATATTTTTCAATAGATTTAGGAATTTTGCCGTCGCTTATACCACCTGCAAGTGTTTTTCCAACCATGCAAGCAGTTATAGGAGAACGGGCCATTCCTACCAATTTGAAGTAAGGAGCACCCAGAGCCAGACCTTTAAATATTTGATCTTCTAAAATAAAACCCCCAGCAATAGCCATATCAGGTACATTTACACCCTTGTCATCTAAGATTTTTGCATAATTATATGCCATGGTCTGTAGATAAACAGTAGGAATACCCCATTCATTCATCATTCTCCATGGACTCATTCCGGTTCCACCACCAGCTCCATCGATAGTTAATAGATCTATGCCGGCTTCAGAGGAATATTTAATAGCCTTTGCCAGATCAGCAGGTCCATAAGCACCGGTCTTTAAGAATATATGCCTGGCACCTATTTTTCTAAGATGCTCAACCGTATTCATAAAATCTTCTTTACTGGACATGCCTATTCTGGAATGTCTTTCGAATTCCTTAAAATCTCCGTGTTTGAAGGCCTTTTGAATATCCGGATCAAGTGGGTTTGGTAAAACAATATAACCTCTATTCTTAATCTCTATGGCCCAGTCAAGGTCATCTATCTTTATTTCTCCGCCAATACTTTTAGCACCCTGGCCCCACTTTAACTCTACTATCTCTACGCCTAATTCCTTAATAGCATATTCTAAGACACCAAATCTGCTATCTTCTACATTAGCCTGTACCACAATTGCACCATACCCATCTTGCTGCCAATCATTGTAAAGTTTAACTCTTTTGATAAGCTCAGGTGATTTGATGATTTTACCATTACTATCAAACTGAGATTGCGGATCCATTCCACAAACATTTTCGCCAATAGTCAAGATAACTCCTGATATAGCTGCACCAATTGCAAGCCCATCCCAATTTTTCTTGGCAATGTATGTTGAGCCAAGACCTGGTATTATAAAAGGCAGCTTTAATTTTATATCTTTGTCTTTTCCTATAGCAGTTTCTAGCTTGACATTTGTAAAAACAGCCTTATCGCTATCTTCTTCTATGCCATGAGCCCCAAATGCAGTTCCCATAATATTAAAGTGGGAATAATCTATTGGATAATTTTTTTGTGAAGCTGCAGTAATATCACCATAAGGTTGAGGATAAATTACTTCAGTACTACGGTAAGAAGATTTACCAACTTCGCACAGACCAGTACACCCCTCGCTGCAATTAACACACATACCACTAAAGGGACTAATATTATCTCCATATAAATTCTTTGTTCCTGTTGCCACTGAGGAATTAATTTTTGAATAACCCATCTTAATACTCCATAAAATATGATAATAAATTAATAAAAAACAAAAAAATAAGCACAAAACCCTATTGGCTACATTGCCAATAAATCTTGTGCTTCAATGCATATAATTAGGCTTCTTTGCCTAATATTAAGTTTTTATAATCCTATAATAATATTAATTGATATAATAATATACTATAATAATAAAGTGTCAAATATTTTTTTTATTTAAATAGATTATTCGGAGATATTCTATTAGTCCCCATACAATAATAATTCTTATATATCTAATCCATAGCAGGTGTAGCACCAATAAAAAAACAAGAGATACCTTAGTTTAAAATAGACTTTACATAAATTGAAGTTTAGAGCTAAAAGCTTTTTTACTGCTTCATTTATGAGCAAGGTATTATGCTAAAAGTATATATAAACCTAAGAAATATAATTATCTACATATAAAAAGTCTTTTAACGGAAGAATAGAAGCTCCCAGTACCGAACCATCTTCCCTTAGTTTAGACAATAATAAATTGATATCCTTCTTTTTAATAAAAAGATTATCTTTAAGGATTTTCCGTTCTAATGGCTTTATCAAAAAACTACTGCTAATCTTAGAAATTTTACCGCCTATAATAATATAATAAGGGTCTATCGACATTATTAAATTTATTAATCCTATCGACATGTAGTCTAAATATTTATCTAAAGCTTCCTTTGCTTTATTATCTTTTAATTTTAATAATTCTATAAACTCTTCCAGCGAACTAATTTTATTATCCGCTTTCCTGTTGTAATTACTTATTAAAGCATCAATGGAAATATAGGCATTCCAGCAGCCCCTCTTACCGCATATACATTTCCTCCCATTCTTCTCTATAATCATGTGTCCAAATTCTCCGGCTCTTTCATTATGGCCCTTATACAGTTTACCCCTTATGATTATGCCAAAGCCCACTCCTTCTACTATATAAACATAAACCATATTTCTTTTACTTTTAGCCAACCCCAGCTTGGATTCTGCAAAAGCTGCCAGATTTGCATCATTTCCTATGTAACAGGGAAAATCAAACATATTCTCATACCTACTAAAATCTAAATTTTTAATAAATAGATTGGGGCAATATATAAGTAATTTCCTTTTTTCATAAACAATTCCTGGAAATGAATAACCTATACCGAGTATTTTATCTTCGGAGATATTATTTTCAGATATTATCTTTTCAACACTGGAATGGACTTTACCCATAATCCTATCAAAATGCCCCTTCCTGTAATCTGATTGCGGCACTCTTATAATAACATCCTCTATAATTTCTGATTTTAAATTTGTAAGAACTACACGGACATAACTTGAATGAAAATCCACTCCAAAAGTAAACCTTGAACCGGCAACAAGACTTACATATACAGGCCTACGCCCTCCTGTTGAATCAGCTAACTCTACTTCTGAGACCACTTTTTCTAAAGCCAGGTCATTTATTATACTATTAACGGTCTGCAAGCTAAGGCCTATTTTATCAGAAATCTGTTTTTTGGTTAGCTTTTCGTTTTTTATAAGAGCGTTAAGAATTATCTTCCTGTTGTAATTCCTGATATGCTTTTGATACACAGCTCAACCTCTTAAACATAAGTAGATAATTTATACAAAATAGCATACAATAAAAACTTAATCAATCGGCTTTTTAAAGTGTAAAATTAATATAAAAAGGAAATATTAACCTTAAATTTTTGAATAATATTATTTTTATAAATATTCATACATACAGAAACCATTATAATAACAGCTTACATATAAACCTCTTCCGTTATTGGCTGGATAATCAGGAGTTTTTCAGACTTCTCTATCCTTTTACAGAGCCAGCCAGCAATCCCTTAACAATTAATTCCATAAAGAAGATATACATTAATAATACAGGAATTATCGAAACCATAACACCTGCCATTTGGACATTCCACGCAGCTACAGTAGTTCCCTTTAAATTTGCAATAGCTACCGTTAGAGGCATTGACCTAACTCCACTGGTAAGGGTTAAGCCATATAAAAATTCATTCCATATATTTGTGAACTGGAATACTGCTACAACTGCAAAGCCAGGGAATGACAAAGGAAGAATAACCCTGAAAAAAGCTCCTATATTACTGCAACCATCTATTCTTGCACTTTCTATTATCTGAGTTGGCAAAGTATCAAAATAATTCTTAAATAACAATGTAGTAATAGGCATGCCGTAAGCTGTGTGTACCAGCACAATTCCCGCATATGTGTTATATAATCCTGTAGCTCCCATAAATTTTACCAGCGGGATTAATATTGACTGAGGTGCTATATAAAATCCCATTACCACAAAAAGTAATATTATGTTACTAAACTTAAAATCTAATTTTGAAAAAGCAAAACCTGACATAGCGCCCAAAAATGAAGAAAAAGCTGTTGCTAGAAAAGTAAATATAACCGTATTTAACATCGGTCTTTTTATAATTTCAAATGCCTTTACATAATTACTAAAAGTAGGTTCCCTTATCAGCTGGACAGGGCCCCACATCAGTTCTTCATCAGTTTTTAATGAAGTATTTATGGCTGAATATATCGGGAAAATATAAAAAGCCAGAGCCATGACAAGAACTATATATATAATTATTTTTAATATTACCTGATTTACTTTTTCTTTCATTTATAAAACTTCCTACTCATAATAACTAGCTCTTCTCCTCAAAAAGAAAGGCAAGATAATAATTATTGAAATAACAAACATTACTATCCCTATAGATGCTCCCTGACCAAATAAATTCCTGTTAAATGTGATTTCATACATTAAAGTAGAAAGCACCTCTGAAGACCGCCCTGGACCTCCTCCTGTTAATAAATATACCAGGTCAAAAACTTTTAGAGAGTACATAAGCAATATTACAAGCACTGTTAATGTTGCAGGTTTTTGCATGGGAATAACGATTTTAGAATACTCCTGGAATTTATTTGCTCCATCTATCCGCGCTGCTTCTCTAATTTCATCAGGAACCCCACTTATCCCTGCATAATACACCAGCGTAGAAAATCCTGAAAATTGCCAGATATAAACTATAGCTATACATAACAAAGACTGCATGCTTGAAGTAATCCAGGGTTGAGCATAAGATTGGAGACCCATTAACTTTAAAAGTGAATTTATTACGCCAACCTTAGGTGAGAACATCCACACCCACATAGATGCAGATGCTACAAATGAGAACGATAGGGGTAATAAAAAAATTAACCTGAAAAATTTCTTTGCAACTATCTCAAAATCAAGTAATATTGCTAACATCAACCCCAGCGGAATCGTAACTCCTACAAAGATTGCGCTCAACTTTAATGTATTCAAAAGGGTCGTTCTAAATGTAACATCTTTTGTAAATAGTTTTATATAATTTCCAAGCCCTATATAATCCCCGGCATAACCAACATCTTTCCAATCCATTTGAGAGGTCTGGAAGCTCCATCCTATAAATCCATAAACAAACAGAGCAACCAGTAGCAGGGCAGGCGTAAGAAAAAACAATAATTCTAATCTTCTTTTCATCTATTTACCTTCCAGTCTTTTACTGAGAAGGTAGGCCTATACTGATTATAAACCTACCTTCTCCCTATTCTCACTTATCACTATTCAGAGAACACTTCATCATAAGCACTATCAAACCTGGCTAATGTATCACTGTTAACTACAGGATTAAGCATAAACTCACTGAAAGCCGTACCGAATGATGACAGGTATGCTTCCGGTGGACCAGCAAACTGTGACTGTATTTTCGTTACACTTGAATCCCTGAACTTTTCCATTATCTCTATTGAAATCTCATCATAGATTCCTTCAATTGGTGCATCAAGTCTTGGAGGTGAAGCACCTTTAATAGGACAAAATGCTGTTTCAGCTTCAGCTGTAGTAAGAAACTCCAGCCATTTGGTTGCAACTATATTATCTACACCATCAGGAAGAACAAAACAGTCTGAGTGGCCCACAAATGCGCTTGCCCCGGGAAAGCTCTGATAGCCGTAATCTACATTTGCTCCTAAGCCAGCTGCATCGAAAAGACCTTTTGTCCAGTCTCCCATCACGAAGAATGCTGCTTCGCCTGTAGAAAGTAGCTGACCGGCCTGGTCCCAGGTAAGGGCACCATAATCTGAGTTAATATAACCATCATTCATTAGTTTAGCCATGACCTCAAGACCATCCTTTAAAACTTCACTTTCTGATGGTTTTACTTCACCATTATAAAGTTTAACCAGGGCTTCCGGACCACCTGGTAAACCAGATACTATTGCTTCAAAAAATGTACCAAGCCAGAAATCCTGTCCTGATCCAGAGCCAACAGCAATTGGCGTATACCCTGCGTCTTTGATTTTCTCACATGCTGCATATAAATCATCAATTGATTCTATAGGCATCTGGACACCTGCATCTTCAACAACACTTATATTATACCAGAGGTTGTTGTTCTGCATAACGTTTACAGGAACACCATACATGTCCCCATCTATAGTACCCCAATCCAGAATATCCTGCGGAACATTAAAGTCCGCCAGTATATCATTAATTGGCTGAAGAACACTTACAAATGATTTTATCATTCCTGTACCATAAGTTATCTGGAATGTGTCCGGTGGGTCGCCTGCTATAATCATTGTCTTAATCTGGGCTCTGAGGACATCTCCGCCGCCTCCAGCTACAGGATTTTCAACAATGTTCACATCAGGATATTTATCCAGAAAATCAGCAAAAAGAGCGTCAATAGCTTCTTTTTCGCCACCTGCAGTCCACCAGTGGTAAACAACCAGGTCACCTCTAACTTCCTCTTCTTCTATAACATCAGCATCCGCATCGGCATCGGCGTCGGCGTCTGCGTCGGCGTCTGCATCAGCGTCTGCTGCCGCTACTTCATCACCTGTATCTGCTTCTTTTTTACAACCAATACTCATAAACACCATTGACAGGATAAATACCACTGCCAGAAGCAAAATCAAATACTTTTTCATTGTCTCTCCCCTCCTCTTTTTTATATCTTTTAAAATACATTGATAATAATCTCTTGATTTGCTTTAACTTAGGTAATGCTAAAGTCAAACCCTATCTTTTTTGATAAAAGTATTTATTTCCTATACCTATTAAGCACCCCCTTTCATACTTTTAACGAAATCATTTTGTCATAAGTAATCCCCCCTAATCATTTTTAATGTATATTTGCTATATCTATAAAATTTAAATAGCTGACCATAATAATTTAATAATGCAAACTTTTATCATTTAAAAATATATCCATAAACTATCTATTTAATAAGGAAATTGAGTTTTAAATTTTAAACTTTTAAATTAAACAAAAATGAATCCAATTTAGAATAATTAAACAGAAATAATAAAATCAGGGCTGAAATATATATTCTTAAAAATAAATTAATTTTATTACCAATAATCATTAATCCTATTAATAACAATATGATAAAAATAACCTTAAAACCGCCGGCCTGATATACGTCCGCCTGTATATATCTCCCCTTTACATAAAAAACCTTCGATATCACATTTTCCCTGAAAGCCAGAGCAATACATTGTGCCAGAATTCACCATATGAGTCCCAGCTAATAAATTCAGTACCCCAGTGTTTTGAAAAATCAGATGTAAAAGCCATTGTCTTGCCTTTTCCATAATTCCCGGTAACAATAAAAGGGTCACCGTTTATTTCAGCTAACAAATCTGCATCTTTTTTAGCTGTTACTTTGTTATATCCCAAAAACGTCGGCCACTCTTTATTTACATTCTTAAATATTGGATGGCTTTCTTTAAGAATCTTAGGGGTACAGCCCTGTGGTTTCTCTTCGCGGTCATCAGATGGGCTAATTTCTACTGGAAGTATTTCTTCTATCGGGGTACCATGGTAACCTGCAATTGCCTTTTCTCCCTGAAAAGACGCCCATCCTCCTATCATAATATATGACTTTCCTTTTTCAACATATTCCTTAATGGTTTCAAGCCTGTCAGGCCCCATTGGAACAGTAAACATATCAGGATATAATTGAAGTGTATTTTTTCCGCAGTCACTGGAAATAACTACATCGTACTTTCCTATTTCCTCAAGTGTTTTTGGGAAAGAAGTTAATGCAATATGGTTTGGCATATGCACTACTTCTATATCTTCAAACTTAGACATTTCCTCTAAAAACCAAACTCCAAAATTTTCATACCCACCAAGATGAACCGTATCAAACCCCTTGATATGCATCTTAAGCACAAACCACGTCTCGCCCACAAGCAATACTTTTATTCTTTCTTGCATTTAAAAACCTCCCCAATTATATTAATAAATTAAACTTGCTTTCAGATTAAATTTAATTCATCTTTTTATTATTATTTTATTTATAATCCATATTTCATACTTTGTCAAGTCACTTTTTAAAGTAATTATTAAAAGCCCTTTATATTGTTTAAATAAAAAAATAGGTTAAGTAGTATAATGATAGTAAGAACTTTAATAAAGTGCGGGCAATTTACCGCCTTGATTTAAATACCTTTTTAACTTACACAATAAAATAATAACACGGAGGCATTTTAAATATGAAAGTTGCAATACTTTCGCCAATTGCCTGGAGGACACCTCCCAGGCATTACGGACCATGGGAGAGAGTAGTATCTCTTATTACAGAGGGACTTGTTAAGGAAAAAATAGACGTTACTTTATATGCAACCGGTGATTCAATAACATCAGCCAAGTTAAGAAGCATATGCAAAACACCTTATGAGGAAAGCGATATAGACCCGAAAGTCTGGGAATGCCTTCATATATCAGAAATAATGGAACAGGCAGACGAATTTGATATCATACATAATAATTATGACTTTTTACCCCTGACTTACAGCAGGTTAATAAAAACCCCAATGGTTACAACAATCCACGGTTTTTCTTCACCCAGGATACTAAATGTTTATAGGAAATATAATAACACAACCCATTACGTTTCAATAAGTGACACCGATAGGAGTCCTGAACTTGATTATATAAGAACCATATATCACGGCATAGATATTGATAATTTTACCTTAAATGAGGACGTGGGAGATTATCTTCTCTACTTCAGCAGAATACACCCTGATAAAGGTACATGGGAAGCTATAAAGGTTGCGAAAAAGGCAAAAATGAAATTAATCATTGCAGGGATTGTCCAGGATAAAGCATATTATGAGGAGTATGTTAAACCCTACCTGAATAATAATATTACTTATATTGGCTCTATCTCACCCCGTGAGAGGGATTCTGTTTTAAGCAATGCTTTCGCATTGCTTCATCCAGTTAATTTTAATGAACCATTTGGTTTAAGCGTTATCGAATCAATGGCATGCGGCACACCTGTGCTTGCATTTGGAAGAGGTTCTATGCCGGAAATTATTCAGGATGGCAGGAATGGTTTTATCGTATCAGATATAGAAGAAATGGTTATGAAACTAAAAGATGTAGAGAGCCTTTCAAGGAAATTGTGCCGCAAGACAGTTGAAAAAAAATTTTCACAGGAAAGAATGGTAAAAGAGTACATAGAGGTTTATAAGGAAATACTAAATAAATAATCCTGCTTTTTAAAATCTTTTTGTGTTTTTAGCTCTTACAATTGCGTATTTAGAAGTTAATTTTTGATTTCAAAGACGTCTTTAAAAAATAATCCTGACTTAATAATTCTTATTACTCCTTAAAATCTCTACAAAGCTCTCTACCAGCCGGGGATCAAACTGCGTACCACTGCACTTATTAAGTTCCGCTATTGCCTCTTTCTTACTGACAGCTTTTTTATAAGGCCTTCCTGTTATCATAACCTCATAAGCATCTGTTATAGCTATTATCCGTGAAAGAACAGGTATATCCTCTCCCTTTAAACCCTGCGGATAGCCCTTCCCGTTCCACCATTCATGGACAGTCAATATATAACTGGCTATGCTTGAAAGCTGTTTTGAAGAAAGTGCAATCCTGTAACCTATCTCAGGATGGCGCTTTATGGTATCCCATTCCTTTTTACTGAGGTTCTCTTTTTTATTCAATATTATATCAAGAATTGCCACTTTCCCTATATCATGTATGGTTGCCAGAAGAGATAATTCCTCTATATCGCGAGATGGAAGACCAATAAATTTTCCCAGTTGTATAGCCATTTCTCTTATTTTCTTAGTATGCTTCTCACTCTTAATACTTTTTTCAAATAAAGTTTTTTCAATAGATGAGATTATTGTGCTTATAATGCTTTTTGCTTCCGTAAGCTTTTGCCTGTACATATGATCTTCTGCTTCTTTTATAATCTTAGGGAATTTCTCATCTATCTTTTTCCTGGTAGATACTCCTAGAGATATATTTAAAGGTATTTTTACCCGCGTGGTTCTTGTGGTATTCTCCTTTATTCTCTTTGTAATCTCCAATGCTACTTCTCCATTTGTCCCGGGAAGAAGTATTGAGAACTCATCTCCTCCCCACCTTGCAATTATATCTTCTGCCCTGCAGCATTTCCTGAGAACCTCCGCGCAACTTTTCAGTATCTCGTCTCCTTCTTTATGGCCAAATGCATCATTTATTATTTTTAATCCATTTATGTCACCCATAATAATGCTTGCTGGTATCTGCCTTTCAGTATCTAACCTCTTTAATTCTTCCTCGAAATAAGCCCGGTTATATAAATCCGTAAGACTATCATGAAAAGATAAATAGGATAGGCGGTTTTCCACTTTTTTTCTTTCTGAAATATCGTGAAGAATACCTTCTATGGCTACCAGCTCACCATAACTGTCATAAAATGGGGTTATTGAATCTTCATACCAGAGTATTCTGCCATCCCTGTGGATATAACAGATTTCCGCAGGTTTTGAAAAATCATAACTGCCGTTGTGTATATCCTTAGCTATATCTATATAATCCGGATGTATAATTTTATAAACAAATTCAGAATCAGCATAATACTCTTCTGGACTATAGCCGAGCTTTCTTTTTACTGAGGGGCTAACGTATTCATATTCCAATTCAGGAAACAGCCTGCATCTATATATTATATCCGGAGCATTTTCTATTAGCTCTTTAAAAAAAGTTCCGTTTCCCTTTGACCCCCGCATATCATTTTTATTATTCAATCCCGGTTTATTATTAGCTACTTTAATCACCCACTTAAACTACTGAGTTTATCTGAGTTGATTACGATTTTTACTGCTCTTAATTATATAATAATTGGTTCAATAATACATCAATATATTGCCGGTTCCTAAGATTATATATTATTTAACCGTACTGCTATTGCAATAATTTATACTTTATGTTGATACAATTGTCAACTTAATATTGACTAGAAAGCTTATAGAACTGCCTTTAATATATTAGAATTGGAAAATGTTATAATAAATTAAATATATTAAATATATAATGTATATATGATGTATTCCAATAAGCAATTCGGCAACGCTCTAAAAGATATAATAAAGGAAAAGAAAATAAAGCTGAGGAGCCTGTCCAATAGAACCAATCTTAATTACAGTTATTTCAGCAAGCTTAAAAAAAGAAAAAGCCACCCCCCTATATCGACCATTGAATTGATTTCTAAAGGATTGGGTGTGCCCCCTGAATATTTTATGGAATACAGGATTTATAAAATTGATAAAATACTAAAGGATAATCCAAAAATTATCGAAAAAGTTTACGATTATATAAAAAATATTACAGTCAAAGAAAAGCTAAAAGTTGCTGAAAGAAAAAAGCCATTCACTAAAAAGTAAAATTATTATATCTTAAGCCTATCATTATTTAATCAGGACCTTATCTTAACTGTAGTCATTATTTTAATATGAAATTATCAGAGCTTATCGAATTACTGGATAAAAACTTAAATAATTGTACTATATGCCCCCACAGGTGCATGGTAGACAGGATTAAAGGAGAAAAGGGATTCTGCTCCGCTGGCTATAGGCCTGCTGTATCTACCGCCTTATCCCATCATGGAGAAGAACCCCCTATTTCAGGAAGCCATGGTTCAGGAGCTATCTTTTTTTCATACTGCAATATGAAATGCGTATACTGCCAGAACTATCAAATTAGCCAGGAATTTGAAGGGATAGAATACAGCATACAAAAACTCTCTCAAACCATGCTCCATTTAGAGAATTCCGGCTGCCATAATATCAATCTGGTTTCACCCAGTATATGGATCCCCCAGATAGTAAAAGCTCTCTACGCTGCCAGAAAAAAAGGACTTTCAATCCCTATAGTTTTTAACACCGGAGGATATGACAGCCCTGAAATTATAAAGATGCTTGATGGAACTATTGATATTTACATGCCGGACATGCGCTACAGTGATGATGAAAAAGCAAGAAATTATTCTTATGTTAAAAAATATACCCGCTATAACCGCCAATCAGTTAAGGAGATGTACAGGCAGGTTGGCGGACTCAAGCTGGATAAAAAAGGAATAGCCCGAAAAGGACTTCTTATAAGACTTCTGGTTATGCCTGAAAATATTGGAGGAGTAAAAAAAACACTGGATTTTATTAAAAATGAATTATCCACTGATGTATATTTAAGCATCATGGCCCAATATCACCCTGCTTACAGGGCATTTAAATATCCGGAGTTAAGCAGAACAATTACGGCAAAAGAATATCTGGAAGTAGTAAGATATGCAGAAAAAAAGGGTTTTAGTTATGGGTGGACCCAGGATTACATAACCCTTAATGATAATGAAGATTTGTTCATACCTGATTTTAAAGATAAGAAAGTCTTTAAATACTATAAGAATAATAAAGCTGAATAAGCGGCAAACGGCAACTGGCGTGATTAATAGAAAAATTTAATTCCTTTTTTCTTTCCATTCCATTAATTCTTCCAGGGAGAACGTATTTAAAATATCCTTTTTCTCAAGTCCGGCCCTTCTCGCTATATCTACCCCCAATACAATCATATCCATGTTATTGGGACGGTGCGCATCTGTATTTATAACCAGTTTAACACCCATTTTCGCAGCTTTTCTTGCATTTTGTTCATTAAGGTCCATTCTTAAAAAATATGAATTTATCTCCAGCGCTTTACCGTTTCTGGCTGCTGCTTCAATTAACCTGTCAATATCAACAGAATAAGGCGCCCTGCTTCCAAAAACAGCACCTGTGGGATGGCCTATAAAATCAATATATTTATTTTCAACCGCACTTACTACCCTATCGGTATTTTTAGTTTTTGAATTCAGATAAGAAGAGTGCATTGAACCAATAGCTATTTCCATCTTCTTGATTATACTTTCAGGATAGTCAAGTTTGCCCGCTCCCTTTATATCTATCTCTGAACCCATTAAAATATGAAAATCCTTATACCTGGATTTTAATTTGTTTATGTAGCCAATCTTTTCTAAAACCTTTTTATCATCAAGACCCCTGCCGTAATAATTGCTTACCGAGTGGTCTGTAATTGCCAGATATTCATAATTAAATTTTTTTATTATCCCAATCATATCATCAAGTTCCAGGGAACCATCGCTCCACCTAGAATGAACATGCAGGTCACCTTTTATATCATCCACAGTCAAAAGGGAAGGAAGCAAATTTTTCCCTGCCATTTCTATTTCATCCCGTCCCTCCCTTAATTCAGGAGGTATATACTCAAGACTAAGCATATTATATATTTTTTCTTCGGGACAGGAGCCGCCATCTGGCAATAAGCCCGCTTCCTGCCATTTATCTTCATCCGCATGATTGTTAACTTCAATCCTGCCATTTTTTATATATCCTTTTCTAAAAGCTATTTCCTCCAGTTTTTTTATATGTTTTTTGCTCCCTGTGGTATACAACATATCATAAGCCCAATTTTCCCTGCTGCTTATAATAAACTCCACTTCTATACCAAAAACAGTTTCGAACCTCGCGCTTGTACTCTCCTGCCTTATATCATTGCTCTTAAATCTTTTTATAAAATTGAGTGCCTTTAATTCATCAAGCAGCTTCTCACTTTTTAATGAATCGTAAGCATTACTGTTAAAGCCGGGTAGTATAAGTATATCTATATCCTTAACTACAGATTTTTTCCTTCTTAAGGAGCCGACTGTAACTGCTTTTTCTATACTTTTTATTTTAAAAAGGCAATTTTTTATTTCATCAATATAAAGTTCAACTCTCCAGCGCGGATAAAGACCTTTTATACTTTCCATATAATCTATAGAGTCCTTTAGTCTATCATTATAAAAGGGATCGCTTTTACCAGAACCTGAAACATTTTCTGCAACAACATCTAAAACCTTGCTGTCCATACCACCCGCAAGTTTTTCTTTTAGTTCTTTAAGACCTTCTACATTTAAAGTTTCATAAACTTTAAACATTTTCCTTTTACCAAGGCCGCTTATTCTAACTAATCTTATTAAATCCTCGCTGTATCTTGATTTTAATTCTTCATAAAATCTGATACTTCCCCTTTCCATATATTCCATTACATACTCAAAGGCAAGCCCTTCCATGCCGTACAAATCTTTGATTTTTCTACTTCTGTAGATTTCTTCAATTCTTTTAGGTGTGTCTCTAAGCGTTCTTGCTGCCCCTATTAAATTTGAGACAGTTTTTATATCTGCACCGCCGGATTTTTTAACTTCTGCAATATCCGTGAGGATATCTGCCAGTTTCAGATTGATCATTTTATAATATCCTATATGTTATAATACTAATATACTAAAATTTAAACCAAAGTATTATATCACGAATTACTCCATGTTATGAAAGAAATAAATAATTCCAACATCAAAGACCATGATGAAAAATACCGGATACTCAGGGAGAATATGGTAGAAAATCAGATTGTTTCACGCGGTATTTTAAATAGCAGGGTCCTTGAAGTATTAAGAAAAGTTCCACGGCATATATTTGTAGATGAGGAATATATTGACTCAGCTTATGACGACAGGCCGCTTCCCATTGGTTCCGGGCAGACAATATCACAGCCGTATATAGTTGCACTTATGACAGAAAGCCTTGAACTCTCCGGAAATGAGAAAGTCCTGGAAATTGGCACCGGCTCGGGCTACCAGGTAGCCATACTCGCCGGGCTGGCAAAAGAAGTCTATACCGTGGAAATAATCACTTCCTTATATAATAAAAATAAAAAGCTTCTTTCTGGATACAGCAATATAAAAATGAGCAACCATGACGGTTACCTTGGGTGGGAAGAATATTCCCCATACGACAGAATAATTGTCACCGCAGCACCTGACCACATTCCGCAAACATTTATAGAACAGTTGAAGGACGGCGGGATTATGGTCATCCCCGTTGGCCCTTCAAGCTGGAGTCAGGTCCTATACAAGGTAATTAAAAGCAAAAATAGCATAAAAAAAATAAACCTGTGCGGCGTGGCTTTCGTGCCCCTGACCAGGATACAGTGAATATAAAGGAATCCCCCGCGATTTTTTTCATTAATTCTTATTATCTTTCTTAAATTTCTTAGTAATTTTGTTTATTTAGTAATAATTACTTAACTGCCGATTCTTATTATCACCTGTTAATAAAATAATTTATTCCATCTTCCGAACAGTCTTATTTAGTGTTATCAAAACTAAATTTTGCTTCCAGACCAATATGATCTGATACCGTATAGCTGATAAGAGAGCAGCTATTCCTGCTATCAGCCTGCATATAACAGCTTATCCCGGATAAAAACTGCTGGAAAAAGCAGGTACCGAAGTTGTATGGTATATCAGGATTTTCAGGTACCGGATTAATCGATTCCGGATCTATAACCGGATTACCGGAACCACCAAAGTAAAAAATATAATCAATTCTCTGAGGTCCGCCTGTTTCAACCGCAATTCGATTGCCCAGATCGCCATAGGAATTCTCACTGCCGGTATTCCAATCCTTGCCTATCCATGTGAAACCCGGATCATCACCTTTTAAATCAAGCCATATATCTTCCAGGTAAATTTTACCTTCCATATCAACTTCGGTAAAATTTTTAATCTCCCGACAAAACTCTCCATACTCCTGATGAGATACAGAAGTCAGATCAAAATTGCCGTTCTGCCCATATCCATCCGGAGGAGAAATTATTCCGGAAGAGTCCATCCAATCTTCATTTATATCAGCTGCAACGTTAAAGTCTCCCATAATTAAAATAGGATGGTAATTTTCTTCTTCCGGCTTAATAATCATTCCAATAAAATTTAGTAATTCTTTCAGGTTTTCCATGCGTGTCTCACTGTAATCATGAGACTGAAGATGGGTATTAAAAACATGTATATAATCCTCTTTTGACCGACCAATCTGAATCCTGGCGTATACCACACCTTTGTTGGCAAGAATATCTGTTCCGCTGCTTTCTGAAAAACTAAACGCGCTGCATTCTGTTATAGGATATACTGATAATATCACCAGACCGCCGTCCTGCCTGATAGAAAGTCTTCCGCCTTCAGGACCCATTACATAATAAGGGCTACAAATAAGTCTTGCTTCCTTCCGGTTTGGCTTACAATCAATTACATGGACACCCAGCCAGCTGCCCTGCTCCGATAGTTCTGCAACATCCATGGCACTGGTAAGAGGTTGCAATATTTCTTTATCGGGATGTTCCATCGAGCCGTACCAGCTATTGAAATAATCATCTTCCCATTCGGCAGATGTTCCGCTATTTATCCTGTCGTAAATTTTATTATGCCAGGCTGAAACAATTTGATTCTGACTGCTCCCGGCAAATACTTCCTGAAGTCCTATAATTCCATACCCTCCCATTATTAAATCAATTATGCCATAGGTACGCTGGCGGTAAGCAGGTGCTACAAACGAAAATGGTATAAGCATTGTATTCTGGGTAAGAACTTTAACAGTTCCTTCCATACCTGAACCTGTAGATTGATATGCTTTAGAGTTATTTCCAGAATATTCTTTTTCCTGTTTTTCCGAAACTAATGATTTTATATCGTTCGTACATCCACCGGCAGTAGCAGCTAGTGAAGAAAAAATTATGATAACTATTACAGCAACAATATTTCCATATTTGAAAAACACCCTTTTTTTATATACCCATCTCATTTAAAAAAATTTTTTAATTTTTTCAGATATAATATACGGATTTCTACTGCCATTTGCTATTCTAACCCAAGTTATTTTGGTATACAATACATACAAAAGGCGGTCAGTATATATTTTAAAATAAATATATACCCTATGGTCACTAATAGTAGTAATCATTTTAATAAATTTAAAAGTAACCACTATATATTATGAGAACAGGAACGATGAACCTTCCCCTTCATGGAGGTAAAGCTCCTTTATGGTTATTTACCAGGATGAAAAAACTCTCCAGGGAAATAATTTCTATGATTGTTTCAGAATATGGCAGCCGCGAAATGCTCTGCCGGCTTTCAGACCCGCTGTGGTTCCAGGCCCTGGGGTGCGTGCTGGGTTTTGACTGGCACTCAAGCGGGGTAACCACTACCGTCTGCGGAGCACTAAAAGAATCAATAAAAGGCCTTGAGAAAGACCTTGGTTTCTTTATAGCCGGCGGTAAAGGCGGAACTTCAAGAAAAACCCCTTCTGAAATTGAGAACGCTGCCAGCCTTATGGGAAAAGACTTTAATAATCTTATATACAGCAGCAAAATAGTAGCAAAAGTTGACAGTAACGCCCTGCAGGACGGTTACCAGCTTTATCACCATACCTTTATTTTCACCACTGACGGAAAGATGTGGTCAGTAATACAGCAGGGAATGAATGAAGAAAATAAAATGGCAAGAAGGTACCATTGGATATCGGAAGGCCTTAAAAGTTATATACTTGAGCCGCACAGGGCGATATGCTGCAATAAAAAAGGTAGGGCAATAAACCTTGTAGCCACCGAAAGCGAAAAGGCAAGAGAAACGGTTACCCTGCTCTCCTGCGAAAAACCAGTAAACATTATAAAAGATTTAAAAAAAGTAAGAAATTTTTTAGATAATCACTATACCCTTCCTACCAGACATCATATAAGATTGCATGACATGGACTTAAAAAGGCTGGAAACAATCTTCACCTCCACTTACCAGAGGAAACCTGAAAATTTTGAGCGCCTCCTTGCCTTAAAGGGTGTTGGTCCCAAGACAATAAGAGCTCTGGCACTTATTTCAGAACTGGTATATGGAGTAAAATACAGCATAAAGGACCCTGTAAGATTCAGTTTTGCACATGGGGGCAAGGACGGCATACCCTATCCGGTGGACAGGGAAAACTATAACCGTTCCATTGAGATTTTACATAAAGCAGTCAGGGATAGTAAAATTGGCAGAACAGAAAAAATAGGAGCAATAAAAAGACTTTCTTATTTCTATGGATAAAGAAGAAATAATAAAAATCTTAAAAGATATAAGCGTATTCCTGGAACTAAAGGATGAAAACCCCTTTAAAATCAGGGCTTACCAGAATGCGGCCCGTGCACTGGAGTCATCTGATATTGATTTAAATAAAAAATTAGAAATAAAAGACCTCACTGATATAAAAGGTATAGGGTCACATATCACGGAAAGAATAAAAGAATTAACCAGCGAAGGTAAACTCAAGCTCTATGAAGACCTTAAGAAATCTATTCCTTCCGGCCTTGTAGAAATGCTCTCGATCCCATCCATGGGCCCCAAAAAAATAAAATACCTTTATGATAATCTTGGCATAAGCACCGTCGGAGAGCTTGAATATGCCTGCACTGAAAACCGCCTTCTAGATTTGCCTAATTTTGGTAAAAAGACACAGGATAATATCCTCAAAGGAATTGAGGTATTAAAAAAATACAAAGGTAAATATCTTTATGCAAAGATTATAAATGAAGCAGATGATATCCATAAAAAAATACAGGATTTCAAATACACAAAAAGGTCCAGTCTCGCCGGAAGTGTCAGGAGGAAGAAGGAAATTGTTAAGGATATTGACATAGTAGCAAGCAGCGGACAGCCAGTTAAAGTAATGGATTTTTTCACCGGCCTGGACGAGGCAGAAGATATAATTGCAAAGGGTGATACAAAATCCAGCATCAGGCTAAAGTCCGGTATTAACGTGGATATAAGGATTGTCGATGATAACCAATATCCCTACGCCCTTCTCCATTTTACCGGCAGCAAGGAACATAATACCGCCATGAGAACCACAGCTAAAAAAGATAACATAAAAATGAATGAATATGGACTTTACAAAAATGACCGGCTAATTAAATGTTCTGACGAGAAAGATATCTACGATTATTTTTCAATGGACTGGATACCTCCTGAACTCAGGGAGAATTACGGTGAAATTGAAGCCAGTAAAAACAAAAAACTTCCCCGGCTAATTGAAGGAAAAGATATAAAAGGTATATTCCATATACACACCAACCATAGCGATGGCAACAACAGTTTAGAGCAGATATGTAACTATCTTAAGGAAAATGGCTTTCAGTATGCCGGTATAAGCGACCACAGTAAAACTGCCTCCTATGCAGGAGGAATAAAAGATAAAGAAATTGATAAATATTTAAAAGAAATAGATAAAATGAACAGGGAGCTTTCCGGATTCAAAACCTTTAAAGGTATTGAATCCGATATCCTTCTGGATGGTAAACTTGATTATAAAGACAGTATTCTTGAAAAGTTTGATTTTATAATCGCTGCAGTTCATTCCAATTTTAATCTAAGTGAAGAGCAGATGACAAACAGGATTATAAAAGCCATTGAAAATAAATTTACTACCATTCTGGCCCATCCTACTGGAAGATTGCTTCTGGCAAGGGACCCCTATAAGGTTGATATGACAAGAATAATAAACGCAGCTGCAGAGAGTAATGTAGATATTGAACTAAACTCAAGCCCTTACAGGATGGACCTTGACTGGAGGATGTGCAGGTACGCAAAGGAAAAAGGAATAAAGATCTTTATAAACCCGGACGCTCACAGCCTAAAGAATTTAGATGAT
Source organism: uncultured Actinomycetota bacterium (assembly GCA_964603595.1). Lineage (GTDB taxonomy): Bacteria > Actinomycetota > Humimicrobiia > Humimicrobiales > Humimicrobiaceae > JAQVEM01. The sequence continues at coordinate 20,060 of CAZRVN010000004.1, forward strand.
TATAAATTCGGCGTAAATATTGCAAGGAAGGGCTGGCTTGAAAAAAAAGATGTTCCCAATACCTTTTCTGTTGATAAAATAAGTAAATACCTGAAAGATAAAAAAACAACAAAACAGAATAAAATAATTTGAAAAATAATATGAATGCTAAAAGAAAAGCTAAAGGAGAAAATACTTCATATAAGGCTGCATATAAACCTGCATTAGAAAATATTGATAAGATAATTGATATCCTTAACCACGAATATCCAGAAACAGTTTCAACTTCACTCAAACACAAGAATGCATACCAGCTGCTTATCTCTACAATCCTTTCTGCACAGAGCACTGATAAGCTGGTAAATAAAGTTACTCCGGAGCTTTTTAAAAAATACAAAACCCTTAAAGATTTTGCAATTGCAGATATAGCCCGGCTGCAGGAAGATATAAAATCCACCGGATTTTATAGAAACAAGGCAAAAAGTATAATTAGTTGTTCAAGGGATATAATGTATAAGTTTAACGGTGTAATGCCTGATAATATTGAAGACTTAACCTCACTTCACGGTGTGGGAAGAAAGACCGCCAATGTCGTGCTTGCCAATGTATTCGGCAAACAGGCAATAATAGTGGATACCCATGTCAGAAGAATTTCATACAGAATTGGGCTTACTATAAATAAAGACCCTGTTAAAATTGAGTTTGACCTTATGAAAATAATTCCAGAGAATAGCTGGAGTTATTTTTCCCACAGAATAATTGCACTGGGACGAACAATATGCCTGGCAAAAAGCCCGAAATGTCCTGCATGCAAACTTTTAAAATACTGCAGGTATGGCCAGGAAAATACCTGATTTAAATATCCTTGCCCAGTGTAGATTTTGCCAGCTGGGCATGCTTTACGCCTTTTACTACTTTAAGTTTATTTTCAAGTCCAAACAATTCAGAAATCATACCTTTTACTACAATTACCTCCAGGCAGGTTCTATGGTCAAGATGTATATGCTGGCTTGATATTATGACCTTATAGTGGTCGTGCTGGATATTTATTATATTATCAACCAGCTCTTTTTGATGATGGTCGTAAACAAGGATTATGGCACCGGCCACCATCTCATCCTCTTCGCTTACCCACTGGTTATCAACCAGCTCCTTCCTTATTAAATCCCTTAAAGCTTCAGAGCGGTTCCTGTAACCCCCGCTTTTAACATAACTGTCAAATTTCTTTAGTAACTTTTTTTCTATAGATACCCCGAACCTTTTTAATGCACTCATCTTCTTACCTCTATTATCTCAAAAATCATATAAATTTAATTGCCAAAAATTCATATCTTTTACCTGCGCATCAACGCATAAAGAAATGTATGTTTTTTTCTATTAAATGCTTCCTTACCATCAGGGCCTTTTAGGGAAATCCTTTTAAAACCAGAATTTTCAGCAATTTTTAAAAACATATTTACTTTTAAAGTACACATGTGCAAAGAGTCCACAAAAAAATCTATAATTTCATCATTGCTAATTACAGTTACTATAAAATCAAACCTGGTTTTAATTTTCCCATATTCAGAGTGCCTGATAAGAACGTAGCTCCTACCATCCTTTTTAAATGTCTTTGGGTTGTAGTACCTGTTTTTTTCCATAATATCAGAATTAAAATTGAGTAGCCGGACTATTGCAAGACCACTTGCTGTTAGCTTATTTCTTATTTTCTTAAGAGCCAGTTTAACATTCTTACGCTTCCCCAGCATTGGGAGTGTATCCCCCAGACAGGTTACAAGGTCAAAAGGACCTTCGGATATCCTGTCCAATCCTTCAAGTTTTACTTTAAGCGTAGTGATGCCGGAAGCTTCTACTTTATCTGCTCCTGGATGCCTCGCCGGGCCCTTTAAAAGATTTACTGCGGTCACTTTTTCTGCATAACCGGTAAAAAATTTTATATGATTCCCGGTCATATAACCTATATCAAGCACACTTTTAATATCATTTTTTTTAAATAAATCTTTAAAAAATTCAACCTTGGGCCCCGGTCCTCTACTCTCCTCTATCAATAAATTACAGAGCTCCCGGATTAAAATAGAATTATTTTTCTCCATTTCTAAAACCGCTTTATAAAGCTATTATTAAATTTTTCCTCTGGCTTTTTATAATATCATAACAGTTAAAATTAACCTATATTCCGCATCTATTTAGAAAATAAAAATATTTGAGCTGGACTGTAAATTAAAATACACTATCATATATAATTATACATAAGAAATTATCATAAACTCTCTTACAGGTAAGAGAAACATATAAAATGAAATAATATAAGTGATTCAAGCTGTTAAAAAGCATTAAAAATGAAAATAGCAATTACTGCAGATATACACTTAAAAACTAAAGAAGAGTCCCCCGAGAGATGGAATGCTCTATCAAATATTCTTGATAAAATGCTCTCTGAAAATATTAATACACTTATTATAGCCGGCGACCTTTTTGATAAAGAAAGTCAGAACTATTCTGATTTTGATAAGTTTTGCACTAAAACAAAATACACCAGCAGCAATGTAAAATTCTATATAATCCCGGGTAATCATGACCCCTCTATAAGGCAGGAATATTTTACCTCCGGGAATATAAAAGTTTTCAGTAGCCCTGAAGTTCTTACATCAGAAAGTTCATCTGCGGCTTTCTTTTTTACACCTTACCTGCCGGCAAGTTCTATGGGGGAAATTATAGCCGAACATAATAAAAAGCTAACCAATACATGGATTTTGATAGGACATGGCGATTATGCATCAGGACTGCACAAACCCAATCCTTATGAACCCGGTATTTACATGCCCTTAACCAGAAACGATATACAGTATTATAACCCCGCCAGGGTTATCCTGGGACATCTTCATAAAAAAATAAATCTCGGTAAAGTTTATTATCCCGGCTCGCCCTGCGGTCTGGATATAAATGAAACCGGTAAAAGGAGCTTTTTAATTCTGGACGCAGGCACGCTGGAAATAACAGAAAAGCAAATTGATACCGACATTATATTCTTTAATGAAAACCTTATATCACTCCCCACCACTAATGAATTTGAATTTATAAAAAAAGAGATAAGCAAAATGATAGACAAATGGGATATATCCAAAAACGAGATACCAAAGGTAAGACTCCGCTTAAAGATCAAAGGATATACTTCCAATAAAATAAAACTTTCCGACACAATTAATAAAGCACTAAAAGATTTTTCTTTTTATAATAATGAGCAGCCGGATTTAACTGAAGTTTCGTTATTTAATGACCCGGAAAGAATAACTATTATAGAAAATCTAAAAAATGAGATTGAAAAACTTGAATTAGAAAGTGAGATCTTCTCAAAGGAAGATATACTGGAAAAAGCACTCCACATAGTTTTAAAGCAATAAAGGTAACAATTATTTAAGATACAGGGAAATTTAAATGGGAGTTAAAATTGATAAAATATCAGTAAAAGACCTGGGGCCAATTAAGGAATTTTTGGCCGCCTTTGGAATATTTAACCTTATTTACAGCAAGAACGAAAGGGGAAAGACTTTCTTTACTGAATTCTTAATACGCTCACTATTTAAAAATACCAGCCGCTGGAGTTATTTAAGAAGCGGGGGAAAAGGAAAGGTCACTTTAAGCGGCCTTGATAAACACCCTGTTGATTTTACCTGTTCCTCTCCAAAGAAGCTTGAAGATTACTGGGAAAAAAGTGAGAAGGGGCTCCCTCTATCCATGGCAAAACTTTTGATAGTAAAAGGCGGAGAAGCCGGGATCGAGGATAATGGGAGCATAAGCAAATTTTTAATCAAGGAAGTTTTATCCGGTATAAATATTCTTGATAAGATTGACAGCGACAGTAATATCCAGTCAACTGTTAAGTCTGCAAAAATCACTAACAGCCGCATTGATATAAATGATAAAGGAGAAGGGAAAAAATACCATGACATCAAAAATAAACTGGAAAAAATTGATAATCTTTTTGAAGAAATAGAATCAGGATATACACAGGGGATATTAAAAACTTATCAGCTGAAAAAAGAAACACTGCTTGATAAATTAGCAAGACTTAAACAGGCTAAAAAGCATCTTGCATATTTAATTTCAGAAGAAATCAAAAAATTAAATTCAGAGCTATCCGATATTCCTGACAGTGAATTAAACAGCATAGAAAAAGAAATTTTTCTTTACAGAAGCAAGAAAAACACATTAAGCAAGACGGAAAAAGATTATAAAGATGCATCTCTTAAAAGCAAAGACTTTAAATGGCTTGAAAGCGCACTATCCCATTACAGAGAGCTGCTATCAAAAAATGTAAAAAGACCGGGAAAAATCCTGCCTGTACTTTGCGGATTGTTTACAGCCAGCGGAATAGCTGCTTTCGCAGCAGCGCTTTTCATGTACCGGAATACTACAGAATCCCTTATGCTATTATTACTTGGGATCATAGGTTTCTCCTTTTTAGGTCTAATTACATCCGCACTCTTTTACTTTAAAAAACTCTATAACTTTTTAAGGCAGGCAGGGCAAAATGAAGAATTAAATAGAATAAGGGTAGAATTTAAAAAAAGAACCGGTAAAAATCTTGCAGATATCTCATCCCTGGAATCAACCCTAAACGGGCAAAGGGAACACAACAGCAGACTTTCATTATTGGAAAGCCAGATTAATCCTCTTAAAAAGGAACTGGGTGATTCTATTTTTAATATCAATCAGAAAATAAAAAAGCTCTGCCGAAAAGAAATTGGAGAAAAGGAATGGGATGAAAAAATAGAAAGTTTAAAAAAGAGAAATGCTAGTTTGAAAAACGAGGTTCATAAACAAGAAATAGAATTATCTAAATTGCAGTTATCCGAGCAGGATTATCTTGCCGAAGAGACAGATACCGCATACAGCCGGGAAGAGCATGAAAAAACTTCAGACGAGATTGCAGATACCCTGGAAGAAATAAAAAATCAGGAAGATAGAATCCAAAATTTAAAATATAAAATCTGTGAAAAGACCGGAGATGACCCCAGCATTGGCTGGGAAGAGCTTATTAATAATCTACAGAGTAAAAGAGGCGAAACTGAAAAGGAGCTTAAAGATATTTCTGCCGGTATAATAGCCGGCCTTACAGTACATAATGTTATTTTAAGTTTGCGCAGAGAAGAAGACCAGAAAATAAAAGAAGGATTAAAGTCAAAAGTTGTAACAGGACCTTTGAAAGCTATTACCCAGAGATATGACAACCTTACTATTAAAAATAATAACCTGATTGTTTCAGACCCCTACGACAGCTTTGATATAAAGGATTTAAGTACCGGAGCAGTTGAACAGGTAATGCTTGCGTTAAGGATCGGCTTTACCTCAAAATTATTAAAAGAAGACAGCCTGTTTTTAATCCTTGATGATGCATTCCAGCATTCGGACTGGGAAAAACGCGAAATTATTATAGAAAAGCTGGCAGAAATTGCAAAAAATGGATGGCAGATAATCTACCTCACCATGGATGACCATATAAAAGGATTATTTGAGAAAAAAGGCAGGGAATTTAAAAAAGGTGGATATAAAAGTTTCGAGTTGTAAATAACTGTTCTTGATTTATTCTCTTTAGTCTTTCCGATAATTTTTATAAAATAAATCGTTAAACCTTACCCATGTTTTCTTCTTTTTCTTCATCACTTTGAACATCTTTTTCCGTTTTTAAACCTATGCTGGACATCTCAACAAGGGTACCGGTCGGGCATGCTTTTATACATTCCCCGCAGAGAGTACACTTCTTATAATCAAATTCAGGTATAGCTTTCTCATCATTCCAGATTATTGCATCATATTCACATGCTTTGAAACATTTTTTGCAATGCAGGCAGCCGCTGCTACATTTTTCCCTACCGGGAATATTTCTAAGAGGCTTATAGTTACATAAATAAACCACTTTTGAGCCTGCCGGGATAAGTTCTATTGCATTCATCGGGCATTCCTTCACACAAATACCGCAGCCGGTACACTTATCCGTATCTACTGCAGCCACATGCGTTTCCTCATTAATATATATGGCATTAACAGGACAAGCTTCAACACAATCCCCCAGCCCAAGGCAGCCATAGGGGCACTTCTTGAAACCGCCAATCATTTTTGAAGCAGTCTTACATTTTTCTATACCACTGTAATTTCCAATTAATTCTGCATTGCCCGAACAACGGACTACTGCTTTTTTTTTCATTGCAGAAGAATCTATTTTAATACCAAGGACCCTTTCCAGTCCTTCAAGCATATCCGGCTCCTGCAGAACAGTGGTACAGGGACTTTTACTAAAAATATCTTTATCCTCTGCCAGTGCCTGTGCATAAGCAAAACACCCCGGATATCCACAGGCGCCACAATTAGCCCCTGGCAGGTATTTTGCAATTTTTTCAGTTTTCCTTAATGAATCTGGCTCTTTGGGAAGAAACCTGTTTACCAGAAAAATCAGTATCCCGCATATAATCCCTATTGAGCTCAAAATTATAATAATTAAACCTGTGCTCATAATCTAATAACCAATCCTAAATTCCTAAAATAAAATTGTATTATACTTTCCATGCCATTCTATGCCATCCCATTAAATCCCAAAAATGCCATTGCAAGTAGAGCCGCAGTTAAGAAAGCTACCGGCAGACCCTTCATGGATTTTGGAGCATCAGCAAGATCCAGCTTCTCCCTTATCCCCGACATTATTATAAGAACCAGGGTAAAACCAATGCCTGCCCCCAGAGCACTAACAACGCTTTCCAGAATTGAGTAATTCTCCGTTGAGTTTATAAGAGTTATACCCAGAACAGCACAATTAGTGGTTATCAGCGGCAGATATATTCCCAGAGCATTGTAAAGTATTATATTAGTCCGCTTGATTGTCAGCTCTACTATCTGGACCAGGGAAGCTATCACTAGTATATATATTACAATATTCATGAATTCAACCCCATAGGGCACCAAAATATAATTATAAATAACTGATGTCGATACAGAAGCAATAAGCATAACCAGAGTCACTGCTATACCCATGCTGAAAGCATTTGATAATTTTTTAGATACTCCGAAAAAAGGACACAGGCCAAGAAATTTAACCAGAACAATATTATTCACAAAGATCATTACTATAAATATGGTTAAAAGATTATTCATCTTTTATCACCCCTGTTAACTTGAATAATGCCATAAGAATTCCTATTACCAGGAAAGCTCCCGCAGGAGAAATAAAAAACGCCAGCGGATATGAAGAAAGGCCCGGCAGTTGAAAAAGCTGCTTTCCGAATATCTCAACGCCTCCTGTCCCCAGCACTTCTCTTAAAAAAGAGATCATTATAAGGGCAATGGCAAAGCCCAGTCCAATCCCCAGTCCATCAGCTATAGAAAGAAGTACAGGATTTTTAGAAGCAAATGCTTCCGCCCTTCCCAGAATAATGCAATTTACCACGATAAGAGACAGATAAATTCCCAGTGATTCATAAAGCGGCGGAAAATATGCTTCAAATACCAAGCTTAAAATAGTTACAAAAGTAGCAATTACAACAATAAAAACAGGTATCCTGACCAGAGGAGGTGTTGCTTTTCTAATACCGGAAATTATGATATTCGAACAGAGAAGGACAAATATTACTCCTGCGCTCATCCCCAGGGCGTTGTTAACAGTATTTGTAACAGCCAGTGTAGGACAGAGCCCCAGGGTAAGTATAAATACAGGATTTGATATTATAATCCCTTTTAAAAATTCCTTCCAGAATTTTTTTCCATCATCTGTCTTTGATTTGGCCATATCCTTATTATCGCTCATCCTGTAACCTAATTCTCCCCTGTTATTCAATAGATTATTAATAAAAAGATATAATTTTTATTTTTCCAGGTCCCCTACTACTTCAGCCATTTTACCCCGTATAGCATCCACAACAGCTCTTGAACTTATAGTAGCCCCTGTTATGGCGTCTATCTTACCGCCCTCTGACTTAAGGACAACTTCGCTTAAAGACATACCTTTAAACTGGTCTGTAAAAGAAACTTCAGCTATTCTTGCACCAAGTCCAGGTGTTTCAGCCTGTGACAGTATTGATATCCCCTTAATTTCAAAACCGGTGTCCAGACCCACCAGTATCTCAATTTCTCCGCCATAGCCATTACCGGAAGCCTTAAAAGCGTAACCGGTCTTTTCCCCGTCCTGGTATATGACATATATTTCATCTTCAATTTCATAGCGGCTCATTTGAGGAAAAATAATTTCAAGTGTTTTTTTTGTTTCTTCGGCCTTTCTTAACTCCAGCACTGGCGACGTAACACTACTTATTAACAACAGCAAACTTACAGAAATTATAACAATTACTGCCAGAAAAATAATTGGATATGCTTTATTTGATAAAAATTTTTTAAGCATTTTTCCTTTTTTTATAAAAACCAAATGGTTTTAATTTAACATATTTATCAATAAGGGGAGCAAAGGCATTCATAATAAGTATTGAAAAAGATACTCCTTCGGGCATATTACTAAAATTCCTGATAAGCACAGTTAATACTCCCAGCCCTATACCAAATATTATTCTTCCTCTCCTGGTTACAGGTGAAGTTACGTAATCAGTAGCCATGAAAAACGCGCCTATCATCAGACCCCCAGCCAGAACCTGTAATAATACATCTTTTCCCATTATAAAAGAGCCAAAAGCTACAACCCCGATATAAAATACCGGTATTCTCCAGTCTATTACATGAAACGCTATAAGGATTAATGCTCCAACCAGTATAAGCATTGCCGACGTTTCCCCCAGGGAGCCCCCGGTGTTTCCAAAAAATAAATCCTTGTATAATGAAATTTTATCCGCCTGATAGGTAAAATTTTCTCCCAGCGGGGTAGCGCCGGTTATAGCATCATAATTAAAATTAGGAGGAATAACCCAGGTAGTCATTTCTCTGGAAAAACACATTGTCAGGAATGCCCTTCCAGCAAGGGCAGGGTTAAATATATTATATCCCAGCCCCCCGAAGGCTTCTTTTGCTATAGCTATGGCAAAAAAGGAGCCCAGAGCAGCCATCCAGAGAGGTAACCTCGGCGGAAGTGTCAGTGCAAAAAGAAGCCCTGTAATTACTGCACTTCCGTCCATTATAAATCTTCTTCTTCTAAGCTTTTTTATAACAAACTCGGTAAGCACAGCAGTTACAACACTTGTAAGTATTAAATAAATTGCGTAATATCCGAAAAAATAAATACTGGCAGCGGTAGGAAAAAGAAGAGCAAATACTACCATATACATTATCTTACCCGTAGAGAATCCTCTCCATATATGGGGTGCATGGGAAATTAATATATTATTATTTTTCACTTCCACTTTTTCTTCTTTTCCTAACCATTATTTTTTTGACAGCTCACTTTTACAGGTTTTTATATACCCTACAATAGGAATATTTGCAGGACAAACATATGAACAGGCACCACATTCAATACAATTGTCTATATAATATTCCTTACAGGCCTCAAATTTTTTCTTTTTTGTATTCCTTACATACATAAGAGGCATAAGATCCATAGGGCATGCATCTATACATCTTCCACAATTTATACAGTTCTGCTCATCCTGCAACCTCCTTTTCTTGACCAGTATACAATTTGTTCCCTTTGTTACAGGGAAGTCAGTATTAGCAAAGGAGATGCCCATCATGGGTCCGCCGGCTATTATAGAATTAAATTCACTCCTGTATCCTCCACACTTTTCAATCAATGATCTGATAGAGGTACCCAGCCTCACTTTAAGGTTTTTAGGATTTGTAATAGCTCCTGTGACTGTAACTACTCTTTCTATTAGCGGTTTACCTTCAATTACGGCATCATATATTGATTTAGCAGTAGCAATGTTATTTACTATGACCCCCACATCCATCGGAAGTCCGCCCATAGGAACAGACCTTCCTGTTATGGTTTTTATCAGGGTTTTTTCTGCTCCCATAGGATACCTCGATTTAAGAGAAACTATCTTAAACAAATCATCAAGATTCATCATCACAATAAGTTTCTCCAGATGTTCTATGGCATCTTTTTTATTATCTTCTATCCCTATATAAACATTCTGAGGTGAAAGCAATTTGAATATAATGTAAAGCCCCATAAGGACTTCCCTGCCTTTTTCAAGCATAACCCTGTGGTCCGAGGTTATAAATGGCTCACATTCACAGCCATTTAAAATAATTGTATAAATCTTTTTTTCCGGAGGAGGTTTAAGTTTTACATGGGTTGGGAATGCTGCCCCGCCCAATCCAACAATTCCTGCTTCTCTTATCTTTTTTAATACTTCCTCTTTATCTATACTGCCTATGATTCTTTTTAAACTAAAAAAGTCATCTGATTCTCTTATATTAAATAATTCGTCGCATTCAACCCGGGAATCTTCTCCGTCCGATTTTATAACTGCTGCATCCATTACATTGCTGGTTATCGGATTTACCATTTTTATAATCTTTGAAACTTCTCCCGAGATGGATGAATGAATGGGGGCAGAAACATATCCTTTTGAATCGGCAATTTTCTGCCCGGTTTTAACCATATCCCCCCTTCTCACCATAAATTCACAGGAGGCGCCAATATTTTGCTGGAGTGGAATGACCGCTTCTCCGGGGACAGGCAAATCCTCTATCGACTTTTCAGCAGTTATTTTATTTTCAGGCAGGGATAGTCCTCTAAATGATCTTTTCTTTTTAAAAACAATTTTCATTTACTTCTTAATTGTTTCTGGCAATTTTACTTAATATATCCTAAAATTCCGGAAGACTTATAAATTTCTCCGTTTGAATCTATTATATAGGCCTCAACATCATCAAGCGACTCGATTAACTCCAGTCCACTTTCCGGCCCCATTACAAAAACAGAAGTAGCCAGAATATCGGCCCGGGTGCAACTGTCTGCTATTATAGTTACACTCATGCAGACATTTGCAGAATATCCTGTCCTAGGGTCCATTATATGATGTACTTCCTTCTCCTCATCATAATAACGGTGATAACCACCTGAAGTAGTTACTGCTCTGTCCTTAACAGAAAATATAACAACCGGCTCCGTATCAATATTTTCATCACTCTCCCCGTCACCGGGACTTTCCAGCTCTATGGCCCATTTTTCTCCATCAGGCTTTGCGCCTATTGTATATATATCTCCCCCTGCATTAACCAGTCCTCGTTCAATTCCAAACTCTTTTATTTTTTCTATCGCCTTATCAACAGCATATCCTTTAGCTATGCCTCCCAGTGTAATGGCCATTCTATCCAATTCAAATTCTATCCTGTCATCACTGGTATTAATTTTATCAGAGCCAATAATCTCAAGCGTTTCCCCTATTTTTTGTGCCTGGACTTCCTCGCTTTCCTTCCATAAACCTTCGCTCCACAAATCAAGTAAGGGCTGGACAGTTATATCAAAACAACCACCAGTGGTATTATAATATTCAATAGATGTATTTATAAGATTTAAAAATTCGGTTGAAGTATTATCAATATAACCATTTTCATTTAAAAATGAGGCTTCACTCTCCGGGTCATAAACTGATGCCATTGCTTCAATTTTTTCTATTTCCTTAAATGCTTCTTCTATAGCATTACTGCCTGTTTCCTGGTCCGAATAAACAATTATGCTGACATAAGTCCCCATCATTTCCCTGGTTTCTTCTATCTTTTCTATAGTTCTGAACTTACAGGAGCCAAGGGATAAAAGTAAAAAAGAAATTGCAAAAAAAACACCTATAGCAGCAATTATTTTCATTCTACCAAAAAAAATCTTACTCATACCTTTCCTCCAATATGAAAACATTATAACAATTTTATAATGTTTATATTTTAGAATTATTGATGATTTTACAGCTTATCCTGTAATCTTCTAAGTTTAAGTAACACCGAATCTTCAGCTAACTTCACATCATTATATTTTATAGGTTTATCTTTTTCCACATCTTTTTTCAAAACACATCCCTGTGATAGGCCAACAGGTAGCAAATTTTGGCTTTTTGCTCTGTCATATTCTTCAATAAGGCCATATACCATATATCTTCCGATACCGTCAATCTCTTCCCCGGCTCTCAGGTCTTTTTTTGCTATAGTTATGACTTCTGAAACAAGCCCAAAATCAGGAGTAATAGTTGGTTCACCATAGAAATAAGCAAGTGCTATAGATAAAGGTGTCTCAATACTTGTCAGGTGATAGGGCCTGTAAAGAAGGTAGTAAGGGCCATCGCCAAGCATCAGATATTTGAGGTCAGCTTTTATTATTTTATTCCTGGTAGAATAAACAAGAAAAACCCCGGGAGCAAGATCCCCTATTGCAAAATCAACTACACCTTTTCTATTCAATACCCCGCCGTCACTTTTCAACCTGAATACTTCAAGTAAATCCTTTATATTTGCTTTGGGCCCATGCATGCCCCTGCAGTCCGGCACCAGGCCGGTTGAATTTGAAAGGCAGGCCATCTCTATCATTGATTTTGTACCATCCACAAAGGACGTCATCATGTTCGGGCTTGAGCCCTTGCTCTCGGCATAATCTTTAAGCGTAGCCGGGTTAGCATAACGGTCGAGAGGATTATTTTTACCTTTTCCTGCCGCAACTACTTCAAGTCCCAGAGTGGAGGCAAAGTTATACAACTCTTTTAAGGCTGCCGGCTCATCCCCTGCTGAAACCGTATAAACTACTCCGGCATCATCTGCCATTTTCTTTAGTATGGGTCCAATAGTTACATCTGCTTCCACATTCAGTGTCACTACGTGCTTCCCTGATGAAATAGCGTTTGATGCTATATATGCACCTGCCTCGGGGCTTCCTGTAGCATCTATGACTATATCTATATCATCAATTGCAAATAAAACTGAAAGGTCGTCTGCCACGATAATCTTATTTTCCCCGGCAGACTGGTTTAGTTTACTTTTTACTCCGCTATCCAAGCCACTATTACCTAAAGCTATTTTTTCTATATCATTTCTATTATGGTTTTCACCATGCTTTTTTCCAACCAGTACAATTTCGCTATAATTTATTTCTAATTCTTCCAGAATGCTTATAACTCTACCGGCATCCCTGTTTGCAACTGCCACAACCTGCATCCCTTCCAGGTCCCTTAAATGCGATACAAGACTCTTTCCCATCTGCCCCACTCCGGCTAAGGCAATTTTTATGGTTTTTCCACTTTCCTTAAGTCTATTTAACTTTTCCCTAAAATTTAACATAATTATTTTTTCAAAACTTTCTTAAAATAATAAATTTTCAAAAACATTCAATAAGCTATTATATTATAATACAGTCCAACCTTAAACTTTAAAAATAAAATTCTTTAAAAACTTTACCCTAATCAAACGAAATTGAATCAAGCATGGTTTCATAAAGACTGCCTGCAAACTCCCTGTAATAAATATCAGAAATTTTTATGGCAAGATAAAGCATATTATTCTTTTCCATAAAAATAAGTTCAACATCCCAGCCGCTATTATCCTCTTTTGTATAAGAATAATTAATACGCCTGCAGATAGCACCATTGATTTCCCCCGTATGCTCCCCGCTCTTTATTTCCATACCATCATCCGTATCAACTACTTCTGTCAATATGCTTTCAGAGAAATCAGAATATTGGTCCCCGGAAGGGTAGTAACCCTCCTTTAAAACCATAACCTTTATTTCAACAGGATTATCCACATCCTCAAGTGATGGCATAAAATTTACCTCAAGCCCTCTGTTGTCTTCCCCTTCTTCATAAATCCAGCTGTCAGGGTAAAGAATAAAAAATTTATAATCTTCTTTCCTATATATATTGTTGTCGCAAAAAGTGGCATCCGGGATTTCCCTTTTCACCACCTCAAAAATATACTCATCCTCTATAAGCCCATTACGGTATACATCCACATGATAATCAGTTACAGGCCATGGTTCATCATCAATCATTTCAAATACTATAAAACCGGGAAGATAATAATTCTTTTCAATATTAACTTCCTCCTCACCAAGAAGTTCATCTTCACCCTTATACCACTTTACACCTATAGTTTCGCCTGCTATCTGGTAATCCAGCTCTACCAGTGTATATATAACATCGTCAGGATAAAAAATTCTAGTGATATCAACAGGCTGGCCTTTCCCATCAATTTCACTGGATAATACTACTCTGGTTATCTCCGGCACAGGTGGCTCTATGGTAAAGTATGCGCTGCTTATTAACCCGCCGTTATGATAAAAATTAACACTGTAATTACCCGGCTCTCCTATAATGCCGGCCTTGTCTGCAGGAGTCAGGCAATTTGAAAGATGCCCTTCAACGTGCGCACTATCGCCGTCAGAATACTTGCCATCAGATTCTGCAATTATTTTTCCCGTATCTTCATTTATCCAGACAAACTTCCATTCATCCCTGGCACTAGCACCGGATACTTCTATCACTGCAAATATCTCATTTTCATCAATATAAAAACTGTCTTTAGTTCCAGCAGGTTTAAAAGTTACGCCATCTACCTCCCCGCAAACTATCAAATCACCAAAACTTAATTCCTGTCTGCATGATTTAATAAAAGGCGAAAATACCAGCATTACAATAATCATAAGTATTAATACCAATATTTTTCTGGCAGTTTGATTTTTAACCATCATATCAAGGAGACACTTAAGGAAAATTTTAATATTAGAAACATAGTTTATAGAAAGTATTTATAGCTATAATTAAAGAATAAAGCCACTTTGATTTCTTTACGGACATTACCTCTTTCATTTCCTATATATTATAACCAATAATATTCTGCTTATCTATTTATATAAAACTGCTAGGATTGTCCCCTGTTTGGTACCACGCATATCATGCTCAACCCATTTTCTCCCGCCCTGAACTGGTGCAGTTCTGATGGTTCTACATAAATGAAATCATCCTTTTCAATACTTACATCTTCACCGTCTTTAAATACAAAACCATCTCCACTTACAATATATACTTCGTGCTCCCAATCATGGCGGTGCCTGGGTGTGTATCCCCCCGGACTTATTTCAAAAAGTCTCATGGAAAAAGTTGGAGTTCCATCCTTTAACGTTAGCATAGGATAATAGTTAACCTTTTTTGTTTCACTATTATCTTTTAAAATAGGGTCAAATTCTCTTTTCTTTTTTATAATCATTCATTCTCCTTTTCCCCCGTACGCATTTTCTATAAATTATCAAAATTTATACCTGATTATACATTAATACAAGAGTTATACACAAATAAAGTAAGGCCAGAATTTTAAATAAGTGTTACTTTAAAATTTAAAATAGAAAAATAATGTATGATGCTTGACTCTAAAAAAGAAAAATGTTATATTCGGAAAACGTGTTAGAAAACGTGTTCCTATTTTATAATTAGAAGTGTTTTATTTAATTATGGATAGTAAAGAAATAGCTAAACTGGCAGGTGTTTCAAGAAGTACTATTTCCAAGGTAGTAAATAATTATGAACACATTTCAGATAAAACAAAAAAGAAAGTGCTTGAAGTTGTAAATAAATATGGCTATGTTCCCCACGCTTCAGCCAGAAATCTCGCCGGCAAATCAAATAAAATGATAGGGGTTTTCATAACAGATATTAACCATAACAGTAGAAATCTTAAAGTTATTGAAAGTGACTATTTCTCCCCATTTACTACTGCAACAATAGATTTCGCTGATAAATATAAGTACAATGTACTGGTTTTGGTAATAGATAAAAATAGAGAGTTTGAGAAAGTAAGAAAGCTTCTTTATAACAAAACAGTGTCCGGGGGAATCTTTATTGGGGCAGAAAATAATGTAGAAGAGATTTTTAAACTTATAAAATCTGGTTATAAACTGGTGATTATAGATCAGGATAAAAATACGGATAAAAAATTGGGCAAGCATATTATAATCAATTCCAAGAATTTAGAAGGTGCATACAAAGCTACAAAACATCTTATAGCTTATGGCCATAAGGAAATAGCACATATTTGTGGAAATATGAATAAATTCTCGGGTTTTAAGCGACTGGAAGGTTATAAAAAAGCCCTGAATGAAGAGTGTATCCCTATAAAAAAAGAATATATTGTTGAGGGGGATTTTACTGAGGACAGTGGATATGAAGCAGCAAAAAAACTCTTCAATAAAAAGAATAAGATAACAGGTATTTTTGCATCCAATGATAGTATGGCTATTGGTGCAATAAAATTCCTGAAGGATATAGGAATTAAAATACCTGATGATATTTCTATTGTAGGTTATGACGACATAAGGATTGCAGGGTATATTTCACCTTCTCTTACTACAATAAGAGCTTCTATGATAGAAATGGCATCAATTGCAGTAAACAATCTGATCAAATTTATTGAAAAAGATATTGCCTATCCTAAATATAATACTGTTGCTACTGAATTGATTATAAGGGAATCCAGTAAAAAAATAATATGATAAAAATCTAGTTTTAATATGGGTTATTACAATTACAATTAATAAGCCCCAGAGGGCTTAAAATAGGTGACTTTTTTATAAAAAAACAGCAATTAAATTATTTTATACAAAATAAAAACTTTAATAAGAAAATATAAATTAGGAAGGGGGTATTTTATTACTAATCAAAAGTGAGATTCGTTTAGATATTGTATAGCACGGTCGGCATACATTCTAAACAAATCTCGAGAGAAATTTTAGCAAATTTTTTAAGCAATTAAAAGGAGGATGAAAAGCAAAATGAAGAAAGCACTTATAGTTTTACTGGTCCTATCAATGATTGCAGTATTTTCTCTCGCAGGTTGTAAGGGGGAAGTAGCAGATGCAGGTGATGACGTAGAAGTAGCTGATGCAGGTGCTGATGCGGATGCTGATGCAGATGCAGACGCAGACGCAGATGTTGAAGAGATAGACCCCGCAAGTTTTGAAGGTACTGTAGAATTTTGGTGTTTCGCTACTGAATTTGAAAATTTCATACCAAAATTCAATGAAACCTACCCAAACATTAAAGTAAACTGGACAAATATACCGAATGAAGAAATTGCTTCTAAATTAGAGACTGCTTTGAGTACCGGAACAGGTGCCCCGGATGTATTCGTCGGAGAAATAGCTTATGTAAAAAAATGGGTAGATTCCGATGTGTGGGAAAATCTTTCCGCAGCTCCATATAATGCTGAAGAAATAGTTGGAGATTTGGCAGAATATGTTGTTGATGCTGGAAGAGATGCTGACGGCAATATAAGAGGTCTAAGCTGGCAGGCAACCCCGGGGGGAGTATTTTACAGAAGAAGCATGGCAGAGGAATATTTCGGAACAGATGACCCTGGTGAAATAGCAGAATTAATGTCCACTATGGATGGATACATTGATATGGGAAGAACTATTAAAGAAGAAAGTGGAGGAGAAAATTTCCTGATAGCCGGCTGGCAGGATTTACAGTGGTTCCCATTTAATGCCCGGACCAATCCATGGGTAAAAGACGGTAAATTGATGATTGACCAGCCAATACTGGACTACTTTGACCAGGCAAAATTAATAAGGGATGAAGGTCTTGACAATAAAATTGCACAATGGACTCCGGAATGGTTTGCTGGAATGAATGATAATATATTCTCGTATGTTATGCCAACCTGGGGCCTGTTCTTTGTCATTGATCCTACTATAAATCCTGAAGAACCAGAAGAGGGAGTAGAATATACTTCAGGTGACTGGGCAGTAGCATCCGGTCCGGCTCCCTATTTCTGGGGCGGTACATGGCTTGGTGTATACAAAGATAGTGAAGTAAAAGATCTCGCCTGGGAATTTGTGAAGTTCATATCAACGGATGAAGATTTCTTAAAATGGGACGCTCAAACATACGGAGACTATGTTGCTGACCTGGCAGTCGTAGAAGAAATTAAAGATGATTTCTCATGGGAATCTTTAGGCGGGCAGAATCATTATGAATTCTTCTATGAGGAAGCACAGAAAATTGATGCTTCAAAAATAACGAAGTATGATCAGGAAATTCAGAATATGTTACTGGCTGCTATTACTCAGTATGTAGAGGGCACTCTTACGAAAGAGGAAGCTATAGCTCAATTTAAAACTGATGTTCAGACAGCTTTTCCTGAAGTTGATGTGGATTAAAAGTTATTAAAACTTTTGGCCTCTCTAATCAGAAGGATGGGTATTAGCTTGAAAAAATTAGTAAAAATGCAAAAGAATATTTTTAAAGTTAATACCCATCAATTATTTTATATAGTTAGATGCAAGGTAGATTAAAATGGAAAGATTTAGACTAAGAAAAGATAATTACGGGTATATATTTATAATACCATTCTTTCTGGTCTTTTTAGGGCTCCAACTATACCCCATCTTATACACCCTTTATCTTAGCTTCCAACAATATGATGGTATCTCAAATGCCCAATTCATAGGACTAGACAATTATGCCAGACTTATAAAAGACCCTGTTTTTTTAAAGGCAATATATAATACCTGGCGAATATGGTTATGCAATTTTATACCCCAGCTTATTTTTGGTCTGGGTCTTGCTGCTATACTTACCCAGTCCCGGATAAAAGGAAGAAGTTTTTTCAGAGCAATATATTTTCTTCCGAACCTGGTTACTGCAGCATCAATAGGAATATTATTCAGCATATTATTGGGCAGGCAGTACGGCACAATTAATCAAATGTTGCTGGGGATAGGATTAATAAAAGAGCCAATATATTTTTTAGGGAGTCCGGGATGGCATGGCTGGGGATGGCCAAGTATAACTGTTTCAGCCATCTTATGGTGGATGTGGTTTGGGCATAGTATGATCATTTTCATGGCAGGCATAAGAGCTATTCCTAATAATTTATATGAAGCAGCACGTGTTGATGGAGCAAACGGATGGCAGTCTTTCTGGAAAATAACTCTACCTTTACTCAAGCCCATAATGATTTATGTTCTCGTTACATCTCTAATAGGTGGAATGCAGAACTTTGATGTCCCTTATGTTATAGGAGAAGGAATGACACTGGGAACGGGTGAACCGCAAAAAGTATTATTAACAATGGTAATGTATCTATATAACACTGCATTCAAGTATAGTAACCGCGGTTATGCCGCTGCTATTGCATATGGCTTGTTTTTCATAATTATTGTATTTTCGGTAATTATCTTTATATTTATGCAGAGAAGAGAGAAACAGAAAGTATAGGTGCTAAAAAATGAATAATAACCTAAAAAAAACAGGGAAAACTAATAGGTTTTTTAAAAACTTTAGGATGAGTGTTATTCTGCTTTATATTTTTCTAATACTGCTGGCAATTATCTGTTACATCCCATTCTATATCATGATTATTAATGGAACCCGTTCTACCACACAGATAAATCTGGGCTTAAGCTTGCTTCCTGGTACAGGTATGGTTGAAAATTATGTTAAGATGCAGGATTCTATGAATATATGGAGAGGTTTTTTAAATAGTATATTGGTTGCTCTACCTTCCACTTTATTTGCAGGATACTTTGGAGCACTAACGGCATATGCATTTTCAAAATTTAATTTCAAAGGAAACAGGATATTATTCTGGCTGGTCCTTGCTACCATGATGGTGCCAACTCAATTAGGGCTTGTGGGTTATTATCAACTTGCCGGAAAGTTACACCTGATTGATACCCTATGGGCTTTAATTTTACCATCAATAGCCAATGCGGGTACGGTATTTTTCTTGAAAATGTATATAGATGCCAATTTGAGTGATTCTTTGCTGGAAGCATCAAGAATTGATGGCGGTAATGAATTTTATATATTTAATAAGGTAGTATTTCCTATAATAACGCCCGGTGTAGCTATGATATCAATTTTAAACTTCGTATTTTACTGGAATAACTATATTACACCACTGGCTTTATTAAATTCCAAGGATAATTATACATTACCAATTTTAATAGCCCTGGTTAAGGGTACATATAAGCAAAATATCGGTTCACAGTATCTTGCTGTAGGAATTTCGGTGATTCCTATAATAATCTCCTTTATGTTTTTCTCCAGGTATATTATTAGCGGTGTGGCTGCAGGAGCAATTAAAGAATAGCCGAAATTTAATAAAATAAAACAGTTTTAACCATTACTATTAAGTAAAAAGTTTCATATCTATTTAATCCTACCTTTAAGTTCTTATCTTAATTTAAAGGCAGATAATATCGTTATATTGAAAGTACCACATAAAACCGGGGTTTAGAAATTTAATTGTTGCAGGATAAAAAAGGAATAGAAGTTTAAAAATACAGTAATCAGAAAGGAGAAAGGTTTTTGAACCAGGATAGAAATTCAAAATATTATTTAAATAAAAATAACCAATTTGTTATAAAAAACTATAATAGGATAGCACCTTTTTCAAGTTTTTTACCTGCAATTTCGGGTTTATATGGTAAACCAATGTGGGTTTTTTATGTTAACAGAGGACAGTGCATAGTATCAGCCGGAATTAATAATAAAAATTATTCAATAATGGAATTTCTCCCTGCTGACAAAGCATACCGGCAGGTTTCTTTAAATGGTTTTAGAACATTTTTAAAAATAAGAAATGGCAAAAAGACTTCTTATTACGAACCCTTCCAGAATAATTCCTATTTTAATAATGTTTACAAAATCTCTCGCAACATGATGTATATCACTTCATATGACCTTAAATTAGAAGAGATAAATGAAACTCTTGGTTTAAAAGTTGAAATAATGTATTGCACCCTGCCTAATGAGAAACTAAGTAGCCTTATAAGAAGCACCCGTATAACAAATATCTCGGACAAATCCATAGATATTGAACTAATAGATGGTCTTCCAATAATAATTCCTTATTATCTTACTGACTATAACCTGAAGAATGAAAGTAACCTTAGGCAGGCCTGGGCACGTGTAGAAAACTATAAGACAATACCTTTTTATAAGATTAAAGTACTTCCCTACGATACCCCTGAAATAATTCATGTTGAAGGAGGTAATTTTTTCCTTAATTTTAATTTTAATAAACATAACAAGATTACTTTTTCAAAAATAATTATAGAGCCCCGTATTGTTTTCAATAATGTTACAGATTTTTTATACCCGGAGAACTTTATCAGTGAAAATTTCAGAATTCCCAAAGAGCAGGTTAATGAAGGAGCTATGCCATGTGGCTTCGGGTATCAAAAAATAATACTTGGAGCAAATGACTCAAAGGCAACTTATACATTACTGGGTAATAGTGATAAATATGAAAAATTAAAGAAATTCGTAAATAATATTCTAAATAAAAAATATATCATAGATAAAATCGAAGAGAACAAAAAAATAATAGAAAGCCTTAAGAACCCTATTTTTTGTCTTAGCAGCAAAATACAATTTGACCTCTACTGCGGACAGACATTTATGGATAATTTTATAAGAGGCGGCTACCCGATACAGCTTGGTAATAAAAAGCACATCTTCTATGTTTACTCAAGAAAACATGGCGACCTTGAGAGAGAATATAATTTCTTTCAGGTAGATTCAACAAATTTTTCCCAGGGCAATTCAAATTTCAGAGATGTCTGTCAGAACAGGCGAAATGATGTTTTTTTCTTTCCCTATGCAAACTATACAAATATAAAGATTTTCTTTAACCTTATCCAGCTGGACGGTTTTAACCCTCTTGCACTTAAAGGGTCCGTTTTTAGTATCGGAGACACTAAAAAATTAGAAAAGATTATTAGTAAATATATTCATAAAATTCGCATTAAACCTTTAAATAAATTTTTTAATTCAACATTTACCCCCGGGAGTCTTTTAAGTTTTATTGATTCAAATGAAATTTTCCTGGCTAAAGGTACGCTTAGTGAGTTCTTAAATAAAATCTTAAGCATCAGTGATAAAGAAGACATAGCAGAGTTTCAGGAAGGATGCTGGATAGACCACTGGACATATAATACCGACCTTATTGAGCAATATATATCAGTTTTCCCTGATAAAATAATAGATTTGCTGCTGGATAGGAAAGAATTTTCATATTTTGATTCCTCTGAGTTTGTTAAACCAAGAAATCAGAAATATATCCTCACAGAAAATGGGGTAAGACAGCTTAGATCACTGGTAAAAATACCTGAAAAGATAGAAATGATAAAAAAAAGGATTAAAGATCCCAATAAAGTACATACAAATCTAGGTAAGGGTGATGTTTACAGATGTTCTCTGTTATCAAAGATAATCTGTATTATTGTAAATAAAATAGCATCACTTGACCCCCGGGGTGTCGGTATTGAGATGGAAGCTGATAAACCCGGCTGGTGTGATGCATTAAATGGACTTCCCGGAATAATGGGTTCATCCATTAATGAAAGCGCAGAATTAAAAAGGTTATCACTCCTACTGCTGGGTATTTTTAATTTATATAAAATAAATAAAAGTACAAAAATTAAAGTAGCTGAAGAAGTATTTTTATTCTTCAGGAAGGTAGAAAGCTTACTTGGTAAAAAAATGGGTGAATATGAGTATTGGGACCTTAGCCATAGTGCCAAAGAAAATTTCCGTTATAATACAATATTCGGTATTTCCGGAAAAGAAAAAGAGATAGATATTGGTACGCTTATTACATTTCTGAATTCAGTTGTAGCAAAAATTAACCGTGGTTTAGAGAAAGCCTATAACAATAAAAGTGGAGTATATTATACCTATTTTATAAATGAAGTAGTTGATTATAAACTAATAAGAGATAAAAATAATAATCCACTAAAAAATGAAGCTGGGCATCCATACATAAAACCATTGAAGCTTAAGCAAAGGCCTATCCCCTACTTCCTGGAAGGACCGGTACATATTCTACGGATAGAAAAAGATATTAAAAAAGCAAAAAAGCTTTATCATTCTATAAAAAATACAGGACTATATGATAAGAAGCTGGAAATGTACCTGGTTAATGATTACATAATGGATGAGACATATGAGATCGGGAGGCAAAATATATTCCCCAGAGGCTGGCTTGAAAATGAATCAGTTTTTTTACACATGGAATACAAATATTTGCTGGAACTTTTAAGATGCGGCTTATATGATGAATTTTTTCATGATTTTAAAAAGATTCTTGTCCCCTTTCTAAATCCTGAGATTTATGGTAGAAGCATACTTGAAAACTCAACATTTATTGTTAGCACTTCGCATCAAGATAAAAAAATCCATGGAAAAGGATATGTATCAAGACTATCCGGATCTGCAACAGAGTTTCTCAGTATGTGGGTTTTAATGGTAACAGGTAAAAATCCATTTTTCCTTGATAAGAAAGGTAAATTATGCCTGGAATTTAAACCTATCCTCCCGGGATGGCTTTTTACCGAAAAACCTGAAAGTGCCGTTTTTTATAAAGATATGAAGCAGAAAACAATATCATTACCCGAGAATGCTTTTGCGTTTAACTTCTTAGGCAGGATGCTTACCATCTACCATAACAGGGGAAGAAAGAACACTTTTGGTAAAGAAAAAGCTTCTATAAGCCAGATTGTACTTTATAAATCAGGCAAGGAAGTTGTTAATATTAAGGGTAGCGTAATCCCGATGCCCTATTCATTACATATACGTGATGGAATTATAGATAAAATTGATGTGTTTATGAAATAATTAAGCTGAATTATGAATAAAAATATTAGTCTTAAAATATTTATTTTTCTATTTTTAATCTCTATTATTTTTTCAGGATGCTCCTTAGAATCAGTTATCAATGGAGATGAAATCACAACACCATTTTCCATAGAGGAAGAATCCGGAGATGATGAACTCCCTAAAAATATTATTATAAATAGTGATTTTAGCAAGTCAGATTTAAATGACTGGGATCTTTTTTTAGGTGCCAGTGGAGATGCTTCTATTAAGGTAATTGATAACGAATTATTTGTCGATATTATAAAAGGAGGAAATGAACGCTGGCATGTGCAGCTAAGACAACTAAATCATCCAATTAAAAAGGATGCCAGATATGTTGTGTCTTTTGATGCTAGAGCCATGGAACCAAGGAGAATCGAGAGTCAGGTAGGAAAAAATTCCGAACCATGGACCGCCTATTCAGAAGAAGAAGTATTTGAAATTACAACCGATATGCAAACTTATACTTATGAGTTCGTAATGACTAATGAATCTGACCCCGAGGGAAGATTTTTAATTGACTTTGGAGGAAGCAATATCGGTGTTTATATTGACAATATATTTGTATGGCAAAAAACCCCCGGTGAGGAACCTTTTATTGTTACTGAAGAAGATGCCATTTCCGAACAAATTCCTGAACCCGTATATCATGATTGGAAACTTGTATGGAGTGAAGATTTTGATGGAGCTGAGGTTAATCAGAATAACTGGAGTTTTGATATAGGAACAGGAAATAATGGCTGGGGCAATAACGAACTTCAATACTATACTGATAGACCTGAGAATATCAGGATAGAAGATGGTATTCTCATAATTGAAGCCCGTAAAGAAAACTATAAAGGCAGTAATTATACATCTGCAAGAATAAAAACAGAGAATAAACAATTCTGGACTTATGGAAAGATTGAAGCAAGAATAAAACTTCTACAGGGAAAAGGAATATGGCCTGCTTTCTGGATGCTGGGGGAATCATTTGGTACTATAAGCTGGCCTTACTGCGGAGAAATCGATATTATGGAAATGATTGGCGGAGGTGTAAACGATAGTATCTGTCATGGCACAATACACTGGGATAAAAATGGCTGGACCTACTCAGGTGGAAATACAACCCTTTCAACCGGCATTTTTTCAGATGATTATCATACTTTTAGCATAGAATGGGATCAAGAAACTATCCGATGGTTTCTTGATGGTATACAATATCATGCTGAAAATATTAATCATGAACATCAATCTGAGCTACATGATAATTTCTTTATAATCTTAAATTGCGCCGTAGGAGGTAACTGGCCTGGTAGTCCGTCACAATCTACAATATTTCCCCAGAAAATGTATGTAGATTGGGTAAGAGTTTATCAATAGTCCCCGCTTTCCCAAAATAAATTTTTTATTTCATCATAAATTACTTTAAGAGCTGTACTTACATTTACAATTCTCCAAGTATACCATCCAGGCTGGCCTCCGCATATGCTATGCTGGTATCGGCAGCACCGTAGTATATCTTTACAATGCCATCTTCATATAAAACCCCACAGGAAAAAACCACACCGTCCAGAAAGCCACTTAGCTCATAATCTTTTTCGGGTTTGACCAGAGGAGCTTTACTCCTTGCTAATACTTCCCATGGTTTTTTACCATCAAGGAGCACTGCTCCAAGGCAGTATTGATTGTACTCTGAAGCACCATGATAAATCTCAAGCCATCCCTCCTTTATCCTGAAGGGAACAGCTCCTGCACCTATCTTTGTATTATCCCAATATTTTTCTCTGGGACCCATTAACCTCCTGTGACCACCCCAGAAAAAAAGATCAACTGATTCAGATATCCAAATATCCTTTGTCCTAAATTCAGTAGATGAAGGGCGGTTTAATGCATAATACCTGCCTCTTATTTTTTCAGGAAAGATACAAACATCCTTATTATCAGGCATAAAAATTACACCGCTCCTTTTAAATTCTTTAAAATCAGAAGTAGTAGCCAGGCAGGTAGTTATTCCCGTTACATCCGATACTGCAATGTAACTTATATAATATATTCCATCAATCAGGGTAATTCTCGGGTCTTCTATGCCAAAACTTTCATATCTGTTTTCAGGGAACAGAGCTGGCTTTTTATCTATATTAAAATCAATTCCATTTTTGCTTCTTGCAACCCTTAAATGAGAAATTGAGGTAAGATAGTTACCTGAAATTGTCCTTAAAAATCTCGGGTCATGAAAGTCAATTGAAGGGTCGGTTTTACTAAATTCTTTTATAGAAATATCGCCTTTTTCTAAATCAAGCAGGGGTAATAGTATCTTATTCTCATTGTCATTAAGCGGTTCTTCGGCAACTCTTAAAAGAAGTAAAACCTCCCCGCCAAATTTTGCAACGCCACAGTTAAAAACACCTGCAACTTTAAAATCACTCCTTGTTGGCTTTATATCATCCGGAGTTATTATTGGATTTTTTTCTGACCTTGATATATCCATGTATTAATATTATCACATAATTTTATAATCAAGAATATCCGCTTCAAAGAATTATTTATGGCTTTATATAATCACAGAAGATGGCTTAAACTTTTGATATTTTACTTAAGATTTTAAAAATAATTTCATAAAAAATAAGTTATTTAATAAAGCCACTTGCCAATCCCCAATCTATCAGCAGCAATAAATGCCATTAAAAAACATATACTTGACTCAGCTCCCTGGTTTAAATTAACTCCTTCAGGTGTCAGCCCATCATGACAGGCAAAATTGTTGTCTACGAGAGAAGTGCCCTTTATATTATAACCAAAGAACCACCTGTACCATTTTTCAGCCCAGCTTCTATAAAAATCATTTTTTGTTGCAAAGTATGCTTTTTCAAGACAGCAAACCATGTAAGCCGGGTCAATCGGCTGCTGGTCGTAAATTGCTTTTTTCTTACCCTTAAAATACCATCCATTATTTCCTACTGGAGCAGGGATATTATCCTGCTGGCATTTCTCTATTAAAAAATTAGTTGTCCTTTCTGCAATCTCCAGGCTTGTTTTACAATTTCTTTTCAAATAAGTTTCCCATAGTGCCCAGGGTATAATAGCATTTGCATACGTTAGATTACTTTCAAACCATACCCAGCTCTTATAGGAATTTTTAAAATATAAATTATGCAATTTTTTTCTCAGTTCTTTTTCCAGAACATTGGAACGGCTTAGATTTAATAAGCCCATTAACGCTGCAGCTATTGTTCTTGGTGAATCCCAGTTATGAGCCTCCTTCATCAGCTCCCATATAATTCTGTTAATATCATGATTACGGTCTTTTATATTCAAAAGGGCCCACAGAGTTAAACCGTAGGCTTCCTC
This sequence comes from uncultured Actinomycetota bacterium, assembly GCA_964603595.1. Taxonomy (GTDB): domain Bacteria; phylum Actinomycetota; class Humimicrobiia; order Humimicrobiales; family Humimicrobiaceae; genus JAQVEM01. The sequence continues at coordinate 46,930 of CAZRVN010000004.1, forward strand.
AGGATTCGGCTTTGAATTTATTTCGCTATTCCTGAATAATTCCCTGCCATCATTTTCATAAAAAAAATGGTAAAGCAAGCCATCTTCCCTCCGGGCTTTCAGTATAAAATTTAAATAAATATCCCTTAAGCTACTATCCCCGAGCTCACTAGTAACTATAAGAGCCCTTGCCTGGTCTTCCAGGGCATAACCAAATTCCGGCTTGGGTCCGCTTAACTTCCCATGCTGATAAATACCTTTATCTGAAGTCATGGATTTTATTTTTTTTAGCGGGTCAACAGTCATGGTATTTCTTTCTTTTTTTATTATATAAAAACAACTCTCAGATATTTATAATAAGAGATCTTTTTAAATTAATTTATTCTGAAGAGCTAAACGCCCCCATGTTTTCCAAGAACCCTGTTAAACAATTGAAAATGTTGCAGGGCTACATTGGGCCAGGTCATCAATTTTCCAAATTCTAATGCTTCTCTTTCAATTCTTAATTTCTTTTCCGGATTCTTACACATATCTACTACAGCATCGGCTATGGCCCTGGAATTGCGGAAGGGTACAATCACACCCCTGCCATCCGCCAAAATTTCTTTTGCGTATATATATGGAGTTGATATGCACGCTTTACCCGCTCCTATTGCATACGCCAGGGCACCGGAAGCGGATTGCTGCGGGTCCAGATACGGTGTTATATATATATCAATAGCTTTTAGCCACCTGACAAGTTCATCCAGAGACATATACTTATTTATAAACTTAACATTTTCTTCTAGACCAAGCTCTTCTGTCTTTTTTTTTAAAAAATTCCTATATTTTTCACCATCTACTTTCATTACAACCGGATGCGTCTGTCCAATTATAAGATACAGGACATCAGGAAATTGCTTTTTAATTAATTCCAGTGCTTCTATTATGTATTCAAGTCCCTTAACATCCGATAATAGATTTATATTCCCGAGTATTATTTTATCTTCCAGTCCCTTCTCTTCTTTATATCTTTCAATGGGTCCCATGAGTATATAAGGGACACCATGGGGAATTAATTCAATATTTTCTTCAGGATAATTATATTTCCTTGCCAGTTTCCGTATGCTCTCCGGCATCATAACTATTATATTGTCAGCAAACTCAATAATATCCTTTAAAGCTGCTCCATATCCTTTGCCTGGATCATCAGGAATTGTATGGGCAGTAATAATCAGCGGTTTTTTAATAAGCTTGACCAGCTCATTTATGTATTCTCCAAACATACCACCATACAGGCCAAACTCATGTTCAAGAACAACTACATCTGCCCTGGATTTATTAATATGTCTAGCAGCTTTTTTATAGGAATTAGCATCATGCTGGTTAATCTCAAAAATAACCTTTGGCGGGTAATCAATCCCATCTTCCGGCTTATTCATAGCTACAATTCTTGATTCACAATGAGGAATAATAAGGTCCAGAGCACTGGTTAAATCTCTTGTGTATGTTGCAATTCCACACTTTCTTGGAATAAAAGAAGATATAAATATACTATCCACCCCCCTGAATTTTTTTCTTAAGGCCTTCTTGAGCTTTCCCAAAATAACATCGCCTCCTTAAGTTTATTTAGGGAATAGATATTTTCCAGTAATTTAAGGATATCCCAATATTTAAGATTAGTAAGTTTATAAATTAACTTTATAATAATATTATAAAGCTTTATATTAATTTATAAAATAGGAAAGGTTAAAAAAATCTAAAAGTCAGGAGGAAAACTTATTTCCTTTCCTTTTATTTTTTTAAGTCTTGCAAATCTGTATGCACGCCTGTATTTGCTTGTAACAACTTCCCAGGATACAACTTTATTTAAATAATTTTTTAGATTTCCTGAAAGTTCTTTTCTTAAACTTTTATCACAGGCCAATCTTATAACTTTTTCTTTTAACATCTGTTTATTTGTAAATAACAGCCCCCCTTCACTCTCAAGAGTTTGAGCTGTGAGCCCTTCCAGCGGAGCCGTTGTTATATAGGGTTTTTTTAGAGCAATAATTCTTGCCAGCGTGCCTGACTGCGTTTCATCTACCGTGGGCAGAACTACAAACTTGCAAAGCGCCATCACTTTATAATAAATATCACCCCTGGGGGTAAATTCGTAATAATGTGCAATGCCCTTTTTTTCCAGAATTTCCAGGCTTTCTTTGTATTGTTTGAAATCCTCCTTATGCGCCTCGTCCCTCATGGTACCTGCCGCCAGAAGGTCCCAGTCCTCACCAGTTCTTTTTTTTATTTCTTTAAGTACCTCTTCCCATACAGAAGTTAATATATCCCATCTTTTATTTGATTGAATCCATCCTATTAATCCAACTATATTATCGCTTAGATACTTAATTTTATCTAATTTAAGTTCTTTTCTTAATTTTTGAATACCTTTTTCACCCCAGCTCCTGTCAACCCTCGCTCCGTGAGGAATAATCATAATATTATTGGGCATCTTCCATCCTTTCTGGGTAAAGGTCCAGTTCAGCCTCCACTTCTGGTAATCACTTTTAAATAAAACCACGTCAGAATCTTCGCATAACTGGTAAATAAAATTTTCTTCAAATTCCTTTAACCTTCCATGAACTGTATGCGGCTCCACTACAATAGGAAATTCATTTATGGAACCCAGAAATTCTATAAATCCCTGATTCTTATCCCCTATGCCCCTTTTATCCACATGTTCATACAATCCGTATTCATGCTGTATGTGTACTACATATGGTGATAGCTTTTTAATCTTTTTTGCAACCGGTCTCCACCAGAAACGGTTAGAAGTGTCTATTATCGGGTAAACCCCCCTGCCTTTTCCATCTACATGACTTATTACAAGCACTTCTCTTTCCGGGTATTCTTTTTTTATGAATTCCCTGGCTTCCTCACAAAAAGTAGCTATCCCGCATAATCTGGGAACATAACTTGAAATTAAAACTATTGGCTTGCCCCTTACCATAAAAAAATCATCCTTTTAATATTTTCCTAGAAATAAAAATTTTTACCTTTCTTTTTATGAAATTTACTTACCTTTTGCAAATAATAGATACAAAACCTGCTCTTGTCAATTATTACTCTTCTTATGATGACTATGACTGTCTTCAATAAAACTTTACAATAACTAATTATTCCTTTGAGCTAATTCTATTAAAAAACCTCTTTTAAAATAAGTAAAAAAAATAGATCAAATCTATTTATAAACACCTGTTACCATTTGAATAGCAACAGGTGTTTATAAATAGCTAAATGGGGCTCTGCTTCTACCCCGTATTAGATTATATTTCCCTACTGGTTCAGGATATTTCTGAAAAACTGATTTTTTTCTGCTTCGTTATAACCTACTGCACTTGATTTCCCAAACCACTGGGGCCATGACCTGAAAGTGGTTATTGTAATATCTCCCCTGTCTATGGAACTAATAACAGGTAATATCTGTGATGCCTGGCTTAGCGATATATTAGTCCATATATACTGTCCCATTATATTTAAGAAATTGGATAAATTTCCTGAATTCACTATTGCCTTTTTTTGCAGAAGCAAATCTGCAATAAGCATTGCGGACTGCCTCTCCCTGGAATAAGCACCTCCGCCATAAAGTGACCTACCGTGTCTTGCTCTTGACAGGGCAAGCGCCTGCGTGCCATCTATATGGTGTGTTCCTGTAGTTAAGTAACACCCCGAAAATGCGTCTGATATGTTTTCCTCAACCGTAGTATCCACACCACCAAAATAATTAATAAGCGGAACAAATCCATCAAAATCAGTTATTACATAAAAATCAATATCCGCACCTGTAAATTCTTCAAATATACTCACTGCATAATCATTGCCCCCTATGGCATGATAGCCGTTTATTTTACGCCCTTTAAACCAGGTATCCCGGGGTATAGTAACCAGATATGCTTTCCCGGTGTCCAGGTTTAAATGCACAAATATATTAATGTCAGTTCTACCGCTAACTCTTCCTCCTGCCCTGTCATGGGCACTATCGTCTCCCCAGATTATAAAATTAACCTTCCTGCCTGCCTGAAAGCCGCTCACCCCACTCGAATTATAACCGGAAGATGATGTTGAATAAGTGTTAGTAGTACTTGCAGTAGTAGCTGCACCTTCATATGGCGTAATCCCATAATTCCCGCATAGCGTGGCAAATTCTTTGGATTTTAAAAATCCGTCCAGAACTTTCTCTCTGCTCATACCTCCGGCCAATCTTTCCAGCCAGGCGCTATGCCCATTTGCATCCGGCTCGCGGTCAAAAAATGCCCGGTAAAGTATGGTAACAAACTCCTCATCTGAATACTCATGGCTTAAAAACTCTTTGCTGAAAACAAATCCCTCTGCAACATCTGCTCCAGTTTTTGAACCATTTAGAAGACGGCTAACCCATTCGTTTAAACCATCAGCGTCTGGCTGTCTATCCAGGCACTGTGTGTAGAAACGTGTAACAAAGTTCTGGACCTGTTCTGCCTGACCTCCGCCAAGAGTACCAGGGAAAAGAGTCATAACAAGAGCCCCCACCAGAATCACGACCAGAAAATACCTGGAATAAGAAATCATTTTTTTTGTCATTATCTGCTCCTTATAAAATTAAAATTCCTATCAATACGTTTCAAAGCCATTTAAAAGCATTAAAATTTCTACTATTATACAATTATTCCTTAAAGGTTAAAAACACTAAATTATTTTTTTAATGAAAATTTCTTCTATTTTATTCATCCCAAGCCTGGTTAATGCAAAATCATACTTAGCAGGGTCATCCTTATTAAATTTTTTTAAAGCACTGGTTATCTCAAGAGCAGTTTTAATATCTGCCTGTTTTCTTGCTGTAAACCCGAGCTTTACTGAAATCCTGTACATATGAGTATCCAGGGGAACAATTAAGACTGAGGCAGGAATACCGTGCCAGCCACCGGGGTCTACATTATCCTTCCGCACCATCCAGCGAAGGTAAAGGTTTAATCTTTTAAAGGCGCTATTTCCAAGAAAGGAAGGTATTAAACTGCTGCATTTGTTTTCTGAAAAAAGGTTGAGATTCCTTGCAAAATTTAAAATAGCAGGAACAATTGTTTTTTCTAGACTACTTTTAGGCATTAATCCACCTTTTTTCCCAGTTCTACTTATTACAGTATTTAACTTATCTTTTTCCGGGTTTTCTTTACCTGTTTTAAAGCTCTGCAGAAAGCAATTATTTAACGACCCGTATTTTTCTAAAGCATTTTTTATACCCTTTAACAGGCAGCATAGCTCATATCCTGTAGTAAATCTGTGCTTGAAGTTTTTAAAATAATTTAAAAAAGAATCAGGTATTGATTTTTTTATAAAGATGTAAGGGGCTGGTTTCATTTTATCCAGCACCAAAGATACGCTCTTCAGTATCTGGGTTACTCTCCCATAAGCTAAAGAAGAAGCAACCAGGCCTGCGATTTCACGGTCCTCTATATTTTCATAATTATACAAAAACTCCAGAGGGTCAGGGTGGACAAACTTCCTGTGGTTATATGCTAAATATAATTTATCAAGTTCTTCTTTAAGTCCCATCTACCTCCAGCTATTCCAATTCTTTAAAACTTCTAACTGACGGAAAATACTTTACCTATCATTGCTTACTACTTAATTACATCTTTTATAATACCGGCTTTTTTAATTAAGAAATATCCATATGCCTGCTGCTTATTTTTTCTGCCAGCTTATCCAGCAATCTAAAATCATCCTCTTTCGGATAACCTTTTATAATTACAGGTTCTATAATTTCAGCTTTTAAAGGAGATAAGATATCCGAAAGCATCTCAACAGTCCTTCCTCCCCATCCATATGAACCAATTATTGAGATAAATCTTAATTTTGGCCTAAGTGCCTTAATAAGATAAGCTGCGTAAACTATATTCGGATGAGGTCCCATCAATACCGTAGGAGTAGCTATAACAACTGTGGCCGCATCAACCAGAGCCATAGCAAGCTCCCCTATATCAGATTCTGTAAGATGAAAAGTCTTAACCTTAATACCCTTTCCGGCCAGTGATTTCTCAAAATATTCAACCATTTTATCTGTAGTGCCATGCATTGACACATAGGGTATTATAACTTCATTTTTAACTTTATCAGAAGACCAGTCTTTATATGCATTTACTATAAAATCAATATCCCTGTAAACCGGACCATGGCTGGGGGCAATAATCTCTATGTCAAGGTCTGAAATTTTCTGAATATTTTTTATCACCTGGCCGCTGAAAGGCATCATAATTTCCGCATAATAGCGTTTTGCAGCATTATATATTTTCTTCTCATCTATTACAAATAGCTCATCAGTCGCATAATGTGAACCAAAAAAGTCACAGCTAAAAAATATCTTATCTTCCTCAAGATATGTACACATTGTTTCAGGCCAGTGAACCCAGGGGGTAAAAATAAATTTCAGTGTTTTATCACCAAGGGATAGAGTTTCTCCATCATTAATAACTATAAATTTCTCTTCAGGTATTAAAAGCAAATCCACAAGCATTGATTTGCACTTCTGGTTGGTTACTATTTTTGCCTCAGGGTAATTTTTTATAAGTTCCTGCAGGGAGCCAGAATGGTCCTGCTCTGCATGATGAGATATAATATAATCTATCCTGTCTGAACCTGATTTTTTAAGCCCATCCAATAAAACATCACACATAGGAGGGTCAACACTATCAAGCAGGGCAATTTTTTCTGACCCTTTAATTAAATAAGAATTATATGAGGTCCCGTCAGGCAAAGGAATAAGTTCATCAAATAATTTTCTGTTCCAGTCTATTGCTCCAACAAAATAAACATTTTCTTTTATTTTTTGCATGTTAGCTAAGCCCTGTCCTTTCTCTTAACTTTATCAGGTTTTTAATCCTGCTGCTTAAGTAACAAGTTATATATTATAAAGTAAGAAGTTTTTCAACCTTTGACTTTTTCCGTATAAGGTATATACTTCATCAGCTTTTCCACAGCCCGTGAATATTGCAGTACTCTCTGGCAGTTACATTATCCCCATTTATGCAGAATTCAGCTTCAGGTGCATCTCCGGGATTTAAGAACTTCCTGTAATTGATGCCATCAACAATTAGCTCAATCCATTCGATATAGTGCTCGCTTACCATGGGGTGGGCCACACTTCCAACCTTAACTTTAAACCCGCTCGCTGTCTTTTCAATCACTGGTACATGTTTTTCAAGTGCAGCATCAACAGTATTTTCTTTATACAGCTTCATGGGCTGGCCGCAGCAGGCAAGCTCCCCTTCCCCGCTATGGAGAACTTCAACAATGTTTTCGCAATTCTTGCATTTATAAATTTGAAATCTTTCAGCCATCCTTTCCTCCTCTTTTATTTTTATCTATTTAATAACTAAAGTATCCTTTACTATCAAAAATTACTCCTATTTTATTTATTATATATTTATATAAATCCAGTGTAAATTTAAAAAGAGTGCTCTCAAATTGTGCATACAACATTTAGAATTTTTTCTAAAGCTCTTTTACATCCTTTTCAATCATTGAGGATACCTTTCTACATTCATTATATTCTGATTTTTTAAACTTTAGGGACCTGCCATAGCTTACTTCTATAAGAGGCCACTCCGGTAGATGCCCCCATGGAATTATCCCATTCCTTAAAATATTAAAAAGTCCCTTTACTCTTACGGGGACAACAGGAACTTCCATATCAAGCGCTATTACGCCAATGCCGGGTTCAAACTCTTTTATATTGCCATCGGCAGTAACTCTTCCTTCGGGATAAATCAGAATATACCAGCCCTCATCAATCATCTTTCCGATATTTTCCATGATCTTTTTAAACCCATAGGTTCTGGAGATAGGTGAAACATTGACAAATAAATTCACCAGAAGATAAAATCCTACTGCTTCTATTATTCTCCTCCACCATGCTCCGGTATGATAGAAAAAATTCCTGAAATGATGCTCTATTGACATAAGTACGACAACTTTTCTTCTTATATTAAAAGGCAATGAATACAGGATAACAAAACTATCCAGGACACTCGTATGGTTGGCAGCAAACACTGCTGGCTTTCTTAAATCTTTCAAATTTTTTCTGCCCCTTACCTTAAGCCGGTAAATCAGAAACATGAAAGGATACAAAATAAACTGAAATATTGTTCTTATAATCTTGACAGGAAGCCAGAAAGGAAAGCCATAGGAAGGTACCTTACGGGTACTTTTCTCAGGAGGAGACTTAATCATATTTTCAAGCTCGCTGACTTTAGTATTTCTGCCTATATAAGAATCGTCCATCTCTATATTATATTTTTCCTCAATAATGCCTGAGAGCTCAACCAGGTCAAGTGAATCCAGCCCCAGGTCCCTTTCAAGCTCTGAATCTCCTTTTACATTTTCCGGTCTTACCTTTTTTAAGCTCTTTAACACTTCCAGCAAAACTGCCCTGCCCCCGGGAGACTCGCTACCTGAAATTACTTCTACTTCCTTTCCTTCTGACAGGGTTTTTGAAACCCCGTCTCTTTCTATTTTTCTGGTAGCAGTTCTTGGAAAATCATCTCCTGACCATATACTGTAACTATTTATATACTGGTACACGTTTAACTTCTTATTAGCTTCATCTATTATATTCTGTGTTTCACCTTTAAAACCATCTTCAAGTATTAAAACAGCATGAATTTTTAGACTCCTGCCATCTTTTAATCCCAGAACCATGCTATCCTTTACCGGCTCAAATGTTTTTAGCACAGACTCAATATCCTCGGGATAAATATTTATTCCATCCTCCCTGACAATAACCGAATCTTTCCTGCCTTTAAAAAATATATTGCCATCCTTATCCATTTCGGCCAGGTCCCCTGTCTTGAACCATCCTTTTGAGAATGACTTTTTTGTCAGTGAAGAATTTTTAAAATAGCCGGGAGTTACATTACTGCCTTTTACGTATATTTCCCCGTTTACCATCTTCACTTTAAGTCCCTTAAGAGCTTCGCCTATAGAGCCCGCACCTACCCTGGTAGGGTCAGCCAGGGTTATTAGCGGTGCTGTTTCCGTTAATCCATAGCCCTGGAATATGGCATATGCAAGGCACCTCCAGAACTGGTCTATATTTCTATCAAAAGAAGCTCCTCCCACCACTATAGCTACAAGTCTCCAGCCAATTTTAAGGTGGATATTTAAAAAAGCCATAAACCTTAGCGGCCATTTAATCTTTTTAAACCTTTCATACTTTTTCTTGAACTTCTCACTTCCAAGATTAAATTTTTTTATCATATAATCTTTTAGTAATTCAAGGATTTTAGGAAGGGTCCCAAGAATCCAGATTTTTTCCTCTTTTATCGCTTTTAAAATTTCTGCTGGATTTATGCTATCCACAAAAACTACGGAGCTTTCTATCATAAAGGGTATAAATATCCCAATTAGCTGACCGTACATATGGCTTAAGGGAACAACAGATAAAATTTTTAAATCCTGCATGAAACGGAAAAATTTTTTCCACTTCTCCATTACCGGCCGGATAGATTCAAGGTTTGATTCAATATTACCATGTGTAATCATTACCCCTTTTGGCCTGGTTGTGGTGCCGGAAGTAAAAATAATTTCTGCCAGGTCATCGGACGAAATCTTTTGTCCTGCATCTTCCACGGGCTCTACATCTGAAAGAATTCCTTCAATGTCAGCCATATTAATTGATTTAATCCGTAAGGATCTATCTATACCTTCGCCACTACACACCAGTAATTCTGCCTTTACCTCGGTCAGGACTTTTCTTTCAAATTCAGAGCCGGAATTTACATCAATAGGAACTGCAACCACGCCCTCCATAAGACAACCCGTAAAAGCGACTATCCACTCGGGCCTGTTTTGCCCTTTTATTATGACCTTACTACCTTTTTTTATATTATAACGGCGGAGCAATGAAGCAAATTTCCTGGCGTAACTGTAAACTTTCTTGAAATCCCATGACACCGTGCGATACTTCCCGCGGTGATAAAAATATTTATTTTTAGACCCTATATTTTTCTCCAGGTAGCCAGGCAATCCTGAACTCATTATATTCTTTAACACCTGCCTTAAGAATAATGGTTAAAATAAAAATATAAGTTATAAACTTAAAATAACTACCGGTCTTAAGGATAGATTGTTTTTTTAAATTATTTTAATTATAAGATAGTCACCATGCTTTATTCAAACACAGGTAAAAAAAGAAAAGATTCCCGGAAAAATTCATAATATGAAAAGGAATAAAATGAAATGAACACTAAGATTTAACCAGCTTTAATTTTTTTTATGTTTTTAGAAAGTTTGAGCTCTGTTAAAGTCCAGATTGCCCCAAATAAATCCACTACTCCAAAAGCTATTATTATAGTTGGTGCTAAATTTAATAATACAAGTGCTGATAAAAATACAATAGCAGAGAAACGGGTATGAATAGTCCACCAAAAGAACCCGATCATTTTTTTACCTGAAATGCCAGCTCTGATATAATAATATCCATAAAATATAAGCATCATTCCCAGCAGACGAATTACTGCACTTCCAGATATATCAAGGCCAACAAAATTAAGAAGAAAGCCCGGAAATATAAGCAAAAATAAACCGGCTGACACAATATAAATTCCAAAAAAGAACACACTTTTTGCTAATCTATTGATGATAAACTCCTTTTTTTGAATTTAATAATTTAACGCATATCCGATACGATATTACCCTTTAACCGTACCTTTACACTATTTATAGCAGAATTTGTTTTCTTAAAGTAAGGTGATTTATTAAGAAGCCAGTAACGAATAAAAGGTTTAAATATCCTGGTAAGGTATCTTTTAAAACCCAGATGGCTTTTAATATCATCTAAAAAATCATCTAATCTTTTATGTTGATAATTTAAAAGCTTCTGGCTCTCTGAGGTATCCATCCAGTCAAGATAAAAAGGTTCTGATGAAAATGCTTCCTCGGGTAACATTCCAATACCAATAAATTCCAGAACTTTACTTACAAAATTTCTCTGGTACATCTGGCAGGCCTTGCCACCCCCAATAAGAAGGGTTTTACACTGGATATTTTCTTCTATCGCTGCATTGGCCAGGGCTATACCAGCATCATGAGCATGAATTAATTCAACTCTTGTATCCGGAGGAACACTAAAAAGCAGAGGATCCATCTCACATAATGACATACTTAATACCGCACCTAACCTTAATATAACCCAGTCCAGACCGGATACTTTTATCAGCTGCTCACAGGCAACTTTATGATGGGAATAATTATCAGTAGGCATAACCGGGTCTGATACCGTTCTTGGCGGCTTAAGATTATTTGTTTTTCCAAATACAGAAACTGAAGAAGTAAATACAATTTTAGGTTTAGACGGAAGAACCCTCATTGCATTCAACAGGTTCCGTGTTCCCTCTACATTGATCTCCCAGGTCCAATTTGGCTCCTTTTCAGTTAAGGAAGGAATTACAAAAGCCAGATGTATGACTACATCCTGGTTGGCTACTGCTCTTTCTACATCTTTTTTATTTGTTATATCACCCCAGATTATTTCTATATCTGATTTAAATTTTTTATAAATATTTTCATTGGCAGAAGTTTTTAATTCTATTACCCTTACTTTACAGCCTTTTTTTAGTAATTCCTGCAAAGTAAACTTCCCTACATTCCCAAAAGCACCTGTTAATAACACCTTCAATTTAAATTCCTCCATCTTTTTTTATTCAGCTTTAAAGTTCCTTGCTTTATCGCCGTATGACACCTTCTAATATAATCTCCGGGCTCTCTTTTGCAATCTTATCCCAGTCAGCTCCATTGGGGTCCAGCATTCCCTGCATTACAAAACCCACAGCAATAGCTATTATCATCCTGGCCGCAGTATCAGAATTAATCCTTTTAATTATTTTTTCCTCTATGCCTTCTTCTATCAAGTCTTTGAATAACTTTAAATACTTATAATAGGACCCAATAGTAATTTTACGGAGATTCTCATCTCTTGAAGCTCTAATCCATAATTCAATAAAAATAGGCAGTTTACTGCTGGCATCCTGAAATATTGGTTTTGCTTTTGCTATATTCATAAACATCTCCAGCATATTTGATGAGTCTCCTCTGGCAGAATCTATATATCTATCAATTATCTCTAACCATTGATTTAATATTTCCAGAAAAAGATCTTGTTTGCTGGAAAAATGATGGTAAAATGCACCCTTACTCATACCTGCTGTTTTACAAATCCTGTCAACTCCTGAAGCATCAAGACCGTATTTCGCAAAACATATCTCTGCCGCTTTAAGCAGCTTATGCCTTGACTTTCTACCCTTTTCTTTTAAATTCATATAACTTATACCACTTTTAAAAAATACCAACTGGTCGGTTTATATATTAAATCAAATTTAGCCCGGTGTCAATATCAAATCTACTTTTTTACCTAAAAGTTAAAGATGCAATATTTTTTACTAAAATTAAAATATAAACTTAAATATCATGATTGCCTGTTATAGAAATCCACAATTCCGTTTAAATAAATGAGTAAGTAACTTTGATACTTTTTTATTTAACTTAGGTAAAGAAGGTCTATATTTTGATTTAATTAAAAGAACTTACACTATTTTTATTTTCTTTTTCTATCTCAGGGTATATGATGCCTATCCCTTTTAGCAGCATCCTTTCCTACAAATAAAAGAGGAAACACAACATCGCTTGTACAACATGGAATCCATACCGAGAAAAATAGAAATATAAAAACTATAACAAATAAGAACCAATTTACTTTTCCTTCCAATGCCATAATAATATGAAACAGCGAAGCACTGGTGCTGAGTAATACGTGCCCGGCATGGCTAATTTTTGTGCTTTGTTTAAAATAAGCCAGAGCTATACCTAAAAAAGCCAGAGGATTTACCAGCCACCACTTTTCAATAAAACCTATATGAATTCCCCTATTGGGAAGGTTGAGCAAAGCTTCTCCTAAAAAAGGAATTATTGAATCACTCAATGTAGCTATGCCTATTGAGCCCAGATAACCAATTAGAAATATCATCCACAGATTCTTCTTTTTATTTCCTTTATAAATAATATATATTGCTGCAGTTGTAAATGCGCTTAGAAATACATGGATTGGATGTAATATATAAAAAATATTGTAGGATATTTCAAACGGGATTTTATATGAAATTACCATAATAATAATTCCGATAAAAGCCCCTAAAGAAGTAAACGGTGCATGATTTTTTAGCTCTCTAGCTATGGTTTTAATCATTTATATCCTACTCTCCCAGTTTGATTATCTCTATTTATCAGATCTATTAATTATTATTAAATAATTTTATCTAAATACATCTACTACTTATTTTAGCAAAGCTGTCAACGGACATACCCGAAGACAATTTTTTAATTGAGGCGACAGGAATATCAATGGGTGTGAGTTTTTATTTAAATTAATATTTCTATGTAATAAAAAAATTAAAGGATTATAAAGTCTGTCTGGTTTTTATTTTTTAACCTTAACTAATTTTCTCACTGCATAACAAACTTTTCTACAAGCATCGGGTTAAACTGGGTTCCCGAGCACCTCATAAGCTCTTTTTTAGCTTCTTCCTCAGAAATTGCAGGCCTGTAATGCCTGCCAAAAGTCATAACATCATAAGCATCAACTATTGACACAATACATGCGTTTACGGGTATCTCCCTTTCCTTTAAGCCCTGCGGGTAACCATTTCCATCCCACCGCTCATGATGTGACAATATGCCTTCAGCTATAGGCGCAATCTGCGGGGTTGATTCTGCTATCCTATAACCAATCTCGGGATGTCTTTTTATAATATTCCACTCTTTTATATTTAACCTTCCCCTTTTCATTAAGATTTTATCAGGTATTCCTACCTTGCCAATATCATGGAGAGCAGAAAGCAGTTCCAGCTCATCCAGCTCGTTTTGCGGTAAATTGATAGCACTTCCCAGCATCAGGGAGAGTTTCCTCAGGCGGTCTGCATGTTCCTTGGTTTCATGATTCTTCTCCCACAATATTCTTTCCAGTGATAAAATAATAGAATTGTAAATGCTCTTTCTTTTAAGAAGCTTGTTTTTATACATGTTGTTTTCTGCTTCTTTTATAACTTCCCTTAAATTCTGGCTCTTGTCTATTCTTGCTGAAGTACCTATTGAAATGTTTAAAGGTATCTTCTGGTCCCTTGTTTCCATACATATTTTCTTTATTTTATTTAATACTCTTTCCACATCCTTCTCTGTAGACCTCGGCATGAGTATAAAAAATTCATCTTCGCCCCATCTTGCAATAATGTCTTCCTCGCGCGAGCAGTACCTAAGGATTTTTGCCACCCTTCTCAGCAGTCCATCTCCTTCGTTATACCCAAAAGCATCATTTACAAGTTTAAGTCCGTTAAGGTCGCAAATTATAAAGTTTAATGGTAAATCCCTATCTTTATAAATATTTACCAGGACCTTTTCAAAATAAGCCCTGTTGTATAGCTCTGTCAGTCTATCATGAAAACTGATATACCTTATTCTTTTTTCTGCTTTTTTCTGTTCACTGACATTATTTATAACCTCTATTCTTGCTTCCATATTATTATGGGTAATAGCCCTGCCTGTTATTTCTAAAACTACTTTGCTGCCATTACCTTTAAGTCCTGCCACTTCATAAGGGGTATCGGTACCGGAATTTATCTTACTCATTACTATATCCCTGTATTCAGGTGCAATAAAATCCAGTAAATTTTTGCCTATAGCATCAGAATAATTGCAGCCGAATATCTTTTTAAAAGATTCGTTCATATCCAAAATTTTCCCATCACTGTGAATAACAATACCCCCTATTGAAGTTTTAAACAGGGCATTAAATTTTTCTCCGCTCTCTATAAATCCGCTCTCCAGCTTCTTCTTTTCAGTAACATCTTTTATAATTATCTTAAAACCTATAATCTTTTTATTTTTATTTTCTAAGGGACCGAAATAAACTTCCCCGAAAAGAACATCGCCATTTTTCCTATGCTGTGCAATTTCAAAAGAGCCAACCTCTTTCCCTTCTAAAATTGCCCTGAATATCTCAAGGTATCTGGGAATATCCCTGGTACTGATGTTAACCCTCCTGGTAAAATACCTGCCGACTAATTTTTCCTTCGAATAACCTGAAAAGTCCAGCGCAGCATCATTGCACTCTGTTATTATTCCTCTGGAATCTATTATAATAATGGCCACGGAGCTTGTATTAAGAAGACTTTTGTATTTCCCTTCGTTTTCCTCAAGTAACTTTTTGTAATTTATAAACTGCTTTTCATATTTCTTAAGGTCAATAATCCTCTGGTTCATCTCCATCAGTTTATTTACAAGCTGCTCTTTTGTAATTTCTTCAATATTCATAAGCCATCTGATTTTTTCTAATTTTTAATACCATTAAAAAAATCAGAAGTGAAATTCACCTCTGACTTTTAGAGTCTTAAATTTTTTTTGAATTAACCTGTAATTACTTTTTTTTAAAAAAAAATAAATCCTCATTTAAAAAACAATCTTTTTAAACCGGAAACCTGCTTAATAAAAATTATAAATCATAGGTTCTGCTTCCTCCGGGCTCTTCCTATTATATCTCCCCGGCATCAAATTTCTTCCCCTTTTTCATTATCTTCCGCAAACAGGATTTCCTCATCACTACTATAGCTATTTTTCCCATTTTCTTCAATCGTATCAATACTCTTATCTATCTTAGGATCATCACCGTCCGTGTCACTATCAAAACTATTTTCCTGAATCCTATAACTTTCCTGCAAATTTTCTTCATCAATCTTCTTTAAAAATAACTTAAATTCTTCTGAAATTATTTTTTTTATCCTGTTTTTAAACTCATCATATTTATACTGCAGATAATTTATGTCTTCTTCAAGTTCCTGTTTTTTTCTTAGCAAATCTTTATATGAATCCTCCATCTTAGTCTTATCATCTTCAAAATGGTTCTTTATTTCATACTCTTCCCCGATTTCTTCTCTTCCTGCTTCTTCCTGCCCTGCTGTTTCCCGGTCATTAGTCTCTTCATTATCTCCATTACCAATATCCAATCTATCCGGGTTATCCAGACTATTTAGAAAAGTCTCCATATCTTCTTCCCTTACTTTTATAGAATCCCCGGTTTCAACCGCAGGTAACTTCTTCATTGTAATCATATTCATTATTTCCTGCTCACTTACACCGAGCATCTCGGTAACTTCTTCAATAGTATATAATTTGCCACTACTACTCATATTCATTCTTATCCCTACCCGCGCCTTAAACGGCTGATATTTATTTCTAAAAAATATTTCTCATATTATAACATATAAATTAATTAAAATAATCGTGCTTTTTGTTTTACTACCAAGATATTTCTTATTATTATAATTATCTAATGGTTATCTGTATTCATAAATATTAAAATAAATACTAATA
Organism: uncultured Actinomycetota bacterium; assembly: GCA_964603595.1. Taxonomy (GTDB): domain Bacteria; phylum Actinomycetota; class Humimicrobiia; order Humimicrobiales; family Humimicrobiaceae; genus JAQVEM01. The sequence goes on from CAZRVN010000004.1 coordinate 63,319, forward strand.
AACCTAAAATTATAAAACTACCAATTATAATAATGAACCAGGATATAATAAAACCATTTATTTTAACTTCAATTGCAGGTCTTTCTACTACAATAGGAAGCATAATAGGCCTTGTAATTAAAAAAGAAAATCCTAAATTCATGAGCTCGGTCCTCGGTTTCACCGCAGGGGTTATGATAGGTATTTCTTTTTTTGAACTTCTTCCTTCAGGAATAGATGAGCTGGGGCTTGCAAGGGCGAGCGCTGCTTTTATTGCAGGCTTCATTCTTATTTTTCTAATCGATACTCTTATTCCTCATGAGTATATCGGGTAAAAAGAAAAAATTGACAGCAAGACCGATTCCCGTCTTTTACAAACTGGCCTTTTCGTTGCCCCTGGAATAACTATTCATAATTTTCCTGAAGGGATGTCAGTCTTTTATAGCTCAATGGCAGATACCAGCCTGGGAATATCAATAGCCATTGCCATTGCCATTCATAACATACCGGAGGGCATTGCTGTATCCACGCCGGTATATAATGCAACCGGCAGCAGAAAAAAGGCTTTTATGCTGTCATTCTTATCCGGGATAGTTGAACCAATTGGTGCACTGGTTACAGCCCTGATACTCCTTCCTTTTTTAAACCTCCGGATTCTGGGCTATATGCTTTCGGGTATCGCAGGCCTTATGGTTTTTATATCCATTGACAAGCTCCTGCCTGTTTCCAAATCATACGGGCATATTCATCTGCTAATATTAAGCTTTATAATTGGAATAATAGTAATGATTCTAAGTCTCGTGCTTATAAAATAAAGAAATCATCTTTTCATTCTGCTAATTACAGGAAATTTTTCAAAAAATCCTATCGCATATAGAGTTTCTTTAAGTTTATCTGTCAGATCTGCTCCAGCTAAATTTACCACCCGATGCTTCATATTTTTCTAGAGAAAACTTCCTTTTATATCTTAAACCTTTCCTTCGCAGACAAAACAGCCCTTATCTCTATTTTTTTTACTGTTCTTTTGTGAACTCTCACATTTAATTTAAATGGGTAAGAGCTATTAATATTAATTCAGAGCCCTACCCTGAAAAAGCCTTTCTGTAATAAAATTAATTATCTAAGGAATTTTCCCACAAACGGAGAAGTTTCCCCCCTCCTTAAGAAGTGGCCTGACGGACCCTCACCCAGGAATTCCGAGAACCAGCTCTCATGTTCAATTTCCTCATTGAGAATAGCCAGAGCTAATTCATAAGTTCTGTGGTCCTTCCCCGCTGTAATATTGCAGATATGCGTATAACCTCTTACTGCACATCTCTCAGCTTCAACAAGTACCTTAAGTATAGCCATAACATCCGTAGGGTCTTTGGGAAGAGCTGCAGGCGGACAGGCTGACATATCATGAAAATCCTTCATACTCTCAGGAAGTTTACCTCCCAGCTCATAAATTCTGGGAACAATTGCTTCAAAGTGATTTCTATCCTCGATTCTTGCAGTTTCTGCTATTTCTTTTACTCCCTCTCCTTTGAGGCCTATCAGGCTTGCTCTTAATATAGTGTAATAATAGTAAGTAGTAAGCTCAGCTGCAGCATTCTTTACAAGCAGTTTAATAATTTCATCGACATTTACCCCTGCTTTTTCAACCATCTCCCTTGTTACTTTAGCCATTTTCACTCCTTTCTTTCTATATCATATTTAATAAATAGACTTATATAAACTTGCGTCGATTATTAATGATATAAAAATCCAGTGTTGCTTCTGTTGCTGTGGTTAAAGTTTAAAATCTCATAAATCCATGTCTTATATTAACAATTACTTCTTAAGTATAATATTATTTTAAAAAAATACTATCACGAACTTAAATTGGGTAAAAAGGGCTTTATTTCTATTCTAAAAGCTTACAGCTCAAATATCATTAAATCGTCAATTACTTTTCTACTTATCTTTAAATCCTGAAGTAGTTTCTTGACAATGCGCCCACAATTGTTATTATTATATATAAAGATTATATACGTAAATTTACATTTACACAAAAGTTTAAATCATTTAGACCGGGTGAAATTATGATTAAAGAAAATTCTAATAAAATAATTTACCTTGCAGTCATTCTAGGTGTATGCCTGATAATCAGTGCCTCAATTGGTTCTTTTACATTTTATAAAGTAAGAACACCTGTTGATACCATTGCAGTAACAGGTTCAGTAAGGGAAAGGGTTACCTCGGATATTGCCATATGCTCTTCTGAATTTACACGAACTGTCCCTGCTGAAAATTTAAAAGAAGGATACCGGATGATGCAAAATGACCAGGAACTTGTACTGGAATTTTTTGAGGATAATGGGTTTACCGAAGATGACCTGACCATTACCCCTGTATTCATGGAAACGCTATATATGTATGACCCCAACGCTCCAAAAGAGAACATTCTGAAACAAACAGTTACCATCCAATCGGTTGATGTTAATAAAATTACCAATATGGCCAAGAGCACCCAGGAACTCATAAACAAGGGAGTTATATTTTCCACACGCTCTCTTGAATACTATTATTCCAAGCTGCCTGACCTTAGAATAGAGCTAATACCCGATGCTATAAATGACGCAAAATTAAGAGCTCAAAAAATTGCCGAGGGCAGCGGTAAAAAATTGGGGGTTATAAAATCCGCAAATCTGGGTGTGGTACAGGTTCTCCCGGTTAATTCTACAGAGGTTTCTGATTGGGGAACTTATGATACTTCCACTATTGAAAAAGAAGTAATGATACCGGTTACTGTAACCTTTACGCTGGAATAAATTTATAAGAACCGCAACATATAAAATTGAAGAAGAAATATCCTGGATTAATTATGATTAACCGCAGGACATACAGAAAGGCCCCATATTCCCGGGCCGGTATGGGCGCTCATTACTGTAGTTACTTCGGTTAGTATTAATTCATCTATCGCAATTTTATTATCGCTTCTTATTATCTTTTCTAATTCCAGAGCTATATCTATATCTTCGCCGTAAAAAATACCAATCTTTTTCCTTTTATCAGGATAAGAGACTTTTTTAAGCTGCCAGTAAAGCTCGATTAGTGAATTCCTTTTATTCCTGACAAACTTTACTAATTTTACCTTCCCATTGCTTTTCAGGGTTATAATTGGCTTTAACCTTATTGACATTGATAAAAATTTACCAAAAAAGGGTGCCCTACCTCCTACAAATAAGTATTTAAAATTATCAATAGTGGCAAAAAGCCTGTTATTTCTTATGAGATAATCAATAATTTCTTCTATCTTTTTCCTGTTTTCTCCCTTCTTTACTGCCCTCGCTGCTTCCAGGGCAATAAAACCCATACCGATAGCTGCTGTCTTTGAATCAATAACTTTTATTTCCGCCTCAGGAAAAAATTTTTTTGCCTGGTTTGCAGAATTAATTGTGGTAGAGAGTTTTGAACTAAGATGAATTGAATAAATTAGATTTTTCTTTCTATCTTTAACCAGGTGACGGTAAATTTCTACAAATTCACCGACTGATGGCGTGGATGTAAATATTCTTATGCCTTCTCTTAATTTTTTAAATAATTCCTGGCTATTTATTTCCTTTCCGTCTTTAAATAACCTGCCTTCATATCCCACATTAAGAGGTACGACAGTTATGTCGCTATCCCTTGCTAATTCTACCGGTATATCAGCAGTGGTATCTGTAACTATGGCGATATTTTCCATAAATATCCTTTTTAAAAAATTAAATTCTATTTTACATTAAACTACTAAAAAATATAACAAAATTATTACAAATTTATCATATTATATTAATTTTCCGGCATTAAAAACATTTTTTTAGCATTGAAGGGTGGATAATTTAATTATTGAAATATATAATATTTTAAATTTCTTCCACCATTTTTGTAAATTTTTGGATAAAACAGGTGAAAAAATATTATAAATCTGTTATAAGAGTCATAAACAGTTATAATATTTATAAACAGTTGCAGCAGGGTTGTTCTTTATAATAGAAATAATCTACAGACAAATACCCTGTACAGAATAAGATTCTTATGATAGAGACCAAACATTCATATAGCCCCGGAGAAAAGACTCCGAGGATAATTGCTGTTTCCAGCCAGAAAGGCGGTGTTGGTAAAAGTACAACTGCGGTAAATGTAGCTACATATCTCGGTGAGTTCGGGTACAGGACCATACTTGTGGATATGGATCCCCAGAGCAGTTCTACAAGTGGACTGGGCATAAAATATAAGAAATTAAAAAATTCTATCTATGATGCATTAATCCATGATGAAGACCCAAATAACATAATCATGGAAACCCCTTATAATAACCTGGCACTACTGCCTTCCAGCCAGCATCTTTCAAATGCAGAAATTGAACTCTCAGTAACAAGCGGGAGAGAGTTCAGGTTAAAAAATGTTTTTGAAAATCTCAATTATGATTTTGATTTTATAATCATAGATTGTTCACCCTCCCTAGGAATCCTTACCACCAATGCCCTTGTCTCTGCCAGCGAAGTTCTTATACCAATGCAGTGCGAGTATTATGCTCTTGAGGGGATTACCAGATTAGTTGAAACCATAAACGAGATTAAAGCAGTGTTTAATGAACCACTTGAAATAGCAGGTGTAGTATTCACTATGTATTTAAAAACGATGTTATCAAGACAGATAATAAAAAAAGTAAAGAGCTACCTCCCCGATAAAGTATTTAAAACTATTATACCCAAGAATGTTAAGCTTGTGGAAGCACCTAGCATGGGGGAACCGATTAAAACTTATAACCCGTCATGCAAAGGGGCCCGTGCTTATGAAAGTTTAACCAGAGAAATTATAGAAGTCAAAAATAGCCCTCTTAAAAAAAGTTTCCCATCACTTCCCAAAAAAATCATAGACTTCTGGGATACGGGTGCGCCTCCCAGGCACGCCGCAAAAAATTACTAATACCCTGCCCTGTAACCAGCTACTTTCACACACCTTTTTACCTGAAAATAGGAATATTTGATTATTGTAAAAATTATTTTATAATTACTTTAAATAAAACTTTAATAATATTTTTATAAATACCTCTTTTATAAAAAATTTTTTATATATTTTATTAAATTTAACAAGAGGTTGAACATGAAAAAAATACCATCAAAGATAAAAGTGCTTTTCACTTTATTTTCTATTCTTTTCCTTATCATTACTTTCTCCCTTGCAAATGCCGCATGTACTGGAGATGAATCAGGGGAAAGTGATAAGGAAGTTGAAGATACTTCAGAAGCCGGCGCAAAAGGAGAAGATAAAGCTACTGATGAAGGAAAACCCGAAACAGAAGAGATTATAGAGCCATCCTATAAACTGCTCTATCAACTAATCAGGAGCAAGGTCTCAAAAAATGTAACTGCAAATACTGAATGTTACCTGTTTAATTTCAGTGAATTCATGGATGGGGGATTGATTAATCCTGACAGCAGCGGTAACAAAATATTAGAATTAAAAAAATATCCTACCAGCTTTATAACAGCTGAAGAACTTGAAAACTATTATTATATATACTCCCCCAACAATCCAGTTACGCAGCTTGAAGGTTTTGATTTCTTTAACTGGGATATTGAAGGCCAGGCAATGATTACAGCTGATTTTGAAACCGGTACCAGCACCGAACTTAAAACTTCCCCGCCTGATATGTACCCGGGCAGTGTCCTTGCCTCCCCTGAAAATAAATACCTGGCATATCCAATGACCATACAGAAAGATTCCAATGTTTCTTCAGGCGGAAGTTTTGTGATGGAAAAATTTAACCCTTTTCTTTCTGACTCTAATCTTGTAATTATGGATACTAGTGATAACCAGGAAAAAACAGTTCTGGAAAATACCTATAACAGGCAGCTTTTTTCCAGTTTTTCTCAATTCTCGGTAAGTGATGATTATTTTTATACCATAGCCATAGAAAATGACAGCTTTAAATTTGTAAGGATATCTCTTGATACGGGAGAAGTTAAAGATTTCTCAGAAGCTTTCCCCTACTTTGACTGGAGCATAATAGACTGGGATGAATTTTTCCCCAGGTCAGGTGATTTTTCATACGCTAATTTCTCATTATCTCCTGATGAAGAAAGAATGGTTATATACAAAAATAGTTATGTAGCCAATATGAAAAATCCATGTTCATCAGAAGCCCACCATAAACTATGGATTTTAAATCTTGAAGACGGCAGTATGGATTTATTCGTGAAAGATAACGGTTATGTAACAGATGTTTCCTGGAATCCTGATGGTAGCCAGAAATTCGCCCTGTCAATTAATAGCCACTGCGGGTGCTACCCGGACTACATCGATACAAGAATTGATATAATTGACAAAAATGGTGGTTCAGTGGAAACACTTATGACTGAATCTAAAAGCAAAATAACAAGTCTCGGTTGGTCACCTGATGGAAAAACCATTGCCTATGATATTTACGGTACTGATTTTACAGGCAGCCTGAAATTAATTGGCGTAGAAGACAGAAAAGTGGAAGAACTAACCAGTACTGCGGCACTTATAAACAGCGGCTTAATTGAGGATACAACAAGTAAAGAATCACACATCCTTATAATGTTTATAGGGTGGGTTAAAGAATAAAGAAACAAAATAACCTGCCCGGCCAATTGCAAACTAATGAGGGTTGATTAACTTATAACTTTTTGGAAAAATTGAACTGATGAGGCCTATTGGCTCGTTTTGCTTAATTTCTAATGAAAGTAAGCATGTAATATTCTTAAAATAAAATACGGAGGCATTTTATGAAAACTTTAATAGTCTATGACTCTGTCTATGGCAATACAGAAAAAATTGCACAATCCATAGGCAATGCCATAAGCGGCGACACCAGAGTGCTAAGGGCAGGCGAAGTAAAACTTCATGAACTGGAATCAACTGATTTCCTTATTGTCGGCTCCCCCACTTATGCAGGCAGGCCAACACAACCGGTTAAGGATTTCCTCTCCGGGATTCCTAAATCTTTACTAAAAGACATCTCTGTAGCTGCATTCGATACAAGAATGTCTATAAAAATTGCGAAATTCTTTGGTCATGCAGCAAATAAAATAGCAAAAATCCTTGTGGCCAGAGGTGGTAATCTTGCTTTACCTCCTGAAGGTTTTTTGGTTAAAGACAAAGAAGGCCCGCTCTATGAAGGTGAAGAAATTCGAGCAGCCGGCTGGGCAAGAGAAGTTATCAAAAGTAAAAATTAGTAATTAAGTTGACCGGGCATAAAAGATTATTAATTGAATTTTTATTTTATCCGCTTTGCCAGCGACTCTGTTAGTTTAAAAACCCTTTTTGATTCTTCCTCTTTCATTGTGCCCATACCGCAGGCGGGAGTAAAAATAATATTTTTTAATATATCTTCTTTTCTTATACCTTCTTTTCCAAATTTTCCCAGAACTGAGAAAAATTTATCATACAGCTCTTCTTCTGATATCCCCTCTTTATATTCTGCAGTTGGAACAAGGCCAAAAGAAAGAAAACTACCCCTTTTTAAAAACTTTTTTACTTCCTCCGGATAAAGTGCCAGTTTTCCCCCAAAACTATATGAATCAAAGCTTAAAATATCAATTCCCAGCTCAAGTATAATCCTCCAGTTCGTATTACCACAGCAATGAAGGCCAATGATAAGGTTATCCTCGCGCTCTCTTATAAAATCAATAAAGCTATTTATAAGAAAAGATACCCTTTCGTCACTAACTGCCAGGTATGCCGAGCCCAGTCCCCAGAGTGAAGGTTCATCAAAGAAAAGCACAGGTATTTTACCTATTTTCTTAATCTCCTGCACCTGCCACAGGCCCTTCATTGCCAAGCCCAGAGTTATGGCCTCTGTAAATTCCTCATCAAAAATCATTGACTGTTTATCTTTTTTAGTCAGTGAGATCAAATATGTAACCGGCCCTGTTACCTGGACTTTAACAAAGGGGTTATCCTTATCCTTGCATTTCTCAAGCAAGGGATAAAAACCTTTAATGTATTCAGGGCTTATCTTAAAATGATCGTAGCAGTTATATGACACGTAATCATAAAATTCAGCTATGCTCTTTTCTCTGTCTTTTGTTTCATCATAAAAAACCTGCTTCTTTTTGTAATCCTCTATCACACAGGGCAAATTCTCGGCAAACTGCAGGAACATATTTTCCCTTGGATCCCTTTTTATAAGCTGGGGTACATAAGGAATATCCGGACAATAATTTAAAATAAGGTCACATGCCTTATTTTCATCAAGAAACGGGAGACTCCCGATTCCGGTTATCCTTAAACTTTTATCCATATCCCTTAACAGCTCAATTGCTTTTTTTTGCATAAACCTTTCCTTCTTTAAAACTTCCCTGTTAATAATAAATTATATTAAACAGCAAAATATTGCCATTTCGCGTGAATGATTATAATCCATTTATATCTTTTTTTCTAATAAATGCTTTATATTTTCTTCTAAAGTCGCTTATTTTGCATATTATTTTCCTGTAATGTTTTAAGGTATGCCAAGTATCTATAAAAAACATTTACTTATCTATCAAATGGATTAAAATATTAGATATGTAATTAAAACAATAAAAGGAGATAGAAATATGAAAAAATGGCCTGTAACTTTTATTATTATCTCTATAATGCTTACAATTACATTAACGCCTCTTTACATGTTGGGCGCAAGTTCCGAAAACCTTGTTTTAAATGAAGATTTTAGCTCGGGCAATTTAGACAATTGGAGTATATCAGGCAATGTCAGTATAGTCGATGACGCAGGGAATTATGCCGCCAGTGTTGACTCAAGCGTATTACTCTCAACATTAAGCCAAACAATTACATCAATTCCAACTAATAATTTGTTATTTAATTGCCATGTTAAACCTATAAATTTTGATGACGGGGAAATTGCCCTATTATTAGTATTAATATCTTCAGGAAACCCGATTGGAGCTATAGGAGTAGGCTTTTTTCCGGGTGCTTTTACAGTAGATGAGTGGAATTTAATAAGCTCTGAAGGTTACTATCTTCCTACAGAGTGGTTTAATGCCACAGGGCAGAAAATACCAGCTTTTGATACAGTTATTTTATCAGCGACAACTTCTTTGGGAAATCTGGTTTATTTTGATGACTTCTCCTTAGCTCCTATATATCCAGAAGCTGAGCAGGAAGAATGGGTACGCACAATGCCTATGACATGCTGGCAGGTCTGGGTAAATGAGGATGATAACTTCCAGTTTATCTTCTGGTATCCATATAAGAATAATAACTGGGTAAGAATATATGACATGGAAGGAAATATGGTTTTTGAGATAGATCTTCCTGTTAACGACCCAAATCTAATTGTTGACCTTCCTGACGGCTTTTATACAGTAAAAACATTCCATGATGACTATGAAAATCCCATACAGGAGTTTATTATAGGTAAATAGTAATATATCCATCATTAAAAAATAGAAATTTTTTAAATATATTTTCCATTATGAAGCACTTTTTAACTTTCCTCTTAATAATTTTCATGCTTTTTTTAATACTTACACTTGGCTCCTGCGGAAAATCAGAACTTGAATATTTTCCGGATACCGGAGCAGCACAGGTTGAAACTTCCGGTGGCAGCCAGGAAGAGCCGGGCAATATAGAAAATGATGTAATGTTTTTTAATAGCAAAGTAAACTTCGCTTTTATCTATCCGCAGGAACATCTGATTATATCTTCATGCCCCTGCATCACAGAAGATTATAACAGTAACCTTTTTTTAAACGTCAGCATAAATTTTATAGATAATCTTACAGGTTCAGAGAAAGAAGAGGTAGTAAATGAAAAGGAAGCCCTTGAATCAGGGAACGCCGGCTCCTACCCGGATTACTCTTTCGAACCTTCGAGAAAATTAACCCGAGTAAGTGATACTTTCGTAAAAGAGTTTCTAACACTTTCAGGATACGATGATACTTTATGTGGTATAACCTTTGACCGTGAAGCACGCTTTTATAATAACGGCTACCAGGTAAGGATAATACTTTCAGCCGGCAAAGATAAAATAGTAGAAAGCATGGACCAGTACTTTATAAATGACGGAACAGACTGCCCCGGTCAAAAGGCCTGGGACCCCAACAAACAGGATGAGTTTTATGAAAAACTTACAACTGGCCCACTATCAGGCCCTGCACTGGAATGGTATGATACATTTGAAGACATCATGTATCTACTCCAGATAAATGATTTCAAAGGAGCAACAGGCGGATACAGTAGACTGATAGACAGAAGATTTTTTGAAGAAAGCACCGATAAAAATTATTTAATTAGTGTTTCCTATCCGCAGTTTCAGTCTGCTGTGGCTGGCGGGCTGGATGAAAGCATAAATAAAATAATATACGAGCAAAAAGTTCTTTCTATAATCAGCGATTTCAAAGAAGAAATTTCTTCATATGAAGATGAAGGTGCCTGCCCTAACTATCTTTTAACCATGGATTATACTATATATATGTATGATGAAAATGGAATCTCTGTATGTTTTGATATATACCCCTACCTTGGAGGAGCTCACGGCTTGCTTTATTTTGAAACCATTAATTTTGATCTTGAAAAAATGAATCAGGTAGAAATAGGAGAATTGTTTGTAAGCAATTATAATTATTACAGTTCAATATCCGGATACTGCCGGGAAAGTCTTACCAGGCAGATTAATGACATGGGTTTTGAGCCGGACATACAACTGCTAGAAAACGGCACTGACCAGGATTGCGCCGATAATTTTAGAAACTTTCTTGTGGCCCCTTATGGTCTAATAATTAAATTTCCAGCTTACCAGGTAGCCCCATATGCAGCTGGTAGTTTTTCAGTTAATATACCCTACGAAGAGTTTAAAGGTAATTTAAATCCTGAAAGTATAATTAGAGATTATAATAATTAAAATACACTTCTTTAAATTCTTTTAACTTAAACCAGATTTTTTACCTATAAAAATTTTACTTTTACCTTTTTAAAATTTTATTATTTAACTTATTTTTTTATCTTTTTTTAATCAATCAAATCTTAAAGAACGCCGCATTACACTTTTACCTGATAACCCGGCTCCTGACTGACCAGCTATACTCATTCTTAGCCAGAATTTAGTTAAAGAATAATCATTTATCGCCTGAATTTTTGAAAAATAAATTTTTACTTGAAAAAAAATTTTCCATGAGCTATTATTTAATATAATTTATATATAAATTCAATTTATTAGTTAATTGACTTAATTAATGATTTCAAATAAAAAGCTTAAAGAAGGCACCAACTTAAGAGATATGCAATCAATGAACAGGTCTCTTGTCATTAGATTGCTACGTAACAAACAAAACTGCTCACGTGCTAAACTCGCAAAAGAAACCGGCCTCAGGCAGGCCACAATTACAAATATCATAAATGATTTCATAAACTGGGGTCTTGTAGTAGAAACAGGAATAATCAATGGAGAAAAAGGAAGACGTTCTATCGGAATATCCCTTAATAACAAAAAATTCAGGTCAATAGGCGTAAGGTTATCAAGGAATTACTTCTCTATTGGCTTGTTTGACCTATTAGGCACAGGATACAGCATAAAAGAAGAATATATTGACGCTTCAGCTGGTCCGGATGCTGCCCTAAAAAAGATGAAGAAGACAATCAATGAATATATAAGAAAAAATCTGGATAAAGTCAGGATACTGGGCATCGGTATCTCTATTCCCGGACCATATATTAAAAGCAAAGGCAGGATAGCTTTAATGACCGAATTCCCCGGCTGGGATAAGATTCTAATAGAGGGTGAATTAAAATTAACTTCTAAAATCCCAATATATTTTGAACATGACGCTAATACCGGAGCACTGGCAGAATGGTGGTATGGATATTCCAGAAGAGCTAAAGGCACGCTTGTCTATATCCTTGCCGGTGAAGGAATTGGAGCTGGCATTGTAATAGATGGCAATCTTTACAGAGGCAGTCTCGGTATCGCCGGTGAAATTGGCCATACAAGTATTAATTTTAACGGCCCCGTTTGCAAGTGTGGCAATAGAGGGTGCCTTGAACATTATTGTTCAACAATATCCCTTGTAAATGAAGCAAAAAAGGAATTACCCGATTATCCAAAAAGTGTTTTAAATAAAGATTTATCCAAAAGTTCAATATTTTCAGCACTAAAAGAAGGCGATGAACTTGCAGAGAAGCTGGTTAATAATGCCACAAGATACTTAGGGTTCGGGGTTGTAAATGTTATAAACACATATAATCCGGATACAATCGTTATTGGAGACGAGTTAACCCAGGCGGGGGCAAAGGTACTGGAGATTGTTAGAAACTCGGTAAGAATGCACACATTACCTGATATATACAAGAGTTTACATATAAAACTAAGTTCATTAAAGAATGACCCTGTCCTCCTGGGAGCAAGTTTCTTAGCACTAGAGAATGTTTTAAAAAATCCTTCATTATTTAAAGAATTAAATAATTTATAAAATTAGAAATAACTGGAATTGAATAATAAAAAAAATTTTAAAAAAGGATTAATAAAAAACTATTATTATATTAATCCTTTAAGGGAGGGATGGATATGAAACAAAAAATGGTTTGCTAAAAAATAAATTCCCTTGTCGATGAATCTATTCCAAGCAAACCACCAAAATTTTATTGGTTATCAAGAAAAAAGTAAAGCAATTCTCTTAAAAAGGAGGTGATTAGGTACACGAAATTTTTCGTCTACTAACAATGCTAAGGTTTATAAAAGAAAGGAAAATAAAAAAATGAAGAAGATATTTACATCTATATTTATTCTTATAATCTCTGTTTCAGTTATTATATCCTTTTCACTACTCGGTTGCACCGGTGAAACTACTGAAACAACTGAAACAGAAACTCAAGAAGAAACAACTACAGAAGAAGCAATTATAGAAGAAGCAGCTGCGGAAGGACCTATTTTTCTTGGATTGGCCGCACATGGAATCCGTAATGCCTGGGAAGACCTTTATGTTAAAGGCTTTCAATGGTATTGCGATGAATTGGGAATTGCATACACAGTTACTGAATCAGGTTACGACGCTGCAATGCAGATAACCCAGGCAAAAAGGATAATTGATATGGGTGTTGACGGTCTGATTATCTCACCTTGGGACATGGAAGCATTAAGCGAAGTTATGGATTATGCAGAAGAAAAAGGTGTTCCAGTCATCTGTACAAACACTGCGGTTAACAGTAGCTACCCCTTGATGTTCGTAGGATATGGCGCTAGAAGAGGTGGAGTACAATTAGCTGAAGCGATTGTTGAATATCTGGGAGATGATGAAGGAACAGTTCTCGAATTATCTTCAGGACCGGGTACCTCCGAGGATACCATTAGAGGCGGCGGCTTCCACGAAGTTATTGATCAATATGCTGATATTACTGTAATCACTCAAGTTGCCGAATCTGACCAGGAAAAAGCTAAGACTCTTACATTACAGGTATTACAGAGTGGAGAAACTATTGACGCTGTATTTGCACAGAACGGTTCAATGGCACTTGGTGCTAATTCAGCACTTCAGGAATTTGAAGGAACAGATCCAAAAGATGTATTTATAGCAACAGTGGATGCTTTCCCTGCAATCACTACCGAGATTAGTGCGGGAAATATTGATATTGCCGTAGACCAAACCCCTGCATTTTACAACCCGATTGCCGTACATTATATGCTCGAGTACTTAGAAAAAGGCGAATCCGCACTTCCCGCAGTAGGAGATACTATTACTACCGATGACCTTACAATCGGCTCGGGAAATCTATATTTTGGTGTTGATCCATGGGCAGAACAGATGTGGGCTCCAGCTGAAATAAAAAGTATGACTGAATACGGTGGTATTACTGAAGACCATCTATGGTTTGCTACAAATGCTGTCACTGTAACTGCAGATAATGCTGATAGTGGACTGCTATGGGGTAATTTCCCATTTAAAGGTTGGTAAGTCGATTACTTTTTAAAGTAAGCTTAATGAAAGCCAATTCAAGTAAATGATTTGGCATCCTTAACAGAAAACCATTGAGCTTCTTAAAAAAGCTCAATGGTTTTATTTCTAATATGATTAGAAAAAGTACTGGAGTAAAAATGGCTATAGATAAAGATAAAATAAAATTAGGTTTAATTGACAATATTGTATGGATAATCTGCATTATTCTTTATATTGCTTTTATATTTTTAAGACCCCAGGGATTTTTATCATTGCAGAACGTAGAAACAATTCTCCGCGTTGGTTCGATGGTAGGTTTCCTGGTACTTGCCGAGGCTCTAGTTCTCCTGACCGGCAATATGGACTTATCATTAGCACAAAATACCGGTTTGTCTGCTATGATAGGGGGCTATGTTATAAGAGTTATGTTTCCTGATTTATCTGGCTGGATAGGAATTATTATAGTCGTGGCTGTAGGCGGATTACTGGGTGCAATCAATGGTTTTTTAGTAGGTAAACTGAAATATAATGCCTTTCTGGCAACACTGTCTACTTATCTTATTTTTGATTGGGCTACCTTTTGGATAAGAAGAGGCACAATAGTCAAATTACCAAGTATTTTCGTTGCAGCAGGAGACTATAAGATTGGTGGGGTTCATATTGCTATCATAATATTCTTAGGCGTTGCTTTTCTTCTGCACCTCTTTTTAACCAGGACGGAATTCGGCCTTAATGTTTATGCCATAGGCGGCAATCCCAAAACGACAGAAATGATGGGCATTAGAGTGGATAATGTGATTTTAGGTGTTTTTACCTTAGCAGGAATGCTAGCCGGGTTGTCAGCATTAATATATATCGGTTATATAGGCAGTGTAACCTCGCTTATAGCTCAGGGTAGAATATTTGACGCCTTTGCCGGTGCCATTATCGGTGGTATAAGTTTACGTGGAGGCAGAGGGACGATTTTAGGCGCTCTTGGTGGTATCGTCATGCTGGGAATAATAGATGCAGGACTTACAATGCTTTTAATTACACCAGAAGCCAGAGGCGTTTTAAATGGATTCGTACTGCTTATAGCAATTGCTATTAATATGTATATTACCAAAGTAAGAGACAGGATTCTGGAACCTCGTTAACCGGTCTTTTTTTTGGATATATTATAAATATACGGATAATGAAAGAAGTGAGGGAGAGATGAGTTCTTTAAACAAAGATATACCAATATTGCGTGTGGAAAATCTTCACAAATGGTTTGGTAAAGTTCACGCGCTAAATGACTTTACCTTTGATATATATCCCGGTGAAGCTGTTAGTTTAATTGGCGACAATGGAGCCGGCAAGTCGACTTTTGTTAAAATAATTTCCGGTGTATTTCCTCAGACAAAAGGAAAGATTTTCTGGAAAAATGAGGAGCTAAAAAATAACTCAATTGAAATGGCCAGAAAAGTTGGAATTGAAACAGTATATCAGGAACAAACCCTTGTATCGGCATTAAGTATAACTAAAAATATATTTCTGGGTAGGGTAATTACAAAAGATAAATTCTTAAGAGTTCTTAACTTAAAAGAAATGGAAAATAAGTCAAAAGAAGTACTTGGCGAGCTGGGGTTGAATGTATCTTCAGATCAGGAAGTAAGATTCTGCTCTGGAGGAGAAAGGCAGGGTGTGGCAGTAGCACGAGCTTTTCTTTTTAAAGCAAAGCTGGTTATTTTAGATGAACCAACCCGTGCTATTTCGCCAACAGGGGTTAAGAAGGTAATGGACTTTATCAAGGGAATGAAAGATGAAGGTATCGCCGTTATTTTAATTTCCCATGTATTTTCCCAGGTATTTCAAATAACTGACCGTTTTGTTATTCTTTCAAGAGGCGAGAAGATACTTGAGAAAAAACAGAAAGATACCTCGGTTGATGAACTGACAGATGTATTGCTTGAAAGACATTAGCTGGTAATTATTTATAATCTCTTTTATGGTGCTAAAAAAGATACAAATTTATTATCTGCCGAGAAATTTTATGTTTTTTGAGGCACATAACAGAGACAGATTTTTTATCACAAATAGGATAATATTTTTAAAGTTGCGATTTTTTAAACTTTTTTTTAAATGCTATGAAAAATAGGAAAAAATATATTATTGCCAGTATAGGCGAAATATTGTGGGATATGCTCCCCTGTGGAAAAAAAATTGGTGGGGCCCCCACTAATTTTGCTTATCATGTTTCAGCACTCGGGCATCATGGAATTATAGCAAGCCGCATTGGAAAAGATAAGCTAGGCAAAGAAATTTTCGACTACTTAACTAACTGCGGTCTTACAACAAGATATATACAGGTAGACCCAATACATCCTACGGGAACAGTGGATGTAAAAATAGATAAAAAGGAGTATCCTGAATATATAATTAAACAAAATGTCGCCTGGGATTTTTTTAAATTTGAAAAAAAATGGAAAGAGCTTGCAAAAAAAGCTGACGCAATATATTTTTGCACCCTCTCCCAGCGTTCATCAAAATCCTATCATGCGATAAAGGAATTTTTAAAACACACCAGAGAAGATACAGTAAAGGTATTTGACATCAATCTCCGTCAGAATTTTTTCTCTGCAAGGATAATTACTGAATCCCTGGAAAAATCATCAATACTTAAATTAAATGATGAAGAGCTTCCGACACTTATAGACTTACTTGGATTCCGTAAAAAAGAGTCACAGGAAGAATACTGCAGGGCTTTAATTAAAGAATATAATTTAGACCTTGTATGCGTTACAAAAGGTAAAAAAGGAAGCCTTTTAATTACTAAAAAAGAAGTAGCCAGACAAAGCGGTTACCTTACCAATGTCGTTGACACCGTTGGTGCCGGTGATGCCTTCACAGCAGCTATGGTAGTTAAATATTTAGAAGGCAAATCACTCAGGGAAATGAGCGAAGCTGCAAACAAGCTCGGTTCATGGGTTTCATCACAGGTTGGTGGGATGCCGCCTATAGAGAAAGAAATACTAAAGGAACTCTTATAATAACTTTTAACTTAAAATTCCTGGGAATTCCTTTTAAATTATAAATGTTATAATTTTACAATGTAGAAAATATAAAAATCCCCTCCAAAAAAATATACTCTTTTATATTTTTACCACAGTATTATAAGTTCCCTTTAAAAAATGAATTTAAAAACTATAGCATTATAAAGAGATTCGGAGTATTATAAAAAAGTTTAGCTGTTAAAATGTATATATAAAAATCATGCATATTTCTAAAAGAACTCATTTAAAAAATTATTTAATGGAGTTTCCCAACTACATTTCCCTGTTTATTTACTCATTTTTTATGATGCTTACAAGCCCCATCCTTCTGGATATAAGCACTTATTTTGACATATCGCCCGAAAGTATGAATCTTATAATAACGTTTTTTTTGATTGGGGCAGTTTCAGGTATTATCGCCCTCCTTTTTTTAAACAGAAAGTTTAATAGTACTAAAGTAATAATATGGACATATGTTTTGTTAATACCCACGTTAACCGGATTAATACTTGCTACATCTTTAATCTTTTTCTATATTTTATATTTCATTTCCGGTTTTCTTTTAGGAATTATATTTATGAATGCTAATACCAGCATACTGGAAGGAAAAGTAAAAAATAAAGATAGTGTTGTTAATTTAGGATTCGGCTTTTTTGCAATTGGTGCACTTACCTCCCCTTTTTTTTCTTCAAGCATTGTAAACAGCCGAATAAACTGGAAGTTTATTTACCTTGCAGTCATATTTCTTACTATTATCTCTCTAATATCCTATCTCTTTAAAAATAAAAGAAATCAGGTTGGCGGTGCAGACTTATCAGCAAAAAAGAAACCCTTTTCTACAAGAGAATTATTTCAAAATAAAAATAAATATATTTATTTGATTCTTACAATAATCATACATCTTTTTTATGTTATGTCTGAGGTAACAGTTTTTTCCTGGGCACCAACTTTTTTCAGGATTGAGAAATTTTTTGACCTTTATAGCGCCAGTTTTATTGTATCCGTATTCTGGATAGGAATTCTAGCCGGAAGATTATTGGTAAGTTTTTTATCATATAAATTTAAGGCCGGTACTTTACTGATAGCATTATCTATTATTAGCTTAACCGGTCTAATCCTTATAATTTTTCCTATTAGACAACAAATAAATTTCATCGGAGCAGGGCTTACGGGCCTGGGTTTTTCCGGGATACCGCCGCTTTTAATTTCCTCTGCCGGCAGAATATTTGGTCATGGAAAAGATGTTGTACTTACCATGTTTTTTGCTGTGGGAGTAACAGGCGGAAGCTTAATTCCTTTTGTAATTAGGTCTGTGGCAAGTTACAGTCTTTTTATTTCAATGGCAATAGCCATTATATTTATGGTAATCTTAGCTATTCTTGTTATTGTCCGGAAGCATTATAGAAAAACCTTAAAATAAAGAACCTGAAAGAAGATTTTTAATTAAACGTTCTATTAAATACTATATTGGAATCTACATCCACTTCTCCAGCCATTCTAAAATTTTCCCGGGTTTATCCTGGAAATAACTGTAGCTTTCAAAACGGTGTTTTGTATCCTCTATCCAATAATACTCCTTCGGCTCAGGAGTATTTTTATAAAAACTCTGAATATCTGAAAGTTCTGTCCAGGGGTCATTTCTTGCCTGAACATACAGAGTCGGTACCCTTATGTCCTCAACATACCGATAAGGAGACATATCTTCTAAGTGATGCTTGCTGCGCATGTTTACAAATTTTTTTACTATGGGAATAATTATTTTAGCCCCAAGCGGTGTAAACATCTTTTTAGAATAATTTTTAACGAAAACTTCCATAGATATCGGCTGTACTACTACCATGCAACGCACTTTTTCAAATAGAGATGGCTCTTTACTCATACCGATAATTGTAGAATTAGCACCCATGCAGAAACTTACAAACCCTATATCAAAATCTTTTAAATCATCATAATTTTTAATAAATTTCATAGCTGCAACTATATCTTTATACTCCTCAAGACCAATACCTGCTTTACCGCCGTTCGGGCTCCTGCCGCTTTCACCGTGATTTCTAAAATCAAACATTAAAACCCAGTAGCCCTTATTATGGAAGTGCGCTGCAGTTTTTATAAATTCTATTTCTTTATTATAAAGTTTGGAAAAACTTCTGTATGATTCTGTTGAACCGTATTTTGTTAGTCCGCCTACATGTGTCATTATAATCAATTTATTTGAAGACCCGGGTATCAGCCAGCCTTTTAAGACTACATTATCATAAGACATAAATTCTATATCTTTGAATGCCAGGCCATAGTCTGAAGGATTTTTTAGTACCGGCTGGCGGTCAAGATAAATTATTGTGCCGGAAAGAAAATAACAGAACATAAAATATATAAAAGCCAGTACTAATAATGTTATAAAAATATATAATGCTATTATAATTCCAATATCCTTAAGAATATAAAATTTTTTATATTTTACCAGATAATTGGCTGGTAAAAAATATTATTTAAAATATTATATTTAATCCGGACCGCATAGTTTAATAAATTTGTTACCAGAATACCTGCATAGCTTTCAATTTCCAATCCTTTAATGCTACTATTAATTTTACCAGAGAGGTGTTAAATAATATGGGGAATCCCACCTGTAATCTGGGCTATATTAAGTTTGACCTATCTTGTAAATAGCAATAAATACAAACGTCCTGGCATGACAGGAAAATCTTCTGCTGCTTAAACAGCCCGGAGCCGCCAGTTTAGTAAAATGTTTGTTTTTTAAATAGTAACCATTTGCAGATTAATTGGATAAAAAACTAATAAAATCCTTTTTTGCATAATATCGTCTAATAAACTGGAACTATTATAAAAATAATTAAAAGGACTATAAAATGGATAATAAGAAAAATAAAATCTATATCTCTACTTTAGTGATCTTCTGGATAACAGTTGCCTTCTCTATCTCAGTTTTATTAAATATTTTTTTGATGAACTCGCTTGACCTATTTAACAGAGCTTTCTTTTTTACTTCCGCATTTGCATTGCCTTTGCTGGGTATAGCTATTGTTATTTTCGCTATAAAAGGAAGATATACAAAGATTTCCAGAGCATTTTTTATTCTAACAGGCGCTTCAGCTATCGGCATGGTGGTAGGTTCAGTGCTCCACAATCTCGTATATGCACTTTTTATATTGCTCTTCGGGGAAAATTTCTGGGCAGGCGGTGATGAGCCGGTATTTTTTATTCTTGCTGTAATCGTGTGTCCAATTGCCCTTCTGGCAGGTATAATCGGCAGCATAGTCTTAATAGCCAGAAAAAAGGTTATAAAAGAACAATAATAAAATAGTTTTTGCTTAAGAAAACGAAACCGGATAAACTCCTTCAGGATATTTAAAAATTTATCCAGTATAAAGAATGCAATAAAAAATTATGTTAAGTACCCGGTAATCCAGTTCATAGAAGCCGGACTCTATCCGGGATATTTTAAAATTTTTAAAATATATATAGAGATTGCCGTATATTTTTTTTACCGTTTTGCAAGAATAAATAAAACAATCCCCCCTGCAAGTGCAATACTTGCAAATATATAGCATAATATTACCGCTGCTTTATCGCTCATATTTTTATTTAGCTTCCACTTTATAATCTTAATTATTGCAGGCGGTTTTCCAATTGCCACATAGTACACAAACGCCGCATAAACCAGGCATGCGATTCCTCCTATTGTATAACCCATCTTTCAGTAACCCCTTTCCTAAAATTCCATTATATTTATAAAATAATTTAAAAAATATTACTAAAGCTTTCTTGCTATTCTGGGCGCAAGCAGTGCGTACACCACTCCACATATAGCCAGTATGATACCTACAAAAAGTAATAACTGCGGCCATGTACCACTTTTTGAAAGTATATTGTCATTCGCCCTGTATGCCCAGTAAAATGGTGACCACCAGAAAAATATCTGCCAGTTTCCCGTAACAAATTCATATCCCGCAACAGACCCTCCCAAAGGCAAAAACAGGAGTTTTACACTGCCTGCCGCTTCCATTATGTCGTTGCTGTTCAATCCCTGTAGAAACCCTATAATTAAGCTCAATATTGTTGTTGAAAAGATGACCAGGGCAGCCTGCCCCAGGTTTACATCATAAAAACCTGTAATTAAAATACATGCAATTGATGAGACCACTGCAACAAACATACCCGTAAAACCTTTGCCCAGTATAAATGCACTGCGTGAAGTAGGTGTTACGTTTATTGCGCTGACGGTTTTATCCATTTTCTCTTCAAGTATATTCATGGCAATAAGCATCCCTGCCAGCATGGAAATTAAAAGAAGCAGCATATTTACCAGCCGCTTTTTTAAAGGCGGAACCGTCCTGCCAAATTCAACTATTTCGGAGCGGGCATCTTCCAGCTGCACATCTGATTCATAAAGCACATTCAAAAGCTTCGCATATTCTTTAATGAATCCGGGCTCATTTCCCTGTGTCAGAATATAATAGCCGTCACCCTCCGGGAGTACCCCTAATACATCATCCCTTGCCATTATTCTATTTTCAACTCCCTGTCGGTCATCAAACAGCTCGACATGAGCAAAGTCATCAAAGTAGCCTGCCTGCTCCAGGTTCTCATCTTTTATCAGAGCTAAATTCACAGTGGTGTCATTAATGCTGGGTGATATAAAATTGATTCCCACAGCCATAACCAGGGGGATAATCATAATATACAATGTTATAAATTCGCGTGAATTTATTTTAAGGTCCCTTGCAAAAATATTTAATATTCTTTTTAACATCCCTGCTCCCCCTTAAACGCTCAGTGTTTTTTTGAATCTAATATTTGTGACAGCAAAAAGTATCACACCTGCAGCCAGGAACCCGGCACTTGCAATAAGCGGATATATTATATCGCCTTTAGGTAAAATAATTTCCTTAAACCCCTGCATCAAAGGATATGTCGGTATTAGTTTTATCCAGAATGGATCCCAACCAGGTATAAAATATGCTATTGCCGGAACCATAAACAGTATCACCAGCAGGTAAATAACGCCAAAAGCCTTCATTAAATCATTGTAAAAGCTTGATATAAGCAACCCAAGTGAAGATGAAAAGAATCCGGTTGTGAGCAGCAGCAGGAGCACCAGCCCGTAGTTTATCCTGAACCCCATAACAGGCATGGTAATAATTAGTCCAGAGATTACAGAAGTAAGCGAAACTACAAAAATCTTACTCATAAGATACTGCCATACAGAAGATGCTGTTACTGCATAGGCCTTTATTACCCCTTCCTTTTTATCCAGGAATATATAAGAAGCCAGGATAAACATCCCCATAAGACCACTGCTAAATGAAATTATTGGGGGAATAGTATTTTCCCTATCATTTATGGGCTCATAATCTGCTGTCAGAGAGCGAATTTCCTGGTTCTTAATTTGCTCTTCCAGTGTGCCTATATCCTTATTAAACATTATGGATATCAGATTTTTCAAACGCGTGGACTCATAACCCTGCAAATAATATTTAAAACTAAGCTGGTTACTGTTATCAAGCTTAACCACTGCGCCAGGGGCCTGCTTTTCATATGCAAGTTTTTCTACTGCTTCCTCGCTATCAACAATATAGATCTCTTCTCCATCAGTTGTAATAAGCTGCGCATCATATGTCTTGCCACCAGCTTCTATCTCAACCATCTCTGATTCCACTCCAGATTCACTTTCCAGTACGGTATCTACATACATCTCTTTTTCTGCCTGCGGAAAGCCCAAATACAGGTATTGTGTGGTAGTGGTGCTAAAATTTTCTGGCACAGCCAATAATAAAACTGCCAGGATTACCAGGGCAGATCCCAGTTCTATATAAAAGTAAAAACTTCTTGAAGCAAGAATGAGTTCTTTTTTAAAGCTGCTTAGCAGTTTCATATCATACAAGCCCCCTTCCGGTGACTTTTATAAAGATTTCTTCCAGAGTTGCCTCCTTCGTATGCATTGTAAGGATTACACTTTCCGCTATTATTTTATTTAAGGCATCTTTATCTTCCTTTATTATGGTAGAAAAAGTTTCCTTTTTCACATTACCATCCACAGCATACTCTATTTCTACAAGCTTCTTTCCGTATTTAAGCTTTAAATTCTTAGGCGAATCTATAAGCCTTATTTCACCATCCACAATGAAACCCACCCGGCCGCATAATTCATCAGCAATAAACATATTATGGGTTGTTAAAAATATGGTTACACCCCTGCTGTTATGCTCTTTTATTATATCTTTAATACCAGCAGCTATAGCGGGGTCAAGCCCCGTAGTGGGCTCATCAAGGAACCACATGCTCGGGTTATTAATCATAGATCTTGCAAATGTAAGCCGGTGCTTCATCCCCTTTGAAAACTCACCTGTCTTTATATTTTCCTTACCATCCAGACCCACGAGCTTAATTAATTCCAGAGGGTCACGTGTCTTAACGTCGAACAGCTTACTGTAAAAAACCAGGTTCTCTATTGCTGTCATTTTACTATAGACATTGGACTGCTCAAATGACATGCCTATCTTATTGAACATCTTCCTTTTAATCTTTCTAATGTCATAACCGGCAACTGTTACATTCCCTTTCTGAAGCTGCAGGAGACCTGTCAAGATTCCCTGTGTTGTTGATTTTCCTGCGCCTGATGGTCCGAGGAAACCAAAAATTTCACCATTTTCAACCTCGAAATTAACATCTTTTAACGCGTAATTCTCATCTCTGGTATAAGAATGATAAAGCCCTTCTACTTTAATCATTGCCATTATCTCCCTTCTTATTCGTCCCGATACCATTTTTTATAAAATCAATAAGTAAATCCACTATTTCAATTATACCTTCATCTATCTTCTGTATATTAGATTTTTCTTTTTTTATATTATTAAAGTAATATTCTACTACACTTACATTCATAGAAGAAATCATGTGGCTTACAAAGTCCAGGTTAATATTATTCCTGACCTCACCTCTTGAAATTGCATTCTTTAATAGTTTTGCGTAGACATTTTGTGCATTTTGCAATCCAACACCTATAACTTCATTATAAATCGGGTGTCCCCTGCTTTTAAACAGCCAGTTCGCCATAAGTGTTAATTCAGGATTCTCTGCTGCAAATTTAAGCCCTGCCATGAATAATTCCCTATTAAGGGTAAAAAAATCATACTTTTCCTGGTTCTGGAGGACAGATGACATAAATTTTATTTTTTTTTCACTTACTTTTTTTATAAGATATAAAAATAAATCTTTTTTGTCATCAAAATATTGATAGAAACTACCCTTTGCAATTCCGCATTTCTCTACAATCCTGCTGATACTGGCTTTATCATAACCGGAAATAGCGAATTCATGGATTGCCTCTTTCTCTATTAGATGCCTTTTCTTATCCGGCAGATTTTTAAATGTTTCTTTAGGCATATAGCTTCTCTCTCAAACCATCATAGATATGACTTAATAGTCATATGACTCTTTAGTCATATCCTATTCCTATCCTGGCTGTTTGTCAAGGGATTTATTTTTCTCTTTTTTTAATGTATCCGCTACTAAAACCAACTTAATTAATATAAAATTAATGCATGAGTCCAAAAAAGAAAGTTTTTTTCGCTTTTATCTCTATCGTTATTCTAATAATAATATTTCTCACCTGGTACTTAATCAATGAAAGAAATAAACAAATAGACAGTAGTCAAGCGGATAAAGATGTAGCGACGAAATCAACTGAAAACCAGGGAGTTAAAGAAGATGAAGAAGGTAGTAAAGAAGATAAAGTGGATGAGTTTAGTAGCTGGTGGAATGAATACAAAGAGCCATTTGAAACAGATTACTTAAAATATCCGGATTTTTACCGCGGTGCCTGGGCTCCCCGCGTAGATGTAATGAGACAAATTCTTGTCCGTGCAGAGGACCTTCGCCTGGCAGGTTTTGACAGCGTAATGATAGAAGTTGAGGTTTTACTGGACCCACAGACAGGCAACCCGGAAGTCTTAGCCGAAAATCTTTTTATCTTCTACGCACAGGCATTAAAAAAAGAGGGCTTCAGGGTCTTTATTATTCTCAATCCCGCACATCCTAATTTTGCACTAGATTCCTGCTTTAACTGGAATGGTGAAGATAATAGTTCCTGTGAAAACCAGCCCGGCCGGGAACTGCTTGACAAGTTTACCCCACTGGTAAACGAATGGGCTGAAACAGCAGGAGAACTTGATGCCTATGGCTTCTTACCGGTACTTGAACCCCATACATTTGGAGGTGATATTAATACTTCATCATCATGGCTCCAGGATATCTTACCCCAAATAAGATCGAGATTCTCCGGTAAAGTCGGCGCTCTTGATATTATGTATAATACAGGTTGCGGCAGAGAGGTAATACCATATCCTTATGACTATTCAGGATATGATTTTATCATCGGAGGTCCGCCTGCCGGAAGACCCGGCGACATGCTCACTGAGTGGGAACAGGACATTGCCGGTTATATAAACAGGGGTTGTGAATACGTTCAAACCTACAGTCTTGAAAGTTTTGGCCTTTATGAATGGGGTGCTTATCAGGGAGGAGTCTGGTATGAAGATGTCCAGATATGTGATTACGGGCTTTGCGTAAACGATGAAGAAGCAGCCTGTATTACTGAAACCGGAATTGCGCTTCAGGAAGGACGGGAAAATGAAGGCCTCAAACTTAGCTTCCCATTGATTGGGCCTGGCTGGACTGATTTTGATAAACCTGCTTTTGACCTTATATCTGAATGGTATTTAAGAATCAGCGATTTCACTGTTACACCCATAGATGATAATGTATGGACGTTAGATGAACTTATTGAAATTGAGCGACAGCTTGCAGGTTATGACTTTACCCATCTCTGCACCCTTGACGAGTGGTCTGATTGTTACGAGATGTCTCTTCATCTTAACTGATGCCTATATTTATAAGCCGCAAACATTAAAAGGAATCATATCACAGAAAGAAACATGTGTTATAAGAATAGCTTTTTTAAAGGTATTATATTTAGCTATAATTAATTCTTTTTAAAATACTTCACTCCATCCAGATTTTTAAAATCACCATCCTGCGTCCACACTGTAGCATCATTTATCCTCGCAGTTGAATATATTATGCTGTCAGCCATTGGTATCTTTAATTCATAACTAAGTCTTGCTGCTAAAATAGAAATTGAAGAATTCACATCGATTACTTTTGCTAACTGCATTAATGCTACTGCTTGAAGCGCAGAATTTTCATCTTTTTCTAAAAGTATCTTTTTGTAGACTTCATAAATATTTATAGCCGAAACTATCAGCTCCTCACTATTCTCTATTGCTTTAACAAAAAATTTCGCATTTTTGCCATCTACAAAATATTCGAGCCAGCCAGATGAGTCCACGAGATTCAATATCTGTCTCCTTTCCTATCTATAACAGTATCTATACCTTTAAGAAAACCCCGGGCTTCTTTTATGTCCTTCAAAACAATATATTCTATCCTATCACCCAGTTGAATTACCTGTAACTTCTGGCCAGGTTTAAGATTTAATTTATTGCGTATTTCTTTTGGGATAACTACCTGAAACTTTGGCGATACGGTTATTGTCGTCATTTTACTCCTCTGTTTGGTTTTACATATATCTTATCGATTAACATCAGATATGTCAATATTATATCGTTGCCATATCTGTAAATATAAGTTCTGAAAAACACTATCTGTTTAAGTGATCGGTCAATTTACTGGTTAAGAACATAATTTAGAATATTAAACCTGTTCCCCCGTATTAGACGCTTTTAGAACCCTTGAGGTGTTCAATTTATTCAATTCATATTTAATTCATTATTATAATAATATTACACTCTGGAAAAATATTTTTTGGTTTGATTTGCTTTATTTCATTCTTCCGCTTAAGACTATTTATTTTTTAAAAAATAATAAAAAAAGCTGTTATAATTATTATTCTTTTTATAAGATATTAACAATACCTTATAGCTGAAAAATTCATTTAAGTAAATATAGTTTTATATGTATATTTTAGACCTTATAGGAACTTTTGCTTTTGCTGTAACCGGTGCATTAAAAGCAAAAGGACGTAACCTCCATCTTTTTGGAGCTATTTTTTTAGGTATAATTACTGCTGTAGGTGGAGGAACAGTAAGAGACTTAATAATTGGAAGAACTCCATTATTCTATCTTAAGGACCATAATTATCTGGTCATTGCAATCATTGCAAGTATTCTGACCTATATTATCCCCACCTTTTTTAGGAAATGGTACTCTTTTTTTAGATTTATTGATTCCATAGGACTATCAGTATTTACCATAATCGGAGTCTCAGCCACATATAACTACCTCTTTGACTCCAGCGGTTTTACTTTGATTTCTTTTCTAGCTTCGGCCCTCATGGGTATGCTGACAGGTTTTGGAGGTGGAGTAATAAGAGATGCTGTTATGGGAGATATGCCCTTTGCATTCAGGAAGGGCTCAAACTATGCACTATCAGCCTTCCTGGGCTCAGTTTCTTTTTATCTTTTAATGTTTTTAAATTTAATCGTTGCCATAGTCTCTTCAATACTTATTACACTTTTTTTCCGTGAAATAGTTTCTTCTTTCGGGGTATATAAAAAGATATTTAGAAAGGATAAAAAGAAAAAATAAAAAGACAATATATACCTCAATTTATATCTTTGCCAAATCGAATATATATAATATTTATTTATTAATTTAATGGGAGCGAATATCTTGGCTAAAAAATAATGGTTTTTAATCATATCTATAATAACTATCCTTGTAGTCTCTATTGTTTGTTCCAATTGCAACCGGTCAGAAGTAAATGGTGCTTCCGGTAGTTTAAGAGATAGTTCTTACTCAGAAGTAAATAGTATTTCCGAAAGTTTAAAAGACAATTCACAATCAGAAGTAGATGATGATTTTAAAGGCCTGGGTAATGACTATTTATTAATGCAAGAGATAATGACGGGTCTTGAGCATATTAGTTTTCGTATTAGTAAAAGTGGTTATGCCGAGTATGCAGAATTTAGCTCTTGTCCTATTTCTCATCGTACTTATAACCTGTGTATAGATACTTATAAATCTGGCACACTTTCAGAAGAAGATATGGAAAATCTTTCTGAGTTTATTGAGGACAACAGATTTTTCGAACTAAAAGATGTTTATGAATGCCCCAAAGACGTAGATTGTGAAGGCGGGACAAGATTATCTATCCTTATAGATGGAGGGGTAAAATCCGTAGTTGAATCCTGTGGCGATGTCCCTGACTCTTTTTATAGCATAATATACTATCTTGAAGACATAATATTACCACAACTTGAGTGTGACCGTAGAACCGGAAGCTTTATAATGGCAAGAATGGTAGATTACTATCTCCCGGAAATTTATGCACCAGGCGAAGATGACTTAAAATCGAGACCTTTTCTGGCTGAAGCTATACAAAATCATGGCTGGCTCATTTATACAGGTGCCCTGAATAATCCTGAATTAGAAGAGTATTCATATGCTGATAATAGAGACTATTTCCAGGTTAAGGTTGATAATGAATTATTTAATATAACTGTATATGAAAAAACAGAATGAATCACTTATTTTATTTTAAGGCAAACATCACAATTTCAAACAAATCTATAAAAGGAATACTGTTTATCATTAAAAATTCGATCAATAAATTGCTGGCTTCCCGTATTGTACACTTTTGGAACTAATCCAATCAATTTAAACTTTAAATTAAATCAAGAATTATTAAAAATATACTCCAATAACGGCTTTGAGTAAGATTATTCTTATCTTGAATTGAATCCTTAATCTTTTATTATTAAGATATATATTTTTTATGTTTCGTATCTTTTAAGAATTCTTTTAACCAAAAAAGTTACCCATCTCGAAGGCTCTTTTTTCTGTGCGAACTCCCATCCTTTTAATTTAGTGTATATAGACTCTGGAGTAAATCTACCCATACTATCTGATTTTACTTGAACTATTTCTATCATCTCTTTTAATCTTTTGTCATTTTTTAGGAAGGAAAACTTAGTTAGCACATCAAGGATATGTAAAATATCATACCAGACCAGAGGTGCCTTTAACTTTCTAAAATCAGTTCCCATATAAAAGAGGTAAGGATGTCTTTCCCTACTTTGTTCCCATAGATTAAGAATGACCTCAGCTCCTGTTTTACTTTCTTTTGACTCAATCCAATCTTCTGATTGGGAAAGTAGTTTTAACATTAAAAGTGTGGCATATGGGCAAGGATCATCTTTTCTACCAGGACCTCTAAACTTTATTTTTGGTGAGACAGTACATCTCCATCCGTTTTCACTTATTAGGTTTGTTAGATAAGCTGTGGCATTATTAATCCTAATATCTTCTTTTAAACCTAATTTAATCAAGGAATATAAAATTAATGGAGCATCACATAGCATCCAGGTCCACATACCTTTGCCAGTACCACCAAAATGTTTGGGTATATTTATATAAATCTGGAAAATGCCTTCTTCGGATTTATTACTTATTACCTTGTCTATAATCGGACTTATTTTTGGATCACTTTTCTTTAGTCCTATATCAGAAAGAAATACAAGTTTATGAATTGGATGGGAAGGGGCTTTGTGACTTTTTAATGCTGGTCCTGGCCAATCATTTAATTCATTAATTAACTCTTTTATTTTGCTGTCTGCTAATATTTCTTTTTTTATAGTTAATACTTCTGGATCTTTCTCAGATTGGCCCATTAAGTCTAATCTCGTCCTATATTGAATCCAGGAAGGACCTTCCAATAACCATTTTATTAATTCATTCATATTTATACCTATAAGTCATTTTAGATGTCCTAATTGATTCTATTTAATATTAGTTAGACGCTTATAAATAAAAAAGGTTTTTGACTAAATTTATTATTTAGTAATTCAGTGGCATTTTATAAGCCCAATTAAGGAATAAAAATATCCTTATCCAAGCCCAATAAATTAGTTCTAACCCTGTCCACAGTCCCCAGAGAAAAGGTAAAGTTAGAACCAGATTTCCCTTCACTTAAATATAATCACAGAGTTATAATTATAATCAAACATATATGAAATAAGGTAAAATGGAAGATGAAAGAGTGATAACTATTAATAATAAGCAACTTCTATGTCAATTCTGTGGTAGTGCAGATTTCAAGAAGGTAAACACTAAATTAAATGAGAAGTGGCGGGCAAGCTTTGGTGGGGAAATGTTCAGCCCTGAAGGAGTAGCTTATATCTGTAAAAGCTGTGGTTATAAACACGAATTTTTTAGAAGCTTGTAATATAGATTGATATTTAAATCCAAATCTGATTATTTTCATGCAGACCCTTCAGAATTTTATAAAAAAATTACCAGAGAAAAAGGGAATTGAAAAGAACCTCTGGGTAAAAAAATTCATAAAAAGGGTAGACTATTCAAAGGAAGAGATAGCCCTTTTTCTTTATTATAAGGGGATTGAAGGCGCAGATCATGAAATTTCTGCCAGTGGCCGGGCGGAGGAAAACGCTGGCAGAAATTCTGCCATGATTAATTTTGAAAGGGATTCTGAAATGCTTTGCTGGAGTTCGAATCGTTAAGATTGGCTCCCCGTATTGGACGCTTTTAGAACTCCAGAAATGATAAAACCTTATCAATATTCTAATTTAAACCTCATGTAAATCAATCAATTATCCAAAGCCAATGGTTAAAACCCCACTCTTTTACCTAAATTGAATTAATCCTTCCAAAATTAATTATATGCAGTACTATTAATATCAATTTAATAAAATTCCTTGGAGAGAAGAATGAAGATTACGGTCTTAAATGGAAGTCCTAAAGGGAACACAAGTATTACTCTACAACTCATCAATTATATCCAGAAAAAAATACCAGGTCATGAATATAAAATATTAAACATAGCTCAAAAAATTAAAAAAATATCCAAGGATAAAGAAGTTTTTGATGAAATTATAGATGTCGTCAAATCATCAGATGGAGTTATCTGGTCTTTTCCTCTTTATGTTATGAATGTTTGTTCTCAGTATCAGAGATTTATTGAACTTATTTTTGAGAGAGATGTAAAAGATGCATTTCAAAACAAATACACTGCAGCTGTATCCACATCTATAAATTTCTACGATAATCTGGCACATAATTATATAAATGCCATTTGTGACGATCTGGATATGAAGTATGTTGGTTATTTTTCTGCTCATATGATGGATTTATTTAGAAAAGAAATAACTCGGAAAAAGTTGATATTATTTGCCAATAATTATTTTAATGCAATAAAAAATAGTAAACCCACAATAAAAAATTACAGTCCCATAATTTATAGGAATTTTGACTACTATCCGGATAAACTAAAAATGAAGATAGATACCAGTAGTAAAAAGATAATCATTTTAACAGATTCTTTAGATTACAATACTAATTTAGGAAAAATGATTTCAAGATTTAATGAAGCATTATCTCCTAGAGCAGAAGTTGTAAATCTTTATGATATTGATATAAAAGGGCCGTGTCTTGAATGCCTTAGATGTGGATTTAATAACATATGTTCATACTATGGCAAAGACGGCTTTATGGATTTCTACAATACCAAGGTAAAAACTGCCGATATAATTATTATTGCAGGAAATATCACTAATAGATACTTATCCTCAAAATGGAAGTTATTTTTAGACCGAAGCTTTTTTAATACACATTCTCCATCACTTACGGGAAAGCAAATTGGATTTATAATTTCTGGTCCTTTGAGCCAAATTCCCAGCTTAAGGCAAACTTTGGAAGGATGGATGGAATTTCAGCAATCCAATACAGTTGGTTTTGTTACAGATGAATTTGACAGTTCTAAAGAAATAGACTGCTTACTTCAAAGCTTTGCAGAAGATATTGTATGGTTTTCAAATAATAATTATATTAAGCCAAGAACTTTTCTTGGTATAGGAGGTATGAAAATTTTCAGAGATGAAATTTGGGGAAGACTGCGTTTAGTCTTTCAGGCTGATCACAGATTTTATAAAGAAAATAAATTCTATGATTTTCCGCAAAAAGATTTCAAATCAAGACTAATGAATGCTTTTATGATTCCGCTAACCAAAATTCCTGCTGTTAGAAAGAAATTCCCTAAAGTAATGAAAATTATGTCCATCAAACGCTTTAAAAAAATTATTGAGGATAAATAAAGAATCCTTTAAAAATGGAACTATTGATTCAAAGTACACTCCCTATGTTGTTATTAAGGAATGGCATACCCTCGTTTTTAGTAAAAAGCTAAGTCACTGGCTCCCCCGGGTTGCGAAATTTCGAACCAATTTATAAAAGAATTATTTAAATTTAAGAAACTAAATAATTATTTTTTTTAAGTTAGGGAGGATTCGAAACATTTAGATAATTTATTATAAATTATATTTTGTAAGGTATATAGCTACCTTAATTTAAGTAGCATAGTAATTAAAAGATTCTTATCGGCTAAAGAATATTTTTATCCTGGGCACAGTATTTGTAATTATAATTATTTTTATATTTATACTACCTATACTATCGATTCCAGCTTTTCTATTTAATAATTCTATCTAACATTAATAAGTAAGGCCAAAACCAAACGGGAATAGAGAATCCTTTGAACCATCTGTATCACTAATAGGTATTTGGTCAATTGACCTTGGCCATGTATAAGAAAGTTTACCTGTAGGAGCATAGTCTCCAAAAATGACATCCGCAACTCCCTGTCCCTCGGTTCCGGGAAGCCATGCTGCAATAAGTGCATCCATTTTATCTATCTCTTCCGTAATTATCATTGGGCGTCCGCTTATAAGAATTACTACTACTGGGATTCCGGCATCTCTTATATTGTTGATGGTATCTAC
This sequence comes from uncultured Actinomycetota bacterium, assembly GCA_964603595.1. Taxonomy (GTDB): domain Bacteria; phylum Actinomycetota; class Humimicrobiia; order Humimicrobiales; family Humimicrobiaceae; genus JAQVEM01. The sequence continues at coordinate 96,055 of CAZRVN010000004.1, forward strand.
GTCCGATTCATTAAGTAACAAATCCCTATCATCTCCCATAAATTCTGCATAAGGGATTTCACCAATAACTACAATACCAACATCTGCATCTGAAGGTACTTCCGAACCATCTGCTGAGTAAGTAACTTCGGTATCAACAGAGACAGTATTTTTTATTGCGTCAAGAATCGATGTGCCTTCTGTGATATCGCCAGAACTACCCTGCCAGCTGATAGTCCACCCGCCGCACTGGCTCCCTATATCATCAGCTCTTTTTCCTGCAACCACAATGCTAGCAAGGTCCTTAGAAAGCGGAAGCAGAGAGTCTTCGTTTTTTAAAAGCACCTGAGACTTACAAACAGCATCCCTGGCAACCTCCCTATGGGCTTCACAACCGATAAGGTCAATATTGCTACGATCAGCATAAGGATTCTCAAACAGGCCAAGTTTAAATTTTATAGTAAGAATTCTTCGTACGGCATCATCAATCCTGAATTGGCTGATTTTGCCTTCATCAACAAGTTCTGCAAACATACTAATGAAATCCATATAATTATCCGGCACCATAACCATATCAATTCCCGCGTTAATAGCAGTTTCTATATCAAGCTTGCTTATCTCTGTATTATCAGTTCCGTCAATTTCATTTATCCCCTGCCAGTCTGAAATCACAATACCCTCAAAGCCAAGCTCTTCCTTTAATACATCGTTAATTAGATATTTATTGCTATGCATCTTAACTCCATTCCAGCTGTTAAAAGAAACCATAACTGATCCTACCGGTACCTCAAGAGCACTTATATATGGATAAAGGTACATTTCCCTGAAGAATTCTTCCGTACATCCTGTATTACTTCTGTCAACACCATTGGTAGTGCCGCCGTCACCTGCATAATGTTTGGCACAGGCAAGAATTGTATCGCTATCCGATAGATCCTCACCCTGAAAACCCTCAACCGCAGCCTTTCCCAGCTCTGCCACCAGTTCTGGGTCCTCGCTAAATCCTTCATAGGTTCTCCCCCACCTTTCATCTTGCGGGACGGTAATACAGGGACCAAAAGTCCAGTCTATACCAATAGCAGAAGTTTCAATTGCTGTAATCTGCTCAATCTGCTTTACAAGTTCAGGATCTCTTGTTGCACCAAGACCGATATTATGAGTGAAAATAGTTGCTCCATAAAGATTATTATTACCATGAATTGAATCAATGCCATAAATAATAGGTATCGCCAATCTTGTTGAAAGAGCGGATTCCTGTAAATTATCATACATATCCGCCCAGTTTTCGGGATCATTTGGTAAAGGAGATGAACCTCCCCCGCTGAGTACTGAACCTATATAATATTCTGCGACAACATCGCTACCTGAATAAAGCCTCTCTATCTGTGTCATTTGACCAATTTTTTCTTTAAGAGTCATTAATGAAAGCAAATCCTCTACTCTATTTTCTATGGATGCATTTGGATCCATATAAACAGGATCTCCCTGTATTTCAGTTGGGATTTGTTCTTGTATCACTTCCTCTGTTGCTATTTCTTCCGCTTCTCCTTTACAGCCGGCAGATAAAAAAACTAAAACCATCGATACGCTTAAAAAAAATATTGTTACCTTTAGCAATAACCTCTTCATTTCCAAATCCTCCTTTTAATTTTCTAACTTGTTAGATTATTTCTCCTATAAATTTATTATATTCGATATTTTTATAATAAATTATCTATGCTGCTACTTGATCAAACACTGGTTTATATCAAATATACTTAAGTGAATAAATAAAACCTAAGAAAAATTTAAATCGAGGATCAGTAAAATATCTCATTTTTTAAGAAATAGACTGAGCTGTTTTTGTACTTAATATCTTATCCTTTACCTTTTTTATATATTCCAATGGATCTCATCCGATTCATAAATAGCTGTGCCCATTACCAGTACATTGGCTCCAGCTTTACTAACAATAGAAGCAGTATCAATATTGATTCCTCCATCCACTTGAATATCAATACATTTTTTTAAATTGTAAGAATATCTTCTATAGTTGTCAATCACTTCCCTTAACTTTTTGATTTTATAAACCATGTCATGTATAAATTCCTAACCTCCAAATCCGGGATTGACAGTTATAATTAATACCATATCGACAAGTCCCAGCACATTATCTATATAGCATAGAGGCGTTAAAGAATTTAATCATTCCAAAAGAAATATTAATTGATCTAAAAGAAAGACTTCAAAAAAGTCTGGTGGCTAAAAGTATATACCACAACGAATTAATTGAAGCTATAAAAATGGAATATACTAAAACTGATTTTATAATTAAATAATGAATTTTTTTATCGAAGCCAAAGCCATGCTGTCTTTAAATGGAATGTAAACCAGTTCAGAGGTACTCTACGATAACCAGTGGTTTCCCATAGGTAAGCTTGGTTTTGCCATAAGAAAAAGGGTATCTTACAGTAGACATCTATACAGATCCGGGCAAACTGAAAAATTACAACAAACCCTAATCCAGGTTTTTATAATCCTAATTCCTTTTCTCAATCGGAATATAAATATCCACCTCTGCTTTATCCTCATTCTCCGGCATTCTCCTCTCATCATACAGCTCAAACTCCGGAGTAGAGGCATGCTCATAGCCGGATTCGGGAAACCAGGATTTATAGATATAAGTGGTTGTATCCTGTACAGCCTTTGTGATTGGCCTCCTAGCGGTAAAAACAGCATAACTGGCCTTTGGTATGATCCGGCCTATCATGTTATCCGGTATATTGTTTAAGCTTTTAACTTCACATCCTATCATATAGGTGAAATGATCCTCTTCCATTTCCATGCAAATCCCATAGCATACCCCTTCATCTGTACGGTTTGGAATTTTTGTTAACAGGTTTTTTCCTATGGTCTCTTCCCAGAATAGCGGAATCTTTTTGAAATTCTCTTCATTTTCCACTGTTGTACATATTGCCGGTCCGATAACAAGGAATTGATCCCTTATAATAATTTTAGGTTCAATTTTCTTCATTGTCTTTACTCCTTTTCTATGAATAGATTTAATATTCAAAGGTGAGAAGGAACGAAACGAAGCCCTGTTCTTACGAAAATCGCCAGGGTTCCTACCAAACTCCTTTTTGAAAGCGCGGCTGAATGATTCCTGTGACTCATACTGGCACTTTAAAGCAAGTTCTAAAATATTTTTGTCCGTATTACGCAACTCCTCACTCACCTCTATCAATCGCCTCTTGCGGATGTATTCCTTTAATGAATAATCAGACATGGCTTGGAATATTCTGTGAAAATGGTATAAAGAACAGAAGGCCTGATCCGCAACGGTTTTTAGGTTGATTAACTCAAATAAATGAGCCTCAATATAATCAACAGCCTTTTGTATACGCTCGATATAATCCATTTCCCTTATTCCGAAATATTATTGATGTTGTCATCCCACATTTCTGCTGCAAGGATTCTTTATTAGTATACAGAAAAACAATCTTTTTGTTTTGATATTTTATGCTGAATATTTAAGATATATTGATTTATACAATAGAAATCTTTAGGGTTCGACATATTTTAGGTTATTGGATTTAGATGTTACCACAGATCATAATACCGAAGCATAAAATTCACAGGAAAAACAATAAATTAGGAAATCCTGGGACGGTTTGAGGAGAATCTTGACTAAGGAGTAAAAATATTGGCTCCCCGTAGTGAACATGTTTCGAACTTTTTATTTTAATGAATTTACAAATCTGAAAGACGAATTAGAAAAAATTAAGAAAAATTTTTATATATTAAATTAATGACAAAAAATATGTACCTAAAACATTTTCTTTAAATCTTCTATTATTCCTTTTAAACGTTTATTTTCTAATGGATAATCGCTCTTTGTGTACGCTTTTAGTGCTTCCTTAAAAGCATCTATAGCTGTAATGCAGTTTTCCTCTTTATCTTTTACTTCAGCCAGGGTTCCGTATGCAATGCCCAGGTTGTTCTGGGTTGCGGCATAATCTATAAGAAACTTCTCTGGGGTTCTAACTTTAAGGGCTTCCTTAAATGCATCTATAGCTGTAATACAGTTTTCCTCTTTATCTTTTACTTCAGCCAGGGTTCCGTATGCAATGCCCAGGTTGTTCTGGGTTGCGGCATAATCTATAGGAAACATATCATAGGTTCTAACTTTAAGGGCTTCCTTGAATGCATCTATAGCCGTAGTGCAGTTTTCCTCTTTATCTTTTACTCCAGCCAGGATTTTATAGATACGGCCCAGATTGTTCTGAGTACTAGCGTAATCTATAGGAAACTTCTTTAGGGTATATACTCTTAGGGCCTCCCTGTACGCATTAATAGAAACTTCTAAATAATTTGACTTTTCTATATCAACAAGACCTATATTATAAGCTCTATTTCCACACAGAAATAATGCTTCAGGATCTTTTTTAAATGTACTTATAACATTATTAAATATTTGAAAATCATTCCTATGCCTTGATATCACAATCTTTTCCAAGTAAGCATCTCTTACTCTAATTTCATCATAACTTTCTATCTCGATAAATTCCTTCCCCTTAAGATTATCTAATCCCCTTGTAAAATCTTCCTCAGATACTCTTAAGTTACCAGTACTACATAACAGCTTAACTCTATCAGTTGAAAATAATCCTCTTTTACCATAGACACCAGAAGTATAAAGCATTTTTAAAGCTATTAGCGTATTCTTTTCATACATTACAGCATTAACAAATCTTCTCCGCATTTCTTCAAGAGGTAATATTAGTGAACCAATAGTGCCATCAAATAATCTTGATAAAGAATCCTGTTTCCACTTTTTCTTTACTATTTCTTCAGCTTCATCTCTTTCTAGCTTAGGTATCTTAATTATATTTTCTAGCTTTCCGATAATAGAGAGGACACTGATTTTATTTTTTAATATATCAAATTCAAAACCTGATCTACAACTTGCAATAATCCGGATATTTTTCTTTGAAAGCTTTGATATAAATTCTTCTATTGCAGTCTCCTTTTTCTCTGGTTTTTCTCTTTCTAGGAAGTTTTGAAGGTTATCTAAAATAATTACTTTTCTTCTCAACTTTGAAAACTTAAGACTAGGAATAATTATACTATCTAGCTTAATACCATCACTTGGAATAAGGATATAATATTTTTTTTCCAATTCTCTAAGATTTTGATACATGGTTCTTGTTTTGCCTGCTAATGGGCTTCCAATTATAAGTATATTCTGCCTATTTAAAATTTTATTCTTAATAGTCTCATCTATCTCACTATAGCAGTATGGAACATCTTCTTTATACCTATAGGAGTCTTTACCAAAGATATCCTCGGGCTTGAGCTTTGATGATTTTTTCCAGACTACTCTATAAGATTTCTTTATTCTTTCTTTTCTTTTATTATTTTCTAATACTACCTGACGTAAAATGGGAACTACAATTCCGATAATAATACCAGATATTGCTACTAATGTTGTTATAAACCACTCAACTTTAACTTCATATGAAAATATTTTTATTACATCCATAAAATATTATAATAATTATATTATAAATAAGTATGAATTCTATTATAGATTAATTGAATCTAAATACAAATTGATTTAAGTTTGTCTGTTTTTTTAAAATTTATAAAATATTATTTATGACTATATCATTTCCTGTAAGACTCTTATTAAAATTATAGGAGTTAATTGCTTTAACTACTTTGCTGGTTGGCTCTCCGGACTGGACTATGTTGATAACATTAAAAACTGTATTCCATTGACTTTTCTATAAACTATGTGTTGCATTATGCTCAAATAAGTGCTACATTCAGTATATAATATTAGTAAAGGAGTGGATATATATGACTAAAAAGACATCTACAATTCATTTGCGCGTTGAACCTGCTATAAAAGCAGATGTGGAAAAATTGCTTGATAGATTAGGTTTATCTACAACAGATGCGATAAACATCTTTCTAAATCAGATAGTTTTAACTGGTGGTCTGCCATTCCCTGTAAAAGTACCGCGACCTAATGAAATAACCTTAGCCGCAATGAAAGAAGCAGAGGAAATCAAAAAAGGCATAATACCATCAAAGGCTAAAAGTGTAGATGAATTTTTTGAGGAAATGGACGTATGAGCAAAAAAGTACGTTACACAACGCAGTTTAAAAAAGATTTTAGGCTATGCATAAAACGTGGATACAATATGCAGCAAATAAAGTCTATTATGAAATTGCTTGAAAGTGGCAAGCAGTTATTTGAGAAGAATAAGGACCATAATCTAACTGGTAATTATGTTAACTGCAGAGAATGTCATATTCAATCCGATTGGTTACTGATTTATCAATTATTTGATAATGATATTATATTTATTAGAGCAGGAACACATTCTGACTTATTTTCATAACCAGGAATTATTTATAAGAGATTTGTCTATGGAAATCCCTGTCAAGTGATATTTTCTTTTAAAAACTTTATATGCCCATAATCTTAAAGGTCAAATAAAATTCATATATGCCCAGATAATTAAGAATCTTTTTAACAATCCTATAATCCTCTATAAAGGCAATTATCCTCATCTCTCCCCCGCACTTTGGACAGATAAGGGGATCAACCTCGTATAAATTCAATTATTTATTTGCTTCAGCCGTATTATAAGAATTTTGGTAAAAGGATTATAAAATCCCCAAAACTGTATTTTTTAGACACTGGCCTTGCTGCGTACCTTGTTGGAATCCAGACCAAAGAACATCTTCTAAATGGTCCTATGGGAGGAGCACTTTTTGAAACGTTTGTAGTAACAAATTTTTTAAAAAGATTCTCAGCACTAGACACTAACATTTCACTATACTATTGGAAAAACATTGGAGGTATAGGAGTAGATTTACTGATTGAATATAGCAGTAAATTAATCCCTATAGAGATTAAACTTGCCTCCACTATTTATAACAACCACTACAAATCACTGCTGAGATGGATTTACTATTCTAAATTAGATATAGATTTTGCACTTATTGCTTCAAATTCTCCTGTTACAGGGAAAATAGCTAAAAATATTTATAACTGTAACTGGTATAATATTTAGAATATAACTTTAGAATCATCTCTTGCACTGGATACCCGTTTCATTTTTAGAGCCAAATTCGAAATACAAAATTATTTTACTCCGATATAACTAGTAAATTATATCATTAATATTTGGATTTATAGTTGGCTCCCCCGGGTTGCGAAATTTCGAACCAATTTTTGAGAGATATCATTAATTTAAAATCTTTATTTTTACTCTAATTAGTTTTCTTCTTTTAATTTATCTTATATTTTCTATAATAATTATAAAACCTTTCGGAATTATCCCTTGACATACAACGATAAATAAATATATAATACTCTTATCATAAGTAGAAGATAGGAGTATAAATGAATTATAAGGAGTTTTTAAAAAAGTTTCCAGACAATAACGCAATAATAAATTACTTTGTGGGAATAAGGTATCCAGAAGGCGTTATATGTCCCAAATGTAAAAGGAAGGAGGCGAAACAAAGAAAAGATAATCCCAAATTCTACCATTGTAAGTTCTGTAATTATTCCTTTTCAGTATTCAAGGACACTATATTTGAGCATACCTCTACAGACCTTCAAAAATGGTTTTTTGCAATTCACTTAGTATTAAACGCTAAAAAGGGTATATCCGCTAAACAGCTTCAAAGAGAAATAGGAGTAACCTATAAGACAGCATGGCGGATACTACACCAGATAAGGCGTGCTATGGAAGATAAGAACCACGATAACCTTTATGAAGCCATAGTTGAGATAGACGAAACATATATCGGGGGTAAGCCACGGAAGAAAAACAGGCGTGACGATAACCCGAAAGGCGGAAGTCTTCCACGTGGCAGGGCAACAAATAAGCCGTCTGTTATAGGGGTAGTTGACAGGAAAAATAGAAAAGTATTCGCAAAAGTAGCACTGGCAAATAAAAAAGGTCAAAGGTTAACGGGCAGGCAGTTAATAGATGTGTTAGACCAAGTATGCAAGGGCAGGAATATAGTAATTAGTGATGAGTTCAGGGGATACCAGAAATTAAGATATACCAATCACTTTCACTTACAGATAGACCATAACAAGATGTTTGCGGACGGAATTGTCCATACCAATACTATTGAGAGTTTTTGGGCTATAGTTAAAAGGGCTTTTTATGGGACTTATCACAGGGTATCGGTTAAATATCTGCAGGAATATATTAATGAGATTAGCTTTAGGTATAATCACAGAGATATAAATGATAGCTTTGATTTGGTCTTAAAAAATTCTATATTAATATAACTAAAAGGATTGTTAGATAACAATGAAAAAGAGTAAAAGAAATTGGCTCATTACTGATTATAGAGGGAAAATAATATATTCGGGGTCTTTTGAAGAAGTTGAAAAAAATGCAAAAATCCATAAAGAATTTAGGAATAAATATAACGTCAAGCTTTACAATATTGATAATTATAATGTTATAAAAACATTAACGAAATTTGGTGATGATTTACAATAGAGTTATTTTTTCTTTAATTTATCCTTAACAATTGGAAGCAGAGCTTCAGCAACTCCGATAATTTCACCCAAATCCCTTATAATGTTTTCTGAAAATTTGGCAAAGCTTTTACGGATATCTTTATCTATGTCAGCTTCTACAAATAATTGTCTTAAAGTGTAAACCCATTTGCTTATTTCGGGGATTTTTTCATCGGAAAATATGGATTGTTTTGCAAGTTCTTTCATTTCTGGGGTTTTTTCTTCTACGTATTTTATTAATTTATTAAAGTCAATCATAAATATCATCCTTTGTTTTAGTATAAAAGATTAAAAAATTTAATTAATTAAATTTTATTTCCATCTTTATATTTTTTAAGTTCACTTTGAGTAATTTCTTCAACCATTTCAAAGTTATATCCAAGCTCATAGAGTTTCGTAGGTGAACTTATCCAACGCTTAACATTGGTTTTTATGTCTAATAAATATACGGGTTTTTGACCGATGGGTCTTATTAATCTAAAGGTTCTTTTATGATTTTTTATTGGGTATTTTTCTCTTATCTTTTTTTCTTCAATATCTGTCCGCCAATTTCTAACGCCCATTGTTGCATAAATTCCTGTTAGCAATAAACCAATACCACCAGTAATATAATAAAAGATTTGAGAAATTTTTTCTGTTAAAAATAAATTTATCATAAAATTTATTATAACAGAAAAGATAATAATAAAATATTTTCTATTTATTATCTTTTCTAATTAATTGAATATAAAAAATTTAGATGGAATGTTTGTTGCTATAGATGATTTAAATAATATAATCGGTTTTGATATGGATTTAGATACGGTAAAAGAATATGCAAATTGGTATAAAGATAATCTCAATCACGAAAACAAAAGGATAATTAGGATTGTTGACCCTCAAACTAGGTTAAAATTAAAGAGATTACTTTAATATTTTCTATCCCAAGCCGTTTTACCTTTTCTAGGTACTTTAGCTCTATATGAAATAGGTTTAATTGGCTTTTTTAGTTTGTCTATTTCGTCAGCTAAAAACCTAACAATACCAGTGAGATTGGGATTAACTTTTAGATATTCTTCTACTTTATCTCTTGTAGTTCCCATATTTATTCCCTTCGTTCTTTGATAGTTTAATAATAATCGGTATGATGGGTGAATCATACCGACGGTATCCATATCTCGCGTAGGTTGGGGGCAGAAGGTTGCCCAATTCCTCCTTCGGGCTCTTCATTTTTGAGACAAAAGAAACTACATTATCAGCACCCCACTACACCTTAGCCCTTCTTTCTCACTTCAAGGATATGGTCTACCTTGCCGATTTTTCGCTAGTGAGAAACGGAACTTTTAGCTCTTGTACGCTTTAGTCTGAAGAAACGCTTGTAGTTCATGACACCTCCTACATATACAAGCTTTCACCTCATGTGAGGTATGGATACTATTATAACAAAATAAATATTATTTTATGTTAGAATGGTGATATAAATATTATGGCGATAATATAATCTAATAGATAAATATTAATACATTATTGTAGGTATAGGGATAATTCCGAAACTTTATAAATAGATGGTAACCTTTATTTTAAGAAATCCAATATACATAGGTAAGATAAAAACTAAACTTTTTGACAGCCTAATTGATGGACTGCATGAACACTTAATTGATGAAGTAACTTTCTATAAAGCCCAAAGGATTTTAGATATTAAAAGTATTGGCACTTATAATATAAAATACAAAAATAAATTTCCTCTAAAGAGATTTCTAAAATGTCCAAACTGCAACAATAACTTAACCGGCAGTTACTCAAAAGGAAGAAATAAGAAATATCCTTATTACCATTGCATAACTAAAGGTTGCACATTTAAATCTATAAGAAAAGAGCTTGCAGAAGAACTGTTTATTGGATATTTAAAATCTTTTGAGTTGAAAGAAAAAGTAATTGATAAAATATTTAAAAACATGAAATTGTATATTGATAAAAAACAGGAAGAAAATAAAAATATGATTTCAAAACTTAGAAAAGAAATAACACTACTTGAAAATAAGAAGTTTAGAATTGATGAACTTGTAATTGATGGAACCTTTTCAAAAGACACTTACCGTAAAAAACTTAATGATGTTGAAACTGAAATACTGACTAAAAAAATCCAACTTAACGATTATGAAGACGGGATATCCAATGTAGATGAGCTAATTGACTATGGTAAAAAGTTTTTACTTAATCTTTCAAGCTTATGGTTAAAATTAGATAATACCCAAAAAAGAAAGTTTCAGGAGATACTTTTTCCGGAAGGCTTATATCTTGAAAATAATGAATTTCGAACCGCCAAAATTTCCCCTATCTTAGCGATAATTCAGTCTCAAAATGATGTTAAGTCAAACTTGGCTCCCCGAGTAGGACTTGAACCTACAACCCTTCGGTTAACAGCCGAATGCTCTACCATTGAGCTATCGGGGAATATGGATAACATACGATAAGCTATTATAGTATATAAGAAGTTTATTTCAATACCAATTTAGTTTTCTCAGTGCTCGAGAAAATCCCTTAAGACACCGCTTCTATTTGGATGTCTTAATTTGCCAAGTGTCTTTGACTCTATCTGCCTTATTCTCTCCCTGGTTACTCCAAATTCCCTTCCAACTTCCTCAAGAGTTCTGGGATGGCCATCCTGAAGCCCAAACCTTAACTGAATAACTTTTCTTTCCCTGTCATTTAATGTATTCAAAACCTCCTGAAGCTGCTCCTGAAGCATCGTAAAAGAAGCAGCATCGGAAGGTGCCTCTACCTCAGAATCTTCTATGAAATCCCCCAGATGGCTATCCTCTTCCTCACCGATAGGAGTTTCAAGGGATACCGGCTCCTGGGATATTTTCATAACCTCCCTGACCTTATCTGCCGAAAATTTCATTTTTCTTGCAATTTCTTCCGGAGTAGGTTCTCTTCCTAATTTTTGTAGAAGCTGCCTCTGTACTCTTATCAATTTATTTATAGTCTCCACCATATGTACAGGTATTCTTATGGTTCTTGCCTGGTCTGCAATAGCCCTTGTTATTGCCTGCCTTATCCACCACGTAGCATAGGTAGAAAATTTATAGCCCTTCTTGTAATCAAATTTCTCAACTGCCCTTATAAGTCCAAGATTGCCTTCCTGGATAAGGTCAAGAAATAGCATACCCCTGCCTACATATTTTTTGGCAATGCTTACCACAAGTCTTAAATTAGCTTCAACAAGCATTCTCTTTGCCTCTGCATCCCCTGCTTCAATCCTCCTGGCAAGATTAACTTCCTCATAGGCGGTAAGAAGCCGTACTTTCCCAATCTCCTTAAGGTACATCCTGACCGGGTCATTCGTAGGAGACTTTACACTCATGTTCAGCTGTTTATTTAAAGCCTTCTCTTTACTTTTTTTATCCTCAACTCTTCTGTCAAAGCTTTCATCATCTTCACTTACAATTTCTATTCCCAGATTCTGGATAACATCATAGATGTTCTCAATCTGTTCCTTGGATAAATCTATTTCTGAAAGGTTCTCAGCAATCTCCTCTGTAGTCAGAATGCCTTCATTTTTACCTTTATTTATTAACATTTTTACTTCTTCCAGCTTGAATTCTGACCCTTTTTTCATATTTAATCACCTCTGAATTTAAATTATCTTAGACTCATTCTTTCTTTTTCCAGTTCTATCAATCTCCTGTAAAGCTGGTCGTAGCTACTATTAAAATCATCATTTCCTACACTGCCTTCCGCACTTTTATTCTTTTCATATTCTACCATTTTATTTCTTATATCTTCAATTTTTCCCGAAATACGGATTATCTTCAGGTTGTTAATAACTTCGCTGCTCGCCTGGTTTATATTCTGGTCGGTAAAATGCGACTCACTGAATAATATATCATTATATAATTTTTTTATATCCTCATTTTCTATTGCTTGAGACGAAATTTTAACAGGAAAGTTTACCTTTTCATTATTTTTTTTAGCCCCCATAATCTCATCTCTTACAGTTATATAAAGCTTTCTGGTGTCGTCAAACCTGAAATAATCTGGTCCCATATCCAGAAGCTCATCAATTCTACTGCCCAGCCCGTTTATTATTAATCTAAGCGTATCTATTTCAATTCTTTTTAATGGAACAACACTGCCGGTTCCTTCTTTATTTTCCCGGCTCCCATAGGCCCCATCCCGGTATACCCGGGCACTGGTACCACTGTACTTTTTCTTTAACATTTCTTCCAGAAGCAGGCTTTCTTTTAAATTTAATTTCTGAGCCACTTTCTTTATGCATTCTTCCTGTATAATACCCGATGAAAGAGTGGATATAAACCTTAACAGGTGTTCACTTGCTTTAAGTTTACCTGCCATACTTCCTATATTGTACTTGCTTAAAATTACATCAATAGTAAAATCAATGATTCCCGGCGCATCTTCAACTTTTTTTATAAAAGCTTCCCTGCCCTTTTTGAATACAAAATCAGCAGGGTCATATCCCTCTTCAAGAACCGCTACCCTGATATTTAAATTATTTTCATAATAAAGATCCAGTCTTTCATTATATTCCCTCAGCCGTTCAATCCCTTTTAGTGAAGCATCCATACCCGCCTTATCGCTATCAAAAACCAGTACTATATTTTTCGTAAAACGCCCCAGAATCATTATCTGTTCAGAAGTAAGCGCAGTACCCAGACTGGCAACCGCATTTTTTACTCCTGACTGTGAAAGAGCCATCACATCGGTATATCCTTCTACAATAAGCACTTCATCCTTTTCAACAATATAATTTTTGCCCTTATCTATACCATATATATTCTTACTCTTAGAATAAAGCCTTGTTTCCGGGGTATTTATATATTTTGCTTTCTGGTCCCTGGTTTTACTTTCTCCGGAAACAATCCTTCCTCCAAAACCTATTGTCTTTCCTACTATATCTTTAATAGGAAACATTATTCTTCCCCTGAAGCGGTCATAAACGCCAATGCCGTTTTTACTGCTTTCTATAGCAAGCCCGCACTTTATCAGCTCACCTGCTTTATATCCCCTTTTCATGGCAAAATTCGAAAAGCTATCCCAGCTATCCAGACTAAAGCCAACCTCAAATTCTTTCAAAGTATCTTCTGTAAAGCCTCTTTTCTTTAAATAATCCAGGGGAACTATGCTTTTTTTGCTGTTTAAAAGTATAAAATTAAAATATTTATTGGCCTGCTCATTAAGTTCTACAAGCCTGTTCTTTAGCTTTGATGGCTCTTTTGAGCCGCTGTGATTATACTTTAATTTATAACCGGCCTTTTTTGCCAGGAATTCAACAGCTTCCACAAACTCCATATTTTCAATCTTCTCTATGAAACTTATAACATCTCCGCCTTCACCACAGCCAAAGCAGTGATAAAGCTGCTTTGAAGTATCAACAGTAAATGATGGAGTTTTTTCTTTATGAAAAGGGCAAAGCCCGGTAAAATTCCTGCCGGTTTTTTTTAACTTCACATAATTGGATACAATGCTGTAGATATCCGCCTTAGACTTTAATTCCTCTACTTCGCCCTCTTTTAGACTTCTGCCCATTATTTTTAGAAGATTAAATATAACTAGTTATAAAATATATTTGCTGGATCTAACTGCAATAAAAAGTATTAAAACGGCTTTTTTTCTTATTAAATTCAACAAACTTAAAACTTATTTTACCACTAATATATTTTTTATAAGAGAGTTGTTCCTAAAATATTTTATTAAATTTTTAACTTTTTTGCTCTTTTTCCTTTATGGCTGCCCTTGCCGCAGCAAGACGTGCAATCGGAACCCTGTAAGGAGAACAGCTTACATAATCCATTCCTATCATGTGACAGAATTCTATTGAATTTGGATCACCGCCATGTTCACCGCATATACCTATTTTTAACTTTTCTTTTGTTTTTCTTCCTTTTTCAACACCCATCTTAACCAGCTGCCCAACTCCATTTATATCAAGCGTAGCAAATGGGTCTTTTTCCATTATGCCCTTATCTATATAGTCGGGAAGGAATTTTCCGGCATCATCCCTTGAAAATCCGAAAGTCATCTGTGTCAAATCATTGGTTCCGAAGCTAAAGAATTCTGCTTCCCTTGCTATCTCATCAGCAGTAACACACGCCCTTGGAATTTCAATCATAGTTCCTATTTTATAGGTAAATTTCTTTTTCCCTTTCTTTAATATCTCGTCAGCAATCTTTATTATCTGCTTTTTTAAAATCTTTATTTCATTTACATTGCCTACCAGAGGAACCATTATTTCCGGTTTTACTTTATATCCCTTTTGAGTAAGCTCACTGGCTGCCTCAAATATAGCCCTGGCCTGCATTTCGAGAATTTCGGGATAAGTAATGGAAAGCCTGCATCCCCTGTGCCCCAGCATTGGGTTCATCTCATGAAGGGCATTTACAGTTCCTTTCAGTTCATCAAACTTTATTCCAAGCTCTCCTGCTATTTCTTTTATATCCTTATCTTCATGGGGTAAAAATTCATGAAGAGGCGGATCGAGCAATCTTATAGTTACAGGCAGGCCTTTCATCACCTTAAATATTTCTATAAAGTCCTTTTTCTGCATGGGTAGGATTGCTGCCAGAGCCTTTTCCCTCTCTTCCCTGCTATTTGCCACTATCATTTTCCTTACAGCTTTAATCCTGTCAGTTTCAAAGAACATATGCTCTGTCCTGCAAAGTCCGATACCTTCTGCTCCAAAATCCAGCGCAACTTTTGAATCATGAGGGGTATCAGCGTTAGCTCTTACTCCTATACTCCTGTAAGTATCAACCCAGCTCATAAATTTCTTGAAATCTTCTCCTATTTCAGGATCAACTACCGGGATTTTATCCTTGAAAACTTCTCCGGTAGAACCATCAAGCGTAATCCAATCACCTTCATTTATCCTGCTTCCATTTATTTCAATATATTTCTTGCTCTCATATACTTTCACATCCTCTGCACCGGCAACACAGCACTTACCCATACCCCTGGCAACCACAGCAGCATGGGAAGTCATTCCTCCTCTTGCAGTCAGGATGCCCTGCGATACCGCCATCCCCTGAATATCTTCAGGAGAAGTTTCTGTTCTTACCAGGATAACATTATCATTCTTTGACTCTTTTACAGCATCATCAGCATCAAAAACAACCCTTCCCAGGGCAGCCCCGGGAGATGCCGGCAGCCCCTTTGTAAGAAGTTTCGCTTTATCTTTTGCTTTATTATCAAGCTGCTTATGAAGTAACTGGTCCAGCATCTGCGGTTCAACTCTTGTCACTGCAGTTTGCTTATCAATACGTCTTTTCTTTACCATGTCAACAGCAATTCTTAATGCCGCAGCTGCTGTCCTTTTACCTGTTCTTGTTTGAAGAATATATAATTTACCTTCCTGAATGGTAAATTCAAGATCCTGCATATCCCTGTAATGGTCTTCCAGTTTCTTTCTTATATCAGCAAGCTCTTTATATACCTTTGGCATCTCTTCATTCAGCTTGGATATTGTCTGTGGGGTCCTTATACCTGCAACCACATCCTCGCCCTGTGCATTAAAAAGATACTCTCCGTAAAATTTATCCTCGCCTGTTGCCGGATTTCTGGTGAAAGCCACACCTGTTCCTGAACTTTCTCCCATATTCCCGAAAACCATTGCCTGTACATTTACAGCAGTTCCTATACCATGAGGAATATCGTGAAGATTTCTGTAAGAAATAGCCCTTTTATTATTCCAGGAACCAAATACCGCATCAATAGACATTTTAAGCTGCTTTCTAGGATCCTGCGGAAAACTTTTATTCTTAGACTGTTTTATAATCTTTTTATAATCTTCTACCAGGGCCTTCAAATCCTGATCATCCAGCTCGGTGTCAAACTTTACTTTCTTTTTGTCTTTTCTGGCCTGCAGCGCTTTCTCAAATTTATCATGTTCTACCCCCATTACCACATCACCGAACATCTGGATAAACCTCCTGTATGAATCCCAGCTAAATCTTTCATTACCTGTCTTTTTAATTAGGCCTTTTATAGTCCTGTCATTTAAGCCAAGATTAAGAACTGTATCCATCATGCCGGGCATGGAAATTGCCGCTCCTGACCTTACGGAAACCAGCAGCGGATTTTCTTCATCCCCAAAACTCATTTCCATCTGTTTTTCTAATTTTTTCAGGTTTTTTTCAATCTGCTCATCCATTCCTCCGGGATATTTCCTTCCCAGTTCATAGAACAGGTTGCAAACCTCAGTTGTTATAGTAAAACCAGAGGGCACCGGCAGCCCTATATTGGTCATTTCTGATAAATTAGCTCCTTTTCCTCCAAGGAGTTTCTTCATCTCTTTTTTACCTTCGCCAAAAAAATACACATATTTTTTCGAAGCCATTTTTTACCAATCCCTTTCTTATGCTAAAATAACAATTTATTTTATAATCTTGAAATGACAAATTGGAATATGATAACAGAAAAACAGAAAAAAATTAAGGGTAATATTTTGATATTAGCTATTATTTACTATTAATTTGGAAAAATCTGCCATCATCATGTAAAGGTCAAATGTTTTTTTTATCAAATTAATGCGGTTAGACCTTGTTTTCTCATTTTTATCCATTACCAGTACTTTATCAAAGAAAATATCAACAACTTTTCCAAATTCGTAAAGTTTTAAAAGAACCTCCCTGTAATCTTTATCTCTGATAAATTTTTTTATCAGTGGCTCTTTTTTTTCGATTGATGAAAATAGTTTCTTCTCATATTCTTCCGTAAGCAACCCGGAATCTACCCTGCCAAATCCTCCTTTACCCATTATATTTTTACATCTGACCATGGGGAAATATATTTTCTTTATGTCCTTTTCTCCAATAAATTCTTCAAGAGAATCAAATCTTAAGCCGATATCCATGATAGAGGAGCAACCGGACCCGAGGACTGACTCAAGAATATCAATCCTCCTATTCTCCCTACCCACCATAAACTTAAACCTTGCTATGATAAAGTCCCTGACCTCCTTATCAACTTTCACCTCATTTTTATACTTGAAACCAGGATTTTCGGTGTACAATTTAAGGCAGTAACCAATTAAACCATCAATGCTAAAATCATATTTGCCTTTAAGCACCGAAAGAACTATACCGGAAGCTTTCCTTCTTAAAGCAAATGGGTCTGCGGAGCCAGTTGGTATTTCCCCGGCAATAAACATTCCGGATATGGTATCAATTTTATCTGCAATAGCCAGTATCAGTCCTACATCATTTGACGGGGGTATATCACCGGAAAACCTCGGGAGGTAATGTTCAAACACCGCATCAGATACTTCAAATTTCTCACCCCTGTCCTTTGAATACTGGCATCCAACTATCCCCTGCAGAGAAGGAAACTCCACTACCATATTTGTTACAAGGTCACACTTGCATAGCATGCTTGCCCTGGCAAGGTCTTCTTCCAGATTATTATCTATAGCGCTGCCACTTTCTTTTAACATTTTTACAATACGGGTACTTATCTTCTTTAATCTTAAAGATTTCTCATGCATACTGCCCAGATTGGAAAAGAAAATAACCCCTTTTAGTTTTTTTGTCCAGTAGCTAAAATTATGCTTTCTGTCTTCCTCATAAAAATACGCGGCGTCACTCAACCTGGCCTTAAGCACCCTCTCATTTCCTTCTTTTACCCCGCCTTCATCCTTTACCCCATTCTGGACAATTATAAAGTTTGTGCTGACATTTCCCGAGCTATCCACAACTGCAAAATATTTCTGGTGGTGCTGTATTGCCTCTATCAGCAAATCTTTTGGAATATAGAGAAACTTCTCCGGAAAGCTGCCCACAATTACATTAGGCATCTCTACCATATTTACAACATCTTCCAGCAGGTCTTCGTCCAGGACAACTCTTAACTTGCCTTTCCATAACTTTCCTTCAAGCTGCCTTATCTTTGCAATTATTATTTTCTTCCTCTTTTCCGCCTCAGCTATTACCTTTCCTTTATCCTCCAGAAGCTTAAAATAGTTTCTGCTGTCTTTTATAACTATAGGGGAAGGATTAATTGTACTGTGACCAAAAGTTATATTTGAGGAGCTTAGATTTACAACTTTAAAATTTACTACCTCATTATCGTAAAGAGCAAGAACCCACCTTATGGGACGGATAAACTTGATATCATAATTACCCCATGTCATCTGTTTGCTGAAAGCCAGTGAAAGTATAGAATCCTTGAGTATTCCTGCAAGTAAATCTTTTGTCTTTTTGCCTTTCTCTATATTTTTTTTACCAAGGTACAGACCCTTATCACCCACTTTTATTTTTTCAAGGTCGCTAACTTTAGAATTTAAGCTTTTTGCAAAGCCCTTTGCTGCCTCCGTAGGTTTTCCCTTGTCATCAAAGGCAATTCCTACAGGCGGACCGGTGATTATCTTTTCTTCCGAATCCTGCATCTCAGCCAGTCCCTCAACCACAGCAACCAGCCTTCTTGGAGAGCTATAAGTCCTGACACTATCAAATTTAATCCGGTTTTCGGCCAGCTTATTCTCAAGAACCATCTTTAACCCACCGGTACCTTCTTTAATACATAAAGGTGGGATTTCCTCTGTTCCAATTTCAAAAAGTAATTGTTTCTTCTTTACCATACCCTAAATTATCTCTTCCTTTTCTTATTACTTACAAGTAGCGGGAAGCCAAGCTCCTCTCTCTGCTTGAGGTAGGCAGAGCATAAAATCTTAGCAAGGTTCCTTACCCTGGCAATATATGAAGTTCTCTCTGCCACGCTTATTGCTTCCCTTGCGTCCAGAAGGTTAAAAACATGTGAGCACTTAAGCACATACTCGCAGCCCACAAAGACCAGACCCTTTTTCATAACCTTTTTAAATTCCTTCTCATATTTTTCAAATAAATCAAGGAGCATATCAACATCAGCAATCTCAAAGTTATAAATAGACCATTGTTTTTCAGATTCAAGGTGTATATCCCCGTAACTTACATCATCAGACCACTTGAGCTCCCAGAAACTATCCTTATCCTGCAGGTACATGGCAATGCGTTCCAGCCCGTAAGTTATTTCTGCCGATACAGGTCTAAGTGCAAGTCCCCCCATCTGCTGGAAATAGGTAAACTGGGTTATTTCCATACCGTCTGCCCATACTTCCCATCCCAGTCCTGCAGCTCCGATTGTAGGAGACTGCCAGTCATCTTCAACAAAACGTATGTCATGGTGCTTTAAGTCAATTCCCAGACTTTCAAGTGAGCCAAGGTAAAGGTCCTTAACATTGTCCGGGGAGGGTTTTAACAGTACCTGGAACTGGTAATAGTACTGGGTTCTAAACGGATTCTCTCCATACCTTCCGTCTGTGGGCCTCCTGCTGGGCTCAACATAGGCAACATTCCACGGCTCGGGCCCAAGGCACCTTAAAAATGTATCCGGGTTAAATGTCCCGGCACCTTTTTCAAGATCCAGCGGCTGCTTTATAACACAGTTATTCTCTGCCCAGTATTTCTGTAGATTAAAAATAATATCCTGAAAGTTCATAATTCACTTATTTTAATAACATTAATTTTAATAGTCAATCAAACCCGCAGGCAGAATAACAGGGAACCACAGATAAATTACGAATTAAAATGTTTATATCCCCAATTTTTTAAGATATTTAAAACTGTCTATGTTGCACTCGGTATGGTAGATTATATAATCTTCTAAAAGTTTATGCACCTTTTTTAAGGTATGCGGACTTACTTCCATATCCCTGAAATCTTCAATTTTAAGATTAAATAAATCATGTATAAACCTGTAGTCAGAAGCACCCAGAATTTCCCTGACCGTCAGAGACTTTCCGCATTTACCGCAGAGTATCCCTCCATATTTTATTGAAAAATAGATTTTTCCCCTGCTAAAGGAATAAAGATTTTCTAACGGCTGGTTACATTTGCTGCAGCTCTTGAGAAGAGGCGTATATCCGGCAATTTTTAAAAATTTAATCTCAAAAAAGCACAGAATCTTTTTAAGCGATAAAATATCCTCGGCATCAGCATTATTTATTTCATTGAAGCAAACATAGATTAATTTAAATAAAACAGGAGAATAACTTTCACTTGACGACTGGGTTTTTAAAACAATATTGCTTATTATTTCACAAAAAACAAACTTATAGAAATCCTGTGCAATATTTTTAAAGCTCTTTAATATTTCAACCTGATTTATAATATCAAGGTTTCTCCCCTTCGTAAGCTCAAGTTCTAAAAGGTTAAACAGCTCAAGCCTTCCTCCGAACCTGCTGCGTATTTTTCTGGCTCCCTTTGCAACAGCGCTGATTATATTACCGTCGAGGGAATACATCTTGATTATTCTATCAGACTCGCCCAGCTTATATGTTCTTAGAGTAATTGCCTTTGCTTTGTAAGATGGCATCTTTATCTTTTATTTATCAAAAATAGCACTGTATTCTTTTATTATATTAACTCCGCTGCTGGTCCCCAGTCTTGTTGCACCTGCATCTATAAGCGCCTGTGCATCTCCGAAAACCCTTATCCCCCCTGATGCCTTAACGCCAATATTTCTGGTTACGACTTCCCTTATTAACCTTATGTCATCAAGCTCAACACCTTTAACGCCAAACCCTGTAGATGTTTTTACAAAATCTACACCCGATTTTTCGATAATGGAACAAACTTTTTTAACTTCGTCCCGTGTCAGAATTGCAGTTTCTATTATAACTTTGATATTAATATGTTTGTTATATTCCGCTATCTGCTCGCGCCTTATAACATTTACTACTATTTTTATTTCCCTTTCAACGTAATCGTAATTACCGCCTTTAACTGCCCCCAGATTCATAACCATATCAAGCTCATCTGCCCCTTTTCTTACATTATCCCTTGCCTCAAATACTTTTGTTTCTATGGTATTTGCCCCCAGAGGGTAACCCACCACAGAACAGACCTTTACATCACTGCCGTTAAGTATTTTCTTTGCCTGCGCTATAAATGCAGGATTGATGCATACAGCGGCAAAATGGTATTTTTTGGCATTTACACACAGCTCTTCTATCTCTTTTGAAGTTGCAACTGGATTAAGTAAAGTTTGGTCAATTGTTTTTGCTAACTGTTCTTTGGTTAACGTTTTTATCACCAGACCTTTCATTAAATAAACTTAATTTTTTATATATATTATCCATTTTGGTCTATTACCTTATTATTGTTTCTATCACCAACTGCTTCAAAAAATATTTATTATTCCAATAATCCTTTAAGATAGTCAGTAGCCAAATTTATTAAGTAAAAGCTCATTTTTTGTCCAGTTCTTCTCAACTTTTACCCATAATTGAAGAAAAACTTTTCTTTTTAACAGACCTTCAATCTCGCGTCTTGCCTCACTACCGACTTTTTTAAGCATATCCCCGGATTTTCCGATTATTATTGCTTTCTGGGACGTCTTTTCAGTATGGATATCGCATTCTACAACAGATATTCTCTCCCCATTCCTGTTTCTGGTTTCCTCAAACCTGTTAACACTTACATTTATACTATGGGGAAGCTCCTGGGATAGATTTTCAAACAATTTTTCCCTTACAATCTCTGAAACTGTTTTTTCAAGCTGCTGGTCAGTGGACATATTCTTTTCAAAATACCTGGGACCAGCAGGAAGTTTTTCTGTTAAAGATTTTAAAAACCTGTCAACATTTTCTCCTGTTCCGGCAGAAACCTCACCGGTATAGTCAAAAAAATCAAAACCCTTTACCTTTTCTTTTTCTTTCTCTATCCTGTTCCTGGAAACAAGGTCTATTTTATTTAACAGCAAAAATTTTGGTTGTGTCTTTGATTTTATCCTGTCAAAAACAAAAAAATCACCGCTTCCTATTCCGCCTGCCACATCCACTATTGCTACGATCAGGTCGACATCGTCAATCACACTTAAAACAGTTTTATAAAGACGTCTGCCCATCAGATTTTTGGCCTTAAAAAAACCAGGGCAGTCAATAAAAATTATCTGGGAGTTTTTAGTATTTAAAATACAATTAATTTTATTTCTCGTAGTCTGGGCCTTGCCCGAAGTAATGGCTACTTTCTGGTTTATGATTCTATTAACCAGCGTAGATTTTCCTACGTTGGTCCTTCCCACCAGACCTACAAATCCTGATTTAAAATTATTACTATTCATTTTAGTTCCAGACTCATTAAACTACGGTCTACTCCCCTGCCGTATTCACTCTTCCTAAAACCAATTTTTTTAAACCCGGCTTCGCTGTAAAGATGTATTGCAACTTCATTGTCAGGGTCAATAGTCAATTCCACTGTCCTGAAACCCTCATTTTCCAAAATATCAATTACCTTCTTTAAAAGATTTTTACCGATACCTTTGTTCCTGTATTCTTTATCAACATAAAAAGAATGTATAAAAGCAGATTTTTCTTTTTCCCAATTCTTTATAATCTCACACACACCTATAATATCAGAATCATCATTACTATTTACAGCTGCAATAAACTTCCCATACCTTATAACCACAGGGATAACCCACTGATTTATGGATAATTCTCTTCCCAGGTTCTTCTTTTCGAGCTTTACAACCCTTTCAGTCAGTTCCCAGTCAAAGTCTTTAATTTCCTTATAAAAAATATTCTCCATGCCGAAAAAAATATTGATTTCTAAATTTATAGAAGAGCATGCCTACCTTCATTTTACATTACCTGTCAATAGTTAAAGCAGTATTATAAAGCTTCCGCCTCTTTCTTGAAGATAATCTTTGCACTCTAAGTTTAGTGCAATAATTATTCTAACCGCAAGAAATTAAAAGATGTGGTTACCGTTTTCCGGAGCCCGCTAATGGGCAAGCATGAGGTTTAATAAAACTTTTATTTCCATTTTTTTTAAATAATTGTTATAATTTTATTATAAACATATTAATAAAATAATTAAAATGAGAACTTTTAATATCAGGATTGCTATTTCTTCTGCATTAGCTGCTATTGTATTTCTTACAGCGTTTCTAACATTTACTGGCGGGTGCACCGTCACGGAGGAGAATGGTAAGGATTTAACCGCAAAATTGTACTGGGATACAGGTACATTGTCCCCCGAATATTACTATTATTACAGAATAACAGTAGGTCCCAGCCTTAAAGGAGTGTTTGAATACCAGCCGGGTTACGGGGAACTTCCTGCTCCGGAAGTCTGGAAGGTTGATTTCGAAGTTTCTCAGGGACAGATGGACACACTTTACCAGTTAATTCAAGAAAATAATTTGCTTAAAAACCAGTGGGAAACAACTGAAGAAATAGCCGAAGGCGGAAGCGGTTCTTCATTAACTATTATATACAACGGAACTGAATACAACATACCAAGCGAATATGCGTTAATCACAGAAGAGAGGTCGAAGGTTAATGCTGTTACTGATTATTTAAGAGAAATAGTCCCTTCAGATATCTGGAATGAGATGGGAGATAGGCAGAGCCAATTTGAAGAATCATTTAGCAACCAGTAAGCTTAAAAAGCGATACCCTGGAATTTATCAAATAGCAACCTTAATTATTAGAGCCGGAAAGTTCTCCTTATATCTGATAGCATGCTGTCCTGTATGCCTTCCATGCTAACCCTGTCTTCTTCTTTTATATGGTCATAATTATATATATGCAGCATCCCGTGTATTATGAGCAGTATTATTTCGAGGTTGAAGTTCCAGTTTATGCTCTGATATGATGAAACATTGGAGCTGGCAGCTTCCGGGCAGATAAATATTTCCCCTATGGTTACCGTACATGAATCCTTAACAGGACTTATATTTTCCTTATCAGAAATATATGAAAAAGACAGGACATCTGTCTCCCTATCCACTTTCCTGTATTTTTTATTTAATTCCCGGATTCTTTTAATATCAGAGAAAATAATGTTCAGATGGCTTTTAGGGTCTTTATCAAACTTACCTGAAATATATTCAGAGACTTTCTCCATCAAATCCATATCCAGCTTTACCTTGCTCTGGTCATTAATCAGCGATACCTTCACTTTGCCTCCGCTCTGGGTTCCAGTTCTTTTGTAGTTTTTGTACCGGTCTCATCATATGAAATTCTTGAATGGTATATAGACATTATTCCATCAATCATAGTGTTTTTAACTATATTTATCTCTTTTAAAGTCATATTTGTTTCGTCCAGCTGTCCGTCCTTAAGCTTATCCTCAAAAATGTCATTTACCATCTGTTCAATTTTTTTAGGTGTTACCTTCTCAATAGACCTAACTGCTGCTTCCGTTGAGTCAGCAAGCATAAGAATTGCTGCTTCTTTGCTCTGTGGTTTTTTAGCGGGATAACGGAAATGCTCCTTTAACCCATTTGAAACACTGTTGGAAGCCATTTCCCTGTCCTTTTGTTTCTCATAGAAATAGGAAATTATTGAATTTCCGTGATGCTGTGAAATAATATTTAAAACTTTCTTTGGAATTTTATTTTTTGCAGCCAGCTCCAGCCCGTCCTTTATATGGTTTGATATTATATGCCTGCTCATTGAAGGGTTCAGGCGGTCATGAACATTGCCCATACTTGCCTGGTTCTCATAGAAATATTCAGGCCTTTTCATCTTGCCGACATCATGGTAAAGGGCTGCCACTTTTACCAGCAGAGCATCTGCTCCTATAGCTTTTGCCGCGTTTTCTGCAAGATGCCCTACCAGGATGCTGTGGTTGTAAGTGCCCGGAGCTGTAATAAGAAGTTCCTTAAGGAGCGGCTGGTCAGTATTTGAAAGCTCCAGCAGCCCCATTGCAGTAGTAACATTAAAAGTGGACTCAATAAAAGGAAGAAATCCTATAGCAATTACAGCACAAATTATACCATTTAGCACTCCGAGTAAAGTATACAGAGTTATTACCTGCAGTTCCCCTCCAATAAGATTAATGGTCAAAAACAGGAAAGCAAGGACAAGTGAACTGAAGAATCCTGCCCGCATAACTCCGGATCTCTGTGACACCTTTGATACCATATAAGTTGAGAAAATGCCCCCCAGTATATATGCAACTGCCAGGCTAAAATCAAAATCAGTTGCAATGCCTGCAAATATTCCCAGACATATTGTCATCATCATTGCAAGGCGGGTATTAAATAATATGGTGCATATAAGTGATGCAGCAATTATGGGAAACAGATAATTCCATAAATTTAGATGTATGGATGAAAGAACAGTAAGTGCTCTTATAAGTGCTGTAAAAGTTACTATCAAAAATGCATTAATAACCAACTTTTTTGTGTTATTAAATATATTTAAATTAAATTTAAATATATAAAATCCGAAAAGAAACAGCACTGCTGAAGATATCAGGAATATATATGTAAATCTTTCCCAGTTGAATCTTTCCTGAAACAAGCCCAATTTAGTAAGTCTGAGTATATCATCTTCGTTTACAATCTCTCCTTCAAAAACAATTGTCTGGCCTTCAAGTATGGAAACCATGTGAGGTGAGGTATCAAGTCTTGCTTCCTGCCTTTCCTCTTCGGTAGCCACGGGATCGAAAACCACCGTTGGACTTATATTGTTTTCCAGAACGCTTGTTACAATGGGAATATATTCAGATTTTATTTCATCATCTGCCTTAACAAGACTTATGGCCTCGTTTTTAGCAATATCAACCTCTGTTGGCTTTATCTCTTCTTTCATTATTTGCCTTGCTATATCCTGCGTCTTTTCCATAAGCATATTCAGGTCATCTGCAGAGAGATTTAAAGCAAGAGAAATAACGGAACTTGAATACTGTCCACTTAACATATTATTCATATAGTCGACTTTTTCCTCGAAGAGCTTATCTTTTTTCTGGACTATACCAGCCAGAAGATAAAAGTACTTTATCTGGTATAACGCTCCTTCTTCACCGTTTAAGATATTTATATCATAAACATAAACATCTTCTACCTCTGCCTCATTTTTATTTTTATCTTCCTCTGTTTTCGCCGGATCTTCAAATTCAATGGCCCTGTTTGCCTTTATGGTTCTCGGGCTGGGCTGCCCAAGTTCTATACCTATATCGGGTGAATAGCTATACACAAGAATAGCCACTACCAGCCCCAGGGTTAAAACAAAAATATACATCTTCTGGGCAACTTTGCTCCTAAAAGAAAAATACCTGGTGGCAAAACTTACAAAATTTTTCCATTTACTCTTACTGCTACCCTCTAATTCTTTATTTTTTTTATCTCCGCACATCATTTTAATCACATTTAAATTTTTTAAAGTCAAATTTTTTTATATTATCTACCTTACTTTATCTCTTTATTTTACAATAGTATTTCCCTTTATCTAACGCCTTCTTCTTATTTCTCTTCTTTTTTCTTACTCTTTTCGTCATGCTTTTTATATGCATCTACAATCCTCTGTACCAGTTCATGCCTTACCACATCTTTTGAGGTCAGGTATACAAAATCAATTCCTTTTATTCCTTTTAAAATATTTTCCACTATAATCAATCCGGATTCCCTGTCATGAGGCAGGTCAATCTGGGTAATATCTCCGGTCACAACTATTTTTGAACCAAACCCAAGTCTTGTAAGAAACATCTTCATCTGCTCCGGAGAGGTATTCTGTGCTTCGTCAAGAATAATAAATGAATCATTAAGAGTCCTTCCCCTCATATATGCAAGAGGAACCACTTCAATAATCCCCATATCCCTGTACTGCTGAAATTTCTCAACATCCAGCATTTCATATAAAGCATCGTATAAGGGACGCAGGTACGGATTTACCTTTTCGTACATATCACCCGGTAAAAACCCCAGTTTTTCCCCTGCTTCAACCACGGGCTTTATCAGGATAATCCGCCCGACCTTATCTTCTCTCAATGCCTCAACAGCCAGGGCTAAAGCAAGATAGGTTTTACCGGTCCCTGCAGGCCCAATCCCGAAAACAATCGTGCTTTTCTTTATTGCCTCTATGTATTTCTTCTGCCCTATGGTACGCGGCTTTATTTTCTTTCCGCTATTTACTATTATACTGCTTTTAAATACTTCATGGGGCTGGAGATTTGTCTTATCTTCCATAATTTTTATTGAATCACTTACTTTCTGGGAATTAAGTTTCTGCCCGAGATTTATCTGCAGTGCCAGTTCTTCTATCAGTCTTGCAACTTCCCTTACATTTTTACTTTTTCCTGATATTTCAAGGTCATTTCCCAGAACAAAAATATCCACATTGTATTTTCTCTCAATAAGGCGGAGCAATTCATCCCTGCTGCCAATGAGCTCAGCCATTGAATGCCTGCCTTCAAAAGCAATACTTAACTTCTGTTTTACCGGAGACAAAGTATCCTCCTTTTTCTGAAGATTTCTTTTTTGTAATGTTTTTAAATTTATATGAAGTTACATAATGGGCAACTAATATAGCGCAAACAAGTTTTAGCCCGGAGGCCAGTCGAATTTCCTCTTTCCAAGTATATGAAAATGTAGATGATTAACAATCTGCCCTGCATTGCTGCCGGTATTGGTGACCACTCTAAATCCATCTTTATCAAGGCCCATATCTTTCGCCACACTGCTTATTGCCTCCATTAATTCTTTTAATGTATTGTCACCAAGTTCGCCAATCTCCATGATAGAGCTAATATGCTTCTTTGGTATAGCAAGAAGATGCACCGGCGCTTCCGGCGATATATCTTTAAATATTAGAACATTATCACTTTCAAATACTATATCACTTTTAACTTCCCTATTTATAATCTTACAAAAAAGACAATCTTCCATTTTTTTAAAATATCCCTATAAAATTACTAATAAGTAGATTTATTTAATCTACTTATATATTTTAATACTTACCTGATTCTTTTTACACTTTTTTAATGCCTATTTTTATCCTAAGTGCGTGATTATACTATTTTTCCAGATTTTTACAACTTTTACAAATTT
Organism: uncultured Actinomycetota bacterium; assembly: GCA_964603595.1. Classification (GTDB taxonomy): domain Bacteria; phylum Actinomycetota; class Humimicrobiia; order Humimicrobiales; family Humimicrobiaceae; genus JAQVEM01. The sequence goes on from CAZRVN010000004.1 coordinate 124,394, forward strand.
AAGCTGCCATTAAATTTTTACTGCCATTTATGCCTGTATCAGAGAAAATCTACCTGTTGGTATGGAAAGGTGGATTATATCACATGATAGTCCAATAGGTAACAGGCAGGGATATAAAAGAGGGTTTAAGGAGAAGGAATAAAAATGAGGAATAAATGTAATGGCAGCAATTTATTATTTTATTTTCTTTAAGTAACTTATATATCAATAATAAGAGAGATAATTATAGGGTTTTGAATGGTAATAAATACCTACTTATGTATAACAGTATTTCCACCGTCAATCAGCTCATCAAATACTATATGCTCACCACTGGCCAGTATATCAATACTGAACCTGTCACTATCACTGCCCGGAGAACCATTATCTTCTATTAAAGCTTCAAAGGGATAGCTACCTTCTTCATCTATAGTAAGGTTACCACTCAGGTATGCCTTACTTCCTACTACTACCATATAGTTAAAATCACCTGCTTTATAGTTTATACCAGTATTATGATCGGTAACTTTTAAGTTACCTTTAAGGGTGCCATCCTTTTTATACTTTAAATTCAAGTTAAAGTTAACCTTATCCTCCTTACCTTCCGGGATAAACCATCCTCCTCCGGTTATATGAGGACCCTGTGGGTCATATACGGCAAGTGTTTCTCCTGACGCATCTGCAATGTAGTAATTACTATCTATTGTAGCTACTACAGAGTACAGGCCCACTGGAAGCTCTATATTTACTGTAGCTATACCATTGGAGTCTATATCAGCAGTATAGATGGATTCAAACCCTTCTTCTGTAGTTAAAGTAAAATAAACTGGGCCAGAAAGAGTTATATCTCCGGGGTATCCATCCTCTTCTTCTGATACCTTGCATGATAAAGTAACAGGACTATCTACTTCTACTATGGTATCTCCGGTGTAGGTAAGATAAGCATTTTCTTTTTCTATCTCTATATACTGTTCAGAGTAACCGGGGAGGTACAAGTCATCTCCATAGAAATTTACACATATGGGGTCAGTAGAAGTACCGGACATATCCAATACTTTATATGGACTGCTAAATGCAATACCATTTTCATCTGTAGTAAGTACTTCTATAGGAAGCATACAGCCAAATTCTAACTCTTTGCCTTCAAGGGGTTCTCCTTCTGAAGTAAGAGTAGCATTGCCAGAAAGAATATCAGAATATTGCATAGAAAAAGGGAAATCGAGGATTAGTTCTGTGGGCAGCTCTTCAGGGACGCCTGTAACTGTTATAGACACACTTGCCTCCCTTGTAAAGGGGTCAATAGGCTGGGGATGAAGTTCTTCAGTAGTAAGTTCTATATTAGCCAATGATTGCATACCTTCTGTATTTACCGCAACCATATTAAATATATACTCCCCGTCTTCAGTATATTCGGCAAAATAATTGGAATACATACCATCATCGGGGAATTCATCCCCATGCAATGAGAGCCCGTCATCATATAAAACAATATCAGTTTTGCTCCCATCTGGTCTTAAAACAGTTCCCGTAACTTCTGCGCCGGCAACCGGATATAAAGCTTGTACTTTTGATTTAATTAATATCTTTTCGGGATAGGTGTAAATTTCCTTATCCGTTTTTGCATCAAATACAACACCACTGGCTTTTGCCATTACCTGAAGATTAAAATACTCCTGGCCTGAAACATCTACAGCATCTATTATAACCTGCCAATCACCAACCATCGGTTCTTTTATCCTGTAGAATTCATATGTTTCTTCTTCTAAGTATCTTATATCACTATCATTATCTGCCACCTCCGGGTCAACTATTGTGCCGTCCGGCCTTATGAGTGTTAAATCAAGGTCACTACCCTCCCATGAAAGAAAAAACATTACTTCATCGGTAAATGAATCTATATATTCACTATCTTCAATCTGTTCGGAAGGACCGATGTAACCTTCTAATAGCTCTCTAATGGGATACATTGAATGAACATCTTTTGATATACTATTAAAAATCTTATCTAAATCTCCTTCATCTCCTGCATAATAATACTCACCATTTGTTAAATAAGCTATATCTGCCAGCGCTTCTTTATCTGCATCACCTATTCCTACAGTATATACTCTTACGCCTTCTTCAATGATATCTTTAATAACATTATCCATGTCTTCATTAAATTCAATATACTGGTCTCCAGAGATTAAAATAATAGATTCATTACCAGTACGTTCTTCAGTATTAATTATTTGGTCTAGTGAAGTCCTTAAGGTCAATGCCACGTTGCTATCTTCAACGTCAGAAATAGATATAGAATCAATGGCCTCTTTTGCAAATTTTCTTGTTGGTGGCTCAAGGCTACCAGTGATGTCAACAGTATAGATTCCAGAACTTCCATCATCATAGACGGATGTAAAAGCAACCTTAGTTCCATCTGGTGAAAAACAGGGGCTAGTTTCATATCCCTCTGGATTGTAAGTAAGCCTTATCTTATCAAAGCCATATTTATCCATCATATAAATTTCATCATTTCCATCACGATTTGATACAAAGGCAATTTTAGAGCCATCTTGTGAATAGCAGGGGCTAGTTTCATATGAAGGTAAATAAGTAAGTCTATTCAAACTGGAAAGATCTAAGTACATATTGGCTACGCCTGTATCAGGATCTACGTCCTTAGGATATACATCCATTATGCAAATATCCGAATTAGTCACACTTCCATCTACTATAGATGCAAATAAAACTTTAGTTCCATCAGGTGAAAAACTGGGTTCCCAACAGGGGAAAGATTCAACAGGTGTAAGTCTTTCCCATTCGAAGTCTTCGTATATTCCAGGTTCCTGTACATAAATACAGGGGTACTCCTCATCGCTTGAAGCTGAATATACCATTCTTTCCCAGTAAGGTGAATAACGTGGTAAGAAAGCTCCTTCAGCCATCCCTATATAATGTTTCTCATCAAGGTCATCTAATCTAATAGCATAATTCGTATGATCTACAGGTGCTTCTAATGAAGCTGCTTTAGACCTTGTAAAAGTAAGCCAATATCCGCCTGGCGTAAAGAATGCAGGGATATCAAAACTTAAATATGGTGAGGAGTAATCTGTAAGCTGAATCTCATCAGAGCCAACTTCATTCATCAAATACATATTGTAATTTTCATTTCCAGAAGGAATGCCAGTAACTTTTGTAAAGGCAATTTTTTCCCCGTCAGGAGAATATAAAGGAACCATAGCATCTTCTTTGAGTAATTTCATCTCTGGGCTATCATAGATCTTCTGAATAGGAAATATAACTGAAGGACTTTCATGATAAGAGATAACACCAATCTCATCTCCTATTTCGGCAATATCTACAAAGATATTGGCTCCATCCTTTGCAAGCTCCAGCCTCTCAGGAGGTAACATTTGCTGGGAATTATCAATAGCTATAACGGTCCTTGGCTCGCCGCTTAATACAATCCATTCTATATCTTCATGGTTAGGTGGTGTTTCTGTGCTTAGCTCGACTTCAGGTATCTCCATTAGAATCCCATATTTATCCATACAGTAATGGTATATTGTCTCCCAGCATGACATATGGTGCTCATGTTCCTGCTCATTTTCCCACTCTGTGCCATCGTCATCCGTCAAACCTGGATTATGATCCGTATCCCAGTTTTTACCATCATTATTTGGGGTGCACCATTCAGTCCTGTCTACATGGTAAGTATGTGATGCATCCATCAAACTTGCAGGGTCACTTGATTCACCGGTGCACCTTGCAGGAGTTGGAAATTTTTCTCCTTTATTATTTGGGCTCTGAAAAACCCATTCTTTTTCTTTTTCATCATAATAATACCCCTCATATTCATCCTTTAGATTAAAAACATAGTGCCCCAGCTCATGAACAATCGTTACCTCTCCGTGATCTTCTAAATCATCATCATACAAATGAACTTTTTTTCCTTTAACACGCAAGCCGTGGACGTTTGCATGTGCATACCCTTTATGATCAATTACTATATCAGCAATATTTTTTATGTCCGATACATCTGATTCATTTATAAAAACCTTTACAGTGCCTATCTGCATCTGCCCTTACGTAGAGTTGTATAACAGTTTTGAGGCTTCATTAAACTTATCTTCCCATTCACCAATTCTTTCATCACTTGCGTCATAGTTAATTAATAATATAAGATTTAGTTTATAAAGTGCTTCGGTTTCATCATCTTCGTCTGTAGCTGTAATTCTTCCAAATCCGGCAAATATAGAATCGGGAAAAATAAAGCTCATCATTAGAAAAACTAAGATGAGCGTTACAAGAAGGAACTTTTTACTTTTTATATATAATTTAAATCCCGTAGTAAAATTCCTGGTCTATTTTGTGTTATAAATATATTATAAATTTATAACATACAATTTATAATCTATCATATGTGTATTAAAAGTTATTACTCTGGAAATAAAAGGATTATATTTATCTTTTTATTATTTAATTTAGTAACCTACTATAAATCCCTATTAAAAGAATTATTCTGTATATAAATTATATAAAAATTTAAAAGGAGGGAAGGAAATCACTTGCCGGATTATTTGAAAGATTTATCCCATGTTCCCTGTGTTTATCACCTACATCATATATAAATATTTCTCTTCCTTCCTCTTCCCCTGGTCCATAACTATTTGAAATAACAAACTTAGACCAATCAGGTGAAAGACAATAAGATGTATCATTCGAACTAAAGCCTATGAATTCTTCCTTTTCAAAACTATCTATATTCATTATAAAAATACCATCTCCTTCACAATATGATGTAAAGGCAATATTTTTACCATCAGGTGAAAAGCAGGGTTCCTCATCTATAGGTGCTCCAAATGTGCACTTATTATCATTATTATCTGTAAGCCTTGTCTGATTAGAGCCATCTACATTCATTATATAGATTTCTGGATTATAAATTTCATCTACATCTTTATCGCTAATTTCTCTTTTATCAATAATTTCATCACGTCTTGACACAAAAGCAATTTTAGTCCCATCAGGCGAGAAGCAGGGGCCCCAGTCACCTCCAGGACTATCTGTAAGCCTTATCTGGTCTGAGCCGTCTACATTCATTATGTATATTTCTGGGTTTCCATCACGGGTCGAAGAAAAAGCAATCTTAGAACCATCAGGTGAAAAGCAGGGATCCCAGTCATAATCTTCATTGTCTGTAAGATTTTTCCTTCCAGAGCCATCTGTATTTATCATATATATTTCTTTATCTTCTTCACCATGAATAGAGTAAGGATATTCGAAGGCGACCTTAGTCCCATCAGGTGATAAGTCAGGTTGGTATTCATTTCCTGGACTATCTGTAATGCGCTTAAGTCCTGTGCCATCTATATTAACCAAATATATCTCACAGTTTCCATCACGGTTTGAAACAAAGACAATCTTATCTCCTTTTGGAGCCTCATATGGCGAAGACCACTGCCAGGACACTTTACGCCAGTCAGTAGGCTCGGGTGGCTTTTTGCATCCAGATATATTTGTAATTAGCAGCAAAGTGATTGTTATTATAAAGAGAATTAGTAATAGTTTTTTCATTACCACCTACCTTATAATATATTTATATTATATAAACGTATTCTATCATTTTAAATAAAACTTTGCAGATGCTTAATAGCCAGTTGCTGATATATTTAATAGGCATTATATATATTCGATAAAGAAGCTATATAAATTGAGGTATTTATATAAAACAATCAATTAATTATCCAAAAACTAAGACAGCTTTCCCATAAGTCCGTTTCTATAAACAGAATCAACTCTGACCTTTACTATTTTTCCTTTAAATTTGCCAAACTTTTTCTTATCCATTTTAAAATAAACCTTAATATAGTTACCTGATGTTCCGCCCACAATGCCATCATCCCCCATTTTCTCACAGACTACATCAATTTCCCTGCCCAAGTTCCTTTCAAGGTAGCCATCCCGCAGCTTACCTCCAATTTCCCTTAAAACTCTGCTCCTGTCAGATCTTACCTTCTCATCTACCTGATGAGGCATCCTGTAAGCAGGTGTATATTTCCTTCTTGAAAACTTAAAAACATGAACTTTAGCGAAGGCAGCCTTCCTTACCAGATCCACAGTCCGGTCAAAATCATAATTATCCTCACCGGGAAAGCCCACCATGACATCCGTAGTCAGGGCGATATCAGGAAAAAACTTCCTTAACATTTTTACCTTTTCCAGATAATATTCAGCAGTATACGGTCTTCCCATTAGCTCCAGTATTTTATTACTTCCGCTCTGGAGTGGGATATGCAGGTGGTGGGCAATACGCAGCTCATTTCTTTTTAATACATCCAGCAGCCCATCATCAATATCATCTACCTCAATAGAGCTTATCCTTATCCTTTTTATGCCGGTATCTCCGGTAATTCCCTCTAACAGACTCTTAAAATCACCTACTTCATCTGCGTTGTCAGTCCCTTTCCCTGTAAGGTCAATTCCGTATTTCCCTATATTTATGCCTGTAAGGACTATCTCTTCGGAATTATCTTCCTCAAGCTCCTTTACAATCCCCAGGACCTTCCTGTACGCAACACTTTTATAACCTCCCCTCACTTTTGGAATTATGCAGTAGGTACAATTCTGCTCGCAACCATCCTGGACCTTAACAACCGGCCTTGAGTGCATCATAATGCAGGTTAGAGAAATGCCGGCAACCCCGCTTTTATTCTTCCCTTTCAGCACTTCCTCCGCAATCAAATCAGGTATCCTGTCCTTTTCCTTATTTTTCACCGCAAAATCGACTCCGCATTCCTTTAAAAAGTCCTTATTAAATACAACAAAACAGCCGGTAACAATGATTTTGCTTTCCCTGTTATCTGATTTAATCCTTCTTACAAGCTGCCTTACTTTCCTGTCGCTCTGCGAGGTTACAGTGCAGGTATTAACCAGGCAGAAATCAGGGCCCTGGTTGCGGGAGACCAGCTTAAAACCCTTTTTTTGCAGCTGCCTTGCAATAAAATCAGATTCACTCTGGTTTACTTTACAACCAAGGGTATCTATAGAAAATTTAATACCAGTCATTTCCTGTTTCCAATCAGGTAGTCCAGTACGGATAAAAAATAAATTGCTGCAGTTTCGGAACGGTAAATATTTTTTCCCAGCTTTATCTCGGTGGCACCCTTCTGCCTCAGGGAATTTACCTCACCATCACCAAAGCCGCCCTCAGGCCCTATTAAAAAAGCTACTTTAGAAGCACTTGATATGGACTTTCTGCTATCAATCAAACTTTTATTATCATTGGCACTTCTTTCATAGGGAACATAAAAAAGGTCATATTCTGAAACGCCTATACTGTAAATATCCTGAGCCGGCGCTACCTCACACTTAAAATCCCTCTTACATTGCTTGGAAGCCCCATCAGAAATTTTCTGCCATCTTTTAATCTTACCGGAAACCTTTTTTACATCTGAAACCACTCTTTCACTGATAACGGGCACTATTTTATGCACGCCTATCTCGGTTGATTTCTGGATAACAAACTCCATTGAATTTTTCTTAAGCACGCACTGAAATAAAATAATCTGTGGAGATTTCTTTATAATCTGCTTCTTATCTTTTATAACCAATGCAATTTCAGCCCTGCCGATACCCGAAACTTCAGTTCTATACCTGAAATGCTCATTATCAGATATATGGACTTCATCGCCGACCCTTGCCCTCAGCACATTTCTAAGGTGGTTTAAGTCCTCTCCTTTTATTTTTATTTCATTTTCATCAATAAAACCGGGATCTACAAAAAAATAAGGGTAACTCATTTCTTAGCTTCTCTGCCTATAAAGTTAAAAATATATTAAATAGCTTAAAATAAGGTAAAAAGGTTAATCCAGGTTAATATAGCATAAAAAGGAATACTCCGGACCATAAAAAACTTATTTGCCTTTAGGCGCACCCTCTTTACCGGAGGAACTTCCCTCTTTTCCGCCCCTGAAAGCTTCCTTCCTCCCGCTGGCATACTTTTCTAAAAGCTCTGCCTCGCTCCTCTTAAGCCGGGTGGGAATCTTAACATTTATATTTATTATATGGTCACCTCTCCTGTAGCCATTTAGCTGAACCATACCCCTGGACTTAAAGACAATCTTTTCATTGGGCTGGGTACCCGGCTTGATGGTTATTTCCTCTTTACCGTCAAGGGTCTCTACCTCTTTTTTGCAGCCAAGGGCTGCCTGCGCAAAAGATATATCAACACCGGACAGTATATTATCACCTTCTCTTTTAAAGCCGGGGTGAGGAATTACTCTTACAGTTACATACAGATCTCCATTTATAGAATCCCTGCCCAGTGAATTTCCCTTCCTGGACAACCTCAGGCTGTCACCATCATGAATCCCACCGGGGATATTCACCTTTACCTTTTTCTTTTCCGGATAATAGCCCCTTCCCTTACACTTGCTGCAGGGCTCCTTTATTATCTTACCGGAACCACCGCACTTACTGCATGTTGACGTGGTTACTATGCTTCCCAGAAAGGTCTGTCTTGCAATCCTTACCCTTCCAGCCCCGCCGCACTCCGGACAGGTTATTACCCCGTCCTCTGCGGCAGCGCCCCTTCCGTGACAAACCGGGCAAATATCATCCACTCTGTATTCAATTTCCTTTTTAACACCGTAGGCAGCTTCCTTAAAGCTTATTTTTACATTAACATTTATATCGGAACCCCTCTCCCTGCGCATGCCCCCCTGCCTGCCGGAGAAAGATCTGCCAAATCCGGAGCCAAATATCGTATCAAAAATATCCCCTAAACCAAATTCCGAAAATACACTTCCAAAATCAAAATCCTTAAACAGATTCCTGCTGAATCCAAACTGGTCATACTGGCTTCTCTTCTCTTCATTGCTCAAAACTGCATAAGCTTCGGAAATTGCCTTAAATTTTTCTTCCGCCTCAGGATTGCCATTATTTACATCAGGATGGTACTGACGGGCAAGTCTCCTGTATGCCTTTTTTATATCTACTGTATTGCAATCCCGGGACAGTCCCAGAACTTCGTAATAATCTCTTTTATTTGCCACTTCTAAAAACCACCTCAAAACAAAACTAATTTTTAAACATTTTACATGATTATTAAATAAATAGCGCAGAAATAATAACCCATTCTAACACTTTTTTCCAGTTTATGCATAACGCCTCTACCTTTAGCTCTTATTTTAAGCGCTAAGCCCTGGAATTAAATATTTCCGTAAGGCCCCTCCTGAAAAGATTAAGACTCCTTATAACCCGGCAGTAATCCATTCTTTTAGGCCCCAGAACGCCTATGGCTCCCGTTGAGCTGCCATAAATCTTATACCTTGATGCTACAAGACTTAAATCCTGGGTTCCTTCTTCAAATAATTCTGAACCAATCTTTACTACAAAACCGCTGTCATCTGAAAAATCCAGCAATAATTTCATAAGCAGGTACTCATTTTCTATAACCCTTAAAATATTATGGATTTTTTTCAGCTCAATGAATTCAGGATGCTGGAGTATCACAGATGCTCCATGAATGAAAATCTTATTATACTGCAAATTTTCCTTGATGCACTCCTTTATCATCTCAACAACTTTATTTATAAGCAGTATCAGATATGGCTCACTTTTTTGTATTTTTATATCATCTGCGTTAATATCAACAATATTTTTATCCCTGAGCTGTAAATTCATTATATTTACTGCTGCCTGGAGGTCCAGGTCAGTATATTTTCCGCCCATCGGCGTGCTTCTTTTATATACCCTTCCGGTATTGGTAATAAGGACCATCAGTATGTTTCCGCTGTTAAACTTTAAGAGCTCTATATGCTTATACTTGCTCTGCTGGATTGTAGGAGCCACAATCATTGACAGATAATTCGTGAACCTTGCCAGCATCTCCGTGGATTTCTGAAGTATGGTCTCAATTTCCATATCCTTATCAACCGCTATCTCAAAAGCGCCGCTTTCCCTGCCATCAGCGGCCATATTCATATTTAACTCTTCCCTTATTTCTTCCCTTATCACGTTATCTACATAAAACCTGTAGCCCCTATCAGTAGGCATCCTTCCTGCCGATGTATGGGGATGGGTAAGATAGCCCATCTCCTCAAGCTCTGCCATTTCTTTCCTTATGGTTGAAGAGCTCAAGTCAAACTCCGAACCCTGTGCTATCCTTTTTGAAGAGACAGGGTCGGCCTTCGCAACGAATTTATCAATTACTTCTCTTAAAATACCAACTTTTCTTTCAGTAAATTTCATATTAAATCACTTTACCATAACTTTAATCATTTAAGTATATTCTTTAAACCATTGTTAATATAAATCATTTGTGCTAATATCACTTACGTTTTGTAACTTAGCACTGTTTTTTTCTTTTATATTATAAAGAAAATTTTTTGAAAATTAAATATTGCAAATACTTAGGGGAGCTTTTAAAAGCTGAGAGGATAGTCCGTTGTTAGACTATCGACCCTTAAACCTGACCTGGGTAATGCTAGCGTAGGAAAAGTAGAAATTAAAAAACTACTAATCAGAGGTCAGGTTGGTAGTTTTTTTTATTTTAGAAATATCTCCCTGATATTTCTAAGGGCAAGAGATGCTGTTTGGTAAAAGCTGTTAAAAATTTTACGCCAGGCAAAAGTACCTTTTGCCGGTATCAGGCCATCTCTTAAAGAATCGAGCCGGATGGCCAGAACTTAAATTAAATTTTATATAGAAAGGGTAAAATTGAATACAATAGAAAATCTAAAAAAAATAAGAGAACAAAGACCTCTGGTGCATCATATAACAAACTGGGTAACAATCTATGACTGTGCAAATATAGTCAGGACCATCGGGGGACTTCCCGTAATGGCGCATGCCCCGGAAGAGGCCGGGCAAATGACTTCTATCGCCAGCGCTCTTGTTTTAAATATAGGAACCCTGACCGTAGACCTTGTAAAATCAATGATTATAGCCGGCAGGAAAGCAAATGAGAAAAAAATACCTGTAATTCTTGATGTTGTTGGTGCAGGTGCCACTGATTTCAGGACAGATAAGTCAAAAGAAATACTGGATAATGTAAAGATTTCAATACTTAAGGGTAATTCATCAGAAATAGGGACAATAGCAGGCGCCGAGGCAGAAACCAGAGGAGTAGAAGCGATATCATTAAAGGGGAATCCTTTAGAAATAGCAAAAAAATTAGCCGCCAGGGAAAAACTCACTGTGGTTATAACCGGTGAAGAGGATATTATATCAAACGGAAAGGACAGTTATATCTGCGAAAATGGCCATCCAATGATGGGCTGCTTTGTGGGGTCCGGCTGCATGGCTTCCTCGGCAATAGGAACATTTGCTTCTATTGAAAAAGACTGCGCTGTCGCTTCACTGAATGCCCTCTCACTGCTGGGAATAGCCGGAGAGGTGGCAGCTAAAAATGCAAAAGGGCCTGCCTCTTATAAGGAAATGCTTATGGATGAGATTTATAATATTGACGAAAACACAATAAAAATAATGGAAAGAACAGAAAAGATTAAATAAAAATGAAAGTCAAGATTAAAAATATAGACCTTTACTTTATAACCGACTCAAAGTTGACAAAAAAGACAGTTCTTAAAGATGTAGAGTCGGCCTTAAAAGCAGGGGTAAAAATAATCCAGTACAGGGAAAAAGATAAAAATACGCAAGATATGGTAAAAGAAGCAGGAGAAATAAAAAAACTCTGTAAAAAAAGCGGCGCTATGCTGGTAATAAATGACAGGGTCGATATTGCCCTCGCGGTAGATGCCGACGGGGTGCATCTTGGCAATGAAGATATGCCTTTCCGCATTGCAAGGAAAATACTTGGTAGCAATAAAATTATTGGCCTGACCGTACACAATATAAAAGAAGCACTAAAAGCCGAGAGGAAAGGTGCTGATTATATAGGGATAAGTCCTGTATTTGAAACCCGGACAAAACCAGATGCGGGAATGCCTTCCGGTATAAAATTTGTCAGAGAGGTAAAAGAGAAAATAAAGATACCCCCGGTAGCTATTGGCGGCATCAATAAAAATAATATAGAGGAAGTACTCAAAGCAGGCGCAAAATCGGTAGCCATAATATCAGCTATTGTTGCAAGTTCTGACGTGGAGAAAAAATGCAGTGAATTTAGAAAGATAATTCTAGGAAATAACAAAATTTAAACCATACCAGAGAAATTAAAGGAGGATTAAGATATAAAATGACCCAGCTAACAAAGGCATCAAGTGGAAAAATAACCAGACAGATGAAAAAAGCAGCAGAGCGTGAAGATGTAGATGCTGAATACATAAGGGAAAAAATAGAAGAAGGAAGCATGGTAATCCCCTACAATAAGAAACATCCCTCCTTGGAGCCAATCTGTGCTATTGGAGAGGGCACAAGTATTAAAGTTAATACCAATATCGGGACATCTTCAGAACACTTTGACCTTGATGATGAATTAAAAAAATTAAAGGCAGCCCTAGAAGCAAGAACTGATACCGTAATGGATCTAAGCACCGGGGGTGATATTGACAAAATAAGGAAGACTATTATAAAAAATTCCCCTGTCCCCGTAGGAACAGTCCCCATCTACCAGGCCGCCATTGAAACTGCAAAAAATAAAGGGGTTGTCAGTATGACAGAAGACCATCTTTTTGAGGTAATTGAAAAACAGGCAGAAGATGGGGTTGACTTTATGACTGTACACTGCGGGGTAACTACCGAGTCCCTTAAAAGGTTAAAGCATCAGGGAAGGCTTCTTGATATTGTAAGCAGGGGCGGGGCTTTCCTGGCTACATGGATACTTTATAACAAAAAAGAAAACCCCCTATACGAAAATTTTGACAGGTTACTAAAAATAGCAAAAAAATATGATGTAACCTTAAGTCTGGGAGATGGATTAAGGCCCGGCTGTCTTGCTGATGCAACAGACAGGGCACAGATACAGGAAATGCTAATACTTGGCGAATTAGCAAAAAAAGCCAGAAAAGAAGGAGTACAGGTAATAATTGAGGGTCCAGGGCATATGTCTATTGAACAGATAGAAGCAAATGTCCTGCTGGAAAAAAAGATCTGTAACAATGCTCCCTTTTATGTTCTTGGTCCACTTGTTACTGATATAGCTTCTGGCTATGACCATATAGCCGGTGCCATAGGCGGAGCTCTCGCGGGTTACTACGGTGTTGATTTTTTATGTTACCTTACCCCATCCGAACATTTACGGCTCCCCACCGTTGATGATGTAAGAGAAGGAGTTATTGCTTCCAAAATAGCCGCTCATGCAGCAGATATTGCCAGGGGTAAAAAGCATGCTATGGACATAGATATAGAAATGGCAAAAGCAAGAAAAAAATTGGACTGGAAAAAACAGATAAATCTCTCTATTAACCCGGCAAAAGCAAAAAGGTACAGAAAAGAGAGTAGAATAAGTGACGACAAGTGCACCATGTGCGGAAAGTATTGCGCAATTGCTCTGGTCAATAAATATCTACGCGGTGATGATGGCGACATAAAATAAAAAATTAGATAAAATAAATATAAAAAAATAAAAATGGATATTTCTAAAATAGGCGGCGAGTTCGCCTTAATAAATAAGCTAACAAAAAAGCCGGTTAACAGGAAAATAGTCAAGGGTATAGGTGATGATGCTGCTGTCATAAAATACGCAAATAGTTACCTTGTCCTTACTACCGATACCCTGGTAGAAGGTGACCATTTCTCATTAAGATATTTCACACCCCGCCAGATTGGCAGGAAAGCCGTAGAAATAAATGTTTCCGATATAGGAGCCATGGGTGCAGAACCAAAATATTTCCTTGTTTCCCTAGTAATTCCTATAAAAATGGATACCGAAATTATAGAAAAAATATACATGGGGTTGAGGCAGGCAGGCAGAAAATACAAAATTGAAATAATTGGAGGTAACATAACACACGGCAGTCAGTTTACAATAGATATTTTCATGCTTGGCGAAGCAAAAAAAGAAAATCTTAAATTCCGTTCATCTGCAAAACCCGGTGATGCAATTATGGTAAGCGGGGACCTCGGCTCCAGTTCAGCCGGCCTGCACCTCTTTTTAAAAAATATCAGCGGATTTAATAATGTAAAAAAGAAACACCTGGAACCAAAAGCAAAATTTTACAAAGTCAAACCCTTTTTAAAATATATAAACGCAATGATTGATGTTTCTGACGGTCTGGCCTCCGAGGTAAAAAGAATATGTGAACAGAGCGGGACAGGTGCTGTAATTTATGCGGATTCAGTTCCTGTAAAACCGTCAACTGAAAAAGCTGCAAAAGCATGCGGCAGAGATGCTCTTGACTTTGCCCTGTACGGCGGCGAGGATTTTGAGCTGGTATTTACTGTATCAAAAAAGAATATGGGCAGGGTAAAAGGATTTAAGGTAGGAGAAATAACGGATAAAAAAGGTATTAGAATTAAAAAAGACGGCAGGGAAAAAATCCTAAAAAAGCACGGATATGACCATTTTCTAACCGAGATTGATTTAAAAATTTAAATAGATACCCTTTAAAGATGTTGAAATACATATATTTTTTTCTATTACAATTAAAAAATTTTAGAGTATAATAACCTTTTATAAAATAAAGCCATAATCAAATATTATTTGCCGTACAGTACCTTTAAAAACATATTAAGATTCTTTAAGTAAAATAATATAATATAATTTATAGAAGCAATTTTAATAAAAAATAACAGCAGGTGAGTCAATGGATCCAAGAATAAAAAAACTGGCAGAAAATCTTGTAAACTATTCCTGCAGGGTAAAAAAGGGAGACAAGGTTATGGTCGAATGCGTGGGTAGTTCGGGAATACCACTGGTAAAGGCCCTGGTAAAAGAAATTTATAAAATTGGGGCTGCTCCCTTCATTGACCTTAAAGATTCCAGCATTACAAGAGAACTCCTTAAAGAATGCAGCGTAAAGCAGTTAGACTCAATGGCTAAATATGAACTTGTCCGCATTAAGGAAATGGATGCTTTTATCGGTATAAGAGCAAGCGATAACATCAGCGAGCTTAGCGATATTGTACCTGAAAAAATAGGTGTTTACATGAAGCATTTTGTAGAAGCTGTAAATGAAGAGAGGGTTGACAATACTCTTTGGGTAGTCCTTAGATACCCCAATAATTCAATGGCTCAGCTGGCAAACACCAGCATGGAATCATTTGAAGACTTTTATTTCAATGTTTGCAATCTTGACTACTCTAAAATGTCAAAAGCTATGGACAACCTTGTAGAGCTTATGAATAAAACTGATAAAGTACACATAACCGGCAAGGGTACAGATTTAGCATTTTCCATTAAAGATATCCCCGCCATAAAATGCGCAGGGGAATATAACATACCGGATGGAGAAGTTTTCACAGCTCCGGTAAAGATATCCGTAAAAGGCAGGATAACTTTCAATTGCCCCACTATCTATCAGGGCATCACCTATGAAAATATAAGTCTTTCCTTTGAAAAAGGAAAAATCGTTAAGGCCTCAGCCAGCGATACTGAAAGAATTAACAGGGTCCTTGATACAGACAATGGTTCCAGATATATAGGTGAGTTCGCTCTTGGGGTTAATCCTTATATAATAAAGCCAATGAAAGATATACTATTTGATGAAAAAATAATGGGAAGTTTTCACTTTACCCCGGGAAGGTGCTACAAGGAAGCTCCCAACGGCAATGACTCTGCCATACACTGGGATATGGTATGCATCCAGACACCAGAATACGGAGGCGGTAAGATATATTTTGATGACGTGCTTATAAGAAAAGACGGTATGTTTGTAATTCCCGAACTTAAGTGTCTGAACCCAGAAAATTTAAAATAGAATCCTTAAACGCGCAGAATACACATAAAAAATTACTTCACTTTCTTTATTGGGGCAAAACTTAATAGCAGATGTTTTAAGCCCGCGCTTTTAAACATTATATCAATCTCATAGTCATCGGGGAGTTTTTTTATCTTCATTACCCTGCCCTGCCCCCAGCATTTATGTTCTATAAGATCATTTTCTTTATAAATGCACTTTCCGTCATATCTTTTTTTACCTCCTGCCAACCCGCCTTTTTTATTTTTTGATTCAACTATATTCTCATCTGTAAGCAGATCCTCACTTATTTCATTTATAAAGCGTGAAACAGTCCTGAAGCTTGTATCACCATAGATACTGTGAGAGCGTGAAGATGACAGGAAAACTTTTTCCTTTGCCCGTGTAATTCCAACATAGCATAGCCGCCTTTCCTCCTCCAGTTCTTCCATACTATTCATGCACCTGGAATGAGGAAAAATCCCTTCTTCCATCCCTATTATAAATATAACAGGAAATTCCAGCCCCTTGGCATTATGTAGAGTCATAAGTACAAGACCGTCCGTATTTTCATCATAATTATCAATATCAGTAAGAAGCGACACTTCTTCAAGAAACCTGTCCAGGTTATAAAGCCCTTCCGTATTGTCAGATTCTTTTCCGTTATCAGCTTTTCCTTTCTTCTTTTTTTCTTCCGTCAAATCAGCCACTCCCGCATCAGCTGCAATATTATTAATTTTTGATTTATCCTCATACTCTCTGGTAACAGTTAAAAGCTCCTTTAAGTTATCTATCCTGTTTAAAGCCTCTATTGTATTTTCATTTTCCAGTTCTTTCATATAACCTGTTCTTTTCCAGATTTCCTCCAGTACCCTGCCTGCCCCGTTCTTCATTGAAAAATCCCTGAGCTCCGACATAAGTGAAACAAACCCGGCTATCTTGTCCTTGGTGCTTTTACTCAGTGCATTTATTTCGTCAGCCCTGTAGAAGGCCTCGCAAAAAGTCATATTGTTTTTCCTGGAATATTTCTCTATAACCGAGATTGTTGTCTTTCCTATCTTCCTGCGTGGGACATTTACAATTCTTGTAAGACTTATCACATCCTTTGGATTGACTACCAGTTTCATGTAGGCAAGCATGTCTTTTATTTCTTTCCTATCATAAAACCTCAGGCCCCCGTAAATCTTATATGGTATATTTTGCCTTACCAGATATTCCTCTACTGCTCTTGACTGGGCATTGGTTCTGTAAAAGATAGCAAAATCCCTATATTTCATATTTTTCTTATCTATATATTCTTTTATCCTCCTGACAACAAAATAAACTTCATCTTTTTCATCATAAGCAATATATTTTGAGACTATCTCACCTTTAGGGTTCTCGGTCCATAAATTTTTATTTTTCCTGTTCTCATTGTTTTTTATTATGCAGTTTGCAGCATTCAAAATATTCTGGGTTGAACGGTAATTCTGCTCTAGTTTTATTACTACTGTATCATTAAAACGTTTATCAAAATCTGTTATATTCTTTATCTCTGCCCCGCGCCAGCTGTAAATATTCTGGTCATCATCTCCAACCACACACAGTCTTTTACTTTTTTCTGACAAAAGCAGGACAATTTCATTCTGGGCAATGTTTGTATCCTGAAATTCGTCAACCAGAATATATTTAAATTTTTCCTGATACTTTGTTTTAACCTCCGGGTACATATCTAAAATGTTAACTGCGTACATAAGCAGGTCATCAAAATCAAGGGCGTTGGCCTTAATTAATCTTTCCTGATACCTTGTGTAAACCTTTGCCGCTATTTTTTTAAAGTAATCTGTTGCATTGCTGGAAAAAGTTTCATAGTCAATTAATTTGTTTTTAGCATCACTTATAACCGATGCTATCATCCTTGGCGGGAATCTCCTGATGTCCATGTCCATCTCTTTTTCAACACTGGCCAATAGTTTTATGGAGTCATCAGCATCATAGATCACATAACTCCGGGACATGCCAAGCCGGTCAATCTCATACCTGAGCAACCTTGCGCAGAATGAGTGGAAAGTACTAACCCACATATATTCTCCAACTCTACCAACCAGCTCTATTACTCTTCTTTTCATTTCCCTTGCTGCCTTGTTGGTAAAGGTGATTGCCAGAATATTAAAGGGGTCCACTCCTTTATTATTAATAAGGTATGCTATCCTGTAGGTAAGCACCCTTGTCTTGCCACTACCTGCGCCTGCAATGACCAAAAGTGGTTTTTCGGTACTTCTTACAGCTTTAATTTGCTGGGGATTTAAATATTTTTCTAGTTCCAAATTGCATCAAACTATCTTATTTTCTTTCCAATTGCACTCGCTACTTTTTCTAACTGTTTCATCAAATCAAGCAACTCCTTTTCATTTAGCTGCTGCTGTCCGTCCGATAGGGCCTTGCTCGGGTCAATATGCGACTCTACCAGGATGCCATCCGCACCCACCGCAACTGCTGCCCTGCTCACGGGAATAACAAGGTCGCTCTGCCCCACAGCATGTGAGGGATCTATAATTATCGGGAGCTTACTCAACTTTTTTATGACAGGGACTGCTGAAATATCCAGCGTAAATCTTGTGCTGGTTTCAAATGTCCTTATTCCTCTTTCGCACAATACTACCTCTACATTACCTTCAGAAGTTATATATTCAACGGCAAGAAGCCATTCTTTTATAGAAGACGCCCATCCTCTCTTTAAAATAACTATTTTATTTTTTTTACCTGCCACTTTACCAACTTTCGCCAGCAGGGCAAAATTAGACATATTCCTTGTACCAATCTGTAGCACATCCGCATAATCGGCCACTTTTTCAACATTCTTAGTATCGGTAACTTCGGTTACTGTTTTAAGGCCATATTTCTCACTCATTTCCTTTAGGTACTTTAATCCTTCTTCTTTAAGCCCCTGGAAACTGTAAGGGGAAGTCCTTGGTTTATAGGCACCGCCTCTCATATATATAAGGCCCAGGTCACTTATAATCTTTGCGCTTGCTTCCAGCTGCTCGCGGCTCTCAATTGCACACGGGCCTGTAATAACGGTAAAATAACCCTTTTTTATCAATTTATCATTATCATCTCTTGCAATCTTTTTTATTTTATTTTTTTGTTTCATTTAAATGTAATTCCTTCTATGCTATTTTCCGGTTTTCAATTTATATAAATAAATTTTTTATAAATTAATATTTCAAACTCCCGTTATTTAAAAATTAAACAAATTTAAAGATTTTCATCTTTTTCCAGTACCTGGACATTTCTCAAGATACTCTCAAAAATCTGGATAATATTGTCATTATAGAGGGGCCCCTTATTGTATTCTACAATGTTATCAATTAGCTCTTCCTCTCTTTTAGCATCATATAAGGGAACATTTCTATCTTCCTTTAACTTTTTTATTTTCATTACCACAACTGCTCTTTTATTTAAAAAATCTACCATTACTTTATCAATTTCATTTATTTCCTCTCTATATTTTTTCAACTTTTCCTTAAAGTCATCTTTCATATATTCTCTCCTTTAACCTTTTTAAAATTCCTTTTATTCCCACTCTATTGTACTTGGCGGCTTCGAGCTTATATCATATACTACTCTGTTTATTCCTTCAACCTCATTTACTATTCTGCTGCTCATTCTTTCCAGAACTCTGTGCGGAAGACGAACCCAGTCAGCAGTCATTGCATCCGTGCTTAAGACTGCCCTTATTATTATAGGATAATAGTAAGTCCTCTTATCACCCATTACACCGACACTCCTGATACTTGGAAGTACGGCAAAGGACTGCCATATCTTC
This sequence comes from uncultured Actinomycetota bacterium, assembly GCA_964603595.1. Taxonomy (GTDB): domain Bacteria; phylum Actinomycetota; class Humimicrobiia; order Humimicrobiales; family Humimicrobiaceae; genus JAQVEM01. The sequence goes on from CAZRVN010000004.1 coordinate 143,960, forward strand.
TTATAAAGCTTGGCCCTCTTTATTTCCTCAACCACTATCTCATCTGCATCCTGGAGTATCTTTATTTTTTCCCTGGTAACTTCACCTATTATCCTTATTGCCAGGCCGGGTCCCGGAAATGGCTGCCTCCACACTATACTATCCGGAAGGCCCAGCTCTATTCCTATCTTTCTTATCTCGTCCTTAAATAACAACCTTAAGGGTTCAATTAATTTAATTTTCATATCCTCCGGAAGACCGCCAACATTATGATGTGATTTTATTTTTGCTGCATCCCTGGTGCCGCTTTCAATAACATCGGAATACAATGTTCCCTGCACCAGGTAATCTACTTTTTTTATCTTGGATGCTTCCTCTTCAAATATCCTTATAAACTCATTTCCTATTATTTTTCTCTTCTTTTCAGGATCGTTAACCCCCACCAGCTTGCTCAGGAATCTATCACTGGCGTTTTTATGGATTATATTGATTTTAAAATGTTCCTTGAATGTTCTTATAACTTGATCTGCTTCACCTTTACGCAGGAGCCCATGATCAACAAATATACAGGTAAGCTTATCACCAACCGCCTTATTTACCAGAACAGCTGCTACCGAAGAATCCACTCCCCCGCTTAATCCGCATATAATTTTGCCTTCCCTGACTTCTTCCTTTATCTTTTTTATCTGATTCTCAATTATTGAAACCATGGTCCAGGTAGGCGAACACCCGCAGATACCAAATAAAAAATTCTTGAGCATTTCAATTCCGGAAGGGGTATGCATTACCTCAGGATGGAACTGTATGCCGTATATTCTTTTTTCCCCATTTTCTATACCAGCAATAGGTAAATTGTAGGTAGAAGCTATTGTTTTAAAGCCGGGAGGAATTTTTACCACACTGTCTTTATGGCTCATCCAGCATGTTTCCCTGGTTTTTAAATCTTTAAAAAGCAGTGACTCTATATCTAATTTTACTTTTGTTTTCCCGTATTCATCATGTCCCGCAGCATCAATCTCTCCACCAAATAATTTTGATATTATCTGCATTCCATAACAGATTCCCAGCACAGGTATACCCAGGGAAAAAATTTTTTTGTCCGCAACAGGAATTTTCCCCTCCCCCGGGAGGATACTGTATGGGGAACCCGATAATATCAGGCCGTCAGGCTTTTTTGCTTTTATTTCTTCTATACCAGTATCATAAGGAACAAGTTCTGAATAAACCCTGAGCTCCCTTATTCTCCTGGTAATTAGCTGGCTGTATTGTCCGCCAAAATCTATAACCAGTACACTATCCATTTTAATATCCCATTCCTACTTTCTGCTGCTGTTGATGAAGTTTTCCTTCTGTCTTAATAGAGGGGGCAACAAGCACCTCGGCTTTCTGGAAATCCTTTATATTCTCATATCCGCATGTAGCCATTGATGTTCTTAAAGCCCCGAACAGGTTTAAAGTTCCGTCATTTTCAAATGCAGGTCCAACCAGTATCTCTTTTAAGCTGGCTACTACTTCTGTTTTAATCCTTGTACCCCTCGGCAGATCAGGATGAAATGTAGCCATACCCCAGTGATAGCCCCTGCCGGGAGCTTCTTTAGCTCTTGAAAGCGGTGATCCTATCATAACCAGGTCCGCACCGCAGGCAATGGCCTTCGCAATATCACCGCCGGTACGCATACCACCATCAGCTATAACCAGTGAATAAATTCCTGTCTCTTCAAGGTGCCTCATCCTTGCTGCCGAAGCATCAGCAATAGCAGTTGCCTGTGGCGCGCCAATGCCCAGTACCTGTCTTGTGGTACAGGCAGCACCAGGGCCAACTCCTACCAGAACGCCAACCGCACCAGTACGCATAAGATGAAGAGAGGTAGAGTAAGAGGAACAACCTCCAACTATAACCGGAACAGAGCATTCTGGAATAAATTTTTTCAAATCAAGCGGTGTTTTTGTCTTGCTGACATGCTCGGCACTTACCACAGTCCCCTGAATTATAAGAATATCAAGACCGGCATCTATTGCTATTTTATAATACTTTTCAACATTTTTTGGAGTCAGCGATGCACAGGCAATATCACTTCCGGCTTTTATCTCCCTTACCCTTTTGGCTATAAGCTCTTCTTTCATTGGCTCTTTATAGATTTCCTGCATTTTTCTTGTAGCTTCCTCTTTGGAAAACTGTGATATCCTGTCCAGAACCTCATCAGCATTTTCATACCTGCACTGCAAACCTTCAAGATTAAGTACAGCAAGCCCGCCTATTTTCCTCATCTCTATGGCAAAACCTACATCCACAACACCATCCATTGCTGATGCAAGGACAGGTAAATCCATCTTGTAATCCCCTATATTTACCGAAATATCAACATCTTCCGGGTCTCTTGTCCTCCTGCTGGGCACTATTGATATTTCATCAAAACCGTAAGACCTCCTACCGTTTTTACCTTTGCCAATTTCAATTTCCATTTATACCCCTTATCCTTTAATTTTTTTTTCTTCTTTATATATTAACCTTTTTATATTTTCCCTATGTGTGATAAAAATAAGTAAACTCAAGCAAAATGCTGCTATAACCACAGGCCATGCAAATCCGGTAAAATAAAATACAACAGGATTTATAATAGCCCCGCTAAGTGAAGCTAATGAAACAATCCTGAAAATTACAAAAACAATGGCCCATGTTCCAAAAATGATAAAAAATGGCAGTATCCTAATCCATACAGCACTGTCCGCTATATTTACAAAAGGAAGAAATGCAAAACCCATGACCACTCCAATTGAAGCTGCTACTCCCTTTCCTCCCCTAAACTTAAGGTATGCAGTAAAGTCATGGCCAAGTATAACAGCAACAGACACGACAGAGAGAAGTATTAAGTCACCGGGATAAATAAAGTAAAGTACAAGTATGGGTATAAATCCCTTAACGATATCAGCAATTATAGTTGTTGCCCCGTAACCAGCACCAAGAGTTCGCGTGACATTGGTGCCCCCTACATTCCCGCTTCCATATTTCCTTATGTCATCGCCTTTTTTTACCCAGTGCACTATATACGCAGTGGGAAAAGAACCAAATAGATAAGATGCTATTACAAGTAATATTTTGTAAAATAATTCAATTCCCATACTTACAATACATATAACTTTTTTTATAACTATAAAATTCCAGAAAATTAAAAGATAAAAATCCTAAAAAATATAAAAAACCGGAAAACTGTACAACGGAACCTGTGAAAATAATAATAAAAGAAATATTACTATAAGTTAATGATTTATTCAATTTATAAAGCAAGGTATTAACCGGGCATTTTGATTATTTTTCCTACCGCAGGGATACTTAAGCTATTTTTTCCATTATCCTTAATTATTATTCAGGTAAACGCAAGCTAATCTGCGCTACATCAATTATATTACCTGCTGAAATGATGAGTTTACAACACCTGGAATATTTTCCTGTACCGTTTTTTAGAAATAAAAAAGGGCCGGCTTTATAATTAAAACCAGCCCTTAATTTTCTATCATTGCCGGTAAACCATATACCTAAAAAGTTAAAACATCCTTAATACTGCCTCATCTTAAATCCCGGCAAATGTTTATGTTATTACATAGGAGGCATTCCTCCGCCGTATCCTCCGCCTGGAGGCATTGCAGGACCACCCTTTTCTTTCTCAGGCTTTTCTGCAACAATTACCTCGGTTGTGAGCAGCAGAGCTGCTATTGATGCTGCATTCTGCAGCGCGCTCCTTGTAACTTTTGCAGGGTCTATAATTCCTGCATCTATCATATTGACATATTTTCCATTCAGAGCATCCAGACCTTCACCGGGCTCCAATTTCTTTACTTTTTCTACTACAACTGAACCCTCAAGGCCTGCATTTTCAGCAATTCTCCTTAATGGTTCCTCAAGAGCCCTGGCAACAATGGCTGCACCTGTTTTGATATCACCTTCATATTTGCTAAGGTCAATCTTTGGAATTATACCTATAAGCACTACTCCGCCGCCGGAAACAATTCCTTCCTCAACCGCAGCTTTCGTAGCTGAAAGAGCATCTTCTATCCTGTGTTTTTTCTCTTTTAATTCTACTTCAGTTGCAGCTCCAACTTTTATTACTGCTACTCCGCCTGTAAGCTTTGCCAATCTTTCCTGTAGCTTTTCTTTATCAAAATCTGAATCACTCTGTTCTATTTCATTTTTAATCTGTTTGATTCTCCCCTTTATTGCATTCAGCGATCCCTTGCCTTCAACAATTGTCGTATTTTCCTTATCAACTTTAACCTGCCTTGCCGAACCAAGCATATCAAGGGTAACGTTTTCCATTTTTATACCAATTTCTTCGCTTATTACCTTACCGTCGGTTACAATGGCAATATCTTCCAGCATAGCTTTTCTTCTGTCACCAAAGCCGGGAGCTTTAACAGCAACAACAGTCAATGTACCTCTTAGTTTATTAACTACTATAGTTGCCAGTGCCTCTCCTTCAACATCCTCGGAAATGATTAAAAGCGGTTTTCCTGATTGCTGTATTTTCTCTAAAATAGGAATTAAATCCCCTATAGCTGCTATCTTCTGGTTTGCTAAAAGGATATAAGGCTCATTTAAAACAGCTTCCATCCTCTCGGCATCCGTAACCATATAAGGTGATAAATATCCCTTATCAAACTGCAGGCCTTCAACCAGTTCTATATCAATTCCGAACTTATTTGATTCCTCTACGGTAATAACTCCGTCTTTACCCACTTTGTCCATAGCGTCAGCTATTGTATTTCCTATAACTTCATCTGCAGCTGAAATAGCTGCTACTTCGGCTATTTTCTTTTTATCAGTAGCAATGTCATAGCTCATCTTGCCTATCTCATCCACTACTATACTAACCGCTTCTTCTATACCTTTTTTAAGCTGCATAGGGTTTGCACCTGCTGCAACATTCCTCAAGCCCTCTTTAACCATGGCCTGTGCCAGAAGTGTAGCTGTAGTGGTACCATCCCCTGCAACATCATTGGTTTTGGTAGCAACCTCTTTTAATAGCTGGACTCCTGCATTTTCAAAAACATCTTCTACGTCAATTTCCCTGGCAATTGTTACACCATCATTTGTGATAGTGGGAGAACCATATTTCTTATCCAGCACTACATTCCTTCCCTTAGGTCCAAGGGTAACCTTAATTGCATCTGCAATCGTATTCACCCCTTTTTCAAGGGATCTCCTCGCAACCTCGTTGTATTTAAGTTCTTTAGCCATTATTTGTTTCCCTCCTTTGAAATAAAAACTTTTATTCTACAATTGCTAATACGTCACTTTCCTTTATAATCAGGTGTTCCTCTCCATCAATCTTTACTTCCGTTCCTGAATACTTAGAGTAAAGGATCTTGTCTCCAACTTTTATCTCCATTGGAATTTTATTACCCTTTTCGTCTTTTGCTCCGCTACCAACAGCTACTACCTTACCCTGCTGGGGTTTTTCCTTTGCAGAGTCAGGAAGAACAATTCCGCTTTTAGTTTTTTCCTCGCTTGGACTTGGCTTAACCAGTATCCTGTCACCAAGTGGTCTGTATCCCATTATCTTTCCTCCTTTTTAAATTAGTATATTTACACATATGTGCCGATTATAACAAGCACTCTCTTATATAGACTGCTGACCTTTAGCAATAATATTATAACGAAATTAAAAAATCAAGAAAAAATTCAATGAAATTTTGTTCTTAAAATACAACTAAAAATCTTAGCTACATATCGCTCCTGGAGTAAACATCAACCTTAAAATTGTCAAACTCTTTTTCTAAAAACCTGTAATACCCGACACAGGCAACCATTGCTGCATTATCGGTACACAGGTAAAGAGGCGGGATATGCACCTTTATATCATTCTCACCAGCTTTTTTTAAAAATTCCTTTCTGAGCTCGCTGTTAGCAGCAACGCCACCGCTGATAAGTATTTTTTCCACACCAAACTTCTTTGCAGCTCTTATGGTTTTTTCAGTTAAAACTTCAACTACTGAACGCTGGAAGCTGGCAACAAGATTGGGAATATTTTCTTTTGAAATAATCTCCTTAGATTTTTTTGTCCTGTAAATAAGGGCAGTCTTAAGCCCGCTGAAACTAAAATTAAAATCACCGCTGTCAATCATTGGCCTCGGTAAATCTATATAATAAGGATTGCCTTCCTGCGACAGTTTATCTATAACAGGCCCTCCCGGGTAACCAAGATTTAAGTACCTGGCAATTTTATCATATGCTTCCCCTGCAGCATCGTCCACAGTATGGCCTATCTCTTTAATATTCCAGTCATCATCAACATGATACAGGCTGGAATGCCCCCCGGAAACAATAAGCCCTATAAAATTGCCTCCTATATCAGGATTTACCAGTATGTTGGAATAAATATGAGCTTCAAGATGATTAACAGCAATTAGCGGAATATTTTTTGAGTAACTAATGGCTTTGGCCGCTCCCATTCCCACCAGAAGTGACCCTATAAGGCCGGGCCTGTTCGTAACACTCACTGCATCAATCCGCCCAAAATCCACGCCGGCCTTCTCTATTGCTTCTTTTATGACTATATCTATTACTTCTATGTGTTTTCTTGACGCTACCTCGGGAACAATACCACCGTATTTACTATGAATCCCCTCCTGGGATGAAACTACATTGGAAAGCACAGTAGAGCCGTTTTTAACCACCGCGGCACAAGTATCGTCGCAAGAAGTTTCAATCCCAAGTATATGTATATCCTCTTTTACCATATTATTCTTTGCTGCCTTCTCTTATATTCATATCACAGCTTTCTATCAATACTTTGTTATGCTGCCTTAGATTTACTTATGTTTTTAATCCTTTTGCTTTTTTATTTTCTTTCTTACTTTATTCTTTACAATTTTCCTGTTTATTCCATTAGTTTGCCTTCTGTATTTGCCTGTTATTTATATGCTATCTTATAGGCCCTCTTCCCGGGGCTGCCTTATGCCCTCTCCCTTATTTCGCACCTCCAAAAGGTATAAATTCCCTGACATACACAGGAATAAGATTTTTTGTTGCTACCTTCCTTACCGCATTGTAATATGCACAAACATTTAAGTACCCTGCCCGGGGGTAAAATGTTTTTCTATCAAGAATAAATGTTTTGCTACTGCTGGCTATACCAGAGAGCACTTTCCCGTAACTTAAGTAACAGTTCCCCCCTATAAGTATTTTTAAATCTCCGCTTCCGGCAGAGTCCGCCTGATTTTTTAAAATTTCATCTTCAACCACTCTGCTTAAAAGACTTTTAAGGTCATCATACCGGGCCAAGAAACTTTTACCCCACTTTTTTATAAAAAAATGCCCCCTTTTTAATCTAACTTCAGCAAGATATTTATTATTATTGCTACCGATTTCCTGCGTAAGTTCGTAGAAAGAAAAATAAACTTCCTCTTTCCTTACATCAAGGCAGGACATCACCATAAAAGGTTTATTCTTCTTAAGACAATTTATAATATAACCGCTATTTACCAGGCACATGCCCAGGGCATGCGAATCAAGCGAATTTATGCAGTAAGCCGGCTTTGATTCCAGCCAGGACAGCATCTTTATCACGCTAACCCCTATCCTTGTTCCCGTAAAATCCCCGGGGCCTGCATTCACCCCGAAAACATCTATTTCCTTTAAGGTAAGTTTTGCTCTGGATAGAGCGCCGTCAACCATCCCTATTATATTTACCATATGTCTTGATTTGCTCTTATCATTTACCTCCGAAAGCAATTTATTATCACAGCTAACCGCCGCGCTTAAAAATTTGGTGCTGCTGTCAATGCTTAAAATATTCATAACGCTACCTTTAAAGATTAACCCATAATAACAGAGATAATATTATTTCTACTTATTTAGTATACTTTTAAATTCTTCCAGTTTCCCATCCCAGTACTTCCCCGAGCTTTTAAAAATAATCTTTCTTTTATTTCCTGAATTTTCATCATCCATAATATAGCTCAGGTCCACTTCCAGAAATTCTTTTTTTATATATTCCTTTATCTTATCTCCCCATTCCACACAGATAATCGAAGTATCTTTATAGAAGTAATCGTCAAGGCCAATCCCTTCTATCTCATCAATATTTTCCAACCTGTACAAGTCAACATGCACAAGCTCTCTGCGGCTGCTAATCACATACTCGTTAAGTATGGTAAAACTGGGACTGGAAACCTTTCCCACAAGGCCTAAACCCTCCGCAATCCCGGTTATAAAGGTTGTTTTGCCGCCACCAAGTTCACCGGTAAAAAGGATAATATCCCCTCTTGAAATAACCCTGGAGAAGGTCTTGCCTAAACCATTTGTGAAGAAAGGAGAATTTGAAATAACCTTAATTTGCATATTAAAAGAGCCCTAACTGTTCGCCACTATTCTCTTTGCCCCCAGCTTCAATATTTAATAAATCTTCCTGGAAGCTTTCTATATTTCCATTAGAGTCAACCAGCTTTTTTACTTTCTGAAAGTCCTGTTTTAAAATTTCCATCCTTGAAGGAGCATATAACGCAGCTGCAGGGTGGTTTATAGGCATAATAAGACGGTTATTAACTTTAAATATCTTCCCCCTGAGGCCCGTAATCCCCTTACTTGTATTAAGCAGTACCTGTGTGGAAAATTTACCCATAGTACATATTATTTTAGGGTCAATTATTTCTATCTGCTGGAGCAGATACTCTTTGCAGCTTTCAATTTCTTCTGCCCTCGGGTCCCTGTTTCCAGGAGGCCTGCATTTCAATACATTTGCTATAAAGACTTCATTTCTGCTGGATCCAATAGAATCAAGAAGTTCATCAAGTATCTTTCCTGCCTGGCCAACGAAAGGCAGCCCCTGCAGGTCTTCGTTTTTGCCAGGAGCTTCTCCTACAAGCATAATTTCGGCATAGGCACTTCCGCCCCCAAAAACAAATTTTGTCCTGGTTTTTGAAAGCTCACACCTGGTACAATCTTTAATCTTTAAGTAAAAATCTTTAAGTTTCTCTCTCTTATTATATTCTTCCATATTTTTTAATACCGCCTAAATTACTTAATATTTATTTATAACTCATAATATTACATACTTCAATATTTATACATCCTCATTTACAAAATCTTAAAATTCTTCTATTATTAATTTAATAATTAGACAAGGCACTAACTATATAGAAAAGGACACATATGAAAACTAAAGTAACAATTTTTTCCCTAATTATAGCACTCAGCTTTGCATTGTTTACAGCAGGTTGCACTCCCAGTCCTTTTGAGATTGAAGAAGTAGTTACTTGCAAAAATGTAGATAGTGAATACAAGCCCTTAGGGCCCACAACTGTCTTCCCGTCAGGAACTGATATTATATGGGCATCAGTTAAAATCAAAAATATGACCACCGAAGATAAAATAACCACCAAGTGGAATTATCTGGAAACAAAGGATTTAATTAATTCAACTGATTTTACCACAGATAAAGCTGGTTCGGGTTATGTCGGTTTCAGTCTGACCATGGAAAGCGGTTTTCCTGAAGGAAGATACAATGTAGTAATTTTCCTTAACGATGAACAAACAGAGACCGTAGAATTTTCTATAGAGTAAGTGACTTAGTCAATATTTAGAGTTTTTATTTTATCGCCCTCAACCTGCCACTTGCCCTGGTATGGATAGTTATATTATTCTTTTAACTTTTTATTTTTTAAAATTCTTTACAATTATACTATATTCCCGCAAATTTTTTTGCTATCGCCTCCGCAATGAATGCTACAGCAAACAGCGCGCTCACTATAATCATCAGCGGATGAAGGTCTTTAAATTTACCCCTGAATAATTTTATCAAAGTATAACTAATAAAACCAAACCCAATTCCATAAGATATACTGTATGTGAACGGCATTATAATTATGGTTAAAAATGCTGGTATTCCTACTTCGTAGTCCTTAAAATCAATTTTATTCATAACTGACATCATTAAGAAACCAACTACAATCAACGCCGATGAGGTAACAGGATATTTAAAAACCCCATCCGCTATTTCTATTCCTCCACCAATAACAGCAATCAGGGGAGAGAAAAATATAGAAATAATAAAAAGGAAGCCAGTCACAGTAGGCATTATTCCTGTCCTTCCGCCGTCGGATACTCCTGATGCACTCTCAATATAGGTTGTTATCGAGCTGGCACCAAATAAGCCACCGGCTACTGCTGCAAGGGAGTCTACTAAAAGAACACTCTTTAAATTAGGAAGGCTTCCTTTTTTATCAAGCAGTCCTGCTTCTCCGCCTACGCCTATGACTGTACCCATAGTGTCAAAAAAGTCAGTCATAAACAATGCAAAGATCATTACCAATGCAGCTATATTCAGCATTCCTTTGCTCCATACCGCACCAACCACATCTGCTTTAAAAAAGGTGCTAAAATTTTCAATCGCAGGGATCTTTATAATTTCTTTAGGAATGGATATTATCCTGAATATCATACCTGCGGCCGCTGTCCCAATTATTCCCAGCAAAATCCCGCCTCTTATCCTGAAAGCAACAAGAATTGATGTAAGCACCAGCCCAAAAGCTGCCAGCTGGGTATAACTTGCAGTAAAATCACCAAGAGTTACCACGGTGGAAGAACTAGCGACAACAAAACCTGCCTCCTGGGCTCCAATAAATGCAATGAAAAGCCCTATTCCAACTCCAATCGCATACTTTAGACCCATTGGTATCGCCCTCATTATCATGCTGCGCAGGCCTGTCAGCACCATAACCGTAACAACAAGCCCTTCAATAACCACTACCCCCATCGCCTGCTGCCAGCTAAGACCAAGCCCATAAATAATAGTTAAGACAACTACTGCGTTTATGCCCATTCCTGAAGCAAGCGCAAAAGGAGTATTTGTTATGACGCCCATTAATACACTCATAAGCCCCGCACCAATACACGTTGCATAAACTGCAGCCTCAAAAGGAATTCCCGTTTCGCCACCCTGTGATAGTATTGCCGGATTTACGAATATAATATAAGCCATGGTCATAAAAGTTGTAATCCCAGCAACAACTTCTGTCCTGATATTCGTATTCCTCTCTTTTAATTTGAAATAGTCCAAACTACACCTCCCTGCCTGTCTTTATATTAATTAATAATTAAATATTAGTAAAAATCCTTAAAATCAACCCACTTGCTTTTTTTATCAAGTTTTCTTATTTTTATTTCTTTTAATATTAAATTTTCTATTTCATTTTCATTTATTGGAGAGCCTATATCTTTCCCTAAAATATAGACATTTATCTTTTTTCTTTTAGCTCTACTTACAATATCTGATAAATTAGAAATTTTTCTGCTTATAATAACCATATCAATTCTTTCATATTCCAAAATAAAATTTACAGCAAAACTGCTATTTAAATTTATAAATTTAAATTTTTTGAATAAATTTTGAACTCTCTTAAATGTTTTAGTATCCCTATCTGCTAATATGATATTAAAAGAATTAATATATTTACTTATTTTATCATTTATATTAGTATATATATCCAATAGTGCTTTTGTATATATGTATAATTTAAAGAAATTTGTTTTAGTAGGATAAAATATATTATTAACTATGTCAATACTATTTCTATACCTATTATATACTATAATATTATATAAATATATTATTTAATATTTAATCACATTTAAATTTGAATTTAAATGTACGATTAAAATACCTACAGGAAATGAGCCTTATGGAACAAATAATTGGAATTACAAATGCCAGAAACAATATCAAAGAAATTGTAGATGCTATATCTGATAAAAATGAAACTTATATCGTCACAAGAGACTGTATCCCCGAAGCTGTAATAATCTCATACAAGAAATACATGGAAAATAAGAAGCTTCTTGAAAAGATTGTAGAACTTCAATATGAAAAATCAATGAAAAAATCACAGAGCCAATTTAAAGAATGGCTACAGCAAAAAGGATTTAGTATTAATAATCTATCCGAAGAAGAAATTGATGAGATGATTAAAAACTTACATATTAATAGTATTAACAAACATTAAGATAAAACTTCAGAATTATTAATTAATAGAAATAACCTAAAAATGATAGGGCATAAGCATTAAGCTTATGTGCCTGCCCCAGAAATGCAGTCTTAATTTAGCAATTTTTAACCTATATATCAATAACTACCAATTACACCCAATTAACTTTAAATTATAAAATTCTATAACCTAACAATATATATTATCTATTAATATCTAAAGTAACCAAACTATATTGCTTTTACCTTAACGGGCTTTTTATTTAAAAAGCTTTGATATTTCGTAAAGCTCTTTATCCAGAGGTTTTTCTTCCTTTATGGCTTTCTCCAGTGAAACAGACTTTATTACTCCATTTTCCATAACTACCATCTCTCCGAATCTACCCTCATGGACAAGATCAACTGCCTTTACTCCCAATCTTGTAGCAACTATCCTATCAAAAGCAGTCGGCCTTCCGCCTCTCTGCAAGTGTCCCAGTATGGTTACCCTGGTACTATAGCCAGTCCTTTTCTCAATCTCCCTGGCAATAACATTACCCACACCGCCAAGTCTTACATGGCCAAAACTGTCAATCTCCTCTGAAGATGCTACCTGGCCTTCAACCTCAGCCGGCTTTGCTCCTTCCGCTACTGCAATTATACTGAAGTCCTTACCTCTCTCTCTTCTGCTCTCAATAGTATTCACTATGTCATCATAATCGAAAGGAACCTCCGGAATTAATATAACATCCGCACCCCCGGCAATACCTCCGTTTAGCGCCAGGCAGCCGGAATCTCTTCCCATAACTTCTACTATCATTATCCTGTGATGCGAAGATGCAGTGGTGTGAAGCTTGTCAATGCATCCGGTAACAACTTCCAGCGCCGTATCATAACCTATGGAATAATCAGAATGTGCAATGTCATTATCAATAGTCTGGGGTATCCCTACTCCCTTTATTCCATACTGAGTTAAACGTGTTATAACTCCATTGGTATCATCCCCGCCTATTGTTATTACCGCATCAAGCTCAAGCTTTTTTATATTTTCTTTAACCTTTTCAACTCCATTTTCTACTTTAAATGGGTTAGTCCTGGATGTTCCCAGTATAGTGCCGCCTTCAGAAAGAATTCCTGAAACTGATTCTCTACACAACTCTTCCGCACTTCCTTTAATAAGACCTTCCCATCCGTTTTTAATTCCTATTATCTTATATCCATACTGTGATGCCCTCATAAAAATAGCCCTTATGGCTGCGTTTATTGCTGATGAATCTCCCCCACCGGTTAGAATCCCAATATTTTTTACCATTTTAAATCCCTTTCCACCATTAATTAATTTTAAATAACTTTTTATATATAAAAAATCTATCTTTATCAATTAAAAACAATCAAGCCAGCCTCACTCAGCATCCTGCAAACCGAACATAACTCTAGTTACAAAGATATCAAAAAACCACATAAAAACAATAAAAAATAAATACCTATCAAATTTAAAATTAGGCAATTATCCCTTGACATCACGTATATAATCTGGTATGATTATAGCATGATGAAAGATAAATTTACAATAAAAGACTTCAACAAAATGTATCCAGACGACAATGCTTGTCTTGATGAAATCTTTAACAATCGTTATGGTCATTTAAAATCATGTCCTTCCTGTAAAAAGAAAACTAATTTCTATAGAATAGAAAACCGTAAGGTCTATTCCTGTCAATACTGCGGTTATCAGATTAGCCCATTAGCCGATACCATATTTCATAAATCCTCTACTAGTTTAAAAGATTGGTTCTATTCTATCTATCTATTCTCTGTATCTAAAAATGGTGTTTCTGCTAAAGAGTTGGAACGTCAACTCGGAGTTACCTATAAATGTGCTTGGAGAATAGCCAAACAGATAAGACAACTGTTCAAACAGAATAAGGATTTATTGTCAGACATCATTGAGATTGACGAGACATATATCGGTGGTAAGCATAAAGGCAAAAGAGGTCGTGGCTCTGAAAATAAGACTCCGGTTGTGGGTTTAGCTCAACGAAAAGGGAACCTTAAAGCCAAAGTAGTTTCTAATACCAATTCCTATACCGTCCAGAATATAATGAGAGATAGTGTCCAACTTGGCTCAAATATTATGACTGATGAATATAGAAGCTATAATGTAGTAAGAAAATTAGGCTTCAATCATCAAACAGTCAGTCATTTCAAAGAACAATGGGCTAACGGTATAGCACACACCAACACAATCGAGGGCTTCTGGTCTCAACTAAAAAGGTCAATCAATGGTACTTATCACTGTGTTTCCCCGAAGTATCTTCAGTCTTATGTTGACGAGTTTGTCTATCGCTATAATAATCGTCTTTCCCCTTTCCCGATTTTTCTAAGTCTGGTCTTATCGGCTGGGAAGCACGTTTAATTATCAATTTAAATTGCTTTTTATCTACCATTTTTCTTATATTTAAATAGAAAATTCAGAGAATTCTTCTTTAATTTTAAATTCAATACTTGTTATCTGTGAAGTATAATTTATTATTTTATGTATATTATCAGATATTTCCTTTTGGACATTCTTGTCTTTTGGTATTGGTATAAGAATAGATTCAAAGACTTCTTTTCGGATTGATGGATAACCATTATTTAATAGCAATTTAGATGCATCAATGTTTAATAAACAAGCAAATAGATAGAGAGGTTTAATCCTATCGGCATGAGGTATTATACACGCAAAATGACTTACAACATATCCATCACAACCAAGAATCCCTCTATGATTTTTTAATACAGTCTTTCCACTTTTCGGGAACAATATAGTCCCCTTGGGAAATTTATACAGATTCTCTATACCTCTTTCATTCAACTTATCTCTTGTTTTTATTAAATTATAGGAAATATGTTCTCTTGCTAAATCTGATACTCTAAAGAATGGGTATACACCATCAGAAAATAACTCTGGATCCTGAGGCGCACTTTGTCCGAATTTTATATCTGCTAATCTTGATAATGGGAAAGAATTAAAATCTTTTGACCTTAAACCCCTTTCTTCATAAATACTCTTTACCAACTGAAAACCTTTATTTTTAATTTTATCTACCTCTAAAAAAGAAAATTCTATTCCATCAAGTAATTTGTCCAAATCATTATCCCCTTTTAAGGGTCTTCTGTAGTTATCTAGTGTAAAACCATCATTCTTAACCTCGAAATACCATATTTTATTCTTTTTCTTGTTTTTAACTTTTATATATAGAATATTTGTCTTTTGTGGTGTATATGGTAGAAATACACCATCGGGCAATGAGACTATTGTATGTAAGTCAAAATCCCTTATTATAAATTCTCTTTCTTTCCTATAAGTAGAATCGAAAAGAAAGCCTTCTGGAACAATAATTCCGCACCTACTATTGTGATTAGCTTTATTTAGGGCTTTTAAACAATGTTGTATACAAATACTATCTCCGTTATCGGTTGGAAGATTATAAAAAGAACCATGTGGCGTTTTGGTGGAAAAGGGTATATTAGTTATTACAATATCATATTTATTATCAATTGGGTTAACGAGACTATTAACTTTTTCTATATTGGAATGACCATCCCCTATAAGTATCATATTCATTTTTGCAATTCTGGCAATGCTTGTTATTTCCCTTCCATATAATGATGATCTCTTCAAAACATTGATGGAATTTTCATTCTGTGGCATTGTACTTCTAATTTGCTTAAAAGATTCTGTGAGCATGCCGCCCGTTCCGCAAAATGGGTCGTATATAGTTTCACCAAACATTGGTCTCAGTAATTTAACCAAAGTCTTAATAATATGTCTTGGCGTAAAATATTGACCCAAATCATTATTATTACCACTACTATATGATTTTAAGAAATATTCAAAAGCATCTCCCTTTATATCGGTATTTGTATCGGTTAAATATAGAGGATCAATCATATCTATCAGATTTTTAAACGTATCAGGGTTTGTTATTTTAATATCCTCAAAAATACTCTTATCGTCAAACCTTTCCTTAAATTCCTTTAATACGACTTTTCCAACATAACTCAATAATTCTACAGGTCTTTTATCTCTAAAATAGTTCCACCTGTACTCAAGAGGAATATAATCTTTTTTACCACTATTTTCTTTTATTTCCTCTCTTTCGCTTATTAATTTCAAAAATAAAATATTGGCAAATTCGCTAAATCTTTCAACCCCAGCTTGTAGTCCTTCATCTCTAAGTAAGTCATTAGCTCTATCAAAAATTGAAATTAATTCTTTTCGAGAATTTATAACTTTTTTATCTAATGAAATATACTCATTATCATAAAGATAGTTTAATGCGAGTACTTCACTAATAAACTCTTCTACCTCCTCACCGTTTAAAAAGAGTGGTTTCTGTTTTTTTAAATGATATGTTTTTGTAAATACACCGTCAGTCGCATAAACTATCGGAGCGTCTATTTTTTGAGCATATAATACACCCTGTTTAATTGCTTTATCGATGTTTTCCTTAGGCTTTTTAGCTTCTATTATTATTAACGGCTCGTCTGATAATTTTCTATATAGAATATAGTCAGGCTTTAATCCACCTAATTTATCATACTGCGTAGTAGTTTTGGGTTTTTGTTTGAAAACATTTCTTTGTGGACTTTGCGGATTATCATCCCAATTAAGATTTTTGAGTTGATTATCAACTAGAGTTTCTGTATCTCTTTCGTTTAATAAATTGCTCATTTCTTAATCACCCTATAATTTTACCAAAGAATTTCTTGATATCATATTAAAACTTTCATAATATTTTTATGTATCAAAAAGACGGCAAGTGTACCTGTTATAAGGGGATACTCACCTAAAATTATATTAATTTCTGTTAGATAATCAACCTATTTTTTTTCTTATAATCTCAACTGCCAGCTGCGGATTTGCTTTCCCCTTTGTTTTTGCCATTACTTTACCAACTAAAAAACTCAGCGCCTTTTCTTTCCCCCCGCGTAACTGCTCTACCGGCCCTGGGTTTTCACCTATCACCTCATCAATAACCGACTCAAGAAGACCCTTATCACTTATCTGCTCCAGGCCCCTGCTTTCAATAATATTTTCAGGGTCTTTACCTGTTGTAAACATCTCTTCAAATACTGACTTTGCCATCTTGGAACTGATTTGGCCCTTATCCACTATCTTAAGCATCTTGCAAAGATTCTCAGGGGTTACCCTGCTCTCCTTTATTGTCGTTATCTTATCTTTATTCATAAGCGCGCTGAAATCACCCATTATCCAGTTTGCAATGTTCTTGGCATCATCATAATACCTGCAGCTCTCCTCAAAATAACCAGCCATCTCTTTACTATTGGCAAGGAATATGCAATCGCCCCTGGGCAAACCGTACTCCTCCTCAAACCTCCTGGCTTTTTCGGACGGCAGCTCAGGGATCGTTTTTCTAATCTCTTCTATCATTTTTTCTTCAACACAAATAGGAACCAGGTCGGGTTCAGGGAAATATCTATAATCATGGGCCTCTTCCTTGGACCTGAGGGTTTTTGTAGTCCCGGTTTTACTGTCATAATGCCTTGTCTGCTGGATAACCCTGCCCTTTGATTCAAGTATCTCAACCTGCCTTTTTACCTCATATTCCAGCCCTCTCTGTAAAAACTTGAAAGAGTTTAAATTCTTAATCTCCGTCTTTGTCCCTATCTTTTTGGCTCCTTTTACATTTACCGAAACATTTGCATCACAGCGGAGGCTGCCCTCCTCCATGCTGCAATCACTTACTTCCAGGAATAATATCAAATTCCTTAAGACTATCATGTATTCCCTTGCTTCTTCAGGCGACCTCATATCCGGCTCGCTTACAACTTCTATCAGGGGAGTGCCTGCCCTGTTAAAATCAACTATGCTTGCTTCAGATTCACTTATCCTGCCGGTTGACCCCGTGTGAAGAAGTTTTCCGGTATCTTCCTCCATGTGCACCCTGGTTATCCCTACTCTCCTGGTGTAGCTCCCCATGTCAATATCAAGATGACCTTTTACCCCAAGCGGAATGTCATATTGTGAAATCTGGTAGTTTTTAGGCATGTCAGGATAAAAATAGTTCTTCCTGTGAAAAATCGTATATTTATTAATTCTGCAGTTCAATGCCAGGGCAATCTTTGCCGCATACTCAACTGCTTTTTTATTGGTAACCGGAAGCGAGCCGGGATGGCCAAGACAAACCGGGCAGGTATGTGTGTTTTTCTCATCACCAAAAGAAAGCTTACACCCGCAAAACATCTTTGTTTCCGTGTCAAGCTCCACATGTGTTTCAAGCCCTATTACCGACTGATATTTACTCTCTTTTCCCATGATCTCCCGTAATCAAACTTTTTAAAAAATATAAACTTAAAAATATCATATTAGCCCTGCCGCACTCCACTACAGCCCTGGCCTATCATTAAAACCTATTGCTTTTTCAAGACTGTAGGCCACTCTTAAAATATTATCTTCCCTTAATACATTACCGATAACCTGAACACCTATTGGAAGCCCGTCCTTCGAAAGTCCTGCCGGAATTGAAATCGCGGGAAGCCCTGCCAGGTTAACCGGTATTGTACAGATATCTGAAAGATACATGGTCAGGGGGTCCTCTGTTTTCTCCCCAATCTTAAAAGCAGTAGTAGGCGATGTGGGAGAAAGCAGAACATCAAATTTGCTGAATGCTTTCTTAAAATCATTTATAATCAATGTCCTTACTCTCCGCGCCTTCTCATAATATTCATCATAATAACCTGCTGACAGGCAGTAAGTCCCAATCATTATTCTTCTTTTAACCTCATCTCCAAAGCCCTCTGCCCTGCTCTTCCTGTACATCTTCCTTAAAGTTCTTGCTTCCGTGTTTCTGTATCCGTATCTCACACCGTCAAACCTTGACAGGTTGGAGCTTGCCTCAGAAGGCGCTATTATATAATACACGCTTAAAGCATGCTTTAAGCTGGGAATTGAAATTTCTTCAACCTCTGCCCCCATATCTTCAGCCATACTGATTACTTTAAGTATTTTTTCCTTTACCTCCCCGTCAATGCCTTCTACCATAAGCTCTGAAGGAACCCCTATCTTCAAATCCTTAATATCAGGTTTTAAGAAACTCCTGTAATCCGGGATTTCCTTATTTATGGATGTGGAATCATTTTCGTCATGGCCGCAGATTACATTAAGCATTAGGGCACAATCTTCAACATCCCTTGCAAGCGGCCCTATCTGGTCAAGAGAAGATGCAAAGGCCACCAGCCCGTATCTTGATACCATTCCGTAAGTCGGCTTCAGCCCCACAATACCGCAAAGGGACGCCGGCTGCCTGATAGAGCCCCCTGTATCAGAACCCAGGGCACATATTGCCTCACCTGCCGCCACTGCCGCAGCAGGTCCGCCGCTTGAACCTCCCGGTACCCTGTTTACATCCCAGGGGTTCCTTACAGGCCCAAAATGAGAGTTCTCACTTGACGAGCCCATCGCAAACTCATCCATATTTGACTTTCCCAGCAGGATATAATTACGGCTTTCAAGCTTTTCAATTACAGATGCATTGTATACCGGAACATAATTTTTAAGAATTTTTGAAGCACATGTAGTTGTAATATTCTTAGTGCATATATTATCCTTTACCGCTACTGGAATTCCGGTAAGGTCTTCAACGCTGCCTCCGGATGCTATAAGGGCATCGACCTCTTTTGCCTTTAAAAGCGCACTTTCTTTTTCCAGTCTTATAAAGGAGTTTACCTTATCTTCAACTTCTTCAATCCGCCTGTAGGAACTCTTTGTTATTTCGCTACAGCTTATTTCTTTTTTCTTAAGCTTATCCCTTAACTGATGGGCTGTAAGGTAATATGTTTCCAAAACCTCTCCCGCTAACCTATTTTTATTATTTTTTAATCTATCTTGGGAACCTTAAAGCCGGAATCTACTTCATCCGGTGCATTCTCAAGCGCAGATTCCTGGGTTATTGATTTTTTAGGCACATCTTCCCTCAGGACATTTTTTATATCCAGTATGTGCGATATAGGGGTTATTCCTTCTGTATCCACCTTGCTTACTTCTGCCACATAATCCAGGATTTTATCCAGCTGGGATGTAATCTTCTCTATCTCTTTCTGTCCAATTTCAAGCTCTGCAAGCTTTGCCACATGCTTAACATCATCTTTAGAAATTCTTCCCATTGCTTTACCCTTTCTTAATATGCAAACTGCCTATTTATATCTACCTTATAAAGTTACAAAATGCTAATATAGCCCTAAATATTAAAACTTACGATAATTAAAGGCAGATTTAGATATAACATTTTAACAAATATTCTGTTCTATTAATACAGCTTTATAATTTCCAGCTCTCCCAGTAAAATCATTATTAGTGCCAGATTGTAAACTCCATGCAGAAAAATTGCGGGCATGAGTGATTTTGTCTTCTCAAAAACATACGCAAGCAGCCACCCTATAATCATAATGGGTATGAAGCTGTATATTTCCAGGTGAACTGCAGCAAAAAGGAAGGAGGATAGAAATAGCCCCGCATTAACCCCCCAGCTTTTTTTAAATGCCTGGTATAAAAAACCCCTGAAAAAAATCTCCTCGCTCAAAGGTGCAATTAACGTCACTATTACCAGAAGGGTATTGCTTGATATGCTTCCATTTCTTACGAGAACTTCAATTTTACTGGAAGGCGCCTCTATCCCGAACAGCGAATTCAATAAAAAAACATATAAAAAACTTACAATAAAAATAGCCACAAGTGAGATAAAAGAATACCATATTGTCTTAAGGATACTGTAATAACGCAGTCCCAGGTCCCTTAAGCCAGACTTTCTTCTAAATAGGGCAAAAAACCAGACTACCCCCAGCATTAGAACAACCTGGATCGCATACAGGACCACAAAACTTGAATTGCTTATATTGGATGAATTAAAAAATTCTTTGTCCCCAAAAACTTTAAATAGCCAGGCAGAGCCAAAATAAACGCCGATAAGGACCGCTGCTAAAAAAACCAGTGAAATTATCGCATCACGGGCATTCCACTTTATATTCAGGACATGTCCCTGGCTTTCCGGGTGATTTTTATCCTTAAAACTTCTGTTAGACATATAAAAAACAACTGTTAAAATTTTATAAATCTTTTATTATATTTTCCTTAATCCAAAGGATTTTTAAAGCCTGTATATTACCAGGCAATACATTCAAATAAAATATATAAATAAAGAGCTCAAGCCCTGCGCAGGGCTACTTCTCTATCATTTCCTTAAAATCATCTTCACCTATAACCTTAACCTTATATCTCCTGGCATCATCAAGCTTGCTTCCCGGGCTCTCTCCGGCAATAACCATATCAGTAGACTTGCTTACGCTTGAGGTTACCCTGCCGCCAAAGCCCTCTATGACCCTGGCCGCTTCATCTCTTGAGAAACCGCCAATCTTTCCTGTAAGAACGAAAGTTTTACCGCTGAAAGCTTCCTTCTCTTTAACTTTTCTGGATTTTGAACCAAAGTTCAAGCCCGCTTCCCTCAGCTTCTCTATAACTTTTAGATTTTGCTCCTGCCTGAAGAAAGCAACCACACTTTCAGCTATTTTTGGCCCTATCTCCCTTATACCCTCAATTTTCTCATACTCCGCTCCTATCAGCCCGTCAAGGTCTGAAAATTCTCCTGCCAGCAATTCTGCAGTGTGCGAGCCCACATATCTAATTCCCAGCGCAAAAAGAAGTCGTGAAAGCGGCCTTTTCCTGCTTTCCTCTATAGCTTTAAGCAGGTTCTTTGTTGATTTCTCCTTAAAATTTTCAAGTGAAAATATATCATCATATTTCAGGTAATAAATATCTGCAGGGTCTCCAATTAATTTTTCTTTAAGAAGTTTCTTGATAATTGCTGGCCCTAACCCGTCTATATCCATAGCCCCTTTTGAGGCAAAGTGGACAATCCTCTCGTACTGCTGCGCAGGGCAGGCAATGGAAGTGCACCTTAAAGCCACCTCTCCTTCCGGCTTTATGACCTCCGAGCCGCACATCGGGCACTTATCCGGCATTTTAAATTCCTTCTGGGTGCCGTCCCTTCTTTCCTTTATTACCTTTACAATTTCAGGTATAACATCCCCTGCCTTGTGTATTACCACCCAGTCGCCAATCATAACCCCTTTTCTTTTTATTTCATCTTCATTGTGAAGTGTTGCATGGGAGATGGTTGAACCTGCTACTTTTACCGGTTTAAGGACTGCTACCGGTGTAAGCGCTCCCGTCCTTCCCACACTTACTTCTATATCCACCATTTTCGTAACCTCCTCTTCGGGAGGGAATTTATAGGCAATTGCCCACCTGGGATTCCTTGAGGTCTGCCCCAGTTTTTTCTGGAATGAAAAGCTATCCGCTTTTATAACCACCCCGTCAGTCTCATAGGAGAGCCCTTTGCGCTTATCCTCCCAGTAATCAAGGTAATCCTTTATCTTATCAAAACCCACTACCTTTTTTATATTGGGATTAACCTTGAGCCCCATCCCGGAAAGGTACTGAAGCATACTGTAATGGCTTGAGATACCATGAACTTCAGCATTTACTGCCCCGTATATAAATATATTAAGCCTTCTTTTAGCAGTATTTTTGGGGTCTATCTGCCTGAGTGAGCCAGCTGCAGCATTTCTTGGATTGGCAAAGGATGAAAGCCCCTCTTCTTCCCTGACGGCATTAATTCTCTTAAACTCCTCTTTCCCGAGATATACTTCTCCCCTTACTTCAAGTTTTTTGGGGATACCGGTCCCGCTTTTTTTTAAAAGTCTTAAGGGTATTGCCTTTATGGTTTTTAAGTTTGAAGTTATATCCTCGCCCCTCACGCCGTCACCCCTGGTGGCGCCCCTTACAAATGTTTGGTTTTCATAAACAAGTGAAACTGCTGATCCGTCTATCTTAAGCTCACAAACAAATTCCACCTCATCTTCGCTTTTTCCCAGGTCTTTGCATACACGTGTAAGAAAATCTTTTAACTCACCATAGCTGAATGCATCCTGTAAGCTCAGCATCCTCTCGCCATGCTCCACAGTGGAAAAGCCCCCTTCAAGTGGAGCGCCAATTCTCTGGGTGGGTGAATCTAAAGTCACAAGCCCTGGATACCTTTTTTCCAGTTCCTCAAGGTTCCTCATCAGCCTGTCGTACTGTGCATCACTTATTATGGGGTTATCTTTAATGTAGTAATAATAATTATGTTTTGCTATCTCATTACGGATGGCATCAATAATTCTTTCCGGCTCCTTATTATTTTCAATATCAACTTTAAGAAGGTCATCTAATAAATATTTTGAATCAGTGGTTTTTTTACTGCTCTCTTTATTATTCTTTTCTTTTCCCATGGTATTAAATTATGACCGGTTACAAGGATTAAAAATAATTTTATCTCATTATAGCATATATTTGCAGCGAACTTTTTTAAAAAAGATACCTCTAAAAAGCATCGGGTCATCTGCATAAATATTTTTTGGTGAAGGTAAAAACACCAAAAATATTTCATGCTGTAAAATTTCCTGCCAATAATTTCAATAAAATGCTTTTACTCAGCACCTTCCAGAATATATACCAGCCCATAATTTTCAAACACCCTTTTCATCTCCTTTTCCGCCTCTATAAAGAGTGCTTCCGTATCAAGATAGAGCTTTTCTATTTTTGGCTCATCAAATGTGGAATAATTTCCGCTTTCATAATATGACAGCACAAGATTTATGGTTTCAATGTCACTATCAATAAATTCCAGTTCATAATTATAAAAAGTCTCAAGCGGGGCCGGGATATTCTCAATAAGGAGTAATTTTTCCCTGTAACCGGTTACCGCATCACGCCTTTTAGATGCAAGCTCTTTTAGCTGGCCTACGTTTATAAACTCGCTGTCAAGTTCTTCTGATAATTCAACTGTCTTTTCAATAAATTCATCCTTAAGCGGCCTGAACTTTTGGTAATACTCTGCAATCTCCCTCGCTTCTTCTGACTTTATCTCTTCAAGCATCTCAATTTCCCGCCTTGCCTCTTCTTCCAACTCTCTGCGGTTTTCTATTTTCTGCATCTCCATGGAAAATACATTGTATATTACAAGTGCTATAATAATTATAACCAGTATCAATGCAGCTAATTTTTCTTTATTTAACTTACTCATTTAATCCATTATTTAACCTCGATAGATGCTATTTTGAGGGGATATATATTTATAAGTTCTGATATTAATACAATCCTCTCAGCTGCAGAATATTCCGGGTGGCATGAAGTAAGCAAAAGCTCTTTTTTACCAGTACCTTCCAGAATATATACATCCTCTGGACCGACTATTTCCAATTCACTGACAGCATAGATAAAAGTCCCGCTTTCTGTCGTTTCAAGATAAATCAGGTCACCTTCAAGAAGTTCATCTATCCTATTAAAGGGTGAGCCGTAAGTAGTCCTGTGACCGGAAATAGTGCACCTTCCGGTATCACCCGGAAGCGGGGTTCCCTCAATATGCCCCGGCCCACTTGTTAAAGTCAGTATGTCAGCCCCCTCGTTTACTATCCGCTCCAGCTTAATTCTGGGGATCTTAATCTTCAACGGGAAAAAGTCTTCCGCAGTTAGATTACTGTAGTCTAATATTTCCCTACCAATATCAAAGCCAATTTCAATATCCCCGTAATCTGCAGTGTCCCGGCTGACGGACCCTTCCAGGGTTTTACCATCTTTAACGCTATCCTCTGAGGCAGTATTTTCTGAAGTGGTTCCAGAATCCCCTGCCAGCCCGGTTGTAGTGGCCCCCTCCTCTGATAGAGCCGCTTCCTGTGATCCCCACTTTGATAAAATATCTTCCTGTCTCAATGTTGTTATGATATTTATATACAAGGGATATAATAAAAATAATATTACCGCGAAAGCTGCTAGAAACAACGTTACCTTAATTATTCTTGACACTTTGACTTTTGAAAACTTTACTTTTTTCATATCATCAGGACGCAAGATTTATACAGAATTGTCTATCATGCTCTGGAACAATTTAGTTTTATTTATAAAAAATATTTGATACCCTGCTTAATGCATCTATGGCATGCTGCGTGGTATCAATCCGTATCCTGTTATCATCAACCCTGAATCTAATCGCCCCTTCTACTCTCTCAGGGTGTGAGAGATAGTACATATCCGTACCGTCAAACTGAAGATTGATTAGATTATGAACACCGAGAAGAATTGATTTTTCATATCTATACATCCTCCCGTAATCTTTATCAAGCTCAGCCAATTCATAAGCGTAGGTCAATCCTTCCACATAAACTCCAGTGCTGCCTGAAAAGGGCACGCCGTATTCGGGATTGTCCGGGTCATAAAATCTCCCCAGATAATCAATATATGGTTTCCCGTCCTGGTCCTGCATTTGGATAATCTTATCATTTAACTTAAAGATTGCATCCTTGTATTTACTGGAACCAGTAATTAAATACAGCTTATAAAGAGACATCGTATGCCAGGGAACATAAGCCGGAAAATAATTAGCATCCATAAGGTCAACATATTTATTGACATAGTAATCCTGGGATTTTATCGCTGCATCAAGATACTTTTCATCTCCTGTTTTTTCATACAGTTCTACCATGCTCAATATAGCTTCGCCGCTGTAATAAGTCAGCAGTTCTTCTTCATCATAGGAGTAGCCGGGTTCAATATACCACGCCCCAAGGGAGCCATCTTCATTCTGGAGGTACTGTAATGTATTGGCAAGCTTTGTAGCTTCATCCCTGTACTGCTCAAAATATGGGCTGAAAACCAGGACTCTCAGAGCTATGCCAATTGCACCGATTTTTGATTTATTTTTAAAATATATATACCCCATCTTGCCGTCTTCCTGGTACCAGTTTTTAAAAATATAATCCAGGTTTTCCTCATGCATCCGGAGTAGCTCATTATTTTCACTGCTTTTTTCAGCCAGCCATCTTGATGACATAAGCTGTCTTATCATATTATTGCCATCATAATATTCGCCTTTTGAAGGTTCGTACTGGTAATTAAAATAACCCTTGCTATTCAGGTTGGAAAGCATCCACGCTTCGGCAAGGTCAAGGGAGCTTTCTATTTTTTCGCTATCTATATCAGGCCTAAAATCAATTTCGTTACACCTGTAGAAAGTAGTAATCTCATCTGAAAACCTGGTGGTCGCAAAATGTATGGTGGGAAAATAATATATATTTGTTGAACTATCACTGTAGCAATCCTCATCTAAGTCCGCCTTTTTACATAACTTTAGAAGCAATGTATCCAGACTATGATTTCCTTCAACGGCAACCGTATTATAATAAGTTGCTCCGCTTTCCCCTTTTTCTATCCTTAACCCATGAATTCCTTTTTCATAACCCCCGTCTAACTTTTTTTCATCTCCAAGGATAATTATCTCTATTTTCAGATCATCTATATCATCTTCGGTTATTCCTCCGAATCTAGCGTCCTCTATGGTCCTTAAAGCCGCGACATAGACACTTTCCGCCAGGTTATTTTTTCTTGCAGAATATGACCCCTTTTTGCATCCCTCTAAACCGAACCCGATAAATACCTTCCTATCTACATCATCATATTTTTCTAAAAATAAAGACTCCTCATCAACATCCGAACCCGAGAAATAGTCATCTATCGCCTTATACGCGACTTCCATCAAGTATTCTTTATCTTCGTAAGATAAATCAATGAATTCGCCCGAATCCACTTCAATAGAGTTAACATATTTAGAAAATTCTTTTTCAAACCAGCTTTCGTAGTCGTCACCGACCACGCTTATGTCTATTTCGCCCTCCTTTTCCTCCCTGCACCCGGAGCACAGGTAAGCGAAAGGTAAAAATAAAAAAATCATAGAGATAAAAAGCAAGATAATCCTTACTGTAATTTTTTTTCCATACCCGGGCATTATATTCCCTCCTATTACCTTATGATACATAAACCCTTCCCGTATCATTTTTAAATTGTGCAACAAATTATACAACAATACTGGTTAAAATATAAAATAGCCCGGACAATATGCCCGTGCTATTTTATTTCATTTTATATAATACCTGTTACTTCCTCCTGAACTTCTTCCTAAGTGAAGCTATAAAAAAACAGGAAAAGAGGCTGATTGACTTATTTCACAATTAGTATATAATATGTACTAATTATGAATCAAGTTAAAAAAATTAAAAAACTGGAAAATCTCAGCTATTTTAATAAAGATACCATATCGCAGTTTGTTGATATAAATAAAAACGCTCTTTCGCAAGACGTTAAGAGATGGATTCAAAATGGTACTTTAATACAGCTAAAAAAGGGGTTTTATGTTACCTCAAATTATTTTGAAAGACTGGGAAACAAAACTCCATACCTTGAATTTATATCAAACAAACTGAGGGAGCCGTCATATCTAAGTCTGGAATATATTTTACAAAAATACGGAGTATTAACGGAATCAATCTATTCTATTAATTCCATAACCATCAAATCAAGTAGAATATATAGAAACAATCTTGGTCTTTTTATATACAGGAATATAAAAGATGAGCTTTTTACAGGTTTTAATATCACGGAAAAAAATGGCTTTATAGTTAAGGAATCTACAAAAGCCAAGGCCCTTTTTGACTGGCTCTATTTAAGAATGTTAAGATTTAAAAAAATAGACCTTGCTGTGATGGAATCATTCAGATTGAATCTTGAAAACTTTAAGAAAAAAGATTTTAAGGAATTTAAAATATATTGTGAGCTTGCAGGTATAAAAAAATATTTAAAACTTGCAGAGATAATTAAAAAAATATAACTGCTATAAAATGATTTATAGAGAACTAGAAAAAATATTAATCGAAGAAAGAGACAGAGGCTCGCATGATGCTTATATCCTTAACTTATTAAAGGAGTATCTTCAGGTATATGTACTCTACTTTATCTATACAAATTCTAAATATAATAAAAATCTTATTTTTACCGGCGGCACCTGCCTAAGACATTTTTATAATCTGCCGAGACTTTCAGAAGACATAGATTTTGATTTTAAGGAGAATTTTGACCGTAAGATTTTGCTTGATGACCTTGAAGAATATTATAAAAAAAGATATAAGTATAATGAAATAAAGCTGGCTTTAAAGCAGCGCGGAGAACAGATATTGCTAAAGTTTCCAGTTTTACATAAACTGGGTCTGGCAGAAGAAGATAAAAGCAATCTGCTATTTGTAAAGCTCGATTTTTCAGTAAACCCATCAAAATACTTTAACCTCGAGACTACTTCAAAATCCATTTATGGTTTTAATTTTGCGGCAGTTCATTATGACCTGTCTTCCCTTATGTCCGGCAAAATACACGCTATTTTGGTAAGAAAAATATTTAAGGGTATCAATAATACCGAAGTGATTAGAGGCAGGGATTATTTTGACCTCCTATGGTTCTTAAAAAAATCTATCAGACCCAATCTAAAAAGACTTTCAGAAATGCTTGGCACCAGCATTAGCATGAATTTTCTTGTAAAACAACTGGATTTAAAAGTTAAGGAGCTTGCCAGGAAACATAAGTCATTTTTAAAATCTGACATTGCCCCACTTATAAGCAGCCCTGATTTTATAAAAATCTATGTGGATAATTATTACGAGGAATACATGAGAAATAAAAAGAATCTCTTCCAGGAATAAAATAAATATAAAGTCTTATTTTAATTCCTTAATAGCTTTGCATATATCTCATTCAATCATTATGATTCTACTTTTTCCATTAATAATGATTAATTTACTCAAAAAGATATCTCATCTCATATTGTCTGCATACATTATATAACTCTTCCTCAGCCCTCTGGTAAAGCAAACCGGTTTTCAGGTAAAGCTCATTTAAGATACTGCTATTATATGTTGAGTAGCTTTCACTGTCATAATATGAAAGCACAAGCCCGATGGTTTCAATATCGCTTTTTATAAATTCAAGCTCATAGTCATGGAAAGTTTCAAGCGGGGAAGGGACGCTCTCAATCATAAGAAATTTATCCCTGAATGCAATTGCAGCATCAAGCCGGCGAGATACAAGCTCTTTTATCCGGTCTATATTTACAAACTCGCTTTCCATCTCTTCTGATAATTCAATCGTTTCTTTGATAAATTCATCCCTGGCAGGCTCAAACTCAAGATAATATTCTACAACCTCTCTCGCTTCTTCTAACTTTATCTCCTCAAGCATCTCCCTTTTGAGCCGTTCTTCTTCTCTGGCTTCTCTCTCTGCTGCTATCTTCCCGTGTTCAACAAGGATAACATTAAGACCGACCAGAATAACTGCTGCTAAAAGAATTACAAGGGCTATTTTACTTTTTCCTTTCATTTCACCCCTCCATAAATATCCAGACCCATCGGATAGAGATTCAGGAGCTCAGAGATTACAACCAGTCTTTTCGCACCGGAATATTTCGGATGGCAGGTTGTAAGCAAAAGTTCCTTCTTATATGAGCCCTCAAGTATATATACATCTTCGGGGCTAACGATATCCATACCTGTAACAGCATACACGAATAATTCCTCCTTAATAGTTTCCAGATAAATAAGGTCTCCTTCTTCAAGCTCATCAATCCTGTTAAAAGGCGAGCCGTAAGTCGTTCTGTGGCCGGATATCGTACACCTCCCGGTATCTCCGGGAAGCGGCGTTTCAGAGATATGGCCGGGCCCCTGCTCTAGGGATTGGGGTTCCGCCCCCTCCCAGGAAACAAGCTCAAGGCCTATCCGCGGGATAGTCAGTTTCGCAGGAAAAAAATCCCCCGATGTTAATGCACTATAATCCAGGCCGCCATTAATCTCATATTGTGCACCACCGCCGGAAGTGTTAAAAGTCTCCATGTCTGCTTCCGCACCACTGCTATCTTCGTCTGCTTTTTCTTCTTCAAGTAAAGCTTCTTTACCTTCCTCCCACTGTGATAAATAAGACGCCCTTTCCTTTTCGGTTAAAATATTTGAATAAATAAGGTAAAAAAGAAATGACACAGTCAGTACAGCAAAAATACAAAGCAGAATAATCTTTATTTTTTGTTTCCTGGTTTTATCCATCTGCCACTCAGTTAAATTTTAGAGAAAATTATATCCCAATAGAGTTAAAGTTAAAATAAAATAGCCCGGACAATATGCCCGGGCTATTTTTCTATATATTATATTATATTTATTACTTCCTTCTGAACTTCTTTTTCAGTGAAGCTATGAACATTGCCAGTCCACCCAGTATTATGGAAACACCGGATATTGGAATAGCAGGATTCATTCCAGTGAATGGAAGTTCCGTAATACCCAATACCTCTATCCCACCATCAGGAGGTGTCTTGGAGTTAGTTCTGCTGAAACTATGGTTTCTCTTAGCCGAATTAACTTCTATTCCAGTAATATCACTCATTTTTGAATAACCTGACGGCACGGTAGTTTCTACAATTCTGTAGGTACCGAATGGGAGATTTCCCCAGCTTACAGTACCATTTCCGGTTATCTTCTTTTCTCCGCCAACTGCAGCACCATTTGAATCATACAGGGTAAATCCTGCAACATCGGTAGAGTCAAGCCCGCTCTTTGTAAGGGTTACCGAACCACGATAGCTAACCTTTTTCGTGTTTTCTCTGTCAAAGGTGTAGCTCTGCTGGCCTTCATTTCTGGAATCAATAACTATTCCGGTAATATCTGCTATAGTATTATATCCGGAAGGAGTGGTTGTTTCCTTTATTGAGTATGTATCCCACTCAAGATCCGTCCAGACAACCGAACCGTTACCTGTTACCGTCTTTTCTCCTCCTACAGGATTATTACTTGAATCATACAGTGTAAATCCTGCAGTATCATCATAATCAAGACCGCTCTTATTAAGTGTTATATCTCCAGGTATCCTCGGGTCAGCTATTTCCTGCGTAAGGATAACATTCGGAGTTTCGCTATTCAAACCAAATACAAACTCACCGATAGGCGGATTCCCGAAAAGCAGATATCCCGCTGGAGCACTTGCTTCTACCACTTTATAAGTTCCATATGGCAAGTCTATCCATTTGTAGTGGCCATCAGGACCAAGGATCTGTGTATCAACCAGAATCCATGAACCCTCTCTATACAATTCAAATGTTGATCCGCCAAGAGGCAGCCCTGTAACAGCATCAGTCTTGAATATTTCAATGGAGCCCTTCTCGGCACAGTTCTCTATAACTACGGGAACTTCTGCACCTATATCACCTTCAATTGTTCCTGACCATACCGGATTAGAAACTGTGTAGGTATATAAATTGGTTATTCCATTAAAGTCTTCAAGTATGTAGTAATCACCATAAGGAAGGTCTATCCAGCTTGCAGTTCCGCCGTTTGATACTGTCTGCGGTGAAGTAGCGATCAGGTTATCACTAGAATCATACAGTGACAGATTTGCCTCATCGTCTCCTTCAAGCCCTATCTTTGTAACTGTAATGGAGCCCTTCTCTGCAGTGTTTACCACTTCGACCGTAGGATTTTCGTTATCCGGACCGATAACTACCGGGTCGGATGATAGGTCTGTTGTGTAAGTAAATACGTTACCTGAAGGATAACTCTCTGTTAGGGTATAAGAGCCAAATGGAAGGTCAATCCATCCACCTGTTCCACCTTCACTCAGAGTGATATCAGTATAAGGGCCACCAGGGCCAGAAAGTGAGAATATTGCCTGGTCGCTCTCTTCCAGTCCAGTCTTGTGAACCGAAATGGAACCCTTCTCGGCAGTATTAGTTATAGTATCAGTTTCATCACCATCAACAGTGATATTAGCTACCGGATTAGAAACCGTATAGGTATATACGTTGGTTATTCCATTAAAGTCTTCAAGTATGTAGTAATCACCATAAGGAAGATCTATCCAGCTTGCAGTTCCGCCGTTTGATACTATCTGCGGTGAAGTGGCAATCAGGTTATCACTAGAATCATACAGCGAAAGGTTTGCCTGATCATTACCTTCAAGACCTGTCTTTGTAACTGTAATTGAACCCTTCTCGGCAGTGTTGACTACCTCAATCGTCGGCCATGTATTATCCGGGCCAATTATTATAGGATCGGACGAGAGGTCTGTTGTGTAAGTATATACGTTACCAGACGGATATGTTTCGGTTAAAGTGTAGCTACCATATGGCAGTTGTTGCCAGTGAATACTTCCATGATTCCATATCGACGCACCACCATAAGATACTCCGCCTGGGCCTGTAAGTGTAAAGGTCGCCCTATCGCTTCCCTCAAGACCTGTCTTGTGGACCGTAAGGTCGCCCATCTCGGCAGTGTTAGTTATGGTGTCAGTCTCATCACCATCAACGGTAATGTTTGCAACAGGATTAGAAACCGTATAGGTATAGACGTTGGTTATTCCATTAAAGTCTTCGACTATATAGTAGCCGCCGTAAGGAAGGTCTATCCAGCTTGCCAATCCACCATTTGATACTGTCTGCGGTGAAGTGGCAATCAGGTTATCACTAGAATCATACAGTGAAAGGTTTGCCTGATCATTACCTTTAAGACCCATCTTTGTAACCGTAATGGAGCCCATCTCGGCAGTGTTAGTTATGGTATCAGTTTCATCACCATTAACGGTAATATCAGCAACAGGATTAGAAACCGTATAGGTATATACGTTGGTTATTCCATTAAAGTCTTCGACTATATAGTAGCCGCCATAAGGAAGATCTATCCAGCTTGCCAATCCACCATTTGATACTGTCTGTGGTGAAGTGGCGATCAGGTTATCACTAGAATCATACAGCGAGAGGTTTGCCTCATCGTCTCCTTCAAGACCTGTCTTTGTAACTGTAATGGAGCCCAAAGGACAATCTACGATATCTTCAACTGCATTTAATGCGCCACCTGTCATGAATAATGCGGTTCCTCCGATATAAACAGTATAAGTAGCCGTATCAACGGCGTATCCCGGAGGAGCACTTTCTTCAGTTAACGAATATGTACCCCATGGCAGTCCATCTATAAATGCATTGCCATCCACATCTGTGGTTAAAGTATATTCCGTTACATCAGGTGTGAAAGTCTGGCCGCCGATATAGGTCAGCTTGTATACCGCACCTTCAACCGGACCCTGGGTCTCGGAATCAGTCTTGTTAAGCTCAAAGCTTCCCCATGCAGTATAAGTGCCGGAATCGTCATCACACGGCTCACTGTAGCTTTCTATAACGAATCTCTGGTCGTATGCTTCGGGGTATGTGATTTCCTCATCATGCCATTCCCTATCTTCAAAGTAGTAGCCAGCAGGTTTGGTAACCGAAGGGGCACCATTTTCCCAATGACTCCATACTATACCAGTCTCTTGTGTCCAGTATGTACCTATCCAAACATCTTCATACGTCCCATAAATTCCGTCCTGTCCCTGTTTTTCAGTAACTACCATCTTACCGGCATTGAAATAGTCAATATCCACATTATCCGGATTTTCAGTAATTACATCTCCATTTACGTCAGTTGCAACTATATGCGGGGAATTATAAGATCCCGGATCCTCTGTATCATCATAATCAGGATTTTCAATAGTCTGTATAACATTCATATTTGAATTGAACTCATCAAGGTCTTCTCCCTGTTCCTTGTCAATCTCTCCATCCTCATCAATATCAAGACATGCGCCTATGTTAACAGACATTTCCTCAAATTCGGAATAACCTTCTCCCCACCAGTAGAAATAGTATGGGATGCTTGCAAAACCGTAATTATCATCGGTTATCGCGCCATCGCCATCGGTATCCTCGGCATTACTGCCGTCATTATCATCCTCGTAATCATACATAGTGGAAGTAGTTTCAAGTACAAGGTCCGTCTGTGAAAAACTGACATTATATGAACCCAAGAGCACATACCAGGAAACAGTTTTACCTTCATCGGTAATACCCGGAACCAGAGGATTTTCCATTGTAGCAGTAGCTTCAAATTCATTATAATCGCCATTTTCATCTACCAGAGTATCCGCATCAAGGGCCACTTCTACTTCATTTACATTTTCATCATCCAGATATTCCTGCAACGACACGTCATTACTAGGATCAGTATCATTGTTTTCAGGCAGTGCGACAAAACCATCTGCCATGGTCATAACTGCAAGTACTACTTCTTCCACATCATCATTAGGAGTGTAGTCCACATTATTATCTATTATATCCCACACAGCATCCTGATTTTGACCATCGGTAGCACCTGTAGCAGTTGTTGCCATGATCTCGGCTGCCTCAGCATTTACTTCATCAACACCATTTGCCTGAAGCTCATCCGATACATCCGTACCTGTTTCGCTGTAAGCATCCGTAGCGTCGGTCAAGGTTACATCTTCATCCACACAATAAACATCCATCTCTTCACCTGCAGGCGCCTCCTCAGGTTCATCGGAATAATCAGCATCATTAGGATCCATTTCATATTGGCCATTATCCGGTCCTTCTGCAGTTGAATTATCACCGGGTTCACCAAATAGGAAAGATGGTGCTGTGAAGAATACGATAAGAACAATCCCCAGGCATAACGCCATAAGTCTTTTTAATTTCATATCCTTTCACCTCCCAATAATAAACACATATTGATTATTTTATTTTTCATTATTTTTTCCCCCTCTTTATTTTAGGTTAATTTATTATTTAAAACCGACCCCCATAGCCAGTTGAGTTATTTTTAAAAATCCCTATATAAATACAAAAACCGACTACATTTAGTCGGTTTCGCTATTTGCTCCTCTTTTCTCAAGCGTCCAAATTAGAGAAAAGCATCAAAGCTACTAAATCAAAAATTAAGCTATTTCTTCCTTTGCTCTCTATTCAATAAAAGTATTTTATAAATTTTATATAACTATAATATTTAAGTGATGAAATTATACTACATCTTTAAGAAAAATACCAAACTTTTTTTATAAAACTGTTATTTTAATAAAACTATAGTCAGACATTTTTTATATATCTATAATACAATATTCTAATTATAAAATGCCCTTATATTAAAATCACCTTATAATTTATTACTTATATCCTAAAAATCCACTTCAACTCCCGCATCCCTTAATTCATCTACCTGGCTTTCATCTGCAACAGGATTGCCTTTAATATAAAGCTTCTGTAAATTCGGAAGTTCCTTTAAAGCTGAGATGTCTGTTATTTCATTATCTTCCAGCCAGAGTGATTCAAGGCTTTTAATCTTTGAAAGTGATGAAATATCAGATATCTTATTCTTTGAAAGAGCCAGCTGCTTTAGATTTTCCAACTCTGCCAGCGGTGATATATCTTCTATCTCACACTCGCTGAGACTTACAATCTCTAATTTTTCCATTTCACCCAGCGCTGATATATCTGATAACGGGTTATTGCCCAGCATAATTAATACAAGATTAGATAAGCTTGATAACGGGCTGATATCTGATACATTATTGTTAGCCAGGGAAAGGTTCTTTAGATTTTTTAATTCAGATATAGCGCCAACATCTGCTATCTGGTTCCTGTTTAAACCCAGAACCTCTAAATTAGTAAGTTCTAATAAAGAGGGGATATCTACAATCAGATTATTATCCAGAACAGCCACCTTTAATTTATCAAGACCTATTAATGGAGAGATGTCTAATATTTCATTTTTGCCCAGACTGACACTTTCTAAATTTACTAAATCCTCAAGCGGTCCTATATCTGTTATTTTATTATCATTCAGCCCGAGATTTGCAAGACTGTTAATATTAGAAAGAGGTGATATGTTACTGATTAGATTACCATTTAGATTTAATATACGTAGTTTTGTAAGTTTTGACAGGGGTGATATATCAGTTATTTCATTATTGTTTAAACTTAGATTTTCTAAGTTTACAGCATCTTCAACGCCTGAGATAGTTTTTATCTCCATATTGTCTGCAAATAATTTATCCATTGACTCCATATCTTCAGCGCTTATTTCTTCACCGGTTATGCCCAGCTCTTCCTTCTCAGCTTTTAAAAGGTTCGGGTCGCTTGCTCTCTTAAATAAACTGCATCCCGGAATACTAACTGATATAATTAACGCTAAAATAAATACCGGTGCTGCATAAATAAATTTTTTCATATATATCTTATGTTCCATTTGAAATTTAAATAAAAAAAACCGACTGCATTTAGTCGGTTTCGCTACTTGCTCCTCTTTTCTCAAAGCGTCCAAATTAGAGAAAAGTATCAAAGCACCTAAATTAAAATAAATATTTTAATATCTAAATTATTATATTTTTATAACGGGATTATATTACATTTTTTACTAAAATGTCAAACTTTTCTTATAAAATAATTTTTTTTAAGCTTTTACTGCAGCAACCGTTGAATTAAGAAACTATAATCCAGTATCAATCCTTATTTTATTATTAACAATAATAATGATAATATTTCCCCTATGAAAATAAAAAAATTCTATAAAAAACATAAAATAA
Organism: uncultured Actinomycetota bacterium; assembly: GCA_964603595.1. Classification (GTDB taxonomy): domain Bacteria; phylum Actinomycetota; class Humimicrobiia; order Humimicrobiales; family Humimicrobiaceae; genus JAQVEM01. Next base: position 180,263 of record CAZRVN010000004.1, read on the forward strand.
AAATTATAAGATACACCGGAATAGCCCTGATAATAATGGGGCTTTCGGTTATAATATGGCCCTTCTACACCAGCTTTATCATGGCAAGAAGAGAACTGGATATACTCTCCTCATGGGAAGAAGAAACGGAATTAACCGGCGGTGAAAAAGGTGATGGAATAAATGGAAAGCTTGAAAAAGAAAATATTCCCGTTGATACAGAGAAAAAAGTCCCTTTCAGGATTACAATCCCCGATATTGAGCTGGACTGGATTGTCAATAAAGGAACCGACTACGCAACTTTAAGAAAAGGACCGGGCTATTACATATCCTCTGCTCTCCCGGGCGAAGAAGGCACCTGCCTTGTGGCCGGTCACAGGACTACCTACGGTGCTCCCTTTAATAGACTGGGTGAGCTTGAAGAAGGTGACGAAATAATAATAGAGACAGAAGGTAACGAAAAATTCACCTATATAGTTACGGGTATGGAAGCTGTACTCCCCACTGACATGTCTGTCCTTGAAAATACTGATTACCCTTCCCTGGTGCTGTCAACCTGTACACCAAAATATTATGCCACGAGAAGACTTATAATATATGCAAGGATTGCAGAATAATCGGAATTTAAGAAGAATAATTTAAGAATAATAGTTATTCCGGTTACCAGTGTTACCGGCAATTTTTGATTGGCTTAAATAATTATATATAACCTCTTTTACAGCAGCTATCTTTAGACAGGTACATTCTAAATGCCATTTAAAAAAAATTAACCTTGTTTTATCCTGTTTTTATTAATCCGGGTTAATAATAAACTTTTTTAAAAATGCTAAACCCATTTACTAAAGTTTAGTTAACTTCAACAAGCAGCTCATCGGCAGTGTATTGATATTGTATTTAAAAAAGTGAGTATTTAAGTAAAAGTTTAGTAAAAAAAGGGGGGTAAGTTCTCAAACTCTTGGACGCCTGAATTAACTTACCCGATTTTTAATTCTATCACGATTGTTTTTTAATTCAATATAATAATGATAAAATTCTAATTATTTTGTTGTAATTTTATAATAGCCATATAATAAATTCGGCAAATTTAATAAATATTTAGTAAATGGATAAAAAAACATAAATATTTTCTGGGCGGGTTAATACAAAGTTAATACAGATTAAATCATTAACTTTAATCTACTACTTACTGCCTGCCTATAAACTCCCTGTAATCCAGCTCCTGCCGCCGGATATTTATCTACTTTTTTTATTTATTATCATCTTTCATGCAGCCAGCATAAATATTAATCAAGATATGAATGTGCATACAATGTTTTATTGGTCAGTATCTCAAAAGTTCTGACAGCATTCATTAATTCCCTGTCAAGCGGATTAACTATAGCGCTATCAAGACCGTTGCTTAAAAGTATTACAAGATATATCCTGTTAATAAGACTCTTAAGTTTGTGAGGAGAAGACTGGGAAACATTGCTTAGCCCCACTATAGTTTTTGGCTCGTCATCAAGTCCCATTACTTCCTTAAGTTCCTTAAATGCCTTCAGTGCGTTAATACAATTTAATACCTGCTCCTGAAGGACAGATACCGGCAGGATTAAAGGATCCAGATACAAATCCCCTGCAGGCACTCCATATTCCAGCGCAGAATTAACTATATCTATAGCTATTTCTAACCTGCTGTCAACATCGGGGGGCACCCCTTTTTTGGTTAAAGCAATTCCCACGATTTTACTGTTATACTTCTTCGCCATGGGCATAAGAATATCAAGCTTATCCCTATCACCTGTAACAGAATTAATCATGGCAACGCCCTTATGTACTTTCAGACCTGCTTCAATAGCACTTATATTTTTAGTATCAAGAGAAAGATTTACATCTACCTCAGATTGAATGCTTGTAACCATCCACTTCATTAGTTCTTCGCCATTTTTTGTTGCCGGGCCTATGTTTACATCTATATAGTTCGCGCCTGCTTCTTTCTGCTCTTTTGCTATCTTAATAATGGGCTCTGCATTTCTTTCCTTAACCGCACTGCCTATAACCTCTGAAGTTACAGTTATATTTTCCCCTACTATTAACATATTTCTCCCCAGACTCATGAATTTATAATATTAAAACACGAAAGACTGCGAAAAATAATTACAACATTAAAACTAATTTAAAAGTTAATCCGCTCGCCTAAAAACACCCCATCAATCATATCATTAAGATTCGTAATCAAACCACTTACTGTAAATTTCATCATAGGTTCCATCTTCCTTAATCTCTTCAAGGATGCTGTCGACTTCCTCTTTTAATGTGCTCCCTTCACTAAAGACAATTCCAAATTCTTTGCTTGATTTTACTACTTCCAGCACACTATAAATCCCGGTATTTCCAGTGATAAGATTAACCCCCACGGGAAGGGAAAGAAACATTCCGCCAATATCCTTATTCTTCAGGGCATCAATCATAATAACTACATCATTATATCTTTCAACTTCAAAATTAAGCAGATAATCCTCATCAATGTATTTTTCTTCGCTACTCAATATCCCTAAGGGTCCCCCCTCCATATTTTCCTTAATCTTGATATCGGCCTCATCTAAGACAATTAACATATACTCCATAGTAAAATAAGGAATTGAAAAATCAACTATATCGTCTTTATCAGGTAATATTGGAATAGCTGATATAACCATATCAAGTTTTATATCCCCGGGAATCTGGTAGCTGCTCTCCCAGTCTATTTGCACTATTTCTAAATCCTTCTCCATCCTGCTGGCAATTTCTGTTGCAATATCAATATCAAAACCCTCAACATTACCATCTTCCATAAACTCAAAAGCTGGATATGTAGGGTCGCAGCCCACCATAAGGTTTGACCCTATATTATTTATATCTCCGGCATTATCCCTGGTCCTGCAACCACCTGAATTCAGAAGCAAAAAAATAATTATGCCGGCAATAATCACATATATAAAAAATAAAGAAGTATTCTTATTTTTTTGTATAAAATTTAAAAACATTTAAAAAATTTACTTTTCATTTAAGTTATATGCTCATAATTAATTTACCATAGGTTAAATTTTATTAGAATTAAATTATTTTTCAAGCAATATTTTGGCTTTACCACGCCATAGTTTTAGAAGCATATAAATGATAAATATATGATTTTAAAATATAAATATAAAACTCTATTAAATGATTATAAAAAACTCTAATTAATTCATGTATAAAAGTATTTTATATCCTACTCATTATATGTTAAAATTAATAGTGTAGAGTACTAATATTATTTAATAATATCAGTATTTTTAATATTTTAAGTAAAAATAGATAGAGGAAGTGCTCAAATACGGGTTCTAAATATAAGTTTACAGGTTGATTTGATTTTTACTTAAAAATAGTATAAAGTATTTCAAGTTTTATTTTGGAAATGTTTTGACGGACTGAAAAAATTATTAAAAAGGTTGGTGAATAAAAATGGCTAAGAGTGATGATGTCAAGAAAAAATCAGAAGAGATAGGAATAAATGGTCTCAACAGCATAAGCAATTTAGAAGCTGAAATAATGAAGATTATCTGGAAGAGCGGCAAAGTAACAGTAAGGGAAGTGCATGAGGACATGCTGAGAAAAGAAATTGAAAGTAAAGAGCATGGTTTCATACCATATACCACTGTGATGTCAACAATGACTACCCTGGCTGAAAAAGGCCTTCTAAAGCAGAATAAGACTTCCAAAACATACCTGTATTCTGCTGCTGTTGACAAAAAGGAACTTTCAAAGAGAATAATAAAATCAGTTTCTGACAAATTGCTTGAGGATAGTACCAGAGGAATGGTCTCAAGATTTTTATCTGACAGCAAGAATATCTCAAAAGAAGGGATAAATAAGCTATTAAAAGAGATAGACAAGCACTAAAACTGATTACCTGTAATAAATATATTTTTACATTGCTAGTCCGGAAAGCTGGTTAGAGGAAAAATATAAGAAAATTTTAAAATTATTTTCGGCTGAGATTTATGTTAGTGTAATCATATTAAAAAAATTTTTCCCTCGTGTATTTGTCAGGATTAAATTATGCAATAGTATTTATATAATTAATACATAATACATATATCTTTATGTTTTTTTTAGAAATATTAATAAATTACATTCTGCCGATTATCTATACAAGTGCTATAAGTCTTGTACTGGTACTATTATTCCTTTTTATCTTCAGGATTAAAGACTCAAATATAAGAATTTTATTTTTCTTTATACCGCTGATAAAGCCATTTATAGCAATTGCGGAAAAATTTGATACTAGCAAACAGCACTTTAACGTAAACACCACTATCGGAGCAATCAGGTTTCCCGACCCTGCCAATATCATTAAAAGTTTTGAAATTTTTGACAAAGGTCCCCTGGTCATTTCCGACATCAACTACCTGATTCTATTTCTTGTATCTATAATTATAATCATGGTACTGGTGGCAAGATGGATTAACCTTCTTTTTTTCTACAGGAGACTGGCATATGAAGAAAGGGTCAGCCGTAAGGATGTGCCTGATCTCTATAAAATTATGGACCGCTACACCAGTAAAATAAAATTAAATACACCTGCTGTAAGTCTTACCCACAGGGATTTCTTCTCACCTTTTGTCGCCGGCATTAAAAACTACACCATGGTCCTGTCGCCAACTCTAATAGAAAAGCTTGATTTAAACGAAAAAGAAACCCTGATCCAGCATGAACTTTCACATATAAAAAGAAAGGATAATTTTATAGGATGGATGGCTCTGATATTAAGAGACCTCTTTTTCTTTAACCCTGTTTCCTACATTGCTTACGGCCTGATAAGGGCTGAACAGGAAAAAGACAGCGATAAGCTCATGGTAAAATACTCCGGCAAGTCCAAAAAAGAGATATCCAGAAGCATCCTGGGAATTATCCTGAAGCTAAACTCAATCACAACAAGAAGAATGAATCCGGATACTCCCTATACTTCTACCTTCTCCCCCTTCACTCTGCTCAACCACATAAAGATAAAAAACAGGATAAAATCCATTTCAAGAACCGACCCGGGAAAAATTTACAGCCGCCTGCTTCCCAGGGTTTTAATGTATTTAATGTTCGCTCTCCTGTTACTGCTCCAGATTGTTTTTATTTTTAAAATAGGTAACTGGTTTATTTTCCTTAGATAAATTTTAGAAATATAACATAACCTTCCTAAAATTTTGGATACCAGAAATTAATCTTTTTTTACCTGCCGCATTACCATACCAGTTTGATATAACAGCTTTATAGTAGTAACATATATAACTATATAATAATTATATAGCTGTAACATAAAAATTACTTCAGGAAGGGAGTAATATTTGAAGTCCATCAACAAAACCAAAGACCTCTGGAATAATGACCTGAAGATGGAAGGGTTAAAAGGTTATATGAGCCCCATGTGCTGCTGGATATGGTGTTTCTGGTGGATTGACCACCCATGATAGTGTAGATATTACTAATAATGGAATTATTCCAGAGTAGTTACAACTACTCAAAAAAAATAAATTCAAAGTATACCCTGATAAATAATACCCTGACCGGTGCACTGGATATAATAGAAAATTATATCTGGCAACTGATAGAAAAGAAAAGTTTTGATAAAGTAGAATCCGGTATTTTATCACGGCTTATGGATAGGGGGTATTTCTATACCGATTCAAAAAAAGAAGACCAGATATTTAAAGAGCTTTTTTCTAACTATACAAAAAAAATATTTTCAAAACCCGTTAGATTTGTATTCTGCCCATCTTTCCATTGCAACCTTGATTGTATTTACTGCTTCCAGAAAGACCTTCCCGGCAATCCAAATAAATTCATGAGCAAAAAAGTACTTAATGACTCCATTAAAGCTGCCAGGAAAATATCAGAAAAGAAATCAGGCAATATTGACTCTATTGAACTTTTTGGAGGAGAGCCCCTTCTCCCAAAGAGTAAAAACTATGTAGAGAAAATTCTCAAATTTGCAGCAGAGGAAGATGCAACCATAACCATAGTTACAAATGGGGTACTGGTAAAAGATTTTCTGGACATACTTAAACCGGTAAAAAATAGAATCAACATGCTCCAGATAACCATTGACGGGCCACCTGAAATCCATGACAGCAGGAGAAAATTCCATTCCGGCAGAGGCAGTTTTGACAAAATAGAAGAGGGCATAGACCTCCTCTTAGAAAATAATATTAATACCCACATGAGGATAAATATTGACAATACCAATATTGACTATCTACCGGAGCTTTACAAATATGTCAGTAAAAAAAACTGGCTTGGCCACCCTGATTTTAAAATATTACCTGCACTGGTTACGGACCACAGCACCCTTGATTATGACGATATCATAATACCCGAAGAGAAATTACTGGAAAAATTAATTATATTGTATGACAACCATCCGGAATTGGAAGACGTGCTTAGTTTTTATGCTTTCAAGCCCGTAAGGCATATACTGGAACTCTTAGAAGGATCGCCCAATGTTTCCCCAAAATTCTACAACTGCGAGAGCAATATACTGGAAATGAATATTTTTGGCCCTGACGGATATATTTATGCCTGCGGGGAATCCATAGGCAAGCCCGAATATGCTATAGGAAGATTCAGCCCCGGACTTGAATTTTACCCGGACAGAGAGAAACTATGGACCTCAAGAAACATAATGAGTATGAAAAAATGCAAAGAGTGTAAATTCGCTCCCCTCTGCGGCGGCGGCTGCGCCTTTTCCTCAATGCTTATATATGATAATAACAGCACCCCGGTATGTGAAAGATACCAGGAAGTACTTGATACATTCATTGAGCTAAGAGGAGAAAAGATATTTAAAAAATATATGGAAGACCGGTAAAGCCCTTTTTTAAAGCTGCATTTTTGCTGCTTTTAAAGTATTTTTAAGAAGCATCGCAATTGTCATCGGGCCAACTCCACCGGGAACAGGTGAAATATAGCCAGCTTTGGGCTCCACTTTTAGAAAATCCACATCTCCTATAAGAGTAGAACCCTTTTTCTCAAAGTCTTCCTTTCTCCATTCAAGAAGTTCCTTACTTGCTTTATCTTTTGTTATCCTGTTAATTCCCACATCTATAACCACTGCGCCTTCCTTAACCATATCTTCTTTAATTAAGTAAGGAACACCGGCAGCAACAATAAGGATATCAGCTCCTGAAGTACTGAACTTCAGGTCCCTGGTTTCAATATGACATATTGTAACAGTAGCCCATTCATTCAAAAGGAGCAGCGATGTCGGTTTGCCCACTATTTCACTGTGCCCCACCATGGTAGCATTCTTTCCCTTTATGGTTATGTTTTCTCTCTTCAGCATTTCTATAATGCCGGATGGAGTAGCGGGAACCAGGCAATCCTGCTGCGCTATCAGTCTTCCCGTATTTATGGGATGAAATCCATCCACATCCTTTTCCGGGTATATAGCTTCCAGGACCTCTGCCTTATTTACCTGTGGCGGCAACGGAAGCTGGACAAGGATGCCATGGATATCATCCCTCTGGTTAAGCTTCTTGATTTCATCCAGAATATCCCTGTTAGATATACTTTTATCCATCCTTATTGTCTCAGAATAGAATCCAACCTCATCACAGCCCTTCTTTTTATTTCTTATATACACTTCCGAAGCAGGGTTATCCCCTACCAGTATCACTGCCAGACCCGGTGCAACTCCCCTGGTTTTTTTTAGTTCTTTTACTTCTTCTGTTATTTCTTTTTTTATATCCTGTGATATCTTCCTGCCGTCAATTAATTTAGCTATTTTAATCACCCCTGTTATCTAAAAAATATAATGAACCTACAAAAAAAATTACCTTAAAATGAGTTCTTAATAAACCAACCCATTGGCGCCAGAAAATAAAATCATATTAAAAAACAAAAAATATTAAAATGCACTGCCTGCTCCTATGCAGTGTACTCCTTCAAAAATTTGGGGACTTCTGCTCCCTCACGGGGACCAACAATAACTTTCCATCCTTCTCCCAGCTCTTCCTCAAGCTCACCCTGCATCTGGGCTACGTATCCCGGTATCACTATCTCCCTTTTCTTTACCTTCTCGACAATACCGCTTTTCTTTATATATTGGGCAATCAATTCGGGAACAAACTTACCAGCAGCCCACGCAGTAAGAACCGACTGCCCTTCTACATCCATAACTAAAAGCCAGGTTGGAACCTTGCTGTTTTCCACTTCACCAGAAATTATAAAATAAGTAAGTGAAAAATTAGTTGTAATAAGTATCGGCGACTTATCATCCGGTTTTCCTATTTCATATACTTTCTGCTCTACCTGCATCGGCCTCCTCGGGTCTGTATATATGTTCTGCCTGTAAATAAGGAGCGGAAAAATATTCTGGTAATCAACATTAGAGAGAACAATAATTGAGCTATACTTGGATACAAAAGCAGATGCTATTAAAGTTTCCTTTAAGGAATCTCCTGTCATTTCATTGGGAAAAACTATAGTCGGGTAGCCATAAAGCCGGTTTTTCTGTTTTATGGCAGACATCCTTAACAGAACCTGGCTACGGAAATCTTCTTTAAAATTCCTTGAGCCAATATCTATCACCAGATTCTTAATTCCCCCATTACGCATCTTTCCGGTAATATCCGCTATATCTTCAAATGTCCTGCCCCTAACTACTATCGGGCAACCGGTTTCTTTACCAACATTAACAAAAAAATCTATACTATCTGCAGTAGCTGCGTGGAGCAGGGGTTTCTTCTCTTTATAAGCTTCTGCCGCACTTTTTAATGTCTCTTTATCTTCTGAAATTAATATCAAAGGTTTCTTTGTAAGTGAATTAACTTTCTTTATTACCTCCATAAACTTATCTTTATTCCTGGATTTATTTTTGATGCAGACAGCATTAACTTTTAAAACCTGGTCTACCCTCTCATAGGCAATTGAATTTACTTTTTCAAGCAACTCTTCAATCTTGCTTATGCCAAGTTCATCATCAATTGACAATGCAAATGCGTTCTGGTTTACAAATGTCCTTTCATGTCTGTGCAGCACCATTTCTTCACCAACCACAAAAGAATCTTCGCCTGTTCCCACTTCCACTTTTAATATAGGGGGCTGGGAAGCTTCTGCAAGTTCTTTTTTTACTTCATCAGAAAGATGCGGACATCTGTCCAGCTCAACTTTTCCGGCTGCAATCTGCATAGCGAAAGCCAGGCATGTTGGAAACCCGCAATCCTTGCAGTTTGTCTTTGGCAGTTTCTTAAATATTTCAAGACCGCTCAAGCCCATTCCATACTCTCCTTACCTTAATTTTGTGCATACATGCACTTTCACAATTTATTATCTAAAGCATTGATTCCATTTCCAGAACCGGATGTTTTACTTTCTGTATCCATTCCAGTACTTCTTCTTCAGTTTCTGCCTCTTTTTCAGTAGCAACCTTTTCAAGAAAATCTTCTATTCCCATTCCCTTAGCCCTCTCCTCCAGCAAATCCCTTATTTCTTCTTTTAACCCTCCGGGCATCCATACCAGTCTTTTCAATCCGCCATCTGCCTTTATAAATTTCTTTGAGCCGATAAAAAATTTGCTGATGCCTATAAAACCAGGGGTCTGGATCCCCCCACCAACCATACCGGCCATAGTTGAAAACTTCATACCGCTTGGCGTCATTCCGGGATATTCCCTGTTTACCGCCATTACTCCATTAGTGGAAGGCAGGATGGTAACTATCACTTCAAAACAACCACAGGAAGTCATGGGATTTATCATCATTGAATACGCCGAAAAAGATTCCAGGGTTTGATTGGAAGCTTTATAAACAAATTCGTTTACTCCTTTCCATACCCCCAGTTTTTCATCAAGTACCTCACCTTTCTTTATGGGCTGGTTAGGTCCGGTTGGATTAATCTCGTAAGACGCTTTACAATCAAGCCAGTTGTATGCACCGCAAAGGCCCGGTCTCTCAGGTGAAACCGCACATACATGATTCGGAGCAAATGACTGGCACAGCGTACAGGAATAAAAAGTATCCACACTTTCATCAGTCAGGCTGCTCAGTCTCTCATCCCTTTCCCTGAAAACTTCCTTTGCTCTTTTTTTCAGCTTTGAAACATCATCAGGTTTTGTATAAATATTTATCTGGATTTTATCCATTATATTGCCGAAATCCGAGTGCATCCTGGCATGCAGGATATTCCCCAGATGCCTGATTTTAAAACCGGCTTTTACCGCATCTTTGCTGAACCTGAGCCAGGTAATATCTCTCTGGCCCATATGGAATATACCGGTAGCATAATTGATAAAATAATGTATCTGCCTTTCCATAACCGGCTCAAAATCTTCTTGCATCTTTCTTCCGTAAACCAGAACTTCAATTCCTAAAGGAAGCACCCCTCCTTCTTCTACATCATCTACCTCCGGGCCGATTACCTCAATCTTTCCATCCTCCACTTTTAAAGAAGGGGCAGCATGAAGAAATTCCACCGCCTCGCTTCTATTTCCGCCAAATTCAATATAAGTGTTCGCTCTTCTCACTCTTTCACCTTCAAAAGCAGGTCCAAAAGCTACAGGAATATCAACCTTCTCTACGGTAATCTTTAAGCCCCTTATCTCTATCGCTTTTGAAACAACCTCCTCATCGGGAATATTAGAAACTACATGTTCGTAGGTGCATATTCCCCTGGGTAATATTTCAGGAATATTTGTATTGGCAATTGTGGGGAACCCATAATTTATGGCACCTGCGGCATTAGCTACCTTTTCTTCATCTACTTCACCAAGAGCCAGGACAAATGCGAAAACCCTGTTTTTATTATATAAAAGCATTCTTTTGTAATCTCCCGGCTGAATTCCGCCGAAGCTAAGGGCAACCCTGGTTGCAAATCCAAGTGAATAAATAGTAGCACTTACATCCTTTCCAAAGGGTACCAGCCTGGTATCCCATCCCAGTTCTACCCCTTCTTCCTGAAGCTGCTCGGCCATTGATATACCATTGGTAGAAGCTGACATAAAAACATAAATATTTTTTTCCTGAAGTTCCCTTGCAATCTTGACTGCAGTCTTGCTGTCCCTGCAGGCCCCTACACAGGCAGCAAACCCCGGCGCCGTCCCATCTACAAACTCAATTCCTCTTTCCCTTATAATTGCATCTACAGCAGAACCCAGCCATATACCGCTAACAGGTGACGAGCCATCTATATATTTTATAGCTTCTATTATCTCCTCTGCCCAGAGTGTTGCTACTCCTGCATCCAGTGTATTCCCAAGATAGGGGAGCCATAATTTTTCACCGGGGACAGGTGGGAGTAGTTCCTTTGCCTTATTTATAACTTTCTCTCCATCCCCTAATTTTTCTACTTTTTTTCCAGTCATGCCGTATATAATAGGAAGAAAGTAACCGGTATCGGGAAACTCCAGCTTCTGGTCTCTTCCATACTTACCAATGCAATCATTAAGCTCTTTTTCTGCACGTTCAACAATTTTATATGCACCTTTAACAGCAATAGATGCAACTATTTTAGACATCTCTTAATGCCCTCCTTGCTTCCATATCCAGTAAAACCCTTTCTTTTTTGGCATCAATCTTAAGAGCTTTTCTCTTTTCGACAATCACATTTAAAATTTTACCCAGCGCTTCTTCTGCATCTGAAATATATACCAGCTGCCCTTTATATTTTTTCTGCCACCCTGTTGTCATTATCTCTTTCACTTCACCGCTTGATTCAACAGGAATTGGCTCACCGCTAAAAATTGTATATACACCCGATGCGGCTGTACATGTTCCCATTGAAATTTCCTTTTCGCTCATCCACTCAGGTGCGACAGCAGCTACCGGAAGGTCGCTGATATCCTCACCCAGCCCACCTTCTTTTACCAACGCTGATAAAACAGCCAGTATCCTTGAACTATCCGCGTATGAACCTATATGTAATACCGGGGGCATGCCCACTGCCTCACAAATAGACCTTAATCCATCTCCAGCATATTTTATTGCCTCCGGATCCATAAGGCCGCTCTTTGCTATCGCAATAGCCGCACATCCCGTTGAAATAACCAGGTAATCCTTCTTAATTAATTCCCTTGCCAGGTAATTATGATATTTATCATGGCATTGCATTACATTATTGCAACCTATTATAGCCACAATACCCTGTATCCTGCCGTCAATAATAGCATCATTTAATGGCCTTAAAGACTCCCTGAATCTCCCCCCAAGCATATATTTTATATATTCAGGTGAAAATCCTGCTATAAAATCAGATGACACATCCGGTATAAACGGCTTATTCTTCCTGTTAGGGAAATTTTCTATTGCCATTTTTATAATTTTTTTCGCAAGCTCTATACCATTGCTGCCATTGAATTCCAGATGCATGGCTCCCGTGATTTTAGCCCCGGAACTGGTGGTAACCAGTTTTGTATGATAACTCTCCGCCAGCTCGCCAAGCGCCTGTATCGCACACTGGATATCAACTACCATTAATTCTATTGCACCAGTCATTAACGCAGCTTCCTGCGACAGAAAATTTCCAATCACAGGTATTCCCTCTCTCATTGATACTTCATTTGCGCTACAGCACAACCCGACCACATTAATACCTTTAGCACCTTTACTCTTCGCATATTCTATAAGTTCGCTTTCTGCCGAAAGTTTAATGATAATTTCAGACAATGCCGGTTCATATCCATTAATTACCAGATTGACTTCATCTTCTTTCAGCATTCCAAGGTTTGCTTTTGACCTGACTGCCGCCGGGGTTTTGAATAATATATCCTTAATAGCAGTGGCTATCAAAGACCCGCCCCAGCCGTCAGATATGGCACACCTTATTGCCTGGTCCATAATGTGCTCCGGGTCCTGGTCAGCTCCCACATGGGTCCCGCGCATAACTTTAACTATCTCGCTGTCTATCCCCTCCGGTACTATATTTTTTTCCCTCCATAACTCCTGCCTTTTCTCCGGCGCCACCTTTATTAAATTTAATTCTCCAGACTGCTGGCCGATACAGGATAGAGCTTTCTTTGACACTTCCCCTGCAATCTCTCTTACGTTCTTACCTTCAGACTCAATTCCCAGACTATTTGCAAAATCTATTAATTTTGATTCATCTCTGATTTCCAGACCAGGGGCTTTATCTTCTGCCACCAAACCAAGCAGGCGGGCCATTTCCCTTCCATGGCCAGAATTTACGGCGGTGCCAGCTGCAACATGACGGGCAAAATTCCTGGCGGTAACAGTCGCCATCGTTGCCCCGCAAATTCCAGTTGTTTCTTCGGTCACAATACACGGTCCCATTGAACAGATCCTGCAGCAATTCCCGGAAATACTTTTACCGGTAGGGCATCCCTTAACTGATTCAGCCCGGTCAAATATAGTGGCTGCTTTATTACCCAGCTTATCTAAAATCCTTGCAACCGCCTCATCATCGCTTATATTACTGCGTATTTCGTCATAATTTTTTTTCATTCTATTTGCGACACCATCTCTTTAATAGCCAATAAATTATACTAATCCCTGCATAAACTCCTTAATCAAACTTACCGCCCTGGGATGCCTCATTATCAGAATATCCGCACCGGCAAGCAACATACTCATACTTGTAATGGCCTCCCAGTTTATTCCTCTTTCCTCCTGGTTGCCCCACTGGGGGTAATGTTCCTCACTTTCCTTAACTTCTTTTAATTTCCATACCTCAGGCGCGACATCGGTTATAATAGGCATCTGAGTCATTTTATCATCCTGCATAAGTGCAGCTATTTTTAATCTCTCCATAGCAGAGTAACAATATTCTATTCCGTAACCCAATCCGGAGGTTGAAGGGTCCATCGCTATATAATTATTCGGCAGGCCCAGCTGGGTAAGCAGTATATTCAGCTGTTTTGCAATGTTTACATCAAGCGGATTTAATGCTACGACATTATTTTTATATCCTATTGCCGAAGCCGCCATAGTTTTATAATTATCTTCCTCAACCCAGCCCATTAAAATCTTTTCATCCTTATTTTTTTCAGAAATCTTCTTCATTACTTCAGCAATTTTTTCAAGAGGTCCTGTTCCATACACTATCAGGGGCCGGGTTATAGATTCCCTTAAGGTTTTGACTATCTCTGCTGCCTCTTCCGGAGACAGGTCCTCATTTTCCGGATTTATCCTTGTAAGTCTGAGGCATATGGCATCAGCTCCATACCGGTTAATACTTTTTTTTGCCCATTTTACAGGGTCATCAGAAACATCACTGTAATACTGGCTTACTACTTCAGGCCAGTCTTCAGGTTTTTTATCATAAACTTCCATAGCAATAATTGGCCTGTTTGGTATTTCACCTTCAAAGCTGTAAAAAGGAAGGGCGGATTCTCCGCCCACCAGGATTTTATTATCACCTTTACCCAGTTCCAGCACATTAACCTTTCCTGAATAAATATTTTTTGGAATCTTGAAGCTCAAGTCTATCTCATCTCCTCTGATTAGTATTGGCTATCATTAAAAAATTCTCTTCCTTGAAAAAGCACAATTATGACATTTTATCATTTTTAAAATAAAACTTCAGTTTGTTTTTATAACTAATTCAGTATAAAACATAAAATCTTTAAGGAAAGCTATTTATTAAAAAAACCATAACCATAATCCAGGCTTCCCAATTGAATTTCTTTCTCTCAATTAATGGTTGCCGGAAACTCATATACACAGGCCAGCTACCGGGATATATCTTGTAAGGATGACACTTATTCCTTAAAATCTTCTAAATAATACCATTAGAACCGGCATTTTAATCCCTTACTTATTTATATACTCCCAGCTTTATTTAAAAATCCTTTTTTTCATTCTTTATTAAATGAGTCAGGACCCTTTTCTACAGATGGAAAATCCTTCATATCAGTATAAGGAAGGAATAAACCTGCCACATACCTGTCCATAAATTTCATGTTGACGCTCAGCTCAACATAGGTAATTTTTCCTGCAATCTCCGAACTTTGCTTATATTTATTATCTGAAAGTAAGCTCAGATATGCCCCTGTAACCGATGTATTCCCGAGGAAGAAATATTTCCCGGTATCAATATCCGGCAACATGCCTATTACTATGGCATTTCTGACATAGATATGCTTTCCGAGCCCGCCTGCTATATATATCTTTTCAATATCATATATACTCAAGCCAACTTCTTCCAGCAGTGTTTTTATACCCGCATAAACAGCTGCTTTTGCCCTTATTAAATTATCAATATCAACTTCAGTTATATATATATCTTTTCCATCTGCGCTATTCTCGCCATCTACCAAAATGTAACGGCATGTATCTCCATCAAGCTTTATGTATTTATTCCCTGTATCCTTATTAAATTTACCCTTCCTATCAATAACTCCCTTAAGGTACATTTCTCCAATTACATCAATAAGCCCCGACCCACAGATACCCTTAGGCCTTTCCCCGCCGATTACCTCAATGCTGCATTTATATGAATGCTTGTCAATTGCTACTTTTTCAATTGCTCCATCCACTGCCCTTATGCCGCATTTTACTCCTCCGCCCTCAAAAGCAGGGCCTGCGGAACACGAAGCACCCATCATCCATTCAGAATTGCCTACCACCAGCTCGCCATTAGTACCTAAATCCAGTAAAAGAGCCAGCTCTTTTTTCTTATGCATATTCGTTGCCAGAACACCTGATGTTATATCACCACCCAGGTAACTTGCCACTCCCTGCATGCTATAAACGCGAGCGTTTTTAATATTCTTTATACCTATCTCTCCTGCAGTGGCAACCGGGAATTTGTTAGCTGCCGTAACATACGGTTCTTCCCTTATATATTTTGGGGTAACTCCATAGAAAAGATGCATCATCGTAGAATTACCGGCAACCATCATTGAAATAATTTTATTTGCTTTCACGTGCTCGTTAAAGAGTAACTTCCATATAATATTATTAATCGAATCTATAACCACTTCCCTTAATTTTTCCAGCCCATCTTTTTTCCCTGCATAAACTATTCGGCTTATTATATCCTCGCCAAACCTTATCTGGGGATTGTATTCTGACCAGGAAGCTAATATTTTTCCGCTCTCGAGATCTACAAGATAAAGAACCAGGGATGTAGTTCCAATATCCAGCGCCAGCCCGCAGCATTTATTACTTACTTTGCCTGCCTCTATGTCAATAAGTATCCTGTTTTTCTTATTAACAGTTACCGTAACTTCCCAGTCTTTCTTCCTAAGGACAGCAGGCAATTTCTTAATCAGTTGAATTGGCACTATGCAGTCTTTTACACCTAAATTTTCCCTTATACTTTTTTTTAAACGGAATAAATCGCTGGTTCCGTAACTGAGAGACGGCTTCTCTACGGTTATCGCCGCTTTTTCCATCCAGGGTTTGATTTCAATTGAAGAAATCTCGCTCCTGTTAATATCTGAATATTCCTTGGATTCCATTTCCGTAAATATGCCCTTTTCTATCTTTGCACTGACCTCATTCTCTGAAAAAGTTTCTACAACCAGGTCACTTTCAACTTTAGAAAGGCATGAAAGGACATATCCGCTTTTCTTTTCCTCTGCTGATATAAACCTGGTTTTCTTTGTGCTGACTTTACCTTCCTTAATTCTAACCAGGCACCTGCCGCAGGTTCCCACTCCTCCGCAGGGTGATTCGATGTCAACTCCGCAATCTCTCATTGCCTGCAATAAATTGTAACCGTGAGGAATTTTTATGGATTTTTTACCGGGGATGAATTTTATTAAATGCTTTTTTTTATTTTCCATTACTAAAATCTAACTTTCTAAAATCACCCGGGATATTATGAAAAATACCTTTGAATGAAATTAAAAGTTGAAACAACGATTACCAGTCCCTGAAATTATATTATATACATAACTAAAAATCAAAATAGAAAGGCAACCTTCTTAACGGTTACCTTCCCATTTCTTATTATCTCATCCGACACTAATATCAAACTTATATTCAACCACTTATTGGTCTTTTCCTTTGTTATGCCCGGGCTACTTTTTTGCCCGGTTTGCCTTTTTCTAAACAATTATTCTATTTTTAATTCAATTTCATATGATATCTTTTACTCTAAATCCAAACCCAGTGTTATATGGGTTAATCCGTTTTGGTCCTCCGCGCAGAATAACGTTAGATTATAATTATCTTTGCTGGCACTAATCATTGATGTCTTTCCTTCTGCACTATCCGAAGCAAACTCACTATCAATATTCCAGCCACCAAGCTGGCCTTTATACCAGTCAACTATTTTATCACTTGTATCTTCGCTTTCAGCTATAATTGAAAAGCTATCCTTCCCGTCATGAGTAAATTTAGATGAAGTTACAATTTCCATATCAGGATATATGGGAACTTCACCCTCGGGAAAGCCCTCCGGAATATCGGCTCCGCTGCCTATGGTTGTCTCTCCTTCATCCGTTTTCATAGTTACTGACCCTTCAGATATATTAACATCTGCTCCGGTTTCATCTTCAATTGCTTTCTCTATAGCTCCCTCTGTAATTTTTTCTGCAAGTTTTTCTCCGGCATTAAAACAACCGCCGGCTAACAGCAGAGAAACTGCCAGGCTTATTATTAGAGCTAAGGTGACTATTTTCCTAATCATTCATTCTCCTTTTTAATTTTTATATTAAAACACATATTTCAGTTCTTTCATTTTACTAAAATAAAGTTCTTTTATAAAATATTAATTTTTAAATCTTTATGTATTATAATTTCCAAGGCACAGGATAAGTCATTTAAAAACCCTGATTAACTGCATACTTCCTGCAATCAACATCCTGTATGAAAATCTTACTTCTTGATATCCAGCTTGTAAAAACTCATAAAAGCTTCTTCCGGGATCTCAACCCTGCCAACTTTTTTCATTTTTTTCTTGCCCTTCTTTTGCTTTTCAAGGACTTTTCTTTTCCTGGTTATATCCCCGCCATAAAGCCCGGCAGTAACATCCTTCCTGTATGGGGCTATTCTTTCTTTTGCAATTATCTTCTTTCCAATAGCTGCCTGAATTGAAACTTCAAAATTCTGCCTTGGTATTAATTTCCTTAAATTTTCTGCCATTTCTCTACCAATATAATATGCCTTCTCGCTGTGGGTTATTATTGAAAGGTCTTCAACCTTTTCTCCTGCAACCAGGATGTCCAGCTTAACCAAATCGGAAGTTCTATACTCAAGAAACTCATAATCAAGTGAGGCGAACCCGGAACTTACCGATTTAAGAATATTAAAAAAGTCAACTATTATCTCCGAAAGCGGCAGTGCATATTTAATTTCAACCCTTTCCCGGGAAAGATACTTCATGTCCTTAAAATCTCCCCTCTTCCGGTTTGCCAGTTTCATAACATCACCTATGTAGTCTTTTGGAGTTATTATAGTTGCCTCCACATACGGCTCTTCTATTTTTATCAATTTCTCCTGCTCCGGAAAATCAGAAGGCCTTTTTACCTCAATTACAGAATTATCACTTTTTGTAATCCTGTAAGCTACGTTGGGCGAGGACGTAATCAGCTTTAATTTATACTCCCTTTCAAGCCTTTCCTTTATAATCTCCATATGGAGAAGCCCCAGAAAGCCGCACCTGAAACCAAAACCAAGTGCACCTGAAGATTCAGGGGCAAAATCCAGGGAAGAATCATTAAGTGAAAGCTTTCCCAGTGCATTCCTTAAATTCTCGTAGTCTCCGCCTTCCATTGGAAACAAACCGCAGTAAACCATTGGCCTTGGTTTTTTATATCCGGGAAGATTCTTTGCTGCAGGATTTTCAAGGCCGGTTATGGTATCCCCAACCATTATATTGCTCACTTCCTTAATCCCGGTAATGATATAGCCAACCTCACCTGCAACCAGCAAATCTTTCTTTATCATGCCGGGACCGAATATGCCTGCTTCTTCAACCTCGCTGGTAATATTTTCACCCATAAATTTTATTCTATCTCCTCTTCTTATACAGCCATTTACCACCCTTATAAGAGCCACAACTCCCCTGTATGAATCATACTGGGAGTCAAATACCAGTACTTGAAGGGGACTGCCGGCATCACCTGCCGGAGGTGGAATATCGCTTACCACTCTTTCCAGTATTTTTTCAATTCCATAACCGGTTTTAGCACTTACTTTCAATATATCTTCTTCTCTTACACCCAGTATCCTGCCCAGCCCCATTGCAACTTCATCAATTACCGCACTTTTAAGATCAATCTTGTTTATAACCGGAATTATTTTAAGATTATTACCGGCAGCAAGATAAACATTTGCAAGGGTCTGGGCCTGTATTCCCTGAGCGGCATCAACAACCAGAATCGCTCCTTCACATGCAGCCAGGCTCCTGGAAACTTCATAGCTGAAATCAACATGCCCCGGCGTGTCAATTAAATTAAATATATACTGCCTGCCGTCAAGAGGGCTATTATAAAGAACTCTTACCGAATGTGCTTTTATGGTAATTCCGCGCTCTCTCTCAAGTTCCATATCATCCAGGAATTGGTCTAGCATTTCTCTCCGGCTAACGGTCTCCGTTATTTCCAGAATTCTGTCAGCCAGGGTTGATTTACCGTGGTCAATATGGGCAATTATTGAAAAGTTCCTGATTAATTTACTGTCTGTCATAGTTTAATAAAAATCCCATTAGTATATTGAATAATTAAGCACTCCTTTTAAATTTCTTAAACAATCCAAATATAAATTTTACCTCTTCCATCCTTAACAGTATAGTGCAGCCCACATATATGCCGATACCTGTAGAAATGGTCAGAAATAAAAATAATATAAGAGGCCATAAACCTTCGTAAGCATATTTTTCTACATAATTCCATAAAAAGAAAATTGTCACACCCATCACAGCCGTGGAAGCAAAAATTTTTCCAAATGATACAAAAATCCTTCTTCCTCCAAAATTACCTACTTTTTTCCTCAGTATCACAATCAAAATCACCACATTGCACAGGGCAACCAGAGATGTTGAAAGGGCAAGACCTCCTACATCCATGAATTTTATTAAAATCCAGTCAAGAAAAAGGTTTACAATAATAGATATACTAGCAACTTTTAGCGGCGTTCTAACATTCTTGAACGCATAAAACGTTCTGTTAAGAATCATAAGAAGCCCGAAAAACACCAGCCCCAGACTGTGAAAGATAAGTATATATGCTACTTTTTCTGTATCCGCGGCCCCAAAAGAAAAACGCTCAAATAAAACTTTTATTACAGGATAACTTAGAATCACAAGCCCTGCAGTTGCCGGCAGCATCATGTATCCGATTTCCCTTACTCCCAGGGAAAAACTTTCCTTAATGCCCTTTATATCATTTACAACCGCCTGCCGGGATATCAAAGGATAAAGAACGGTTACTATTGCCACCGAAAATACTCCCAGGGGCAGGTTGGCAACCCTCCATGATAGATTTAGAGCAGTAGTATTACCCCCGCCCAGATTTAATGCAAAGAAGTAATCAATGCTGTTATTAAGCTGAACCGCACCCAGACTTAAAAGAATGGGCACCGTGAGTGCAAATATCTCCCTTACGCCATGATGCCTGAAATCAATTTTAAACCGGTATCTGAACGGAGATAATTTGAGCTGTGGGAGCTGTATAAGAAGATGCATAATGGAGCCTGCCATCACTCCAACAGCCATGCTGCATATATCAATCCGCCCGGCAAATAAAATAACAGAAATAATGGTGACTATATTCATAACGAATGGAGCCAGTGAGGGGGTAGTAAAAACATTATGGGAATTCAGTATGCCTGTGGCCAGGCTTGACAGGGACATCGATACCAGTGAAAAAATCATAATCCTGCTCATCACCGTAAATTTATATATGTCAAACTGTCTGCTGGCTATTTTTGAAAGCAGCACACCTATTTCGGGAGAAAAAATAAATATGATTACAGAAGCTGCCAGAAAAACAAGAATAATAATATTGATAACCGAATTTACAAAAACTTTCAGGTCATCTCTCTTACCTTTTTTTAAATACGCGGAATAAATGGGTATGAAAGCAGCAATAATCAGGCTTTCTGCAAAAAGTATCCTGAAAAGATTCGGTATATAATCTGCCCATATGAAAGCATCTGTATCATAAGTTACACCAAAATAACCGGTCATCATCTGGTCCCTTACCAGACCCGAAACTTTTGACAGTAAAATCGCTATTAACACAAATACAGTGGCACTGAATATTCTTTTCCTGGATAATAAATAATCTTCATCCATATATACATTATATTATAGATATTATTAAAGAATTTATTATATCATTTATATCGGCCCGGCAATAAATATTTTTATTTATTTAAAAAAATGCTAAAATGTAAAATCGTTTAAAATTGAAGTTTACAGGAGAGGAAATAATTAAATGCCAAACATAAAGTCACAGGAAAAAAGAGCCAGACAGAATATTAAAAGAAGGGCCAAAAACAAACTTTTAAAAGCCAGGATAAAAACTGACGAGAAGAAATTAATTAAGGCAGTAAAAAATAAAAATAAAAAAGAAGCCAAAAGTAATCTGGACATCCTTTTTAAAAACCTTGACGATGCCGCCAAGAAAGGCGCAGTTCATAAAAACTTTTCTTCAAATAAAAAATCTAAAGCAGCAAAGCTTGTAAATTCCATTAAAAAATCCTAAAAAAAATTTTAAGCTAAACACTGACATCTATAATTTCCGGAATTAGTTTCTTAACAAGGTTTTTGCTTTCAATCATACCTGTCCTGAAACTTATATCATACCTGTTTAATATATCAAATACTTTTAATATCTCAGCTTCCGTATAATTATCACTATACCGGATATATTTATTTACCAGCTTTCCAACAAAATAAGGAGGAACTTTTAAATTTTTTTCGATATAATCCGTAACTGATGAATGGCTGTTTCCTGATTTAATATATATAAAGCATCTGAACATCCTGTAGAGCAATGTGACCACTCCAATCCAATTCTGACCTTCCTCAAGTATTGCTTTTAAAGCTTTAAGACTGTTACATCTATCCCTCTGGCCAACATAGTCCACCAGGTCAAAAACTTTTAATGAATAAACCCTGTTTACCAGGGAGCTGACTGCATCTTCTCCAATTATTTTTTCCTTTTCCGAACTTATATAATCATAAAGTTTTTCATATTCTTTCTTCAGTAAATTTAAATCCAAATTCACATTTTCAATCAGGAGGTCCCGGGCTTCACCTGTAAATTTTATTCCGTCTGATTCCGACTTTTCTTCAAGCCATTTTTTCAAACTTCCGATTACAGGCGTTTTCAGTTGCGTTATCTTGCCTTCCTTCCTTGCTGCATCCATAAGGGCAGGGCTCAGTTTCTTCTTAAGAGCAGTAATGATAAAAACCATGTTCCCTTGACTGGAGCTGCTTTTTAATATAGAATCCGCCAATTTCTGCTGTAATGCCAGGCTAGTGTTATCAATGTTTTTTATTGCCACCACTTTCTTCGGGGAAAATAATGAAGGAGTATTTATATAATTAAAAAACTCCTCTTCGTCGATTTCTTCAGTCCCATTAAAATTCTTAAAATCTGTATCAAAGTTGATTTTCCCTTTAAGATATTTTTTTATACTGCCAATTGTATCTTCAAGCAGCGAAGAGCTGGGGCTAATATATAAATAGCACGGTAGAAGCTTATCCAACCCTGGAGATTCCTTTTTTGTATTATTTCTGTTCGCAGCCAATCTTAGTCTCCAGTATAATTATTATGTTACGTTTATGTTTCTGCTTAAATATCTGAGCTCCCTTTTATTCATAATAGCTATAACTATTATAAGAAGCAATAGGAGTGTTAGATCTATGTATAAAACACTGTTCTTTGAAAAATTCTCCGACAGGTAACCACTTAAGTATTGAAAAAGTACCACTCCCAGATAGGAAGACGCATGCAGTAAACTGGAAACAATGTTGGTAAACCGCGAACCAATATTTAAGCCCATTGAAAAAGTCAGAGAGAAATTGCCTGCTACATTTACCCCGAATAAAAATATAAAAATTATTTTAGCCGTAATGTTAGGGATAAGAAATGCCGAAAGTAAAAAAACGAATGATAGTGATATACTTGCAAGCAGCAACTCTTTTTCCTTCATATATTTAACCATGTAATTCTTAACTAACATTCCTACAACAGTAGCGGTAGTATAAATAGCAAGAATCAGAGAGCTTGTATCCAGACTGACATCCATAGCCGAGAAATATGAAGTGAACCAGGTGTAAAATGTCTGCATTGTAGAAACGTAAAGAAAAGTTATAAAACAGCACAGGGCAATATAGGGGTGGGTAGCAATAATCCTATTAGCGTTAAGAAGATTCTTTAAGCTTCTCGCGCTAATGTCTTTCCTACCCCTGGGAACCCTTAAAAATAACAATAATATTATTAAAAAAATCTGTGGCACGGCAAGATAGAAAAATAGAAACTGCCAGCCCATATTGATATAAACACTAAGACTTACAAGCAACGGGGCAATAACTGCTCCAATAGTCAGCCCTATATTAGATATCAATATACTCTTTGATTTATTCTTAAAATAATGATTACCCACCAGTGACATGGTAGCTACAGTTATTACACCTATACCCAGTTGTAAAACTGTATAAGCTATTATAAATATGATATTGGAATAAGAAAATACCAGTCCAAGGCAACCGGAAAGGATTAATACCGCTCCGGCAAAGATAACTCTCTTAAATCCGAATATCTCCAGCAGAAAGCCGGCACCAATTACTGAAATTAATAACGCAAGAGTGCCGAAAGATATTATCCTGCCCATATATTCCAGGCCAATATCCAGATCACTGGTAATAAGGGGGATAACCGGCCCGATAACATTCATGCTTATGCTCATAAACAGGCGCTGGGTAAAAGAAAAAATTAAAATGCTCCTGTGCGATTTTATTCTTTTATTCCTGGCAAAATGTATAATATTTCTCATTGTATTTTTAAAATCCTGACTTTAAAATATAAATTATATTACCATATCCCTGTTTAATTTATCCCTGATTAAAATTTTTTCAAATCATAACAGTATAGCACATAGCTTAAAATTCTCACTTCCCGTTATCAGCCCTTCTCAGCGCCGTGCGTATTAGTATTAATATAATTATAAATACCAGATAGTATTTTATGGCACTTGCTTTATTAAAATTATCAAAATTTATAATAAAATAGTCAAATCTGCTTAGGATTCTAACCGTTTTTAATATATATCCAGAAAAAATACTGGCTGACCTTAATATAAAACCGCCTAAAGGGGGCCAGATTATTATAATAATTGAAGAAACTATTAAAATAAAAAGAAAAGGATAAAATGCTGATATCACAAAAACATTAGCAAACACAGGAATCAGGGAAACCTCCCTGAAAAAGTAAGCAAGTACCGGAAATAAAGCCGCCTGCACCGAAATGGTAACAAGGATTATTTTTATTACAAAGAAACCGGCCTTACCGCCACGAAATACAGGAACATTACCGGCCAGGCTGCGCATAACCGGATAAACAAAGACTAAAGCTGCCATGGAAACGAAAGTCATCCAGAACCCCAGATCATAAAGAAAAAGCGGGTTATAAATAATCAATATGATGTAAGAAATATAGAGAATAATCCTGTAGCTGAATTCCCTTCCCATCATCCCCGCTAAAAGAATAAAAACAGCCATAACTGAAGCTCTTAACGTGCTGGCCTTCTCACCGATTAAAAAATTATAGGCAGCCAGAAAAATAATCACAGCCCAGAATAAAAAAATTGATTTCCTTATCCTTCTAAAAATTAGATATATAAGTGACACAAAAAAAGATAAATGAAGACCTGAAATAGCAAATAAATGATACAGCCCGCACTTCTTAAAAGAATCCATAACACAGTCCGGAATATTATTCCTGTTTCCCAGTATTACTGCTTCAGCAACGCAGGCATTTTCACTTTTAAGGTATCTATAAAAAGCATTTTTCAGGCATTCATATATCCTGCTCCTTAAGGTGAACAGCTTGTTCAATGGACCCAGGCACTCAATTTTACGAAGATTTTTATATTCAGTTTCAAAAATAATATCATAGCTGTTTAAGCCGTACCCGGAATTTTTTGAATGAATTTTTTTAAAACTGCCATTTAAAATTATACAGTCATCCCTGTTTATAAAGCTTCCCTCCGGGTCAGTAAGCTTTACATTTATAAGCTCCCCTGCTTTTAAAAAGCTCTCCGGGGCACCACCCGGGCCGCCCTTATATATCTTATCCACCGCCAGTAGAAAGTTTAGATTACCATAGCTTACCTGTGGATGGTTTGATACCCTGCCTTCTATTATTATATTTTTAACAACACTGCTGCCTTCTTTTTCATAATCAAAGATATTTAAAAATATACTGCTACCCTCTTTAGATTCATACACTCCTGTAACCAGGTTCCCCATAAGAAATAATATTAAAAACGGGATTATTACAAAAATAAAAAGTTTCTCATTACAACAGCAAGAATTCCTTTGACCGGATGAAATCCCCGCAGCTATTAACATTTCAGCAGTAAAAAGGAATATAATAATCAAAATCAAGATTAAATCCGGGAAGATATCACATAAAACATTCCTGCTCCCGGCATATATCCCGGCAGTCAGGCCCAGAGCCCAGAAAAGAAGATACTCATTAGATATAAGTGATAATATATTTTTTTTTATGCATTTCAAATTGATATAAACTCAATTATTTCCTCATATTTCTTTTCTCCAATACCGGTAACTTTTTTTAGTTCCTCTTTTTTCTCAAATAAACCGTTTCTTTCCCTGTATTTAATAATATTGCCTGCAATCACAGGACCTATCCCCGGCAGTGATTCCAACTCATTTAAATTTGCCGTATTTATGTTTATATTTAGATTCTCAGCAGCGTTGTAATCATCTGAATAATTTCCTGTAAAAAATAGGGAATTTCCATTCGCCACTTCCTCCATAGAGGGGATATAAACTCTCTGACCATCAACAAGGATACGGGCCAGATTAATAATTTCAAGGCAGGCATTTTCGCCCTGCCCTCCTGCAACCTCTATTAAATCTATTATTCTTGAACCCTGCTTTAGCTCATAAACACCGGAATTCTCTACCTCTCCGCAGATATATACTTTTATAGTGACTTCCGGCTGCTGCAGGTTATAATCACCATCATTATCAATACTTTCGAAATAATTACCGTTGCCGGCAGGTAAATTTTTATTGCTGCCCTCCGATCCTGCCACTTCCCCATTTTCGCCCCCGGCTGCCCCTTCCGGTTCAATGCTTGCCGTATTATCCCCGGAATAATAGCTTTTCAGTATATTTTCTTTTCTTTTTATTTCTATCTGAAGGTTTATATAAATTACAGAAAAAACAGTTATTATAAGAATAAGCAGCACTACTACTGTTATATAGAAGTTTTTCCCTCTCCCATATTTAATTTTATCTATAAAGAATCTTACTTTATCTATTATTTCTCTCATAACTAAAAACTTTTTAAACCAGTAGAGTTTTATATAATATATTTTTTTGATATTTATATAAATATACAATAGCATAAAGGCATAAAAAATTAAAGAAAAAAATCAGCAGAACAGCCGTGAATATAATAAAAAATCCTGTTAAAATAATTATAGTTTCAAATATATAAAATACAGGAGAGCATTCTATGGCAAAATTAGTACTTATAATGATTGAAAATGAATACAGAGACGAAGAAGCTATTTATCCTTACTACAGGTTCAAGGAAGCCGGTTACGATGTAAAAGTTGTTGGTCCGGAAAAAAATAAAGAATATCGCGGAAAATATGGGACAACACTTAAATCCGAGCTTTTACCTTCTGAAGTTGAGCTTGATAATGTTGCTGCAGTGATTATCCCCGGGGGGAACGCGCCTGATAAAATGAGAATTAAAAAGGATATGGTCGAACTTGTAAAAAAATCTTACCTTCAGCAAAAGGTTATCGGGGCAATCTGCCATGGCGGCTGGATGCTTGCCGAAGCCGATATTATAAAAGGCAAGAAAGTCACCGGCTACATCGCAGTAGCTACCGATTTAAGAAATGCCGGAGGGGAGTACCTTGACAGGGAAGTAGTAGCTGACGGGAACATAGTAACATCCAGAATTCCTGATGACCTTCCTGCATTCTGCAGCACCATTCTAAAACTCATCTAAAAAACCAAAGAAAAAAAATATTTAAAAATATTTACTTAAACTGCATTAATTATTTTTTATGCTTAAGCTTACTTTACAACAATATTAACAAGTTTACCGGGCACAACTATTTCTTTAACTACTTTCCTGCCGTCCGTATATTTTTTTATTTTTTCTAGTGAAAGAGCAAACTCCTTCAACTGGTCTTCAGGGGTATCCACAGCCAGTTCTGCTTTATCCCTTAGTTTCCCGTTTACCTGAAATACTATAGTAGCCAGCTCTTCTTTTGCAATCTCACAATTATAATCCGGCCACTTAATTTTATGAATGCTCCCACCGTTACCTGACATAAGCCACAATTCTTCAGTTATAAATGGCGTAATAGGTGAAAGGAGCATTAATAATTTTTTGGTTACCTCCCTTACCAGCAAAATATTTTTTCTGTTATCGGATACATCCTCCTGATATTTATAAAAAAGGTTAACCAGCTCCATAGTAGCACTTATCGCAGTATTAAAATTAAACCTGTCAAGTATATCATCTGTTACCTTCTTTATTGTCTGGTGTAACTTTTTATATAATTCCTTTTCCAGTCCGCTTAACTTCCCACTATTATATTGATCTTTAACCTTAAAACCTAAAGTATCCTCACCGGGGCCATGCCCGCTAACATTACTGCTGCTTAATTTCTCATCCTTTTCATTTTTTATGAGCTTAATATTTCCAACTGCCAGTCTCCAGACCCTCTTTAAGAACCTGTTTGCCCCTTCCACACCGCTGCTGTTCCAGTCAACCGGGCTGTCAGCCGGTCCCATAAAGAGTATGTATAACCTTAATGTATCTGCTCCAAACTTATTATAAATCTCGGATGGGTTTACAATATTACCCCTGGACTTGGACATTTTCTGGCCACTTAAATTTACAATACCATGAGGGAAATATTTAATAAAAGGCTCCTTGAATTTTACCAGCCCGGAATCGTAAAGTACCTTGGTAAAAAATCTGGAGTATATAAGATGCATGCTGGCATGTTCTATTCCGCCTATATACTGGTCTACAGGCATCCAGTAATCAACTTCCCTGCTGTCAAAAGCACTCTTATTATTATGAGGGCTGCAATACCTCAGGAAATACCATGATGAGCAGACAAAAGTATCCATTGTATCTGTTTCCCTCTTTGCCTTACCGCCGCATATGGGACAGGTGGTATTTACAAACCGGTCAGAATAAGTCAGGGGTGAAAGACCCTTCGGTTTAAAATCCACATCGTAAGGAAGAAGGACAGGCAAATCTTCTTCAGGCACCGGAACCGTACCGCACTTATCGCAATAGATAATAGGGATTGGTGCTCCCCAGTATCTCTGCCTTGAGATCAGCCAGTCTCTTAGCTTATAATTCACGCTGAATTTGCCAATTTTATTTTTTTCAAGATAAGAAGTTATTTCTTTCTTACCTTTTTCTGAAGGGACGCTGCTAAATTTCCCTGAATTTACCATTACTCCTTCCCCGGTATAAGCAGTATCCAGCCGGTGATGGCTTTCCCCATCAGGTGAAATTACTTCCCTTATAGAGATTCCGTATTTAGATGCGAATTCAAAATCCCTCTGATCATGGGCAGGAACTGCCATAATAGCGCCTGTACCATATTCCAGAAGAACATAGTTTGCAATCCAGACCGGAACCTTCTCACCATTCAGCGGGTTTATTACATTCCTTCCAGTAAAACATCCTATTTTTTTAACCTCAGCCGAGCCCCTTTCAATATCACTCTGCCTGGAAATTATATCCCTGGCTTTCTTAATTTCCTTTCTGTATTTTTCACCTTCTACAATTTTATCCACCAGGGGATGTTCGGGAGCAAGAATAAAAAAGGTAACACCAAATAATGTATCAGGCCTTGTAGTAAATACCGGGATTTCAATAGCACTATCTCCGTCAAGTTTAAAATTAACTGTAGCGCCCTCACTTCTCCCAATCCAGTTCCTCTGAATATTAAGTGCCCTTTCCGGCCATCCTTCTTCTAAAAGCTCCATATCATCAAGCAATCTCTGGGCATAATCAGTTATTTTAAAAAACCATTGAGATAAAACCTTTTTTTCAACCGAACTGCCGCATCTTTCGCACTTTCCCGAAATTACCTGCTCATTTGCCAGAACAGTCTGGCAGGAATTACACCAGTTAACAGCCGCTTCCTTTTTTTCTGCCAGGCCCATCTTGTAAAGCAATAAAAAAAGCCACTGGGTCCACTTATAGTAGTCAGGCTCAGAAGTTATAACCTCATCACTGAAGTCATAACTTATACCCATTCTTTTAAGAGCTGCTCTCATCTTTTCAATATTAGACATGGTGCTTTCTTTAGGATGCATGCCACTTTTTATAGCTGCATTTTCCGCAGGCAGTCCAAAAGCGTCAAACCCGATAGGATGAAGGACATTATGACCTTTCCTTGAAAGGACCTTTGCAACAACATCCCCGATTGTATAATTCCTTGCATGCCCCATGTGCGGCTCTCCCGAAGGGTAAGGGAACATCTCAAGTAAATAATATTTAGGGTCATCTTTTGAAGATTTAAGAGAAAATATTTTTTCCTTTTCCCACTTCTTAATTAATCTTTTCTCTATTTCCTCCGGCTTATAAAGTTTTTTTAGTTTTACTTCTCCCAATTATCTATCCCTTCCAGAATAATAATTATTTTTTGGCCCATTTTACTTCTTCTGAATCCATCCACAACCTTTCAAGCTCATAATATTCTCTCAGTTCATTTGTAAAAATATGAACTATAAAATGGTTATAATCAATTAAAATCCATCTCCCTTCAGACAGCCCGCTGATATTAATAGTAAAAAGATTTTTTTTCTTAAGATAGGTACGGATCTCTTCTTCTATTCCCCTGGTCAACCTGGTATTTTTAGCGCTGATTATAATGAAATAATCAGTGATAATAAGTCTTGACCTCATATCCAGGATTTTTATATAATCTGCCTTTTTCTCATCCGCTATCCTGGCAACTTCTTTAACTATTTTAGTAGTATTGGTTAATTTATTTTTTATATCAATAGCTCTTTCTTTCCTTTTTATCACTGACTTGTGTAATCACTTCCCAGCGTTACGCTAATATCCACATTGTCAACATTATTGTCAGAATATTCTATCGTACCAACACCCAGCCGTTCCTGTATGCTCTGTGCTACCTCATCCACTACATCCCCGGAATTAAAAATAGTTATTTCAGTCTCGGTATAATTAAAGTTATCAGCACTTCTTGGCTCAAGCATTACCGCTCTTTCTTCATCAGCATTAAAATAATTATTAAGTATATCAGTAACTGTAGCAGCCAGTTTGCCTGTGCCTTCCCCGTTTATAACAATTATTTTCACAATCATGGTTTCTGCTCCGTCTTCCTCTGTCGAGCCGGTAGCTAAAGCCAGGTAGTCTTTCCCCAGTATTATTATAATATCCGAGTTTATTGCCTCATTCTCCCTCATATTTATGCTCCCGGTACCAAGCACCTGTATAATTTCATCAGCAGCAGCCAGCTTGTTTGCATCAGGGGAATATACCAGAATCTGGGTATTATCATATATATTATCAGAATTTCCTATATCGGTTACATCATATTTATTCCTGCCGTCATCAAATTTTAAATTCCTAAAAATTTCAGATGTATCTGTTGCCAGCCCAAAAGCTTCAGGAGAATCATATGCCCCATTTAGCACTGTAATTTTTACCGTTTCATTAAAATCACCGGTCTCCTCTGTGGGCTTTCCCACTCCTTCTTTGCTGAATATTTCGCTTAGCTCCGATATATCCTGCGGAATATAAAATATGCTCTCACCTTCCGGGTCCGGAGTAGATGATACTTCCAGAGAATAAACCTGATTACTGGCCTGTTCTATGCTGGAAAATGTAGAAAATATTTTTAAGCTCTCCTCCATGCTTAGATTAGTGTCCATATAATCCTTTATTAAATTCAGATTAGTTGACAGGTCTTCATCACTCTCACCCACAGCTTTTTTAATAATTGCATCTATGACCAGCTTCTGATTCGTGATATTTTCTACAGGCACATCCTCTTCCAGACCGCTAAAATATTTCAGGAAACTTAATGCTTCTGCCCCGTCTATAAGATTCTCTCCTTTCTCAAGGTTAAAATTGGAACCATCATCATAATTCTTTACTGTTACGCTATCTTCCAGCTCCAGGACTATACCGCCCAATTTATTAACCGTATTATACACATCAAAAAGAATATGGTAGTCCACTTCCATGTCCATACCAAGATTATTTTCTAAAGAAAGGTCCAGCAGGTCCATGCCTCCTTCATTTACTGACCTGCCTATCAATTCCACGCCAATAGTAGGTATATCCATAAGTGTTTTTGGAGGGATGCACAACGAAATTAATTTATTCTCACTGCTGTAGTAACTTGAAAATATTATTGTGCTGACATCAGGCTCCAGCAAATTCTCACCGGCACAGGTAAAAACTATATTTATATTTTTACCCAGCGCCAGGGATTCCGGAACATCTATTCTATCCTCATCATCAGTTACTACCTCTTTACTGAAAAACTTATTTTTAGCCCATGGAACAACCCAGAAAACTATTCCTGCGGCAACTATAACAAGCGCAAGAACTGCAGCTATTATTATAAAGATACCTTTTCTTCTTTTTTTTCTCTGTCTTGTCCTTCTGCTCCTAACACCTTCTACTTCCCTGGATCCTTCTTCCTCTTTACTTTCTTCCTTATATCCTTCAAATTCAAAGTCTTCATCTTTTAAGAAGTCGTCCATAGAACCATTGCTTTTCTCATTTCCATTATCAAGGTCATAGAACTCATCTTCGTCAGAGTTATTTTTTTTAGACCTTTTATCTTCTTCATCAAAAGACATATTAAATACCTCCACAAATATTATTCCAAATCTTAGATGTATCAGGATGCAATAGCTTATTTCCTTTTACTATATATATTATAGTATTTTTATAGATCTCTAATAAGCATAAATTTAAATTTTTTAAAGCAAGCGCTCTGAGATCCTCCGCCCCCTCGTAATTCCTGCCTTTCTCAACCTTATCAGCAATAAATAAAATCTTATCTTCAATACTCATATCACAATAACCAATAGTATGAAACTTTATTGCTTTAAGTATTTTATTTTCAGAAATATTGAAATCCCTCGAAACCAGGTAATCTCCAATAAAACTATGCAGTAGCTCCGGAGTATTCAATTCAAAATCACTTATTTCAAGCTTATTCTTTTTTACTATCCTAACCAGCTCTTTATAGCTGAATATTTTACCATAATCATGCAAAATACATGCCACGCTCAGGCAGAACAGGTCAAGATCGGAAAAAGTACTCTCGGCTATACCATTTGCAAGTTCAAGGGTATTTATAGAATGCTGATATAGTTTTTCAGGCATTATATTCTTAATTTTCCTATCCAATTTATTAAGATACTTTTTCTGTTCACCGGTTAAGCTAAGTTTACTTATAAAGTCCATATTTTAATATATAATTATTAACTCCTTCAGGTAGTAAATAATCAATTGGCCTATTGTTTTTTACCCTGCTCCTTATGTCAGTTGAAGAAATAGAAAGAGCCGGTATCTCCATTACAAATATCCTCTTATCAGCATCCGCCCTGCTGCTGAATAACTTTCTTTTTAATTCCTCCAGCCGTGTAAAATCATACCCGGGCCTGGTTGCCGCTATAAATCTACAGAGATTCACAATCTCGTTTGTATCTTTCCAGGTCAGTATTTCCAGTATGGCATCTGCACCGGTTACAAAAAACAACTGCGAATTCTTACCGTATATTTTTTTTAACTGGCGCACCGTATCTATAGTATATGATTTTCCTTTCCGTTCTACTTCCATTCTTGAAACGAAAAAATTACTATTAGAAGAAGTGGCAATAACAGTCATAATATACCTGTCCTCAGCACTTACTACTTTATCTTCTACTTTATGGGGCGGATTACCAGTAGGGATAAATATTACCTTATCAAGTTTAAACTGGCTCAATGCCTCCTGCGCAGTTACCAGGTGCCCGTGATGTATCGGGTTAAACGTTCCGCCCATAATTCCAATTTTTTTATATTCCTTGCTTTTTTCCACTTTATTTTCTTGTCTGACCCTGACCATATACTATAAATTTATTGGTAGTAAGTTCCCTCAAGCCCATAGGCCCACGCCAGTGTAATTTCTGCGTACTTATGCCAATTTCAGTTCCCAGTCCAAACTGTTCACCATCCGTAAACCTGGTAGATGCATTAACAAAAACCGTAGAAGAATCTATTTCTCTGGTAAAATAAACAGAGTTCTCATAACTTGATGTTATTATGGTTTCAGTATGATGTGAACCATACTTATTTATATGACTTATTGCTTCTTCCGTGCTGCCAACTACTTTAACAGCCATTTTGTAGTCAAGATATTCCTTATACCAGTCTTCTTCAGAAGCTGCCTTTATTGATGTATATATTTCCCTGGTTGCAGGGCATCCCACCAGCTCAACATTTTTATCTTCAAGCTTCTTAAGAATAAAAGGAAGAATTTCTGCTGCAGCATCTTTATGCACCAGTAATTTTTCAGCAGCATTGCATACGGCAGGCCTCTGAGTTTTTGAATTTATAACTATTTCCGCAATCTCTTCACTGCTGATACCTCCGAGCACGCTGTCTATATAGATATGGCAGTTTCCAACTCCAGTCTCTATAACAGGAACTCTTGAATTCTTAACTATGTTATCAATTAAGCCACTGCCTCCTCTGGGAAAAAGGACATCTATATACTCACGTAGCTGCATTAACCTCGTTACATCTTCCCTTTCAGCAGAAGGAATAATCTGTATTACACTTTCTGGAAAATTATTATCTTTAAGAGCCCTTGTCATTATCTCTACTAATTTTTTATTTGTATTAAGTGCATGGGAGCTTCCTCTTAATATTATACAATTTCCGGCCTTAAGGCATAAAACAGCTGCATCAATAGTTACCTCCGGCCTGGCTTCATATATTATCCCCACTACACCCAGCGGAACCCTTACATTTTTTAAAATTAAACCATTGGGAAGATTATATCCAAAGATTACCTCACCCACAGGGTCGGTAAACTTTATAACTTTATCTATGCTTTCAGCCCTCTTTTCTATCCTTTCCCGGTCTAGCTTCAGTCTGTCCATTAAGCTTTCTGAAACACCCTTCTTCTTAGATATTTCCAGGTCCTTTTTGTTCTCTCTTATAATTTCCTCTGCACCTGCAACAATATGTTTTGAAATATCATAAAGTATTTTGTTTTTGATATTGGTGCCTGCACTAGAGATGAACCTGGTACTATCCCTCGCTCTTTTTGCTATCTCCAGTACTTTATCCAATCGATCCTCCAGCTTTTTAATTTATTATAACATAAAATAGATAATGAAATTATTCTTTAAAAACAACCAGGTAATCCCTGTGGATTACTTCATCATTCATGGATTCTCCAAAATCAGATAGAATCTCCCCCTTATTTTTTCCTTTTATTTTTTCTATATCCTCACTTGAAAAATTGCTTATCCCTTTTGCAATCAATTTACCGTCAACCGAAAGTACCTTTAGCGTATCCCCCTTGCTGAATTTACCGTTTACTTCAACTATACCTACTGCCAGTATGCTCTTGCCCTTATTCAATACAACTTCTTCGGCTCCTCTGTCAATAACTATAACACCCCTGGTCCTTTTTCCGAAAGCTATCCACTTTTTAACCCCTTTTACTTTTTTTTCTGATCCCGGGGCAAAAAAAGTTCCTACATTATCCCCTGAAATAATTTTATTAAGGACATTCTTACCCTTGCTGCCTGCAATTACCGTCTTTATACCTGAAAAAGAGCAAATCTTTGCTGCTTTTATTTTTGATTTCATCCCGCCAATACCATAAGTTGACCCTATTCCTCCAGCAGCATCTTCTATATCTTCATTTATTTTATCTATATTGGAGAGCAACTTTGCATTGCTGTAAACCCTGGGGTCTTTATCATACACTCCTTCAGTATCAGTTAAAATTATAAGGATATCGGCCTCTGTTAAAACAGCCACCATCGCAGCCAGCTGGTCATTATCCCCAAATTTTATTTCATCTACCGCTACACTGTCATTTTCGTTAATTACAGGTATAATTCCCATGCCAATTAAAGTTTCTATGGTGTTTTTTATATTAAGGTACTGTTTCCTTCTGGTTGTGTCTTCATGGGTCAGAAGTATCTGACCTATCTTTATTCCACGTTTTGAAAATAAGCTGCTGTAAAGACTCATAAGCTCAACCTGCCCGGCTGATGCAGCTGCCTGGAGTATGGCTAGCTCACCTGGTTTCTTTTTAATGTTTAAACTTTCAAGGCCTGCAGCAATAGCCCCGCTGGTAACTACCAGAACTTCAATTCCTTTTTCAATAAGGGAGCTAACTTCCCCCACAAATTTTTCTATGCTGGCAATATCAAGGCCTTCCTTTTTGGAAGTAATGCTGCTTGACCCTATCTTTACAACCAATCTCCTTATGTCTTTTATATATTCTTTCCTTTTTTCCATTTATTACCCCGTAAATTAAATTCAATCCCTCAGTGAAAAAACAAGGCGCCCTATAATAATTGTGCTTCCTTCTTCTATACCTCTTTTTCTTAATCTGTTAGCAATACCTATCCTTTTAAGTCTGTACATCAAATAATCAAGTGCTTCTTCATTTTCTAGGTCGGTCATTGCAACCATTCTTTCCAGCTTCTTATTCCTGACAATATATTCATTACCGCTCTTCTCAATTACGATTCCCCCTGTATCATCTCTTTTCTTAACAGATTTATAGATTTTTATCCTATCTTCTTTTTTACGCCCCGCTTCTTTTTCAATACTGGCGGCTTTCCTGCAGGCCTTCACCTTCTCATATAAACTCCATGCCATCCGGTCAAGGCCCTTACCGGTAACTGCTGATATTGGAAAAACACTAGTGCCACTCTTACGCTCAAGGGTGCTTTTTATTTTACTTAACTTATCACTATCACTAATTAAGTCAATCTTATTTATCAAGACTATATAATCTTTTTTAAATAAATTCTTATCATATAGCCGTATTTCCTCCCTTAAAACATTAAAAGTTTCTACTATGTCTTCTCTTTCGTCCAAAATTCTCTCTCCATCAAGAACTACTGCCAGTACAGCAGACCGGGTTATATGCTTTAAAAATTTATCCCCCAGACCTGAACCCTTATGAGCTCCTTTTATAAGACCGGGAACATCTGCTATTACAAAATTTTCTTCATCTACGGTTACCACACCTAAATTCGGGGTTAACGTAGTAAAAGGGTAATCTGCTATCTTTGGTTTTGCAGCAGACACACGACTTATTATAGTAGACTTACCGCAATTGGGAAATCCGACCAGTGATACATCCGCTACCAGTCTTAATTCAAGATTAATCCAGAAATCTTCCGCCTTCTCTCCTATCTCGGCAAATGCAGGAAACCTCCTTGAAGAAGATACAAAACTTGCATTTCCTCTTCCACCCGCACCACCCCTGGCAATAATAATCTCCTTTCCAGCTATGTCAAGGTCAGCAATTGTTTTACTCTTACCATCTATAAGCACAGTCCCTTCCGGAACCTTTATAATTAAATCAATGCCATCTTCACCTTTCCTGTTATTCGGCTGTCCGCTTTTGCCGTTTCCTGCTTTAAAGTGCACTTTTTTTTTAAATCCATATAAAGTGCTCATGTCCGAACATGCCTGTATTATTACATCTCCGCCTTTTCCTCCATTTCCTCCACCAGGAACTTTCTTCCTCCCGCTTTTTAAATTAAAAAAAGCCACCATACCATTTCCGCCATTACCTGCCTTTACATTAATTTTTGCTTCGTCTAAAAACATACCTGTTTTAAAAAATAAGCTATCTTTACAATATTAAGCTGTATTTATAAATAATATTTAAAATAATAACCTGAGGGGCCATGATTTTCAAATTTTAAAAATTGCTTTATATATCTTATTCTGCAGCATCAGATCAAGACCTTTCTTAAAATCCTTCAGCGGCATTGCCCCGGATATGAGAGGAGAAAGATTTAATTCCCCCTTGATTATTAAATCATAAGCACGTTTTAACGTATCCGGAGTAGCCGAATAGGCACTGATTATAGCCATTTCCCCCCTGTATATATCCCAGAAATTAACCTCTATTCTGCTATTGTGCTCTGATGCTCCAAAAATAACTGCTGTTCCTCCTTCTCTTAAATACAGAAGAGCTGCTTCTAAAGTATCACTGTCCGTTACGGAAAGCACTGCTACATCAACACCTATATCAGTAATTTCCCTAATTTTCTCTACCACATTACATTTCGATGGGTTTACAGTATATTCCGCACCTAACTTCCCTGCCAGGGATAATCTATTATCATCAACATCAACCGCTACCACTCTGCCTCCCAGCAATTTAATAAGCTGTATGAATAACATCCCCATTACCCCTGTTCCCACTACAGCAAAGATGTCCTTTTTTAAAAAACTGACTTTATCCATAGCCCTTACACAGCAGGCCAGAGGTTCCATAAATAATATTTCCAGTAAGTTAGCACCAGGCGGTATCTTAAAAGTAGTATAATCTATATGTTCTTTTGATAACCTTATGTACTGGCTGAATGCTCCCGGATATATATTTGTATCCTTGAAATGCCTGCACATTGAATGGCTGCCGTGCAGGCAGTAATGGCATTTATAACATGGTATATGATGGGCCGCTACCACCGTATCACCCGTTTTAAATCTTTCTACATCCTTTCCTGTCTTAACTACCCTGCCCACCACTTCATGCCCGAAGACTGCCGGTTTTTTTACTGCCGGGTCAAAGATTTTTATAATATCGGACCCGCACAGCCCTGTATAGACCATTTCAATCAACATTTCGTCTTTCTTTATTTCGGGCCTGGCCATTTCTTCAAGCACGAATTTATCCTTACTGTAGCAAAACAAAGCTTTCATAATAAAATCATGTCAAAATGTTATATTTTATCCCCTTTTTACTGTCCATAAGCTCCAGCGCATCCACCAGCTTTTTAAGAGGCATATCTGCAGTTATGAATTTAGCCGCATTGACACTGCGTGATGTTATTAACTCAAAGGCCTTTTTTACATAATGCGGGGCATGATGATACACTCCCTTAATAGTAAGCTCCGAATAATGAACAAGAGCAGTGTCAATATTAATAGATGTACCGGGCATGCAACCTCCGAAAAGATTTATAAGCGCCCCTTTTCTTCCCATAAGTATTGTCATCTCCCATACTTCAGGTATGCCCGTAGCATCAATTGCAATATCTGCCCCTCTTCCCATACCAGTTAACCTTTTCACTGCTTCAATCTGATTATCTACCTTCCTGCCGTTAACAGTATAATCTGCCCCAAACTCAGCTGCATACCCCAGTCGCTCGTCAGATAAATCAACAGATATTACCACAGCACCCTTTAACTTTGCCAGCGCCACAAACATAAGCCCTATCGGCCCTGCTCCATTAATCGCTACCGTATCACCTTTATTAATGCAGGATTCTTCTATGCCGTGCACCACACAGGAAAGTGGTTCCAGCAGGGCAGCTTCCCTGTATTCAATTCCTGCAGGTATTTTATATGTATTTTTATCCAGTATATTCCCCGGCACTTTTATATACTCAGCATAAGCGCCGTTATTATAAACAAGATTTTCACATAGGGAGTACTTACCCAGCTTGCAATAAAAACAACTGCCGCAAGGGGCAGTATTTACCGATACTATTCTGTCTCCGGCTTTATATTTTTTTACCTCACTACCCTTCTCTACGATATCCCCGGCCCATTCATGGCCAAAGACAGAAGATTCCTTTATCATGGTCGGGTGTCCTCTCTTATATGTCTTGAGGTCTGAACCACAGGTGAGGGAGCTTTTTATCCTTACGAGCACTTCATCTTTTCCTATCTCCGGTATATCAACATACTCATATCTTATGTCTTTAGGACCATAAAATAGCTGCGCCTTCATTTTACCTTTCATAAATAATCCCCACCCGGATATTTTAGAAAAATCAATTAATTTTACATAAATATTACAGAAAGAATTCCCCTAGTCAAGTAAATAAAAAACGCCTGGGCTATCAGATAAGGGGCAGAATCAAATAACATCCTGTAATAACTTTAAATTATCCGGCATCTTATAACTAATAATGTTATATATGATAAAATTATTTAGAATTTATATAAAATTATCCTGTTTTTAAGAGATTGGACCAGTAAAATTATAATGAGTTACCCTGGTGCATTAATATCAGTTAAATACCGTGGAAAATTGATTATTAATAAAAACAATTTTGCAACTAAAATAACTGCACATTTTAAAAAATAAAAAAAATATTATGAAAAACAAATTACTCCTGTTCTTAACTTTTTTTAAAATAGGCATTTTCACATTCGGAGGGGGTTTTGCAATGATCCCCTTAATCGAACGGGAGATAGTAAACAAGAAGAATTGGATCTCCCGGGATGAAATGATTGATATCCTGGCTATCTCCCAATCCTTCCCCGGGGCTGTAGCAGTAAATTCGGCAATATTTATCGGTAAAAAAATAGGGGG
Source organism: uncultured Actinomycetota bacterium (assembly GCA_964603595.1). Classification (GTDB taxonomy): domain Bacteria; phylum Actinomycetota; class Humimicrobiia; order Humimicrobiales; family Humimicrobiaceae; genus JAQVEM01. The sequence continues at coordinate 219,961 of CAZRVN010000004.1, forward strand.
ATACCCGGGTGCCCTGTTAGCACTGCTTGGGGTAATTATCCCATCTTTTTCAATAATAATTGCAGTGGCAAAAATCTTCTCATATTTCAGCACTGCAGGCGTGGTAAAAGCAGCACTTATGGGAATAAGCTCCGCCGTAATAGCTCTACTGATTATGGCAGCAGTACGGGTAGCAAAAACCGGAATCAAGGATAAAATAAGCCCTCTGGTAACTGTACTGGCCCTTATCCTGCTGCTGTTTACAGGGCTCCATCCCATTTATGTTATCATACTGGGAATTGCAATTGGGCTGGTAATTTACTTATTAAAAAATATCAGCAAAAAAATAAAATGATTTATTTAAATTTAATTTTTACATTTTTTAAAATAGGCCTTTTCTCTTTCGGTGGAGGATACGGCATGATACCCATTATCGAAAAGGAGATAATTTCCAAGGGATGGCTAACAGGCCAGGAATTTGTAGATATAATCTCAATATCAGAAATGACACCTGGTCCAATTGCAATAAACATGGCTACCTTTGCCGGTTATAAAATTGGAGGAATTCCGGGTGGGCTTTTAGCAACCACAGGGGTTGTTCTGCCATCGTTAATTCTAATTCTTGTCATATCATATTATCTGTCAAAATACGGTCATCACAGGATATTAAAAGAAACTATTTACTGGATAAGGCCTGTTGTGCTGGCACTAATCATACAGGCCACTATATTTGTAGCCATAAACACATTCTTTAAAGAGGGGTTTGATATTAAAACTCTTCTGGATGCCGGTTCCGTAAATTACTTCCTTCAAAATGTTAATCCCGCTGCTATTGTAATTATGGTAATAAGTCTTCTGGCTCTTCTTCTAACTAAAGTTCATCCAATACTTGTGATTATTGCTGCAGGCTCAGCCGGGGTTATATTGCATTACGCTGGAATTCTATAAATTGCTTGAGATTTTTAATTAATCAAGCAGAAATTATGTTTACCACTTTATTCTTTTTACTGTTTTTTATAAACTCTACTTTTCCTTCAGTCAGAGCAAAGAGGGTATGGTCTCTTCCTATTCCTACATTATTACCGGGTTTATACTTGGTCCCCTTCTGTCTGACAATAATATTTCCGGCAATCACAGACTGACCCCCGGATTTTTTTATACCCAGATATTTCGGATTGCTATCTCTTCCATTTCTGCTGCTTCCTACACCTTTTTTGCTGGACATAATTTTCTCCTGTTATTTATTTCTTCACACTTATTTTATCCAGATGTAACATGGTAAGCAACTGCCTGTGCCCTACTTTCCTTCTGTACCTTTTTTTGGGCTTATATTTAAAGGCAATCACTTTATCGCCTTTCATTTGTTTCTTTATTGTGGCTTTAACCTCAGCTTTGGACACGAGGGGTCTTCCAATTTTTATTTTATCACCATCACTTAAAAAGTTTACCTCTGTAATAGTAATTTTTGCCCCTTCTTTTCCTTCTATCCTGTCTACTATTATATCTTTATTTTCTTCCGCTTTATATTGTTTCCCGCCACTTGAAATTATTGCGTAAATTTTGCGCCTCCATTTTTACTTAAAATCACAGATTGCAATATTAACACAAATATTATTGCCCTGTCAATTTGAAGATTTAATAATAAATCTTTTATTTGAACATTATTAATACTTATCAATCATTTTAATCCGTATTGACCCTGTTTTTTATTTTCAGGGGTATAAAAAGCTTTAGCTAATTAAATACTAGAGCGTAGTAGTATGTATGCAAATCTACATACATACTACTACGTACAGGGGCAAAATGAGAAGCGTCCGTTGTTCAAAAATTTTTTAACATTTAACTATAAAATAATTTAGTCAAAAACAAACTATTCTATAGTATATGTAATTTTTTTTATTATAATTTATATTTTATATTTGTCAATAATAATTTTATATAAGTTAGCTACTAATTATAAGTATTCTTATAAATTGCATAAACTAAATAAGTAATAAAGTTATTTTAAATAAATCTTATGGAAGAGGTAAGTATTTTTTATGCCGGTATCCCGCTCAGCAGTAAGTTTTTAAACTTGTAGAGACAAAATAATAACTTTAAATTTTTCGCTACTTAAAGACTTTATTCTTTCAATCATGTATTTCTGCTACAGCACTGGTCTTTGACACTGATCTAATTTCTACCTTCAGTCTCTTACCCATATACTTGCTGCCGTCTATAATCTGGACAACATACCCGTTAACTCTTGATATGGCATCGCTTTTATTATGAAAATACGGTTCTTCCACAACAAGATTGAGTATATCTCCTATCTTGAACGGCTGCGCGGCTTCTTTTACCTGCTTAACCGAACCTTCTGCGAGCAGCATAAAAGCATCTAAAGGTAACTTTGAATCTCCCTGGATATTAATATATTTTTTGGTTATTTTCTCAAGATGCTTTAGATTCCTGCCATCAGAGCCAATAACCTGAGCTGCTATTGAAGAGTTTAATTTTATTAAAAATCCCTTAGGTCCGCTCTCCCTGGCAAGTTTTCTAATTTTCCTTTCAATCTCCAGTCTTATAGTTTCCTCTGACTTTACAAAACCCGAACCCATGCAATCGTGGCAGGGCTTGCACATTGTACCCAGAATCCCATCAGAAACATTCTTCCTTGTCATCTCAAGAAGCCCCAGCTTGGAGAAAGGTAGGACTTCAGTTTTTGTCCTGTCACTCTCAAGGCACTGCATAAACTTGCTGTGAACCTTTTTTCTGTCCTTCTCGCTTGCCATATCAATAAAATCAATCACTATTATTCCGCCAATATCCCTGAGTCTCAACTGGCTGACTATAGCTTCCGCTGCCTCAAGGTTGGTCCTTAATATTGTATGAGCCGAACCCTTGCTTGAAGTATATTTACCCGTATTAACATCAACTGTGGTCATTGCTTCTCCGTAGTCTATTACTATAAAACCGCCTGATTTCAGCCACACCTTGCTTTCAAGAGCGTTCTCAATTACTTCATTGACATTAAATGATTCAAACAAATCCTCTTTACCATGATGGACAATTATATTACCAAACTTTAATCCCACAGACCTCAGATAATGTTCTATTTCCCTCTTGACATTTTTTTTATCTACATATATGGCACTAAACTCTTCTGAGAACACATCCCGCATTAATTTTATTACTAATGAATATTCACTTGAAATTAATCTGGGCTTATTTAGAAAAGTAACCTTCTTACTTATAAAATTCCACTTTTTTTTAAGCTGCTTTAAGTCACTTTTTAACTGGTCTTTATTTGCTTTCCTTGCTGCAGTCCTTACAATCAGTCCGCAATCATCGCTGCCTTTTAGGTCTCCAACAATTTCCCTTAAATTATCCCTTTCCTTAGAATTTAATTTTTTTGAAACACCTAAACCTTTATTAAAAGGTGCCAGTACCAGGTACTTACCCGGGATTGATATAAAAGTGGTAATTCTGGCTCCTTTTGTTTTCATGGCATCTTTTGTTACCTGGACCAGTATCATCTGGCCGGGTTTAAGAATATGCTGTATCTTTTTGGGAATTTCTTCTCCATCGTAATTCTCAGCATCAAAACCTACTTCATTTATATATAAAAAAGCATTTTTATCCTCACCAATATCTACAAAAGCTGCATCCAGCCCTGGAAGAACATTTTTAACCCTGCCGATATAAATATTGCCTACCAGAGATTTTTTGCTTCTCCGCTCGAAATACAGCTGGGTGACCTGCTTTGACTCTAAAATGGCAATCCTTGTTTCATTCTTGTCTGCACTTATTAATATTTCTTTATTCAACTTTTTCTATACTCCTTTAACAATTGTTTAAATTATCTCTATAGGGGTTTTAAGACTTTTCCCTTTTATTACAAATAGTTCTTCTTTTTTTACATCATTAATTTTTATCCCGTATTTTTCCAACAGGTCTCCTAAAAATAGATAGAAACTATTAAATTTAAAAATCCTATTATCCTTTTCTTTAAAAATTTTAGCATATCCAAACAGTTTTAGCAGGATAATATTTGTAGCTTTCCCTGAAGTCACCTTTTTAAGGTCAAATATGGAGTCTGAAAAATCAGACTTCCTTATTAAACCAACTATTCCTTTATAGAATTTTTCCTGCCGGGCTTTACCGGAATTACCGGTATCAAGGACAAAAATATAAAGACTTATATCTATCTGGCTCATTAAGCTATCTATTTTTACAGGCACTTTCCTTGCTTCAGTAACCTGAATTTCTTCCTTTAGTTCCATATTAATCCTTTTTTTAAAATCCTCTTCTTCTATATTATTTTCAATAGACACATCCCCGTATTCTGCAAAGCTCTCTACTCCCAGCGGGGTCGGGTTGCTGAAACTTATTTTTGGCCTTGGATTATACCCCTGGCTGTACACCGGATTAAACCCCGCCCTATTTAAAGCACGGATTATAATCCTTGAAATATCCAGATGAGACAGGTACTTGAATTCATCTTTTTTATAAAATTTAAATCTTATCATTACATTAAACATATTTTCCTGATTTCTCATATTCTTTCAGTAAAGAGCTCTTTTTGACCCTTATATCAATAACATCCCAGGGAAGTATTTCATCAACAGGAAAGTTTCTGGTAGTAAATAAGCTTATATCCACACCGGAGTTTTTAAATGCCTTTTCCCAGATGCCGAAATTAAAGAAGTCGGACCAGTTATCAAACTTTGCCCCGTTTTTCCATGCATTCTCTATAACATCACAGAGCAGCTCGCTGCCTCTTGAAAGGGCACTTTCTATCAAACTCCTCTCAGGGTCAGACCACTTTATATTTATATACCTTTTTGGTGTATTGCTTAAAATATAGCTAAACTTTTTTTTAAGACTTTCCGGGCTTTCAAGCCCCACCCACTGAAAGGGTGTAAATGGCTTGGGACAGAAAGCATTTATGCTGATATTAATTTTCAGCCTTCTTAGCTTCCTTCCAGGAACTTCGTTCCTGGCTACATTAATTATCTTTTCTACAAGCTCTACTATCCCTTTAATATCCTGTTCATTCTCAAAAGGCAGGCCGATCATAAAATAAAGCTTAATCTTCTCCCATCCTTTGCCAAAAGCCATTTTAATACATTCAAGCATTTCATCTTCTTTAATATTCTTATTGATTATATCCCTCATTCTCTGCGTGCCCGCCTCGGGGGCAAAGGTAAGTCCTGTCTTTCTGCCACTCTGTATAAGCTCCAGAAACCTCAAGTTAAAACTGTTAAGCCGCATGGAAGGCATCGATATTGAAAGTCTTTTTGATTTTAAAGCACCGGTTACACCTTCAACCAGATGTTCTATTTTCTCATAATCAGACGATGACAGAGATAAAAAAGAAATTTCATCATAACCGGTATTTTTAATACCGCTTACACTCTGCTTTATCAGGGATTCAACTTCCCTTTTACGCACAGGCCTGTAAATAATACCTGCCTGGCAAAATCTGCAACCTCTCCAGCATCCCCTCATAATTTCTACTATATACCTGTCATGCACCGTTCTTATATTCGGTATAATAGGGTCTGTAACCACATTAAATTTATCAAGTTTCCTCACTACTGCTTTTTTTACTTTTTTGCAGGGCTCAAACTTCTTAATAAGTCCATTTTTATAGTAATAAAATTTATAAAAACGGGGGACATATACCCCGTCCAGCCTGCTAATTTCTTTTAAAAGCCAGCTTTTACTTTTGTTATTTTTTTTATATATCTTGACTTTCTTAAGAATATCAACAACTACCTCCTCGCCGTCACCTATAACAAAAAAATCCATAAATTTAGAGAGCGGCTGAGGATTTACTACTGCAGAACCACCCGCACCAACCAGGGGAGTATTTTCCCCTCTCTGCTCTGAATGTGCATTTATTCCGCCGAGGTCAAGTATATTTAATATATTGGTATACAACATCTCATGCTGTACTGAAAAGCCAACTAAATCAAAACAGTCAAGAAATATCCTGTTTTCCAGTGAAAATATTTTTACATTGCAGTCTTTGAGTTTTTTCTCAAAATCCACCCATGGCGAAAAAACTCTTTCAACCGAGAAATCTTTATATTTGTTTACAATATCATATATAATCTGGATGCCGAGATTAGACATCCCAACTTCATAAATATCAGGAAATACCAGAGCCATAAAAACCATACCGGAAAAATCCTCCGGCAACCCAAGGTTTTTACTCTTTGTTCCTATTTCCTTATTTATATATCTTCCGGGTTTCTCTATACCTTCCAGAAGTTCTTCAAGCAGTTCAAAATCCAGCCTTTTTATATCACCCATATTTATTCTCAATTACTGTTTACCCATACTATTTAAATTGCTGATAAGCTATTTCATGTTCCTTTCTGACTTCTCTCCACCTGTATATATTTTCTACCAGACCAATTCCCAGCAGCATGCTTATAAGGTTAGAGCCCCCGGAGCTTAAGAAGGGCAATGGAATTCCTACTATAGGCATTATACCTATAGTCATACCTATATTTATTATTACCTGTGATAAAATAATAAAACCCACGCCTGCACCAAGAAGCATCGCAAAACTATCAGACGATACCGAAGCGATATAAAAACATCTCCATACAATAACTCCAAGAACTACTATTACTATAACCGCACCAAGAAACCCCAGTTCTTCCCCTATAACGGAAAATATAAAATCAGTATGATGTTCGGGAACATAACTCAGATTGGTTTGCTTTCCCAGAAAGAGACCCTTGCCCAGGAGACCTCCGGAACCTATTGCCAGCTTGGACTGGAAAAGATTATAACCTGCACCTTCATCCGGATATGCCTCCGGCTTCAATAAAACAAGGATTCTATCCAGCTGGTATTGCTTTATATAACCGGCATTAAAAGCAAAAAAAATGCTTCCCACTGTCATTCCAAATATCGAAATAATATATAGAAAATTAGCACCGGAGATAAACAATAAACATATATATACGATAAAATATATCAGCGCAGTCCCGTAATCCGGCTGAAGCAATACCATCATCATAAAAGAAAGAGACACAGCCAGAGATATAATAACTTTTTTAAAAGTTATCCGGTGTTCTTTTTCCCTCTTCCATTTTGATAATACCGCAGCAAGGCATATTACCATAAAAATCTTTGAAAATTCTGAGGGTTGGATAGTCGTAAACTCTAAATCTATCCAGCTTCTTGAACCATGCACTTCATAACCAAAAAGAAGCACAGCAGCAAGCGAGGCAATGCCCGCAATAAAAAACAGCCACCAGTATCTTTCAATTTTCCTGTAGTTTATAAACTGGAATGCAACGAATAATACAATTCCTGCAGCCAGGTAAATTAATTGTTTTTTCAGATAATACTGAGGGTCAGTAACCCCGCCGGGAAGAGTTCCTCTGGTTGCGCTGTAAATTACAATCACCCCAAAAGAAGAGATAGCCAGCACCATGAAGAACAATATAAAATCATAGTTAATAGTCTTCTTCTCCCCGCCGTAACTTTCCAGATCAAATGGATTTTTGTTTTTCCTTCTTATCATTTAACTATATAAACTAAATAAATAATTCAATTTAATAATTACCATTAATCAATATTAAATAAGTATCTGTAAATCTTTTCTGCAATTGGCGCAACATTGCTTCCGCCTGAACCTGCCTGCTCTAGCATGCCCACTATTACATACTCCGGATCACCTACCGGAGCATAACTTGCAAACCACGCATAATCCTGCTTTCCGTAAAACTCGGCAGTACCTGTTTTTGCCGCAACAGGTATTTCATCTACAGGAAAATCCATAAAAACGCTATAAGCAGTTCCACCGGGGCCAGCTACCTGGGTAAGACCTTTTTCTATTATTTCAATAAAATCCTTTTCTAATTGTAAATCCTGGTATTCTTCAGCCGAACCACCTGTAAACAAAACGTCCTCATCATCTCTTATCTCTTTAATTAAGTAGGGCCTGTACTTTATACCCCTGTTAGCTATAACAGAATACGCCAGTGCCATCTGAAGAGGTGTTACCTTTAAGTCTCCCTGTCCTATAGACATATTAACCGTATCACCGGGAAACCAGACTGCATTCTCTTTCTGGTCTTTAAAATACTCTTCTTTCCATTCTTTATCCGGTACCAGTCCAATATCTTCACCCGGAATATCCACGCCGGTTTCAGAACCAAAGCCAAAAATTCTTGAATATTTCTGTAGAAGCTCCTCAGTATTATTTAATTTCTTTAAAAGCCCATATCCCACCTGGTAGAAATAAATATCACAGGAATTTTTAATAGCGCCCACAATATTAAGACTGCCATGTCCTGATTTTAGCCAGCAGGAATACGGAAAATTCCCTCCAAGCCCGTACCATACACCTGCACAGTTAAAACTGCTTCCTTCAGTTATAACTCCTTCATTAAGTCCTCCATAAGCAGTAACTATCTTAAAAACCGACCCTGGAGGAAAAGATGAAATGGCCCTGTTTAGAAAGGGGTAATGATTATCCGGGTCATTCAAATTATTCCAGTCATCCTCCGATATACCTCCCACAAATAATTCCGGGTCGTAAGTAGGATAACTTGCCATGGCAAGTATCTGGCCATCCCCGGGACTGAGTACTACTACAGCACCGCCTGTGACTTTGTAATATTCATCAGTGTCCTTAATTTTTTTCTGCCTTACTTCAAGTATTGATTGGTAGAGTGATTCCTCAACAACTTTCTGTAAATCAATATCAATAGTCAGATAGAGGTCATTTCCGCTAATTGGCTCTTTCTCCTGTATTATGCTCACCGGCCTTTCAAGGGGGTCTACTTCATATACCACCTTTCCTTTTTTACCCCGGAGAACACTCTCATAAGTTTCTTCCAGGCCACCCAACCCTATCTGGTCTCCGCCCTCGTAATTATAATTATATTCCTCCGATTTTAACTTCTCTTCACTTATTTCCCCTATATACCCCAGAATATGAGACGCCAGGGAGCCATATTTATACTGCCTAAGGTAAACATCAACCACTTCCACTCCCGGTAATTTATCACTGTTTTCTTCAATATAAATAACGCTGGCAGTATCAATATCCTGCTTTATAATAACTTTATCCATATAAGAAACATTGCTCTCCTCTACTTTCTTCTTTATCTTATAATAGGAAATACCCAGACAATCACTTAAAATTCTCATAACATCTTCATTTCCCGAAACAATATTCGGCTGCACAGCCACGGCTTTTACAGGTATGCTCTTAACCAGTAACTTCCCGTTGCAGTCATAAATATCACCACGCGGAGCTGAAATAGTTTTTTCTCTTGTAATACTCTCAGATGCTAATTCTGCATAAAGCTCCCCGCTCATAACCTGCATGAAGTAAAGTCTTAAAATAAGCACAATCAATATCATTACCAGCAGGTAAAATAAAATTTTAAACCTTATTCTTATATTTGAATTCAAATTCAGTCTCCTTATCCATGCCTGAACTTATCCTAATCAGGGGGAACATAATAAGCATTAAAATAATATTACAAACCGGCCTTATAATCATATCCAGCCCCATACCAAACCAGCTAATGCCGAAATTAAATAAATAATAAATTAAACTGAATATTAAAATATTAATTTCTGTAACAAGAAAAACAATAAATATATGGGTTAATAATTTTGATTTAAATCCTGCGGAAATAAGCTTTCTTGCCATAAATGCATCTATAGAATAAACAAATGCGCTTATCCCTATGATATTTCCTGTCATCAAATCCATTACCAGGCCCACTATAAACCCGAACAACATGCCCCATAATGTGCCGTCAAAAAGTGCAACCGCTATTATGGCAACCATGATTAAATCAAAACTTATTGAGAATATCTTAAGATACCCAAAAAAAGCAACCTGGAGCAACAAGCAGATTATTAAAATAAAAAAATGCAGAATTTTGGAGAAACTTTTCATAATCATAACCGATACTTTTCATTTATTGCTTTAATATCAGTACATACTCCAATCTTTTAAAATCGGCAAATGGTTCTACTTCAATAATCTTATATGGACTATTTCCATCCTCGCTTACTTTGCTTACTCTTCCCACCAGGATTTCACCGGGAAGATTCCCATATTCAGATGTAATTATTATATCCCCCTTAAATACAGTCTCGCCTACAGGTATATAATTTAATATAATTTTCCCGTCCTGGCTGCCTTTCAGGACACCAAGTTTTCTTGAAGACAGAATTCTTACCCCTATACTGCTCTGGGGGTCATTAATAAGCCTGACATTACAGGACTTGCTGCCGCACTGGGTGATAACTCCTATAAGCCCCTCTTCACTTAAAATTCCCATTCCCTGGCAGGCACCTTCGGTGATACCCGCATTTAAAATTATTTCCGACTGCCAGCTTCCCTTATTAAACCCTATTACCCTTGCCGTTATGGTTTCGTAACCTTCTCTGAGTTTCATATCCAGTAATTTTCTCAAAGAATCATTCTCAACCCTGAGATTCACGCTGTCAACATATTCTTCTCTTAACCCGGAATTTTCCGCCCGAAGATCCAGATATTTCTCCCTTAAATTTATATAATCCCTTATAGAATTAAAAAAACCTATAACCGGGCTGAATAAAGAAAAAAACTTCTCCTGGATTGGTTTAAAAAAGTCAATGGTTTTAGACTTTATATTATTAATTATTTCGGATTGTCTAAAGCTTGCGGTAATGACAACCAGACATAAAAAGATTATTACAGCAAGAACAATAAAGTTCCTGACTCTTCTGTTTAATATAACCATCAGTAAATATTATAGATTGAATGTAAAACCAGCTATTTTGAATATCTTAAATATCTTTTCAAAGTATTGAAATCCTCAACACATTTACCTGCTCCTATGGCCACCGCTGCCATCGGGTCTTCGGCAAGGTAAACCGGGCAATGTGTTTCCCTGCTGATTCTCTCTGTTAAACCCTTAAGCAATGAACCTCCTCCTGCCATAACAATACCTTTTTTCATTATATCCGAAGAAAGTTCCGGGGGTGTTACGTCAAGTACCTCAACAATAGAATTTACGATATCACCCAGTACCTTCTCTAACGCTCTCCTTATCTGCTGGCTAGTAATAATAATGGTTTTAGGAAGGCCGGTTATCAGGTCTCTTCCATTTATCTCCATCTTTTCCTCATTTTCAAGAGGAAATGCAGATCCTATTTCCATTTTTACTTTTTCTGCAGTTCTTTCCCCCAGATATAGATTGTGCTCTTTTTTTAAATAATATGTTATTGCGTCATCCATATCATCTCCGCCAATCCTTAACGACTGGCTCACCACTATTCCTCCCAGCGATATAACTGCAACCTCTGAGGTACCTCCTCCTATATCTATAATCATACTACCCCTTGGCTCATCAATGGAAAGACCCGAACCAATTGCTGCTGCCAGAGGCTCTTCAATTATATAAGCTGCTCTTGCCCCGGCCTGTTCAGTAGCTTCAACTACTGCTTTTTTCTCTACAGGGGTAATTCCTGACGGTACACAGATAACTATTCTTGGCCTGGCAAAAGCCACATTTTTATGAACTCTCTGGATAAAATACCTGAGCATTTTTTCTGTTGTTTCAAAATCTGCAATTACTCCATTCTTTAAAGGCCTCGTTGCTATTATATTATCAGGAGTTCTACCCACCATTCTCTTGGCTTCTTTACCAACTGCCAGTATTGTTTTTCTCTCTCTGTCAATTGCCACAACTGAGGGCTCTTCCAGAATTATTCCTTTGCCCTTAACATATACCAGGGTATTGGCTGTTCCCAGGTCTATACCCATATCCTTACCTATTATATTTAGAAAAAAATCAAACAACTGCATTTATTAGCTCCTTAATTAATCAATAACATTAAAGGCGGATTTCTTTAATAAATCCACAAATCTGGCGATAGGAAATCCGGCTATATTAAAAAAACAACCATTTATCTTCTCTACCAGTAAACTTCCATATCCAAATATATTATAAGCACCTGCTTTATCGGTAACATCCTCCTTATCCACATATCTTTCAATTTCAACTTCAGTTAATTTCCTGAATTTAACCCTGGTGGATTCAGTACCATAAACATATTTACCCGAAGCACTATCCAGAATACAGACACCGCTTATTGCCCTGTGAACCCTCCCGGAAAGAGCATTTAAAAATTCTATTGCCTGCTCCCTGCCGGCCGGCTTACCCAGAACCCTTCTATTAATATATATAATAGTATCAAAACCTGCAATCAGGAATTCTCCGGTGTAACTATTGCCCTTTTCCTTAAGTTCCCGCTCTTTTAAGTAATTATAAACATTTCTAGCTTTGATTATGCTATTATGCACTACCATCCTGTAAGGATCCTTAAACTGCTCCTCTTTAAAACCCTCAGGTTTAATCACCTCAAAATCTAACTTTAAAAGTTCAAGTATCTTCTTTCTTCTCGGAGAAGCAGAAGCTAAAATCAATTTTTTTTTAATACCGTCTTCTTCCAACATCCGCTAATAAAAAAGCAATAAGTATTCCTATTATAGCCCCCAGTGTAATATTTAAATGTATCCCAAAACTTACATCAATCAAATGCAGATTAAGACTGAGGGAATCAGTTCCAACCTTTAATCCTTTGTCCAAAATAGGCACCAGGTCTTTTAGCACATGACCTAAAATAGCTCCTATAATACCCCCAAGCAACACTATAAAAAAAACTACTTTTCCTCTTCTCTTACCCATCAGCCACCTTTAAAATAAAATATTTCTTAATCTTTAGCTGCTATCGTTTTTGTTCCACTACTTAAAAAAAAGTTTAATTTCTCTTCTGGCGCTTTCCGGAGAATCCGAACCGTGAATTACATTTGTAGTTATATCAACACCAAAATCCCCCCTGATTGTTCCCTTTTTTGCTTTTTCAGAATCAGTGGGTCCCATAAGTTCCCTAATCCTTGAAATTGCAGCTTTACCGCTTACAACCGCTGCTACTGAAGGCCCGGAAGTTATATAACTAATCAGCATATCAAAGAATTCCTTGCTTTTATGGTCACAGTAATGTTTACAGGCAAGGTCGCGGTCAATTTTAATCATTTTTAACTTCTCAATAGTGAGACCTTCGCTTTCCAGACGGGATATAATCTCTCCTATCTTTTTTTTCTTTACTCCATCAGGTTTTATTATAACCAGGCTTTTTTCTGTATCGCTCATAAATACCTTTCATAATACACTTAACATCTCACACTTACTTAAATCTTAATAAACCCCGGACTTTTTAAGGATTTCCTCATTTTTACTGGGGCGTCTTACAATAAGGACACACTTTCCAGTCCATGTTTAGAGGTTTCCCGCAATTAATACAGGGGGTTTTTAATTTCTTCCTGCAGTACGGACATATTAGATAATCATAATTAACAGGCTTCCCGCAGGCAGGACAGGTTAGCTGCTTATTATCAAGCAGCATCTCCATTTTTTCAATTTCAAGGTTCCTTTCAATTATATCATCTATAAACTCAGGCGGCCTTAATATTAAATATAGTATCAAACCCGGAAAGCTGAACAATAATACAACCAGCGCCCAAAAAATAGCCGGTGCAAAAGATTCGCTTCTCAGTCTTGCATCCCTGTATGTCCAGTAAACAAAAGCAAGCCATATAATAATTAAAATAAAAATTATGCTGTAATATAGATATTCCCATATAGGATTTTTGAAAAAATCTACAATATCGTTAACATATTCAAATAAGTCCATTAATCCCCCATATCAAGTTTTTATTATTATTCTATAACCTGGCAAAATAAAATATTATTTTACAACATCTTCCAAATTAGTTATTGAACCAGTAATGCATATAATATCATTTATATCAGAAATTTTTAAAGCAAATTTTATGGAATTTTTTATATTCTTTATCCTATAAATTTCCACCGGATAACCTGTGTTATTTCTGGATTCTTTGGCCTTCCTTCTTACAACTTCTTCCAGCTTGCCTGCATCAAGACTTCTCCCGGTTAGGCTTGAGGTCAAAATCAAAATATCACTTACATTAATTATTTTTTCAACCATGCTTTCATAGTCTTTATCTTTTAAAACAGCAAAAATTATTATTTTTTTACGTTTTGGAAAATAACCTGCCATACTTTCAGCCAGTTTCTCTATACCCTCGGGATTGTGGCTGGCATCAGCTATCACAAGAGGATTTTCCCTTACAATTTCAAACCTTCCTTTTATCTTCAGGTTTTCAATGCTCCCTTTTACCTTTTTACAATCTAACTTCTTATTTAAAGTTTCAAGATAAAGCTCTGCGAGTACCATAGCCAGGGATAAATTTAATGGCTGATAAATCCCCGGGATGGGGAGTTTAAGTTTTCTGCAGGTATCTTTAACCCCCTTTATATCAAGAAGCCACCCGTAAAGCCCCAGATTTACTTTTTTTTGTATATAAAAATCTTTTCCGTATAAAAAAAGCCGTGAATCGGTACTTCTAACTTTCCCTTCTATAATTTCAAGTACTTCCCTGTCAGTGCTTGTTGTTGCAACCAGTGTATTTTCCTTTATAACCTGCACTTTCTCGGAAGATATCTCTCTTATGTTATTTCCAAGAATTTTCGTATGCTCCAGGCTCACGCCGGTAAGCCCTACAACCTCTGCTCTGGCAACATTAGTAGCATCCCACCTACCACCCATTCCCGCTTCCAGCGCCATAGCTCTTATACCCTCACTCTCAGCAAGCTTAAATGCCATTGCAGTAATTATTTCAAACTGGGTGAGGGGCCCCTCTATATCCATTTCGTTTACTTTTTTAATATAAATGTATATCTTGTTAAAAGCTCCGGAAAATTTCTTTTCAGAAACATCTTCTCCATCAATCCATATTCTTTCTTTATAGCTCTTTATATGAGGGGAAATATAATAACCTGTTTTAATACCATGATTTTTCAGTATAGCAGCAGCAATTCTTGTAGTTGATGTCTTGCCGTTTGTTCCCACTATATGGATGAACCCAACCTTTTTTTGGGGATTACCTAAAAGTTCCAGTAATTTACGGATTCTTTCCAGACCCGGTTTTATCCCAAAAATTAGGCAATCATCTAAATATTTGCATACCTGACCATAATTCACTATATCACACTCTGGCTATGCTTTTGATTTTTAACCAATACCCTTTATCCTGGCCAGCTGCTCCTCCAATACTTTCAGTACTTTATCCGCCTGTTTGAGTTTATCCTTTTCCCTGCTGATAATTTCAGCAGGTGCCTTGCTTATAAAATCAGTATTCAAAATCTTTTTTCTGCTCTTTTCCGCCTGAATCTCCGCTTTTTTTATCTGGTCTTTTATTCTTTTTATCTCCAGCCCAGTATCAATTGCATCAAGTACATAAATATATATATTTATGCCGCCTGCAGTAGTTTTCACATAACCTTTCTGGCCACTGCAGCCGCCAAACTCCATTTTATCTGTTTTTGACATACTGCAAACATACTTTCTGTTATCTTCAAGTAATGCCCTATCTCTATCACCGGTTTCCAGGCTGACCTTTAATTTTTTTGAAGGATTTATTTTTAGTTCTGACCTTGTCTTTCTTATTTCACTTATTACCCTAAAAAGTGCCTCTATTTTATCCTCTGCTTTTTTATCCACTTTTGCCTTTTCAAATTCAGGAAAATCCTTTATAACCAGACTCTGCCCGCTATGCGGGATATTCTGCCATATTTTCTCTGTTACAAATGGCATAAAAGGGTGCAGAATCCTCAGATACCTCTCCAAAATATACCATAAAATATATAATGCACTTTTCCTGGTTTCCTCATCCTTCTTCTGATATACCCTGACTTTTGCTGATTCAATATACCAGTCACAGTAGTCATTCCAGAAAAAGCTTACCAGGAGTTTTGATGCAAAAGAAAATTTATAACTGCCCAGATATTTCTCTACTTCCCTTATTGCCCTGCTAAACCTTGATATTATCCACCTGTCCCAGATATTTAAATCCAGTTGCTCCATCTCTGTGTTGTTAAAGTCAATACTTTCGTCCAGGTTAGATGCTACAAATTTTGACCCGTTCCACAATTTATTTGCAAAATTCCTTACCCCTTCAATTTTCTCATCTCCCAGAATTAAATTTTTTCCTGGAGTGGTTAAAGACGCCAGGGTAAACCTTAAAACATCTGCTCCTTTTTTTTCAATTATATCCATGGGGTCTACCACATTACCCCTGGATTTACTCATTTTCTGTCCTGATTCATCATTTACCAGGGGATTTATAAAAACTTCCCCGAAGGGGACATCTTTTTTGAAATATAAGCTCATCATAATCATCCTTGCCACCCAGAAGAAAATAATGTCATGAGCAGTTACCAGAGTATCGGTCGGGAAGAAATACTCTAAATCTTTAGTTTCGTCAGGCCATCCAAAAACTGCAAAGGGCCACAGGCAGGAACTGAACCAGGTGTCCATAACATCTTTATCCTGTTCAAGATTACTACCCAGGCAATTCGGGCATTTCAGTGGTTTTTTTTCGCTGACTATCATTTTGTTACAATCCTTGCAATACCACACTGGAATCCGGTGCCCCCACCACAACTGACGGGATATGCACCAATCCCTTATTTTTTCCATCCAGTCAAAGTATATTTTTTGCCATTTACCCGGTATTATTCTTACCCTTCCATCTTTTACTGCCTCAATAGCGGGTGCAGCAAGCTTTTTCATTGATACAAACCACTGCATCGAGACTCTGGGCTCCACTACAGTGTTGCAGCGGGAACAAATCCCAACTGATGATACATGGGGGGTTTTGCCGGCAAGATATCCATGCTTTTCTAAATCCTTTAAAACTCTCTCTCTTGCTTCATAACGGTCCAGCCCCTTATATTCCCCTGTATTGGAATTTAATGTAGCATCTTCTTCAAATATGTTTATTTCTTCCAGGCCATGTCTTTTGCCAATCTCAAAATCATTGGGGTCATGAGCAGGCGTCACCTTTACCGCACCAGTTCCGAATTCCATATCCACGAAAGAATCTTCTACAACCGGTATTTTCCGCTTCATAAGAGGCAGGAAGACATGTCTTCCTTTATATCTTTTATATCTCTTATCTTCAGGATTTACAGCCACCGCTGTATCCCCCAGCATAGTTTCGGGTCTTGTGGTTGAAACTATCAGGTATTCACTACTGCTGGGTTTGCCTGTACCGGAGTCTATCAGGGGGTATTTGATATCCCACAGTTTTCCCTTTTTTTCTACATGCTCGACCTCAATATCTGAAATTGCAGTCCTGCACCTGGGGCACCAGTTAATCATGTAATTCCCTTTATAAATCAAACCATCGTTATAGAGGGTTACAAATTCTTTTGTTACTGCTCTTACATAGTTATCATCAAAAGTAAATCTTTCCCTGTCCCAATCACATGAACATCCAAGCGACTTCAGCTGATTTATTATCCTGCTGCCATACTCATCCCTCCACTTCCATACTTCTTCAATGAACCTTTCCCTTCCAAGCTGGAACCTGTCCATGTTTTTCTTTTCCAGGGACTTCTCAACTACATTTTGAGTAGCTATTCCTGCGTGGTCCGTTCCAGGCACCCAGGCAGTGTTATACCCTTTCATTCTTTTATACCTTACGATTATATCCTGAAGGGTATTATTAAGGGCATGGCCAATGTGAAGATAACCTGTAACATTGGGAGGGGGGATCACTATGCTGAATGGTTCTTTTGATTTGTCTATTTTTGCAGAAAAATATTTATTTTCCAGCCAGTAACTATAAATTTCTTTTTCAAATGATGAAGGGTTATACTTGCCTTCAATTCCCTCAAACATTTTAAGCTGATTTTTCCTCATTTTTCAGAAATACTTTATTATTAGACCTGCCCAGTATCTCGGGTTCAACCTTATCCCTTATAACTTCCCTGGTTATTATACACTTATTAATATCTTTACGCTCCGGTATCTCAAACATCACGTTTAGCATAACCTCTTCCATTATTGCTCTTAAGCCCCTTGCTCCCGACCCTCTCTTTGAAGCAAGCTTTGAAATCTCCCTTAAAGCATCATCGGTAAACTCCAGATTAACATCATCCATCTTAAACATCTTTTTATACTGTTTTACCAGCGAGTTTTTAGGTTCAACCAGGATTTTAATCAGGTCATCTTCGGTAAGATTGGACAGAGTGCTTATTACCGGAAGCCTCCCGATAAGTTCCGGTATCAGGCCATATTTTAACAAATCTTCCGGCATAACCTGGGGGAGAAGTTTATCAATCTTTTCGGCCGGAGCAGGGATTTTCCCTGAAACAAATCCAACGCTGCTTTTATTTATCCTCTTTTCAATTATACTCTCCAGGCCGCTGAATGAACCACCGCATATAAAAAGTATATTATTAGTATTAATCTGTATGAAATCCTGATGCGGATGCTTCCTACCGCCCTGCGGAGGAACATTTGCTTCAGTGCCTTCCAGAATTTTAAGCAGCGCCTGCTGGACACCCTCTCCTGACACGTCCCTGGTAATAGAAGGATTTTCCGATTTACGGCTTATCTTATCTATTTCATCCAGATAAATAATTCCTGTTTCAGCTCTTTTAATATCAAAATCTGCCGCCTGTATTAACCTCAGCAATATATTTTCCACATCTTCCCCCACATAACCTGCTTCCGTCAATGACGTGGAATCAGCTATACAGAAAGGAACATTCAATATTCTTGCCAGTGTCTGGGCCAGTAGCGTCTTACCGCATCCGGTGGGACCTATCAGTAAAATATTACTTTTTTCAATTTCCGTATCATCCTGATTTAGCTTATCCTCATATTTAACCCTTTTGTAATGGTTGTAAACTGCTACAGACAATACCTTTTTTGCCCGTTCCTGCCCCACTACATAATCATTTAAGATTGAATATATCTCGCCAGGTCTTGGCAGGTTCCTGAAACTAACTTTCTTCTGTTTCTTTAATTCTTCATCAATAATCTCATTACACAAATCAACGCATTCATTACAGATATAAACCCCCGGACCTGCAATTAGCTTTTTTACCTGGTTTTGAGACTTACCGCAAAAGGTACATTTTAAAAAATCACCTTTTTTTCTATCCCCCGATGACAAATTTATGCACTCTCCTTATTAATTTATTTATACTTTAATATTTTATGCCAGTAATATATTTCCTAAATTATTCAAATAAAAATTTATTGCCTGATGTTACTTTTTATAAATAACTTCATCTACCACGCCGTATTTCTTTGCCTCTTCCGCATTCAATATAAAATCTCTTTCAGTATCTTTCTCCACTTTTTTTACATCCTGACCTGTATGTTTTGCAATTATTCCATTCAAAAGAGCCCTTATTCTTACCATCTCTTTTGCATGGATTTCAACATCAATAGTGGTTCCTGAAACGCCTCCAGACGGCTGATGCAGCATAACTCTTGAATTGGGCAGTGAAAATCTCTTTTCTTTTTCTCCTGCCAGCAGCAGAACTGCAGCTGCGCTTGCGGCCTGCCCGATACAAATAGTAGATACCGGAGACTTTATAAATTGCATTGTATCATATACGGCAAGCGCGGAAGTTACAACCCCACCAGGGCTGTTTATATACAGCTGAATGTCTTTTTCCGGGTCCTCCGCTTCCAGATGAAGCATTTGTGCCATGACCAGATTTGCTATGTTATCATCAATAGCAACCCCCAGAAAAATAATTCTCTCTTTAAGCAGCCGGGAGTAAATATCAAAAGAACGCTCCCCTCTATTAGTTTGCTCGATTACCATCGGGACTAAATAATTGTTATTCATTTCAATCATCTCACCTCTTTATTTACTTTGACCCAGGAGTCCACAATTTTTTATTCCTTTTTTCATCTCCTGTTTTATTTTTACCTGATTTCCATATACTTCTATTGCCCACGCTACCTGTATTTTTTTCCTCTTCTATCTTTGCATTGTTTATAAGCAAGTCAAATATTTTCCTTCTCTTTAAAGTCTGGACGAGTGTTTCTTTCCCATCAGCACTTTCAAAAAATTCCTCAACTTTTTTAATATCCTCTTCAGTGTCATATCTTTTTAATATATTATCCTTTTCTTTATTTATCTCGTCTTCCGTAGGCTCAATATTTTTCTTTTCAGCTTTTTCTAATGCTTTAAAGATTAAATACTCTTTTATTTCTCTTTCAGCTCTGTCTCTTACATCCTTATTAAGTTTTTCTTCCGTAATTTTAACTGCTTTAATATAATCTTCCCTGGTTATATTCTGCTTTTTTAAATTCTGGTCAATTTCTTCATTCATCTGCTTGACCCTTCTTTTTACCATTATCTCGGAAACTTCAGATTTCATATTATCAACTAAATGATTTAAAATTTCCCCCATTATCTTTTCTTTTCTAAAATTTTCTTTCTGCTCAACCAGTTTTTCCTTTAAACTATTCCTAAGATCATTCTCGTCCTTGTAATCCCCCAGATTTTTTAAGAATCCCTCATCCAGCTCTGGCAGCTTTTTGACTTTTATCTCTTTTACAGAAATCTTATAATCTGCTTTCTTGCCTGCTACTTCTTTATCTTTGGAATCTTCAGGTAATTTAAGAGTTACCTTTTTACTCTCGCCCTTTTTTACTCCAACAAGTGAATTCTCAAAATCAGTAAATAAAGTATTTGAACCAACTTCAAGGAGATAATCCTGCTCACTGCTACCATTAAATGGTTTGCCGTCAATTTTCCCATCAAAGTCAAGTGTTACATAATCACCTTTTTTAACAGGCCTGTTACCCTCAGTCGGTTCTAGAGAAGCAAAGCTCCCCCTTATACTATCTACCTGCCGCTCTACTTCTTCATCGGACACATCAGTAGAAATTCCTGTAACTCTTATACCTTTATATCTGGGCAGTTCTATTTCTGGCTCAAGATCCAGCTCTACCTCAAATCCCAGAGGTAAGTCCTCCTTAAGCTGTGTAATATTTATTCTGGGGTAATCTATCGGATTTAAACCGGATTCTGTAATTATATCCGGATATAACTCAGAGATAGAGAGACTGGCTGCTTCGTTAAGCACATACTGTTTGCCATAATTTGAATCTATTACCTGATATGGTATCTTTCCTTTTCTAAAACCGGGTATATTTGTTTTGCCGGATATATTTTTATATGCTTTACCAATATTTTTCTTCAGTAGGTTATTTGTTATCTCTATATCCATTTTAACCTTATTTAAATCAATTTTTTTCTGGCTTTTTATCTTAAAACCCAATTGAATTCCTCCCAATATATAGTAGATCTTCCTATTTCCACGCTAAGACATTTATTATAATAGAAAATAAATAAAATACAAATTAACTATGGGGTAATTTTTTAGAAGTAAAATGGTGCGAGAGAGGGGATTTGAACCCCTACAGGTGTTACCCCACTAGATCCTAAGTCTAGCGCGTCTGCCAATTCCGCCACTCTCGCATAAGTGGTGAGCCGTACAGGGATCGAACCTGTGACACCCTGATTAAGAGTCAGGTGCTCTACCAGCTGAGCTAACGGCCCACTTATATATGGCACGCCTGGAGGGATTCGAACCCCCGACGCACGGATTCGAAGTCCGACG
>CAZRVN010000005.1:0-187356 GCA_964603595.1 uncultured Actinomycetota bacterium
TCTCAAGTATCCCATTATTGCGGACTACGGCAAGATGCCCTCCGTCCGGGGTAAAGACTAGAGCAACAAGCCAATCTTTATCTTCCCAGTCAGTGCTAAACTCCTGATCCAGTGTGTATAGTAGGGTTTTTGATTGGATATCCCAGATAGTAGTTGCTGGGAGGAAACCCAGAACTTGGCCAATTGCTCCCGCGTGGGAAGCGACCGCAAGTAAGCTTCCATCCGGTGAGAAGGCGATATCTTTGACTTCCCCGGGAACGACAAGTTCTGCCAGTTGCTCATAATTATCTACTGCCCACAGGCGAACGAGGTATTTTTTAAAATCTTCTCTCCCCGCTCCGGCCATAATTTTCCCGTCAGGCGAAAAGCGAAAGGCATTTTTAGTGCCTCCTACCATAACATCGAGATTCAGCGTGTGGACTATTCTCTCTTCTTCAATATCCCATATATTTACAGTACCAGTTTCATCCCAATGGGTGACCGCTAAAAGGCTGCCAGAAGGGTCATAGTCGATAGCACAGATATAGCCTGGCTTGCCAGTCTCTGGAGCTTCAAGAGCAGCTACCTGCTCCCCACTTTCAGTATCCCATATCCATACTATGCCATCCCGGTTGCCTGTTGCAACATGTTCTCCGTCAGGAGAGAAGGCGATACGGTTATTATAGCCGCCGTGAAGCTGGTGAAGCTCTGAACCGTCAGTCGTATCTATAAGTACTGCCCCGTAAACTCCAAGACCGACCCCCATTACCGACCCGTCGGGAGAAAAATCTATATCTTCTACAGAGTGCCTGTGAGATGTATTGGCATCAATAATCCTGCCATCATAGAGCAGGTGTGTGTAAGTAGTAAGATAGGAACCCACGGTTAAAGTTTCCCCATCAGGTGATGCAGCCAGGCAATTGAGGTTAAAATCAAGGTCTTCATATTCAAATATCCAGAGAAGCTCAGGCTCGCCTTCAATGGCTTCTTCTTCCGGTTCTTCAATAGTTTCCTCTTCCTCAACTACAGCCTCTTCTTCTGGTTCAGCTTCGGCCGGTTCCTCAACAGGCGACTCCTCTTTAACTTCAGGTTCTGCAGCAGTGCAGGCGGGCGTTAAAGCCAAAATAAGGGCAAAGACCAAAAAAGGAATAATAAATTTTAGACTTTTCATAATTTTTTCTTTCTTTATTTATATTTTATTATCATTATATATCAATAATAATCAGGTTCTTTACAACCATCTATTTCATATATTATTTTATTATTTGTATTATTTTAAATGTTATAAATCCTGGATAAATATTGCCATTTGAATCTTTTTTAACCCAGAATATAAACATCTACCTTAAATGAAAAATAAACTAACATAATATCTTTGTTCATTGTTTCGACTTAAGATAGACTAATTTTTTAATTAGACTCTTTATTTAAGGCCATTTAAGAACAGTATTTAAAAATACAATTTATACCAGAACTATGCTTAAAGATGGAAATTTCCTGAATGTTCTAAAGTAAATTTAAGATCAAAAGGAAAGCTTGATTAAAATACACTACAATGACAGGGCATTTATACTAATCTCATTAAAACCTCTTACAATCAAAGTAGCAGTAAAGACAGCTAACATTATATATCCTAATAGTCAAATAAGCGTGAAAATCATACAGGTTTTTAATCTAAGCCTCTTATCACTGCTACTTAACTTATTTGGTTTTTCAAAGAACCAAGAATTAATTGCACTGTTTCATTTATGTTTTAAGTATAACATATTGAAAATAATAAGATAATCTATCAGGCAGAGGAACTTTAATGCAGTTTGGGTTTTATTTCCTTTAAAATACCTGAAAGTTCATGCAGAGTAGATTGGCTCTGCCATCCGCCCCGAATCACTCTAATTCTGGTTTTAAAAGTTATCAAAGATTTTTCCAGATTTTAAATAACTAAAATACCTTATAAATCTTCTTAAGCCAATTGATAGTTATTTCTAAAAATTTCTCTGCTTCTTCAATTAGTTCTTTAGCTTCTAAACCTGAAATTGCACCTACATAATCATAATCAGTAATACTTCTCTTTGACCTACAGGAATCAAGATAATCTACCAATGTATAATAACTATTTCCCATTATTATTTTCATTGCTTAAAATACTGTATAGTGATGACCTTCTCCCTCCGGCTTATATCCCTTACAATAAAGAAGAATTGTGGCTAACTGCAAAACAGCATTATAGGCACATGCAAATCTTCTGTCTGAAGAAAGACTTTCTACCTTTGCATCTTTTATATCTCTTCTTACAAGTGCAACTAGATTTTCAATTTCTTTCTTTGATGTTTTATATTGTCTTAGTCTTCCCTGATTTAATAAGTCCTTTAAGCTCATCTTTACTTCCTATAATATATATTTTCTTATCTTTTAAAACAGAATTTATAAAATGATCTTTTTGTATGGCTTTATTTATAAACTCGTCTAATGAAAAAACTACATAATTAATCTCCCGCATTAGTTCCTTCTTAGGTTTAGAAAGAATGTTTGATAGTTCTTTTAATGAGATATCACCTAAAACCATTAAATAAATATCACTTAAAAGACTTTCTTCTCCCTTTGCGTAGGAACCATAGATAAATACAATTTTTATCTCTTTTTCTTTAAGATTTTCCTTTAAAGCTTCTGCAATTCCTACACTTTTAAAGAAAATATTTTTTAAATCCTGTGCAATTGGGCATTTCTTGTTTAACTTATAATAGATTCTATTACCCTGTATTGATCTTTCAATAAGACCTATTCTATTAAGTTTATCCACTTCACGCTGAACGCCTCATAGCTCCCTGGGTAATATGACTCCGGCTGACTTTGCCAGGAGCCAGCTTGAAGTGGCAAATAATAAGCCGGATTACTGACATTATAGGTGGACTAGTTTTTGGGGGACCCTCAAATGGCTTAGATACTAACTTAAAAACTGGACTAAAGATTGGGGTAAGGACAAGACCGTGACGGTTACCTTGAAAAAATCTATATAATGAATACGGATAGCACTGACTTAAGGCAGTTACACATAATATATAAGCTGACATAGGATTTGATATATTTGCCTGTTTCTCAAACTGATATATTTAAGAGTATTTTAAACTAAATTTATATGCTCTATAAAGAAAAAATATTCAAATATTTTCCCGGTTCGTTATATAGACAGCAAAAAATGATACGAACTAATTCCCTATCATATTTTACTGGTAATTTCTTTTGCTTTTTTTTCAATAAATTTAAGGTCGACTTCGCCGCGTGTATTTTTAGTCTCCACTGCAGCTCTTGCCACACTCACTGCAACAGCAGGAAGAACTCTTCTGTCAAATGGCTTCGGGATAATGTAATCCTTGCTTAAATCGTTCTCTATTATCCTTGAAATAGCTTTTGCCGCTGCCATCTTCATTTCCCTGTTTATCTCCAGAGCTTTTGCATCAAGTGCACCCCTCAATATCCCCGGAAATGCAAGCACATTGTTTACCTGATTCGGATAATCACTTCTCCCCGTAGCGATAATCTTTACCCCGCATCCTGCTGCGAGTTCCGGTTTTATCTCTGGCTCAGGGTTGGCAAGAGCAAATATAACAGGATCTTTTTTCATTCTTTTTATCATTTTTCCTGACAGTATCCCGGCAGCCGAAACCCCTATAAATATATCAGCATCTTCTAAAGCAACCAAAAGACTCCCCTTAATATTATTTGCGTTGGTGGACTCTGCCAGTTTCTGTTTGGCACTGTTTAGATTCTCTCTTCCCTTATATATTATTCCATTCCTGTCGCAAACAATAATGTCAGTTACACCGGCATAAACCAGTAAATTAGCAATAGACGTGCCGGCTGCTCCAGCCCCGCTTATAACTATTTTGACTTCCGCAATATCTTTTTTACATATCTTCAAAGCATTAAGCATGCCCGCCAGGGTTACAACAGCTGTACCATGCTGGTCATCATGGAAAATAACCATACCTGTTTCTTTCTTTAACCTGTCTTCAATTTCAAAACACCTTGGTGCCTGGATATCCTCAAGATTTATTCCCGCAAATGATGGCTCAAGTAACTTTATTGTATTAACTATAACCTCATTGTCCTGACTGCCTATGCAAAGCGGAAAAGCCGATACACCGCCAAATTGCTTAAACAGAACACACTTCCCTTCCATTACCGGAAGTGCTGCCTTTGCACCCAAATTTCCAAGCCCCAGAACTGCTGAGCCGTCTGATACTACTGCAATCATATTCCCTCTGGAGGTATAAGTATCAAGTTCACTGGGATTAGCAGCAATTGCTCTGCATGGCTCTGCAACACCGGGTGTGTAGGCAAGAGACAGGTCATGCTCATCTTTGGTTTCCACTTTACTTATAATATCAATCTTACCTTTATTTTTCTTATGCATTTCCAGTGCTTCTTCGTAAATATCCAATTGATTTTCCCCTTGCTTTTATTTATCTTTATTAATTTTATCCTGATACTTATTAATACTTTATATTATAATACTAGCTTTTTTACTCTTTAGCATCATTTTTGATATTAATTCATAGCTATTTTTAAAATAATAAAATACTTGATTTATAACCGGGTTGCAATATCCCTGCTACGGGAAGTAAAATTTTATTAATGGCAAATAATAACATATAATATCTTATATGGAATATTTTGCAGAAACAAATATCGGAGAATATAGAGAAAAAAATGAGGATTATTTTTATGCCAAAGACGGCCTGTTTGTCGTAGCTGACGGCATGGGCGGACACAAGGCCGGCGAAGTTGCAAGCAAGCTTGCCGTAGAAACCTTTACAAAGGATTTTTACGGCAAGCTTCAGGATGCTACAAAAAATTCTTCCCCTGATAAAAAAAACAAGAATTTGACCCTTAAAAAAATAAACGATTTCCTAACAGAAAGTATCAAGGATTCCAATGAAGCAGTATTTAAGAAAGCAGTCTTACAGCCGGAGTACTATGGCATGGGGACTACCCTAACTGGCTGTTATATTTACAGGGATAAAGCTTATATAACCCATATTGGTGACAGCAGGCTTTATATAAAAAGAGACTATGACTTCAAACTATTAACCTCAGACCACACCATCGTAGGAGAATTACTCAGAAAAGGGGACATAAGTTATGAAGAGGCCTTTGACCACCCCCAGAGAAATTACCTTACCAACGTTATAGGTGTTGCCAAAGATGCCAAACCCGATTTTTATTCATATAAAATCTTACCGGGAGATTTAATTATTTTATGCTCTGATGGTCTCAGCTCCACCTTAAGAGATAAAGATATCTCTAAAATTATTGATAATTACAGTAAAACAAGAGATATTGTAAAAAACCTTATAGAAAAAGTTATAGAAAAGGAAGGCATGGACAACGTAACAGTTGTAGCCATAAAAATTTAAAACACATATGAGCAACAGCCACTTCGAAAAATATAAATTAATATCAAATAGATACAGGGTAATCAAAAAAATCGCTTCCGGGGGAATGGCTGACGTTTTTCTGGGTGATGACTTAAAATTAGGCAGGAAAGTAGCAGTAAAAATATTATCTTCCAGCTATGCAAGTGATAAAAATTTTGTAGCAAGATTCAAGAGCGAAGCACAAATCCTTGCCAGGTTAAGCCACCCAAATATTGTCCAGGTATACGACTGGGGAAAGTTTAATGGCTTTTATTTCATCTGTATAGAATATGTTGAAGGTAAAAGCCTTAAAGAGATAATTGAGAGGAAAGGCCCGTTATCACCTGAAACCGCTACTGGCTATGCAATACAAATTTCAAGCGCTCTACTTATGGCTCACGAAAATAACCTTATACACCGGGATATTAAACCGCAAAATATATTGATAACCCCCGAGGGTAAAGTAAAAGTTACAGATTTTGGTATAGCAAAATCCCTTATTACCGATGTAACAAAGACATTAAATATCTTAGGAACCGCTCATTATATTTCACCCGAGCAGGCAAAAGGAGAAGTTCTGGATCACAGGACTGATATTTATTCGCTTGGTATAGTAATGTATGAAATGCTTACTGCAGATGTTCCCTTCAGGGGAGGCAGTTCAATTGATATAAGTCTAAAGCACATAAATGAAAAGCCCTTAAGGCCTTCTGAACTAATAGAGAATATACCTAAAAAACTTGAAAAAATAGTGATGCACTGTCTGGAAAAAGACCCTGCAGGCCGTTATACTACTCTCAGAGAGCTTATTAGTGACCTTAAGATATATAAAACAGCAAAACCCTTAAGCTTCAGCATAAAAACTAAAAGTTCCGGTAAAACAGGCATCTTTAAGATAAAAATGAAATCACCCATCTTTAGCATTATTACAGGTATTTTTATGCTTATATTTTTAGCTTTATCCATAACCTATACTTATAAATATTATAGTTCAGTAAATTCTTCTGTCTCTATGATATCCGTGCCACCAATCGAAAGTATATCTGCAGAGAAAGCAGATAAGATAATATCAACATATGGATTAAATCTTAAAACAAAAGATGAAATTTATAGTTCCGAAATCCCGGAGGGTTACATAATTGAGCAGGACCCTGGTCCGGGTGAAAAAATAGCTCCCGGCAGTGATATTGAAATTATTATAAGTAAAGGTCCGGAAGCCTCATCTCTCCAGGTCCCCAACCTGATTGGACTTACTCTTGAAGAAGCCCAGGATTTACTTAAAAGTTGTGGGCTTGAGAGAGGCAATCTTACCAGACAATATTCAGACACTTTTACAGAAGGTCTTATAATAAGGCAGGAACCCGGTTCTGACGAAACTGTTGAAGTAGGAGAAGCTATAAACCTTACCTTAAGCAATGGTAAGGAGCTTATTCTTATTCCCAATATTATTGGCGAGGATTTTATCGAAGCTTCAAATTATCTTATATCATTAGGGCTTACTATACAGAGCAGTAAATCTCCGATAAAAGAAGGCGATGATATAAATGAACCCGGAAAAATCGTAAAAGTAATTCCATCCCCGGGTACTGAAGTTGAAGCAAATAGTGCTGTAAAACTTTTAATTTCTACAAATGAGTCCTTAATAGAGGTCCCGGACCTCACACAGCTTAGCCTGGAACAGGCAACAGACGTTCTTGCATCTATTGACATAAATTATGAAATAAGTTATATGAAAACCGATTATTCAGTTAAACTTAATACTGTTCTGGAGCAGATTCCCGAAGCAGGAACTTATATATCGCCAGATTCAAGTATTATTTTATTTGTAGGTAGCTGAGCAGGTAAGCTAAATTAAAGATTTAAATTTTTTATTCAGAATTAAAAAACCCAATTGATTCAAACTTTTTTGCTCTCTCATATTTCAACTGCTTGCCTGGCACTCCTCTGTACTTTGGCAGGGTATTTATAATATATTTTCTCACTATTTTTAACATTCTTTCAGGCGCATTCTGCGCACCCCCGAATGGCTCAGGAATAATTTTATCTATCACTTTTAATTTTTTAAGGTCTTTTGACGTCAGTCTCAGTTCTCTCGCAGCTAACTTGGTGCCGGAGGAGTTCTTCCATAGAATAGCAGCACACCCTTCAGGCGAAATAACTGAATATGTAGAATTTTCAAGCATAGCAACCTCATCCCCAATAGCAAGTGCAAGCGCTCCGCCACTTCCGCCTTCGCCAATTAAAATTGCTATAACCGGGACCTTAACTTCAAACATCACTGAAATACTTTTTGCAATAGCACCTGCCTGGCCATCATCCTCGGCTTCAATAGCA
Organism: uncultured Actinomycetota bacterium; assembly: GCA_964603595.1. Lineage (GTDB taxonomy): Bacteria > Actinomycetota > Humimicrobiia > Humimicrobiales > Humimicrobiaceae > JAQVEM01. The sequence continues at coordinate 7,728 of CAZRVN010000005.1, forward strand.
GGATATGCTCCCGGGGTGTCTATAAATGTTATTATTGGAAATCCGAATCTATTAGCCAGTTTCATAATCCGCTGTGACTTCCTGTAACCCTGGGGTATACTCATACCAAAGTTGTATTCCATTCGCTCCTTTATATCCTTACCTTTATTATGGCCTATAACAGCTACTGTCCCGCCACTAATTTTACCCAGCCCTGCTATGATTGACTTATCCTCTCCACCAAGTCTATCACCGCAGAGACTAACAAAATCTTCAAATACACCATCTATATAATCCCTGCACTGTGGTCGTTTTTCATTTCTGGAAAGTTCAACAATCTTCCACACCTTTTTAGCATCCCTCTCAACCCTTTTATAGCTTTCAACCTTTTGCGCCAGGTCCCGTTCAGCATCCTTAAAGTGTATTCCGGTAAAGAAAGGAATTTTCTTTAACTTTTCAAGCTTGGAAAGTGCCTGTAAAATTTCTTTAAGATAGCTCTTTGGAATTTCTTCCAGTTCTTTTAAATCCATAATATCACTTACTTATTACATAAAATTTTATTTAAACAATCTTAATATATCAGCCAGCGCATGCTTTAAATCACTTCTATTTACAATCATGTCCACCTGGCCGTTTTTTAAGTTTCTCTCTGATGAACCAAAATCAACAGGCGGGTTTTTCTTTATGGTCTGTTTTATAACTCTTGGACCTGCAAAGCAAAAAAGTGAATTTGGCTCTGCTATTATAATATCTGCAATAGTGGCAAAACTGGCACTTACACCTCCTGAAGTGGGATTTGTAATTACGGAAATGTAAGGATTCTTATTCTCTTTAACCCTATTAATGCTGGATACTGTTTTTGCCATCTGCATAAGCGAAACCACACCTTCCTGCATCCTTGCACCCCCGGAGGTACAGAATATTATAAGAGGAATATTTTTCTCAATACTGTGATTGGCTAATATCTTTATTTTTTCACCTACCACACTTCCCATGCTTCCCCCCATAAATCTGAAATCCATAACGCCAAGGGCTACATCATTTCCCTCAATCTTTCCTTCACCTACTATAATTGCCTCATCCATGCCTGTTTTAAGTCTGGCTTCTTTCAGTCTTGTGCTGTATGCCTTAACATCATAAAAACCCAGAAAATCATCTGAATTTATATTTTTACCCAGCTCAATAAAACTATTATCATCTGTGGTAATCTGAAGCCTGTCTCTTGCATTTATTTTGTGATGATAATTGCAATAGGGACAAACCCTTAAATTTAATATAAAAATTTCACTATCAATATCCTTATTGCAATTTTCACATTTAAACTTTTCCATAATTTTATCCAGTTGCTTTCCTGCCTGCTTTTTCACATGTATTTCTTAAAACCTAAAGATACATTATGCCCTCCGAAACCCATTGAATTAGAAAGAGCAATATTAACTTTTCTCTTCTGGCTAACATTCGCAGTGTAATTTAAATCACAGCCTTCATCCGGATTATCAAGATTAATAGTAGGAGGTATGATATCATCTTTTATAGCCAGCACAGTTGCAACAGCTTCAATTGCTCCTGACGCTCCCAGGCAATGCCCCGTCATTGACTTAGTTGAGCATACATTTATATTATATGCATGCTCCCCGAAACATCTCTTAATAGCATTTGTTTCAACAATATCGTTTAAAGAAGTTGAAGTTCCATGAGCATTTATATGGTCAACTTCCTCAAGTCCTATACCACCTTCATCAAGACAATTCTTCATGCACCTGGCTACATTCACACCAGATTCTTCAAGTGCAGTTATATGATAGGCTTCACCGGAAAGCCCATATCCAAAAATCTCAGCATATATTCCCGCACCTCTCTCTAAAGCAGACTGTAATTCCTCTATTATCAAGATACCACATCCCTCACCCATTACAAAGCCATCCCTGTCTCTATCAAATGGCCTTGATGCTTTTTCAGGTTCATCATTTCTGGTAGAAAGAGCCTGCATATTTGAAAAACCAGCCATACCTATAGGCGTTACGGCAGCTTCACTTCCGCCTGCAATCATAATTTCTGCATCTCCCCTTTTAATAATCTCAAAGGCATCACCAATGGCATTTGAACCAGCTGCACAGGCGGTGGTAGTTGCACTTACAGGACCTCTGGCCCCGCTCATTATAGAAACCTGCGTAGCAGCCATATTACTTATCATCATGGGGATTAGAAACGGACTGACTTTATCAGCTCCCCTGTTTAGAAGTCTTTCATGCTGCTGCTCTAAAGTAGAAAGTCCTCCTACTCCACTTCCTATATAAACTCCGGTTCTTTCTCCATTAATAGAATCTATTTTTAGATTGCTATCCTTCATAGCACTTGACGCAGCTGCTACCGCAAACTGGGCAAACCTGTCCATTCTTTTTGCCTGCTTGAAATCTATATATTTTACTGGATCAAAACCTTCAACCTGAGCTGCGATCTTGGAAGCTATTTTTCCTGTATCAAAGCGTTCTATTCTGCTCACACCTGATTTACCTGCAATTAAATTATCCCAGAATTCACTGAACTCAAGCCCCAGTGGGGATATTATCCCAAGCCCTGTCACAACTACTCTTCTTTTATCATTTTCTCTTTTCACTAACAGCCCTTTCATTCCTAAAAAATTGTTATTTTATCGATAACATATAATGTGCCTTTAAAAAGATACATGCTCAATTCATGCCAAACAAATTGTTTTAATTAAATTTGTTTAACTCAAATTCCCATTCCACCATCAAGATTGATTACTGTTCCGGTTATATAATCTGAATCGTCGCCTGCCAGAAAAAGTGCTGTCTTTGCTACATCATCCACGCTCCCCAGTCTTTTTACCGGAATTTGCTGCATAAGTTTTTCTCTTATATTATCACTGAGTTTTCCAGTCATTTCAGTTTTTATATAACCGGGGGCAATCGCATTCGCCAGAATGTTTCTCCCGGCAAGCTCCCTTGCCAGCGTTTTTGTCAGCCCTATTATTCCCGCCTTTGACGAAGAATAATTACTCTGGCCGGCATTGCCATGAACGCCTACTATAGAAGATATATTTATTATTTTGCCTCTCCTATTTTTTATCATATATTTGACTACATGTTTAGAACAGATGAATGCACCGGTAAGATTTATATCAATTACTTTTTTCCAGTCTTCAAGACTCATCCTTAAGATCAAATTGTCCCTGGTAATTCCAGCATTATTAACCAGGATATCAATTTTTCCTTTCTTTCCAATAATCTTTTCAATAGCTTTTTCTACACCAGTCTCATCTGTTATATCCACTTTTAAAAACTCTGCTTTATTCTTACCATAAACTTTCTTGAACTCACCGGCAGTTTTTTCTCCTACCCCACTACTAACATCAAAAATATATACTGATGCACCTTCCTTTAAAAAAGTTTCAGAAATTTTTTTCCCGATTCCTCTGGCACCTCCTGTTATAATGGCAGTCCTACCTTCAAGTTTCATTTATTATTCCTTCCCTTTTTAATTTTCCACTCAAATCCTCTATATCCTCCATCTTATTTGTATTAAGTAAAACAACTTCCTTATTATTCTTCCTGGCAATTCTACCCACCAGGCCTGACAATACTTTACCCGGTCCCACTTCTATAAATATTCTTGAACCTTCCGCCAGTAAATATTCTATGCTGCCAACCCACCTTATGGGATTTACAAGCTGGCCGGCAAGCGTCCTGGCTATATCATCCTTATCCCTGTAAGCTACGTCGGTAGTAGAGAAGAAAGGTAAATCCATATCTTTAAATTCAATATTATTATCAATAAATTTTTTCAGCTTATCCGAAACCTGTTTCATCAGTGGGCAGTGGGAAGCAACCCCTACCCTCAGAGGTACAATCTTTTTTGCCCCCTCTACCTTTAGCTTCTCTATTGCTTTTTCTACTGCTTCTTCATATCCACTTATAACTATCTGCATATAATCATTATAATTAGCAATAAATACCCTGCCGCTGAAACTTTTTACCACATCTTCTATTACTCTTCTATCCATCCCCAGAACAGCTGCCATCATCCCATTCTGGTTGTTATTCTCATCACTCATAATAATACTGCGGTATCCAACCAACTCTGCTCCCTTGTTAAAATTATAAGCACCGGCGCTGTAAAGGGCGCTGTACTCACCAAGACTATGTCCTGTAACTGTACCTATATAATTTTTATTTATAGAAAGAACATTTAACAAATAATCATTAAGCGCACAGCTTAAAGTATAAATTGATATCTGGCTAAAACGTGTTTCATCCAATAAATTATCCCTGCTGCTGCTATCAATTATTTTCAGCAAATCTTTCCCTGCAACTTCACTTGAAATCTCGAAGTACTCTTTATAATCACTTCTGGCATCCAGAAAATCTCTGCCCATATCTCTGTATTGCGACCCCTGTCCGGGGAACATAAATATAATCTTTTTTGAAGTTTTAGAAATTTTATCTGTACACACCAGCTAATTAACCTTCCAAGCTAATATCTAACTAAAAGCAAACATTATCTCTGCAATGCATGCCGTCTCGTCCCCGACAGTTGCTCTGCCCTTTGCCCTTCCGATATTCCTTTTAATGTTTTCCAGCTCTGCCTCTACTACCAGTTCATCCCCCGGCTTAACTATTCTTTTAAACCTGGCTTTATTTATTCCCGCAAAAAGCACCAGCTTGCCTTTATTTTCAGGCATCATTAGTGCCAGTACTGCTCCTGCCTGGGCAATAGTTTCCACTATAAGCACGCCGGGCATAATTGGATTGGAAGGGAAATGACCTTTAAAATAATATTCATCCCTGCTTACATATTTAACAGCTTTGATTCTCTTACCCAGCTCAATTTCAATAACTTTATCAATCAACAAAAATGGAAACCTGTGAGGGATTACATCCTCAATATCTCTTTTATTCATTTCTTTCATAATCAATCCTTTTATATAAAAAAATACTTTTTTAATTTATGGTTTTAAAATTTACATTTCCCTTACAGCTTTTTAGATAGACGCAACTGTATTTTTATAGTTTCACATCCACGGGGCGGTATCAACCCGGCTATAATTATATTTTGCTGCCTTTCAGCCCAATCATATATAAAAACAAAGGCTTTAAATATCAAACAGACCAGTTAATCTCCAAAAATAGAACAAACTAATTTCTTTAATTATTTATTTTTCATTTTTTTAATGTAATATATAAAACAACGTTTTATATTATATAAGGAGGATATATTGAAAGAAGTGAATTGGGCTTTAACCCTTGTGATGTCTATCATCTTTGGCCAGATAGGTGTTGACAGGTTTATAATGGGTCATGTAGGCCTTGGAATTTTGAAACTTATAACTTTTGGAGGTTTTGGGGTCTGGTGGCTTATTGATGTCATTCTAATTGCCACAAAGCATAATTTTGATAATATAAAATGGATTGACTGATTTTTTAAAACAAATTGAATAAATGAAAAAATTTAGTATATCCGTATACAAAGAGCTCCTGGAAACCAATAATATTGGTAGAGATATAATTTACCTGAAAGAAATAGACTCAACCAATAATTATGCTTCGCAGCTTATAAAAAAAAGAAGTAAAATAAATAAAATCTATAATGGAACCGTAGTTATTGCTGAAACACAGAAAAAAGGAAGAGGAAGACGTGAAAGATTGTGGGTATCCCCTCCCGGAGGTCTATGGTTCACTATCCTGCTTGAAACCGTATTAGAAGAAAAAAAACTGCCGGAAATAACTTTAATTGCTGCTTACTCCGCTGCTTCTGTTTTAAATAAAAAATATGGCATTAGAGCAAATATAAAGTGGCCCAATGATATATACTATTGTAAATCAAAGCTTGGCGGCATTTTAACCGAAGTGGAAAAAATAAACAGCAGGATTTTCTTAATAATTGGAATGGGAATAAATGTAAACAACGATATAGAAGCCATTTCGTCCTCTGATACAAATGCAATATCAACCAGGATAATACTTGGAAAAGATATAGAAAGAGAATGCCTTCTGTCAAAAATACTGCTTGAGTTTGAAAAGAATTATGATTACTACCTGCAGACAAAGGATTTTAATAAAACTTTTAGGGAAATAAAAAAAATTTTAAATTATGACTTGTAAAAACTCACCTGGCTATTTTAAATGCCTTTTTATTCATTAACATTCTTTTTTCAGCTGTATTTATAACCAGATTTATATCCTGGTGCATTTTATTTTTAACAGCTCTCCCTATTGAAATACTTACTGGCAAATCCGGCCTGGATGCATTTTTACATTTCTTATATATCCTCTCTATAATGCAATCGGCTGTTTTAGCTTCAGTAAGAGGAAGGACTATAATAAATTCATCTCCGCCCCACCTTACAACTACATCTTCACTCCTGAAACTGCTCTTTAATATATCCGCAACTTTACGGAGCAATTGGTCGCCTCTGTCATAACCATAATTATCATTCATTTGCTTCAATTTATTAACATCGCAGAAGATAATACCTATAGGAAGCTGCCTCTGGGTGTTCAACCTTTTCAACTCTTCCTCAAAGTAAGCCCTGTTATATAAGCCGGTTAATTTATCATGGAAAGATAGATACCATATCTTTTCCTCTGCTTTCTTCTGTTCAGTTACATTCCTGAAGGACCACACCCTGCCAATAGCCAGATTATCCCTTTTTAATGGGCACGAAGTACGTTCAAAGATTCTATTATCTTTAAAATTAAGAATGTTAATGCATTCAATTTCAGACCTGTTGAGCTCCTTTATTTTTCTTTTAAAACCTTCAGAATCTACCATCTGGCCTGCCATAAACTCAACAATTTCCTTATCGGATTTAAGGTCCATAAGCTTCTCAGGAATATTCCACAGTTCTAAGAATCTATTATTATACAGAAGGATTTCCCCTTTCTTATCGGTAGCGTAGATACCATCTGCAGTAGAATGGAGCACTGCCTCAATCCTTGCTTTACCTTCTTTGATTTCTTCATCTGCTTGTTTTTTATCGGTTATATCCCTGGTAATACCGAATGTTCCTATTATTTTTCCATCCTTATTAGCCAGGGGCATTTTTGTAGAAGATGCCCATCCTACTCCTTCTTCTTCCCAGGTCTCCTTCTCTTCAATATTTATAATGGGTTCACCGGTTTTTATTATATTTTGTTCATCTTTAAATGCCTGCTGCGCATGTTCTTTAGAAAAAATATCAAAATCAGTTTTTCCAACTGCTTCTTCGGGGCCGTTCATCTTAAACTTTTCCGCGCAGGATTTATTTATCCTTATAAATCTACTTTTTAAATCCTTGAAATATATGCTATCGGTAATGTGGTCCATAAGAGCATTCATCATTTCTTTCTCTGTTATATGCTCCTTTTTATTTTTTTTACTTTCAGCCATATTAATTGTTTAAGACCAATAGATAAATATTTTTGTATACTCCTGGTAATATATTATAAAATAATATATACCTAAATACAATTATTGCCAAAAACCTTCATAATTTATATTATTTTTCCAGTCAAGAGCCGGATTTTTATTACTTCTGCAAGTATTACTTAAAGTTTTTTAATTGCAATTATTGCATTAATAGTTTTTAATATTATATGGGTATATGGGAAAATTATAATTATTTATTTTAATATTAATTTTAAATAAGATGACAATAAAAGTACCAAAAGACAAAGTATACGTTAAAATAAAAACAAGGTCTGGCATTATCCTGGGTTATATATACATAATGACAGGCGGTAGAATTATTGATTACATCAATTCACAGAATAATAAATTCATACCGATAACAGAAGCTGAGATATTCCCCTCGGAAAATAAGCCTAAGTCGGGCCCTGATATAAGCGGTAAAAATGACCTTGTTATCCTGAATGTAGAAGACATTGAAATGCTAACTTCTAATGAAGAAAACCACAAAGAAAATATGGACCAGTAATTTATCAAAAACTCTTCTTAATAACTTTACCCGAAAACATTTTTATCAAATAAGAGGTTTGCCATTTTTAATTCTCTTTATAAGCACGGGCACTACCTCAAATAAATCTCCCACTATCCCATAATTTGCTACCTTAAATATAGAGGCATCAGGGTCTTTATTTATAGCAATAATAATATCCGATGTCTGCATACCCGCAAGATGCTGAATTGCTCCTGAAATACCACAGGCAATATATATTTTAGGATTAACTGTCTTTCCGGTCTGTCCTACCTGGTGGGGGTAGGATATCCATCCAGAATCAACTGCAGCTCTTGAAGCTCCAACAACTCCACCCAGGAGGCTGGCAAGCTCTTCAAGCATTGAAAATTTCTCACCTCCGCCCAGTCCCCTGCCGCCTGATACAATTACATTATAATCTGTAATATTTATCTTCTCATTAAGTTCCCTGTCAACACCAATTAAATTATAACCTGTCTTGAACCTGGACCGCTCAATTTCTATATACTCAATCTTATCCTCGTAATTCTTCGTGCTTCCGGTAATTTTTTTCTTTTCCATTACATGAGGTCTCACAGTAGCCATCTGGGGTCTTGCATTTCTGGTAATAATTGTTGCAAGAATACTGCCTCCAAAAGTTGGCCTGGTCTGAAGAAGTATCTTTTTTTCTTCATCTATTTCAAGACCGGTGCAATCTGCTGTAAGCCCTGTTCTTAAAATAGCTGCAACTTTTGGAATCAAAGTCCTTCCGAACCATGTAGCTCCTGCTAGGAATATATCAGGTCTGTATCTGGCTATTACCTGTACCAGAATCTTGGAAAAAACATCATCAACATTATTAGAAAAGACAGGACTATCTGCTAAATATAATTTATCAAGGCCATAATCAAATGCTTCCACTGCACTTTCCTTAATGCTACTTCCTACTGCTAAAGCAGACAGCCCGGCACCAAGCTTATCAGCAAGCTTCCTTCCCTCGCTTACCAGTTCAAATCCGACATCCGATAAGGTGCTGCCATTTGCTTCAAGATACACACATACGCCACTGTAACCTGAAAAATCCTTTTCTTCCTCATCAATACCAGAAATCCTTATAGAATTAAATCTGCATACATCAATACATGCCCCGCAAAAAATACAATTTTCATTAATTACTGCTTTACCGTCAATTATATCTATGGCATCATAAAGACATGCTTTCTTACATATGCCACATCCTGTACAGGTTTTTTTATCTACTTTAATTTCCAATATTCATCAACTCCCTGCTATAGTACGTTTAATTCTTTTAGTATTTTATGCAACTCTTCCACTTTTTCTTCGATGGCTCCTTCAATTATCTTTGTTTCGTGTTTTATCTGCGGAGCAAAAATTTTTACCACCTTTGTATATGAACCGGAAAGTCCCACTTCCTTCTCATCTGCTTCAATCTCTTTCGCACCCCAGACAGGTATAACTGCATTTTTTGCCTTCATTTTTCCTCTTAACGAAGGGACCCTGGGGACATTTATATCCTTTACCACTGATATAGCTATAGGCAGGTTTATTTCAAAAGTTTCATATCTATCTTCCATCAGTCTTTTAACTCTCATTTTATTTTTATCCAGTTCAGTAATACAACTTACATAACCCAGAAAAGGTATTTTCATCTTCTGTGCCAGCTCCGGACCAACCTGTCCGGTATCACCATCAAGTGTTTGCTTTCCTAGTATAATCAACCTGCAGTCTCCAATTTTTCTTATACCCTTGGCCAGTGTAGAAGCAGTAGCCCATGTATCTGCACCTGCAAATGCCCTGTCCGAAAGAAGAACCGCACTGTCTGCCCCTACTGAAATAGCTTCCTTAAGTATCTCTATAGATTGGGGAGGCCCCATTGAAAGTGCAGTTACTTCTATATTCTCATCATTAAACCTCTCCTTTAACCTTACCGCTTCCTCAATAGCATAGGAATCAAAAGGGTTTATTATGTTTTCTACCCCTTCCCTTATAAGAGTATTGGTTTCAGGGTTTATTTTAATTTCAGTAGTACCCGGAACCTGTTTTATACATACTGCAATTTTAACTTGGATCACCTTCCCATTTTTAGATTTTCTTTTTATTAAACATGTTAGTTACAAAAACACCTACATTAGAGATATATTAACCCTTGAACTGCTAAAGAGCTAAAACGAACTCGCAGCAAACCAAGAATCTTTCTACATGACTCCTCTTTTTATTATGTCCAGGGCAATTATGTTCCTCATAATCTGGTTGGTTCCTTCATAAATCTGGGTTATCTTTGCATCCCTCATCATCTTCTCCAGAGGATATTCCTTCATATATCCATAGCCACCCATTATTTGAAGCGCATCAACTGTAACTTTCATCGCAACATCAGATGCAAAAAGTTTTGCCATTGAGGAAAGCCGGGTAATATTCTTCTCCCCGCTATCAATTACTTTTGCTGCATGATATACAAGTGCTCTGGCTGCCTCAATGCTGGTAGCCATATCAGCAAACATGTGTTGGATTGATTGGAATGAAGATATTGAAGAGCCAAACTGTTTTCTTACTTTAGAATAATTCAATGATTCTTCCAGTGCTCCCTGGGCAACTCCTACGCCCTGAGCTCCTACCGGCGTTCTTGACTGGTCAAAAGTTCTCATTGCAATAATAAAGCCCATTCCTTCTCTGCCAAGCAAATTTCCTACCGGTACTTTACAATCTGTAAATATAAGTTCCCTTGTTGCCGAACTACGCATGCCAAGCTTATTCTCTTTCTTCCCGAATTCAAACCCCGGAGTTCCCTTTTCCACAACAATAGCACTTATCCCTCTTACTCCCTTAGCAGGAGTTGTTGCAGCAAATATAGTATAAATGTCTGCTTCACCACCATTGGATATCCACTGCTTGGTGCCATTTAGAATATAATGGTCTCCTCTTTTTTCCGCAGTAGTTTTTATATTCCCAACATCACTACCTGCTTCTGCCTCGGTTAATCCAAAAGCTGCAAGCTTGCTTCCGCTGGCGAATGGAGGAAGGAATTTCTTTTTTTGTTCTTCGCTCCCTGCTATAAGTATCGGTATAATACCCAGCCCGGATGCTGCAAAAGTAGTTGCAATACCTAAATCCCCTCGACTAAGTTCCTCTGTAGCCAGGCAGACTTCAAAAATACCGGCTCCCATACCTTCATACTCTTCCGGAATAAATAACCTGAAAAGGTCACTCCTTCCGATTTCTTCTATTATATCTTTGGGAAACATCTCTTTTTCATCAAGCTCGGCCCTTACAGGAATAATCCTCTCATCTACTATCTGCTTGCAGATGTCTACAATCATCTTCTGTTCATCAGTTAAAAAATATTTCATAAATCCTCCGGTTATAAAATAATCCAGATGCTAAATCATTTAAAACTGTTTACAAAAAAGACGGGGGTAAAACCCAATAGTTTCACTATTTGAAGTTAAAACACCCTGAAGCTAATTTATTGCACTGAAACTTTATGCATGTTGAAGCGTCTTAACAGAAGGCTTTACAGCTTTATTTAATATATATATTTTTTACACAAAATATTTTTTTTAGAATCTAAAAAATCTATTCTACCGGAGACCTGTTTATGAACGGAAGAATTAATATTAATATTATAAAAACCAGGGAAGTCTATGTTTATTCCCGGATTAATTCTAATCTTGGCGTCAACCTGGCTTTTTCCTTTATCTTTGCTGTCATGATGGCAATCTCTGCAAACTCATTTATATACCTCCCCTTTACTCCGGTGCCCATAACTACACAGGTATTAACTGTTCTGCTCTCAGGACTCTTTCTGGGCAGCAGGTGGGCTTTTACAAGCCAGATTATTTATATACTTATGGGCTTTATGGGGCTTCCGGTTTTTAGTGGGTTTAAAAATGGTATAGTTGCCCTGGCGGGACCTACAGGAGGATATATAATTGGTTTTATGGTGGCTGCATTCACAGTTGGATACCTTTATGAGAATTCAGAAAAATTTGGTAACAACCCCGCAGTTAATTTAATTGCCTGCATTATCTCCTGTATTACAGGTGTAATACTGATTCATCTTTTTGGATTTATCCACCTTGCGGGTTATTTTTTCAGCATGCCGGGCACTTATTCAATTTCTGATACATTAATCAAAACATGGAAACTGGGTACAAGGCCATTTCTGGTAATAGATCTTTTTAAAATTGTCTTCGCTGTTATTATTATAAATTTGAAGGTAAAAAATGAAAAAAATTAAAATAAATGATATTACCTTAAGAGAAATATTTCAAAATACAGATCTGAGGTATCTTGATATAGACACATTTGATATGATTTTAAGTCATATAAACGACCTGGATTACAGCAGTCTTGAAATTATGGGAGCTTCAAGTTTTGAAAGAATTCTGGAAAGCAACTTTAACCTTACACCCCTGGGACTTATATCCTATATTAGAAAGAAAGTCCCCTCTATTCCGTTTAAGATACTTGTTGGAGCAAGAAATATGTTCGGGCTTGAGGTTTACTCAGATGATATTATCAAAAGGTCCATACAGCAGTGTGTAAGAAATGGTATAGGCGTTTTTAAAGTATATGACTCACTAAACAATATTGAAAATCTCAAATATACCGCGTCATTAGTTAGAGAAAGCGGATCATCCTGCCAGGGAACAATCATATATGATAACTACAAGGACATGGACTTTTATGTAAAAACCGCAAAAGAACTGGAAAAGAACGGCTGTAACAGTGTATGCATAAAAGATGTGGAATCAACAATTGTTCCTAAAAAAGCAGAGGAACTTTTTAAAGCTCTGCGTGAGACGGTCAGTATCCCCAAATTCTTCAGTGCATCAAATTTAAGGGGACTTCAAATAGTAAATTATTTCAAGGCCTGTCAGGGCGGATGTGACGGAGTAGACCTTAGCTTCCTTCCTTCATCCTATAGCGACAGCAGTCATACTGTATTCTTATTCTTATTAAGTCTAAAGGATACAGATATTTCCCATAACCTTGAAAATTCAAAATTAGACCAGCTTAATGACATTATCAAGATGCATGTTTACCCATTTATAAAGCAGGATTTATTTTCAACAAATTTTATCCATAGCAGTGTAAATAAAAACCTTCTTCCCAGGTGGCTTATTTCAAGTATCAATCATCAGCTTGCCGAAATCGGCGAAACCGAGTCCATAGATTCTGTACTCGAAGAAGTCTTTAAAATAAAAAATGAAATAGGAAACCCTACACTCGCAACTCCCATAGGCCAGATTATAGGGAGCCAGGCTATACTTAATAGTGTAATCTCTGACTCCAGATGGGAGATATTATGCGATGAAATAAAAAAACTTATCTGGGGATACTATGGGAAACTTCCCGGTAAAATAGATAAAAAAATCCTTGATAAATTAGAAAGTTCCCCGGACAGCAGTAATCTAAAAGATAACTTAAAAGTTGGAGATATTTATGAGCAGTATAAAAATGAGCTTTTAACCCTTTCAGATAAGGAAGAAGATATATTAAGCTATTGCTTTTATCCGGAAAAAACCAGAAAATTTCTTGAGAAAAAAAAGGTCAGCCAGAAAAAAACACGGTCAATAAAAGACTCCGAACCGATTACAGGAAACATTAATTTTAAAGGTAAAAAGTCCGGTCAACTGGCAAAACTGAATAATATTGATATTAAAAAAATTAGAGAAATAGCTAACCTTGTTGAAACCAGCAATATTGAAGAAATCAAGCTGGAAGTTGAAGGAGTCAAAATTTCCATAAATAATCCCAGGCATAAATTTACGGAACAGCCAGCATCAAAAGAAAAGGCATCTGAGACTAAAGAAAAAAAATCCAGTGAATTGATTGAAATAAAATCCCCTATTGTTGGTATATTCTACTCCTCCCCTGCTCATGACAGCCCTCCATTTGTAAATATAGGTGATAGGGTTAAAAAGGGCGATACGCTTTGTGTAATCGAAGCCATGAAGCTTATGAATAAAATTAATTCAGAATATGATTGTAAAATAACAGATATATTAGTCTCTAACGAGGAGGCAGTAGAATTTGACCAGACATTAATGATTTTAAGAAAAGATTGAGAATAATTTTATGTTTAGAAGAATACTTATTGCAAATAGAGGCGAAATAGCTGTAAGAATAATCAGGGCCTGCAGGGAACTTGGTATTGAAAGTGTTTCAGTATATTCAACTACTGATAAAAATTCTATCCATACAAAACTTTCAGATAAGAGCATATGTATCGGGTCCCCTCCACCATCAAAAAGTTATCTTAATATAGAAAATATAATTTCCGCCGCGCAAATAACCGGATGCGATGCTATACATCCAGGCTATGGATTCCTTGCAGAAAATCCAACATTCGTAAATGCCTGCCAGCAAAATAATATCGTTTTTATAGGTCCGCCTGCCGAAACAATCTCCCTGGCAGGAAACAAATCAAAAGCCATAGAGATAATGCAGCGTAATAAAATACCGGTTATCCCGGGTTCATCTGGCAATGTAGGAAATATAAAAAAAGCATTAAAATTAGTTAAACGGCTGGGTTTTCCAGTAATTATAAAAGCATCCTTTGGCGGCGGCGGTAAAGGAATGAGAATCTGTAATGATAAAAAAGACCTTGTAACCCATTTTCCCCTGGCAAAATCAGAGTCTGAATCTTCTTTTGGCAATGGTGAAGTTTATATAGAAAAATATATCCCGAAACCGAGACACATCGAATTCCAGATTATTGCAGACAATTATGGAAATACCATATGTGTTGGAGATAGGGAATGCTCTATCCAGAGAAGACACCAGAAGCTTATCGAGGAAGCTCCTGCAGTTAATCTATCATCAAAAACCAGTAGAATGATGCGTGAATTTGCACTAAGAGCAGCAAAGGCAATAAATTATAAAAATATAGGCACTATAGAATTCCTGCTGGACAGCCAGGAAAATTTTTATTTTATTGAAATCAATACAAGGATCCAGGTAGAACATCCTGTAACAGAAATGGTCACCGGAATTGACCTGGTAAGAGAACAGATAAAGCTTGCCTCCGGACAAAAAATTAATAACTCAAACGAAAACTTTAAGCCGCGTGGTCATTCCATAGAGTTCAGGATTAATGCCGAAGACACCGATAATAATTTTAAGCCCTGTCCGGGTAAAATAACAGATATCTTCCTCCCCGGGGGGCCTGGAATAAGAGTTGACACTTTCATTCATCCCAACTGTGAAATCTCCCCCTTTTACGATTCCCTTATAGCTAAACTTATAGCATGGGACAGCACCAGAGAAGAAGCAATCTTAAAATCACAGAGAGCACTTGACGAGTTTAAAGTAGAAGGAATTAAAACCACTATACCTTTCTACAAGAAGATTGCACAGAGCAAGAATTTCCTGGAAGGAAATATCCACACCCACTTTATTGAAGAAGAAATTATTGGTCAATAATTATAAATTTCTACAAGCTTGCCGGCTCTATCTCTCAGGTAAAGAGTGTCATGGTTATTATTCCACACCGGTCCAGTTCTACCCCAATAAGAGACACCTTCCGCATCTTCCCCGCTTCCGGTAAAAAGATATATTGAAGTATCCGATTCTAAATAGTATCTGCCAAATTTATAGATAGCTGTGCCGCTATCCTTAACCGTCCACCCATAAATATTAATAGATTCATCTCCCGTGTTTTTTATTACCACGTATTCATCATTTAAGTTGTTACCATCATCTCCCCTTGCATCGTAATGTATTGTTACCATTACATTACCTACCTCCGAGCTTTCCCATAAGCCCTTATCATTCTCTCTTGCATAGCGCTCAGCCTCAACAAATTTTTCAGAATATTTTACGTCAGGAGGATATGTATAACAGTTGGCAAACCCTCTTTTTACCATCTCCAGATTAACAAACAGCCCACCTGTATACACATACCTTAATAACCTACCATATTTATCTATTTCTGATATATCTTTTTCCAGGATTACTTCCCTGCCCAAAACCATTATTTCTAAAGCATCCCTTGCTTCTTCAAAAAAATACATACCATGCTCCGGCGTATTAATCCCGATCAGTCTTACCCTGCTGTTATCTGAAAGTACTATTGTATCCCCGTCTATTATCTCCTTTACCATGCAAGAATCACCGTTACACTTTATTTCGTCTCCATCTGATGTATTATCATAATCATAGAAAAGACCACAGCCATTAATAGTAACTGCTAGAATTATTATGGTTATAAAAAATGAAAATGGTTTTATCCGGATAGTCATTTGATATTATTTCTTGTATATATCTGGATTTTTTGTTTCTATATCTACATTCAGCTTATTTTTTAGAGGGAAAAACTTTCCGCTAAGACCCTTCCCCTGATTAATTACAGTTTCTCTTATTCTTCTTTTAAAATCCCTTAGCTCTATATTAAATTCCCGAACGGACTTCCGGTAAACATTTTTTTTAAAAACTACCTTTTGCTGGAGGTAATCAGATGTAACAACAAAAATCTTCTTGTATCCTTTTCTGGCAACAGCCATTCCTTCAATAACATCATCAGCAGTTTCATTCTTCCTTGAATGAATAACTTCTACTCCATCTACTATACGCCTGCTCCTCCGCAGGTTAACGCTTTTCCTGGCATCAAAAACAACTACTACATCACAACTTTTTAAACTTTTATACCAGCCAAGATCATATATTAATTTTTCCTTTAAATATTCTATTTTCTCCCTGCCCAATTTCCCGCTCTTGTAAAAATTGAATATGAAATTATGGCCGTCTACTATTATTAAACTTTTATTATCAAATTCTTCTTTCAATTTGCTCCTGTACCTTGTATAAAATAATCCCGCTGGCAACCGATACATTCAAAGACTGCATTCTGCCACTCAGCTTTATAGAAATCATAATATCACAATTACTGCTTACCAATCTACTTATCCCCTTATCTTCACTTCCCAGAATAAGTGCCATGGGAAAAGAAAAATTAATTTCATCCAAATTTTTGACCTGCGGGTTTATATCAAGAGTAGTCCCATAAATCCAGAACCCTCTTCTCTTTAGTGCTTTTATAGTTATTGTAATATTCACTTCCCTGAAAATTTTTACTTCTTCAAGCGCTCCGGCAGAAATATTACTGACCCTTTTATTTACGGCTGCACTTCTCCTCTTTGGTATTATAATCCCCTCAAAACCAAAAGCATGGCAGTTTCTTATTATTGAGCCAAAATTACCCACATCTGTTACACCATCAAGAATTATTAACCGTAACTTGCTGCCGCTTTTCTTACCGACTTTTTTATCTAAAAAATCATTAAGATCTGAATAATTATAAGGGGATACCATAGCATATATACCCTGGGAACTGGTACCGTTATGGAAAGTATTATCAAACCTTGTTGGTTCAGACTCTTCTATATCAATATTTTGCTTTACTGCTTCTGCTATTATTCTTTGTACTTTTAAATCTTTCTTTCTTCGCCTGCTAAGAAAAATTTTATATATTTTTCTTCTACCCGCATTAATTGTAACAAGAGAATGTACCGGATTAACTCCGGATACGTACTCGTAATTTTTGTCCTTGCTTTCAGCCATTGCCTATATTTTTTTATAAACTCCACTAAAGTCTTATATAAAAAGAACAGGATAAAAGTTACCTGGAATCTTTTTTACTTACCGTCTCCCATATAGTGCCTTCTTTTCTGTCTTCCAGCACTATGCCCTTACCTTTTAAATAAGACCTTATTTCATCAGCTTTTTTATAATCGCCAGCTTTTCTGGCAGACTCCCTTTCTTTTATTTTTTCTTCTATCTCGTTCCTCGTTATTTCTGTCCCTATTTCTTCGTGTCTCTTTTTCTCTGCAATCCCTCTTGCAAAATTAAACCCGAAAACTGCTCCAAGCTCCTTTATTTTGCTGTAAGCACCGTCAAGACTTTTTTTAATAGATGCACTAATTTCAAACTCAGGTTTCTGTATCACATTATTTATATTTTTCACAAATTCAAAAACATCCCCTATAGCTTTGGCAGAATTAAAATCATCATTCATGGAATTTTTAAAATCACTTCCAAATTTTTCTGTAAGAGACTCGAATTTTGACGCTATCCCATCCACGGGATCTTCTTCTTTTTTTGCTGCTTCTGCAGGATAACCGGCTTTCTCTACCAGAAACTCAATATTTTTTAAAGTATTTGTAATTCTTTCAAAAGCCTTTTCTGCCTCATCCAGCTTTTCCATACTAAACTCCAGCGGACTTCTATAATGCGTAGAAAGTACATACAATTTTATTACATTAGCAGAATAAATCTTAAGCAGGTTTCTCAATATCCAGTTCTTCTTGAGACCCAGTGATTTTGACATCTTCCCCTCTTTTACCTCAATCATCCCGTTATGCATCCAGTATTTAACAAAATCACCTTTATCCGGAAAAGCCGCCTCTGACTGGGCAATTTCATTCTCATGGTGAGGAAACACCAGATCTATGCCGCCTCCATGTATATCAATATTCGTGTCAAGTAATGTAGTCGCCATTGCAGAGCATTCAATATGCCAGCCCGGTCTGCCCTTTCCCCAGGGGCTTTCCCAGTATGGCTCCCCTTCCTTTGCCCTTTTCCACAGAGCAAAATCGATTCTTTTTCTCTTTATAAAACTTTCTTCTTCGCTGCCTCTCATTTCATTTATATTCTGACCTGATAGTTTGCCATAATCAGGAAATTTACCTACTTCAAAATAAACATTACCATCTACTACATATCCATAGCCGTTTTCAATAATTTTTTCTATAATATCAATTATTTCAGTTATCATCTCCGTAGCCAGGGGCATCTTGCTGAATCCACCTATCTCCAGATTTTTTAATTCCTCCATAAAAGCATTTATATACCTTGAAGTTATTATTCTGTAGTCAACTTTTTCTTCCTGCGCCTTTTTTATTATCTTATCTTCAATATCTGTAATATTCTGGATATACTCCACATTATACCCAAGATACCGGAGATAATTCTTTACCATATTAAAAACTATAACCGGTCTTGCGTTTCCTATGGATATATAGTTATAAACAGTAGGCCCGCATACATACATCTTAACCCTGCCTTCATTAATTGGTTCAAATAATTGCTTCTTCTTCTTCAGGGTATTATATACTTTTAAACTCAACAGTATCCTCCTGACTGTGTTATTTTTTTGACTTTACTAACTCAGCAGCTATTCACTTCTCGCCTACCGGTTTTTTATTTTTTTTCCTTTTTTACTTTTTTTAATTCTTTTTCCAGAAAATCTATCCTGGCACGGCAGTCACTTAAAAGTTCGTTTATCGGGTCTGGCAGATTCATCCTGTGAAATTCATCAGAAAGAACTTTCTCTCCCCTGACTTTAACTATTCTTCCGGGAATTCCCACCACCGTACATTTATCAGGAACTGATTTAATTACCACCGCTCCCGAGCCGATAATTACATCATTTCCAATCTCAATTGACCCGAGAACTTTTGCCCCGGCAGATATAACTACATTGTTTCCAATCGTAGGGTGTCGTTTACCTTTTTCTTTTCCAGTGCCGCCGAGTGTTACCCCCTGATATAAGGTTACATCATCACCAATCTCGGAAGTTTCCCCTATAACTACTCCCATACCATGGTCTATGAAAAATCCCTTTCCTATTTTTGCCGCTGGATGGATCTCCACGCCGGTAAAGAACCTGCTGCACTGAGATATCCATCTGGGTATAAAAGGTACCCTGTGCTTATAGAGCCAGTGCGCAACCCTGTGATTTAAAACTGCATGAACTCCTGAATAAGTAAATAGAACTTCCGCAGTGCTTACTGCAGCCGGGTCATTTTTTTTTGCAGCTTTTACAAGATCTTTTATCTCAGCTATTAACCCCATAAGTTTTAACCTACCATTATTTTTATATTATATTTATTTGTTATTATTCCTGCATATCCAAATATTTCTTTTTATATTCTAAAGTCTGTCTAACTCTTTGTATACACTTTTCCAGACCCAGTATAGAAATAGCTTTTGGTAGCTCGGGACCATGTGTTTTACCGGTAACAGACACTCTAATTGGCATGTATAAATATTTCCCTTTTATCTCTAATTTTTTTAGTTTCTTTCCAATATTATTTATCAAATTTTTGATCTTCTCTTCATTTAAATCTATATTCCGGCTGTTGTCAAAATATTTCATTTCACTTTCAAGCTCCTCAAGAAAATTCTCAATCACTATTTTAGATGTATCCAGCTTTAAAATTTCCAGCGCTTTAATGCTATATCCTTGAATTTTATCCTTCAAATAATCCATGATATAAACAGGGAAATCACTTAAAACCTTCAAGTTATCCTTGAATGCTTCTACCCCTTTAGAAATTTTATCCATAACTTCTTTATTTTCTGTATCCTTTTTATCTATTACTTTTTCTCTTATTAAAAACGGCAGGCACAGCTTAATCAGCTCTTCATTGGTTTTCCTTCTTATATAAATACCGTTCAACCATTTTAATTTATTCACATCAAATATAGCCGGACTTTTTGATATATCGGAAATCTTAAACTTTTTCTTAATATCCTCTATGCTGAATACTTCCTCACCTTCTCCGGGAGACCATGAAAGTATTGAAAGATAATTCGCAACAGCCCCCGCCAGATATCCTTCTTCCCTGAACTGGGTAATGGTAGTAGCTCCATGTCTCTTGCTTAACTTAGAACCGTCTTCACCAAGTATCATTGACAGATGAGCAAAATAAGGTAAATGAAGCCCCAGGCATTTAAACAATAGAATTTGCCTTGCAGTATTGGTCAGGTGGTCTTCTCCCCTGATAACATGGGTTACTTCCATATCTCCATCATCCACTACAACAGCAAAGTTATAAGAAGGCGTGCCATCAGATTTAATTATTATAAAATCTCCTATAACATCAGATTTAAAACTTATCTTACCCCTTATCAAATCATTAAAAATAATTTCCTTATTGCTATCAACTTTAAACCTTATTGCAAACCTTTTACCTTCACTTAAATTTTTCTCAATCTCATCATCACTTAGTTCCCTGCAGTGATTGTCATATTTTGACATCTTGCCTGAAGCATACTGACTTGCTTTAAGTCTTTCTAATCTTTCAGGAGTACAGAAACATCTGTAAGCTCTTTTTTCCTTCAATAACCTGCGAGCAAAATCCTGATATTTTTTAAGTCTTTCACTCTGTCTATAAAATTCATCCCATCCAAGACCAAGCCATTTCAAATCATTTACTATTGATTTTTCATAATCAGGGCTTGATCTTTTTATGTCAGTATCCTCAATCCTTAAAATCAATTTTCCATTCATACTTCTTGCCGCCAGCCAGTTAAACAGTGCAGTCCTTGCCGTTCCTATATGAAGGCCTCCTGTTGGAGAAGGCGCAAATCTAAAACACGATACCATTTTTACCCCATTATTTTAAATCTATAATTTGATCAAGTTTGGTAATTTTTACCCTTACTGTTCCGCTATTATCAGAGTAATAATCCAGACCATCATATACCAGTAGAATTATATACCCACCCTCATCCAATTGAACATTTACACTTGATTCTTCCCCGATGGTTTCAGCTTTAGCAATGGTAGGGGCAGATTTATCCGGTCCTACAGTATCATCAAAGTTTATCGGACTTGGACCCCATTCACCTGGTTCTCCCCATTCAATAGGTTTATTTATATACATGTGAAGCATAGTTCTCCAGCCACCATAAACAGACCAATCTTCCTCATCCGGCGGTAGATAGCAGTAAGACCCTCCTGTAATCGCTATCTCGTATAAACCGCTTACAGGCGCAATAAATTTTACCCCCTCGGGATTAGCAGAATCAACTTCAATCTCTTCAACCACACCTGTTTCGCAGCCAATAAAAGAAAATGCGGTAATTATTAAAATAATAAACAGCCACGGAAATATCTTTTTCATTTATATTCCCTCCTTTTTAATGTACGAAGAGATACAGTAAAAAATTTTATAATATTCTTACTCCAGCATAATAACGCACTCTGCAGCAATCCCTTCTTTTCTTCCGCAAAATCCAAGGCCTTCGGTGGTGGTTGCTTTTATATTTATATTGTCTTTATTTATCTTTAAGGCCCCTGCTATATTTTTTCTCATTTGTTGGAT
Organism: uncultured Actinomycetota bacterium; assembly: GCA_964603595.1. Classification (GTDB taxonomy): domain Bacteria; phylum Actinomycetota; class Humimicrobiia; order Humimicrobiales; family Humimicrobiaceae; genus JAQVEM01. The sequence continues at coordinate 29,757 of CAZRVN010000005.1, forward strand.
GTATCCTGAGACTTTTGGTTCCTGCATAATTAAAATTGCATCAATGTTAACAATTTTAAAATTTTTATCCTCCATTTTTTTTCTTACTTCTTCCAGCAGGACCAGGCTTGATATATCCTTATATCTTATATCATTATCCGGAAAATGAACTCCTATATCTCCCAGATTGCAGGCCCCCAGGATAGCATCCATTAAAGCATGAAGAAGGACATCGGCATCAGAGTAACCATCAAGCCCTTCAGGATATTTTATATTTACTCCTCCCAGTATTAATTTTCTGCCAGCCTTAAACTTATGTACATCAAATCCCAATCCAACTCTCATAAATATTAACCTTTCTTATTTTTATTTTATTTTCCATGAGCGTTTCCCTACATTCCTGGTCATAACAAGCTCTGCCAGGAATAGATCAAGTGGAGTGGTAATCTTTATATTCTCATGCCTGCCTCTGACAACACTAATCTTTAGCTTCATCCTCTCAAGTAGCGAGGCATCGTCTGTGCCAGTAAAATTATCTTCTATAGCTTTATTATGTGCTTCTAAAATATCCTTATAAAAAAAAGTCTGGGGAGTCTGGGCATGCCAGACTGTTTCCCTTGGTATGGTCCCGCTTATGATATTACCATCCGTCACTTTTACAGTTTCCATAACAGGTGCTGCCATTATGGCTCCTCTAACCCCTCTGTCCTTCTTGTTTTCCTTAAGCAGTGTATTAATTAGAAGGTCAATTTCTTTAGAAGTAATGAGAGGCCTCACACCATCATGGATAGACACCACTCTGGTAGCGGGAGGTACTTCTTTAAGAGCATTATAAACAGATTCCTGCCTGTTCCCGCCGCCTATTACCAACTTTTTTACCTTGTCAAATGAGTATTTATCAATTATTTTTTTCTGGCATAACTCCAGATAATCCTTCGGGACTGAAACATAGATTTGTTTTATCTTTGACGAACTTTGAAAAGCATTTATAGTATGAGCCAGTATCGGTTTACCGTAAATATCCATAAACTGCTTATTGATATTACCCTTTAATCTTGTACCCTTCCCGGCTGCTGTAATTACCGCTACATTCATAAATTATTATCACTAGTATTTTTTTTGAAGAACCTTTTCAATTGGAGAATTCTAAATTTATAAAACTATAACATTATTCTGATAATACTACATTTTAATCTTTGGAATTACTCCTCCTCTTCCGGTATACAGTTCATTATATAAATAGTATTCTGAGAATTTCTTTAGCTTATCATATAGTGACCTGGCCATATTTTTCCCCATACCTGAAACTTCGGATAATTCCTCTATGCTTGCATTTAATATATTTCTTAAATCACCGAATTTTTCAACCAGGCCAACTACTACCTGCTGTGGCAGTCTTCTTACTTCCGTAATAATCCTCAAACCTCTCGGATGCATATCAAATTCTCTTAAACTGCCTTCAACCTCGTAACCTAAAAATTTTGCAATCTTACCCAGCTCAAGAAGCTCTTTCTCACTCAATAAATTTATTTTATCCTTTATATCAGAAGGTTCGGAAACAGCATCCGATTTTAAATAGTCACTAATAATATTCAAAGAATTACTTACTACATTGACCATCAGCTCTTCCACCTGCATATTTAGAAGCCTTCCTTCCACTCCCAGCTCGTATATATACTTTTTAACTTCCTTTTCCGTCCTCTGGACTATGCTTGACCTCTGGAGTATGGTGGTTACATCAAAAAGTGTAACAATATCCTCCAGTTCCTTTACCGTAAGGTTAAATGTAAGCTCATCCAGCCCTTCCTTGTATTTTTCAAGTGTCTGCAGTGCCTGATTTGCCTTGGATAAAATAACTCTTGGTTCTTCAAGCATATACCTTATATCACCTTTATAAATGGTTACTACATCCCTCTTCATAGAGATAGAAATAACCAGGGTATTGGTCTGCTTTGCTACCCTCTCTGCAGTTCTGTGTCTTGTACCTGTTTCAAAGGTTTTAATATTTGGATCAGGAAAAAGATGTGTATTGGCATATAAAATACGCTTACCATCAGAACTTAATATAATTGCTCCATCCATCTTAGCAAGTTCGTAAAATTTTGCAGGTGTAAAACTACAACCAATATAAAATCCGCCATTAACAAGCTTAAGCACCTCTTCCGAATCTCCAACTACAATCAGCCCGCCTGTTCTTCCCTGGAGTATATATTTAATTCCTAATCTGAGGTCACTGCCGGGAGCTATCTTTTCTAGGCAGTCTATTAATAGTTCTTTATTTTTTTTATTCATTGATGACCCTTATAATATTAAACTTTTAATACACTTCCACGGCTTAATTTCTTTATTTCAAAGTGCATTTTCTTATCTTTCACGCTTACCTCTACTTTCTGCCCTGATTTCACTTCACCGCTTATCAATCTCTCAGAAAGTGGGTCTTCTATTAGATTCTGTATGCATCTTCTCATAGGTCTTGCTCCCATTGAAGAGTCGTAACCTTTTTCCAGCAGTAGCTCTTTTGCACTTTTATTAAGCTCTATGGTAATACCCTGCAACTCAAGCTGCTGTTGTAATCTTGACATCATAAGGTCCATAATGCTATAAATCTGCTGTTTTTGCAATTTATGAAATACTATAACTTCATCAACCCTGTTCAGGAATTCAGGACGGAAAGCTTTTTTAAGCTCATTTATTACTTTTTCTTTTATTTCATCATATGATAAGTCATCTTTATTTATCTTCTTGAATCCCATCGGGGTATTTTTCTGTATTTCCCTTGCTCCCAGATTTGATGTCATTATAATTACAGTATTTTTAAAATCAACTCTCTTCCCCTGAGAGTCGGTAAGATGTCCATCCTCAAAAATCTGAAGCAGTATATTAAATACGTCCGGATGAGCTTTTTCTATTTCATCCAGCAGTATCACGCTATATGGTTTTCTTCTAACAAGCTCGGTCAGCTGACCCCCTTCATCATAACCCACATATCCTGGCGGAGAGCCGACCAGCTTTGATATAGAATGCTTCTCCATATATTCAGACATATCAATCTGTATTATTGCTTCTTCTTTATCAAATAAGAATTCAGCTATAGTTTTGGCCAGCTCAGTTTTACCAACCCCGGAAGGACCGAGGAACATAAAAGAACCAATTGGCCGCTTCGGATCTTTAAGTCCGGAACGTGACCTTCTTATTGCCTGGGAAACAGTCTTAATAGCCTCATCCTGTCCAACAACTCTCTTGTGCAACTCATCTTCCATCCTGAGCAACTTGGACGATTCACTTGAAGTTAGCTTATAAACCGGGATACCGGTCCAGTTTGATAATATTTCTGTTATTTCACTTTCACCAACAGTTTCCTTACCTGTTTTTTTAGACCTGATATTAATCTCCTCTATTTCCCTTTTCTCTTTTAGCATTTGTTTCTCTTTATCACGAAACTGTGCCGCTTTTTCAAAATCCTGTGATTCTATAGCTTTTTTCTTCTCTTTAACGATTTTCTCGATATTCACTTCAATCTGTTTTAAATCAGGTGGTGTAGTAAGGGTTCTTATCCTCACCCGTGATGCAGCCTCATCTATAAGGTCTATTGCTTTATCAGGTAAAAACCTGTCACTGATATAGCGATATGATAACTTTGCTGCTGCCACTATCGAATCTTCCGCTATATTAAGGTTATGGAATGATTCATATCTATCTTTAAGCCCCTTTAATATTTCTATAGTTTCATATACTGTGGGCTCATTTATATAAATTGGCTGGAATCTTCTTTCAAGTGCCTTATCTTTCTCAACATATTTTCTGTATTCATTTACTGTAGTAGCGCCAACTGCCTGAATCTCGCCCCTCGCGAGCATTGGTTTTAATATACTTGCAGCGTCTATAGCTCCTTCAGCAGCACCAGCGCCTACCAGCGTATGGACTTCGTCAATGAAAAGTATAATATCTCCATCATTTTTAATTTCTGATAGAACTTTTTTTAATCTTTCCTCAAAATCTCCCCTGTATCTTGAGCCCGCAATCAGAGCTCCAAGGTCAAGTGTGAATATTCTCTTGTTTACAAGATTTGAAGGAACTTTCTTTGAATAAACGAACTGGGCTAATCCTTCCACAATAGCTGTCTTCCCGACTCCCGACTCACCTATAAGTATAGGATTATTTTTAGTTCTTCTGGAGAGTATCTGTATTATTCTATCAATCTCCTTTCTTCTTCCAATCAGCGGGTCAAGTTTGCCTTCCTTTGCCAGCAAAGTTAAATTTTTCCCATACTGGCCAAGTATTTTAAGTGATTTTTTTTGACTTTTTGTAGTCACATCCTTTTCAGATTCTTCATAATAGGTCTGATTATCCAGGATTTCTTTTACTTTCTCTTTTACAATATTCATGGTTATTCCCAGACTGTTTAAAACTCTTGCTGCTACACCTTCGCCCTCTCTTAACAGTCCTAAAAGCAGATGCTCTGTACCAATATAATTATGTCCCATCTGAAGAGCTTCTCTTAAAGATAGTTCCAGAACTTTTTTTGCTCTTGGTGTAAAAGGAATATGTTCATAAGATTCCGAAGTTCCTTCAGTAACTATTTCCTTCACCGCATTCCTGATTTCATCAACAGACAAATTCAATTCATAAAAAACCCTGGCCGCGATTCCTTCCTTTTCATCAATTAAGCCAAGCAGCATATGCTCGGTTCCGATATAGTTCTGCTTTAAGAACCTTGCCTCGTCCTGGGCTTTAACTACTACTTTCCTTGCTCTTTCTGTAAATCTTTCAAACATTTAACCAACTTCCTTCATTATCTTTTTTCTTATCATATCAGCTCTTATAGAATCGATATAGTCATTATCAATTTTCCTGCCTGTTTCCATATCCACTATAATACGTGGATTACTTATTTTATCCACTAATCTAAAAAAATTAAAGTCATTTGCCTTATCAATTATATCAAGGTCGATACCGAGTCTTAATATTGATAATAGCTCCAGCGCTTCTTCATACGATAATATTTTAGCATACTTTAACAGCCCAAAGGAACGGTATACATTATCCTTAATCCCTAAAAGATCTTTTTTCTTTAATTGCTCCCTTGCGTCCCGTTCTTCCTCAGCTATATTCAAACAAATTGCATTCACTTCTTCAAGGATATCTTTCTCGTCCTTGCCCAGTGTAAATTGATTAAAAATCTCAAACAAATTACCGATTATCTCATACTGCTCAACAAGATATCCTCCAACCTGGCAACCAATTTTACTCGTTCTTTTTAACAAATTATTAATTCCAGAGCTTAGCGCAAGCACCGGAAGATGCGCTATAACAGCTACCCTTAATGCAGTGCCCAGATTAAAAGGGCTTGCCGTCAGATATCCAAGATCTTTATCAAAGGCAAAGTTAAATCCCTTCTCAAAATGTTTTTCAATTATGGTAACTTCATTATAAGCTTTATCTATATTCAGCCCTGGATATACACTCTGTATATTTATATGATCTTCATTATTAATAATAACAGCTGATGACCCATTTCCTGGCAGACCATCCCTGATAAAAAGACCTTTACCCTGTATCTTACCTGCAATTTTAGTATTAAGCATATAATCCCTGAAAAGTAAATCCCGTTGCAATCTTTTCAAGTCTGCGATCTTATAGAACTTGAAATCCTTAAATTCTCTTATAGCACATGCCTGTTCTTTTACCTTCTCAAGCAGGGCATTTTTTTCCTGTTTACTGCTCTTGCTTACAAATTTTTTACCATTAAAATTTCTTGCTAGATTGACCCTGGTATTTAAAATAATTTTATTTTTATTTACAAATTCATCCCCGCTGGTATTATCCTCAAGAAGATGAAATTTCTTACTTACCATGCCCATTTATATCTTTCTCCAGTTTTTTTATTTTATCTCTTATTTTTGCTGCTTCTTCAAAGTTTTCAATTATTATCTCATTCTGGAGTTTATTCTTAAGACTTCTTATACTCTTTTCCACCCTGATTTTACTACTGGTATTTACAGGTATTTTACCCTTATTTTCAAGACTTCCCTGAACATTCTTTATCAAAGGAAGCAGAACATCCCTAAATTCTCTGTAACAATTACTGCAGCCCACCAGCCCTGTTTTTTTAATAGTTTTTAAATCAATTCCACAATTAGAACATTTCAGGTTTCTTCTATAATTTAAATTACCCCAGATTTTTTTAACTCTATTTGAAATTGTTTTACCACCGGTATCAAAAAATTTATAGAGAATTTCAGCAAGGTCATCGTAGAAATTCTTATAACTCAGAAAAGAAAATTTCTTTGTACATTCATCACATATATTTATTCTCTCTACCATTTTGCCCTGAATTTTTATTAAATAAATTGTAGCTTCGTTATTATTGCAGAAATCACACTTCATATACAGACCACCATTGTAAAAGTATTTATTTAGTATTTTATAAAGAAAATTATACCACCTTTTATATAAGAATGAACTTATATAACATAAAATACATTATATGTCATTTATTCTTATTCCGGTCTCAAAAGAGGGAAAAGAATTACATCTCTTATGGAGCTGCTGTCTGTAAGAATCATGACCAATCTGTCAATTCCGATTCCTTCCCCGCCTGTTGGCGGCATTCCATATTCCATAGCTTTTAGAAACTCTATATCAATCTTACCAGTAATTCTTTCTTCTTCAAACTTGCTCTTTGCCTGATCCCTGAATCTTTCCAGTTGTTCTGACGGGTCAATTAGTTCCGAGAAAGCATTTGCGATTTCTTCCCCTCCAATAAAAAGTTCAAATCTTTCAGTTAGATTTTCATTTTCAGGGTGTCTTTTTGCCAGAGGAGAGATTTCTATAGGGTAATCTTTTATAAAAGTTGGCTGAATAAGCTTTGGCTCAACCAGACCTTCAAATATTTCATTTATTATTTTACCCTTGCCCGCACCTTTATCCACCTCAATATTAAAATCACCTGCAACCGATAATAATTCTTTTATAGTGTTATCAAAACTTATCTCAACTTTACCAAACTCACGGATAGCTTCCAGCATAGTAAGTTTTTGCCACTCTCCGCCAAGATTTATTTTATTTCCCCTGTAAGCTGTGATTAATTTTCCTGTAGATTCGCTGGCAACAAATTTTATTAATTTCTCCGTTGTATCTATCATATCATTATAGTCAGCATACGCCTGATAAAATTCTAACATAGTAAACTCAGGGTTGTGCTTGTAGGATATCCCCTCATTTCTAAAATTCCTGTTTATTTCAAAAACTCTTTCAAAGCCACTTATGATTAATCTTTTTAAATATAATTCTGGTGCAATTCTCAAATAGAGGTCAATATCCAGTGTATTATGATGGGTAATAAAAGGTCTTGCAGCAGCTCCTCCCGGAATAAGCTGTAACATGGGGGTTTCAACTTCATTAAAGCCATTATTATTTAAAAACGCTCTTATCGCGTCTATTATCTTAATTCTTACTAAAAAGGTTTCCTTTACCTCAGGATTTATAATAAAATCAAGATACCTCTGGCGGTACCTTAATTCCTTATCCTTCAGCCCATGCCATTTCTCAGGCAATATCCTTATAGCTTTGCTTAGCAATTCAAACCTGGAAACATTTATAGAAAGCTCTCCAGCACGAGTTACAAAAACATTTCCTTCTATACCTGCCCAATCACCAATATCAAGATTTAAAAATTCTTCGTAATTATCCTCTCCAATATCCCTCTGGTTAACATAAAGCTGTATTTTTCCCGTAAAATCCTTTATATCAGCAAAAGTAGCTTTGCCATGTTTCCTGAAACCCATAAGCCGGCCTGCTATTTTAAAAACATCTGTATCCTTCTCACCGGCCTTAAGCTCCTGGTACTTTGCTTTTATGTCTGATATATCTGCATTTTTTTCAAACCTGCCTTTATATATTCCCTTACCGTCTTTTTTTAATGCCTTTACTTTCTCAAGCTTCTTCTCAAGCGCTTCAGCCAGGGGACTCTCTGTATCCAATAAATACTCGCTTTTTGAAGCAATCAATTCAATGCTTTTATCGCTGTCTTTCTTCAAAGCATTATTTTTTTTATCCTTATTATCATTTTTTTTCATTATTTAAAAACTTCTAAATTATTCCCATTAAAAACCTTTTTTTTATTTAATCTTTATTATTTTCAGTCTTTTAGTCTCTTCGGGGGTTTTGACAAGAACCTCATCTCCTTCTTTTCTGTCAAGGAGAGCCATCCCCATCGGCGACTCATCTGAAATTTTATTTTTATCAGGATCAGATTCTATTGAACTTACCATTTTAAATTCCTTATTCCTCTTTTTATCCATGTCCCTTACTACAACAACCGAGCCAAGCTCAATTAGCCCTTTATTCTTTTTATTCTCAATAATTACGTAATTGCTTAAAATTTCATTTATCTGCTCTATCCTGCCCTCTATAAAGGCCTGCTCATTCTTGGCATAATCATATTCGGAATTTTCAGTCAAATCCCCGCCGGAATTTTTTGCTTCTTTGAGTCTTTCCGCTATCTCTTTACGCTTTTTGTTTATAAGGTCTTCCCTTTCCTTAACCAGTTCTTCATATCCCTCTTTTGTAAGACGGTATTCTTTCATATATCTATTCCCCCAATTCCTCCATCTTCTTTATATCCTTTTAATATTTGCTCTCAGTATTGAAGTCATTAATAAGTTAATTATTTAATTGAGGTATTATATTGTATGATATAAAAGATGTCAAAAATAAATATTTTATTAACCAAATCTTCCAGTTATATAATCTTCTGTTCTTTTATCTCCGGGATTCGTAAATATCTTGTTGGTATCGCCATATTCAATTAATAATGCCGGCTCCCCAATCTTTTCAGTAAGAAAAAACGCTGCTTTCTGCGAAACTCTTGCTGCCTGCTGCATATTATGGGTAACTATTATTATGGTGTAATTTTCCTTAAGCTCGTCTATTAAATCCTCTATTTTTTGTGTTGAGATTGGGTCTAGCGCAGATGCGGGTTCGTCCATAAGTATTATCTCAGGATTTACAGCAAGCAGTCTTGCAATACATAACCTCTGCTGCTGACCCCCCGAGAGGTCCATGGCATTTGTATTCAGTTTATGCTTTACTTCATCCCAGAGTGCAGACCTCTTCAAACTATCTTCTACTATTGAATCCAGCTGACTCTTTGAATACTTTTTATGCAAACGGGGACCGAAAGTCACATTTTCGTAGATAGTCTTTGGGAAAGGATTTGGTCTTTGAAAAACCATTCCAATTCTTTTCCTGAGGTCTACAACATCAATATTGTCTTTGTATATATCAACATCATCAATTATCACCTCTCCTTCCACCCTGGTACTGGGCAGAAGTTCATTCATACGATTAAAAGTCCTCAGGAAAGTAGATTTACCACATCCGGATGGACCAATTATTGCAGTTATGGAATTCTTTTTTATATCCATGCCTATATCCGATAAAACTTTTACTGCCCCGTAATAAAATCCAAAATTTCTTACTTTTATCTTTATTTCATCTTTACTCATCGTTTAAGGAAACCCCTAATTTTACTCAAACGTTACAATCTTTAGAATAAAAAACTCTTAAACCAGCAAATTTAGCGAAATAATACCAAATAATCCTTTAAAAAATAACTGAAATATCCTAATTTTAACAAAATTTTAACAACTCAACCGTAAATTTATTTCCCCACTCTATTTTGTCATTTTGGCTTTATATCCCTCAATTTTTTTTGCCATATCATCATACTTTAGAGCAAGTATCTGTATAGCCATAAGTGCTGCGTTTTCTGCACCATCTATAGACATGCATGCAACAGGAACTCCTGAGGGCATCTGTGCTATAGAAAAAAGGGAATCCAGTCCATTTAAACCTGACGACTTAATAGGTACACCTATTACCGGAACTGTTGTATGAGAAGCAATAAAACCAGGAAGATGGGCTGCTTTTCCTGCTCCTGCAATTATCACTTCTATGCCATTTGATTTTGCATTAATAGCAAATTCCCTTGTCCTGTCAGGCATTCTGTGAGCCGACAGTACATTTACCTCATAATCTACTTTAAACTCTTTTAAAACATTTGATGCCTTCTTCATTACAACCTCATCTGAAATACTGCCCATAACCACAGCAACTTTTTTACCACCAGCCATTATTAATCACTCACTCCTTTCCGCCTTTAATGCAATATCTTTCCTGTACTGGATCCCTATGAATTTTATTTTTCCCATTGCCGAATATATCTTTTCTCTTGCCTCTTTAAAACTGGTAGCCCTGGAAACAACACTAAAAACTCTCCCTCCATTTGTTACTATATTGCCGCTTTCCACTTTTGTACCAGCATGAAATATAATTATATCCTGACTATCGTTATAGCTTTCAAGACCTTTAATTACATCCCCTTTCGATGAGCTCCGAGGGTACCCTTCAGATGCAGCTACCACACATACACACCTGTTGCTATCCCACCTGACTTCTTCTCTATTTAAATTCCCCTCAGCGCATTCCAAGAGCAGCGGCAAGAGGTCGTCCTTAAGTCTCGGCAGTATAACCTGAGTTTCAGGATCTCCGAATCTGCAGTTATATTCAAGCAGGTAAGGCTCACCACTACTAACCATTATTCCGGCATATAAAACACCCTTATACTTTATATCCTCTTCAAGCATTGCACTGTATGCAGGAAAAATGATTTCATCTAAAATCCGCCCGTATGTTTTATCATCAACCATTGGAACCGGGCTGTAGCTTCCCATACCACCTGTATTTTCCCCTCTGTCATTATCAAAAATTCTTTTATAATCCTGGGCTGGAGTCATTGGAACTATATTTTTACCATCGCAAAGACTTAATACAGATAATTCATAACCATCCAGGAAGTCTTCAATTATTATACGGTCCCCCGACACGCCAAATTTACTTTTTATAAAACAATCTTCCACCGCTTCCATAGCCTGGCTTTTATCCCTGGCAATAACCACACCTTTTCCTGCTGCAAGCCCATCAGCTTTTATAACAACCGGGAATTTTTTTCTTTCTTCTATGTAATCTCTTGCTTTTTTATAATCCTTTTTTTCTAAAACAACTCCCCCGGGGGTAGGGATATTATTCCTCTGTAGAAACTCCTTTGTAAAGACTTTGCTACCTTCTATTGTAGCTGCTTTCCTGTCAGGACCAAAAATCTTAAGCCCCTCCTTATTGAAATAGTCAACTATTCCATCTACCAGAGGTGCTTCCGGTCCAACTACAGTTAGCTCTACCTGCTTATCCCTTACCAGCTCCGCAATTTCCTGAAAGTTCTCTTTAGATGCATCAATTTTAATACACTCCGCAATTCCAGCTATCCCGGCATTGCCCGGAGCAGCATATATCTTATCTACCAGCGGACTTTTTGATATTTTCCAGACAAGGCAGTGTTCCCTGCCTCCACTACCTATTACCAGTATATTCAACTTTTTTCCTTTATTTCCTTTATCAAACTATAAGCGTTGACCTGCTATTTTGATTAAATAACCTGTCCCTTAAAATATCATCTTTAATAATTACCCTGCTTCTTTCAGCTCCTACACTTACCATAGAGACCGGAATTTTAAGAATTTTTTCAATTCTTTTTATATAATCTTTTGCCTGAACCGGAAGATCCTTGAATTTCTTTATTACACTGATATCATCATCCCAGCCCTCAAATTCCTCATATATGGGTTCACATTTATGTAAAATAGTCTGGTGCCCGGGCATGTCTTTATAAACCTTGCCATTATACCTGTAACCGGTACATATTTTTATTTTTTTCAGTCCACTAAGTATATCCAGCTTTGTAAGAGCAATGCTATCAAAAGTATTTATCATAGACGAATATTTCAATATAACTGTATCCAGCCATCCGCATCTCCTGGGCCTGCCGGTTGTTGTACCGTACTCTTTCCCTTTCTCCCTTAGATACTTACCTGCGCTGCCTTCTTCCTCAGTTGGAAATGGACCGGAACCCACCCTCGTAGTATATGCCTTGACCACTCCAATTATTTCATCCAGCCGGCACGGGCCTACACCTGCCCCAACACAAATACCCCCGGCAATTGTTGAAGAGGAAGTCACATAAGGATAAGTTCCATGATCAATGTCAAGCATTGTTCCCTGAGCTCCCTCAAATAATACTCTTTTATTTTCTTCAAGGGCTTTACTTATAAGAAAAGTGGTATCCACAATATATTTTCCAATTCTCTGTGCGTACTGCTTATACTGGTTAAAAATTTCATCAGGATCCAGCGGTTCAAGTCCATAAATTTTTTCTAATATGGCATTGTTTAACTTTAAAGACGCATCCAGCTTTGTCCTGAATATCTTCAAATCCTGTAAATCCTGTACCCTTATACCCCTCCTTAAGGCTTTATCAGCATAAACAGGCCCGATACCTTTATGAGTGGTTCCTATTTTAGACTTGCCCAGCCTGTGCTCAGCTGCCTTATCCATAATTATATGATAAGGCATAACCAGGTGAGCATTACAGCTTATCCTTAAATTATCAGTTTTTATTCCCTTGCTTCCCAGCTCATCCAGTTCATTTATTAAAACCTCGGGATTCAATACCACACCATTTCCTATAACGCACGTTACATCAGGATATAAAATTCCCGATGGTGTTAAATGAAGCTTGAATTGATCATTTCCCTTTACAACTGTATGCCCGGCATTATTTCCACCCTGGAATCTCACCACCATATCTACATTGTTTGAAATCAAATCAACTATTCTACCTTTTCCTTCATCACCCCACTGTGAGCCAACAATAGCTATACCTGGCATTTTATTCACTCCTCTCTTCAGTCTGGTAAGACTTGCTTAGATTTGAGAACAATGCAAATTCTTTATTGAAATGCATATTTATTTTCCCTGTAGGACCGTTCCTGTGTTTTGCTACTATAATTTCAGCTTTTCCTGTATGCCTGTTTTCATCATCCTCATAATAATCATCCCTGTATATGAACGCCACAAGATCCGCATCCTGCTCAATAGAGCCCGATTCTCTTAAATCTGCAAGAAATGGCCTCTTCTTGTCCCTCTTCTCTACCTCCCTTGAGAGCTGTGATACTGCTATCACCGGTATATTTAATTCCTTAGCGATACCTTTAAGATTCTGGGATATCTCAGTAATCTCCAGTACTTTATTACCTCTGTAGTTTGAAGTGGACTGCATTAGCTGTAAATAATCAACAATTATAAGTTTGACACCGCTTGTACTGACCATCATACGGGCTCTTGCTCTCAGGTCCATTACATTTAAAAACGCCGTATCATCTATGTATATCTTGCACTCTGATAACCTTTCAACCGACCTTGCAAGCTTACCCCATTCTTCGTCTCTTATTTTACCCCTTCTCAAATCATGAAGATTTATCTTTGACTCCGCACTCATCATCCTTAATGCTATCTGCTGTTTTGACATCTCTAACGAGAAAATAGCTACAGGCAGCTTCTCCTTCATGGCAATATTTTTTACCATGCCCAGCACAAGTGAGGTTTTCCCCATTCCTGGCCTTGCTGCTATGATAATCAAATCAGAATTTTGAAAACCCGAAGTCAGCTGGTCATAATCTACATACCCGGAAGGTATTCCGGATACATCAGAACTACCTTCATGTAATACTTCTACAAGCTCATATGCTTCAGAAACCAGGTCTTTCATTACCGCGCTTCTATCCCTTGCACTACCCCTGTTTAAATCCTTATATACAGAAAATACAAGTTGCTGGGCTTTATCCACAGCTGCCTGCAAATCCTCGGGAACCTCATAGCCCATGATTGCGATTTCGGTAGCTGCGTAAATTAGTTTTCTTAAAATTGAATAATTCCTTACAATCCTGGCATAATACTCTGCATTAGTTGCCAGCGGAATATTACTTATAAGAGAGTGGATAAAAGTTTTTCCTCCTATCTCCTCAAGCAATCCTTTCTTTTTAAGATGGTCTGCTACTGTTATAGGGTCAGCAGGCTCCCCTTTCATATACAGCTCTACTATTGAATTAAAAATTTCCTGGTTGGATTTCCTGTAAAAATCTCCTGAATTTACCAGTTCCATAACTGATAATATAGCGTCTTTTGAAATTAACATAGCACCAAGCAAAGACTCTTCAGCTTCTATGTTATACGGCGGTATCCGTTCTAATTTGCTTGTATCCAGAGGAGAAAATTTTCTTTCTTTTTTAATTTGTTCTTGCATAAACTATTTTTATATCCGAACTTAGATTTTAGATTCTCTTTCTCTATTCCTCAAACTTTCCTGGTTTCGCTTGATTTATCTTCTTTCTTTCTCTCTGCTTTGCTATTTTTAGTCTTTTCCTTCCCTGACTTTTTTTCTGCCTTTTCTTCACCTTCAGGTTTTTCTATCTTGCTTTCCTTTATCTTGTCTTTTTCTACTTCCTCTTTTTCCTGTTCCTCTTTCTCCAAGTTTTCTTTTTCCTTCTCTGCCTTACAAGTTTCAATCAATGCCTTTGATTCCTCATCCGGCTCTACTTTTACCTTTAAAGGCACTTTTATTTCTTTGTATAATTTTAGCTCTATATCATATTCCCCTAACTCTTTTATATGCTCCTGCAGGTCAATTTTTTTTCTGTCTATGTCTATTTTCCTTTCCCCGGAAATTTTTTCTGAAATGTCTTTATTTGTTATAGAACCATAGAGCTTACCTTCCTCACCTGTCTTTACAATAAAGACAACCTCAAGACCTTCAAGCCTTTTGGCAAGCTCCTCCGCTTCCTTTATATTCCTGGCTTCAACTTTTATAGCTGCCTGCTTAACAATCTTCATCTGATTTATATTCCCTCTGGTAGCAGGAATAGCCAGGCCATTGGGTATTAAATAATTATTTGCATATCCAGACTTTACTTCTACCTCATCTCCAACATCACCCAGTTTCTCATGATATTTAGTAAGTATTATTTTCAAATCCTCCTCCTATCTTCCCTCTTACTTTCTGCTCTTATCTTCTGTTTAAAACTAAACTAACTTTTTCTTTTCAATCTTCTAAAATTGGTCCATATATCTATTAATCCCAAAAAAACCACAACTATCAGCGCAAAATTAAAAAATAAACCCAGCAGCACAAATATAATTACTCTCCATAAAATTTGCAGTTTAAACTTTTCCATTAACCCCCATATTACCGCTATTCCAAGAATCAGGTACAATGGACCAAAAACAGCTATCAGGTTTAAACCGGCAATGTCCAGTATTTTATTAAAATACTGGCTACCTGAAGGTATAATTATCAGCACAATTCCTAAAATCATACCCCAGCACCAGTACCAGGGAGCGTCCCAGTACCTGAAAGATGGAAACTCTTTCATACCGGCATTATATCTTTTAAGTGCTGCGTTTGTTGCTATATAATTCATGAAGCTTATAAAAGCAATCAGGCTTATCAAAATTCCCGGGATGATATAAAGCATAAATTCTAAAACATCCCTTGTCTGCTCCAGTACAGTCTCAAACTGTGACTGCTCAATTGACAGTAACCCAGCATATTCTGTGAGAAAATTACCGCTTAGAACCTGGTTAATATAGGAATTATAATATTTAATAAACTCACTAATATAATTAACCCTGTTTATAGCAGAGTTTGCTATAATGTATAACAATAAAGCTCCGAAAAATACTAAAAAAATACAGCTTACAGAAAATAACTTACTTTTATCTTTCCTTACAGAATTTCTATAAACAAAAGAAATTCCAATTATTAAAAGAGCTACAACCGGCACCAACACATAATCCTGAAAAACCAGAATAACAGAGGATATAACAGCACATATTATACCATCCTTTATTCTTCCGGATAATACCAAAAGAGTAGCCGGAACCGGCAGAAATATTACTCCTGCTATCCCAAAGAACGGCACAAAAACTGCAAAGGCCAGGGATAAAAGAGTTAACAAAGTAAGCAATGCCAGGTTTAGTCTTTTAATTTTGGTATTTTCTAAATTATCAAAGGACATATTATCTTTTATAATAAGGTATAAGAGCTATGACCCTTGCTCTTTTTATGGCCATGGCAATTTTTTTCTGATGCTGAACACAATTTCCCGTAGACCTTCTCGGCCTTATCTTTCCTTTATCAGAAATAAACTTTTCAAGCATGCTTACATTTTTATAATCAATATTATCAATGTTTTCTCTACAGAAATAACAAAATCTCTTTCTCTGTCTTAAATTAATCGAATTACCAGTTGCACTTCTTAAGTTTTTACTACTTCTATCATTTCTATCATTTTTATTTTTTCTAGCCAATTAAAACTTCTCCTTCTTCCTATATCTTAAAATTTACACAATGTTTAAAATGGTATATCCTCGTCACTAAAGTCAACTTCTTCAATATCACCATCACTGTTCCCGGAATTATCACTGACTGAAGCTCCCTTTGATACTCCTTCAGATACTCCTTCTTCCGCACGGGGATTCTTCTCAATCTTGCAGGAAGCAAACTCCAGACTCGGTGCTACAACATTAGCGATGATTCTTACCGTTGACCTCTTCTGTCCTTCCTTACTTTCCCAGCTGTCCTGTGAAAGCCGTCCTGAAACCAGTACCCTGTCACCCTTTCCCAGACTTTCAGCACAATTTTCTGCCAGCTTATACCATGCAGTTACATTAAAAAAATCAACACGGTTTTCCCATTCACCGGAATTTTTATTCTGAACATTCCTGTTTACTGCAAGTCCAAAACTGACAACCGCAGTCCCGCTGGGGGTAAATCTCAGCTCAGGATCCCTGGTCAGATTTCCCAGAATTGTTGTATTATTAACACCAAAAGCCATTACTACTCACCTTCTTTTGATTTTTATAATCACTTAAGATTGGTCACTTTTAACAATCATATGGCGCAGTATCTTATCATTGATTTTATTAATCCTATCAATTTCCGTAATAATACTGCTGTTTCCTTCAAAATATACTATTACGTAATAGCCGTTTTCCTGACTTTTAATAGGATAAGCTAACTTCCGAGTCCCCCATCTGTCAACTTTAGAAACTTTGCATTTCTCTTTTTCAATCAATGAGGTATTTTTGGATAATTCTTTCTCGATTTCCTCTTCTTCAAGAGATGGGTCAAAAATAATTGCCAGTTCATAACTTCTCAATTTTTTTAATCCTCCTATGGACTAATTTTTATAATTAGGTCCTGCCACAAAGGCAGAACAGAAAGACAATCAAATAAAAAATATTTAAATTTTTTACCTTATTACCATTAGGGATATTATAACATTTAGGTTCATTAATCAATAACCAATTCCACTTAATTTCAATTAAATATTTATTTTTAAATTAAATCCCTAAAGCAGAGCCAATCCTGCAACCCGGCTTTAATATTTTTTACATATTATTTCTCATATACACATTTGTGCAGGGATAGGGAATTTCAATCCCCACCTCGTCAAATTTATTCTTTATTCTTTTTCTCAGCTGTCTCCCAATAGTCCATTGCTGTGCAGGTTTTACCTTACATATAATAGTAAATTTAACCGCTGAATCACCAAGTTCATTTACTCCGCCATCACCCAATATTTCAGGTCTTTCCAGAATAGAATCCTTATACTTTTTATCACTTACAAGTTCGTCAAATACCTCTTCCAGAACCTGCACCACTCTGTCTATATTTTCCTTATAATGAACACCTACTTCTATAAGAGCCCTTGACCACGTATGGGTACGGTTGCTGAGTTTGTTTATCTCCCCGTTGGGTATAAAATGCAGTGTACCTTCAAGATCCCTTAACACAGTAGTTCTTAAATTAAATTTCTCAACAACTCCCGAGGTATCGCCAATTGTAACAATATCATTTATCTGGTACCACTGCTCTACCAATATAAAAGTCCCGTTTATTAAGTCTTTTATAAGACTCTGCGCACCAAAACCAATTACTATGCCTGCAACTCCTGCGCCTGCAAGTACTGGAGTTACCGGAATGCCAACCTGGTCCGCAATTATTAATATTGCTGCAACCGATGAACCTACTATTATTAAATTAGATATAACATTGGTAAGAGTAAAGGTGCGCTTTTTAATTAACATCTTTTCATTGCTAATTTTCTTTTCAATCAGTCTTCTCATCCTCCTGGAAATAATTTTAACCAGGATTATTACAACCAGCAGCACTGCTATTATTATTACAATGTTAAGCCAGTTATCTAAAAAATTTTTAAAAATACTTTCTGTTGCAACATCAAGAGCTTCACCATTATCTTTCATTTCACAAACACCCTCTTTTAATTTATTTTTAAAATTGCTTATTTTCTAAACTTACAATTAAATCTTAAAATTTTTTTAAGATTTATAATAAAAACATCTTTAGTAATCTAACTTTTACTCCTCAGATCACTGTAAACTTCTATTACCTTATCTTCTCTTTCATCATACATGGAAACTAAATGACCTGTGTAATTTATTGTTGAGATGTAGGGGAAATTTTTATCAACAACCACAATATTTATTGCCCCCTGCCGCTGGATAAGAGAACCCCATCTGGACACAGGAACCTGAAGCCAGTAAGCCAGTAGAGATATTATTATGCCCCCGTGAGTTACTACCGCTACATTACTTTTATCTTTATTTTCTCCTATTATATTATTAATCTCGTCTATAGCTCTCTTTTGCACATTCTTAAAGCTCTCTCCCCCTGTAGGAGAGTTATTATATAAATCACCGAGCCATTTCTTATAATCATCGTGGTACCTTTCATTTATCTCATCAAACTTTAGCCCTTCCCATTTTCCAAAATTTATCTCTTTCAAATTTTCTCTTATTTTTACCTCCAGTTTCCTGTCTTTTTTTATAACAGCCGCTGTGTCTACAGCACGTTTAAGCGGGCTGCTGTAAATGTTAGAAAAATTTACCTTTGACAGATATCCTGCTGCAAGCTCTCCCTGCTTAATGCCCGTTGGGCTCAAGCCGATATCTTTCTCGCCCTGATATCTTCCTTCCTCATTCCATAATGTCTGCCCGTGCCTTATTAAAAAAAATTTTATACCCATCAATTACCTTTCCGCCTTTTTAATTAAATTTCAAGGTATTTAAATTGTCCTATTACTCTGTGCCTTATTTCTGAAGCAGTGGGATAACTGTATAACACCCTTCCTTCTCTTACTGCTTCTACAAAAATATCTTTATAAACTCCTCCGCATTTCCCGCACCTGCAGCCAGATGCCTTCTCATTTTCAAGTATTACCCTATCATTAAAACACTTACTGCATCTTATAACCTTTTTCGCACCCGACATCTTTCCTCTCTTTGATATTTTTCTTCCCTCAATCTCCACAATATCCATTGAAAAATCAAGTACCCTGGCTCCACTGATAGCAGTTCCCACCCCAAAAGAATCTGCTATATCCTTTAACTCCAGGATATCTTCTTCATTAATTCCACCGCTTACAATTAATTTTATTTTATCATAGCCCCTTATATCCAGCTCCCACCTTACTTCTTCTAAAATTTTCTTAAAGCTCCCCCTTCTTGATGAAGGGGTATCAAGCCTTATTCCAAAAAGTTTATCTCCAAGACTTTCAGCAACCCTTATAGCCTCAAATTTTTCATCGTTAAAAGTATCAATAAGGGAAATCCTTTTAATTTTCGGCTCAATCACTTCGTTAAAAGCCCTAGTTGCCTCAACCGTATCCCCCATTATAAGAATAAGTGCATGGGGCATAGTCCCAACCGGCTTCTGGTTGATTAATTCTGCTCCAAGAGTCGTGGATACCCCGTCAACTCCACCAATAAAAGCACTTCTTTCCACCATTGGAGTTATAGCCGGATGTACCCTTCTTGCACCAAAGCTATAAACCTGTTTATCTCCTGCAGCAATTCTGCACCTTGCCGCCTTTGTAGCTATTCCGCTTGCCTGGCATAAAAACCCTAAAATAGAAGTTTCGTATATACCAAAATCAAGATATCTGCCCTCAATTACCATAACTGGTTGGAATTCCTTAAATACAGTTCCTTCGGGCATGCATCTTACTGAAAGTTTATTAACACTGGAAAGAAGCTTTATAATTTCTTCTACACCTGAAAGAATTCCCCAATCATAACCAGCCGGTAAACTTTTCAAGAATATCTCGGCTTTAACTACAGGGTTTTTACCAGAAGCTTTTAGTATTTTTTTTGTCCGCTCAAAATATATATCAGTCAGCTTACCCTTTTTTATGTCATCCTCTTCTGCGATATGAAACATAAATAAATTCCTTTCAGATTATATTTACCTTTAGTACATTTTTCATCTGTTCCAGAGCAAATTTGTAATCTTTTTTATTTAGTGCAATTACTGCATCTTTTACCACATCAACTTTATATCCCCTCATTACAGCATCTGCTACAGTATAAAGGACACATATATTAATAACATCACCTGTGACTACCAATCTTTCCACAGATAATTTCTGCAATATCTCATCCAGGTTTGTGTTAAAAAAACCTGAAAATGTATTTTTCCTTACAATTATATCATTACCCTCCGGTTTTAAATCATCAATTATTTTTGACCCTTCTGTACCTTTTACTGCATGAGGAGGAAACAGCTCAAATTCTCTGTCATCTTTCTGGTGGCTGTCACATAAATATATTACCTGGTAACCTTCACTCCTCGCCTTTTCAATTTCCCTTTTAATCGGGCTTATAATTTTTTCTATATTTGGAACTTTCAGCGGTGCTCCATATAGGACAAAATCATTTAACATATCTATTATTAGCAAAACTTTTTTGCTCATCATCTCATCACCCTTAATAACTTCAAAATTTTATTTATAATTATGCTTACCGGGTTATAGAAATAATTTCTTTATACCAGTAAAATATCGGTTAATATTTTTATCATAAAACTGTAATATAATAATAACATCAGAAATATAAATTTTGTATTTTTTTTATTCTTATAATTTTTCATATTGTTTTTTTATCCTACCATCTATAGAATTACTAAATATGTAAATAAAGATAAAAAACTTTTATTAAAAAAATAATCCTAAAACAATAAGGGATGATATGGAGAGGAAATGAAGAAAAACAGACTAAAAAAATTTCTATTTTCTGGCATATTGTTAATATCAGCTATTTTTTTAATAGTTTCACTATCCTCATGCACCCGCAGTGTTAACCTGTACTTTGCTTCCACTTCGGAGACAGAATCTTACCTGGAAAAAGAAACCAGAGAAATTTCTGTGTCTGAGGAGTTTTATAAAAGTGTTCTTGAGGAATTAATAAGAGGACCGGAGAGCAGTGAGCTTTACCCTACATTACCTTCCAATGTGAAAGTTAACTCAGTAGATATATCCAGCAGTACTGCTACCGTGGATTTAAGTAAGGAAATTATAACTAACTTTGAGGAGATACCTCACAGTTCCACCACTGAAGTCCTGGCTATTTTCTCTATTGTTAACACGTTAACAGAGTTTGAAGAAATAGAGAAGGTAAAAATAATTGTGGAAGGTAGGGATAGCGGTGAGATAGACGGATTATATTTAGAAGATTTCTGGGGACATGTGGGTATTTACGATGAATTTACAAGAAACGAAGATATCATAAAAGAGCCGCAATAGGGACAAAAATTTGATTTCAGGTTTTTTATAAAAATAATGTCTAAAGAACAGGAGATTACCAGTACAATAAAGAGAAGGATAAATGATACCAGTAATTTTTTTAAAAAAACCCTTTCTGCGGCTGCTAGTAAACTTTCCATAGGATGGTTCTGTACATACACTCCCGAAGAACTTATAATCACAGGCGGATTTACTCCTGTAAGGATATTCGGCAGGTATAAAATATCAAGGTCAGAAAGTTATTTCCCTATAAATTTCTGTCCTTACGTTAAAGCCAGCTGGGAAGAGCTTCTTAACAGCGCAGGAGATTTTGAAGGATTAATATTTACCAACTCCTGCGATGGAATGAGAAGATTTTTTGATACCGCCGCAAGGTACCTAAAAGAGACGATATAGAATATATTGTTGCTACCGGCTATGGAAGAATAAATATACCCTTTGCGGATAATAACATAACAGAAATAAGCTGTCATGGCCGTGGAGCTGCATTCCTTGCTCGTAAAATTGGTTAAACCATAAAAAATTTTTTACAGCCAACTCTTAGAGATTTATCCAAGGCAGAAATAAATTAATAGATTTTATAAATGGATAATAAAAAAATCCCGAGTTATCTTTTACCCTGGCTTGCGCTTTAGGTGACTTAACATCTCGGGATCCTGTCTTAAAACTTTTCTCAGGGACTTTTCAGTTTTAACTTACTTTTTAAATTCTTTCGTCTGTAAATTTCGGTTATTACTAAAAGTTGCCTTCTGTTCTAAGGACAATTATAAATATATCAAAATAGAATCTAGTGTCAATAAGAATTTTAAATTTTTTTAAAAAATTTTTCCTTAACCTTAAAAAATCAAATAATATCTTCTATTTCAAAGTACATTTCTCAACAAGTCACGCCACTTAATAAATAAATTAAATTAAATTTCAGAAAAACAAAAAAAATTATAAAATGATAGTATTCAAACGGAGATTATGAAATGCCTTTTCCTTATTTGAATATAGACCCTTATTCAAGTATAATAGCGGAATTAAAAGGAGATTCAGATGGCAAATAAAATTGTTTCTACCGGAAGAGGCGGGGCTGGAAAATCAACATTCGTATCGCTTGCAGTCAGGTTTCTCGATCCTCCAATGCTTCTCATTGACCTTGATCCCGACCAGAGTCTCCCTGATATGGTTGGGGCAGATTTAGAAAAAGAAAAAGTAGCAACTGTATCAGGGGCGCTCAATGATATTCTTAAAGAGAGAAAGTCCAATACAAACCTTGCAAACACACCACTTCCTGAAAAGATGGCATACACACTCCAATCGGAGTGCCTTTATGAAGATGAAAAATTCGACCTGATAACTCTGGGTACCAAGCTCACTGCAGGCTGTTATTGCGCTCCTGATGACATTCTCAAGATGAATATCCCCAGACTGGCCGAAAAATATGCAAATGTTCTAATTGATTCACCTGCAGGCCTTGAGCACCTGAACCGGAAGGTATTTTCAAGTATAGATGATTTGTTCGTGATGCTTGACCCTTCATCAAAATCCATAAAACACATAGATAGAGTTGAAGCAATTGCCAGGTCAATAGGAATAAAATACAACCACCTTTATCTCATAGGAAATTATAGATTTGACGAAAGCTTAGAAAAAGAGATTGAGGGTGCAGGAAGAATTTATTTAGGAAAAATAGAAAAAGATGAGAATGTAGAAAAATATAACCTTGATGGAAAGTCTCTACTTGAACTGCCCGATGACTCGCCTGCCTGCATATCCGTAAGGGAGATACTAACAAAAGCAGGTTACCTGAAATAAATATAAGAAAATTATAAAACAATTATTAAAAAATAACGCGCTTGAAATTGTTTTTTTAAGATATATTATGTAATAATTAAATTTAATTTTAAATTTCATTTATCCTGAATTTTATTTTAAAAAATTAATAAGTTATAATCCTTAAAATTATGTTATTACTTGAAATTAAAAATCTAAGTTTAAATGTTAATGGAAACAAGTTGCTGAATAACATTAATTTAAGTCTTAACAAGGGAATGACATATGCTGTTGTGGGGCCAAACGGCGTTGGAAAGACTACACTGGGACATACCATAATGGGACTTGAGGGTTACAGGGAATTTGAAGGAGATATATTTTTCAAAGGCAAGTCAATAAAAAACCTGGATGTTTACGAGCGTGCAGCTAAGGGAATTACACTTGCATGGCAAGAACCGGCAAGATTTGAAGGTATAAGTATTGAAAAATTTATTAGCTCATCAGGGAAAGATATTTCACCCGATGATGTATCTAAAATTTTAAATGACGTCGGTATGGAACCAGAAAACTACCTTAACCGGAACGTAGATAAAAACTTAAGCGGCGGCGAGAGAAAGAAAGTTGAACTTGCATCAATACTTGCAATGAAGCCGGAGCTTGTTATTCTGGATGAACTCGACTCAGGGATTGATACGGAAACCATTGAAAATATTTTCAATGCGATTAATTATCTAAAATCAAACGGTTCTACAATAATTTTAATTACCCACAGCCAGTCTGTATTAAAGCAGGCAGAATATGCTTTCCTTATGTGCCACGGCAAGATTTTAAAGGAAGGCAAAACACCCGTAATAAACAAATATTTCACCAGGAAATGTCTTCCATGCGGGCACAAAAATGAGCCAGATTAGGAGGTCTATAAATGAGTATGGAAAATATTATCAATCAGGCAGGAATCTCGGATATTCTGGATAATGAAAAGACCGCCAGTCTTATAATCAACAAAGACAAAATAATCAGTAAAAATACCGTCCCCGGTCTAATCGTAGATGCTGAGGAGATAAAGGATGGGGTTAAAATAGATATAACCCTTAAAAATAATGTAACCATTGATATGCCTGTTCATCTATGTTTTGGAGTAACTGATAAAAAAGCAATACAAAAAATTAAACTAAACTTAAAAATAGGACAAAATTCTTCAATGTCTGTTTATTCTCATTGTGTCTTTCCTTTTGCAGAAGACGTAACCCATGCAATGGACGGCATTATAAAAGTTGGGCCAAATTCTAAATATTCATATCTTGAAAGGCATATCCACAGCGAAGAAGGAGGCATAAAAGTAATACCCAAAGCAATTGTTACCCTGGAAGAAAATGCAAGATATAAATCCGAATTTGAACTTATGAGGGGCAGAGTAGGACGGATTGATATGGATTATGAGGTATTTTGTAAGAGTTTCAGTATTATGGATATGTCTGTAAAAATAAACGGCAGGGGCAATGATATAATCAATATTAAAGAGAGCGGAAGTCTTATAGGGGAAAGCGCAAAAGGTGCTCTTACCTCAAGAATTGCAGTAAGAGATAATGCAAGTGCCAATATATATAACAAATTAATAGCTACAGCTGACTATGCCAGGGGGCATGTTGACTGCAAGGAAATTGTCATGGATAATGCCACCGCTAACGCTGTTCCGATAGTCGAAGTTAAAAATCCTAAGGCACATATTACCCATGAGGCCTCTATAGGAAGCGTCGATTCCAAAGAACTGCAGACTCTTATGTCCAGGGGGCTTGACGAGGAACAGGCGGTAGAGCTGATAATAGAAGGCCTTTTAAGCTGATTTATTTTTTAAGTTCAGGAGCTATATAGCGTTAGTATAAATTAAAATCATTTCTATTTTATAAGGAATAATATAAATAATTATTATTTTATTAACAATTTAAATAAAATCTTTCAGACCTGATATTAATTCTATGGTATTAGAACACAAAAAATACTGGCTTCTTTTTTACGGTTTAATAATTGGGGTATCATTTGACATCCTGTTCTATGATAAGACTCTGGGCATTTCTTATTTAATTTTTATTATCCTGATTCTACTTATATCCCTTGTAAGTTTCCGGGATTCTTTTAAAAAGTTAAATAATATAATCTGGCTATTTATGATTCCTGTATTGCTGCTTGCTGCCACTTTTTTCATTTACTCCAATCAGGTTTTAAAGATTTTAAACTATCTAATAGTTCCCTTTTTAATAATAATGTTCAGCGCCCTGATTACAGGGGTAAATAAATCAAACTGGCCGGATATAAGATTTATCGGAGATATAGTCAAAAGAATTTTTGTGCCCCTCGGATTTATACATAAACCATTTTTAGCATTATCCAGGGCAGATATTTCAGGAAGCAAAGAAAGCAGAAGTAAAGTTCTGCCAAAAGTATTCCTGGGTATACTTATTTCAGTTCCAATACTTGCAATTATTATATGGCTTCTCTCATCCGCGGATATTGTATTTAAAGATCTTTTTCTAAATATCCCTGTTTCAAAAATAGTAAAACACTTTCTGGTAATAATTACAGTTTCGGTTTATGCGACCTGTTTTTTATGGGCTCTAATAAAAGCATTTAATGAAAGAGAGCAGCGGCCCAAATACAGCAAGATAAAATGGAAATTATTTTTTGACCCTGTAATTTTATTGACTATACTGGTTTTAATAAATGCAGTCTACGCCATATTCTCTGTTATCCAATTTGCCTATCTTTTTGGCGGAAGTTCATTTGTCCTGCCTTCTTCTTACACTTACGCAGAATACGCAAGGAGGGGCTTTTTTGAACTGGTTGTTGTGTCAATTATTAATTTCGGAATTATGCTTTTCAGTATAACATTTGTAAAAAAAGATAATAAAAAAATCTTTACTGTCATAAAAATCCTTCTCACCCTGCTTGTAGTTTTTACCCTTATTTTACTGGTATCGGCATTTTACAGAATGTCAGTATATGAGCAGGCCTACGGATTTACGTACTTAAGGATATTTGTCCAGACTTTTATGATAATGCTCTTTTTCATTTTTATTGCCAGTATTATTTATATCTGGAACCTGAATTTCCCTGTAATTAAATCTTATTTTATAATCTCGCTTATAATTTATATAATAATGAATTTTGCCAATGTAGATGTCATAATAGCGGAAAATAATATCAACCGTTATTTTGATTCCGGGCAAATCGATATATATTATTTAGAAAGCCTATCTTACGATGCTATACCCCAGATGGAGAGATTTCTAACATCGGGTAATTATCCATCCGAATTAGAGAAAAAACAGATTACCGGGGAAATACTAGAACACTTCGAGCAAAAAAAATTAGAACTTGAAAGCCAGAAAAGCTGGCAGAGCTTTAATATTTCAAAATACAGAGCGGAAAAAATAATAAATGGATATATTAAGTAACTTTTTACCCTGCTAATAAGCACATCTATAAGAAAAGAGATTAATATCCTTAACTACTTGATAGGAAAAGAAGACATAGAAGAAGAATTCTTAAAATTAATTAAAGAATACCCTAATGTAAAAAAAGTATTACCTATACTTCTAGCTATAAGAGAGAATAAATTAAAAAATCCTTTATACGAAACATTTGTTAACAGTGATTATACTTTTAATTTAGAGTTATTATATAGTGGAGTTCTGGAAGAAGTAATACTATCCATGAGTATTAGATAAAGTTTAAACAGAATTTGTTATACTCCTATACTAGAAGCTAACAAGTGTTCTGACTGGCTCCCCGGGTAGGACTCAAACTATATGAACTTTAATTTCCTTGCATCTTCATCAACCTATCCAGCTGCCTAACCTCATCTTCCCTGCCCTTTACCTTACCATCCAGCTTCATTCTAAAAAGTTTATCAAGTACTATCCTGAATTTATCAGACGGCCTGTAACCCATCTCCTTAAGTGTCTCTCCGCTGATCTCAAGCCGCATATCACACAGGGTAGTAAGATACTTTTTAATATTCCTACAATATTTACTGCCCCAGCCGCAGGCAATAACCTGAAGTTCGGTAGGTATATCCCTTGCCTTATAATAAAGGGTAGAATTTTTTTCGATATCCCTATTAAGACTTCCTTTTACCCTATTCCACTTGCTGCAGGATTCAATAATATCACTTATATCCTTTTTCCTGACTTTCATTTCAGAACACCATTTTTTTATTTTTGCAGGACTTGACCCTTTTAAGAGAAGGATAAAAAGAAGCTTCCACTTTTTAATCTCGCCCTCCTTTTTATCCCTGCCGTAAAAATTTTCTAATTCGCTGTAATAATTTAAGATTTTCCTTGCCTGGCTTGTAAATCCTGAATCTACCTTTACCTTAAGCCCTATTTTCTTTAAGGCACCAAGTTCATCCAGCCTTTTTACTGCCTCAAGAGGATTATCCTCGCTAAATATCGAGATTAACTCATCCCTTATTCTTACCCCATTTAATCTGGAAACTATATCCATATCTATGGTAGTCCTGGCCAATCTTTCAGTCTGGCTGTCCATTTTAAAACCCAGCCGTTTTTCAAATCTTACTGCCCTAAAAATCCTGGTGGGGTCTTCTATAAAACTCATCTTATGCAGTACCCTGATTCTTTTATTTTTTAAATCTTCCCTTCCACCAAAGAAGTCAAGAATCTCACCAAGATTTTTTTTATTTAATGAAAGAGCCATGGTATTTATGGTAAAGTCCCTTCTTGAAAGATCCTGCCTTATATTTCCTGATTCAACCGTCGGTAATGCGGCAGGGCTTTTGTAATACTCCACCCTCGCAGTAGCTATATCAATATGCTGTCCATCTTCAAGCACGATAACGGAGGTACCGAATTTCCGGTGGGTTTCAAGTTTACATTTAAATCTCTTTGAAAGCTCTTTTCCAAACTTTATGCCATCACCTTCCACCACAATATCTACATCAAAATTAGGTACCTTAAGGAGCGCATCCCTCACGATTCCTCCCACAAGATAAGTGTCATATTTCAGAACTTTAGCTTTATCTGAAACATCATTCAGTATTTTTTGAACTTTTGGAGGGAAAACTTCCCACAAATTCTCAAAAACCCTGCCATGCAGAAATCTTAATATATCTTTTCTTGTAACTATCCCTATAATTTTTTTCTTATCAGTAACAGGTACCCTTCCAATACCATTTTCAATCATGAGATTCTGTATCCTTCCGATAGTAGAGTCCGGAGCAGCCCGGACAACACCATGGGACTTGAATCCCTTTACCGGCGCATGGGAAAGCCCATGACCTATAGCTTTGTCAACATCCTTCCTGGTTATTATTCCCACAAGATTATTATTTTTATCTACTATTGGTATACCTGAATGGCCATATTTTCTAAGTATTTCACTGACCTCTAAAATACTCACATCCTCGTTTACCACCTTTACAGGGTAAGACATAACATCCCCTGCCAGTAACGGCTCTTTTAGATTTTCCTTTAAAGAGCCAATGATTTTATTCTCTATCTCCTTAAAACCCAGATTATTTATAACTGCAGAAGCTGCCTGAGGATGGCCTCCTCCTCCAATAGTTTTAAGAACTTCGGATACATCCACTTCCTTATTATCACTTCTGGCTACCACATATATTTTCTCTTTCATTTTAACCCAGCAAAATGCTATATCCACATCCTCAACCAGCGACAATTTTCTGGTAAGCACCGAAAGACCTTCAATAAACTCGGGCATTTCTGAGCTTGATAACAATATGTCTACCTCTTTAACCTTTATTTTTCTACAATTCTTTATCAACCTTTCCAGAAGTTTATGCTGATTTTCAGATAAGGAAAGACTTAAAAACCTTAATGCCTCAAAAAGATTGGATTCTTTTTCCATAAGAAACGCAGCTGCCCTGAAGTCGGCAGGAGTAGTGCCGGGATAAGTAAAAGAACCTGTATCTTCATAAATTCCCAGGGTAAACAAAGTAGCTTCAAGCGGGGATATGTATATTTTCTTACTCTTTATAATATCTACCAGAATTGTTGTAGCAGACCCTGCTTCCATTGAATGATCACATGTCGCTTTTATATCTTCGGATGATTTATGATGGTGGTCATATACTATAACCTCAACATCCCTGTTACCCAGTGCCTTCTTTGCTGCACCAATTCTTGAGGCAATTTTTGTATCAACTACAATAACTCTCTTTACTTTTTTAAAATCCACTGCCCCTGAATTCAGAAGCGGTGGAAGCTCATCTTCGTAGAGAGTAATAAATTTTCTTACATTCTGGTTTATAGCACTGGGCAGTATTATTTTAGCTTCCGGATAGATTTTTTTTGCCGCGACCATGGCGGCAAATGAATCAAAATCAGAACTTACATGAGTAGTAATTATTTCCATATAAACCCCGGAAACTTTTATTTAAGCCTGTCGCCTCTTATAAATTCTGCTGCTGCTGGAACTCTGGCCTTATTTTACTCTCCGGCTCACTCAATATACTTATCATAGCAGACTATTTCAGAAAAGGTTTTTCTCCCTTTAATTTTTCCTTCTTCAGCCGGGGCCCCCAGTGGCGTTATAGCCACAACCCTTACGTCTTCAGGAATATCAAGAAGATCTTTTACCAGCTTTTCTTTAAAGGCTCCTATCCAGCATGTGCCCAGGCCTCTTTCAGTTGCAGCCAGTATTAAGTGTTCCAGAGCTATCCCTATATCTACAGGGTAACTATTCATATAGCCCCCCATAAGCTCATATGCATCATTCTCCCTGGCACAAGCTATTATCAGAATAGGCGCTTCCGACAGAAAAGTCTGATTATTACATGCAATAGCCAGGTCATTTATTTTTTTTCTATCCTTTACTACAACTAATTTCCAGGGCTGGAGGTTCTTGGCTGATGGAGCTTTCCTGAATGCCTTAAGAACATAATTTAAATCTTCTTCTTTTACTTTTTGAGGTTTGTAAGACCTTATACTTCTTCTTTTCTCTATAAGATCCATCAGACAATTAAATTTTTTCACTATGCATTACCCCCTTTTTCATAATCTATAAACTGGATCTTAAAGATCTGCTTACACAATCCCTGTAACTTAATACTATTTTTTAATATTTAGATTGAAACTACTTTATATTAACACTCTAATTTTCTCAAGTAATAATTCCCTACCCGAAATTACGGACATAATTACCAGTATATTCCTTAAAAAAGCAAATGAAACTTTAAGGAATTATCCGCAAAAATTCTTATAGACCCAATAAATTCATTTTAACAATAAATTTTAGCGATGCAAACTTTATAGTTCTTTGATATATGATGAATTAAGCAAGTCAATATCAAATAGTTTAAGGTATTAAAACAAATTAAAATAATATTTTTAAAATATTATTTACCCTGTTTGCATCTTCTAGCTTACTTCGGATAGAAAGCTTTACTCTTATATAATTCCATAAGTCTTGAAGTTATATTACCGGGAACCTCTGCATTAAGCTCAAACCTGTCCACCTTCCTTACCGGAACTATCTCTGCAACTGAGCTGGTCTTAAATATCTCATCTGCGTTTATAAAATCCCGGTAATGAACTTTTTTTTCCCTCACTCTTATCCTGTTTTCCCTGCACAGGTCAATAACTACTTTTCTGGTTACACCCGGCAATATATTCTGGGTAATCGGTGGGGTATAAACTGTGTTTCTTTTTACAAAAAAAATATTGCTTGAGGCGCCCTCCAGGACTAGATGGTCGGCAGTCAGGAATATAGCTTCCCGTGCCCCTTTATAATTTGCTTCATCCTTTGCATAAATATTCTCAAAATAATTAATGAGCTTGTGGGGATAAACAGGGCTCCCTACAGAAGGCCTCCTTATTGAAGACGAAATAATTTTTATTCCTCCTGTATAATCTCCGCCCTGTTGGTTCTCAAGTTTTTCTGCAATTACTATGAGAGAAGGTTTATAGTTACTGTTAAAATAAAGGTCTCTACCATGAACGCCCCTGGTTACTATCACTTTTATATAAGCATCTTTTTTCCCAAGATTATTTTTATCCATTGTTTTATTTATGGCTTCTTTTATATGTTTCTCATCAAAGGTAAGATTATATTTTAAAACCTTCAGGGAGTGGAAAAGCCTCTTAAGGTGCTCATCAAGCATAAATACAGAGCCCTTATAACTTTTCAATGTTTCGTAAAGACCGTCACCATATAAAAAACCCCTGTCCTTCACCGGAACTTTAGCCCTGCCTGAAACAGCCATTCTCCCGTTTATAAAAATAAAATTAAACATATAAGATCCTTTAAATTGAGTTTATATTATATCTATAATAATTTTTTTAAATTCTTACCCGTAAAGAATTTTAAGGTTTCCTCCAGTGCGATTCCCTTATCCAGTGTCTCGGCATATTCCTCAAGCGGGGTTGAATCTTCTACAATGCCACCGCCTACATTATAATAGAATTTATTTTTTTTAATAACAAATGTTCTTATAACAATATTTAGATCAATTGTAGAGTCAATTCCTATATAACCAATTGAACCGGTATAAACACCCCTTGCTTTCGGCTCCATTTCATCAATAATTTCCATCGCCCTTATCTTGGGCGTGCCAGTTATTGAACCTCCGGGGAAAGACGCTTTTAATATATCAGAAATATCTATCCCCTTTTTAACTCTTCCAACAACTGTGGAAACAGAATGAAAAACTCTTGCATATTTCTCAATTACCGCATGTTCGGATACTTTGACTGACCCATAATAGCAAAACTTACCCAGGTCGTTTCTTTCCAGGTCAACAATCATATTTAATTCTGCCCTGTCCTTAATACTGTTTTTTAGCTCGTTTATATTTTTATAATCATCACGAGTATCCCTGCCTCTGGGCCTTGTCCCTTTTATAGGCCTTGTTTCTATGGTATCACCTTTTAAAAATAAAAATCTTTCAGGGGATGAGCTGCCTATACTAAAACCAGGAAACTTTAAGAAAGCAGAGAAAGGAGCAGCATTTTTAACCCTCAATATATAATACAGGTCCATTGGCTCAACAGGCAGGCGCGCTTTAAATCTCTGGCTAAAATTTGCCTGATAAATATGGCCGCTGTGGATGTATTCTTTTATTTTAATTACTTTTTTTATATAGCTTCTCTTGCAGATATTTGAATTAAGTTTTATCCCTGAAATATTTCTACTGTAATATTTCTTAATTATATCTTTTCTTATGCTGCCGCTTCTGTCACTCCCACCTTTTAAAATCCTGTAAATCTCCTCTATGCTTAAATTTATTTTCTTTATCAAATCTTTATCTCTTATTTCTAAATCAATATAATCACCTTTATTATATAAAGACAGACGGGTATTTTTAGTCCCTCTAACTTTCTTATCCTGGCTTCGTTTGTCCCTCAAAGGGAAATTCTTTATAAAATACCATTTTCTTTCCCTGTGGCTATAAGCCAGAAGTCTGTCATAATATGTAAGATAAAATAAGGGGATTCCAATGTCATCAACCGCACTGCATGGAAGAGTTTCAATATAATTTTTTAAGTCGTATGAGAAATAACCCATAAATCCTCCCCTGAAATCAGGGAGCTTCTCCTCAATACTTTTTGTTACCTTTTTTACCCTTCCCTTATCTATATAAGTAACCTTTATATTTGTTGTATCATACCCTGGAAAACCATAGATATATTCCCTTATATTCTGCTTTAAAAAAGATAAAGGATGCTGGTAGGAATAGTAACTTACTCCTGAAGAAGTGCTTGCAAATTCGTTTCTGTAACCCCAGCTTCTTATAACTATTTTCGGATTCCAGGCAATGTAAGAAAATTTAGAATATTTGCTCCCGGCAAGGCTGCTGTCCAGAAAACAAATGAAGTCAGCATTTCTTAATATATAAGCTGCATCCTGGGGCTGAATTTCTAAATTAACAGCTGAAATTGTGGAAAGGATTTTCATAAATTTATGAAGTTCTTAAGTATTTTCAATCCCTGCGGCGTCAGGAAGGATTCGGGATGAAATTGTATTCCTTCCAGCTTAAAATTTTTATGTCTTACTCCCATTACAATACCGTCTTCAGTATAAGCAGTCACTTCAAGTGAAGATGGAATAGAATCTTCTTTTAAAATAAGAGAATGATATCTTGCAGCTTCAAATGGGTTTTTTACGCCGGTAAAAATGGTTTTCTCATCATGGTGAATTAAAGATGTCTTGCCATGAATTACTATCCCTGAATTAATAACTTCTGCACCAAATATTTCTCCAATACACTGGTGTCCGAGGCATACTCCCAGTATGGGTATTTCCTTATAAAAATTTTTTATTATTTCCTTTGACATACCGGCATCTTCCGGCCTTCCAGGACCGGGTGAAATTACTATTCTTGATGGAGACATATTTTTGATTTCATCCACAGTTACTTTATTATTTCTCCTGACCACGATATTTTCCCCCAGAATTCCCAGGTACTGGACCAGGTTAAAAGTAAAGGAATCATAATTATCTATCATAAGTATGCCTATTTTTTTTGTTCTGGTTATAGTTTTCATAATCTCATTAAATTCATTTTTAATAATTCCCATTAATTTTCATCTATATTAATCTAAAAATATATCTTATCTGGCTTAAATTAAATTATATTAGAAGCAGGGAAAAATCTCAAAAATAATTATTATATCTAAAATTAGAGTCACTTCTGCCCGATTTGATAAATTACCAGCTTAAGGTTAAAATCTTAAATTATGATAAAGGTAAAAAATCTTACAAGAAAGTTTGAAGATATTACTGCAGTAGAAAATATCTCATTTGATATCGGCGAGAGTGAAATCTTTGGGTTCCTGGGACCAAATGGTGCAGGAAAAACTACAACAATAAGGATGCTCTCAACTATTATTTCCCCAACTTCAGGCAGCATAAATATAGATAACAGAGACACCAAAAGCGGCGGTGAACATATAAGGTCAATAATCGGTCTTCTTACCGAGTCCCCGGGATTATACGAAAAAATATCAGCTTATGCTAACCTTGACTATTTCTCCAGCTTTTACGATATAACACCTGAAAGAAGAAGAAAAAACATTGAAAAATATCTTAAAATGTTTGGACTATGGGAAAGAAAAGATGACCTTGCCGGTACCTATTCCAAAGGTATGAAACAGAAACTTGCATTATCCCGTGCCCTCGTACATGAACCAAAGATACTGTTTTTAGATGAGCCAACTGCGGGGCTTGACCCTGAAAGTGCTTATATGGTAAGAAATTTCATTGAAAGCTTAAAAAAAGAAAAAACTACTGTTTTCCTATGCACCCATAACCTTGAGGAAGCGTCTAACCTCTCCGACAGGGTCTGTATAATAAAAAGAAAGATCATTAGAATTGCTACCCTTGATGAGCTGCAAAACAGCAGTGAAAATAAAATAGTTGAAATTATATTCAAGGATAAAGCAGAAAAATACATAAAACTCCTGGAAGAAATTAACGAATTAAAAGATATTAAGATAGATGATAATAAAGCAACAGTGGCAATTGAGAAACCCGAAACCTCCAACCCGGAGATTATTAAAAAACTTACGGTTAACGGTGCCCAAATCCTTTATTTTAATGAAGTAAAGGCAACTCTTGAGGAGATATATCTTGGTTTAATAAAAGATGAAGAGGCAAAATGAAAAAAGCAGCTATCATTTTTAAAAAGGAAATAAAAGAAGTTATAAAAAATAAAAATATATGGTTGTCCACTCTTATAATTATAACTATATTTTCAATTGTGATGCCAGCAGGACTTATTCTGGGAAGCGAATCCATATTAGATGACGAGGATACTGCTAACTTTATAAATAAAGCATTTGGCATA
This sequence comes from uncultured Actinomycetota bacterium, assembly GCA_964603595.1. Lineage (GTDB taxonomy): Bacteria > Actinomycetota > Humimicrobiia > Humimicrobiales > Humimicrobiaceae > JAQVEM01. The sequence continues at coordinate 64,869 of CAZRVN010000005.1, forward strand.
GTTGACGAACCCTTAAAAGTGCTTATCGGTTTTATCTTGAAGCAATTGCTTCTTCTCCTGTTATTTATTCCTGCAATGGTTTCCAGTCTTATCGCACCATCCTCGGTAATTATGGAAAAGGAAAATAATACATTGGAGCCGCTTCTGGCAACTCCCATAGGAGCATCCGAGCTTCTTCTGGGAAAAACACTTACAGCTATCATACCATCACTTGTTATTACTACTATTAGCTTTATTATACTGACAGTAGTTGTTGATATAACAGCATTTATAAAGCTTGGCTATCTTCCCCTGCCCAACCTGGAATGGGTAATAGTCGCATTTATTTTAAGTCCCATACTGTCCTTTATAATAACCATGATAAGCATTATAGTCTCTTCAAGGTCCACTGACATCAGGAGTGCCCAGGGAATAGGGTCAACAATTATATTGCCTATTTATCTAATTATAGGACTGCAGCTGGCAGGATTTTTCCTCTTAAGTATAACTTATCTTCTGGTAGGATGCTTGGTACTGCTGGCGGTTTGCCCTTTTGTCCTGAAGATTGCTGTTAAGGTTTTTGATAGGGAAAATATTATTACAAAATGGAAGATGAAAGCTTAAAAACATTCTTTATTTATGCATAAATATCGGAATATAATTAAATTATATTTAAATTAATTTTTAAATATAATTTTTGCGTTATAGATATCTTCAGATATTGATACACGCATTACCCATTCCAAGATAAACCCCGGCGTAGTAAATTATACATTGACAAAAGCTTATAAAAGAGACTATACTTGAATTTCTCTTTTGTTTAATGATATTTTTTATTAAGAGATAAGGTTTTGTTATTCGCGATTACCTCTCTAAAAAGAAATGTTGTAAAGCTTGGAGAAACTATAATGACAAAAAGGAGGTAAGAGAATGCAAAGTAACAAACTTTATGTAGGAAATCTAAACTACGCTGTTACTGACAAGCAGTTGGAAGAACTTTTTTCCCAGCACGGACAGATTAAAGAAGTTATCATAATAGGAAATAAGGGATTCGGATTTGTTGAAATGACAGATGCGTCAGAAGCAGAAAAGGCAAAAGAAGCTTTAGATGGCACATCCTTTGAAGGACGTACGCTAAAAGTTGATGAAGCCCGTCCCAAAAGAGTAGCAACAGAGAGTAGTTATAGAAGATATTAAATTAATTGGAATAGTAATTAAATTAGTTTGATAAAATATATAAAGACCCCGCCTCAAGCGGGGTCTTTATAATTAATGTAAACCTGTATTACTAAAATATATATTGGTTGGCATGAAAATTTCTAAATGCCAATATTGTTTCCCCTCATTATTATAACTGTCTAATTACCGGAACCCTCTTATTATTACTAAACAAAGAGCCGCCCTATCTGGAATACCAGAAAAGATACCGTCCATGCGAGAAGCAGGGTGTAACCAATCTGGAACAACATCTCTTTTGTACCCGCTTCTTTCCTGAATATAGCCATAGCAGCAAGGCATGGGAAATAAAGCAGGGTAAATAACATGAAATTATAACCAACAAGGGGAGTATAGTGTTTATTTAAAGCTGTTTGTAAAGACTCGGACTGACTGTCTGCATCTTCTATACTGTAAAGTGTACCCATAGTGGAAATAATCACTTCCTTTGCTGCAATTCCTGAAATAGTGGCCACCGCAATTCTCCAGTCAAAGCCAAGAGGCCTGAAAACTGGCTCCATAAAATGCCCTATTCTGCCAGCAGCTGAATATACTAGCTTCTCACCGGCCATCTTTGCCTCTATTTCAGATATCCTGCTGTTATATTCATCACCGGTAATCTCCCCATTCTGATTAAGCAGCTCAATTTCCTCAATCTGGCTCTCATAATCCTGAGAGTAGTTATCCCCTATCATTGGAAAGGTAAATAACACCCACATAAGTACCGATATTGCCAGGATTACAGTTCCGGCTTTTTTAATATATTCCCATACTCTTTCCCAGGTATGAATCAGCACCCCTTTAAGTGTTGGCATACGATATGGCGGCAATTCCATAACAAATGGTTCTGATTCACCCCTAAATCTTGTCGCCCTTAGCACCTTAGCCGTAATGACAGCCATCAGTACACCTACTAAATAAATTGAAAATATAACATTTCCTGCTATTTCAGGGAAAAATGCCCCTGCAAACAGTATATATACAGGAAGACGTGCACCGCAGCTCATAAAGGTATTTATGTGCATGGTAACCAGGCGGTCCCGTTTGTTCTCAAGAATTCTGGAACCCATATAAGCAGGAACCGTACAGCCAAATCCAATGACAAGAGGAATAAAAGATTTCCCATGAAGACCTATCTTATGCATTACCCTGTCCATAACAAATGCAGCTCTTGCCATATAACCTGAATCTTCAAGAACAGCTATTGCAAAGAAAAGCATTATTATGTTGGGGGTAAAGGTTATAACTCCTCCTACACCTCCTATTACCCCGTCTACCAGAAGTGACCTTATAAGGCCCTGTGGGGTGATACCTGAAATTAAAGCTCCCAGCTTTTCAAAACCTAATTCCAACCATCCTACGGGATATTTACCCAGGGAAAATACAAGCTGGAACATAAGCCACATTATAAACAAAAATATTGGTATACCGAATATCCTGTTTGTAAATATCCTGTCAATCTTCTCGCTCTTATCCAATTTTCCCGTTTCAACTTCCCTGCATGCCTCAAGAAGCGCTCCTTTAATGAAACCATATCTTGCATCAGCTATTATTACTTCAGGAGAATCCCGCAGTATGCTTTTTATATGATTTATGGAGCTGGTAACTGCCTCTGAAATTTTCTGGTACTTCTCACCTGCATCCTTCTCTATTGTATCTATTACTTCTTTATCCTGCTCAAGAAGCTTTAATGCAACCCACTTGATATTAAAATTAAAGATATGTATCTTTTCCTTTTCTAAAGCTGATATGATGTTTGAAATTTCATTTTCTATTTCCTCGCCATATTTTACCTCTATCTTTTTTCTTCTCTCACTTTCCACTGTTTTTATTATCTCTTCCAGAATCTCCCCTTTTCCTATTCCTTTAGAACCCACAGTTTCTATAATAGATGCTCCCAAAAGCTCCGAAAGTAAACCGATATCAGTTTCTTTTCCGATTTTTTTCGCAACATCTGACATATTAAATGCCAGGATAAGAGGTGTGTTAAGCTCTATTAGCTGTACTGCAAAATAGAGGTTTCGATCAAGATTTGAGGAATCAACAACATCAATAACTACATCCGGCTTTTCGTTGATAATAAAATTTCTGGATACTATTTCTTCCTGGGAATAAGCTGTAAGACTGTAGTTTCCCGGAAGATCAATAATATTAATCCGGTATCCTTTATATTCGATAACACCTTCTTTTTTTTCTACAGTAACACCGGGATAATTGCCTACATGCTGTCGCAAGCCAGTTAGATTGTTGAAGATAGTTGTTTTACCTGAATTGGGATTTCCGGTAAGAGCAACGGTTATCTCTTTATTTTGCATCAAATCTCCTCAACCTGAATTCTTTCAGCCATTCCTCTTCCAATTGCAAATTTGGTGCCTTTAATAATAACGCATCTCGGGCCTCCCCTGGATGCTCCTGAAATATAAAAAATTTCTCCAGGTATAAACCCCATGGCACATAGTCTGGAATTAATTCTATATCCCCCATTAATCCTTACCAGCCTGTATTTTCTTCCAGGTACAGCGTCAGCCATGCTAAAATATTTTTCATGTATTAGCGGAACCCTTCGTGGTCCCCTTATAATATGTTTTCTAAAACCCCATCTTCTCATTTTAACTAGCCTCATCAATATTAGATATGTCTAACTTTAATAGGAATGCTTACTTTTGTCAAGATTTAAAAAGATTTTATTCAATAAATTTTATTATTACTGTCCACATCCATCCTTCTTGCAGCAACTACTGGGATGACGGCCATACTTGGCATAATAATTAAAATTCTTAAGCCATGGCGGATTTCCTTCAGGGCATGTATCTATGAACCTTGTAAACTTTATCATCTTTTTCATAGCTTCCTTACTTATATAATGCTCTATATTGCAAGCATCTTCCTTTGAAGTATCATTACTCACCCCAAGGACCGCCGTTAAAAACTTATATAACTCTTTATGTTTGCCATAAACTTCCTTAGCCCGTCTATAACCTTCATCAGTTAATTCCAGATACCCGTATTTCTCATGATTTACAAACCCTCTATTAGTAAGTTTACCCACAGCATCAACCACTGAAGGTGTTTTTACATCCAGGAATTTAGCAATTTCCTTTACCCTTACCACTTTGTTAGAAAGACTTACAACGTATATCGCCTCTATATAATCTTCAAGACTCTGTGATAATTTCATCATAAAACATCACTTTTTTTTGAATCTAATATTGTTAGACAAATCTAACTATAAGCATAAAAAAAGATTTTGTCAAATTCAAAAAACCTGGCCGGATATTAAAATTTATATAATAACCTTATTTCTGCCCTCTGCCTTAGCCTTGTATAGAGCATCATCGGCATACTTAATAAGCCCCTCCATATTTGTAGAATTGAAGGGAAAACTTGAAACTCCTATACTTATGGTAAGGCTACCTGCTGGCTTCATCATTTCCTCGCCTTCAAATTTACTCTGGTATACAACTTCCCGCAATCTTTCAGCAAAAACTCTGGCATTTTCTTTATTGGTTTCACTGCATATTACTGAAAATTCTTCTCCGCCATAACGGTATACCTTGTCTGTATTCCTTTTACTTTCCAGGAAAATTTTTCCAATCCTTTCTAAAACCATATCGCCCCTCTGGTGACCATAAGTATCATTATATTTTTTAAAGAAATCAATATCTATCATAAGAAGTGACAGGCTCTTGACATATCTTATAGCCTCATTAAGTGTATTTCTTAAATCAAAATCAAATTTCCTCCTGTTATAAACACCGGTTAATTCATCTACCACAGTTAATTTTTTTATTTTTTCATAATTAAGTGCCCTCTCTATCGCAACAGAAACTTCATGAGCAAGTATATTTAAAAAATATTCATGCTTGCTTGAAAACGCATTTGTCTTTTTTGAGTCAATGTAAATAATACCTCTTACTTCATCCTTCACTATAATGGGTATGCATATCATGGAGGTTGTCTTTTCTCCCCTGGGGATGCTGTATTTAAAATATGAGCTTTCAATATTGCCTATAAACAATTTATTCTTTGTGGATAATATATACTTTATAAGAGGCATTTCTCTTGTAAACTCTACCTGCCTGATACTGTTTCCAAAGCCGATCTCACTTTGAAGCTTGACTTCATCTTCGTCTATAAGGATTATGGCACATCCATTACAATTAATTACTTTAAATACTTGCTCAACAATTAAGTCGCAGACTTTTTCTAATTCCAGCTCTGATCCAATTGAAATTGCTATACCGAAGATAGCTTTTAAAATTTTTAAATCAACACTATCTTTATTATCCATCTTTAATTAATCTTTGAACCAGAATTTCTAATTTTTAGATATAAAATAAAATTAATATACTAATTTAATTATAAATCTTAAAAAATTTTTATTCTACTTTTTTACTCTTATACTTATTATAATATAAAAATAATTTAAAAAAATAGCCATACCTGTATTCAAAAAATGTTTAAATTAAATATTATCGGGTATAATACACTAATAAAAATAAGAATATTAATATATTAAAAATTATCAATGTTTTCCGGAAAATTTATTTTTTTAAAAAAAACATGCGGTTTTACTCTTGTTGAATTGCTTATAGTCATAATTATCCTGGTTGTATTAACAGCAATTGCTGTTCCCTCCTATACCCTTATCACCAACAAGGCAAAGGAAACAGCAGCTGAAACTGAAATGCAGAATATTGTTAAAGCACTTGAGGTATATTCTTCAGAAAAAAATATCTATCCTACCGAAGCCGACTATCCCGACGAGCTTATAACCAGCGGAATCATGTCCAATGTCCCCGAAAATGACCCGTGGGAAACTACCTATGACTATACCTCCGGTGATGGAAGTAGCTATGTTCTTAAAAGCTTTGGTATAAATAAGGCAAGTGGCGGAAATGATGATATAGTTTTTATAAACGGGATTATGACGGAAGACGGCGCATACCCAAATTCTTAAAATCCAGGTAAAATGGTACTGCTATTTATTTTCTTTGATTTTTCTAACAATTGCATCTGCAAATTCACTGGTACCGACAGCAGAAGGGTCGTCCCTATCAGGTTTTAGATCGTAAGTAACATATTTTCCTTCCCTGATATCTTCCGCAATAGACGATTCCAGTATATCAGCAGATTCTTTTTCTCCCACGTGCTTTAACATCATAACCGCAGATAACATCATTGCAGTTGGATTTACTTTATTCTGTCCCTTATATTTTGGAGCACTTCCATGTGTGGGCTCAAATAATGCAATATTTTCTCCAATGTTTCCCCCGGGAGCAACGCCCAATCCCCCGACCAGTCCAGCAGCAAGGTCAGAAATTATGTCTCCATACAGATTCGGTAAAACAAGAACATCGTAGAGCTCAGGTTTCTGTACCAGCTGCATGCACATATTATCTACAATTCTATCTTCTGATTCTATATCATTATATTCTGATGCAACTTTCCTGAATACATCCAGGAAAAGGCCGTCAGAATATTTCATTATATTTGCCTTGTGCACACCTGTAACTTTCTTCCTTCCGTTCTTACGAGCATACTCAAAGGCAAATCTAATTATTTTTTCGGACCCTTCTACGGAAATTGGCTTAATACTTATTCCGCTATCTTTCTTTACCAACGAATCCTTCTTTTCCTTTATGAACTCTATAAGCTGCTTTGTTTCAGCTTCTCCTTTTTCAAATTCAATCCCTGCATACAGATCCTCGGTATTTTCCCTTATTATCACAAGGTCTATATCACTGTACCTGCTTTTAACTCCGGGGTAGCTTTTACAGGGCCTCACGCAGGCATAAAGATTAAATAACTTTCTCATGGCAACATTAACACTTCTAAAACCGGTTCCTACAGGAGTGGTTATGGGACCTTTTATACCCACCTTATTCTCTCTTAGTGATTTAACAACTCTATTGGGAAGGACAGCTCCTTCCTTCTCGTAAACTTCTGCGCCGGCGTTTACAACATCCCAATCAATATTTACCCCTATTGCTTCAACCACTTTTACCATAGCATCTGTAATCTCAGGTCCTATCCCATCACCCGGTATCAATGTTATTTTATGTTTCATAAATTAAACCCCTTGTTTCTCCTAATATGGTCTGCCAGCCCACCATCATTTAAAATTTTTATCATCACTTCCGGCAAAGGTTTGAAATTTATTTTTATATCTTTAGTCTTATTACTAATAATTCCCTCCCTTAAATTTATCTCCAGCGTGTCTCCTTCATCAATTTTATCAGTATCACATACCAATGCTGGAAGCCCTACGTTAATACTATTCCTGAAAAATATACGGGCAAAAGATTTTGCCAGAACTGCTGCCACACCTGCGATTTTCATTATTACCGGTGCATGTTCCCTGCTTGAGCCAAGACCAAAATTCCTCCCCCCGACAACAAAATCGCCTGGTTTTACTTTTTTTGCAAATTCCGGGTCCGCGTCCTCAAGAACATGCTTAGCCAGCTCAGGTAAATTTGATCTCAGGTGAAACAGTCTCCCTGGCGCAATTAAATCAGTTGAAATATCATCTCCAAATTTAAAGCTTCTACCGGTTAAAATTTCTGCATTTTGTCTATTTACAATCATTAACCCAAAACCTCCCTCGGGTCCGCAATATAACCTTTAATTGAACTCCATGCTGCAGTTGCAGGCGAGCTTAAATAAATAAAAGAATCAGGATTTCCCATCCTTCCTTTAAAATTTCTGTTCTGAGTTGACAGGCATATTTCTCCATCCCCGAGTACTCCCTGATGTATTCCTACACAGGGGCCACATCCCGGGGACTGGACTACAGCTCCGCTCTCCGCAAATGTTTCAAGAATCCCTTCTTTTAGTGCCCTTAAATATATATCCATTGAAGCCGGCACCACGATAAGTCTTACCCCGCTTTTTACCTTTCTGTCTTTAAGTATGCCGGCAGCTATCTTCAGGTCGCTAAGCCTTCCGTTTGTACAGGTTCCGATAAATACCTGGTCAATCTTAATTTTTTCCAGGGCATCAACCGGCAGGGCATTATCTACAGTATGGGGCTGTGAAACCATGGGTTTAATAACCGAGCAGTCTATGTCCACTGACTTTTCATATATTGCCCTCTTATCTGCATATATCTTCCTGAAACAATCACCCCTGCCCTGATTTTTTAAATACTCAAGTGTAATATCATCAGATGGGAAAATACCCGTTTTCGCCCCTGCTTCCACTGCCATATTTGATATAGTAAACCTCCCGTCCATATCAAGCCTGGCAGAAACTTCACCACCGAACTCCAGCGCCTTATAAGTTGCTCCGTCCGAGGTAACCATCCCAATTAAATAAATAATGAGGTCCTTGGCAAATACTCCTTTATTTACTTTTCTATTAAAATTCACTTTTATCGTCTGCGGAACCATAAGCCAGGTTTTAGCCAGTGCATAACCAACTGCTATATCTGTTGAGCCCATCCCTGTCGCAAAAGCCCCCAGGGCTCCAGAAGTGCAGGTATGGGAATCACCTCCTATAACAATATCACCGGGGCAGGTATATGATTCAACCAGAATCTGGTGGCAGACACCCTTTCCCACATCACTTAATCTTGCACCTGCCTGCGATGCAAAATTCCTCAGAACATTATGTGAATTGGAAAGCTCCATTCTCGGGCTTGGTGCCGAATGGTCAATAAAAAAAATAGATTTTTCAGGTTTTTTAACACCGCTAAAACCCATCTTTTTGAGCTGGCTAACCGCCAGGGGACCTGTTCCGTCCTGGGACATGACCACATCTACATCAACTATGGTAATATCACCTGCTTTAAGTTCCTTGCCTGCATGCTCACTTATAATTTTCTCTGATATTGTTTTATCCAAAGACCCTCCAGTCTTACTCCGCAACTTCCAGCTTTTCTTTTTTATTTTTACTTTTTTTTACATATTCATTATAGATATACATAAGTTCCTTATCAAAAAGAGGCCTCTTCAAATCTATGGACATATCCCTTGCCATCGCAAGTAAATCATTTGCCTCCTTGTCAGTAAGGTCTATATTGAATTCTTTAAATTTATGCAAAATTGTATGTGAACCTGAGTGCTTGCCCACAACCAGCTGCCTTGTCAGGCCTACCTCCTTGGGGTTAAAAACCTCATAATTTTTTGGATTTTTTATAACCCCGTCTACATGTATTCCCGATTCATGGGCAAATACATTTGTCCCCACAATTGCCTTCCATATAGGAATGGCACGTGATGAGGACCTTGCTACATATTCAGCGATTTCCCTGAACTTTGATGTGTCAATACCAAGCTCTATATTTTCAAGGTACTTTAAAGCCATTACAATTTCTTCCATAGCGGCATTACCAGTACCTTCACCGAGCCCTCCCACACTGGCTACCAGACTTGATGCACCACCTCTTATCCCGGCCATTCCGTTGGCAGTGGCCATCCCAAAATCATTATGGTTATAAATCTCGATTGGAATATCCATAGCACTTAAGATAGTGCTTATATATAAAAAAGTCCTGAAAGGGTCAAGCCGGCTTACAGTATCACAAATCCTGAATCTGTATGCACCTTTCTTTGCAGAAATAGATATCAATCTTAACAGGAATTCGAGATCGGTACGGGTAGCATCCTCAGCGCTGACTATAAAGGTAATCCCATTTTTCCGCGCTGCCTTTATAGTCTGCCTCAATTTGCCTATAACCCATGTCTTGTTTTTCTTATATTTTTCCTTAATGTGAATATCAGAAGTGGAAATATTTATAACTACATTTTTTGCCCCACACTGAACTGCATATTCAATGTTCTCGGGCTCTGCTTCGCAATAAACAAAAAGCTTAGCATTGAAATCCTCCTTTAATATTTCCTTAATTATTTCCCTCTCAACAGCCCCCAGTGCAGGCGTGCCTATCTCAATTTCAGGTATGCCTATTTCGTCAAGCATTCCTACTATTCTAATTTTTTCATGCTTTGAAAAAACCACACCTGCTGTTTGCTCTCCGTTCCTGAGGGTAGTATCTATTATATTCACATATTTTTCACTTTTTGCTATCGCCATCACTTACCTCCCTTTTTAACTGCTTTCCTTGTCCCCTTCTTACTTTTATACGATTTGTAAGTATCAATTATCTCGCTATCAAAAAGAGCCCTCTTAAGAGACACTGATTTATTTCTTATTATCTCTGCAAGTTCTTCAGCATCATTGCGGCTTATCTTAATACCCAGTGTATTTAATTTATATATTATGGTTTCTACTCCCGAATATTTTCCCAGTATTATTTTTCTTTCCAGGCCAACATCTTTATCGCTGAATAATTCATAGGTTTTTGGATTGGCCAGCACTCCCGAAGCTTTGCTTTCGGCCTCATAAACAAATAAATTTCCTCCAACAATAGATTTCCAGGCAGGAAGAACCCTGTTTGAAGCTTCAGCAACATATTCAGACAGTGCCCTGAAATGCTTTGTATTAAATCCCATATCAACCCCTTCAATATATTTCAGGGCCATAACGAGCTCTTCAAAGGCAGCATTCCCTGCTCTCTCGCCCAGCCCGTTTATAGTAGTATTGACATAATTTGCCCCTGCCTTAATGCCTGCTATTGCGTTTGCAATAGCCATCCCAAAATCATTATGGGTATGCATTTCAATATCTATCCCGATTATGTCTATTATAGTTTTTACCCTTATAAAAGTTTCAAAAGGGTCGAGAATTCCCAGGGTATCACAATACCTCAACCTGTCTGCCCCGGCATCCCTGGCAGTTCGTGCAAATGACAGGAGAAACTCCATGTCAGAACGTGAAGAATCCTCTGCATTTACCGAAACATAAAGATTATACCCCTTGGCATAATCCACGCATCTTTTAACATTTTCCAGTACCCATTCTCTGCTCTTCATAAGCTTTTGCTCAATATGTATGTCAGAAGAAGATATAGAGATAGCTACCGCATCAACACCGCACTCTACCGAAGCATCTATATCTGACTTAACTGCTCTGTTCCATCCAAGTATGCTGCAGCCAAGACCAAGCGAAGCAATTTTTTTAATTGCCTCTTTCTCTTCTCCTCCCATGGTAGGGATACCTGCTTCTATCTGATGAACCCCTATCTTATCAAGCATCTTTGCTATCTGTATTTTTTCTTCATTCGCAAATACAACTCCTGCAGTCTGTTCTCCGTCCCTTAAAGTAGTATCATCTATTTTTATATCCTTTGGATCAATTTTAGTTCCTGCCTTCTGCGAAAATTCAGTAAATAGGTCTATTCCTCTCATAAATATCACCTTTCATTGCCAATAAATGTTTAAAAAACTCAAAAATATATAAAAAATTATAGATTTTTATAATTTTAGTTGTAATTATAACATTTTTTTAAAAAACATTATATTTTTTACAAAAAATTTTAATATTTCATAAAAAATACTTATTTTTTATATTTTATGCCCTATTTTAATGAAACTATTTCATTATCTATAAATTTTTACTCGTGATTCTATTAGTCTAAAAAAAGAAGTATAATGTCAATAAATAGTCTTCATATGCAAGATAGCTCTAAAATTTAAAAAAATATTTTTATGGAAAATAACCATAAGAAAAACAGAAGTTCTGCTATAGTAATAAGATGGTTTGCCCGGGTTATCGGTACAATTATTAGCTTTTTCTGGTTTGCATCTTTAGTTTTAAGCTTTATAGCAGAATTTGGCGAACCCGTTCACATTGAAGGTATTATACTTTTCATCCTCATTGTAGCCAATACAGCAGGGGTGATAACCGCATGGATAAAAGAAAAAGCCGGGGGAATAATAACCATAACTGCCGCTATATCATTATGCATCTTTTCTTATATCAGCGCAGGCCACCATAAAATATTTGCTATGTCAATTTCAGGGTTTCCTTTTTTGATATCCGGTATCCTTTTTATTATAAGCTGGTGGATGATAAAAAAAGTTCCGTCACATAAATAATAAAAATAGTTTGTTTATAATACTCTTTCTTCCCTGTATAAGTTTTAAAACAAAAAGATAAATCTTATATAACCCCTTTAAAAAAATTTTATAAGTTTTTAATTATGCATTTTTTTAAATTTTAAAAATATAAGCAGGATGGATGCAACCAGAGATATTATTGCCCCTGTTAAAAACGCTGCCCTGAAATTATAAGCTTTCCATATAAACCCAAACACTACAGAAGCAGGAAGAGCACCAATCCCCAGTGACAGATTATAAAACCCATAAGCTGTACCGAGATTATTTTCCGGTACAATATCAGCTATAAGGGCTCTTTCAGCTCCCTCGGTCAGGCCAAAATATAATCCATAGACTATAAATAACACATAAATAAGATAGCCCTTACTTACATAGGCAAAACCAAGATATGTAAGGAAATAAACAAACCAGCCAGATAAAATCATTATTTTCCTACCTATCTTATCAGACATATAACCTCCCAGAGTGCTAAAAAGAGCTTTGGATATATGTAAAATAGCCCACAGAAGTGGAATAACTGTAATCTCTATCCCGAATTCTGATGCCCTGAGCAGTAAAAAGGCATCGGTTGAATTTCCGAGGGTAAAAATTATAAGAATTACAAGAAATAGAGTAAACCTTTTACCCAATTTCTTGAAATCGGAAAATTTTATTATTTTTCCTTTACCATTCTCTTTACCGACAGGACCCCTATCCTTAATTTCCGGTTCATTTCCCAATGTATTTTTCTTTTTATATACATATCCACCTTTTATTCCAAATATAACAATTAGCACTGCAATAGTGCCGGGTACCATAGATAACAAAAAAACATTCCTGATATCCACAGTAAAAAAATAAATAAGAAGACTGGCAGTAATTGAGCCGATTACTGCTCCACTGTGGTCCATAGCCCGCTGGAAACCAAAGGCAAAACCTCTTCTTCCGGCCGGGGAGAAACTGGCTATCATAGCATCCCTGGGAGAAGTTCTTATACCCTTTCCTACTCTGTCAGAAAACCTTAGAAAAAGTAACATACCCCAGGAGCTTATAAAACCAATCAAGGGTCTTGACAGGTTTGATAAAGCATAACCTCCCACTACAAAGGGCTTTCTTTTTTTAATTCTGTCAGAGAAGTAACCTGAAAAAAATTTTAAAATACTGCTTGTGCTTTCAGCAATACCTTCAACTATACCTAAAAACGCCGAACCTAATCCCAGGATAGATTTTATAAATGAGGGAATCAGGGGATATATCATTTCCGAGGATATATCATTAAAGAGGCTGACTGCTCCAAGGATATAAACATTTTTAAATTTACTGTTACCTCTGGTTTTTTTCTTTTTAATACTACTCAACTTTCTTAGTAGTTTTATATGTTTTAACCAATACTTCAATATACAGATTTTAAAAAAATTCTTAACCAACCAGGCAGAAAATCTATACTGATAACAGAATTAACCTAAAAAACTTTTTTAATTTCTGCAACCAGGATTAATTAACTATATATATCCTTTTTATAGTAATAAGTTAGCTGCTTCTCCTGAACTCATAAACCAGTAAAATTATAGAGACTACAAAAACAGCCAGTAGAGTCCCTCCGAGAAGATAGATATTCAGGTCTGCCGTAAAGCCAATTATTTTACTTGATATTTTAGCCCACTCAAATAGATCCAAAAACTTATTTACTGCAATTGCAATTGAAAATGCAATTACTTTCAACAATACTATAATCACTACCACACGATTAAACTTGTTCATACTCTCGCCTCCTGCTATTTAAATTAGTTTTATAAGCTCTAGTGACCTTCTGTAATTTACTATAAATATATACTATTGTATTTTAAATTTAAACAATTATTATTTATACGGATTATACAAATAATTTTAACTTCTTTTTAAGTAAGATATATAGATTTATAAAAAGATATTAAATGGAAAAAGCGTAAAGTATGAAAATTCTTATTAATATAGCCAGGTTAATGGCTGTATTATTATTAATCCTTATATTCCTTATTAATTCATATGGATGTAAAAAAGATTCCTCTTCTGAAATAATACCGGGAGAGTCCTCAGACACCGCTGAAGAACCGCAGTTTGATATAACAGATGATGGACAGGAAAAGAAACCAGAGGATACAAAAGATGAAGACTTAACAGAAGAAAATGATAATGAAGAAATAAAAAACGAAATTTTTGCTGCATTAAATAATTTTTTACAGGCAGCAAAAGAAGATAAAGAATATAACTTTTTGATAGTTATACCAGAGAGATTATTGGCAGTTAAGAAGAATACATAGATGGGGTAAAATCCGATTTATACTACATTATAAAAGAATCACATTCAAGCTGGAAGAACCTGGAAGCAGAGAACCTCATACTAAATAATGATAGGGCAATACTTACCATTAGAGGAGACAGGACTGCGGAAGGAACAGAATATACTAATGAAGAAGTAAGATTTAAATTTATTAACGAAGATGGAAACTGGAAGATTGATGCCTACTATCCACTGGATATATTAATAATACCCTCAAGTCCTGAGCCAGATAGCATTATAAAATCTTCTGAATTATATATACTCAAAATTTCAGCAAATATAAAGTCTTTTTTTGCCATAAGTGATATAAGTTTAGAATTAAATGATTTTGAAAAAAGTTTACAGCCGGATTTAGAAAATCCGTATGAACCTGAAATAAGTATAGAAATAGCAAAAGATAATATATCAGAGGGTTTAAATGAAATAAATATTTCTGTTTATACTTTTGCCCGGACTAATGAAATTCATAGCTGGAACTTTACCCTGGAATAAATACCATAAGTTTCACCTAGTCTCTATATAGCTTTTTATTATAAAAAATATATAATGATTACTTGTTTATCAACATGATTAGAGCCAGGCATATTTTTAATAAAAAGCCGGGATATATTACTGCTTACAATTTTATTAAATAAGAAACTAAAAATAAAAAGAAAAATGTTTTTTGTAAAAAATGCTAAATATAAAAAAGGCCGTTACTATAGTATTATTTCTTTGGAAACTAATATAGAAGGGAAGATTTATTCACCCCGTTCAATTAAAATAGAAGGTTTGGCAACCGGAGAAATTATATCCAGAAAAGAAGTGGCAATCGGACAAGATGGAAAAGTAAGAGCAAATATCAAGGCAAGAAATATAGTAATAGAGGGCAATTTTGTCGGTAACATTATTTTACTCGGGGAAGCTAAAATTACTTCTACGGGTAAATTATTTGGCAATTTAATTCAAAAGGATACCTTACTTAGCATAGAACCCGGAGGTCTTTTTAGGGGCAAAAATATTATTACAGATAATGATGAAATATTTAACATAGATGATAAAAGAATAGTTTCTAATATTAAAATTAAGCCCAGAAAAATACTGGAATACTAAATACTGATTAATAAAAAATATTACCTTTTTAAAATCTCAATATATAAAAGTATAATCATACACTAATAAATCTTTCCGTTTTAAAACCTATAATTTCATATTATCCTCTATATCACCTAGCTGGAACTCTTCTGCATCGCTCTCTTCCGGCATTTCCACATTTTCACCTTTTTTTTCTTTTGACTTTGACTTTTTTTTAGCTTTTTCTCCTTCTTGTGTTATCCTCGTAACTTTACCGCTAAAAATTCCTCCTTCTTTCATAATCAGCGAATCTGTTTTTATATTACCGTCTGCTACACCTGTTTCCGTAATTTCAACCTTGCCTGTGCCTTTAAGATTGCCCTCAAATTTACCTATAATCTTAGCATCAATAGTGGTAACATCTTCACTTACGGACCCTTCTTTCTGGATCACTATCTGACCATCCACTTTTAACTCACCTATTACTTCGCAACCGACCTCTATGGATTGAGAAATATCAAACTTACCTTCTACTCTTGCTTTATTTCACATAATAGTCAGTAATGTCCTTGGCTCTTCATTCTCTGTAATCCCTTTCCTGTCTGCATCTCTACCTGAAAAAACTATATTCCCTCCTTAAATTTTAATATATTTTATTAACTAAAGCCGTTTATTTTCTCTTCGAGCTGAGAAAATAATTTTATGATATCTTTAGACGCATCTGCATGCGGAAATGACATAAAAACAGGTTCTCTTTTAAGGGAAATAGATTTTTGATAATGCACCAGATATCTTATTTTCTGATTAAATATATTTAAACTCTTGCCATACTTTTTATAAAGAGTATTTATCATCTGCTCCGGGAGTTTATTTCTTTTCTCAAATGCATTTATTACAATCCCGGCAATTCTTATGTTAATCTTATATTTTCTCTCAAGATTTCCAATTATTCTTTTTAAATAATCTATATCTAATATTGAAAACAATTCCGGCTTTATAACTGCGATGATATTCCGTGCATAAATAATCGATGTAACCGAAAGAAGCGAAAAATTAGGTTGCGAATCTATAACTACATAGTCATAATCATTCTTCCCGATATTTTTATCCAGTACTTTCCTTACCAGCATATTCCTGAAAATGCTCTATAAACTTTTTGCTCGCTTAAAGCTCTCTGCAACAGATAATCCGTTAGGAATTCTTCAATAAGAGAAATATTATTTGAAGACGGCAGCAAATCAATATTATTATTAATTTTTATGATATAATCCTTAAAATTTATATTCTTCCCCTTTAGATAATCAATCATTAGATTATCCATGTTTTTTTTATCTTCAGTTCGCTGTATGCCAAACGCCTGAGCCAGATTAATTTGGGGGTCAAAGTCCATAAAAAGAATTTTTTTATTTCTTTTTTTAGCCAGATACCAGCCGAAATTATAGCAGATAGTTGTTTTTCCTGTCCCACCCTTGGTATTAAAAAAGACTATTTTTCCATTTCAGTCACGCAACTTACTTTTTAAATGTGATATAAACTTACTATCGCATGAAAATCATCAGAAAAATCTGCCATATTCTTAAATGGTTTAGAAAGTATTAAATGTAACAATTTTTATATTTATTACATTATAATAATGTTTCAGTTTAAATAAAAGAATTAATGTAGGTTTATTTGAATTTTGTTTTTTAAAGCAGCACCACAGGCAATACTCTAACTCAAAACAGGCAAAAATTTTATCCCTTTAAAACTCCAAGGGGCTTAAGCCTTGCCACTTTTTTTGATATACCGGCATAATGAGCTATATTTACTACTTCATTCACATCCTTATATGCCAGGGGCGCCTCCTCTGCCAATCCAGACATACTACCTGCCATAATCACAATTCCTTTTTTATCAAGCAGTTCTTTCTTGAGTACACTTCCCTGGAAGCTTTTTTTAGCTTTAGTTCTACTCATAAGCCTTCCGGCTCCATGACATGTAGAGCCAAAACTCTCATCCATTGCTTTCTCTGTCCCTACAAGTACATATGAATACCGCCCCATATCCCCGGGTATTATTACCGGCTGTCCGATTTCTTTATATTGCTCTGGAATATCTTTATGCCCCGGCGGAAAAGCTCTTGTTGCCCCCTTTCTGTGCACGCAAACTTTCTTAACTTTACCATCAATATTATGCTCCTCTATTTTTGCTATATTATGAGATACATCATATATAAGGGCTAAGCCCAACTTTTCCTGGGACTTTCCAAAAGACCTTTCCAGGGCTTCCCTTGCCCAGTTGGCAAGGCACTGCCTGTTTACCATAGCATAATTAACAGCACAGACCATCGCTCCATAGTATCTTTTACCTTCAGGGGAATTTAAAGGAGCACATGCAAGTTGCCTGTCCTTAAGTTTTATCCCGTAATTCGCGCTGGCCTGCTGCATCACCTTTAAATAATCACTGCATACCTGGTGTCCAAACCCCCTGGAGCCCGAGTGAATCATGATGGTTACCTGTCCTTCTTCAAGACCCATATGCTCTGCTGCCCTGTCATCATAAATTTCATCCACTGCCTGGATCTCCAGAAAATGATTCCCTGACCCAAGGGTTCCCACCTGTTCAAGGCCTCTCTTCATGGCATGGGAGCTTACAAAATCCGTATTACCGCCTTCCATAAATCCACCTTCTTCTATAAATAACCTGTCTTCCTCCCAGCCATAACCATTCTTAACTGCCCATTTAACACCTTCTTTTAATAACCCGGTCAACTGGCTTTCCGACAGTTTTATTCTTCCCTTACTTCCAACTCCCCTGGGTACGCTATATGATAAAATCCTCATTATATCTTCAAGCTTACCCTTAATATCAGCAACACTTAAATTAGTGCGCAGTATTCTTACCCCGCAGGATATATCAAAGCCGACTCCTCCCGGTGATATAACACCTTCCTCCTGTCCAAAAGCAGCTACTCCTCCTATGGGAAAACCATAGCCGTAATGTATGTCAGGCATAGCAAAAGAAGCTTTTATAATTCCTGGAAGCGTGGCAACATTTATTACCTGGTCTATGGTCTTTTCCCTTACGGCATGGTCCAGAAAATTCCTGTCGGCAAAAATTATTCCGGGAACTCTCATTCCGTATTTTTCATCTTTTTCTATTTCCCATTTATAATCACTTATTTTTTTAATGTTATAATTACCTATTTCAACCCCCCCCTGCTAAACATCAAAAATAACTTTTCCTTTCCAATTATTATCTGCTCTGTTTTTCTTTATCTCAAGCTTATGATAAGTTGCTGCTTTAACGGCAGCACTTATTTTATGCCTGCGCAGGTCTATCTTTTCACCAGAGATTTCTGCCTCCAGTATGTTTTTACCGCTTTTTTCCTTAATTTCTATTACCCTGAATTCTGAAAATAACATACTGCTAACTTCATACAGGTATATTAACTTCTCAAGCCACGATATTAGTAAATCTTCATAGCCAGTATTTTCCCCGGTTACTTTAATAATCTTTTTTTCCATAGGTTTAATCAATTTTAAATCACACATTATAGAAAACATACCGGCTGCTGCATTTTCAAAAAGCTCCGGCAGCGTACTGCCGTAAAACTCTATTCCAATATCAGAAAGATGGTCTATGTACCTGTATTTTATTATATTTATTTTATTTTTCATATAAAGCCATTTATAAAGTATTTATCATGCGGGTATGTAAATGCTTTTTAAAAATATTTAAAAATTATTTTAGAATCTTTTTAGCTTTTTACATGCAGGTAGGCTAATAAGTCCTACCCTGCCTGCCATAAATTATTTTCGCCTGTATAATCCCACAAGCTCCGCCTTTGCCAGAATTTTTCCCCTCATCTCTCGTTCTATATCGGTTGACCTGGCAGAATTACCAAGCCCAAGGTCAGAGTTTAAGGCATAGAGCTTAAAGAAATAGCGGTGTGTTCCAGAAGGAGGGCAGGGGCCGCTGTATCCGGAACTACCTGAATCAGTTACGCCTTCTGTTGTATCAGGTGGACAGCTATTTTTGGGGATTTCATTAGTACCGGGGTCTATATTCCATACTGTCCAGTGAACCCATACGCCCCCTGGAGCATCGGGGTCATCAACAATTAAGGCCAGGCTTTTTGTATTTTCGGGAACATCACTTATAACCAGAGGAGGGCTTACCCCTCCACCATCACAGGTGTATTCTGGTGGCATCAATCCATTGTTTTTAAAAGCAGGGCTTTCAATCTTCATAGGAAAACCTCCTGTACTTTTTAAATTTAAAATCCTTTTATGATTAAATACTATCATTTTTTTTCTGCTATTTGTAGCTTATAAGGAGCTTAAAAAAGGGGAAGTAACCATTTTTAAAATATTTATTTACAGCTTTTCTATCTTAAAGGGATTCAAAAATTTTTAAAAAACTCTTTTACTTAAAATTCATAATAGGTATAGAATATGATAGAATTAAAATATATTAAGCTTCCTTTAAATAAAAAAAGGTGTAAATACAGTTAATGAATAAAGAATTATTAGATAAACTAAATAAAAAATTAAAAGAGATTGATTCACTTAAGAATCTGAACAATAAAGATTTTAAATTCAAGACATGGCATGTCAGTACCATAAATCTTTTAAAAACGCTGCCCAAGGATTTCATAAATGAGGTTAATGATTTTAAAAAATTAACATTTTCCGATACCAAATACCATCGCGGCGCAAGACCGTTTAACCCGCTGAATAACACTAAATACATAGAAGACCTGGACAGTGCCGGTAAAATTCTTAAAAAAATTATACCTGCAAAAAAAGAAAGCAAAGAAAAGAAATCTTCCGGAGTTAAAAAAGACAGTAAACCTAAAAAAGAATCCAAACCTAAAAAATAAAAGTTTTCAATACACAGAAGAACAAGTAATTGATAGATATCAGCACTTTATTATTTTTATATAACTATTAGAAAATAATTACAACTTTATAAAAAATATCTTATATAAATTCAGAGTTTTTTAGAATAAGAAGTGGTGCCTCTGAGCAGTTCAATGTCGAACCGTATTCTAAGGGAATTAGAGAAATTATATAAATTCATAGAAGAAAGCGAACAAAAGCAGTAATTAATATTACTGCTTTATCTTTTCAATTATTTAGTTTTTGTTTACCTAAAGGTTATTTATAAACTAATTATTCTAATTATTGATATCGCATACATAATAAGGCTTCCTAAAGTAAAAATCCATTCATATGCTGTTGATCCAGTTCCATAATTATCATATTGCTCCTGAATAGTGTCTGCAATAAATGCTGGGAAGTCACTATTACCTACATCAGAATGGACTTGTGCTCTACCTATGGGAATAAAAAAATCTAAAAAAATAAGAAACCTATTTTTCGGGAAACCTGGGAATTTTTTTGGTTTTATATCTTTTTTATTTAGAATATCTTTTTTTATAAATTCTCTATATGCTCTAAAACTACCCGCATAATTTAAAGCAGCCCAACGTTTAAGTCTTAACTGTACTCTAATGAAAATATGTAATAGAAACCATATTAATGAGAATCCTAATATTTTAATCCAAAGTATTTCGATGCTTCCAAACCAACCATCTACTTGTGAAATAGCCATTATTGTAGCAAATACAGTCACTTGCAGGAGGATTCCGGCATGTGATACGTTCTCTTTTTGATGATGATATGAATCATATCTCTCAAGCAGATATTCTATAAAAGATTTTATTTGATTTTCTTTATCCATATAAATATACTGTTTTTACTTCAATTCAATTACTGTAATTCAGCATATACAATTACATTAATAATATCAAATATAGTTAAAGAAGAAATGGCTGGGGAGGGAGGATTCGAACCACAAAAATTTATTAATAATACTATTAATAAATTTATTTAAACAAGTATTAGATGGTGCCCGAGGCCAGAATCGAACTGGCACGAGGCAAAACCTCAACGGATTTTAAGTCCGTTGCGTCTACCAATTCCGCCACTCGGGCATCCTGCAAATTTGCTGATTTATATTATCAGAAATCAATAAGTGTGTAAATAATCCCATCCAGAATATCCTTTTCGCTTACAGAAATATATTCACTGCCCAGCAGTTTAAGGACATCTATAACAATTGCCGTGCCTCCAACAATTACATCAGCTCTCCCGGGGTCAATCCCCGCAACCTTTTTTCTATCCTCAAGGTTTAACCCGCATAGATAGATGTATATCCCCTCAATTTTTTTTAGGTCTAAAATGTGTTTATGTATTTTCTTACTGTCATATTTATCTAATCTTAAATCAACAGCAGCAAGGGTGCTTATTGTTCCTCCAACTCCTATTACATATTCCACCTCAAAAATTTTTACTTTCCTGATAGTGCGTCTTAACTTTCTTTTTATATAATAATGCATTTTATTTAACCTTCCTGCATCAGGAATATCTGAATTCATATATCTCTCACTGATGTTTACACATCCTATATCAACACTTTTAATAAAATCCGGTCTTGAGCTTCTGCCTCCCACTATAAATTCACTGCTTCCCCCTCCAATATCCAGGACCAGTATTTTTGAAGCTTCACCTGAATTGCTTCTACTGTAATCCCTTCCTATATCCTTTACTGCACCATAAAAGCTCAAACGCGCTTCTTCATCTCCTTTGATAACATCAACTTTTATTCCCAGGATTTTTTCCGCAGAAGACACGAAATCCCTGCTATTTGCTGCTTCTCTTAAGACGCTTGTCCCGACAACCCTGTATTTTTTTACATTATGCTTGTTGATTAATTCACGGTAAGCTTTAAGGACATCAAGAGTTTTATCAGCAGAATCTCCGGAAATAATATTACTTTTATTAAGGCCGGAACCCAGGCGGGTTATTTCCATCTTTCTTTCAAGAATAGAGAGATTATTGTGGTGGTAATCACTTATTAGTAATCTGGTGGAGTTAGTTCCTATATCAATGGCTGCTAGTTTCATTTATTATAATAACTTATAACTGTTTACTTAATCTATCTGCTTGTCTCCTGATACCTGGCTAATTATTTTCTATTTCATTGTAATAGAAGATCCTTATATTCTCCCATAAGTCGTAATCCTGGTATTCCTCCTTATAAGACTTACTGACGCTTTCAGTATCTTCTTTTGGCGCATTATCTTCTAAAATCACAGAAACATTTGTTTCTTCACCAGTGGTCATATTGAATTGCTTTCTTGCTTCAAGCTCTATGGCTTCTTCTTCATACAAACTTTTTTCCTGAGCCAGAAGCTCGATATTCTCATTTCTGTACCAGTTTAATCTCTCTTTCAGCTCTACAAGCTCTTCCCTTCTTTCAACAATATCCTTTATCTGGTTTATTGAGGTCAGGACTGCAACTGCGATAAAAACTAAAAATATGACAATTAAAATGTTTATTTTAGCTTTTCTGGATAACCTGCTAACTATTTTAATGTTATTACTCATTTTTTTTACTATGTTTTTATTACTTTAGTTGTTTCTACTTTGCCTGATAGTTACATTTTTATCCTGAACTTAGCTTTCTGCCACTAAGTATAACATATGTTATAATAATACCAACCTGTATACATTTTGTTTATATTTTATAAATTTAAACAGAAAAAATAAAGTTGTTGTTTTTAATAGCTAATTTTATTAAAATATCAAGCTATATATTTATATTATCCTGTAATTCAATTTGAAAATACAATGAAAGATATACCTTTATTCTCCTCTAGAACACAAAACAAAATTGCAAAACAGGTACTTCTGGGGTTCATCATAGCTATTATACTCGGGTCAATTATCCTTTCAATCCCCCAGATGACAAGTAGTAAAATTAGCTATATAGATGCTGTTTTTACCTCAACTTCAGCTATCTGCGTCACGGGACTTATAGTCCAGGATACGCCAACATTTTTTACTGACATGGGCAAGATTGTAATACTTATCATGATACAGATAGGCGGGCTGGGCATTATGACTGTTGGTTCTATTTTCGGATTAATACTGGGGAGAAGAATACACATTAAGGATAAATTTTACATCAATTCCAGCTTTGGTTCTAAACATCCTTTCAGCGCAACTAAATTCTTCATGGTAATAGCAGGAACTACCTTTACCATAGAATTTATAGGGTTTATGATAATGACTGCCATTTTCCATTTCAAACATCTCTATACGCTTAAAACATCAATGACTTTTAGCCTGTTTCACACAATAAGTGCTTTCAATAACGCAGGTTTTTCTTTATATTCCAACAGCCTTGAAAGTTTTAGCACAGATATACCGCTCAATCTTGTATTTATGGTATTAATTGTACTGGGAGGAATTGGCTTTCCCGTAATTTCCGAGATAATTACTTACAGAAGAATAAGACACCTCTCGCTTTGTGCAAAGGTCGTATTGATAATAACTGCTTCTCTTATACTCACCGGGGCAATTATATTCTTTCTCCTGGAATTTAATAATACCGGATCAATTGCAGGTAAATCATTATCAACCAAGATTATGGCCAGTTTCTTTCAGTCAATAACAGCCAGGACAGCAGGTTTTAATACCACAGATATAAGTAGGTTAAATCCTGCTACCTTATTCTTTCTTACCATTCTTATGTTTATAGGGGCTTCACCCGGTGGAACTGGTGGCGGTATAAAAACAACTACCTTTGCTACAGTGACTACAGCAGGTCTTAGTTCTCTAAGGGGAAGGAACGGGGTTATTCTATTTAAAAGAAAGCTCCCCTCTAATTTAATATACAGGGCACTTACGCTTACCATTGCAGCAATTGCATTGATTATAATTTCAACAATCGGTTTGCTGGTATTTGAAGATTTTTCTTTAAAAGAAATTTTCTTTGAAGTAATATCAGCATTCGGTACAGTAGGACTAACTACGGGGATAACACCAGCACTCTCTATGCCGAGCAAGATAATATTGATACTGACTATGTTTATTGGTAGAATTGGTATCAGCACTTTATCTGTGGCCATTGCCATAAGAAGTGTTGTGAATAAAATGGAATATCCGGAAGAAACAATAACTATAGGATAATAAAATGAAAAAACAATTTTTAGTAATAGGATTGGGAAGATTTGGAGCAAGTGTTGCCTGGACACTTACCGAGGCAGGACACAGTGTCGTTGGTCTGGATCAGTCTGAAGAAAGAATCCAGAGAGTTTCCGAGCAAATAGCAGACGTAATAAAATGCGATGCTACAGATGCAGATATACTTGAATCCATGGGTATCTCTGATTATGAAGCAGTTATCGTTTGCATCGGTGAGAAATATATACAGAATTCAATACTGGTAACCCTTCTACTTAAAGAAAAAGGAGCTAAAAAGATAATTGCAAAAGCAGGAACAAAAACACAGGGACGGGTTCTTTCAAAAGTCGGCGCAGATATTATAGCTTATCCGGAAAAAGACATGGGAGAGAGAGTTGCAAAAAGCCTTGTAAGCTCCAACATTATTGATTTCTTAAGAGTTAGTCCGGATGTAAGTATAATTGAAATACCAACACCGGAAATGCTGGTAGGAAAAAATTTGATAGAGCTCGGCTTAAGAAAAAAATATGGAGTAACTATAATCAGTTTAAAGAACAAAAAAAACGAAATCATGGCTCCTCCGGACATTAACTATAAATTCCAGAAAGATGACGTCCTTACATTAATCGGGGAGGATAAGCTTCTAAAGAAGCTTAGATTTACTGAGGCCTAAATATTATTAAACAATAGCTATCATCCAGATAGACTTAATTTATAACTTATTTAACTTCTCTGACATTTATAAGATTTGTACTGCCTGGTTTATTCACCAGAACACCGGCTGTAATGACAACTCTATCTCCCGGACTTATATATTTAAGTTTTTTAGGAGCATTTATAGATTCATCAATCATTATATCAATGTTCTCAGCATGCCTGGTCTTAACCGGAATCACTCCCCAGCTAATCATCAGCTGCCTTACTACCCAGTCATTGGAGCTTGCTCCTATTATCATGCTCCTTGGCTTGTTTTTAGAAACCTGCCTTGCAGTATGCCCCGACTCGGTAGAAGAAATAATGGCTTTCGCGTTCAGTATTGTGGCAACTTCAACAGATGCAAAACTTATCGCGGCCGTAATAGCATTATTACAAATACCCAATTTTTTCTTCTCAATATAGCTTTTACGTAATAACAAATCATAATCCAGGGAAATTTCAGTTTTATTTATTATTTTAACCATCATTTCCAGAGACTCCAGAGGATACTTGCCTACAGCAGTTTCTCCAGAAAGCATAACAGCATCTGAGCCATCTATAATTGCATTGGCCACATCACTTACTTCAGCTCTGGTTGGCCTGGGATTTCTTATCATGGAATCAAGCATCTGTGTAGCTGTTATTACCGGCTTCCCTGACATATTGGCTTTACTTATAAACTCTTTCTGGAGATGCGGAATATCTTCAGCATCAATCTCAATACCCAGATCCCCCCTAGCTACCATAATAGCATCTGCTGATCTTAATATATCATCAAAATTATCAACTGCTTCATGCTTTTCAATTTTAGCTATAACCATTGCATTACCATTCTTTTTACTTATCATTTTCTTAACTTTTTCTACATCGCGGGAATCCCTGACAAAAGACTGGGCTATAAAATCCACACCGAGCTCCAGCCCCAGGTTAAGGAATTTTATATCCTTTTTAGTAACCGAATTTATACTTATTGTTACTCCGGGTAAATTAATACCTTTATATGACCCGAGTAATCCTCCGGTTATAACTTCACAGACAGCAAACTTTTTAGCTTTATTGACTTCCAGCACCCTGCATTCAATAAGGCCATCATCAATAAAAATAGGTGTACCTTTTTTGATATCTTCTGTGAACATTCCGTAGGTAACACTAATTATAATGTTATCACCGGAGTAATCTAAATCACTTTCATTCTCTGCAGTAAAAATAACTTTTTGCTTCTTATACAGGCTTATTTTATCTTTTAGCTGGCCGATTCTAATTTTTGGCCCCTGTAGGTCCAGTATTATTGCTGTATTTTTGTTAAATTCTTTTGAAATTTTTCTTATTTTCTCAACCAGTTCAATAACTTCATCTGAATTACTATGTGAAGTATTGATTCGGGCTATGTCCATCCCACCTTTTATCATCTTTTTTAAGGTCGCCTCATTTTTAGTTGCAGGGCCAACGGTACAGATTATTTTGGTTTTTCTCATGGTAGTTTTCATGATATTTCTTATGAAAGTTTACTCTTCGCAAGTTCCCATAGCTTATCTTTTTCTTCCAGGGGTAATTCTTTAAAATTTAAGTTATTTTCTTCCGCGTGCTTTTCCATAAAATCAAATCTTTTTATAAATTTTTTACTGGATTCATGCAGGCTTTCTTCGCAATCTATCCCTGTATGTCTTGCAAAATTTACTATAGTGAAAAGAATATCCCCAATTTCATCGGAAATACGATTCTTGCTTTCCTTACTTATCTCTTTTTTTAACTCAGCCAGCTCCTCCTCTATCTTTTCAAATACACCGGCTGTATTATCCCAGTCAAACCCCAGTCTTGAAGCTCTGTTCTGTATTTCATAAGCAAAATGCAGTGAAGGCAGTGATTTTGGAATCCCGCTAAATATAGAATCGGATTTTTCAACTTTTTTCTTTCTTTCCTTCTTTTTAATTTCTTCCCAGTTTTCCAGTATCTCCCTGCTGTCCTTTACAACAGCTCCCCCAAATACATGCGGGTGCCTCCTCACCAGCTTACTTATAATTCCACGCAAAACTTCCCTTATATCAAATTCATTGGTTTCAGCTGCAATCTGGCTATGAAAAACCACCTGAAGAAGCAGATCGCCTAATTCCTCTTTTAATCCGTTAGAGTCATCACTGTCTATGCTTTCAACAGCTTCGTAAGTTTCTTCTATCAGGTTTTTTTTAATGCTTTTATGATTTTGCTCCCTGTCCCACATGCATCCACCAGGAGACCTGAGCTTTATCATTATATCCAGCAGGATAGAAAAAAGTTTGCTGCTATCATCTATTTTATCTATATTTTTAATATCATCACTGCTTAATTGAGGTTTCATTCGCTTTCTTCTCCAGCACTGCTGTTACCCAGCGTACCTTCAATATCATCAGAATATTCAATATCAGCATTATCTATTAAAGAGTAAATAAAGTTTTCCCATTCAGCTCCTTTATATGTACTTAAAAGAAATTCTTTTATTGATTCCTCAACCTCGCCAAATTCCTGAATATATTCTTCCTTGTAATCATAGGCCTTTATAATATGAAATCCGTATTCCGTTTCCACAATACCGCTCACTTCACTCTCATCAAGAGAAAATAATGCATCATTAAATTCTTCAACCATCTGGCCCTCGCTTACATAACCCAGATTTCCACCATCTTCAGCAGTGCTTGTATCATCAGAATACTCCCTGGCCAGGTCTTCAAAATTTTCGCCTTCTTCTAATTTTTGTTCTATCATCTTTATTTTTTCCCTGGCTTCACTCCTGCCTTCTTCACTTTCACTTTCTCCAGAATCAGCATTTTTCCATGGAAAAATGGCCAGGATATGCGCGGCCTCTACACTGGCTGGAATCAAAAAACTAGTATCTTTATTTTCTTCATAATATTGTCTTACTTCAGTATCATTTACACTAACGCCTTCAGTCACTTTATCATAAACCTTATTGCCCATTAACCGGCTTCTGATTTCATTTGTAAGGAATTCCCTATCCATGCCCCATCCTTTCAGGGCTTCTTCAAATTCCTCCTCTGACTCATATCCCGCAATAATTGATTGTATTGATTCGTCAATTTCCTCATCAGTTACAGTTATATTATTTTCTTCAGCATATCTTTCAATTAACTTTATAACAATTAATGAATCAATAATATCTGCTTCTAGCTCTTTCAATTGCTCTTCACCCAAATACATCTCGCCAGTTTCATCCTGACTTTTCATAACATCAACATAAGCATCCACTTCTTTTTGACTTATTTTCATCCTGTCCACCGTGGCTACCGTTTTACTGCAACCTGCAAAGAGTAAGGCAATAATAAATAATATAGAAAGAAATATAATACTCCGCTTCAAGCTTAACCTTCCTCCTTTATAATAAATATTACATAAAGCTTATTATACCATTTAGGTTGCTTAAGACTAAATCTAAATTAATGTTTTTGTCAACTTTTTTTATTGTCACTGTTTTAAGAGCCGGTTCGTACAATAAATTGCTATTTTTCCCAGTCATTTCCCTGGCTTTACTCAAACTCATATTTACTTTCTTAAGATAAATACCCTTATCCTCTGAGAATGTAATCTTTTCTATCCCTGATTTCTTCATCAAATACTTTATCCTGGAAATATTTACAAGATTATCAACAACCGGGAGTAAATCCTTATATCTCAAGACCATTTCCTTTTTAATTTTATCTATCTCGTCAAGACTTTTAGCATTTCCCAGAATTTTATAAATATTTATTCTATCATCTTCATTTCCAATATAACTTCTCGGAATGTATGCGCTTACCGGAAGTTCAATCTGCACATCTATATCATCTTCAATTTCTCTGCCTTTAAGCTTGCCTATCTCTTCCCTTATTATCTGGCAGTACATATCAAATCCGACACTGTTTATATGACCGTGCTGCCTTGGTCCAAGTATCTCGCCTGCTCCTCTTATCTCAAGGTCTCTCATTGCTATATTATAACCTGAACCCAGCTCGGTATATTCAGTTAGTGTTTTAAGTCTCTGAAACGCCTGAAAATTCATACTCTTCCTGCCGGGATAGAAAAAATAAGCATATGCTATTTCAGATGACCTGCCCACTCTCCCCCTTAACTGGTATAGCTGTGACAGTCCGAAAAGATGAGAATTTTCAACAATAAGCGTATTTACATTTTCAATATCCATTCCGGACTCTATTATAGAGGTGGTAAGCAATATATCATATTTTTTATCTATAAAGTCCCTCATCACCTTTTCTATCTTGCCTCCTTCCATCTGCCCGTGTGTCAGCGCAATTTTAGCCCGGGGAAGTACCTTCTGAAGCTGGACCTTTTTATTTTCTATACCGGATATCCTATTATAGACATAATATATTTGCCCTCCCCTGGCTAATTCCCTTTCCAGAGCTATCTTTATAACACTATAATCAGTTTCGCCTACAAAAGTTTTTACAGGGCTCCTTCCTTCCGGATAG
This sequence comes from uncultured Actinomycetota bacterium, assembly GCA_964603595.1. GTDB lineage: Bacteria > Actinomycetota > Humimicrobiia > Humimicrobiales > Humimicrobiaceae > JAQVEM01. The sequence continues at coordinate 94,546 of CAZRVN010000005.1, forward strand.
GTTTCTATCAGTACCATATCCCTTACCCCGGCAAGAGACATGTATAGAGTCCTTGGGATAGGTGTCGCACTTAAAGTCAACACATCAACCTCTGTTTTTAATAACTTTATCTTTTCCTTACTATTAACCCCGAATCTCTGTTCCTCGTCTATGATTATCAGACCAAGATCCCTGGGCTTTAAATCCTCCTGTAAAATACGGTGTGTTCCGATAATCATATCTACTTTACCTTCACTAAAATCCTTTATTATTTCTTTTTGCTCTTTTCTGGTTTTAAACCTGCTTAATACCTCCAGAATAACAGGATAATTTTTATATCTCTGGCTGAAGTTGTAATAATGCTGGTCAGCAAGAATCGTAGTCGGAACCAGCAATAATACCTGTTTTCCACTCTCTATTGCTTTAAAAGCTGCTCTTATCGCTACTTCTGTCTTTCCAAATCCCACATCTCCGATCACCAGAATATCCATGGGCTCTTGTTTGCTCATGACATCTTTAACATAATTTATTGCTTTAATCTGGTCAGGGGTTTCCCTGAATGGGAATAAATCTTCTATTTCCCTCTGCCAGGGGCTATCTTCAGGAAAAGCATACCCGCTGGCAGAATTTCTTTTTGCATATAACGTGGCGAGATCAACGGCAAGCTTCCCTACGGATTTTCTTACTCTTTTTTTAATACCCTCCCATTGCCTGGAAGTAAGCGAGGTTATTACCGGGTTCTTTGAACCAATATATCTACTAATACGGTCGGCCTGCCAGGTAGGGACATATAACTTATCATTTCCGGCATACTCTATTAAAAAATACTCCCTTTTACATCCCTCAAGCTGTTTTGAAACAATATCAATATATCTGCCTATCCCATGGGCTTTGTGAACTATATATTCCCCGGGTTTGAAATATCCCGGTTCTCGCCCGGCAAGAATCCCTCCTCCCGGAACCTGCTGCTTTATCTGTTCATAAATATCAAGCTCACCGTATAATGATATTTCCCTGGAACTGAAACCTCTGTAAAGACGTGTTTCCAATATATTTATAACACCTGACTTAAACAAATCATATTTAAAATCCTTTTTAGTCTTTACATGACTGCAGGAAACAGCATTATTTAATAAAATTTCTTCTATTTTTTTCACTCTTTCTTTTGAACTTATGGATATAATAACTTTCCTGGCACTCTTTAAGTCATTTTTAACATTACGTATAAATTCTCTGGAACTGCCGTAGCTCTTTTTCTGCCTGTTTATCTTACTCAAGCTAAACTTATCCTTGTTTGAATTACGTTCTCTGTTAGACACTATATTTAATTTCCGGAAATAATCACTCCTTTCAAGAAAATTTTTTTTGACAAGATAAAATTCTTCTAAAGCTCTGCTATTATTTACAATGATATCTTTATCTCTCTCAAAAATTTTTTTAAGGATATCTATATCACTTTTTATTTTTAGATAAATTTCTTCCGGATCACAGAATATAATAGAGAAATTTCGGACTTCTTCTTTTAACAAATCAATAAAGGATATGGTCCCGCCAGCCGGTTTACTGCTGCCATTTCCTTTAATTTCCCATGGATTTATACTGGGGAAAATAAATTTACTTTTTAAATTTTTTACAGGCTTCTGATTTTTAATATCATAAATAAATATTTTTTCTACTTCATCTTCAATAAAATCAATTTTTACAGGATATTCACATGTCACATCAAATACATCAATGACCTCACCCTTTACACTATATTCTCCACGGTCATAAACTTTATCCACCCTCTCATAACCGGTGCCGGCAAGCTCTTTTATTAATTTATCCCTGCCGTATTCAATACCAGCAGATATTTTAATATTTTTTTTTATTTCACTAATTTTTAAAGCAGGTAGCATGTTAAGCAAAGAATTACTGGTAGCTATTATTAAGAACTTTTTATTTGATCTATCATCATCCAGTAAATCCCTAATAACTTTCAGTCTCCCTACAAGATTTTCTGAAGGGGTAACCTTATTTTTATAAAAAATATTGTTTCCCAGACTGGGGAACCTTGATACTTTCACCCGGGGAATAATACATTTTATTTCCTGCTCTAGCTCAATGGCACTTTCCAGTGTTGATGTAACTACCAGGAGAGGAAGATTAAAAAAACTGTAGAAAGCACTTATCGCAAAAGGCCAGATATTTTCATCAGCAATTAATGTAGAGGATTTTGTACTTCCATCCTTTCCCTTGCTGCTATTTGCCTTTTCATATTCTTTTATAAACTTCTGCCACTGCTCTTCTAATGAAAAAATTTCTAAAAACATTTTTATCCCCGATATTTAAATCCACTTACCGGATTGATTATATAAAAAAGGAACCATAATTTCTTACTGCTTCAAGGATTTGCCACTCTAAAAGATGATATTATACTTTTATTAAAAAAGTATAATTTTTATTGATTTTTGATTGAAAAAATTTAGACAGGCACACTTTGCAAAAAAATAAATTCTATTTATTGAGGGCAACGGTAAAAATAAATAAAAAACTTAAATCAGTTATATTTATTCATAGCATGCTGGATACCCCCGGTAATGTAATCCTCTATAATATCTACTGACCTCTCAATCCCAACCTCAACTTCTTCCTTTTCTTTCCTGCCAAATTCCTTAAGCACATAATCCGAAGCATCCTGCCTTCCGGTAGGCCTACCTACTCCAAACCGCAATCTATCAAAATCATAACTTCCCAGACTTGTTGCTATAGATTCCAGACCTTTATGACCGGCTGTACTTCCACCCTTCTTAAGAGTAATTTCTCCAAAATTTATATCAATATCATCATGTATTATCAGCATTGAGCTTATCTGGTCTCCATAATAACTCGAGCATAAAGCTACTGCTTCGCCACTTTTATTCATAAACATCTGCGGCTTTAGGATTATTATCTCATGATTACTGTAGTAGGATTCAAGAACTGCAGACATAAATTTCCGGTAACAGCTCTTTTTCTCAAGGCTGTCAACAAACTTGTCAACTATTCTAAAACCAATATTATGTCTGGTAAATTCATAATTTTTACCGGGATTGCCAAGGCCAACAATTAAAATCATAATAATTATTTTTCACTGGAGCTTTTTGCTTCCGGATGTCCTTTTTCTTCCTCCGGCTCCCGTTCTTCCTTACCCTTACCAATTACTTCTGGTTCTTCAACTTCCTCTTCAACTTCCTCTTCTTCTTCCTCTTCTTCTTCTTTCAGCTGGGTCGGGTGTATTATTGAAACAACAAGTTCTTCAGGATCATTTAAGATTTTTATCTTATCAGAAACGTTAATATCGGAAACCCTGACCGCTGAACCCATATCCAGACCCGCTATATCATATCCAATATAATCAGGAATATCTGCTGGCAGACAGGAAATATGCAGTTCCCTGAGACCGTGCTGCAGTACGCCGCCTTTTTCCTTGATACCTATTGATATCTCCTCGTTGAGTATATGGATTGGAACAGTAGTTTCAATTTCCTTCTCCATTTTAATTCTCAAAAAATCAATATGTAAAAATTCCCTCGTAATTGCATCTCTCTGGAATTCCTTTACTAGAACTGTCTCTTTACTGCCTTTTCCACTGCCATCTATCTTGAGGTTAAAAATTCCACTATATATACTCTTACCCTTTATAATATCCTTGAACTCTTTTTCTTTTAGCTTTATGCTTACCGGGTCTTTTTTTAAACCATAAACAACTGCAGGTATGTAATTTTTAGTTTTTAGCTTTTTTGATACCTTATTTTTAATTTCTTTTTCGCTTCTCTTTTCAACTTCAATAACGATATTTTCCATTTATTTCTGCACCTTGTCCTTTAATTTACAAACTAAACTAAATTCTCACCCTTGAACAATTCGCTTACAGAACTGCAATGATAAACTTTTTTTATTGTTTTTGCAAGCAGGGGGGCAATGGAGAGAACTTTTATTTTTTCATTTTCCTTTTTTATTGGAATAGTGTTGGCTACTACTATCTCCTCTGCCCCTGAATCTTTAACTTTTTCCAGAAAATCACCTGAAAAAATAGCATGCGTGGCACCAACATAAACTTTAGATACTTTATGCCTTACCAGCATATCAATAGCTTTAAAAAGTGTGCCGCCGGTGTCAATTATATCGTCAAATATTATAGCTTCCCTGCCTTCCACATCCCCTACTATGTGCTCCATTTCAGCAACATTAGGTGCAGGTCTTCTTTTATCCAGTATTGCTAGAGGGAAATGCAGTCTTTTTGCAAAAATACTTGCCCTTTTCACCCCTCCAACATCAGGGCTTACCACTACACCATCCTTTATATTTTTTTCTTTAAAGTATTTGGCTATTATGGGTATAGCGGTTATATGGTCTACGGGAACATCAAAGAAACCCTGAATAGTTGCAGAATGCAAGTCCACAAGTATGGCTCTATCCATTCCTGCTACAGAAAGCAGGTCAGCAAATAATTTTGCTGATATCGGTTCTCTACCTTCTGCTTTCTTATCCTGCCGCGCATATCCATAATGTGGAATTACGGCATTTATCATCCCTGCGGAAGCTCTTTTTAGAGCATCTATCATTATCAGCATTTCTATTACGTTATCATTTACCGGTTCACAGCAGGTCTGGACCACAAAAACATCTGCCCCTCTTACACTTTCATCGAATTTTATATAAATTTCGCCATTTTTAAACTTAGTTCTGGTAACTTTCCCTGTTCTTATCCCCAGCTCCTCTGCAATCCTCTCCGTCAAAGCAGGATAAGATGAACCCGAAAATAACATCATTCTTTTGTAATCTTTTCCTTTTCCCATTCTTTTTATAACTCCTACTTTAAATTATTTATCTAAATTTTAATTTTTCCCTTAACCATATAAAATAATAGCTTTTACGGTTTACACATTTTATAACACCAGTAAATTTCAGTGAATATCCTCAGATATAAGTGAATCCTCTTCTATAACAGCTCCTTTACCTATTTTAATATTATCCCTTACCACAGCATTTGATTTTACATAACTATAAGGCCCTATATTATTATTTTTTCCTATATCAGAATCTATTATTATGGAAGAATTTATCCTTGTGCCTTCACCTACTTTTGAATTTATAATCTGGCAGAAAGGGCCTATAACTGAATTTTTCCTGATTGTAGTTTGCCCTTTAATAAAGCAGCAGGGCTCAATGATAACATCTCTTTCTATGATTGCACTGCTCTCTATATAGCATGATTGCGGGTTTCTTATGGTAACCCCGTTTTTCATAAAATTTTCGTTAATTCTACCCTGCATTATGCTTTCCACACTGGAAAGCTGCTGTCTATTATTAATACCCATAACCTCTTCATAATCAGAAATTTTAAGACAGCTAACCTTCTTGCCATCCCTTACCAGCATTTCAATAATATCTGTAAGATAGTGCTCTTTCTGGTTGTTTACAGTTCCAATCTTATCGATATTTTCAAATAGTATTTCTGTCTCAAAGCAGTAGATAGATGAATTAACTTCGGTTATTTTCCTTTCCTCAAAGTTAGCATCAGCATCCTCTACTATTTTTGTTATACTGCCCTTTTTATCTTTTATTATCCTGCCGTAACCTTTAGGGTCCGGAACTGATGTAGTAATAATACCGGCTTTGCTTTTTGTCCTGACTGTATTTTCCAATAATTTTTTTATAACTATCGTACTTATTAAAGGAGTATCGGCTGAAAGGACAAGGGTATATCTGCCTAAACTATTCTTTTTATCTTTTGCCGTATAAACAGCGTGGGCCGTACCAAGCTGGTTTTCCTGTACAAGAATCCCGGCTTCAGGAAAATTACTTTTTGTATAATCAATTATAGGCTCTCTCTTATATCCTGTAACTATGAAGATGTTTTTGGGGCTCAATTTTTTTATTGTGGATAAAACATAATATACTATCGGTCTACCTAAAAGCTTATGAAGAACTTTAGGAATTTCTGACTTCATCCTTCTGCCCTTTCCGGCAGCCAACACTATTACGCTTAAATCCTCAGAAAGATTCATTTTTAAAAGATTTCCATAAGAGAAAATTTTATTAAACAACATTTAGATTGTAACATAAAAAGGGTATTTATCTAAATACTAATCTATGAATTCACCGCCGCTTATATCCTTTGAAATAATATTAAAGCCAGACCCGAAATAAATACTGGTATAGATAAGATTGTTACATCTCTCTCCCAGTATTTCCTTTCTTAAGAAATATTCTGCGCCTGCCGGCCCTTCTCCTTCATATATGCGGGATGTGTCGCTATATTTCCTTGCCCTGATTGTTATTTCCTCACCACACTTGTTGCATCTGACCTTAAAAGTAATGAAACCGGAGGTAGAATCTCCTACTGGTACCGTAAAGAATTTTTTTACTTTACCCCAGAAACCACCCATTTAGATTCCTTCCCTGTTTTTATAATAATAGCTATTGTATTAAATATTCTACCCTAACTGGCTTTATTCTTTAAACAGTTTTTAAAAAAATTTCATAAACAGAAACATTTGATTATGTATGCTTAAAATCACAACATAAAACATACAATCTGCAATAGAGAGACTTGAGTTTGCAAATTAATAAAAAATTTCCGCTGCTATTATAGCGTCTATAATTTATGCAATATAATTAATATGAGTATAGATTTCCTAGCTTTTCTCCAGTTCAAGAAGAAATTTTTTTATTTTATTCCCTCCTTTAAATTCACCGGGGGAACCATCACTTTTAATTACCCTGTGGCAGGGGACAACCAGAAGCACTGGATTACTTTTTAATGCAGACCCTGCCAACCTCCACGCCCTCCTGTAACCAGCCAGATTTGCCAGCTCCTTATAACTTATTGTTTTCCCGTAATTTACCGAAATTAATTTTTCCCATATTTTTTTCTGAAACTGTGTCCCTGTCATAAATTCAACTTCAAAATTTATTTTTTTTGTCTTTCCATTAAGATAATCGTTGATTGTATTTTCAATACAGACAGATTTTTTAGAAGTAAAATAGATTTTTTTTGAGACCCAATAATTTTTTTTAATATTATCCAGAAATTCCAGAAAATCCTTCCTGTTATTTCCCAGATATATAATAACTGTCTTGCCGGCTCTTTCCCTCCAGAGATAATATAGTTTCCCGATACAGGTCATAAATTCAATTTTGCTTATATGAACCGGCATAAAAAGCCCGCCTTAAATATTCCTTCAATTTTTTCGTAACGCTAAAATAAATCGTTTCTAGCTGTTTAATTTAACAAAATATTCTATTGACCTATCGTATGTTTTTTCTGCTGCATCATCAAAATAGCAGGCCGGAAGCTCCCCCATTTTTCTATGGTAAGCTATGCATTCGCAGCAAATACCCTTCCTCGAGCATGGTTCATAAGTACAATTACATCTCTTAAGATTTTCTTCTTTATTGCATTCCATACAAACGATCTCTCCTTTAAGTTTTAGCTAATCATTAAATTATATTTATATAGTTAGACCTAAAATTCTTCAATATTTTAATATCCTTCTTTATCTCCATAATGCCGTGTCTGATAAAACAACTCAACCTCTTGTTAAAATTCAATGCCCTTCCTTGCTTTTATTCCTTTACTCAAGGCATGTTTTATCTCCTTCATCTCAGTTACCGTATCAGCAATTTCTATAAGCTCTTCGGGGGCATTCCTTCCGGTTAGCACTATATTAAGCTCTTCAGGCTTATTCTTTATTAGACTTACCGCATCTTCCACTTTTAAAAGTCCCATACCAACCAGATTATTTATTTCATCCAGTATCACCACATCATATTTCCCGCTGTTAACTTTATTGCTGGCATACCTAAAAGATTCATATGCATTTTTAAGCTGTTTCTCTTCATTTACCATTTTTCCATCCTTAAATCTTATAAACCCCAGGCCGAGCTGCTCTATTTCAATAAGGGGCTTTAGCTTCTCAATGATTTTAACCTCGCCTGATTTCCAGGGACCCTTTATAAACTGCAAAATCAAAACTTTTAGATTCCTCCCGGCAGCCCTCAAAGCCAGCCCCATTGCTGCAGTAGTTTTACCCTTACCGTTACCGGTGTTTATAAGTATAAGACCTCTTTTGACCTTTTTTTTAGAATTTTTATTTTTATCCATTACTTACCAAATCCCCAATCAAACTCTTAAAAATCCAATAATTTTTACAAACTATTACCCCTGTACTTTATAGCTTATTATCCAGGATATTATAAAATAATTCCATATTCATATTCTCCCTAAAAAAATCTGCTAATCTGTTGTATTGCTTCTCTTTAAACTCACTGTATGATAATACCTTTCTTCTGTTATCGTAAGATACTATATTATTTCTTTCCTTAAGCACCTGTAAAATAAATTCCCTTACTCCCCAATTATCAAAAATACCATGGATATAGGTCCCCAGAACTATGTTTTTATTATTGTCATCAAACCTTAAGAACCCGTCATAGAAACTTTTATTTCTATCCCCTCTTGAAAAGACTTTGAAAAGAGGAAAAATCTTACCGGAATTTATCTCCAGGGCACTTGATTTCCCCATATGTATCTCATACCCTTTCATGGTGCCCTCCGTACTTTTAAACAACTTCCCGGACAAACCTTTTAAGGCAGGATGGCCCAGTACATCTCTGTTAATATTAAATTCTACCTGATTGGTATTTTTATTCTTCAGGAAGTCTGTTTCTATATCCATAAGTCCAATACCTCCTATGCTTCCGGCATCTTTTGACTCACTTCTGAACCTGTCTGTTATCTTCCTTCCCAGCATCTGAAACCCCCCGCAAATACCTAAAATTACTGTTCCACTATGGTATTTTTCCTTTATTTCTTCTTCCAGACCTGATTTTCTTAAATATAAAAGGTCGCTTATGGTGCTCTTGCTTCCAGGTATAATAATCATATGGGGATTCAAGTTTTTTAGTTCCTCCCTGTGTTTTATATAGACAAGACTGACTTCTTTTTCCAGCTCAAAAGCATTGAAATCGGTAAAATTAGAAATATGAGGAAGATATATTACAGAAATTATTATTCTTTTTTTGCTACCGGGTATCCCGTCATAGTCCAAAAGACGCTTTCTATCTTTTTCCTGTTCTATGTTTACTGAATCCTCCTCTTCAATATATATGTCTTTAATAAAAGGAATAGTTCCTATCACCGGTATGTTTAATTTTTTAGCTATAAAGTCATTACCCGGTTTTAATAGACTTATATCCCCCCTGAACTTATTTACCAGTAGCCCCTTTATATATTTTCTATATCTGGCTGGAAGAAGTTTTACTGTACCATAGAAACTGGCAAACACCCCTCCTTTATCTACATCACCAATAAGTATTACGCTTGAACCAGCAGCTTCTGCTACAGACATGTTTACAATGTCATTATCCATAAGGTTTATTTCTGCAGGGCTCCCTGCACCTTCTATTACTATATAATCAAACTTCTTTTTCAAATCATCCAGAATCTCTTTTATTTTACCCAGATAAAAAGATTTCTTATTGTTGTATTCAACTGCGCTCATGTTTTTAACTACTTCTCCCATAAATATTATTTGTGCCCTGGAATCAGCAACCGGCTTTATGAGTATTGGGTTCATATAAACCTCTGGCTCCAGCCCACATGCTTCTGCCTGAACTACCTGGGCACGGCCCATCTCTCCTCCTGAAGCAGTCACATATGAATTAAGTGCCATATTCTGTGATTTAAATGGACAAACGCTGAATCCATCCTGCCTTAGAATCCTGCATACAGCAGCGGCGGTTACACTTTTTCCTACATGAGAACCTGTTCCCTGCATCATAATAGATTTTGACCCATTTTTTTTCATATCATTGCTAGTCATAAATATTTCAGTATCTGATTTACAGTCTTTACAACCACTACTTCCTGACCCGCTATCTCCCTGTAGAGCTTTTCTGCTTTACCGCCGGTATGGTCCCTCTTACCGATATCTTTATTGTCTATTAATATTACTTTCTTCCCAATACTGGCAGCCCTTCCTGCAGAAACCAGGTTTAGGAAATTACCGTTTCCAAATTCTATTCCGGCTAAAATTACTACATCGCTTGATTTAATGAACTCAAGATTTTTTTTCTGCGTATTTTCGCTTATGGGAGAAAAAGGCGCTTCATTCACATAGGGTATGCCCAGCATAATTGCTGTATCCATATCAGTATCAAGTGTATTTACCACCCCGCATGATACCTTATAACCGCCTTTATAAAGTAGATTGAGTATCTGCGATGCTGCACCCCCGCCTCCTATAACATGCACTTTAAGGTTTTTGCTTCCCGGCCTGCCAGAAACACCCTGGCCGGTTTTAGGGCTGAAAATAGGGCTGATATAAAGCTTGCCGGTAACCGGGTTCCTGCCCACAAAGACATCGCTCCCAAAAACTCTTCTTATATTTTCCCTGTTTAATACATCATCACTTCTTCCAAATCCAAAAATACTGCCTTCTTTTAGCAGCATTATTTTTTTACTGCTCTGAATTGCAAGATTTATATCATGGAAAATCCCGATTATAGTTTTATTCTCCTTCTGATTTAAATCCATAAATAAATTCATAAATTCAATCTGGAAATTAATGTCAAGATGAGAAGTCGGCTCATCCAGGAGCAGCAGGAAGCTATCCTGGGCTAATGCCTGGGCTACAACTACCCGCTGTTTTTCACCACCTGAAAGTTCATTAAATCTTCTTTTTGAAAAGGATAATATTTTTGCTTTTTCCATAGCTTCCCTGACTTTATCAAAATCTCTTTTCCTCTCAACTTCAAATCTCGGGACATAGGAGTGCCTCCCCATCATAACCATTTCAGCTACAGTAAAATTAAAACCGGGACTGGTATACTGGGGAACAACTCCCACCATTTTAGCAATCTCTTTTGAACCCAGACTTCCTATATCCCTGCCTCCAACTTTTATAACACCTTTATATCCCTCTATAACCTTGCTTATAAGATTTACCAGGGTACTTTTCCCTGCTCCATTGGGGCCAAGAATTGAAATGAAACTTCCATTTTCAACATCAAAGCTTATGTTATCCAGAACTTTTTTACCATCATAGGAAAAACTTAAATCCCTTACAGATAGTATATTTTTATTCTTTTTCATATTATACAAATTTCATATGATATATTAGAAAAATTAAGGCCTAAAAAACGTCCCTCTTCGATTTCACTAACAAATATAAAAAGAATGGCACCCCGATAATGGATGTTATAATCCCTACAGGTATCTCCCTGGGCATAAGTACCGTTCTTGCCAGGGTATCCGACACAAGAAGTACGATCCCACCGGCAATAGCAGAGGTGGGATATAGAATTTTATGGTCCGGTCCCACAATTAATCTTAAAATATGTGGGGTTACCAGCCCTACAAACCCGATAATTCCACTCATTGATACGGCTACTGCTGCTATAAGCGAAGCCATCACCAGTAAAATCTTTTTCACTTTTTCGGTTTCTACCCCTAATTGTACCGCTCTTTCGTCTCCCAGTGACAATACATTCAGGTCTCTCATAAAAAAACCTGAAACAATAACCAGAACAGTAACCAGCGGAGCCAGGATAACAAAATTATTCCAGGAAGCAGAAGTAAAGCTCCCCATAACCCAGAACACTATTTTAGCCATATCCTCTACTTTAAAAAGCATTATCAGGTAAGTCATTGCACTTAACATAGCGCTTAGTGCAATTCCTGAAAGAAGCAGGGTAGCAACTGAAACTTTACCCCTTATCCTGGCAAGATTATAGACAAGAAATGTGGTAGCTATTGCCCCAAAAAGGGCAAAAACAGTTGTTGTTGAAATACCGGCCAGCCCGGTACCTTTAATAAGTACAAGCCCGACAGTCGCCCCAAAAGCAGCCCCTGCCGAAACACCAATTACAAAAGGGTCTGCCATGGGATTTCTAAATAACCCCTGAAAAATAACTCCCGAGCTTGCAAGCGCTATACCAACAAATACAGACAAAAATATCCGTGGCAGTCTTATCCTGGAAATTATAACCATATCCTGATTCTCAAAAAGGCCGGCACTTACAAAATTTTTAATTCCCGGTATAAAACTGGAAATTATAAGCCCGGTATCCTTTAAACTGATTTTAGCTGCACCTATAGATGCAGATACTATTATTAATAATACAAGGACTGCCAGTAATATAAAAACATATTTTAGTGTCCTTTTCCTGGTTCCCATCGCAATAGCACCTTATCTATAAAGAAATACCTATAAAAATTTATAAAGATAAAAGATGAAATATCCTATTCTATTATTTCAAATTCTCCAAAAATATCTGGATGAAATGCCTTTGATAACATATCAAGCGCTGTGGTTAAATTCTGGCTGGGACGGGAAATTGGATTATCGGGTATTACATATACCCTGCCATTTCTTACTGCGGCAATGCTTGAAAATCTTTCATCCTCTGTTATTATAGAAGGGTCTGCAGCCAGACTCATTGGAGCAACTATAATATCGGGATTTTTTTCTATTAGAGTTTCCACGCTGTATTCCGGCCATCCTGTAATATTATCTTCCGCTACTATATTTATTCCTCCCGCTTTTTTAATCAAATCATTGGTAAAAGTATCCATCCCGGCACTCATCAAAGGGTCATTCCATACTTCGTAAAAAACTTCAGGCTTGTCTTCATCACTTAAATCCTTGACCTTATTATAAATGCCGTCCACACTTTTTTTAAGCTCTTTTACAAGTTCCTCGCCCTCATCCTCAAGGCCGGTTAACTTGCTTATATTAGTTATTTCTTCATAAACACCTTCAATACCGCTTACACTTATAACCCTGTAAATATCAATTCCAAGTTCTTCTATTTTCTGGTAATCATCATCAGGGCCTCCATTCACTGCTATTAAGAGGTCAGGATCCAGTTCGGCAATTCTTTCTACATTTAGTCCAAAGGAATCTCCAACACCTTCAAAACCCTCTGCTAGCGGGTCACCACTTGCTACGCTGTAGTTGTCAACTTCAAGTACCTGTCCCATAGCTCCCAGACCACTTAAAATTTCCAGCGCACTTGGGGAAATAACCACTATCTTTTTAGCAGGGGAAGCCAGTTCAACTATTTTTCCTTCACCATCTGTTACCTCAATAGGTTCCGTTATTGCTTTTACTTCAATCTCACCTTTACACCCAGTCAAAAATGCTGGAACTGCTATAAGCAATAGAACAAGTGCTGCGCTTACAGCGTAAAGAAATTTCTTCATCACTTTTCCTCCTTTTTTTATTGTTTTTAATAAGAAAACTCCCGGTCTCTTCAGCCGGGAGTTTTCTTTTACAAATGAAAAATCCCCTCTTTCTACCGAAGAGAGAGAATTTAATAATTCACAGGTTTCCTGGCTTAAGGGACTTTACTCTCTGCCTTCCCGGTAATTTTACCAGTGGCTTTAATATAGAGAGCACACACCCCATTACAGTGGCGGGACCGCTCCAGATTTTAACTGGATTCCCTGAATTAAAAAATTATTAATTAAGCTATAAAATTACTTAATTAACTATCAATATACTTATTTTTTCAAAAAAACAAATCAAGCTTTGCTGTTTACACTATACTATATTCTTCCTTGAAATAGCAACCAGAAATAGCTTCTAATTTAACTTAAAAGATGAAACTAATATAGCGCCTCTCCGTTTATATTTACATAAGTTATATAAAATTCACGTTCATAAATGGCAATAGTGTTTTTTGATATTTATGTATTATTAACTTAGTCTCTTTTAAATGACCGGAGAACTTATATACAAAATATTTCTTGCTACTGTTTTTACAGCAGCAGTTATTGTTTTTATTTCCCTTCTTATCACTTCAGCACCCTATGGGCGCTATATCCGCAAAGGATGGGGACTAACCATACGGGCCAAGCTCGGCTGGCTGATAATGGAATTTCCTGCCTTCTTTATAATGATTCTTATGTTTTTTATCGTAAAAAGACAAACAGATTTTATAGCAATAATATTTCTTTCTATGTGGACTATCCACTACTTCCACAGGACCTTTATATATCCATTTCTGATGAGGGGAGGGAATAAGAATTTCCCCGTACTTTTAATAATTTTTGCTATTTTTTTCAATAATATAAACGGTTTTATTAACGGGTACTACCTTTTCTACCTTTCACCAGCTTATAACATTAACTGGCTTATCGATCCCCGCTTTATTGCCGGCTTTATGTTATTCTTTTCAGGCATGTTTATAAATTTACAATCCGACCACATTCTCAGAAACTTAAGGAAACCAGGAGAAGACAACTATAAAATCCCCAGAGCAGGTTTATTTAAGTATATCTCCTGTCCAAACTACTTAGGTGAAATCATGGAATGGACTGGCTGGGCAGTTGCTACCTGGTCAATTCCGGGGCTTGCCTTTGCCGTATTCACCACTGCTAACCTTGCACCGCGGGCATTTTCAAACCATAAGTGGTATGTTAATAGTTTTTCCGATTACCCTGAAAATAGAAAGGCCCTTATTCCTTTTATTTATTAACTTTTTTTAATAAAACTATAAGATTTTATTTTCTTTAAGCCACCTAAAAGTATCTTTAATTGACTCCCTTATGGGCCGGGGATTATATCCCAGTTCCCTGCTTGCCTTATTGTGGCTTATATATGAATTGGACCGCAGGGTATTTATAGAGTAAAAGGTAAACCTTGGAGTTTTACGGGCTAATTTGTAATATAATGGAGAAACTATACCGGCAGCTCCTGCAAGCCATGTAGGAATTTTATATCTTGGTGGCTCCACTCCGCTGACCTCAGATAACACCTCCATCATTTCATCCATGGTAATTCTCTCACCTGATAATATATAAAACTGCCCTTTCCCTCCTTTTTCAGCAGCTATTACAAGACCTTCTGCAACATCCCGGACGTCAACAAAATCATAAGCCCCGCCTGTGGTTATTTTCATCTTACCTCTGATAAAGTCAATAAATGTCCTGGTTATAAGCGCCCCTCTAAAATCATAAGGCCCTAAAACTCCTGTAGGGCAGACCACTACCGAGTCCAGCCCATCGGAAGCTGCTCTTATTACCTCCAGACTGGCAGCAGCCTTTGACCTGTCATATTCGCCTCTCCTGCTGTTCACATCAAAAGGCACGCTCTCATCAATAACAGTTCCAGCAGGCGGTTCTTTTAAAGCGTGTATGGAACTTGCGTAGACCAGTCGTCTTACTCCGCACTTAAGGCATGCACTTATAACATTAATTGTCCCCTCAAGATTATTACTGCGGATTAATTTTCTATCCCCTGGCATTATTGATATAACCCCTGCAAGATGATAAACAGTATCCACATTACTGAAAGCTTTTATCAATGAATCAATATCCAGTACATCCCCTACAACTTTTTCAACATCCAGGCCTTCAATTGAAGATAGATCAGAGGTCCTGCGGACAAGTGCTCTTACTCTTCTGCTCTTCTCTAGCAGTGTCCTTACAAGTACATTTCCTATACAGCCTGTTGCGCCGGTTACAATATCCATAAATTAATTTTCTTCAAATAATATTTTAATAGATTGCATAACAAACATTTCAAGAATAGCAGTATTGTTAAAGACAATTATTTCTGTTTTTTTTCGGTTTCTTTCATCATGGAATTCATTACATCAGCCCGGGTAATTATTCCCGATAACTTATTATTATTATCAAGAACAGGAACTCTATTGAGATTATTATTTATCATTATATTTACAACTTTACTAAGCGGTATATCTTCTTTAACGGTTTTAATTTTCTTTGACATAATTTCTTCAACCCGCGTTTCCAGATATTCCTTCGTACTTTTCGTATAGATCTCATAGCTATCAAGAAAAGCAAAGCCAAAAGACATCGGAAAAGGGAGACTGGACATCTTAACTATTATATCTGCCTCACAGGCCATTCCTACCAGATTATCTTTTTCATCAACCACAGGAGTACCGCTTATCCCATTTTTCAGAAGTAATTTAGTTAATTGTCCTACTGTAGCATCCTTACTTATAGTAATAACCTTTTTTGTCATTACATCTTTAGCAAGTAACTCAGACATTTTTTCTCCTTTGGTTTTTAAATAACTAAAATAATTTAATCATAAGTTAAACTATAACAGTAGTCTCCATTTCTAATCTTTTTTGCCTGCTTCACCAACTTTAAAAATTGCATATCTGGTTAGAAATGGTGCAATTATTTCATTTATAATAACAGATGCAAGTATAGCATTTATCATTATATTGGAAATATCTGAAAATGCTGGATACTCTTTTATTAAAAGAGCAAGACCAATAGTCACACCTGCTATTGGAAACAGCCCAAAGCTCAGATACTTGGTTACTCCCGGAGGGGCATGGGAAATAGAGCCGCCCAGTCTAACTCCAACAAATTTACCTACAAATCTGGCCAGGGTTATAACCAGGGCAAGGATACCTGCTTCCTTTATTACACTAATATTAAAATGCGCCCCGGCAAGAGTAAAGAACATCGCAAAAATAATTACCTCCATATTATTTATAACACCAAACATATCTTTATTGTCGCTCATCCTGTTAACTACAACGAAGCCCATTATCATATTGGCTAAAATACTTGATAGCCCCAGTGCTTTAGACACTCCAACACACAGAAAGATAGCACCTGCTATTACTGCGAGAAGCTGCTGTTTCTTTTTTATAAAACGCCCTACATAAGAAAGGCCAAACCCAAGTACAACTCCCAAAAGTATTGAACCCAGAATATCTATAACAGGAGTCATTAACATTTTATACCAGGAAATATCCTGAAAACCTGTAATCAAAGAGCACGCAACATTCGAGCCAACAGCATAAGCTATAACAGCAAAAGCATCATCCAGGACAATTATAGCAAGTAGCGTAGTAGTAAAGGGCCCCATTGCTTTATATTCTCTGACTATTGCCAGGGATGCTGCAGGAGCAGTGGCACATGATATAGCACCAAGAACAATAGCCATTGGTAAATAACTATAAAAAGAACCTGGATTACCAACGCCAACTTTAATAATAAAGGGGCCCAGAAACAATACCGATAAAGTTACAATCACCCATGCTCCCAGAGCTTCAAAAGGGGTAATAATAGCAATATTTTTTCCGATTTTTTTTAATTTCTTTAAGTATAGGCCCCCGCCTACAAGATATCCTATTATTCCTAAGCTAATATCGGTAATTATATCCAGGCCGCCATCAATTAATTCCCTGGGGATAATATGTGAAAGACTTATAATAATTCCAATAATAATATAACCGCTAATAGTAGGGAATTTAAATTTTCTGGCAGCAAAACCGCTGAAAATACCAATTATTACAATTATACCTACAGCCAGTATTGCATTAAATTCAAAGTCCCAGTCCATCTGCACACTCCCCTATAACAGCCCATAATAATTTATAAATATTAACAATTTAGATATAAAACCTCATGGCAACAATGTGATATTCTAACCCTCTAAAAAATACTTTTCAAGAAATTTATTTATCTTAATTCACATATTAGTTCCATTAAGCACATCTATACTTCTACTACGCATGCAACAAATAATAGATTTGAAACCGGTTCTCTTTTTAAAATTCCATGGTCCTTTTATATACCAAAAAATTACATCAGCAGTAGTTTTAAAAAAGCTTATTACTTTAAATTATAAAAGGCAGCCATTCCCGGATACTCTGCTTCACTTCCCAAATCCTCTTCAATACGGAGAAGCTGGTTATATTTACAAACCCTGTCTGTCCTTGAAGGAGCACCTGTTTTTATCTGTCCTGCATTTACTGCAACTGCGATATCAGAAATAGTAGTATCCTCTGTCTCACCTGACCGGTGCGAAACTACAGCAGTATAACCGGCTGTCTTTGCCATCTCAATCGCATCCAGCGTCTCGGATAAAGTTCCTATCTGGTTTACTTTAATTAATATGGAATTTGCAACACCCATTTCCAGACCCTTATTGAGTCTTTTAGTATTTGTAACAAAAAGGTCATCTCCTACAACCTGGATTTTACTGCCAATCTTTTCCGTCAGCTTTTTCCATCCATCCCAGTCTTCCTCGGCCATTCCGTCTTCTATTGATATTATAGGGTATTTATCTACCAGTTCTTTATAATAATCCACCATTTCTGCTGAAGTGTAAATCTTACCTTCTCCTTTAAGATTATATTTTCCCTTTTCGTAGAATTCCGTAGAAGCAGGGTCCATAGCTATATATATATCTTTACCCGGTTTAAACCCAGCTTTTTCAATAGCCTTTATTATATACTTTATTGCATCCTCATTTGATTTCAGGTCAGGAGCAAATCCACCTTCATCACCCACTGCTGTGCTAAGCCCGTCTTTACCCAAAACACTTTTAAGACTGTGATATACCTCCGAGCTCATCCTTAAGGCCTCACTAAAAGTAGGAGCCCCAAGGGGCATTATCATAAATTCCTGCAGGTCAACACTATTATCAGCATGCTTGCCGCCATTTAATATATTCATCATAGGTGCAGGCAGTATATGGGCATTAACTCCTCCAAGATAAATATATAGAGGAATGTCAAGTGCAGCAGCAGATGCTTTTGCCACAGATAATGATACTCCAAGTATAGCATTGGCTCCTAACTTTGACTTATTGTCCGTACCATCCAGGTCAATCATTGTTTTATCTATCTCACGCTGATAGATTGCATCCATTCCCTCCAGCTCGGGAGCAATAATGGAATCTACATTCTCTACTGCTTTCTGTATACCCTTACCCATGTAGCGTTTTTTATCACCGTCTCTTAATTCTACTGCTTCAAATGCTCCCGTAGAAGCACCGGAAGGTATTGATGCCCTTCCAATCATTCCGCAATCAAGAACCGTTTCAACCTCAATAGTAGGGTTTCCTCTTGAATCCAGAATTTCTCTTGCAAAAATCCCTGCAATTTCAGTTCCATTATTCATTGTTACTCTTCCTTTCCCATCTCTAATAACCATTTGTTTTATTTTATTTTATTTTTGTATTTTTCCAGTAACGCTTATCGCTATTGATTATAACAATAACAAGGCTAAATTATTATATTAATTTTTTTTACATTTTAAAATTAATTATTACGGTTCCTGTTTAAAAAATATATAAAATCTGGTTTAATAGTATCCAGTTTTTAATTATTTAAAACATAAGTATTTTAAGTAAATTTTAAATATACATCTAATATTTCTTATAATATATAGAAAGACAGGAGCAGTGATCAAGTTGTCAGGGAAAAAAATTAGCATAGCCAGTACTGTTACTATGATTATAATAGCAATAATAATGTTAACAAGTCTATCTTCATGTAAAAACCCTGCCAGTATCTCAGAAACAGTGGATACATTTAAAGTCACCAGGGGTGATATAACTCAAACCATAAGTACTACAGGTTATGTTGATAGTGCCGAGAAGAACGATTATTCCATTCCTATTTCAGGTGAAGTGCTATATGCACTCGAAAAAGGAGATATTTTTAGTAAAGGCGATACGCTTATAGAAGTAGATAACAGCCAGCAGGAGCTCCTAATAGCCCAGGCAGAAGAGAACCTTAATTCAGCCAAATATTCCCTGGAAACTGCCAGGATAAATTACCAGCAGGCGCTTGATGCAAATCATATAGCAATACAGCTTTCGGAGATAAACACCGAGTTGGCAGAAATATCTGCCCATAATGCCTTCATAGCTTTAGAAAATGCAAACAATATAGCCAATAAATCAAAAGAAAGTGCTGCCCTGGCCTTAGAAAATGCTGAAACTATTCTTGCAGAAGCAAAGAACGAACCTCTTCTCACAGACACCCAGATTGCACAGTATGAAGCCAACGTGGAAACTGCACGGGCAAGCTACCAGTCTGCCCTGGCCCAGGGTACATCTTCATCAAAATCTGCAGAAGGTGCCTGGCAGCAGGCAGTCACAAGTGAGTCTTCCACTTACTGGTCAAATCTTTCCAGCACACAATCTGCTGCAAGCCAGATTGATATAGTAGCCAAAAATATAGCGCTTGCAGAATCACAGGTAAAATTATCAGAAATAAATCTGGAGCTGGCCAGACTTGATACAGATAAAAATATAATCTATGCGCCCTATGACGGAACAGTATTTTCCTTGACTTATAAAGAAGGACAGAATGCCACCCCCGGGGTGAATGCAATCTCTGTAATAAGCAATGATTTTATAATAAAAGCAGATGTAAATGAAATTGATGCAGTTAATATTGAAGAGGGCCAGGATACAGATATAACCCTTGATGCTTATTATGAAGATAAATTTAGCGGTAAAATAATAGAGATTTCTCTAATATCCACCAATGTAGGAGGAGTGGTCTCTTTTGAACTCACAGTAAAGCCGGAGACCGAAAATGCTCCCCGGTTCTTATACGGCCTCTCTGCAAGTCTGGATATTACTACTTCCGGAATTAAAGATGTCCTGTATG
The DNA here is from genome assembly GCA_964603595.1 of uncultured Actinomycetota bacterium. Classification (GTDB taxonomy): domain Bacteria; phylum Actinomycetota; class Humimicrobiia; order Humimicrobiales; family Humimicrobiaceae; genus JAQVEM01. The sequence goes on from CAZRVN010000005.1 coordinate 114,958, forward strand.
TCCCAGTAGAGTCCGTCTATGAAGAGGATGAAAAAACATATGTTGATTTTATTACCGCAGATGGGAATATAGAAAAAAAAGAAGTTACTACCGGAACTTTTAATTATGATTTTATTGAAATAAAATCGGGACTGACCGAAGGAGACGAAATCCTGGTCTCCCCGGTTAACTACAACACTGCTCAAAATCTTAACCTTCAAATTAACTAAAAAAATGATAACCAATAATATTCTTATAAAAACAACCGATGTTACAAAAATTTACAGGCTGGGAGATATTAAAGTTAATGCTCTGCGCGGTATAAACCTTGAAATAAAAGAGGGTGAATTTGTTGCAATAATGGGCCCCTCCGGTTCAGGAAAATCAACCCTTATGAATATTATTGGATGTCTTGATATATTAACTACAGGGCACTACTACCTGAATAATACCGATATAAGCAAGCTGGATGATAACCAGCTTGCAAATATAAGGAATAAAGAAGTTGGCTTTGTTTTCCAGACATTTAACCTTCTTTCCAGAACAAATATTTATGGTAATGTTGAACTTCCCATAATTTATTCTACAGAAAGAACCGTAAACAAAAAAAAGAAAATAATGGATGCTATAGAATCTGTGGGCCTGACGCGTCTGGTAAAACACAGGCCTAATGAACTTTCTGGAGGAGAGAAGCAAAGAGTGGCAATTGCAAGAGCCCTGGTTAACCAACCTTCAATAATACTTGCTGATGAGCCTACCGGAAATCTGGACTCAAGAACAGGTGAAGAAATAATAGCCATCTTTCAAAAATTGAACAGGGAAGGTAGAACAATTATAATTGTTACCCATGAAATGGATATAGCAAAGCACACCCATAGAATCATTTATCTAAGAGACGGTATCATCCATGGGCAGGAAGAAGTAAAAAACCAGATATCAGCAGAAGACAAATTGAGCCAGATGCCAAAACTGGAAGAAAGATTAACGACAAACTAAAGACTATTTTAAAAAATGAAAAGATTTCTTGGAAACATAAAAATTGCATTCCAGGCCTTATTTTTAAATAAGCTCCGCTCTTTTTTAACCATGCTGGGAATTATTATAGGAGTGGGGGCTGTAGTCGCAATGCTTTCAATCGGAACCGGTGCCCAGCAATCCGTAGTAGAGAGCGTCCAGGATATTGGCTCTAACCTCATTATAATATCTCCGGGAAATCTTGAAGGAGAGCAAAACATCAGGGCTTTAATGGGCACCCAGAAAGCTGAATTAAAGGCAGATGATCTTGAGGCAGTTGAAAGAGAAGCAACACTTATAACAGAAGTTGCACCTGTTGTTTTTAACTCATCAATTGTTTCCTACTCAAATAAAAGCACCCTCTCAACCGTGTATGCTTCATCAGAAAATGGCCGGGAACTCTATAATATGAATGTAGACAGAGGCAAGTTTTACAGCAGGAGTGACGTCTCAAATGCGTCAAATGTTGCCGTAATTGGACAGTCTACTGTTAAGAAATTATTTGATAAGATAGACCCGATCGGGAAAATAATCAAGATTGATGGCAAAAATTTTAAGGTAATAGGGACACTTGAAAGCAGGGGGACAGATATGTTTGGTAACGACCAGGACGATTTCATAAGTATCCCTGTAACTACTGCACAGAATAAACTTTATGGAATGGATTCATATAATATGATACTCGCACAGAGCATAAGTGAAGAAAAAATAGAAGCTGCCAGTGAAGAGATAAAATCAATACTGAGAAAACAAAGAGGTATAAGATTTGGTGAAAAAGATGATTTCAGTGTCCAGAATCAAACCCAGATACTTGGTGTCATATCTGTGATTACAGGTATTTTTACTATAGTTATAGCAGGTATAGCAAGCATATCTCTACTCGTTGGCGGTATTGGAATAATGAATATAATGCTTGTTTCCGTAACCGAAAGAACAAGGGAAATAGGAATAAGAAAAGCAATAGGAGCCAAAAACAGGGACATACTAATCCAGTTCCTGGTAGAAAGTATAGTCTTAAGCATTACCGGAGGTATATTTGGTATCCTATTTGCAGTCCTTGTATCCGCTATACTGACCAGGTTCACCATCCTGGATACATCTATAACTATAATGCCGATAATTATCGCCCTGAGTTTCTCCACAGTAGTGGGCCTTTTCTTCGGCATTTACCCAGCAATGCGCGCTGCACGGCTTAACCCCATAGATGCATTAAGATACGAATAGAGTAATATAGTTACTTTAATAATTTAAGATATGAATGTAATATGTAAATCAATGATACAGCTAAAATTGCATATATAATAATTAAAATATAATTTAAACAAAACTCTACTAATCTATATTCAGTACAGTACTTTGATACAATCCGGGTGAAGCCGTAATTAATTTTTTAGGCTTCAAAAGCTATTGGGCTCTGCAAGTCTTGATACTATAAAAATTTTTATTAATCTAAGCAGCTCAAATATGCTAAAAGTTATAGGCAGGTTATAGAAAGGCATATTGCTGATTGTATATTTAAAGGTTAATGATATAGAATTACGGGACCATCTTTTTAAATAAGAAGATCTATGATTTGCTGCAAGCCGCATACAAAAATTCATTTGTCAAATAATACCCATATGACTTAATGCATAACTAAGTTCAGCTGGATTATTAAGATGAATTGTACCGAATCCGAGCTTTTCTGCTGCCTCTATATTAGCTCTAGCATCATCTATAAATATCGATTCTCTTGGTTTAATACCATTTTTTTCAACCAGTTTTAAATATATTGAACGGTATGGCTTTAATAATTTAACAAAAGCCGAAACTACTCCATCATCAAATAGTTTAAAAAACTTAAACTGCTCGCGTATCGTCAAGAATGCTTTTTTATGAAAGTTGGATAGGAAATATAGCTTATATCTTCTATTTTTTAATTCATTTAAAATCTCTACGTTACAATCTATGGATTTATACATATTGGGGTAATTATCTATAAACTTGCTTAAAATATATTTATACTTTTTATTCCTGCTTATTATCACCTCCTTGGCTTCATCTCTTGTAATTATACCAATATCAAGGTATGCCCATTCCTTGCTTAAGAAAAATTTATCTCTTACAAGCTCTACTTCCACATTGTTAAGTCCCTCACTTTTTAAATACCAGTCCGGATCAAACCTAACAAGCACATCTCCCAGATCAAATATTATGTTTTTTATATTTTGCCCTATTTTGCCCCCCCCCACCAGTGATTTTCATTCATCTTTACCTTTAATAAAGCATCGTTTTTTAATAAATTCCGATGGAGAGCACCCTATATATTTTTTAAACACAGAAATAAAATATCTGTATTCCTCAAAACCTACCATATGTGCTATTTTATAGATTTTATATTCTTTTTCTTTAATATACTCAATAGATTTTTGTATGCGATATTTATTTAGAAAATCAGTAAAGGTCATACCGATTGATTTTTTAAACACCCTTGCCAAATAACTTACACTTACAAGTAATTCTTCAGAAAGATCTTCAAGACTGATTTTATATTCATAGTTTGCTATGATATGCTCAATTATCCTATTCACATACTTGGAATATTGGTCATCCTTTTTTAAATACAACTCCATATTAAGCAGTTTGAGATTACCCATATCTTTTACTGTTTTAATTACATAAAAAAAATCTTTCTTCTTTTTTATTTCTGCCGACACTTTTTTTATGGCACTTTTCAGTTTATCTTCATCTATGGGTTTGAGTATATACTTGAAAACATCTAAATCTATAGCTTTTTTAGCAAATTTAAAATCCTCATACCCCGATATTATTATCGTTTCAAAATTAATTTTTCTCTTTAGCTTCCTGACCATATCCAACCCGCTCATATAAGGCATTTTAATATCAGCAATTACTATATCTGGTTTCGACTTTTTAATAATATCAAGTCCCTCTAATCCATCCCCGGCTTCTCCAACTACGATACAATTCATTGAAGCCCAATCAATTGTATATACCAGCCCTTTTCTGATCATTGCTTCATCTTCTACTATAACAACCTTTAACATTATGCTGACATCTCCTTACTTTTTTATAAACGGCAACCTGATGAATACGGTAGTGCCTACATCCTTTTCACTTTCAATTGTTAATCCGTATTTCTTACCATATTTTAACTTAATTCTCTTGTTCGTATTACCCAGGCCTACATGTTCACTCCCTGTATAATCTTCTTCTAACGACTTATTTATTTTTTCCAGTAATTTTTTGCCTATTCCTTCGCCATCATCTTTTACTTCTATCACCAAGTTATTATCTTCAGCATAGCATTTCACATCGATTTTTAACTTTTTCTTGTTTTTAAAGTTATGGAGAATACTGTTCTCAATTAAAGGCTGGATAATCAATTTTGGAATTAAACAGTTTCTTACTTTCTTATCAAATTTGATATCATAGTTAAAGCTGTCTCCATATCTGTATTTCAGCAATAACAGGTAGTCGAAAACATACCGGATATCGTCCTTAAATATTACTTCCTCATATTTCTGACTAACACTATACCTTAAAATATTACCCAGGCTCACTATCATTTCTACCGACATATCCGGGTCAATTCTAACCATATATTTTAGGGATTCAAGTGTATTGTATAAAAAATGAGGATTAAATTGAGATTGAAGCTGCTTGATCTCGCCCACCTTTGTTCTTATGGCATTCTCCTCATTTTTCTTCATCAGTCTCTTTATTTCCACTATGGTTTTATTATAGTAATTTCCAAGTTTTTCGAACTCATCATTCGTTTTTATATTAACCATCCGGCCAAAATTTCCGTTTCTTGTCTCCTCCATTACTTCCAATAAATCATCTATCGGTCTAATTAAATTTTTTGAAAAAATTCTTATTGCTAAATATAAGACAGCTGCCAATATTAAAAACAGAACAGAAAAACTTATAAATCCTTTTAAGATAAATTCATCTATATGCCCAATCTGAATCATAGTATATATGTTAATTTCACCATCCATGATTGATTTTTTATAAATTGAATATTTTGTATTCTCATCCCTGACATATATGTTATTAGATATTTCTGGCTTGAATTTGTTCACTTTATTCAAAAACGATTCGTTTGTGAATACTATAGCGTTATCATAACAATCAGTAGCAATGAATACCTCGATATGTTTTTGATCGATTATTTCAATTATTTCAGATTCAATTAAATCAAATATTATATAACCTATTATCCTGCCATCTTGCACTACAGGTTTTCCCATCGAATAGACAGTTTTGATGCTTTCAGAAATCAGCTGCCGGTCGATATGAGCGGAAACATCTTCTTCGTAATAGTGCATTTTTCTGAGTATGCCCCAGAGTATTTTATCCTGTACACGATAATCTTCCTCTATTCTTCTGTTACTTAACATAGCCAGCCCATCTTCATCAGTAATAACAAATAAGCTTTTAATTTCATGCCCATTTATAATCCCATAAATATCTTCATACAGTTGCCTTTCTATAGCTCCATCCTCGTGATTTTGCAACAATGCTTTTAGTGATTCGGATTCAGACAGACTTTTTATTTCTCCCTTATAGTTTATTAACTCATTCTCAACCAAGTTGGAAATATGGATATTTTTAGAATTATTTTCCCCATAAATTGATTCTCTTTCATGGTAGGTTAATATGAAAAAAAACAGAAAGAATAATAAGAAGACTGGTATTAAAGCATACAGAATAAACATTTTTCTCATTTTTGCTCTTAATACCTTTTTTCTTTTCATTACTTTATCCAGGAAATTAGATATTCTGTAACATTTCTACAAGCTTATTTCTTCCCGTCCCGTTAATTTAAAGAATAGCATTAATGCTACAACAGTAGTGCCTATTAATATTGTAGAAATCGCAGCTGCAGTACCGAAGCTTGTTCTGATTACTTCTACATAAATCGCTACCGCCATGGTCTTTGTACTTCCAGAATACAGTATAATTGATGAGCTCAGCTCGCAAATAGCTCTTATCCAAGCAAGTATAGCACCGGAAAATATCCCCGGCAACATCATAACCGCAGTTATCTTAAAGAAGGTTTTGGCAGGTGGGTATCCCAAACTTATTGAAGCCTCTTCAATACTTGGATCAATTTGATAAAGTATAGCTGTGCTTGAACGTATTATTGTGGGAGTTCTCCTTATCACTAAGGATAATATTATTATAGCCGCCGTACCACTTAGTACCAATGGTTTGCTATTAAATGTAATCAGATAAGTTATTCCAATTACGGTTCCCGGTATTATGTAAGGAAGCATAACCATGGTATCCAGCATATTACTGCTAAAACTCTTTCTCCTTACTGAGAGATAGGAAATAAATAATGTAATAATAATCATTATTATTACAGCTATTATGCTGAATATGAATGAGTTTTGAATGGAATCTCCCATTCTCCTCATTACAGTGGTATAGCTGTTAAAACTATATCCACCGGTAAATATAGGTCCGTTGGTTTCTAAAAATGATGTATACACAACCATTATCTGCGGAATAGTAGCCAGAGCCACTATCACATAGCAATATAAATAGGCAAAGAATTTTTTACTTCCCCTGAGCTCCCTGGTTTCTACCGGCCTCAGGGCACTCATTTCATATGTTCTCTTGTTTACCACATACTTCTGTAAATAAAAAACCACTATAATAAATAATACTATTAAAACACTTATTGCAGACGCAAAGCCGGCACTTCCTCCAACTTCTCCAACAAATTCAGAATATATCAAAACCGGCATGGTAATATAACCTTCCCCCAGTATCATTGGGGTTCCAAAATCTGCCAGTGCTGTCATAAACACCAGCAAAGCTCCTCCAAGCATTGTTGGCATTATAAGCGGAAATGTTACTGTCAGTATCTTTCTTATATTTGTGCTGCCCAGACTTTCAGCTGCCTCCTCAAGTGAAGAGTCGATACTTTTTAATGCACCTGATACATATAGGTATATATAAGGAAATAATTTTAAAACAAATACTAAAAGTATACCCTTAAATCCATAAATGGAAGGTATATTTATCCCAATATAAGACAAGATTTTTGTAATGGCACCACTTCTACCTAAGAGCATAATCCATGAGTAAGCGCCAATGAAAGGCGGGGAAAGTAATGAAATGACTATAAGTATCGCCAGAAACCTTTTTCCTCTAATTCTAAACCTTGTCATTATGTAAGCAAGTGGTGCACCTACTAGGACCGTTAGAATTGTTGCCAGGGAACTAACCGACATGCTATTTCTGAAAGCTTTGAAATAGTAACTCCTTGAAAAGAATTCTTTATAATATTCCAGTGAAAATATACCGCTTTCAGCATTAAAAAAACTGCCCTTAAACAGATTAAACATAGGGTATACCAAAAAAAATGCCAGCATAATAAACATGAATATTTTTATTATCAGCCAAAAATCCAGATTAGCTTTTTTTAGCATAAGTATTATCCTTTAAAATCAGATTATTTTCCCCTGTCTCATTAAAAATATTACTCCTTTCCTCAGCTCCAATCGATAAGTGAACTGTCTCTCCTTTGGGAATAATCTTTCTCATATTAGTTATATCCTGTGTAACTAATATACTTGATCCTTTATCAAGTAAAATTTCATAGTTTATACGCTGTCCTAAAAAAGTACTCAGTATTACTTTTCCTTTTAAGCCCACTCCATTTTTATTGAAAATTAAATCTTCGGGTCTTACAGCTACCTTAACAGCCTGACTTCCCCCGTACATTTTATTTAACCTAACCCTGTATTCATCATTGAATAGAATATTTGAAATACCATCTTCAACAACAAGCTTGGCGTCAAAGATATTAGAATGCCCTATAAAAGTAGCAACAAAAACATTCACCGGCCTCAGGTATATATCTTCCGGTGTGCCAATCTGCAATATTTTTCCATCATTCATAACGGCAATCCTGTCAGATATGGCCAAAGCTTCTTCCTGGTCGTGTGTAACATAGATTGTCGTAATGCCTATTCTATTCTGGATCTTCTTTATTGCTACACGCATTTCCACTCGCAGTTTTGCGTCCAGGTTTGATAATGGCTCATCCATTAAGAGCACATTCGGATGTATTACTATCGCCCTGGCCAGTGCTACACGCTGTTGTTGCCCACCTGATAAGTTTTTAGGATATTTATCCCTCCATTTTTCTATCTGGACAATCTTCAGTATTTCATCAACCCTTTGCTTAATTTGCTCCTTATCAAATCTTTTTACTTTTAAGCCGAAAGCAACATTGCCATACACTGTCATATGCGGAAATATAGCATAGTTTTGAAATACCATACCGATATTTCTTTTATGAGGAGAGGTTCTATTGATTACTCTGTCATCAATAAAAACCTCTCCCCCCTCTATACTGTTAAAACCTGCAAGCATGCGTAGTATTGTGGTCTTGCCGCAGCCCGATGGCCCAAGCAGCGTAAAAAATTCTCCTTCTTTTACACCAAAGGACAAACCGTTGATTACTGTAACATCTCCATATTTTTTTGTAGTATTCTTAAAATTTATAGTCACAGACATTTTTTAATCCCCACTCTCTACGCATTTTTTATTGCTGTTGGTGAAGCACAGGCACAGTATCTCGTTGACCAGTGGTACCGATAATCCACCTTATAACTTTATCTGGTAAATATATCTCTGTATTGTTCCAGTATATTTTCCTTATTTTCCGCAACCCACTCGAGGTCGTCAAATATTAAATAAATATCATCTAGGGCTTTTAGACCTTCTGCAGGTTCAACATCTGCTCTTACCGGTCGCCTGTTTAATTCACTTGAAATTTTAGCCTGAGTTTCATAAGCAATAGTAAAATCTATAAATGCCTTAGCATTTTCTAAATTTTTTGCACCCTTGATAATAGCAGTGCAGTCAGGCTTAATAATAGTACCTTCTACAGGATAAACAATCTCTACTGGTGCTCCTGCAGCATAGTACTCAGCTGCTCCCATCTCATAGGTCAACCCTACAAAATACTCACCATCTGAAACACCCTTGGGTACTGCAGATGAGCTATCCAGCAATTTACCGTCTAATTGTTCGATTAATTGTTCAACATAGTCCCATCCTGCCTCAGGATCGCCTTCACCCATTGCAAATAACTGATTAACTACTTGCTCGAAAGACGATGAGGACTTCTCTGGGTCTGCATTTGCAATCTTGCCTTTTAGCTCAGGATTCAATAGACTTTCGTATCCGTCTATTCCAAGGTCACCAGCCAGGTTTGTGTTTAGTACTATTACACTCGGTATAGCAGTAAATCTGGTAATGCTACCTTCAACATTTTGAAAGTCTTCGAATAGATCCGCGTCGTTTTCAGATACGTATGGTTCAAAATACTCAGAATCAGGACTCAGTGCTGATATTGTTCCTCCCCACATAATGTCCCCCTGAGGATTTTCACTTTCTGCTTCAATCCTAGTCAGCAGTTCGCCAGTACCGGCCGCTATTACTTCGACTTCAATCCCGGTCTGACTCTCGAACTCTACAACTAAAGGATCAAGGAACTCAAGCTTGTGAGAAGAGTAGACAATCAGTTCCTTACTGACATCTTCGTCTTTTTCAGTAACTGCTGCTTCTTCAGTACCTGCTGCTTCTTCAGTGCCTGCTGCTTCTTCAGTACCTGCTGCTTCTTCAGTGCCTGCTGCTTCTTCAGTACCTGCTGCTTCTTTTGGTTCTTCTTCCTTACAGCTAACAAGAGAGAAGCTACAAATTATTGCTACGACTAATAAAACTACTACCGCTAATAACGTTAACCTTTTCATTTAGCCTCCTTAATTTATTAATATTATTCTTTTACAAATTATTTTTAATTTTTCATTGTTATCCTCCTTTGTAAAATATTTAACATTATCTAAAAATTATAAAATTCGCTAATTGTCTTTACAATGATATATAAAATTAAATTGTATAGTATTCTGAACTGTATCAATTTCAAAAAATAGCTATTCTTAGTAACTCAATAAATAGACCCTATAAGGAAAATAATTAAGATTGATGGTAAAAATTTTAAAGTAATAGGGACACTTGAAAGCAGGGGGACAGATATGTTTGGTAACGACCGGGACGATTTCATAAGTATCCCTGTAACTACTGCACAGAACAAACTGTATGGAATGGATTCATATAATATGATTCTCTCACAGAGTGTCAGTGAGGAAAAAATAGAAGATGCAAGTGAAGTAGTGGGCCTTTTCTTCGGCATTTACCCAGCAATGCGCGCTGCACGGCTTAACCCCATAGATGCTCTTAGATACGAGTAATATAAATTTATATTAATAGTTAAGCTATACTTCCGGTATGTTGCCTAAAGAGAGATTGTATATAATTTCCGGGGATGTAACTTATGCACTTTTTTATTAACTATAATAGGTATAACTGTTGGCGGCCGCATAGTTAGTTTATGCATAGGTTCTGCTCTGACCTCTAAGACTGAAGAAGCTATATCAAACTTAAACCAAATATTTTTATAACGCACCTTAAATCTTAATACTTTTCAAATCTTTAGGAAGGTGTGGGTTCAGACAGATCCTGTCCTCCAGAACATCCAGTCCTGCAAATACCCGTAGGAAAACATTAATTGTAGCCCCCATAACTCCAGTATGCATACATTCCTGTGCAGCCCCTCTTTGAATATCGTGTGAATCACTTTCCATAGCAGTTAGAAACAAATTCATAGTCTTATCATCGTCATTTAAAAGAGAGCATATATAGAAATGGGCTGCTATGCTCAATGTTAAACCATGAGACGTCATGGGATAATAGTAACCAAAATTTTTGTAGGTACCTTATTATATATTCCGGTAATATATGTTCCCGGATAATAGATTTCAGATGCATGTGATTCGCAGGCAGCTCCCCGTGTACCAAAATAGCCATTTCCAAGTGTGGTTAACGCCTCCCTCAAGGGCTCTTTTTCAGGTATAAAATCTTATATGTTAATTCCCACGTATTCATAAAGCTAACTCCACAAAATATGACAAGACACTTTTTACTTCATCTACTGTTTCAACATAATATTTTGCTTTTGTCGGGCGTATTTTTTCTGCCACTAAAATACCAAAACCATCATCCTCCAGTGCAGTAAAAGCGTCTTCATCTGTTGTATCATCTCCTATGTAAATAGCCAGATTCTTTTCCGGGTCATATTCAAGTGTATTTAATATCCATTTAACAGCTTTCCCTTTATCCCAGTCAAGGTCAGGCCTGATTTCAAGCACCTTTTTCCCCTCGGTTACTTTTAAGCCCGGATACTTTAAAACTGTTGCCTTAACAACTTTTTTAAACTCATCAATATGTTCTCTGGATACCAGACGGTAATGGCATGAAGTTGTATATTTCACATCCTCGATTAAAGCTCCATTAATATGTTTGGTAAGTTCCTTTATGTTTTCCTGGGCTTCGTTTTTAATCTCTCTTAAACGCTGTGCTTCTTTATTGATAATTAACTTGCCATCAGGTTTTACAATTTCAAATCCATGACTCCCTGCATAATAAATATTATCAACATCTACTTTTAAGCGAACATCATCTGTTGCCCTTCCGCTTATAATAGAGACCTTATATTTCTCAACAAGTTTTACCAGGATTTTCTTCATATCATCATGCAAAACTGCCAGGTCCGGCATCGCCACGATAGGGGTTAACGTGCCATCATAGTCCAAAAAAATAAAGACTTCCTTAAGGCAGAAGAGTTTTCCTATCTCGTCTTTTTTTCTAAAAAAATTAATTACTTTTTTATTCATAACACTCTTTAATTTTTTATTTTACTGTTATGCTTCCTGAACCATTTATCAATTTGTTCCGTAGCAATTTCTTCAGGATTGCCTTCAGGTATCCTGATTCGGCGTGATTTTAAAAAAGAAAGGGTACCTTCACAGCGGGGTTTGCCATCTACACAGGGCAGGTAATCATGCTCATAAGAAATTTTTCTATATTTACATCCCTCTTCCTGACCTCTTCTATCTAAAAACTCATCAAAAACAATTTTCCAGGCCTTTGCATGAATCCTAGCAGTTCTTGTTATAACTCCATAAAGGTTAAAAATTATTGTTGTAAATGCATAACCATGGGACATATATCATCCTTCTGGTTTTTATTCCAACAATTATAAAAATTATAAATAGTCATTAATACCATAGCAAGAATTTATAATTTTTTAAATGAAAAAAGTGTAAAAATAATTCAGTTGTAGAGAATTTATTTTTTGTTGCAAAAAATAAACCGCAGTTGAATTAAATAAAAAAATCAGTTTCTCTGACACTACAATTATGGCTTTACAAATATGTCCTTTAAAGATTTAATAAAATAGTTATATCCTGGCTATTACTTTTATACACACCAGCAAATTCATCCTGTATCGCTCTTATATAGCAGGCATTTTAATTCTGGCACCTGTTAGTATCATCTGCATGCCGGGTCATTATAATAATACATTTCCGCCAAGGTTAACCAGTATATTATATAAATAATTCCGTAGACTGCTACAACTAAAAAGAATAATAAATAACGTTATAATAAACATAGACTTAGATAATACAATTTTTTTCATTTCTTCCTCTTTTAAATACTATTAAATTTAATAAAAGCAACTAAAAAACAGTTATATTTAAAACTTTTTTAGTTATATTCTTACTAAAATATTCCATATCCACTTAAATTAGAATGTAATTAAAATATTATATACTTGTTTATATTTTTATTTTTATGTTAATCTTATTCTTTGATATCTTAAATGTCAATACTATGTATATTGTTTTTATATACAATATAAAATTTTAATAATTATAATTATTTTATTAAATAAATACTTTTTTTATTTTTAAATAAATACACACTATTTAGCCGGCTTGAATAATTAATAAATACGGGAGCCAGCTAATAAGCTGGCTCCCGTATTTATCTTATTTCTAAGTTCTAACTCCCTGATATATCTTTAAAAAGATAAATAGGCACTTTTAAATATTTACCATTTACACAATATCTTCCAGTATTGCCTGCAGGTCTTCTTCATGCTCTATTTCATCTTCCAGTATATCAAGTACCATCTTGTAGGTAACTACATCTTTGTCCTTCACAACTTCAAGCAGGTTATTATAAACATCAATGGCACACTGCTCACCTTCTATATTCTGCTGTATTATAGCTTTTACTGATGGGTCTTCCGGAGCACTGTAGCCGCAATTAGCTACTTTATACCAGTCTTCAGGTTTTAGAACCGGTATACCACCCAGAGTTATTATCCTTTCAGCAATCATCTCTGCGTGACCCAGCTCCTCGTTTGCATGTTCTACCAATTCTCTCTCTGCAGCACCTCTAAGCTGGCCAGTTACTACCTTTGCACCAATCCAGTATTGATAGTATGCAAGCCATTCGTCTGCATATGCTTTATTCAGCAATTCAATAACTCTCTCTACATCCATTTTAATTATTCCTTTTCCTTTTGTTCCCATTTATTTTTCCTTTCTCTTAATAGTTTGAATTTCTCTATTTATAAGCTCTATAAATACAATTTTTTCTTATTTAAGCCATTTTAATTAAAAATAATATACTCCCGCTACATTGTCAATAACAAACATTATAATATTATAATTAGCAGCGATAATACCTCTGTAAATTAAAGTGTTTTAGCATTTTTTAAAAAAGTCCTTCTAAAATTACCAGGTAGCACAAAACTAGATACTGCAAGAATCTATACCAATTTTAAAAGCTCTCAGATATTAAAATCTATAGATAGATTTTATTTAAGGTATGACCTTTCATAAATTTAATTTCTATTAATACTTCTAAATTCTATTATTATTTAAAAAATTATCATAGAATTATTAGAAATAATAAGATAAATTTATTACAGTAGAAATAATTTAATAATGATTGGAGCTCAGTATAAATAAATTAAAACATTCAGTAGAAGATTGGGTCCAAAAAAATAATTTGTATTGAATAAAAATATATAAACTCTGGCCAAGGATAAAGTAAGGAGTAAAACAATTATGATGGAAAAAATAATAAAAAAATGGTGGTTTTATGTAATTGTTCTAATAATCGCATTCATTCCATCAATTACACAAGAAACAGCTTCATATGAAAAAATTCCATTAATAATTAAAGAAGTATTACAAAACCCACTTGCATATAAAATAGAATTGTTATACCCGCTTACAAAAATAATATTGATTATGCTGGCGCTTGGCCCGGTTATACTTAAAAATAAATTTAGAAGAATATTTCCATTGCTTTTCATCTTGCTAATGTTTGCTGTTGCAATTTTTCAAAACGTTTCATTAGAAACACAATTTGGTTATGTAATATTAATAGGGAACATTTTAGTACAAATGCTGGTTATAATTTCCTGGATTTACGAAATTAAAATACAGAAAAATGATTTTTCTAAATTACAATTGAATTGGTGGAAAATATTATGCATACTTTTAGGTCTTTTTGCTTTCTGGATGCCTGCTAAAAATGGTATGATGCATTTTTCTATCAGTGACCTGCTAATGAATGAAGCTGGATTAACTTATTGTATGATTACACCCATAGCTTTAGCAATAATGTTACTTTATTTTCCGGGTATTAATAAAGTGACATTAAGAATTACATCATTTGTCGGATTATATTTTGGAGTAATGAATTTAATTACATGGTTTTTGCTTAATAAAGAGTTCTGGTGGATGGGAATATTACATTTTCCATTATTTATCGTTAGTCTTATTGGACTAATTTTATCTAAATCAATAAAATCCGATACTCTACCCAGCAAAGACCTTAAGGTTAGTTCCTAGCATCTTTTTAGTCTATCCCGTACCTTATTAAGCCAGATTGGAAAGTAGTAAATTTTAAAAATTAGTCCTTAAGCCGGGTTCTGTATATAATATAAGCCCTTCAAACCTCTAAGGGCTTAAAGGGCTTATATCTTTCAAATAATAATCTCTATTATTATTAATATTATTATCTGGATCCCTCTACATCTTCCTTCACTTTCTTTTCATACTCCCGTGCATGCTTTTTTACTTCTGCTGTCTTTTCGCTAATGAAATCCAGCGCTTTTCCGCAGTAATCCTTAACCTGCTCTTTTAGTATCTCCCTGCTTTCTTCACCCTTGCGCGGTGCTACAAGCAGACCTGTCAAAACTCCCAATCCAAAAACAATAAGCGAATAACCGAGTATATCAGAATCCTTCATACTATTTTTTCTCCTTTCCTGCTCTTCTCCTTCTTCTTGCCTTAACAACCTGCCATACAATAATTAGAACTATTACCAGTATAATCCATACCGGCGAAGTCGCAATGAACGCCATGAGCATCCAGTTAAATGCACTTACAGCACCTCTGAGACCTCTTATCATTGAATCTATAAATCCCCAATCAGATTCATCCTCTATTACTTTCTCAGGTTCATGAAAATAAGCATCTATCGTAGAAAAAGACACCATATCATCAAGATAGTTCATTCTTCCCTTTATCATTTCAATTTCACTCTGGACATTACTCAGCTCTCTCTGCACTTCCAGACTGTCGCTTACTCTCTTTGACTGCTCCATCAGGTCCAGAAGAATTTCCCTCTGTGCCTCGTAATTTTCAAGCCGGCTCTCAAGGTCAACATACTCCTGAGTTATATCCTGGCCGGAGCTTGAAATGCTTTCAATGGTCCCCATTTCTTTAACTTTTTCCAGGGCAGAACTATATTTGCCTGAAGGAACTCTTATAGTAACATACCCGCTGGTGAGGTTTCCTTCAGAATCAGAATAACTCTGGCTGCCAGAAACAAAACCACCATTCTGCTCTGCAAGAGCTGACAATTTAAACATGATTTCTTCAAACTTACCATTTCCAACTTCCATCTCAATATATGCAGTTTTAATGACCTTTCTGTCACCTGCAACTGTGGCATCGCCATACTGGGTTCCGCTATTACTTACGCTGTCTTCTCCTGACCCTTCCAGAGTAGACTCCTTATCATATCCTTCATCTGCTGCCGGGGCTTCTGCTGTTGCCCCATAATCAGCTTCCCTATAAATTGCCTCTTCTGCTTCTTCTACTGATTCTATTAATGCTCCCGATTCTACTGCTCTACATCCTGCACAAGCCATCCCGAATACCAAAACAGCTGTAAGAATAATGAATAATATTTTAGATGATAAAATTTTGATTTTCATTTATACCTCCCAATTTCAAAATAAAGTTTTTGATATTAAAATTACTCCCGGTATTAGATCTATAACTGTTAGTGAAATTATAACCTATTTTATAATACTTATTAACTTACCAGCTAAAAATCCTTTTAGAATATAAATCTATTTAATGCTAAAGATAAAATTTTATTGAGCTTATAACATATTTTTTATATATATTCGAAGAATCTCCGTTTTAATCAAGGTATTTATTAGAGAAATTTCCATTTAAATATTTCTCTCTGGAGATTAATTACCATTTACTGGTTTTAATATACTCATCTATAGCACTGGCCGCATCCTTCCCCGCGCCCATAGCCAGAATAACTGTTGCAGCACCGGTAACAATATCCCCACCTGCAAAAACACCTTTCAAGCTTGTTTTTCCGGTAACCGGGTCAGCTTTTATATTTCCCCTTTCAGTCAGTTTCAATCCGGGAACTTTAGATGCAAGAAGCGGATTTGGCCTCTGTCCTATGGCAACCACCACTGCATCTACGTCTATGTTAAATTCCGAGCCCTTTATTGGCAGGGGTCTTCTTCTTCCTGACTGATCGGGTTCTCCCAGCTTCATCTTAATACACCTTATTTTATCTACCCATCCGTCTTTCCCTAGGATTTTAACTGGATTGGCCAGCAATTTAAATTCAATGCCTTCTTCCCTGGCATGTTCTATTTCCTCATTTCGTGCCGGCATTTCTTTCTCGCTTCTCCTATATACCAGATACACATGTTTTGCTCCAAGTCTTTTGGCTGTTCTTGCTGAATCAAGGGCAACATTACCACCTCCGATTACAGCAACCTTAAGACCTTTAAAAATAGGAGTATCACATTCAGGGAATTTATAGGCCTTCATTAGATTTGACCTTGTAAGGTATTCGTTTGCTGAATAAACACCGTTTAGATTTTCTCCCGAAATTCCCATAAAAGAGGGAAGGCCTGCTCCTGTGGATATAAAGATTGCCTTAAAACCGCTTTCAAACAAATCATCCAGAGTCAGTACTTTTCCTATCACCATATTTACTTCAATCTTAACCCCTAAGCTTTTTACATATTCAATTTCTTTTCTCACTATTTCTTTAGGAAGCCTGAATTCAGGAATCCCGTAAACCAGAACTCCTCCCGGCTTGTGTAACGCTTCGAATATAGTGACCCTGTATCCCAGCCTGGCCAGTTCGGCCCCACAGGTAAGGCCTGCAGGACCGGAGCCAATTACCGCAACTTTTTCTTTTATACATTTCTTTGCACCTTCCGGGCAGGCATTTTTTTTAATCCCTTTTTCTATTTGCTTCATTTCCCTGTCTGCAACATAACGCTCCAACCTGCCAATTGCTACCGGCTTACCTCTGGTTCCCAGTATGCATTCTTTCTCGCACTGATCCTCCTGGGGACATACCCTTCCGCATATTGCAGGAAGCCCATTTTTTTCTCTTATCTTATCAAGCGCTTCATCAAACTTTTTCCCCTGGATTAACCCGATAAAACTTTTAATATCAATTCCTACAGGGCATCCTTTAATACATGTAGGATTCTTACACTGGAGACATCTTGATGCCTCAAGAAGAGCTTCTTTCTCTGTATATCCCAGTGCAACTTCATTGAAATTTTTATTTCTCTTCAGAGGGTCCTGCTGGGGCATCGGCACCCTGTCAACTTTTTTTCTTTTTGATTTTTTTCTATTAGCTTTTTCGGCCATATTTTAAACTATCCTTTACCAGAACATACAATCCATAAATCAATGCAACATCAAAATAATACCAGAATAAGATACAAAAAACCTGTATATCTCCTGGTGCTATTTACCTGACCTGCCCCTACACTCGTAAATCTTCATACACTTTTTTTCCTGGGTAAGGTAAATTTTCTGCCTTGACAGCAGCAGGTCAAAATTCACTTTGTGTCCATCAAACTCAGGCCCATCAACACACGCAAATCTGGTTTTTCCTCCTATTTCTACCCTGCATGCCCCGCACATCCCGGTTCCGTCAACCATTATTGAGTTAAGTGAAACTATTGTTTTTATAAAAAAGGGCCTGGTTACTTCTGCTGCAGCTCTCATCATAAGAGTAGGGCCAATTGCGACCATCCTTGCGATACCTGTTTTTTTGTCAGTATTTTTACCCGATCTCTTTTCCAGATACTCTTTTAAGAATCCCGATACAAATCCGTGGTATCCTACAGAACCGTCATCACTGCATAAATATATTTCATCAGAAGTATCTGCAATCTCCTTTTCAAAAATAATTAAATCCTTACTTCTTGCGCCAATAATTGAGATTACATAATTTCCAGCTTTTTTCATTTCCCTGGCTATCGGAAGAATCGATGCCGCGCCTACTCCGCCGCTAACTAGAATAACATTGCCGAATTTTTTAATTTCAGAAGGGTTACCAAGAGGCCCGGCCACATCAAGAATACTATCCCCCTGTTTTAGATTTGATAATAATGCAGTAGTCTTCCCTACTCTTGTTGAAACCAGGATTATTATTCCGCGCCTGCGATCATAATCTGCGATAGTTAGAGGGATTCTTTCCCCTTCCTCATTTATTCTTATAATTACAAACTGGCCGGCTTTTGCTTTATTTGCTATCAATGGGGCTTTGACATGGAAGCTATCTATTAATTCTGCCAGCTTTTCTTTTCTTACAATTTTATACAAAATTTTCCCCGCAATTTAAAACTTTTGTAAACGTTTATTATTTTAATTTAAAAAAATAGGTTCAAGTCTTTATTTAAAAAGAATTTTTTTCTAAAGTGCAAAAACTCTACTTTATTTCTTAAAAATCCAATCTACTGCCTGCTCCTCCTTCACCTGGTATTGCAATCTTCCATCTAAAAAAGCAAATTATAATTAATTCTTATATTACCATCCTCTGCTGGCACCGCCGCCGCCAGAGGACCCGCCGCCGAAACCCCCGCCGCCGGAAGACCTGCTGCCGCCACTTATTCCTCCGCCACCTGTCCAGTGTGATGATGATCTGCTTTTTTTAGGTATGGTTGCTTCTCTGCTGTCCTTATACCCACAATTTGAGCAGGTTCTTTCTATAAGCTTCTTACCAGTTTCAGTATAGGTAGCCTGTTTTAATATAGTCGATTTTATTCTCAATTTGAACTTCCTGCACTTCGGGCATCTTTTTCTAAATAAGTTAACCAATACCCCTGCAATAATTACTATAAATGGAACTCCGAAGCAGAAAACCCAGACAAAATTAAAAAATGTGAATGTGCTATCTGAAGATCCCGATTCTTCGCTTTCAACAGCAGCCGGTGCTACACCAGCATCAGTGCTACTAATTGGCTCCAGCCCTTCTTCTTCATATATTTGATCTGCAATAGCAATGATTGCATTATAAAGACCGGTATTGAAATCGCCTTTTAGAAGTTCCGGAATAATTATATCATCAGCAATATTGCCGGCTTCAAGATCTGTAATAACACCTTCCAGACCATATCCCACTTCTATCCTCAAGGGCCTTTTACCGGCTTCTCCTTCAATACCTATCAGTATGAGAATGCCATTATCTTCTTTTTCTTTCCCTATTACCCATCTCTCAAATAATTCAACTGCATATTCTTCCTCTGTAAGCCCCTGCAAATTGTCTACTATTACTACCACTATTTCGCTGCCCGTATCCTCTTCAATTTTAGAAGCCAGCTCTTCCAGTCTGCTTTCAGAGCTGCTGTCAAGTTTACCGACATAATCATTTATATATCCTGCGTAAGAAGGAAAGCTCACACCTTCATTATCAGAGAAAATAAGCCCCGGCAGGGAAAAGAAAAAAAACAGGAAAGATATTGTAAATATAATTAATATTTTTTTTATTTTAAAAAAAGTTAGCGTCATAGCTTAATTTAACTCCAGATTAACATCCGGAGCTACTTCTGCACCTTCTTCTGCTCCAAAAAATTCTTTCGCTTCAAATCCAAACCAGCCGGCAATCATATTCCTGGGAAACATCTTTATATAGATGTTATAATCCCTGACTGTTTCATTGAATCTCCCTCTTTCTGTGGCAATCCTATTCTCAGTTCCTTCCAGTTGTGTCATAAGATCCTTTATAGTCCCGCTCGCTTTAAGCTCGGGAGTATCCTCCACTGTAACTCTGAAATCATCAATAAAAGAATTAATACCCTCATTCACGCTCTCTATTTCATCCACTGTTTTAGCATCCTGTATCCCGGCTCTCGCTTCTGCTATGGCTTCAAAAATATCCTTTTCCAATTGCATATAAGCTTTAGCGCTTTCTGCCAGGTTTGGAATCAGGTCAAGTCTTCTCTGGTAAACATTCTGTACCTGTGCCCAAGCGTTATCAATTTCGATTTCCTTAGCTGCCATATCATTTCTGCAATCTACAATATAAGCAACTACGATAATGCCTATGATAACTAATACTGCGATAAATCCTACCAGACACCCAAGAACAATTTTCTTATTCATATAATCTAAACTCCTTTTACTTTCTTTTACAAACCTTTACAACCGCTGGCCGTATCAAAAAGTCATCTATCATGTAACCTTTTCTCATAACTTCAATTATATGACCTTCCTTAAAATCCTTTACATCCTCAGTTACAGCCGCCTCACAAATTTCCGGGTTAAATTCCTCTCCTTTTGGATCTATAACTTTTACATTCTCTTTTTTAAGAAGTTCCATCAAATTTTCATAAATCATCTTTACGCCCTTAAAAAAATCATCCTCTCCTTTTTTCAATTTACTTCCGGTTTCAATGGCTACTTCAAAATTATCAATCACGGGAAGAAGCTTTTCTATCAGATTTTTATTTGCCCTCTTTATATGCTCCAGGTGCTCCCTTAAAGTCCTTTTCCTGTAATTATCATAGTCTGCCTGAAGTCTCCTAATTCTGTTTACGTGCTCTTCCTCGATTTTTTTATAGCTTTCCAGCTCTTTCCTGAGGAGTTCTACTTCTTCTTCAAGCTCCTCAACCTCAAGTTCCCTTCTTACTCCTTTTTTATGCTTGGCTTCAATTGCTCTCCCGCCAGACTCCTTAAAATCAGCCATTCCTTCTCTATTCTCACCATTTCCTGAGTCCTTTTTTGCCTTATCGTAATCTTTTCCGGTTTTTCCATTCTTTTTAATCATAAACTACATGCACCACACTTTCATAGATAATTTTTACTAAGAGAGTAAACATATTATATAATATGAAGGCAATATTTATAAAGTTCTAATCCCTGCTTTTACCTATAGCTATTACGTCTCCTGTAGAAACGATCTCATCAATATAGTAGTACTCATCGCAATCAACAGGGACAAAATGGAAATGAGCTATAATCTTCTCACCATTCTCAGCTGCTATATTCTGTATCTTAACTTCTACTATTATACTTTCCCCTGGCTCAAGCCCTTCAATAAGACTGCCTATCTTTTCGGGTTCTACTAATCCTGTGTTTGTATCAGGAGTAAGTGTCGTCGTTGTAGTAACTCCCGTTGTAAGGTTAGTTACTGCTGTGGTAGTTACTACTGTTGTGCTCATTAACCTCTTTCTATTAACCTCGCTGTATTCAGTTGTCTGGGTGGTCTCTATTGTAGTAACTGTCTTTGTCAGACCATCTGCGCTGTAGATAGTTTCTTCTTCAGTCGTAGTATAACCATCTGTCTTTACCCAGTCCGCATAATATGTTTCATAAACACCGCCGCTCTCATAATAATACTCGGAAGTATCTGGATTCCATATGTTTACTTCCCAGAGAGGAGAAATTTCTATTTCCTCACCTTCTGTATTAGGATCCAGCTCTATCCATGCCATAAGAGGCTGCACACTAACAGTTACGGTTCCTTCATTTGTTATTTCAAAAGGTTGATAGAACCATTGCCTTCTGCTGATAGTAGAGTCTGCAGAAGAGGTAAGCGGCCTAATAGAAATAGTGTAATCAGGTTTTGGAATACCTACTACATTACTTGATACTGCATGGCCTGCTTCATCAAGGGACCACAGGGTATAGAAATAGGATTTTCCGCTTACTATATCATCATCAATATAGTTATTAGCATTTATATCAGTAAAAGTGGCGATAACATCATGTTCGGGATAATCCGGGTTAAGGCAGGGTTCCTCAACTCTAACCAATTTATACGAACTAAAATAAGTATCCGGACTGGTATCCCATGTCAGGTAATTGGCATCTCCCTGCTGATACCCTGATAAATTTGACGGATACGGAACATCTAAATCCCTGTAAACCATTACTTCTTTGAAAACCGGCGCACTTATAAACCCGCTAGGCGATAACGCCCAGACAACTATCTCATTGCTTCCCTGCTGCAGCATAACATCTTCCAGTTCAAATACACCGCTGCCGTCAGCTTCAACTTCACTCACTATCTTATCATTTACCTGAATTGAAATAGTGGAAGAGGGAACGTGATTCCCACAGATATATACCAGTGGATGAATTTCCTCTGTATAATATGCATCTCCAATTTCATCTAAAATCGTTTTATTATTATATAGTTTATATTCAGCCTTCCGGGGAACATCCAGAAATAAATTAAATTCCGTAGGGTTGCTCTTTCTGCCGGAAGAATCCACCGATATAAGTTCAATATCATTCTCGCCTTCAATTATTTCCACTCCGTTTAAAGTTTCAAAATTACCATTGTTATCAACAATTATTTCCTCCTGCTGCTGCACACCATTCACATAAACTTCTATTTTATTCCCTTTATCAGCACATCCTTTAATAAAGATTAATGCTTTATCGCCAATGCTATAAAATACTTCCCCGGATTCATGAGATAAAACCATAGGAGGGGTTATTATTCTATCCTTTAGCTCATTTAGTTTCTGGATAACTAAATTCTCCGTGTCGTTAGTATTATCATTGCCGTCAATATTTCCTGTTTGCGGTGTGTCTTCCTGCCCTGTTATTTCACTTATATAAGGGAAACAAGCCATTGAACATGATAAAATAAACACCAGACAGAACAACATTACTAAAATTGTTTTTACATTCTTAACCATAATTTATCTTCTAATTTACTTTTATTATAATACTTTTGGATATTATCACATTCTTGGATAAATATTATATCAAATATTATAGATTATTTACAAAAAACATTCATTTATCATATAAAAGTTTTTTCAAATATTATTTTCCAATTTCCGTTTTCTTCAGTCAAATATATATATTTCTTGTATTGTTCTGCCTCCCCGTTTTTATAGCTTATTTCAAATTCCGCTACCACTTTGCTCATTTCATTTTCATAACCAAGATACACGGTCCTTGTAACTTCTATTTTCTCCACCCCGGATAATATTTTATACAGCTCTTCTGAATATTTTTCCCTGCTTATATTATTCTTATCCTTGTCAGGCAATAAATTTGTGTAAATAAAATCCGGGTCTTTGTTATTAAGGGACTGGAAAAAATCAAGAACTGCTTTCTCCGGTTCTGTCTTAAAAAAATAAACAACATCAAATTTTTCGTCATAATTTCTGCAGCCCGGGACTATAAAAATCACCATAACACACAAAATCAATACAGGCAGGATACAAACCTTCCCTTTAGACCAGTTCCCAAGGAAAAACACCCTAAATTTCTTATATAAAGAAAAAATATTCATGCACCTCTTAAAAACATTTACGGCAATGTTACTATCTTTATTTTCAAATGCCTTTTCCAGAACACCTGTTACAATTTTTCAGACTTTAAAAATTTCCTTAATTTTGCTAAAAACCATCCCATTCTTTACTTCTTTAACCCTGAAATCCTCCATTGCCTTTATCCTGTCTTCCAAATCTTTTGTATCTCTAATACCATCTAAATCTTCTTTGCCCGCGCAGCCCTCAATAGTTTTTAAGACACTCCTTGCTGTATAATTGTGTTCATACCCGCCTTCCAGCATTATTCCCAGACGGCCATCGCAATATTTACTGCTTAAATATGAAATTATATACATTATTTTATAATATGACCCATCTACCAGTCCCAGGGAAGCAAGCGGGTCCATTAAATGTGAGTCGTATCCTGCACTTACCAGTAACAATCCAGGCCTGTATTTTTCCATAAGCGTCGCAATTATATCCAACATAGCAGTTAAATAATCAGCTTCGCCTGTTTGGGGTGCAAAAGGGAAGTTTAAATTAAATCCTCTTCCTTCACCACTCCCGGTTTCATCAAGATTCCCCGTTCCTGGATAATGGGGATATTGATGAAAAGAAACATAAAAAACACTGCTATCCTCATAAAAAAATTCCTGTGTCCCATTACCATGATGTGCATCAAAATCTATTATTGCTATCTTTTTTATATTATATTTCAGGCGGGCGTATTTAGCACTGAGAGCTATATTATTAAAAATACAAAATC
This sequence comes from uncultured Actinomycetota bacterium, assembly GCA_964603595.1. Classification (GTDB taxonomy): domain Bacteria; phylum Actinomycetota; class Humimicrobiia; order Humimicrobiales; family Humimicrobiaceae; genus JAQVEM01. The sequence goes on from CAZRVN010000005.1 coordinate 139,476, forward strand.
CTCTTCCTCTATCCCCGGAAGCATGGTGACCCGGAGGCCTTATAACACCAAAAAATTTATTAAAATCTGATTTCCCGTTAAAAATCAGGTCTATACCTGTAAAACATCCGCCTGCTGCCAGAAGTGCACAATCATAGGTATATTCGGTTACAGCCGTATCAGGGTCCAGATAAGAAATACCCCCCTTACCTGATAAGTTTTCTATTCTCTTAATATAATTTCTATCATGAGCCATCTCTATTTCCCTGACTGTAGCTGGCCTGGGCTTTTTAAAAATTATTCTATCTTTGAATTCCCAGGTATCCAGTGCCTTTTTTATTGAAATAAGCCGGCCGGCATTTTCAGGATGACCCGGACCATTTTCATGCTTTAAATAGAAATCATCATATATAATATACATAGACAGACTATCGCCTCAAAGATATTATACTTACCAGCTATTCAGCAAGATACTCCAGGATAGCTTTAACAATACTTTCACTTATCTTTTTCTGATAACTGGATTTTTTTAATCTTTCTCTTCCAAAAGGGTTTGAAATAAAACCGGGTTTAACAAGTACAGAAACCAGGTTCGTTGCCTTCAGGATAGCATAGTTTGCCCCATTGGTCCGGCAGTCCATAACCTCCAGGTTACTAACAAGCTTATCCTGTATCATATTGGCAATCCTGTGGCCACCAATTGAATAGGATTTAAGACCTTTAAAATAAAAACAGCTGCTCCCGCTGGCATTTTTATCAACTGAATAATTCAAATCCATGCTAACTAGCAAATCTGAGCTACTTTTATTTATATATTCAACCCTGTCATATAAAAAAACATTCTGCTTTTCATCGCCACTTATAGAAATTAATGTTTCAATACCGTTTCTTGACAGCATATCCCTGCAAAAATTTACTATGCTGCTTAAGATATATATCTTTTCGCTGAGATACTCTCTACTGCTCCTCATATCTTCTATATTTTCGCTGTAATCCAGAATTATCCTGTTTTCCTGCAACTTCTTCTCTTTGCTTATATTTTTTATCAATGGGAAATTGGAGGTCTCCTTGGACATTATTATCCTTCTTAAGCTTTTTAAGTTCTGGACTGTTTCTTCTCCCGCTATACCATCATCAGCAACATTCATATTCTTCTGAAATTCCAGCAGAGCTTTATGAGTTTTTTCACAGAATATCCCGTTTTCATTATAAGGATAGAAACCAAGTGTCTTAAGCCAGAACTGGAGTGTCCTGACATCATCACCCCTGAAAGGGGGATATTTCAGATACATCATTCTTTCACCTATTTTATAGCCCGCATCAACTAATTCCTGCCAGGTTTCCTGATCCATAACCCCTGTCACTACAAGGCCTCTGTCCTGCTGGAACTTCCTTACTGCATTCTCGGTTTCCTTACCAAAAACTCCATCAATATCTGCCCTGCCGAAATTATAGCCGAGCAGCTTTAACCTTCTCTGTATGTCCGTAACTTTTTCTCCTGATGATTTTATCTTTATAGTTTCCATTCTATTAATTTAAAGCAATTACGTTACTTTCCCACTTTACCTGGCTTTAGTGCTATTCCAGACTACCCAGAAACTTTTCCGCATACATTGCAGCCACTGCACCATCTGCAACTGCAGTTATAACCTGCCTTAATGGCGTATTTCTGATATCGCCAACCGCAAATATCCCGGGGTATGACGTCTCCATTCTGGAATTTGTTATTATAAAGCCATCTTTATCAAGCTCCACGAGATCCTTTACCAGACCTGAATTAGGGTTCCATCCCACATATTCAAAAACTGCATCTACTCTAAGCTCAAATGTCTTACCTTCTTTTTTATCTCTTATCAGAACTTCATCCAGCTTATCACTGCCACTAAATTTTTCTATCACGGAACTCCATAAAAATTCTATCTTTTTATTCTTAAATGCTCTATCCCTCAAAATCTTTACCGCACGTAACTCATCTCTCCTGTGGATTACATACACCTTCTTTGTAAATTTTGTAAGAAAAATTGCTTCCTCCAGTGCCGTATCTCCGCCTCCCACAACTGCCACTTCTTTATCCTTATACAGAGCCCCGTCACAGGTCGCACAGAATGAAACACCCCTGCCAATAAGCTTATCCTCACCTTCCGCATTCAACCTTGCAGGTCTTGCTCCTGTAGCTACTATCACTGAATTGGCGAATATTACTCCGCCGTCACCCGAACACTTGAATTTATAAAATTTATCACTCTTATTACCGTTAATAATCTCTATAGAATCTATAGCAAAATAATCTCTTGCTTTTATCCCGAGCCCCTCACAATGTTCTATGATATTCCGGGAAAGCTCGTAACCGGATATATTATCCTTGAATCCGGGATAATTTTCTATAAGATCAGTATTTATTATCTGCCCACCGGCTACCAGCTTTTCTACAATATCAAAATCAAGCCCTGCTCTTTTTGCATACAGCGCTGCACCCAGTCCTCCGGGACCAGCACCTATAATAACTAAATCATTCTTTAATTCATCCATGCCAGTTCAATTCCTCCATTCCAGAATCCATAAATCCAATTATAAAAAAAGAAATAAACACATTTCACCTAATATTATAAATATTTAGAATTTAAAATAAATAAATAATTATGTGCAATTGGCAAAAATAATAAAAATTACACCTGTGGTAGCAGTTATATGAAAGAGTTACCTGTCGTCTTATAGGTCCCGGCCAATAAAATGCCTGTTACTTCTAATATCTCTTTGCAGCTTCTTTTATCCTCTTCTCAAGTTCATCTTCTGTCTTTACACCTGAAATGTCCAGATTCATGTCCATTAAAAGCCTTAACGCACATCTTACAATCATAGTATTCGCTATCTTGTGGCCTCCTGATTTCTTACATTCAATACCCAGATTTTCCAAAAATGAAACCATACCTGAAGGCATTGTTATCGGAATCCTGAAATAATCCTGCTTACGTTCTACCATACTACCACCTCTTAATATATTACTATTGCATTTTTATGCATATGAGTATATCTATTAAAAGTCAAATTGTCAAACTTGCCAGAGCAGCTACTCTACATAACCGTACATAAAAAAACATTCAAATTTATGAAATAACCAAACAGGAGAATTTTTTTAAATCGTTTTTTTATTCTGGATTTTTTTCTTTCAAAAGAATTTTAAACCACAGAACCCTAAAATAGAAAATTTCGTTACTTTCTTTAATGTTTTGGTATAAGATTATATTTAATATCTATAATAGAAATTTGAAAAAAATCCATAATATTAGAAATTGTATAAATATAGAAATCAAGAGAGGTCAGATAATGATAAACATCAAGAAAAAAGAGGGCATTATAAAAATCTCTGTTATAGGCGGCAGCCATATAGACAGTGATATCTATAACCTTGCCTATGAGGTAGGCAGGGAAATCGCAAGAAACGGCGCAGTACTGGTCTGCGGCGGCTTATCTGGTGTTATGGAAGCTGCCTGCAGGGGCGCAAGTGAAGAAGACGGGCTTACAATAGGTATACTGCCTACTACAGATGAAAATTGCGCAAATGAATATGTTGATATAAGGATACCCACAGGAATTGGCCATGCCAGAAACCTTACCGTAGTGCTATCAGCTCATGCAGTAATAGCTGTTGACGGAAGCTACGGCACACTTTCAGAAATTAGTTATGCATTAACCTTTAAAAAACCAGTTATAGGACTTAAAACCTGGGAGCTTAAGCCATATTATAGTGAAAACATCCCCCATATAATCAGGGCCAAAACTGCCAGAGAAGCAGTAAGGAAAGCAGTAAAGGAAGCAAAAAATTACAGGAAGAATATAAGCTCCTGACAGGCCCTCTCCCTGTAATAATTATAAATTCAAATAAAATCCAGGATCATAGTCTTTATCAATGTAAAACTTTAAAAAATATTATTAAAATACCTTAACAAAATTCATCTGCAGATTAGACAGAGAAGATTGTAGATTTTCCCTTTCCTCCTCACTTACTTCATCCATTATTACTTTAAGCAGCGCATCAAAACCATCTATTGCTACTTTTGCCTGCTGTTTATCCTTATATTTATCATTCACTTCAACAGGAAGCCCCATTTTTTTATAAGCCAGACTTGAAAGTGACATCATCATCTGGATTATTATATCTTTGGTTGCTAATTTATTTATCTCCTCCTGCAGTTCCTTAATTAATTCTTCCTGGTTCTCCTTTGTTTCCTCTTCTTTTTTTTCTTTCGTATCTCCTTCAATAATTTTTTCTTTTAATTCTTTATCTTCTCCATTACCGCTGGCAGCCTCTTTCTCTTTTTCTTTTCCCTGCTCTTTTTTCTTACCCTTTGCCATATATATTCACCTTCCCCTAATATTTTTTATTCCGACTCATATTTAATTAATGAAAAAACATCATAACCCTCTAAAACCTCCCTTGGTTTTAGAAACTCAAGTTCAATCAAAAAACAAAATCCCACTACTTTGCCGCCCATTTTTTCAACAAGTTCGGCCTTAGCTTTTGCTGTACCTCCGGTTGCCACCAGGTCATCAACAATTAAAATCTTATCACCTTTTTTTACAGCATCAATATGCATTTGTAAAATATTTTTTCCATATTCAAGCTCATATGAAGCTTCGGTTATTTTATAAGGAAGTTTACCCGGCTTCCTAACCGGGATGAAACCAACACCCAGCTTATAGGCAACCACAGCACCATATATAAATCCCCTTGCCTCTGCGCCCAGAACTGCATCTATTTCTTTCCCCCGGCAGCTCTCCACTAATTTATCCACCGAATACCTGAATGCCTCTCCGTCCCCTAAGAGAGTTGTAATATCCCTGAATACCACTCCCTTCTTGGGAAAATCAGGGATGCTCCTTATTTTTTGTTTTAGGTCCAATTTTTATCCTTTCTATAAGTTTTATATATTTAAAAAATCTTAGATTAATTAAATTTTCCTTATACACTTTTAATTCCATCTATAAGAGAACCTATAAGGTAATCAACATCCATTTTACCAAATCCCAGCTGTGATAAAATCTCTTCTACTTTATATTTCTGGCCGTAGCTCCATAGTTCCTTAAGAAAAGAGCCGGCCTTTTTATTCCTGTACCAGGTGTAATCAAATTTTCTGCGCATGTATTCCTCAAGCTGTGCCTGAAAAATCCATGCTTTTATATAGCTGGTACAGTAAAAGCCATTATCCACATCCTTTAAGTAGCTTTCAATAGGATATTTCATTAAAGTTACCTCAGATAAAATCTCTTTATAAAGAGATTCCCTACCATTTATTGACTCCCCGTTATGCAGGGCCAGTTCATACTTAAGCTTGCCTGCATATCTCCTGCAAAACCAGAGCTTTACAAGGTTTGAAAAACGCACAAACTCACCTGCCTGCTCCCTGTCCATACCGATGAAATCAACCAGCCAGTGCCTGTTCTGCATGAGCTGCTCCATGCTAAAAGCGTACCCTTCTGTAACTGCATTATCTCCCAGGCACCTGTATTCAAAATCAAGCTGTGGGCTGGTATTTCCAAAATGAAGCGTATGACCCCCCTCGTGAAGCATTGCCTCAAAATCATCCTGTCCCCCTGAAGGCATAATTACAAGATATATTTCTCCCGGTATCCCCGGGGTACTGCAAAATGCTCTTGGTGATTTATTTTCCCTTTCCTCTACATCAAGGTAAATATTTTTATATGTTTCAAGGTCTATTCCCATTTCAAATAAAGTGCCTTTAAATACAGGGATAAGATTTTCTTTTTTAAAGAATCTATCATATTTTCTGGCTCTTTTTAAAGACGAAAAATCGCTTCTTCTTGACTCATCAAGCGATATCTTTATTTCTCTTCTTAATAAATCCCCGAATTGCTCCTGATATAAATTCCGGGTTTCATCAAGGAGCTTTTTCATTCCATCCTGAAGACTCAAAAAATCCTCTTCTTTAAGGTATGAAAAAAGTTCACTGTAGCTCGAAAAACCCAGATCCATTGCCATTTTGTGGACAGAACTCCAGTAATCATACAGGGTGCCATTCAAGTTGTCCGCAACTACTTTATTTCTCTTATCGTCAATACTGTCCCTTTTAACTTTATCCTGTTCATTTAAAAGCATAATTTCAGAATACCTGAAAGGCACCTCCCTGCCGTCTATAACAATCTTTGCTTTTGCTTCATCTTCTGCAATCTTATCAATAAGTCCCTTGGTCTGCTTCTCAAGATAACCTTCCGTGCAAAATTTTAAAAGGTAGGCAGCTCTTTTCTTTTCTTCGCCGGTTCTTTTATCCTTTATACTTTTTATAAAATCAATATTTTTTTTATCAAACAAATGGCTGAACTCATCATAAATCCCGCTTACATTAAGACTATCCTTTCTGCCTGAAAAATGCAGGTAATACTCCTTATCTATTTTATAAAGAAAGGATTCTGCATCTATTCTGTATTCTTTAATATCCATTTAATACCTTCACCTATTTTTTTATATAATAAAAAACCAGCTAGCTCTTGATAGCCCTTTTTTTATGATTGTATTTATAGCTTAAAAAATAATAACCTTAAGCCCGTATAAAAATTGAATTTTTAGCTCCCGCTTAGCCGCAGAGTAACAATCAGAATAGCTCGCTCTGCCGGCCGTCTTCTTCCGGAACTTTACCGCTGCTTTTATTCTTCTTACTATTTTTTCCTTCCGGTGCTTTCTTACCGGCTCTATTCAAACTTATATTATTTTCATCATATTCACTTCCGGTCATTTTAAGTTTTTTCAAAAATACCGGTCTCTCAAAAATTTTTGCATAATCCGACCAATCACTGCCATTTTTATTTTCTTCAATCAATATATTATATCCACCAACATCAGCATCCATATGGTCTGCATGATAAACTATAAATGCTTCCAGGATTTTTGGCCTTTTAGGAGAGCCAAATTCCTTATGCCCGTGATGGCTTAGTATGATATGAAGAAGCCGGTTGCTCAAATCCTGTGGGAAGCCCTCTATTTTCTTTATCTTTTCAATAATCCATCCGTACCCAATGGTTATATGCCCCAGGAGTTTACCCTGGTCAGTTACCTCCGTGGTTACTTTTGTTCTGTACTCCTTTATCTTCCCGATATCATGCAGAATCGCTCCGCTTATAAGGAGGTCGTAATTTAAATTTTTGTAAACCCTGTAAATAGCATCACATATTTTTGTAACATTAAGCGTATGTTCAAGCAGCCCTCCTTTAAATGCATGGTGGTAATACTTAGCTGCAGATGAACTTTTAAAGTCGTCTGCAAAATTATCATCCCCAAAAAACATATCAAGTAATTCCTTAAGGTAGGGGTTATTGACTGTGGCAATGTATCCCTTAATTTCCTTAAACATACCGTCAATATCCTTACTGGATGTCTTTAAATAATCTGAATGCTTGATATTTTCATTATTTTTTATCTTTTCTAAGGAGTTTACGATAAGCTGTCTTCCCCCTTTATATGCTTTTACGTCCCCTTCTACAAGGACAAAATCCCCTACACTGAAATCTTCCGCTTTAATAAAAGTTTCCGTCCACAGCACTCCTCCTATACTTCCTTCCCTGTCCTGAAGCGTAACAGTGCAGTAATCATCACCGTTTCTTTTTTTCCTGACCTGTTTATCTGCTACTACAAATATAGATTCCGCTTTTCCACCAATTGTAAGGTCTGATGTAAATTGTTTCTTGCCTGTTTCCATAATTAATATTCTCCTATTTTTTTCTACCCTTTCGCTACTTCTATTATCTATTTTAATGCGTCTATTTCCTCATTTTTATTATACCCGCTTTATTTTAACTTATAATAATCTCACATCCATCATTAGCTATTATTTTTTAATATTCCATTTTTTAAAATAATCAATTGCCCCGGGATTTGTCATATCATAGTGGATAGGTGTAATGGAGATATAATTATTCTTCACTGCGCAATAATCGGTATCCATATCTACAGTTTCCCCCTCAAATTCTCCGTCCATCCAGTAATAATCCCTTCCCCTGGGGTCCACTCTCTTTATGAACTTATCCTTTACCCTGGCATTGCTCTGCCTGGTAATAATTACCCCTTTTATTTTATCTTCTGGGACATCAGGAATATTTATATTAAGAAGAGTCCTCCCGGGAAGCCCGCCATTTTCTATTATCCTTGAGGCAATTCTTTTCGTAAAATCCGCCGCATACTTATAGTCGGGGTCAACCAGATTATCAACCGAAACAGCTATGGAAGTTATGCCAAGAGTAGTCCCTTCAGTTGCTGCTGATACAGTTCCTGAATAAATAATGTTCTCCCCTAAATTTGCTCCCCTGTTTATACCGGAAATAAGTAAATCAGGAGTTTTGTCAAGGATATCACTGCTGGCTATTTTCACGCAATCAGCCGGTGTCCCATCCACCGCATATCCAAAGAAGCATCCATTTCTGTAATCCCTCCTTACTGAAATAGGGCGGAACACAGTAATAGCATGACCCACCGCACTGCTTTCCTTATCCGGCGCTATTATCCTTATATCAAAGCTCCCGTCTTTTTCCAGAACCCTGTAAAGAGAATAAAGGCCCTCTGAATCTATGCCATCATCATTTGTCAGTAAGATTATTTTTCTATCCATGCTTTTTTACTGGTTGACTAAGAATCATATCATATTCTATAACTAAATAACTATTAATTCTATAACCCCAAAACAAATTTTTGTAATAATTTCCTTAAAGTTTTCATATTAACTCTTAGATAGTTTAGATAATTCATTTTATTATATTCAGATAATTCATAAAATTTTAAATTAACCTGTTTTTAGGTGACAGAGTTAAATTGGAAAATGTCAGTTAAGTAAGATTACCACACTTATCGTACTTAAATTTTAAATCATCGAAGACTTTGTATATATTTATTGATAAATAATATAGAATTTTAAGTATATTATAGTAAAAAAACTTACATTTAAGGTGAATTATTTATTATGAAATTTGAATTAATGCATCCTGCAGAACAAATATCCATGATTATGGAAAGAATTTACGGATATGGAATGACTACAACATCAGGAGGAAATCTTTCAATACTTGATAATGAAAAAAACATATGGATAACTCCTGCCGGGGTTGATAAAGGTTCTCTTACACATAAAGATATAGTATATATAAAGCATGATGGCACAGTAGTCGGAAATTATAAACCTTCCAGTGAGCTTCAGTTCCATAAGCAGATTTATGAAAAAAGACCGGATATTAAAGCTATACTGCATACACATCCACCAGCATTGGTAGCTTTTAGTATTACGAGAAAAATACCCGATATAAATCTGATTCCTAATGTACATTTAATATGCGGTGACATAGGCATTGCAAGGTATTCACTGCCAGGAAGCAAAGAACTCGGCGAAAAAATTACAGCTGTGTTTGGAAGAGGAATCAATACAGTAATTCTCGAAAATCACGGCATAGTAATAGGAGCACCAGATCTTTTTAAAGCTTTCATGGCTTTTGAAACACTTGATTTTTGCGCCAGACTGGAAATAAATGCAAACAGAATAGGCAAACCTATTTCGCTTTCGCAAAAAGAAATAGAAATGTTAAAAAATAAACAACATTCAGATATTGGAGAGTATGTTCCAAAAGAATACAGCTGTTTTGAAAGAGCTGCCAGAAAAGAAATGTGCCACTTGATACATCGGGCTTACAACCAGAGACTGTTTACCAGTACGCAGGGTACTTTCTCTCAAAGGATTGATGATGAATCATTTATTTTAACGCCTTACGGAATTGACAGGAAATATCTTGATATAAGCGATATTGTTAAAATTAAAAATGGATTAAAAGAAAAAGGTAAGACACCAAGCCGCTCTTTATTACTTCATAAGTATATTTACCAGAAACATTCCCATATAAATTCAATTATAATTTCACACCCTCCCAATATTATGGCTTTCGCAGTAACAAAAAAAGAGTTTAACTCAAAAACAATACCGGAAAGCTATATATTGTTGAGAGATGTTCCTAAACTTCCTTTTGGGTCAAGTTTTATGCATCCAAAGATGATAGCCAGCATTTTCAAAAAGAGCATACCCATGGTTATAGTAAAAAACGACTGTATTATAGTAACAGGTAATAGTCTCCTCAACGCATTTGATACTCTTGAGGTTGCTGAATTTACTGCAAAATCTATTATAGCTTCAAAGAGTATTGGAGAGATTGTTAATATAAGTGAAGATGAGATAACTAAAATTGAGAAAGCGTTTAAAATGTAAATTTGGTTATTGTAACTATTAGGCCTAAACTTCCATATTTAATTTTATATAGTTTTGTTATTCATAATAATATTTGACCTGAATTCCTCAACTTGCCAGCTATTAATAAAATCAATTTGATTTTTATCCATAAACTTATACCCTCCGAAACTTTCAGTATATGTAGCAATTTTTAAAGCATCCAGAAAAGAAATCATGGCAATATGTGAAGCAATTTCTTTTATACCGGTAGTAAAAACACCTAACATTTTTACAGCTATCACCCTGGGGTAACAACCATTTCTCCTATTGTATTTATCTATATTATCTTCAATATTTTCTAAATTCTCTATAAACAACATCTCGGGTCCTGCGTATACAATATGATCTGGAGTGTAGGCAGAATGTACCTTTTTAAATGAATCACTATCTCTGATGACTTTGCTAATTTCGGCGTTATTTTTAAATATAATATACATTTCTTTAAAAGCAGGGTAATTTTTTATATAGTTATATACCTTTTTTATTTTTTCTTCATCAATTTTAACCGGTGAAAAATCGGGTTTACGATTAATCTGTTTCTTTAAAGTTTTCATTATAAAATTATGAATGCTTTTAATCTCAACCAGATTTTCAGCTCCCACAATTAAACCATGATTTTCAAGAAATATTATACTAGGCAGTAAATTATACTTTTTTTGATATACTGATAACCTGTTTTTAACTGATTTTGCCAGAGTATATCCCGGAGTTACATATGGAATCCATACATATCTGTAATCAAACAATTTTTTTGCTATATAAAATCCATTTTTACTACAGGTCAATCCATTAACAAGAGCGGGATGGGTATGAACAATATATTTTTGAGGTAATATAGCATGGAGCAGTGATTCAATACTCGGTCGCTTTGTTTCTCCATTTGCACATGAAGCTATAAGTTCCTGTAAAAATATCTTCTCCCTTAAATTAATATCAGTAGGATATTCCTTTTCCAGTATACTTTCTAAAGTATTCCTGTTCAGCTTCACAAATCCATCTTCTTTAATTGAAGCCAGCTCAAAACCTGATGCCTTTATAAAAATATACTTTTCATCCTTAAATGATGTATTGCCTCCACCTGCCATAAGAAAATTTGGGTCTTTTCCATAAAAACGAGAAATTTCAACCAGCTCTTTTATGCTCATATATCTCCTATCCCAATTATATGCCAGATTTATATCTTCGTTTTAACTCAACTGCACCCTGATTTGTTTTTGGCGTATACTTATCTAACGGTATAATATTTTCATGGATTGCATCCAGTATCCACTCTTTTTGAGGGAAAAAGATTTCTTCAAGCTCTGGAGCAGGTGTAATCCAGTTTCTGGAGCCTATAACCACAGGAGGAGCATCAAGTAAATCAAAAGAAAGCCTTGCAATATTAGAAGCTACGTTATGCATATAAGAACCTCTCTCCACAGCTTCTGAACCCAAGAGAACCTTACCGGTCTTATTTATAGATTCAAGAATTAAATCATAATTTAAAGGATTAATACTCCTCAGATCAATGACTTCGACACTTTTCCCGTAATCCTTTTCTAACATTTCTGCAGATTCAAGAGCAGTATAAAGAAATGGACCGGAAGAGATAATTGTTATATCCCTGCCCTTTTTTCGAATAGCAGGTTCACCAAAATCTACTTCATAATAGCCTTCTGGCACTCCGCTTTCCTTAAAAAGTTCAGGGTAATCATATAATTTCTGGCTTTCAAAAAAAATTACTGGATCACATTCTGAAAGCGCTTTGTTCATAAGTCCCTTTGCATCATATGGTGTAACAGGATAAACAATTTTTAAACCAGGAATATGATTTACTATGGATGACCAGTCCTGAGAATGTTGGGCTCCATATTTTGCTCCAATAGAAACCCTTACCACTACCGGCATTCTTAAAATACCTGCAGACATGCTCTGCCATTTCGGTAGCTGGTTAAATATCTCATCACCTGCCCGCCCTAAAAAATCACAGTACATAATTTCACATACAACACGACCTCCTTCAAGGGCATAACCTATAGCAGCTCCTACGATTCCTGCTTCGGAAATAGGGGTATTAAAAAGACGATGATAGGGTAGTACTTCTGTCATTCCACGGTATACGGCAAAAGCTCCTCCCCAGTCTCTATTTTCTTCGCCAAAAGCAACCATTGTGGGATCAATATAGAAGCGATGCATCATAGCTTCAAAGACCCCATCCCTGAAATTAAAAGCTCTCATTTTAGGAATTGGATTCCCATTTTCGTCTAATCCTTTCCGCACTTTACTACGAATCTGTTTTACTCTCGGGCTTTCATTAAGAGGGTGATTTACCTCTGGAGCTCTTTCGCTTAAGCGCTCTACTTTCTCATTTGAAAACATAACTTTCCCAATATATTCGGTTTTTTTATCCATGCGTGGAGAAATATCAAAATTAACTGCAAGCTTAAACATTTCAAATACTATATCATCTGTAACTGATTCTATTTCTTCCAGTTCGCTTTCAGTTAGTATCTTATTAGAAACCATTTTATTCCTAAAAGCTTTAATAGCATCTGCTCTTTTCCATATCTCTATTTCCTCTCTCGTCCTGTAACTTGATGCATCAGAGGGTGAATGACCGCTAAAACGGTATGTAACCGTATCTAATAAAACTGGTCCAAGACCATTTCTTAAAACTTCTCTTTTTCTTTTTATAGCATCAATAACAGCTAAAGGATCGTATCCATTAATTCTTTCTGCATGCATCTGGTCTAGATTAATACCGGCACCCAGGCGTGCCAGTATTTTAAATCCCATAGTCTCACCACATGTTTGTCCGCCCATCCCGTAATGATTATTCATACAATTAAAAATAAGGGGCAACCCACCCCCGAGTTTTTTATCCCACAGAGTACGGTACTGATCCATCGTAGAAAAGCAAATTCCTTCCCACACAGGGCCACAGCCAAAAGAACCATCACCGATATTAATAATCACAATACCTTTTGTATGATTAATTCTTTTATATAAAGCAGCTCCCGGACCAATAGAGCCCGAAGCGCCTACAATTGCATTATTGGGATAGATACCAAAAGGAGAGAAAAAAACATGCATGGAACCGCCCAACCCTTTATTAAAACCAGTCTCACGTGCAAAATTTTCTGCATATGTACCATAGATCAAAAATTTTTTAGCCAGGTCTTTTGAACTGCCATTATGATCTTTACCTACTACCTCTAATATGGAACCATCCATGTAATTTTCCATAATATCAAGCAATTTTTTATCATTTAGTTTCCTGATAGCTGAAAGACCCTTTGCAATAACATCGCTATGACTCCTATGTGAACCATAAATATGGTCTGTGACATCAAGAGTAAACGCCTGTCCTACAGCAGCCGTTTCCTGACCAATAGAAAGATGAGCTGGACCTTTGTGATTGTAATTAATTCCTCTATATGAGCCCACCTTCTTTATTTTGTCCAGAATTGTCTCAAATTTCCGCAAGATACACATATCATGATAGATTGTCTTAAAATCATCTTTTGAAAATAGTTTTTTTTCTTCCTCAATTGATTTACTATACGTATTTATTTCTATCGGTTTAAATTTAATTTTATCTTTTTTAAAAATAATATCCGGTTTTATTTTAATACTTTTAGTCATTTTAAAAGTCATACCCCCTATTTAATCTGGCATATTGCCTCTTTTATAGCTTCCGAAACAGTAGGGTGTGGGAAAACTATTTCCCTAATATCCCCTACACTCATTTCCATCTCTAAAAAAGTAGCTGCTCCGTAAATAATCTCACCAGCTGCATCTCCAATCATGTGAATACCAAGAATTTCATTGTGTCTACCTCCTGCTAGTATCTTCACATACCCCGTTTTTTTATAGTTCTCAGCTACAAAGCGTCCTGATAAATTCAGTGATACTATATTTTTTTTATAATCAACTTCTTCCTCCTCAATCAGCTGCTCGGTCATTCCAACAGATGCAACTTCGGGACTAGTATAAATAACATTTGGAATTGCCTTGTACCGCATAGTATCTTTTCCCCCAAACATATTATTTACTGCAACAATTCCCTCTCTTGTAGCTACATGAGCAAGAAGACATCTGCCCGTAACATCTCCGCATGCCCAGACACCTGAAACACTTGTTTTTCCCCGTAAGTCTGTTCTAATTCCTTCTGAATCATAAAATACTCCAATCTCATCTAGCCCAATATTTTCCAGGTTTGGTTTTCTTCCAGTAGCATTAAGAATAAACTCACTCTTTACCATTTCAGTCTTTCCATCTTCACGAGTATATGAAATACCCTTATTACTAATCTTTGTAACTCTACTTCCAAGAAAAAAATCAATACCTTTATTTTTAAGGCTTTTAAGTAAATGTGATGTTATTTCTTTATCTATCTGACAGGCAATATCAGAAAGCATTTCAATTACTTTTACTTCCGTACCCATTTCGTTAAAAAAGTAAGCAAATTCCAGACCAATTGCTCCTGCGCCTATAATAACCAGTGATTCCGGAATTCTATCCAAGTTAAGAATATCCGTGGAATCTAGTACCTCTGGAGAATCTATACCTTCAATAGGTGGTACAGCCGTTCTGGAGCCTGTGGCAATAAGTATATTTTTTGTCTCATATTCTCTACTTCCGACAGTAACGATATTTCTTGTCATAATGTGACCCTCACCCCGTATCATCTCCACGCCACTCCGCTTTAATTTACTTTCTACACCTTTTATTAGTAAAGAGATGACTTCTTTTTTACGATTCTGAAGCCTACTATAATCTATTTCAGGCTTTGTTTTTTTTATGCCATAATTTTCTGCCTCTTTCAATAACTGCAGTACTTTCGCAGAATGAATCAGTGTTTTTGTGGGAATACAACCTACATTCATGCATACTCCTCCAATATATTTTTTTTCAATCAGAGCTACTTTCCTGCCCATTTCTCCTGCATAGGCTGCTGCTTCATATCCACCTGGACCAGCACCTAATACAATCAAATCATACATAATTCCTCCTACTGCCTTTAAATTTTCAATCCTGCGATACTTACAAAGTCTTCGATATTATCTCTTAAAGCTACTAAAAACCTTGCTGCCGGTGCTCCATCAATTACCTGATGGTCCACCGTTAAACATAGTTTTATATATTTAATAAACTGCACTTCTTTACCAATTTTAATCGGTTTTAAATCTATGCTACATATTCCCAGAGTAGCAACCTGGGGACTATTAAGAATCGGGGTAAAATGCTCAATGCCCATATTTCCTATATTTGTTGTTGTAAATGTTCCTCCGGTTAAATCATCGGGAGCTATAACACCTGAGAGTGCCTCATTTGATAACTTCTTAACAGCCATAGATAATTCTTCTAAAGAAAGCTTTTGTGCATTCTTCACCACTGGTACCATAAGCCCTCTGGGCGTATCGCAGGCAAAGGCCAGGTTAATATTCTTATTCTGATATACCTTACCTTCAATAAATTCAGCATTTATTTCAGGGTAATAGATAAGCGTGCTAGTAACAGCATACATAACCATGTCGTTTATATTTATATTCGGTATAGAGCACGTTCTAATCTTACTTTTAATCTTTTTTCGTAGGGATAATATAGAATCAGCTCTAGCGGAGATAGTGATTGTATACTGTGCAGTTTCTATGAGAGAAGAATGCATATGCTTTGCAATAGTAGAGCGAATGGTTGATAATTTTTTACCCGGTTCTCTCAGGTCCTCATTTGAAATCCTGCCTGCTATACCACTATATGTCCCCTTATGTATCCAGCCTTCATTAATTAATTTACCAGCAAGACTTGTAAACCCTGTAGCAGTCTGGTAATACTCTATAATATCCCTCTCTAAAATCCTTCCATGAGGCCCACTACCGTTAACTCTATCCAGACTAATATTATGAGCTACAGCAAACTTTTTTGCTCTCGGGCTTACTCCACCTGATATTGATTCTTTTTTTATATCTGTCAATCTCTCTTTCGGGATTTCCTTTTTAACCTCCGTTATTTCTATTTCTTCTCTACTTTCTTCCACTTCCTGTGGTTTTTTCTTAAGCTCTCTTGCTTTTTCTTTAAGTCCTGGCCTAAAAGATTTATATTCTTCACCCTCGTTGCCAATTACAGCAATGTAAGACTGTACTGGGACTATATCCCCCTCCTTGAAAAAAATTTCTAATAGAGTACCTGACTCGGGGGCTTCTATTTCAAAATTAGTTTTATCAGTTTCTATTTCAAGAATAATATCTCCCTTTTTTACTTTTTCACCCTCTTTTTTCCTCCAGGATCCTATAATACATGATTCGACAGTAACACCAACTTTTGGGATTATTAACGGCGTAACTACTTACCCTCCTTAATTATATTTTTCAGCATTTTTTAATAAATACTCCTCAGCTTCTATGGACCAGAGTCCATTGTTTTTTTTTGTAATATTATAAAGCCCTTTAAATAGGAAATTCTTATGTTGCAATCTCTCAAAATCTTCTATTGCTGTAAGGTCAAGCTTAATATTTGTATAAATTAATTTTTTCCCACCCGGAATTTTTGGAAGATTTATAATTGTATCTATAACAGTGTTTATTCCCCCTATATGAGTTACCATAATGGCAGGCCTTATTATACTTTTACTCATTAGATCTAAAGCTATCCTCATATCTTCTGCATTACCTCCGGTGGTACCGGCAATATGTATTGAATTGTAATGAACATTATAAAAACTAATTTTTACAGTAAACTGTGGATCACCAGGACCTGCAAAAAAGTTAAGGCAGCCATGAGGTTTTAAAATAGCGTCTCCCAGTTCAACAAGAGACTCTACAGGAGCAAAAACAAATACATCATCATAACCAGCTCCATTCGTATATTCAATAAGATAAGATTTTAGATCCATTATATTTAATGAATTTATATATATAAGTTCTACACCCTCCAGAATAGCTTTATCAGGTGAAAAAATACTTTTTGCCCACTGCAGACGTTTTTCATCAATATCCATTACTATTAAAAGCGATGGCTTGTTCTCTGAGTGAATAGCATAATCAAGGGCTTCCAGCCCCATCGGTCCTGCACTTGCAAGCAAAGCCATATTACCTCTCTTTTTAATTCCCATATGGTGAGTATAAGAACCGGGTGTAGTATGATAGCTTGCGTTAAAAGCCCCTACTATACAGGATACTGGCTCGGATAAAGAAGCAGGAAAATAACCTTCACCATTATATTTCAATAGACACTGACATTCCATCACTTCATTGGGTATTATTATATAACTAGCATTACCCCCCATATATTTATATGAATATCCAGGCGCATAAAGACTCCCCTTGTAGTTCAATGCCGGTTGAATAGAAAACTTATCACCAGGAGAAAATTGTTTACGCCATTTTTTACCTACCTCGATAATATAACCACTTAGCTCATGACCAATAATAATTGGATTTTTATCAATATCTTCAGGTACCCTTTTATGATCAGCTCCCTGTTCTGCCGCTTTATAAGAGGACATACATATACTGTTAGAAATAACATGAGCAAGGATCTCATCATCCCCTATTGGAGGAAGCTCAAATTCCTCTAATCGTAAATCATTCTTACCATATAATCTTACAGCTAATGTTTCCATAGCCTTTCCTTTACGCTATTTTTACCTGTTTCTTTAAATATCTGTACCCGCTCATCTAGATCAGGGTACTTTTTTATAATTTTTACAGAGAAGAGACCTTCACCCAGATCTTTATCTGCTCTCCTTTCATGACCAATTAATGCCCAAGTTGCATCTATTAGATTGTGCATTTTCGGATTTTTTAGAGCTTCACATATAAAAGGCTGTCTAGGAGAATTTATATCTTCACCACTAATCTGTAAAAAACCATATTTTTTACATAAGTACCGAATACGTTTTATCTGTGTAATACTATTTCTCGCGGGCATATAAGTAACAGCCCTAAACCCGAGTTTTTTAATCACATCAAATAGCAGCTCGAGATAAGAATCCTCAAATTTCTGTGCTTTTTTATCCCCTGTTACAGATTCAGTAACATCACCTAAATAAGCATATGCAGGTATAGACGTAGTCTCATCTGCCAGAGCAATAACATCCCTGACATCAGGACATTCTCTTGTTGCATCAATATAGAATTTTTCTAAAAGACAGTTTTTCAAAACATTAAGGATATCATATTCGTAAAAATCGTTTTTTCTATCTTCAAGATAAGTAAGATTCCTTTTAGAAATTTTTATTTTTAATTTATTTTGGAGAAAATTTATCACTTCATTACCTCTTGAAAACAATGTCATTATTTTCTTTGAGAGGGCAAAAAGTATATGCCTTTCAGTAACAGTTCCGCCATACTCTGCATAGGAAAGAGGTAAAATATCACGATAGAAATCCAAAGATAATGAGATTGATCCCAGTATCTCGTTCAGGCGTTGCACCATCAATATATTTCTTTTATTCCTTTTTTTTCTGTATACTGAAAAAAAAGAATCTATACTATCAATCTGACAATCAGGGATGCCGTGAATAGCAACGTATGCAATAGATTTCTGGTCAGGATTATTTATAAATCTCCCTTTAAGTATGGTATTTGAAAAATCAACTCTGCATTCCACACCTTTAGTTGTAGAAATTCCAGCTATTTTACCTGCTAAAATAAATTCCCTGGCACCATTAATAGTATCATGATCCATAATGCCTGCTGTTTGTAACCCAAAACGGGAAGCCATCCATATAGCCATAGCAGGCGTATAGTATGAAAAAGAGTAAGTTGTATGGATATGATTATTAACAGAATAATCCGTTTTTTTTCTTATCATTTTTCCACTACTTCTTCTTAAAACCAATTCTAAATTATTTAGACGTTTCTCAGGGTCTCTATCATTTAGCAGGCTCTTAAATTTATTAACTCTTTTATTTTTTCCTGTTAAAATATTTTTAAAATACATTTAAAAATCAATAATTTAATTAATGAATCATTATCTGGCCACCTGTTACTGGAATAGCCTGTCCCGTTTCATATTTCTGTTCAATTACATAAAAAATAGCTTTAACTAAATCTTCTATCCGGCATCCTCTTTTCATAGGAACTTTACCTTCATAAAATTTTCGGACATCTCCTATAGTCTTTGCACCTGGCACTTTATTTGCCTTTAAATATTGAATAAAAAGTCCTCTTTTAGGATCAGACCAGAGAGGGCCTTCAAAAAAATTTCCGGGACAAACTGCATTAACCTTAATATTAAATTCTATGAGTTCAAGGGCAAAGCTCTGGGTCAGGCCTATTCCACCAAATTTACTACCGGCATAAATAAAATTTTTTTTGCTTCCTTCAAGACCAGATTTTGAGTTCACCTGAATGATATCAGCAAAACAACTACTATCAAACTTATACTGAATTTTCATGGGCTGGGAGGCATGCTTGGTACAAATAAAAAAAGCCGTATAATTGACTTTTGTAGAGAATTCAAAACTTTTAAGATCTATGCTTTCCAGACCTCCTGCTTTAAGTATGCCAGCATTACTGATAAAAATATCAATACCACCATATTCTACTACAGTCTCCAGAATCATTCTTCTTACCTGGACCTCATCTGTTACATCTATTTCTAAAGCCTTGACTTTACCAATTCCATATTCTTTATTTAATTTTAGAATATTTTTTTTTGCCATATTTATATTTATATCTGCTAAGATAACGTTTGCTCCTTCTTTTGCCAGTGATTCTGCAATGCCTTTGCCAAATCCCTGTGCAGCACCTGTCACAATTGCAATTTTTTCGGGAAATTTTTTATCTATATATTGAGATTTTGCAATTCTCCTGCCGTATCTCTGAAAAAGAGAACTTTCTATCTCATCAAAACTAATCTCTTTTTTAAGAGAGATATATTTCTTGACTTTTACCAGATCCAGAAAAAGTGACACTCGGCTATCTGTTTCTGCTTTCGTTTCTCCCTGGATAAAAACTCCTGTACCCCTAACAGCGACCATATTCACGTTTTCTCTTTTATTTATTTCTTCTTTTATAACACTATATTGCTCGTCAATATCTTTGTATCCAATTACATGAATCGGGTTGAGTATTTTATATAATATCTGGCTTTCTTTTACCGATGAAAAAATAGAAAAAAAATCTCTTTTATTCTCAATATAATACAAAATGAGGTCGTTAGTTTTGAAAACTACTATTGAGGTTCCATTTTTTTTTAGCAGCATCCTTAAAGCCGGTGCTATTCTTATAACATCTTGCGAGTAGTAAGAAACCGGTTTAAAAGAAATTTCATTATCGATTTTATCAATTATATCACTCATAGTATTTTCCATTTTAAAAGACTCATATGTGTATGCGTTTTCAATATCATCTGTTACAACATTGTCAGCAACATCCAGATCACAAAATTTAGTTCCTTCTTTTACATTAACTTTTGAAGAATCAAATAGAATAATTTTTTAACGACTCCATCATCTTCTCAGCTATAATCAAAACTTATCTCGAATCAATTATTAGTGATTTATCATTTTATTAACCACGCCATAGACACATGTATGTGGAAAGCAAGTATGTCATTAACTAGGATGCTTATTTCCATACTATTAAAAGTATAGTCAAAACAATGTTAAGAAGGCTAAATTTAATACTAAGTTAAATCACTCACCTTCCACATACATCTGTCTATGGTTTATATATTTTCGAATAAATGTTATATCCTTCATTCCATTTGTCTTTATCTCTAGGCTCGTATTTAGATATCATAAAAGAATTTAAAGATATTCCTCTTCCCTCATTAAGAGTCTCTATCTCTCCAGATGTTTTAAGTTGCATAATTAAATTTCCAACTGATGTTGCCTCAGCTGGACCTGCTAAAACTGTGGTTCCTGTTGCATCAGCAATCCACTGACATAGAAGCTTATTTCTAATACCTCCGCCTACAAGATAAAAAAGTTCTATTTTCTTACCTGTTATATTTTCTAATTTGTAAAGATCATGCTTAAGCTTCATTACAAGACTCTCATAAATACACCTTGAAATCTCGCCAATTTTTTTTGGAACAAATTGATTTTTCTCCCTACAATAATTATCTATTATTTCAGGCATATTTAGTTGACGTTTTGAAAATATCGGATCATCTACATCAATAAATGATCTAAAAGGTCTGACTTTAGTTGATAATTTTACCATTTCGTCCCAAGAAATATTGTCATTATCTTTAACCCATTTTTCCCTACACTGTTGAATTATCCAGAGGCCAGTTATGTTTTTAATAAATAAATTTAAACCTTCCACTCCACCTTCATTTGAAAAACCTGCACTTAGAGCTTGCTCATTTATTATAGGATCCATTGTTTCCTGACCAATTATGCACCATGTTCCTATACTTATAAATGCCCAATTCTTATTTGTATTTATTACTGGAATTCCTGCCACTGCTGAAGCTGTATCATGTGTTGCAGGAGCTACAACAGGTATGGCATTTATTTCCAGTTCACCGCATAACTTATCTGAAATTTTACCGATTCTTTCTCCTGGCTTAATAATCTCGGGAAATATATCCCTAGGAAGATCTAACCTATCAAATATTATATTTTCCCACTTATGTTCTTTCTGGTTATACATAACACTATTTGTAATTCTGGTATACTCATTACAAACCTTACCTGTTAAAAAATAATTGAACAGATCAGGTATGGTGAGAAATTTATCTCTACTTACAAATTCAGGAGCGTTCTGCAATTTTAAAGAGTATAAATTAAATAAATCATATGCAGGTCTTACAGAAGCACCAGTTAGATTAAATAATTCTTCTATTGAAATAATTCTAAATAACTTATTAGCATCACTGATTCTTCTCTCATCCCGATAATGGACAGGATTTGAAATAAGTTTTCCATTACTATCAATAAGCCCGAAGTCAGCTCCCCATGTACTGAGTGCCATGGATACTATATTCCTGTATTTCTTTAGGGAAGACCGAATCCCTTTTAATAGTTCTAAATAAAGTTTGAGTATATCCCAGTAAAGTGTACCAGTAATATAAACAGGCTTATTGTCAAATCTGTGAGTTACCTCCATTTTAAACTTATTACCATCATACCTACCCATGACTGAACGCCCATTACTTGCCCCAAAGTCAAAAATTAGATAGTTCTTAGAGTTCATAGTAACATCCTAAAATATAAGTCTGATATAATAGATTACCTTTTTATCATTACGTCTTTTTCATATTTTATAATCTCATCTATACATTTTATATCTGTTGGAATTCCTCTAGATTCACAGTAGAAATCCCATACAGCCCCGAATGGCATTACTTTCAAAGCTTCCATAAAAGCGAGCCTTCCAAATAAATTATTCCTATCTTCATAATCCTTTAAAATGTGAGTTGGTTCTAGCATTGCAATAAGAAGCGCTTTAATTGATGCTCTTGTTCCAACCACCCACCCACCTACTCTGTTAATGGAACCATCGAAATAATCTGTAGCTATATATATTTTATCCAGTGCATTTGCTCTTATAATTTCAGACATTATAGATATAAGCTCTTCAGTAAGAATTGGTACATGATCACTGTCCCATCTGACACCTCTGCTTAAATGAAGAAGTACCCCTTTTACAAAATATAAAACTGCCGATAATTTATCTGAAACAATCTCGGTCGGATGATAATGCCCTGTGTCAAAAGTAATAAGCTTATCTTTTTTTATAGCATAGCTTAAATAAAATTCATGTGAACCAACTGTATAAGCTTCAAGTCCAATTCCATACAATTTACTTTCTAAAGAATCAAGCATATTTTCCTCAGGATATGAAATATCAAATATTTCATTTAATGATTCCAATAAAATTTCCCTATGCGCCAGTCTGCTTACCAGAAGGTCTTTTGAGCCATCCGGAATCCATATATTACAAATACATCTACTTTTTAACTCCTTTCCAATATAATTTGATACCTCCCTGCATCTTTTTACATGTTCCACCCAGAATTTCCTTATTTTTTCATCACTGCTTGACAGAGTAAATCCGCTATTAGCCATTGGATGTGAAAACAGAGTAGGATTAAAGTCTAAACCTACACCCTGTTTTTTTGCCCATGTTATCCAGCTTTTAAAATGCTCAGGTGAAATTTCATCCCTACTAACTGCTTTCCCTTTAAAGTCTCCATATATTGCATGGATATTTAATCTTTTTTTACCTGGTATTAATGAAAAAGCCTTTTCAATATCAGACCTAAGTTCATAAATATTTTTTGCTTTCCCTCGATAATTTCCTGTTGCTAGAATACCTCCATCTGAAAGTTTATTATTTTTAGTCTCAAAACCTCTTACATCATCACCCTGCCAGCAATTAATTGAGATAGGTATATCTTTTAATTTTTCTAACACAGCGTCAGTATCTATTCCATATTTTGCATATTGTTCCTTTGCCAGTCTGTATTTTTCTTTTGTTTTCATAATAACTCTTCCTTAATTAATGATTCTCTAACTACTATTTAATATTCTCTTTGGGTTTTAAAATTTATTTCACTTAATTTTTAATTATACTTACTTTACCAAATTGTTAAATTACAAAATTTTTAAACTACTTTTTTTAATTTTAAAAATTTTCTACATAAATTATAACTATCACGGGTTATATATTATATATATAAAACGTTTTTACAAAAACGTTTTATAATTTTATAATATATCAATTTATTTGTCAATTATCGTAAATTACTTTTATTGTTTGAAAATTAAGAATAGATTAAATATTTTAATTAAAAATTATAGTTATCCCGATATGTTAACCGTGTTGTTAATTAAAAAAAGTTATGATGGAATAATTCATTGGACAAACAATATAAAAGGGGAAAGATTAAACAATATTATTAATATATTATCCCTTTTTAAAAACTGGAATAATTATAATATAAGACAGGTAAATGTAAAAAGGCTAGAAGATTAATATTTAATTAATAACCTAATAAGGAGAGTATTATAAAACTGGGTATTGCTTAGTTAGTTTATTGTAATAAATACTCATTTTTAAAAATTAATAATCAATTTTTATTAATGGTAATTTTTTAAAAAATATTTTTTCTTAAATTTCGTAAAGTTTTAATTAATTAAAACTTCATCAGGAAAAAATACTTCTACTTATCATTTAATTGCTGGATGATTTTATTTATCTTCTCCTTATCAAGATTATCATTAAAAACTGGTAAAACACGTAGTGGTGTATTCTTAATTATAGTTTCTAGAAATTCAGGATTTTCCTTAAAAGAATTAGATAAATCACTGCTTTTCCTCATACTATCTAATATTTGTTGAGCTATTACTAAACCAACTTTATCATCCATTACATCTCCTATAGTAGAGTTCATGCTATATTTCTTTTTAATAACAGTGTTAGATTTGACATTTATTGTTTCCTTTAGAGCTATATCTCTTGATGAGCTTCCCACAAGTATCTCAAAATCTCCGCTTTCTACATGCCAGTCCTTTATATCCACGTTATAGTAAGCAAAAGCTCTTTTATCAAGCGTAAAGGTAATATCCTTCTCTTCCCCTACGTCGAATTCTACCTTGGCAAAACCCTTAAGCTCCTTCTCCGGTCTAATTACACTACTCTCAATATCCCTTACATATAGCTGGATTATCTCTTTGCCTTTTATTTTACCTGTATTCTTTACACTAACTTTAATATTTACTTTTTCATTGTCAGATATACTCTTTTTATCAACTAAAATACCTGTATAGCTAAAATTCGTATAGCTCAATCCATAGCCAAAAGGAAACAATGGTTCAATATCTTTTATATCATAATACCTGTAGCCAATAAAAATCCCTTCCCTGTATTCTACTCTATTTCTCTCTCCCGGAAAGTTTATGTATGAAGGGTTATGGCTTAGCTTATCGGGAAAGGTCTCGGCTAATTTCCCACAGGGATTTACAATGCCAAATAGTATATCAGCAACAGCACCTCCTCCTGCCTGCCCACCCAGGTAGCTTTCAAGCACTGCTTTTACTTTATTAAGCCACGGCATCTCTACTGGAGATCCGTTACTTAATACTACTACCGTATTATTATTAACCTCAACTACAGCTTCTATAAGTGCGGTATGACTGCTGGGTATCTTTAGATGTTTTCTGTCATAACCTTCTGACTCATACTTTTCAGGCAGCCCTGCAAATATAACCGCTACATCTGCCTTTTTTGCTATTTTTATAGCTTCACTAACTAAATCTTCATTTACCTCATCACTGTCTATTTTATATCCTTCTGCATATAAAATCTCTGTGCTTTCTCCTGCTATCTTTTTAATCTCATCATATGCGTTTTCTACTCTATACGAGTTTATGTGAGAGCTGCCTCCCCCCTGATATCTTGGATTTTTGGCAAATGCTCCTATTATTGCTATTGCATTTTCTTTTTTTATCGGCAGAATGTTATTTTCATTTTTTAGTAAAACCATACACTCGCGGGCAACTCCTCTTGCAAGTTTATGATGAGCTTCTCTGTCATATATGAAATCTTTCCTTTGGCTATCTACCACTTTGAATATTACCGTTAAAAGCTTTTCCACTGCACTATCAAGAACTGCTTCATCCAGTTTGCCAGTTTTTATAGCTTTAATTATTTCTTCTGTTCCAATTCCATGACTTGACGGCATTTCCAGTTCCAGACCTGCTTTAAGTCCTTCAACTCTTTCATTTACAGCTCCCCAGTCTGATACTACAAATCCTTTAAAGCCCCATTCCCCCCTTAAGATATCAACCAAAAGGTATTTATTTTCAGAGCAGTAGGTTCCATTAACCTTATTGTATGCACACATAACCGTCCAGGGTTGAGACTCTTTTACAGCAGCTTCAAAACTGGCAAGGTAAATCTCCCTTAGAGCACGCTCGTCTATTCCTGCATCTAGAGTAAGTCTTCTTTCTTCCTGATTATTTACAGCAAAATGCTTAATTGATGCTCCAACTCCCTGACTCTGTAATCCTTTTATATAGTTTTTTGCAAGTTCTGATGAAAGATAAGGATCTTCTGAATAATACTCAAAATTTCTGCCACACAGCGGAGAGCGTTTTATATTTGCCGAAGGGCCAAGAAGGATAGAAACTTTTTCAGTCTGACACTCCTCACCAAGAGCTATACCTACTTTCTCAAGTAATTTTCTATCCCAGGAAGAAGCCAGAGCGGAACCAGTGGGGAAACATATAGCCTGTATACCGCCAAATATTTTCTCTTCCTGTTGTTTCCTTACCCCATGAGGTCCATCTGTCATAGTAATTGATGGTATATTCAATCTATCAATTATTTTTGTGTTCCAGAAACCCTGTCCTGAACACATGCTTGCTTTTTCTTCCAGTGTCATTTTTGAAATTATTTTTCTAATATTTCTTCTCATTTTATCCCCTGATTTAAAAATTCAATTAATATTTTTTATCTAAAAGCATTAATAGAAGTTAGTTTGAAGATACAAAAATACCTTCTATTCAACAATATGTTTTTTAGCCATTTTACCATTAAATTAAACTGATGTTTTTATCTAATATAACCAGAACACGCACTATCCTGTAAAATAATAACTATTAGACGCTTTTTTTAAATATTAATAAATAATATAAAGTAGATAAAACTCCAGAACGTCGCAACATTTTTATTGCACTAAAGATTATACAAAGTCATTTAGAAACAAAATATTTCCTGATGAAGTAAGTCGGGGTACAACTCCATGCATGGCAGTAGCTATTTATAAGATTACTGCCATAAGGTGATAGAAATTTATCTTCAGGATTGTAAAGTTCCCAAAAGCAATTTGCTCCATCCTTTATCATCCCGCCCCAATATACTCTTATCTGCTCCAGCGCTTTATCCTTTTTACCACATAAAAGAAGTGCTTCAATAAGATGATGATGCATATAAGGTGTTACCATTTTAATTTCTGGAGGATTCACAAAAAGCCGATCGAGCAAACTAGCATTTTCCTTCTTATCTAAAACTTCTGCAAGCACCATCCATATTTGCGATGCCCATGAGATTTGCCTCTCTGCACCACTTATAAAAAAGCTCTTTTCTGCATTCCAAAGATAAGTTAGTGCAGCTTTTGACGTTTCTTTAATCTTATTCTCAATAAAACTCATAGCTTTTTCAAGCTGTAGAACCTGTGCTAGATAAAGAGCCCTTTTAAGGCAGTAGATCAAGACCGCTTGAGCAGATGCCTGTTTATTTAAATCTTGATTCCAGTCAATAAAACACCACCATGAGGAATCATCCTTAACAATTCCTCTTTCATCTAACCTTTGCAGGGCAATTTTAATCTGGTCCATTGCCATAGGCCAGAGATCGGTCAATGTCTTCATATCCTTTTTTTCCATATAATAGTCATATAATGTTGAAACAAATAGAAGAGAATAATCATAAAGGTAGGTATCGTCAATCAGAGGCTGGGGCTCCTCATACACACAGGCACCCACCTGCCCGCCTTCCATAGGTAGCCCGCCAAAAAGATAAAGACAACGTTTTACCAGATCATAGTTCTTGAACGTGTAGTAATTTGCAAGTGCCTGGAGCCTCAAGTCGCCTATCCATAATCGTCTATCCCTCTTGGGGCCGTCTTCAAATACCGACTGCATGCAATCCTGAAGTGTTTTAATACTGATTCTGTCCATAGTTTTAAGATCCTCTGGCACACTACCCGGCAAAGACTCTACTTTCGATACATCTCCCGATGTAGTTGTACTGCAGTGAATATCTGAAAAGATCACCTTGTATCTTTCCGATGTATCTACTACGACAATTTTAAGATAACGGAAAGCGTAGCGCCTTGGTAACTGTATTTCAGTTGGAAGGACATCAATATTAATTATTTCGTCCTGCAACCACGAGCGGCTTATCCAGCCATTGTAATCATCAAAGGATTCCGCAATCTCGCAGGGCATTTCTCCAAAAATGAGTTTGAGCCGTAAGGGAGCGTCCGGAAGACTTCCTGTAGGTTTTATTGATAGATTAAGATAACCTACCTGGTGATCTCCAAAATCAACTATAAGGCTTTCATTCTTGCCAAATGATTTCTCCTGCAGGCCCTCTATACTTCCTATGGTTTGAGTTTTACACCCCTGAAATGCATTGGGATCTTTTATTACTTCTATTACTTCCTTAGGATAAACTTCTGCTTTATGTAACTTCGGTTTTATACTTTCTGCAATATCAACAAGTTCTTGTCTTCTTCTTACGCTTCTACCATCATTAAACATAATATCAACCCTTAACTGCACCTGCTGTCAATCCTTTTATCATAACTTTATTTAAAAATAGATAAAGTAACAAGGTCGGTAGTGTCGACATTACAATAGATGCAAAAGTTGGCCCCCACTGTCTTTGTCCAAATTGTCCAGAAAAATACATTAAACCTGTTTGTACAGTTTTAAGATCCATCTTACTAATAAATGTCATTGAAAAAACCAGATCATTCCAGGTAAATAAAAATTGTATTGTCAGTACAGTGGCTATAGCATTTTTCATAAGTGGCAGCATTATTCTGGTAAACACAGCAAAAATATTACATCCATCAATTACTGCTGCTTCAATCATTTGATTCGGGACACTTTTAAAGAACCCTACAAACAAATATATGGAGATTGGTAAACCAAAGGCTGAGTAAACAATTATAAGGCCCAATAATGAATTTAATAATCCAACATTTTTATACATAATAAATAATGGAATTAACATGACCTGCACAGGAATCGTAATACCCAATAAAAAAAATGTTAATGTAATTCTGCTAAGCTTCCATTTCATTTTTGTAATGGCAAAGGACACTGGTGCGCTAAAAGTAATAATGAGTAATAAAGCAACCAAAGTAGCTATAGCACTATTTCTAAAGTAAATACCCATTTTGCCTGCTGTCCAGGCTACAGCATAGTTACTAAAGGTCAGCTTTTCAGGAAGCGCATATACCGCTCTGAGAGAAAACTCCGAAGGTGACTTTACAGATGACAATAACAACCAGATGATTGGGTACATTTGAACACATAAAAATAAAATTATAAAAAACTTGCTAAAGTAATTACCAACTTTCTTCATTTTGTTATTTTTCCCCTTTAATTTATATTACCTTCCAAATTATGCTTTATCATCTTTTAAAAATAATTTATTAATAAGCAAAGCAAACACCATGCACTCGACTAATATAAATACTGCAACAGTGCTGCCATATCCATACTGACCGTATTTAAATGCCAAATTATACATATATATTGTAAGCGTAGTAGTAGATGTTCCCGGTCCTCCTGCCGTCATCGCTACAATTGATTCAAATACCTTCAAAGTTCCGGTTACACTTAGTACCAATGCAACACCTGTAATAGGTTTAATCAATGGCAGTAAAATATGTCTTACAAGAGCAAATCCACTTGCTCCATCCAAACGCGCAGCCTCTATAATTTCTTCCTTAACATTAATTAGAGCAACGTAAAAAATAATTGCATAGAATCCCATAGCTCTCCATATGTCAGCTATACATATTGCCCATAATGCAGTTTGCGGCTGACCAAGCCAGGGCTGTATTAAGAAGTCCAACCTAAGAACCCGTAAGATACTATTTATAAGCCCATATTGGGGAGCTATTTCATATATCTTTACAAACAGCTGCGCTACGGCTACTGTCGGTAAAACCACAGGAAAGAAAATGATGGTTCTCGCTAAGACATTATATCTTTTAATGCCAAACAACAGTAAAAAAGATACTAACAATCCAAGTATGATTTGACCGGTAACTACTACCCCAACATATTTTAAATTTGTTAATAAACTTTGCCAAAAAAGTCTATCAGTAAAGAGCTTTGTGAAATTTGTAATACCTGTATAATTAAAATTTATTCCCGGTACACCATCAAAAAATGTATACACCCCAGACCATATAATTGGAACAAACACTATAAACATATAGACAATAATTGCAGGAAGAATAAATAAAGCTATTGCCTTTTTATCCCTGAGCATCCTTTCCATGCTTTCCCTCTCTATGGTTATTCTCAATAAAAGAACACAAGTAGTTCATTATTATATTATCATTATTATAATACAAATAAATATTAATAATCTAACAAATGATTTCTGATAAATTTTGGGTTCCACCATTTTACTTTCTTCGTAAGAATGGTGGAACCCTTGATGTTTGTCAAGAATTTGTACAATTAACTACTACTGTTATTCGCTTAAACTTGCTTGTAAAGCTGCGTCAAGCTGTGCACAGTATTCTTCCGGGGTTATGTCCCCAAGTACAAGTAACTGTACATTCTGTGTCGCTACATCTGAAACACTTTGTGCAAGTCCGTATTCCATCCATAACCCGGTATTCTCAATTTTTGCCATTTCATCAATTACCAGTTGTGTATATGGCTGTAGATTTTCAGGCTCACTGGTTAACTCGAAACATGGAATACTTCCCAGTTCGCTTAGAGCGAGATCACTATATTTTGGGAAAACATATTTTGCCCAATCTGCAACCTGTGCATCAAATTTGCTTTGTCCAAAAACGTACAATAACCCAAAGCTAACTATATAGTCACCAGTACTTCCGGCTCCTCCTTCAACAGCTGGGAAACTAAAGAATCCAATTCCATCTGGTCCCAACGTATTTTTTGTTTCATCATTGAAATCTCTTATGGCCCAGGTCCCCATATAGTACATAGCTGCCTGTCCATTTAAAAACGCATCATTAGCAACATCATAGGTTATTGTATTAACACCTTCCCCAAAATATCCATTCACACCCATCTCCTGAACTATTGTGGCAGCTTCTACAAAGGCCGGATCAGTAAAAGACAACTCTCCGCTATTTGCTTGTACGATACAATCCGTCCCCAATATACGCATAGCAATATTAGCTATTAAACGGGTTAATGGCCATCTTTGTTCACCTGATGCTGCAAATGGTTGTATACCTAATCCCTTCAATGTTTCAGCAACAGCAAGCATTTCATCTACTGTAGTAGGTACTTCCAGATTATTGTCAGCAAAAATCTGTTTGTTGTACCATATTCCTTCAATGTTGTTTTCGGTTGGCAGTGCATACAATGCATCTGTACCTACAATGTTCATTATACCAGCCCTTATAGCTGGAGAAACACTCAGATCCAAACCATTAGCAAATTCCTCATCAATATTAACAACTTGTCCTGCTTCAGCAAGGCCCTTCAGCACCTGGTTATTTTGATTAACAAATAGCTCTGGTAATGAATCAGCTGCAGAATAAGTACTTATCTTTGGATCTATTTCACTTGCCTGCACAGCTATTTCCAACTCCAAAGCAAAATTTGGATGATCTGCTATATATTCATCAGTTAGAGTTTTAATTATCAATGATCCTGCTGTAGCTTCATCCCATATTGTTAAAAAGCTTACTGTCTTTGGTGCTTGAAGATCCACTTCTTCCTCTTCTTCTGCTACTTCTTCTTCTGCTACTTCTTCTTCTGCTACTTCTTCTTCAACAGCTTCCTCTTCAACGGCTCCCTTACAACCAATCAGGGAAAATACTGTAATTATTGCTACTATAACGAGCCATAAAAACAATTTTTTCATTTTAATTCCTTTCCCTTAAAAACTATTAATTATAAAAAATATTTAATTTTCTTAAAATTCACCTCCCATACTACTTTAATTTTTCATATTATTCCTAATAAAATCCTTTAAATCATTTTCGAGATTTAATTTACCTAAAGCCTCAACATAGTATAAAATTATATTGTATTTTCTGAACAAATTTCTTTTTATTGGATAACTGCTACCTCCTTTCAATACCATATTCTTCTCGTATTATTTTAAATTTTTATTTCTTTTTGAATTTTATATAGAAAATTTCCTTAATTAATTGACCATTCTACAAGAATTTTTTACTTTTAATTAATTTTATATTTATTAAAAATCGAATTTTGTCTAAAAATATCAAACGTTTTTATAAAAACGTTTTACAAGTTTATTATGTTTTAACTTATTTGTCAATATTTCTATTTTTTATCTTTATTTTACTTAAAAATTAAAGGTGAACTTTTTCAGGATTAAAGCGAACTGCTCTGTAATCATAATTTAGAAATAATATTAGGAGGAACAGAAAATCTTTAACTATGAGCTTTCTATATTAACGTCGTGGTTTTGCTACACTCTGTCTCTCTATTAACTCTGAAGGAAGTATTATGTTCTTATGCTTTACTCTCTTACGTTCTATTATATCAAGTAATAGATTCATAGCTGTGGTACCCATTTGTTTTTTTGGCTGTTTTATAGTTGTTAGAAGTGGATCAGTATAAAAACTCATTAATATATTATCAAAACCCATTACTGATATTTCTTCTGGAATTTTAATTTTTAACTCTTTTAAAGATCTGATTACACCAACAGCTATAAAATCAGAAGCATTCATGATTGCACTTGGAATATTTTTACTGCTAAGAATTTTTTTTACTGCTTCTCTAGAACCCTGAAGTTCATTTAATCTAAGAGCTTTACTTGTTACTACAATATCTGGATCAAAAATAAGTTTATTCTCTTCTAATCCCTTACAATAACCTTTAAACCTTTTTTCAACTGTGGTTTGATTATCATAAGTATATGAGATATATCCTATCTTTCTATGCCCCAATCTATATAAATAACCTACAGCCTCTCGAGTAGCATTAAAGTTGTCTATTAAAACACTGGGTACTTTTATATTCTCTAATTCTCTGTCTGCAACAACTATAGGAACTTTAACATTATTTAATTTACTTATGTGATCATAACTATTATAACCAGAAATTAACATAAACCCATCAACAAATTGTTTTCTTAAAATTTCCATACTCTGCTTTTCTTCTACAACATCATAATATGTACATACGAGCAAAACATTATATTTTCGTTGTCTTGCAATCTCCTCTACCCCCTTTATTACCTGGGCAAAAAATTGGTTGGATATATCAGGAACTATAACTGCTATTGTACGCGTACTTTTTGTCTTAAGCCCTCTTGCAATCAAATTCGGCGTATAATTTAAATTCCTGACAATTTCAAGAATTTTCTCTTTTGTCTCTTTTTTCACATATCTTGAATTATTTAAGGCATTGGAAATCGTAGATATTGATACTCCAGCCTCTTTTGCTACATCTTTAATTGAAGTTGCTTTATATTTATTTTTCAAACCTCACTCTCTTTCTTTCACCTAAAAATTATTTCCAGATACTTATAAAAAATATAAATATCAGAACAGTTATTTACTTAATTTTGTATTTTTATAAAAATAAATTTATTAATGTTTGTATAATAAAAATTATACTTTATAAAACGATTTTATATTTTATTTTAGTATAAGTCAAAGTTTGAATTATCGAGGTAAATAATAAGGACATCCTATCATTTCTTATATTAAAATGAACAAGGATATAATAAAAAAATAAGAAAAATATTGATATTTTGCCTGTACTCTTTTTCTTATAATAGAGAGAAGTATAATAAGAACACTAATTGATGAAGCCAGTGCGATTCCATAGCTCATCCAGTGCAGCATTCATAAGTTTATCTTTATTTTTAAATTCATTATCCTTCTATTTTGATCATGTCAAAATGAATTATTAGACTAATTGGCCTAGACTATATTGTCTAATAAACTCGTGAGGATTTAAGTCAATAATAATTTTTTTTGGAAGTTTTAAACTTAAAACTTTAAAAAGATCATTTATCTTTTCTCCTTAAAAAAATAAGAATCCTGAATTTTAAATTTATAAGCTTTAATTTAAATCTTCTAAAGGGATCGGTGCTGTACCTGAAAAGAAAGTCCTTTGCAGCAAATTTTATAACCACATCCCTGCCGTATTTCAAGCTCAAATATCTTTTATGGTCATTTATCCATATGTAAAGGTCTGTTTCCGTTCTGCCGGGAAATTTATCAAGCAGCCCGTAGTTCTTTATTATTTCAATAGCAGGAATATATATATTTTCATACCAGATAAGAGAGGCATCCTTAAACGATATTATCTTCTTATCTATCTTCCTGTTTTCATTTAACTGCACCATCAGCTTATTTATTTGACTCAAGAGAAATTCATACTGCCCAGGTGCTGTTATTTCCACTTTAATATCAGGCCTCTTCTCCTTCAACCCGGTTACCTTAAAGAACTTTTCTCTTCCAGCCAGGATAAATACTTTATTAGGATCCATTCCAGGTGTGAGCTTCGTATCTGTAATAAATTCAGTTACCTCAGCATCAATATATTTAACACCTGTCTTCTTTGAAACACTTACCCTGTGGTTTCCATCAAGGACAAAATATATCTCCCCCACTTTATAAAGTTTAACCGGAGGCAGGATTACATCACTGGCTATCAATCCATGAATTCTTGCCCATCTCTCCTGTAGATGCACTTTCTTAGGAAGAAAGTACCTGTCAAAATCCCTGTACCTGTCAAGACTTCCAATAATACTATCCACTTCTACTGTCCTAACTCCCAGATACCTCTGCTTGTAAAGCTCAAATTCCTTTTTTACTTTTTCAAATGATAGCAGCTCGTTATTCCTCCCTATAAGGATATATTTCAAGCTGTTCAAGAGAGATTTAAAACGCGCACCTTCAAATTCCTGATTTGAGATATTGAAATTCGTTTGTGTACTTACCATTTATACTTTATACTTCCTGTTTTTTAAGATTTTAAATCAATTGCCGGTCAGTTATAGATCAGTTATAAAAAACTAAATTTCAATAATCCTATATCCATAAGCATTCATAACTTTTGTTCCATTTACCTCTGTTAGCCAGTTATTGCCAGTACCATAGGTGTGTATATGCCCATGGACTAGATATTCCGGTCTAAATTTTTTTATAAAATTATTAAAACAATCAAAACCCCTGTGGCACAAATCTTCTCCATCATGAACTTTAAAAGGAGGGGCATGTGTTACAAGAATATCAACATATCTTTTTTTAAAAATTTTATTTATATACAAACGTGGCTTTAACCTGTTAATCTTACAGCACATCTGGGACTCGGTATATTGGTGCTTCCCTTTTTTATATCTAATTGATCCTTCAAGCCCCGTTAAAATAACATTTCTGTATTCAATTATTTTCTGGTCTAAATTTATACATCCCTGTGGAATACCTGATTTAACTCCATTCTCGTTAAATATCTTTTTACCATCATGATTGCCCATAACGTAAAACAACGGTTTATTAAGCGTGGATACGATAAATTCAAGATAATACGGGGGCAAATCTCCGCATGATATCACAAAATCTATATCCTTCATTCTTTCAGCAATTGAATTACTGTATATGTGCTCAACTATCTTATCGCTTATTAATAATACTTTCATAGTAATTACAAAAATAATAAATTTTTCAGGAGCTATTTGCAACTTTTTCTGCTAGAACAATCTCAACTGGCAAACCCCACATTGAAGTTTCTATTGTATCAACAACACTAAAACTGGCACCTTCCAGTGCAATCCTGGCAAAGATCGGGCGGCAGTCAATAAAATTAGGAAATTTCCTGTGCAGCCACTCATAAAGTCCTACACTAACCTTTTTTTTCTTCAATAACGACACCACACAGATGCGTCCCCCGCTTCTAAGAACCCTATTGCATTCGCCCAATATAACAGGGATTTCCGGTGTATCAAAAAGCTCAAGGGTGAAACTTAAAAAAATTTTATCAAAAAAATCCGACTGGAAGGGGGTAACAGCAGCATCGCCGCATTTTAGCTTCACTCTATTCAGTAATCCCGCTTTCTCAACTCTTAACCTGGCAATCTCATACATACCTTTAGATATGTCAATCCCGTAAACCCTGCACCGCCTGCCAACCAGTCGAGCCAGGGCAATTATAAAATAT
Source organism: uncultured Actinomycetota bacterium (assembly GCA_964603595.1). Classification (GTDB taxonomy): domain Bacteria; phylum Actinomycetota; class Humimicrobiia; order Humimicrobiales; family Humimicrobiaceae; genus JAQVEM01. The sequence goes on from CAZRVN010000005.1 coordinate 175,548, forward strand.
CCTGTACCAAAACCAATCTCAAGTGCTACATCGCCTTCCCTGACATCCAACTTTTTTATACCAAGATACCCGCATTTTTTCTCAAAACTTGTACCTATCAAGTCGTACCATTTGCTTATCTTATCATAAAATATTTTTGCTTCTTCCCCAGACCTTCTCACTCTGCTTATTTCTGTATTACCGCCAGGCATATATACCCCCATAATTTATCTTTTATTAACACTGTATTTTTTATAATAGATTTTCTTACAGCTTTTATTATACCAGACCCATAAGATATAGAGTCATCCTCAATTAAAGAATTATAAGGTATCAGGGCATTAATGCTTAACACTACCTTTACCTTAAACTTTAAGATATTTAAATGTCCTTATGATTGCACCCTACCCTATAATTGAAGCGATAGAACCTAACATACAATTTTTACATGGTTATTAGAAACTTTTTTAACTTACCTGTTACCATATAAATATCCAGGGGTATAAGTGTCCCAGGCAACGTAAAACTCTGTATAATAAAAAAGAAATATGATAATATCTTTTATCTGTAATATGGGTTATATTTTTAATAGATAAAAAATTAGCCCAGGGATTTTTTTGGATTAGCTTTTATAATATTTTAGGATACTTTAATCCTGATTTTTTAGGATTTAATCCAGACATATAGAATTAATAAACATTTTTATATTCCGTGTCCATATTAAGAAAAAAACATAAAAAGAAAAAAATCTCCAGGGTGATAATAGCTATAATAGCTGTTATCCTCGGGTTTAATTTACTATTTACATTTACATTTGCAGGAATTGCTGTCTACGCTTTTAGGGCTCTTACATCCTTTATGGAAGATTTACCGGAACTCGAAGATTTTACACCTTCGGAAAGCGCCTTAACCTCAAAAATATATGCTGCTGACGGGACCCTTATAGCAACCTTCCACGGCGAGGAAAACAGGGAGCTTGTAGCATACGAGCAAATACCCCGTAATCTTATAAATGCGGTAATTGCCATTGAAGATGAAAGGTATTATCAGCACCAGGGATTTGATATTGAGGGGATAATCCGCTCCTTTATAATAAATCTTGTATCCGGTGGAATAGAACAGGGTGCTACCACCATAACCCAGGGTTATATAAAAAATGTATATTTACCCGAAGAAAAATATGAGCTTACATACGAGAGAAAAATTAAGGAAGCAGCTCTTGCATACCAGCTTGAAGAGATCTATTCCAAAGAAGAAATACTGGAAATGTACTTAAATACGGTATATTTTGGTGAGGGAGCATACGGTGTCCAGGCAGCTGCCAAATTATATTTTAACAAGGATGTTGAATACCTTAACCTTCCCGAGTGCGCCATGATTGCCGGCCTTCTGAAATCCTACCTGTATTCACCATATATCGACAACAAAGCAGCCATGGAAAGAAGAAATATCGTACTTTACAAAATGTTTGAACTTGGCTATATAAGCCAGGAAGAAAATGAGGATGCCGTAAAGATGCCTATAATTACACAGAGGCCAAGGGAAGAGACCGAAGAGATATTCGCCCCCTACTTTGTGGAGTATGTAAAACAGATACTTATAGATAAATACGGGGTAGAAAAAATTTTTAAAGGCGGATTTGAAATTTATACCACTCTGGATCCGGAAATGCAGATTGCTGCCGAAAATGCAATTGTTGAAGTACTTCCCGACCCTGATGACCCTGAAGCTGCACTGGTAGCTATGGATCCGTCAAATGGTTATATAAAAGCCATGGTGGGAGGTAAAGACTTTTCGGAAATGAAATTCAATCTTGCCACTCAGTCCCAGAGGCAGCCCGGCTCCACTTTTAAGGTTTTTGCCCTGCTCTCCGCGCTGGAGCAGGGACTCACACCCTATATCACCTTTAATCCCAATGGAGACATCGTATTTGATATTGAGGGTAGCGAGCCCTGGGAAGTTGGAAACTATAATAATGAAGAATATGAAGTAAACGATATGACTGTTCTGGAAGCAACAGTAAAATCAGTAAATGTGATATATTCACAGCTTATTATGAAAATTGAAGCTTATGGCATGGCCAAGCTTGCTATGGATATGGGGATTGTAACCTATATGGACCCCTACCCGGCAATGGGACTGGGAGGACTCACAACAGGAGTATCCCCGCTTGAAGTTTGCACCGCGTTTTCCACCATTGCAAATTACGGCGTAAGAAATGACCCGGTTGCAATACTTAAAGTAGTGGATAACGACGGTGTAGTCATTGAAGAGCACCAGGCAGAAACCATGCAGGTTTTAACTGCCATTAATGCTTACCGGGCAATAGAAATAATGCAACAGGTAATGCAGAGAGGAACAGGTACCAGGGCAAGACTTTCTGACAGGCCCTGTGCAGGAAAAACAGGAACTACGCAGGAGGCCGAAAATGCATGGTTTACAGGTTTTACTCCAAACCTTGCCGCCTCTGTATGGATGGGTTTCCCGGAAGTCAATGTGAAAATGGGAACCATACATGGAATGAGGGTGCAGGGAGGTGCCCATACAGCGCTAATCTGGAAATCATTTATGGAAGAAGCTACAAAAGAACTGCCGGTAGAAAATTTTGTAAGGCCGCAGGACGATATGATAAATGTACAGGTAGTAATAGACCCTGAAACAGGGGAAATGAAGCTTCCGAACAGGTTTACACCCGCCGACCAGATAGTGGTAAAAGAATTCCATTATGGCGAGGAACCCAGAGAGCAGATGCCCATTCCGGAGGACGCAATACCCGTAATGCCAAATGTTACGATGATGCCCATAAATGAAGCTAATCATATACTTATAGAGTCCGGATATACCCATATAGAATATATTGATGAGCCGTATGCAGGAGTACCTTCCGGATATACCCACAGGCAGGACCCAATGTGGGGGCAGCCCGTTGAAACTATAAGGAAAATTAAAGTCTGGGTAAATCCTTAAAATATTATTTAGGTTAATGTCTAATTATTATATCTAATATGACTGAAGAAAGTAAAAATACAAGAGTAAGATTCGCCCCCAGCCCTACAGGATACCTGCATATAGGCAGTGCCAGAACCGCCTTTTTTAACTGGCTTTACGCAAAAAAGACAGGGGGCAAGTTAATATTGAGGATAGAAGATACCGATATTGCAAGGCATCAGGAAGAATCAGTAAATAGGATTTTTAATTCGCTTAAATGGCTGGGGATTGACTGGGATGAAGGACCCGGGGCAGAAGATAAATACGGGCCCTACAGGCAATCGCAAAGGACAGGAATCTACAATGAATATGCCCGTAAACTGATAGATGAAAAAAAGGCATACCGGTGTTTCTGCAGCCCTGAAGAACTTGAGGAGAAAAGAAAAACCCTTGCAAAAAAGGGTGAGCCCTACAGATATGACAGGAGATGCCTTAATCTAACACCTGAAGAAATTAAATCCAAACTGGAAAAAGGAAAGCCGTACGCCATAAGATTACGGGTGCCCGAAAACGAAATAATTTCTTTTAAAGATACAGTTTATGGAGAAATAAAAGTAGAGTCCGGAAATATAGAAGACTTTATCATAATAAGGTCCAACGGGCTTCCCACCTATAATTATTCCGTAGCCATAGATGATTCGCTTATGAAAATAACCAGTGTCATAAGGGGCGAGGACCACCTGTCAAATACTCCGAAACAAATTCTGGTTTACAGGGCACTGGGTTTTAAGATCCCGGATTTTACACATCTTCCCATGATACTTGGAATGGATGGACAGAAACTAAGTAAAAGACACGACTCCATATCAATTGAGAAATATATAGAGGACGGCTTTATAAAGGAAGCAATACTTAATTACCTTGCGCTACTGGGATGGGCCTATGATGAGAAAACGACACTTTTCACCATAGACGAGCTTATTAAAAAATTCAAATTAAGCTCTATAAATAAAAAGCCGGCAAAATTTGACTACGACAGGCTTTTATGGATAAATGGGCAATATATAAGGAATATGTCTGATTCCATATTATCGGAGCTTATAAAAACCCGGATAAAAGATTTCATATCATCAAAAGACCCCAGCGAGCTGGAGGATGTCGCTGGAGAGTTTGAGCAAAAAATAGTTAAGATAACGCCCCTTGTAAAAGAGCGTATAAAAACATTAGATGAAAGCATAGAGCTTACCAGGCCATTTTTTATAAAAATTTCATACAGTAATGAATTCAGGACCTATTTTAAAAATAAAAAAGCTGATGCTCCGGATATACTTGAAAGGGTTTATATAGCCCTCAGCAGAAAGGACGAAAAATTTTGTGCCGTCTTCATTGAAAAAACTTTAAGGTTACTCTCTGAAGAACTGAATATAAGCTTGAGAAAAATTGCCGAAGTTGTAAGAATAGCTATCTGGAACAGTAAAATAAGCCCTCCTCTCTTCGGGACTATTGAAATACTGGGAAGACAGATAACCCTGAAAAGAATAAAGGAATATATAGAGATTATTTCCTAGCTTAAATCTTTGTTTTCTTTTATGTCTTTAGAATGTATATTTTCTCTCATTCCGCAGGTCTATTTTATAGCACTTATTTAAGTCAATTCTCAGTTCTTTAATTTCCATTGCTATCTCACGTAAAATCTTGGTAGTATCATCTCCATTGCCAATTGATATCCCGCCTATGTTAACAGAATTAAGGCCATCTACCTTTTCCTTTAATAAAAAACTAATAAACAGGGACAATGATATATCCATTTTCTCTGCGATCTTTCTTGCATTTTCTATTAGATTCTTATTAAGTCTGAAACTATACATCTTCTTAGTCATAGTATTTTAATACTAAATTTATGTGACTAATTTGTCAACTATTTTATTATAAAATTTTAAAATTATTTTTCCGAAGTAGGAATTTAAAATTAGTACCTATTAAAATATCTCACAGGAAAGATAAAAATCCTAAAAAAATACCATATTTAACGGCCATTCTTTGCCACACAGTAAAATTTCTGATAGCATTATTATGCTTTTTGCGTATAATAATATTTTTTGGAATTCATTTCCCTGGGGAGTCGTCTAGAGGTAGGACATGCGGCCCTGGACCGTAGAGCGGGGGTTCGAATCCTCCCTCCCCAGCCAACTTAAGAAAACTATGTCATAGATATCTTAATAAAAAATCAGTAAGAAAAATATATATTCTTGCACAAAAATGCTATCACTTATACCGATAATCTCTGTTTAAGCTTCGTCTACCATCTTCAGTTAAATCTATAAAATACAAAAAATAAGTCAAATTATAAAAATAGTTAGAAAGTCCTTGACACCGCTATTTCTAATATGCTATTATAACGGTAAACGTTATAACGTATTATGTTATAACGCAAACCGTAATATATGTCAGAAAGGATTTTATATGAATAGAATAAAGAAATTATCACCACTTACTGAAACTACCTTTTATATTCTGGTGTCTCTTTTGGAACCACTTCATGGATATGCCATTATGCAGAAAGTAATAAACCTAAGCAATGATAGAATTCATCTTGGCCCTGGTACCCTCTACGGAGCCCTGAGCAATCTGGTAGGTACAGGCTTGATTATCCCCGGAGAACCTAATAAACAAAACAGCCGTAGAAAAATCTACATAATAACTAAACTTGGAAAAGAACTTATAGAATTTGAAGTAAATAGATTAGAGGAGATGGCAAATAACGGTAAGACCCTCTTAGGAAAGAAAGGAGTTTAAAATGAATAAGGTAACCGAAAATATGGAAAATAAGACTGTATTTAAGGTATTTTTTGCCTGGCATGAGAAAAAGAAAGAGCAGTGGTTAAGAAAGATGTCAAATGATGGCTGGCATCTGGATAGAGTTGGTTTCCTATATTATAGATTTAAAAAGGGAGAGCCCAAAGATATGATATACAAGTTTGATTTTAAACCGGTAAGAAGAAAAGAATTAGATGATTATATAACTATATTTGAAGATGCTGGATGGGAATATGTATCCAGGTCCGGAAATTGGTATTATTTTAGAACAGAAGCAAAAGAAGGTTTAATCCCTGAAATATATACAGATAATGCCTCAAAATTAAAAAAATATAAATCTCTACTGTCGCTTCTGGTTGTACTCACTATGCCTCAAATATATTTTTTTACTATGATGTTGACAAGATTTAGAAATGTACCGCCCTATTCATTACCTGTTACTTTTCTCTATGCACTGATTCTATGCTTGTTGGTCTATGGGATTATACGCATTTCTCTGATAATAAAAAGAATTAAACAGGATATCAGGGAATAGAAAAGACTAAGATAATTAACTATTTTGATAAGTATTGCTTTATAAAGATTTTTAGAAGATTGACCAACAATTAGGAAGATAAGAAAATAACAAAATAAAATAATAAATAGAAGGGGGGATATGGAAGAAGAAAGAATAGTAACTATCAATAATAAGCAACTACTATGCCTTTTCTGTGGAAGTACAGAATTTAAAAAAGTGAACACAAAATTAAATAAAAAATGGGCTGCAAGTTTTGGTGCTGAAATGTTTAGTCCTGAAGGGTTAGCCTATATTTGTAAAAGTTGTGGTTATAAGCACGAATTCTATAGGAGCCTATAAGAATGAAGCCTATTATTTCCTATATTATATTGGGTGTTATTGGAATATTAATTTTAATAAGATGCTTACCTTTAGGTTCAAGAAGGCGTAAAAAATTTGAAATATTTGCTGAAATAGGAATAGGCCTTTTTATTTCTGTATATAATACTGGGATTGACCAATTTTGATAATTTAATATTGAAAAGAGCGGATATTATATATTTACAATATATATCCATAGTCTTCTTTATAATTGGCCTATTCCTTATAATATCTTCATTTATATCTTTGAAGCGTATTGGTAAACCAACATCAGGTCTGGAAAATACTACCAGGATGATACATAGAGGAATATTTAAATTCTTGAGACACCCTCTCTATTTGGGACTTTCTCTATTTACTATAGGGTTTTTATTTGCCTATCAGGCAATTGCCCTAATAATAATTGGTTTTGTTGCTGTTATTTTATTTTATTTAGCCTCAAGAGTTGAAGACAGCTACAATGTTAGAAAGTTTGGTAGTGTATATGATGAATATATGAAGAATGTACCCATGTGGAATTTCATTTTGGGAATGATCAGAAATAGGAAAATGAGATATTAAAAACTCAATTCCGGTATAAAAATATCCCTATCTAAACCAATAATCCTGGTTCTATCTTCGTTCGCTATGGCCAGCCTATAAATAGTGAGTAGCAGGGTAGGGTAAAACTTAATTAACTTCAAAAACTTAGTTCTGGAATAAAAATATCCTCATTTGACAGTAAAATTTTGGTTTTAACTTCGTCCACAGTGGCCAGAGGTTATGCACAGTTCAAACTAATAATCCTCGTAAAATAGTAAAAATTAATAAAAAGATATATAATATGAAAAATCATTTTTAATATTTAGCTATAATTATAATACCTTGCAAGGAGGTAAAAATGGCTGAAAGAAAAATCACATTTCCTTATCTTCGTAAATTCAATGGTGTAATGGCAGGACTGCATTTTGTACAAGCCATGCTGATGCTTGTATTAGGGCTTGTTATTACAAATATCAAAGAATTTGCACTACCAATAACCTATTATTTCCAATCTTTTGATACTGAAAAAATGAGATTGTTTGTAGACTCAGAAGTTATAGGTTCTATTCCCATCGGAGTAATCGTATCAGTATTTCTTTTCCTTTCTGCAATAGCACATTTTCTGGTAGTACTTCCCCGTGTAAATGATTTCTATAACTCAAGACTCCAAAAAGGTATAAACTATTTTAGATGGTTCGAATATGCTTTAAGTTCATCAGTTATGATAGTCCTGATATCAATGCTTTTTGGAGCTAAAGATATAGCGACTATTGTAGCTATAGTTGGTCTTAATGCTACTATGAACTTTTTAGGTCTTATGATGGAGATACACAATCAAACTACCCAAAAGACTAACTGGACAGCTTTTATAATTGGTAGCTTTTCAGGAGCTATCCCCTGGGTTGTAGTGCTTCTTTATTTTTTAGGTTCAGCAGTAAAGACTCCAGGAGTACTTGAACAGGTACCCTGGTTCGTTTATGCAATATTTGGGACTTACTTTATTCTTTTTAATACTTTCCCCATCAATATGGTGCTGCAGTATAAAAAAATAGGTAGATGGCGAGATTACCTGTATGGGGAGAGAGGATATATTATCCTTAGCCTGGTAGCAAAATCACTTTTAGCCTGGTTGGTATTTGCTGGAACACTTCAGCCTGCTTAAAAATATAATATTTATATGAATTATATAAATATAATTATACATGCAGTATTCTGGTTATTTGGTTTTTTTATACTTTGGAAAATTCCAAAATGTAATGAACCCAAAGATAGTAGAAAGAAAAGCGATATTTCTATTTCAATTATAATCCCTGCCAGGAATGAAGAGAAAAATCTGGATAACTTATTTAATTCACTCAATAGCCAAACTGTAAAAGTTAAAGAAGTAATACTGGTAGATGATAGTTCTAATGATAAAACACCTGATATAGGAAGAAAACATAATGCTAAAGTAATAAGCTTAGAAAGTTTACCTAAAGGCTGGGTAGGAAAATCCTGGGCTTGCTATAGTGGAGCTAAAGAGGCCACTAGGAACTACTTTCTCTTTTTGGACGCAGATACCAAGCTTAAGAATAATGGTATTGAAAACATTTTATCTTGTTTAGAAAGATATCCAGGAGTAATATCACTTCAACCATACCACAAGATAAAAAAAATATATGAAAATCTATCCCTGTTTTTCAATATAATCTTAATTGCTGGAATGGGTGCATTTACTCCTTTTCAGACCAGAATAAAACCCATTGGAGCTTTTGGTCCATGTCTTTTATGTAAAAGAGAGGATTACTACAAAATAGATGGGCATAAAAGTATAAAAGGTAAAATTATGGAGGATATTGAAATAGGTAAGAAGTTTATAAAAGCTAAAATCCCTTTATATTGTCTCGGGGGGAAAGGTACAATTGATTTCAGAATGTATTCTGTTGGTTTTATGGAAATGGTTAAGGGCTGGTCCAAAGGTTTTACTACTGGTGCTAAATCAACTTCAATACCTATCCTTATAATGGTAATTGCCTGGATTGTGGGGGCCATATTTCCTTTAAATCTATTTGCTGACGGGTTATCTCCTTTTATCACAAATATTTTTTTTATTGGGGTAGCCTTTTATATTGCATTTATAACCCAAATATATTGGATGTCTTACAGGATAGGAAACTTCAGTATCTGGGCTTCTGTATTATACCCAATATCTCTGGCTTTTTTTGTCATAGTATTTTTCTACTCTTTGATTTTAACTATATTTAGAAAAAGAGTTACCTGGAAAGATAGAGAAATAAAAACATAAAAAAGGAGGTAAAAATTCCTATATTTCAACTCTCACATTTTTGGATAATATCATTAGATATAGTAGGATGGCTGGTAATCCATTTGGGTATTTCTTATCTTTGTGTAAAGGTACCAATATCCTTCTTTGAAAGGAATTGGTGGTGGTTTGAAACAAAAAATTGGGAGTATAGGGGAAAGGTATACAAAAATATCTTTAAAGTCAAAAAATGGAGATGCATTGTTCCTGATGGTGGAGGACTTTTTAAGGGAGGCTTCCCAAAGAAGAATTTGGAAAGTAGTGACCCTCAATATCTTAAGACTTTTTTATACGAAACTAAAAGAGCAGAACTAACCCATTGGCTTACAATTTTACCTGCTCCAATTTTTTTCCTCTGGAATATATGGTGGGCTGGTATAATAATGATTGCTTATGCTCTTATTGCTAATATTCCCTGTATACTGCTTCAAAGATATAATCGAGCGAGGTTATCTAATTTGATTTGAATTTTTTAATTATATTGCTAATTCAGGTATAGAAATATCCCTATATAACCCAATAATCCTGGTTCTAACTTCGTCTATTGTCCACAGTCAAAATTTCACTTAATTATAAAGCAAATTCTAAATTAAGTTCTTCTATTTTATGCTTAAAGCTTATTATTTCTTCATAATAAAAAGTTCTAAATGTGTTCAATATCCCCAGCCACCTTGTACACTAAGCAACTCACTTAGTGTTCGGGGGATATTCTTCCATATCCCAATATACTATATGTTGGGGCTACTGGAATTAACTGAGTACCCCCATTAAAATAATATGGATAGATTAATGATACTTTTTTAAATTACTATTTAAAATCATAATTATTATGATATATTTCTTGATATACTATAAAAGCTGTATAAGAAATAGAAAATAAGAGAAGCTGCAAAAAATGTATGAAAATGACAGATGGTTAAAAAACAAATGTACAGGTTTTCTGAGAAAAGTAGGAGTTAAAAAGAGTGACATAATTTTTGATTGCTGCTGTGGTGAAGGAAACTATACCATACCTGCTGCCAGGATATCTGGAAGCGATGGAATCGTATACGCTATGGAAATGAATAGAAACAAACTCCGCACATTAAGAGAGAAATTTAAATCAGAAGGACTTAAAAACATTAAGATAATGGAAAGAGAATTCAATGAATCAATACCCCTGCATGATGAATCAGTAGATATCATACTTCTGTATGACATATTCTGGTATTTTTCTACCGGTGACATGAGGTTAGCATCACTTCTGAACGAATCCCAAAGAATCTTAAAGGATGATGGTATAGTATCAGTTTACCCGCAGCATATTGATTTGGGTATACTCAAACAAACAATATTAGATGCAGGCTTTAAATTGGAAAGGGGGATCTCAGAAACCATAATACATGAAAACAGACTTCAAAAGGGATACATCTGGAATTTTAAAAAACATCGAAATGGATCCAAAATCAAAAGTAGAGATTAGAGGTTTTACAGCCAGACATTATGACACACTACTGAATACTGCAACGCTGGGCATATACACTTCTTTTATTCAGAAAGTAATTTCGCTTATAAAAATAGAGCCAGGCAATAAGATTGTTGATCTTGGTGCGGGAACGGGAAGAAATGCCCTACTTATGATGAAGCATCTTTTTCCAGAAGGGGAACTGGTTGGTTTTGACATATCCAAAGAAATGATTGATCAATTCAATAAGAATTGTTCAAGTTTTCCAAATGTAAGATTAATCCAGAGAAGGATTGAGCAGGATCTTGGATACAGAAATTACTTTGACAAAGCTTTTATCTCTTTTGTCCTACATGGTTTTCCGCAGAAGAAAAGACAAAATATTATAGGCAACGTCTTTAAGGCGTTAAAAAATGATGGCGAGTTCTTTATACTGGATTATAATGAACTTCCGCTAAAGGAAATGCCTTTTTATTTAAAGATACCTTTTACCCTGATCGAATGCCCCTATGCTTTTGACTTCATCGAAAGAGATTGGAAAGGGATACTTTCAGGCATAGGATTCAGTAATTTTGAAGAACACTTCTTTTTCAAAAAAATCATAAGACTATTAAAGGCAAAAAAGTCATGATAAAACAATGATTATGAGCCTGCCATTATCTAAACCCTCTAATTTTTTTCAATTCCTTAAGAAAAAGGTTCGAAATTTCGCAACACGGGCCAGCCAGTTTAAACGACTATCCATATTTACCAGTACATCAAAGGGCTTATCAAAGGTATACTCTAGCTTTTTGCCTCTAAGTTGTAAGTTCGTAAGTACAAAATTAATCAACTTTTTTTTGCTTAACTTTCAAATGGGTCAGGAGTCAGTTTTTTGCTGTATTTTTAATACTATATAGAAAATAAGATATGCTCCAAATAATTATAAAAATCAATCCAT
>CAZRVN010000006.1:0-117859 GCA_964603595.1 uncultured Actinomycetota bacterium
TGGTTCCAATCTTTTTACCCATTATAGCACCTTTTATATTTCCATGTTTTGTAATGTCAAAAACCACAACAGGTAGATTATTCTCCATACATAAAGAAGTGGCGGTCGAGTCAAGTACTCTGAGGTCTTTTCTTAATACATCAAGAAAATTTAACTTCTCAAATTTTTTGGCATCTTTAAACTTTACAGGGTCCTTGTTGTATACACCATCTACTTTTGTAGCTTTAAATATTATTTCGGCATCTATTTCCAGAGCCCTTAAAGCAGCAGCCGTATCTGTAGTAAAATATGGCTTACCTGTCCCCCCGGCAAATATAACTACTCTTTTCTTCTCAAGATGTCTTACTGCCCTTCTTCTTATAAAAGGTTCAGCGATTTCCTGTATGGATATCGCAGTCTGTACCCTGGTAACTACCCCCATTTTTTCTAATGCATTCTGCAATCCCAGAGCATTCATTATAGTTGCTAGCATTCCAATATAATCAGCAGTTGTCCTGTCCATCCCGTTTGCACTTGCAGAAACACCACGCCAGAAATTACCTCCTCCTATTACTACTGCAACTTCAACACCCAGCTCAACTACCTCTTTAATCTGGCTGGATATATTATTTATGACTCCGGGGTCTATTCCATAATCAAGCTCACCAAGCAGTGCTTCCCCGCTAATCTTAAGTAAAACTCTTTTATATTTTAACTTCTCCATATACCTGTTTATTTTCCCTTAAAAGGGCGGAAATACTTATGAATTCTACTTACTCTTATCTACTTACCTGCACCCAGGACATATCTTTCAAATCTTTTAATTACGATATTCTCACCAAGCTTCGCTATATTTTCCTTTACCAGGTTATCTATATTCTTATCATTATCCTTTACAAAAAGCTGCTCCATCAGGCAATTTTCTTCATAAAATTTTTTAATTTTACCTTCAGCAATTCTGTCCAATATCTTTTCGGGCTTTCCTTCATTTAATGCCTGTTTCTTATAGAGTTGTTTTTCCTCTTCTACCATTTCATCCGGAACGTCTTCTTTTGAAACATATAAAGGTGCTGCAGCTGCAATATGAAGTGCGATGTTATGCACCAGATTTTTAAATATTTCATTTCTTGCTACAAAATCAGTCTCGCAATTGACTTCAACCAGTACGCCGATTCTGGAACCAGGATGTATGTAACTGTCAACCAGACCTTCTTTCGCGGCTCTGAAAGCTTTTTTTGAGGCCTCTGCCAGTCCCTTCTCTTTTAATAATTCTTCTGCTTTCTTCATGTCTCCATTACTCTCTATCAGAGCTTTTTTACAATCCATCATTCCGGCTTTGCTTTTTTCTCTTAATTCTTTAACCATTCCAGCATTAATTTCCATTTTTTTCTTTCCTTACTTCCTCAATAGTTATTAAACCCACACATCATCTTCGGGTAATTCTCCCAGCTCATCTTCAGTTTTTAGCTCTTCCAGTTTCTTGGATTCTAATTCCTTTTCTTCCTTTTCCTCCGGGCTTTTTTCAGTTTTTATTTTCTCTTCATTGCCCTCCTTCACGGCTTCGCATATTACACCTGTTATTAAACTACATGAACGGATTGCATCATCATTACCCGGAATAACAAAATCGATAAGATCAGGGTCACAATTAGTATCAGTTATAGCCACTATCGGTATTCCCAGCTTCCTTGCTTCTCTAACAGCGATAATTTCTTTATTGGGATCTATAATGTAAAGAATTTCAGGAAGCTTTTTCATGTTTCTGATGCCTCCTATATTAAATAGAAGCTTGTCGTATTCTTTTCTTATTCCCAGAACTTCTTTCTTTGTTAATTTTTCAAAAATCCCTGATTTTTCCATATTTTCTATCTCTTCAATTCTTTTTGCTCTTTTGCTTATAGTCTCAAAGTTAGTGAGGGTACCTCCCAGCCATCTATTTCTGACATAAGGCATTTCACACTCACTGGCATAAGATTCTACTATATCCTGTATTTGCCTTTTCGTGCCGATAAATAATACCTTTCCGCCTTCACTTGCTACCCTTTTAACGTATTCATACGCTTCTATTAATAGTCTCTGGGTTTCCTGTAAATCAATAATATATATACCATTTTTATCTGTGTATATATATTTTTTCATTTTTGGATTCCACTTTTTGGTTTGATGGCCAAAATGGACTCCCACTTCCAGCAGTTGCTTCATAGTTACGATGCTCAAAATTGTACCTCCCTGTTTTTATGGTTTATCCTCCACCACTTTAACTGCATATTAGTTCACCATTTTACTACAAGCGGTGTGTGTAATTTCAACGTTCAAGTCTAGCATAATACATATATTTCATCAAATAATCAATAAAAATTATTCCAATTATACAGGGCAAAATAATTACCCTCTATCGGTATCATTTTTTGCCCTAGGATGGAACTTCTTATAGTCTTTTTTTAGTTTCTTAATGTTCAGATGTGAATATATCTGGGTTGTAGATATATTTTCATGGCCAAGAAGTTCCTGAATTTCTCTTATACCTGCACCTTCCTGCAGCAGGTGAGTTGCAAAACTATGTCTGATACTGTGAGGAGTGATATTTTTATCAATTGTTGCTTTTCTTATATATTTTTTAACTATATTCCTCATACTTCGTGAAGATAACCCCATGCCGAATCTATTCAAAAAAAAGTGCCTGTCACTTTTACCCCTATTTTTACTTGAATAAACAATCCTATGCCTCGCCTCCATATACTTTTCCATCCAGTAAAGCGCAGTTTTGTTTAAATAAACAAACCTCTGCTTCCTGCCTTTTCCGGTCACTATTATTTCATCTTTTCCAATATCAAAATCTTTCATCTTTAAATTCTCCACTTCACTTATCCTGGCACCTGTAGAATAAAGCAATTCTAAAATAGCCCTATCCCTTATTTCCAGATCACTTGACGGTTTCAGACTATCAAACAACTTCCTTGTCTCGCTTATAGACATAAAAGAATAAAGACACTGCCTTCTCCTGGGGACATTAATAAACTGTGTTAACTGGAAATTAATAAAATCATTTCTTTCAAGGAATTTAAAAAAGTTAATAAGAGATGAGTATTTTCTAACAACAGTTCTATTTGAATATTTATAATTATCTATGAATTTTAAAAATTCCCTGAAAACTTCAATATTTAAAGACCCGGTACCGGTAACATTCCTGTCTTTTAAAAAAAATAAAAACTGTAATATATCTTTCTTATAGGAATTTATGGAATTAAGTGATAAATTCTTTTCGTATTTTAGATACTTTATATAAAGTTCCAGACAATTAAATAAATCCATGCTTATATGTAATCACTCTCAATATCCCTCATCTTATTTTTTATAACGCTGCGTATTTTTTC
This sequence comes from uncultured Actinomycetota bacterium, assembly GCA_964603595.1. Taxonomy (GTDB): domain Bacteria; phylum Actinomycetota; class Humimicrobiia; order Humimicrobiales; family Humimicrobiaceae; genus JAQVEM01. Next base: position 3,354 of record CAZRVN010000006.1, read on the forward strand.
TATTTCCTGCATTCTGTTAAAAACTACGGCTTTCTCATTAGCAGACGGCTTAAAGCTGTTATTCTTTGCTTCTCTCAATGCATTCTTGAGTTTATTAATCATATCAATAATCTTATATCTTATTTTATCCGACCGGTAATCAACTTTTAATTGATCCTTTGAAAGCTCTCTTAAAATGTCATCAAACTTTTCTATGGCGTTCTCTATGATAGCACCTGCTCTTGCTTCGTTAAGTCTCTTCCCCGTATTCATTCTATCCATGATTTTTTTTAAATCTTTCCCCAGGATATTATCATACTGGTATAATGACAATCCAAGTGGACTCTTAGGCCTTTCTATTTTCTTTTTTCTAAATAATCCCATATATCTCCCTGATAAAATTATAAAATTTTTACATTTTTTTATAATATTATTATTCTAATATAAAATCTAAAATAATCTAACATATTTATTAAAACTATCTTCCCTTATTAACCGATTCATTTCAAGAGATGTGATTATATTTAGAACATTTCTTAGCTCTATCCCCGAATATTCTACTATTTCTTCCATGCTCTTTGGTTTATAGCCGATAAACTTATATATTTTTAATTCATTACCAGAAAGATTAACATCATGCTTTTTGCCCTTATTGCAGACACGGGTTGTTTTTTGATCTATGTTTAAAACTTTATCCCTGTATTGTGAAAATTCCTCCAGTATATCATCAATACTTTCCACCAGTTTTGCCCCCTGCTTAATTAATATGTGACATCCCTTATTTACAGGACTGAAAATATTGCCTGGAACTGCGAACACTTCCCTGTTCTGCTTTAATGCTATCCCACAGGTTATTATAGCCCCGCTTCTTTCTCCTGCCTCTACAACTACAACACCGTTACAAAGGCCACTTATAATCCTATTTCTAACTGGAAAATTAGACTTCAGTGGTGGCGTTCCCGGTAAAAATTCAGTTATTATAGCACCATTATTGAGAATATCTTTATATAAAAATCTATTTTCGGGAGGATATACCACGTCAATTCCACATCCGAGGACACCGATGCTTCCGCCTTTTTCTTTAAGTGCAGCTTTATGTGCAAAACTGTCAATTCCAGCAGCAAGCCCGCTTACGATAGTTATACCTATTCCAGACAGGTTTTTACTTATATAGCCAACCACCTCCCTGCCATAGTCAGTACATTTCCTGCTGCCCACTACAGCAATTGCAAAACTCATGCTTTTTATTTTATTACCTTTAAAAAACAATAAAGGAGGAGGCAGGTATATTTGTTCCAGAAGTTTGGGGTAATTATTATTACTGATTTCCAGTAATCCTATCTTATTTTTTAAAATGAAATTAATTATTCCCTGATAAGAACATCTACTGTATTTTTTATCTAACGCCTCTTTCCCATATTTAAATTTTAAATTCTTATATTTTAAGAAATACTTTAAAGTTTCATCAATATTACGATTATTTCTCTTATATACATCAATAAATTTTGATGTTTTAACCCCTTTCTCAAACAGTATATATAATATTTTCCTGCTGGTATTATTAATTTTCATAAGCGGTTTATATAACTGTTAAGATGGCAATTAAAACTTACCCTGTAATTAACAGCTTCAATTATATGATTTTCCTTTATAGAATCGCTTCCTTCCAGGTCAGCTATGGTCCTTGATACTTTTAAAACACTCACTGTGCCCCTTGCTGTCAAATTGTATCTTTTTGAAATTGCATATACCAGGTTTCTTATGTTTTTATCTTTTTCAAGCCACTTACTAATAATATTTATCCCGATCTCGGAGTTATAGCTGATATCTTTTTCTCTGAACCGCCTATCCTGAATCTTCATGCATCCAGTAATACGTTTTTTAATCTTGCTCGAGTCCTCACTTTTTCTTTCATTTACAAAACTGCCCTCAGGTAGTCTATCTATAGCAACTCTCATATCAATTCTATCCATAACCGGACCGGACATTTTTTTCCAGAATCTCTTAATTTCCCTTAAGCTACAGACACATTTTTTGCTGTCATTACCAAAGTATCCACAATAACACGGGTTGGTAGCTACTATTAACATAAAATTACAGGGGAAACTATAAGAAAAATTATTTCTGGTAATGGTTACTCTTTTATCTTCCAGCGGCTGCCTTAAATCTTCTATATAATTCCCAGAGAACTGGGAAAATTCATCCAGGAAGAGCACCCCCTTATGAGAAAGACTAATCTCACCCGGTTTTGGACTAATACCTCCTCCTATAAGCCCTATCCTGCTTATAGTATGATGCGGACTCCTAAACGGCCTTTTTTGTATAAGACTGCTGACATTTTTCTCATATAAACTATAAATTCTGGTAACATCTACACATTCCTGAATGTTTAAATCAGGCATTATTGTAACAGTTCTTCTGGCAAGCATTGTCTTACCACTCCCAGGCGGCCCAATAAGCATAATATTATGCCTGCCCCCAACAGCTATTTCCAGTGCCCTTTTTGCTTTAAGCTGGCCTTTTACATCACTAAAATCAAAGCTATAATCATTAAATTTTCTCCTGTTGCTTTCCTTTCTGTATGTAAATTTTCCTACTTTATCCCTGTCTGAAAGTATCTCCACAGCTTCTGAAAGATTCCTGCATGCAATTATTTTTAAACCTGAAATAAAAGAAACCTGATTGGCTATCCCGTAAGGTACAAAAAAGAATTTTTTTTCTATATTTTTTGCTTCCTCTGCCATAGAAATCAGCCCTTTTACCGGATTAATGCTGCCATCAAGTGACAGCTCACCTACGAAACAAGATTCTCCTGATATAGCTGATTTTACCTGTCCACTGGCTGAAAGAATTGAAAGTGCTATGGGTAAATCATAGAAAGAACCATCTTTTTTTATATCTGCGGGAGAAAGATTTACAATTATTTTTTTTACCGGAAAGTCAAACCCACTGTTAATTACTGCAGACCTTACCCTCTGTCTTGATTCATTTATCGCTTTTCCGGGAAGACCTACTATTATAAATTCAGGCAATCCCCTGGTAATATGTACTTCTACAGAAACTTTTACCGCATCAATCCCGGTCAATGTAAAGCTGTCCAGTTTAAATAACATTTTTCAATTATATATGCAATTGCACATATAATCAATTATATACAGTATAAATTTTGCATAATATAAAAAATGGAAGAAATCAGTATAAACTATCCGAGTGGTCTAACAGGGATAACCTATTAGCAGTTGTTTTGATAATATTGAATAAATAAAAAAATTTAGAAATAAAAGTCAGCTGCATCAGTAATTATTACGGGTTATAAACAATATTCAGATTTATGTCACAATCATTATATATCCACATATCAAAATTATTATCGTTATCCGTAAGCATGCCACTGAAATAAAGCATAATCTGGAATCTCTGCTCCCTGTTATCTATAGCTTTTTGAATCTCATTTTTTAGTTCCGGCGAAGTACAGATAAAATCATAATAACTAACCTGAGCTACATATTTACCGGTCATATTAAAATCTGAAGGTTGACCTACACCCCAGTTTACCGAAAGAATATATAGCGGTTTAAAAGATGAAAGATTGCCCTGCTGATTATTGGAACTGGCGGTCAGCTTGGCAGAGTTTATATTTGCTCCTGAAAACCCTGTTATATCAAAGCTTATCACACCTTTATAAGCATAGTTATTCAAACAATCTCCTACACGGTGGATTGATCCGATATACACAGAGGGTTTATTACTCAAATCTCCACCCTCACCTGTCACAATAGGTAAGTCTGCATTCAAAACCGGTGGAGGTTGTGATGGTAAAACTTCAACAGTCTCAGTTTTGGTAGCCGTTCCACCCCTACCATCACTTACAACCACGCTTAAATCATAAAATCCATCATTTAAAGGAGTGGTCCATACTATGGAGCTACTATAAATATCATCTATTATGCCCCCTGAAGTACTCCATTCATAGTTTAAATTATCACCATCGGGGTCGCTGGCGCTTACAGACACCGTATAATCCTGACCTGTATAGTGACTACCCATAAAAGTTATTTCAGATATAACAGGGCTTCTATTACACCCCCATGAAAGCTCTAATGAATCCGTTGCAGTTCCTGACAGGTTAGTTGCCTTGGCTGTTAAAGTATAAGTATTACCTGGATTATTAATATTGACCTGTGCTTTATGCTGACCCCATGCACCATTGCTGTCATCCCTGCTCCATTCAACCTCAGGAGCCGGCACACCCGAAACATTAGCTTTTATTCTGTAATAACATATATTACCAGCAGATTCCGGACCCTCATATATCTCAAGAGTTATAGTAGGAGCTGCAGCTGTTTCTTCAACTTCTTCTTCTGATACCCCATTTTCTCCATCCCCAGCCAGCGCTTTTTCATCTGTATCTCCTTCATTCTCTCCATCTTCTGCTACTTCCCCTTCTTCATTTTCCGCTTCTCCTGGCCTTTCAGAGTCTCCAGCTTCCAAGTCCTCTGCTTCTTCTCCCGAACTGCACCAATTACATATCAAGGCAGTACACAACAGAAAAATGAAAGCTAAAATCCCCAGGATTTTAAATAAATTACTTTTTTTCACCTTAGACTTTCAAGGTAAGATAATTATTTTTAAAATATATGTTTTATAAGATAATTTAATAACAAATAAGAATCAATTAAATTTAAATCCCTTTTTGGTAATAACCTTTACACATGCATCTACTGCCCTGGGGTCATATAATTTTCCCTTGTTTTTTTTGATTTCTTCTAGCGCAACTCCTATGCCAAGGGCTGGGCGGTAAGGCCTGTCAGATGACATAGCTTCTACTACATCAGCTACTGTTAATATCCTTGCTTCAAGCATTATATCTTCCCCTTTTAATCCCTGTGGGTATCCCGAACCATTCATCTTTTCGTGATGCTGGAGTATTATTTTTGCAATAGGCATTGGGAATTCTATATTCTTAATCATATTATACCCTGTCTGGGCATGCGTTTTAATTAAACTAAATTCAATATCCGTCAACTTACCAGGTTTGGTTAAAATTGAAGCAGGTATATTTATCTTACCAATATCATGAATCGTTGCCGCCAACCTTATACACTCAATTGTTTCGCTACTTAAACCAAGTTCCCTGGCGATAGCCACTGACAGCTTGGATACTCTCCTCTGATGACCGGAAGTATAAGGATCTCCGGTTTCTACCATTGCTGCCAGTGTGTTTATAACACTTTCCAGGGTTCTTTTAAGTCTTTCATAACTGATCCTCAGGTCTTTTTCCATTACTTTTCGGTCTGTTATGTCAAACCAGTTCATTATTACATATTCCAGCTCTTTATCACTTGATACTGATTTTGCATATACTTCTACCCAGAATCCCACACCCATCTTATTGACATAATGACGTTCTTTCCTGATACAACCTCTTTTAAATATCCCACTAAACTTCTCCCTGTATTTTTTAACCTCTTTTTTAGGCCACCATGGATAAGGCGGTTTTTTACCAAGTAATTTATTTGATTTAATACCGATAATATTCTCCAACGCCATATTAACATACCTTATGGAAGTATCTGAATTAAGCACTATGATTGGATTTGGTGAATTCTCCATTAAACTGGAACTGAATTTATCACTGTCTTTCAGTAACTTTTCAGCTTCTTTCCGTTTAGTTACATCCATAATAGTCCCTACAAGTCTAGTGGGCTTATTTGACTCATCATAGAAAGGTATAGCTTTCATACTAATATAAATTTCATGCTTATTTTTCAGCAGCATTCTATGTTCTATATCTATAAGCTTTTTATTATCTAATGCATCATCTATAACTTTTCTTACAAATACATTATCCTCCGGATGGACTAAATCCATAACGGTACTAAAATTTCCATCAAATTTTTTAGGATCAATCTTTAGAATCCTATAAACTTCATCTGACATAGAAATCTTATTGGTCTCTAAATTCCAGTTAATAGACCCTATATGAGCAATACTCTGCGCTTCTCTGAGATCTCTCTCTTCTCTGACTAATTCTTCCTCTGTCTTTTTTGTTTCTGTTATATCTATTACAACTTCAATTACCTTATCAATGGTTCCATCAGGATTAGGAAAAGGAGCTGAAAGTAATTTATAAAATCTTTTATTCCTGGCCTGCAATTCTAATTCGAAAACTTTATTTTCTCTGATTGATTTTTTTATTTTACAGTTATCACATGGTTTATTTCTATTCATATATTTCTCATAACAAAATTTACCGGATATCTTCCCAAATTTGTCTTTTAAAATCTTATTTTGATAATATATTTTGTAATCTAGCCCCACTATATCTATCCCGATTCCAGTATTTGCCAGGCCTCCTATCAAAGATTTTAGTTTATTTCTCTCGGATTCTAAAATATTATTTGCTTCTCTTTTTTCAGTTACATCCACACCGGTTCCCAGTATATACCTTAGTTTCCCATTTTCCTTAATAGTGGTTGTTTTAATATCCAAATAAATGATTTTCCCACCCTTGCCTATAATTGGCATAGAGTTATAATGAACTCTTTTTTTAGATATTTCTTTAAGAAATTTATCACTATTATTGCGCGTTCCTTTTATCCACCATGGATAAGGCGGTTTTTTGCCGATCAGACTGCTTGATTTACAACCTGTCAATTTTTCCATTGCAGTGTTTATATACCTCATAGAATAATCCGAATTAAAAACTACTATCGGGTTAGGTGAATTTTCCATCAAGCTGGAACTGAATTTTTCACTATCTCTAAGTAGCTTTTCAGTTTTTTTCTCTCTTGTCAGGTCATCATAAACAACAACAATCTCTCCGGAGTGTAACTTATAGATATAATTACGCCTCCATCCTGCAATCCTATTATCTTTATAAAAACCCACAGGATATTTTTCAGGTTTTCCTGTCCTATAAACCCTTTTAAAAATATCATAAAGACCAAAATCTTTTACACCGGGAAAGGCCTTGAGGACGCTCTCTCCAATGACTTTTTCCTTTTTTATGCTATCAATTTCTTCTGCAGCTTTGTTAAGATCCCTTATTATAAAGTCACTTCCACCATTTACCGGTTCATAAACTACTACACCGCTGCTCCTATTATTAAAGAGCTCCCTGAATTTATTTTCATTTTCTTTTATTTTTTTAAAAGCTTTCTCCTGCAGGGTTATATCCTTAAACCCCTCAATAATTCCCGTAATTTTGCCTTTCTGGCTGTAAATTGGTTTTGAACTTAAATCACAGATAATTTTCTTGCCATTCTTATTTATTCTCTCAACTTTTTCATTTATAAATTTCTTACCATTTAAAATTCTTTTAAGAAAGCAATTTTTAGTATTGCACTCCTCACCATAAGCTACCTCGAAACATTTCTTTCCTCTTATATCTTCCGAATCAAGACCAAACAAATCAGTATATGCTCTGTTTACTTTTAAAACATTAAAATTCCTGTCTATAGCTACTATACCGTCTACAGAAACATCAAAAATCTGGTCAAGTTCAGTATGGGCATCCTTTAAGTCTTTTTCTATTTTATTTCTTTTTATCGCAACAGCTAACTGCTCGGAAATTGCGCTGATTCTTTCGAGATCAAAAGCATTAAAGTTTCTTTTCCCGGATATATCAATTAGTCCTATTACATCGCCATTTGAAATAAGAGGAACAATCATAACTGATTTTATGTTCATGATCTTATAAATCTGTGGTATAAGCTTTCTAATTGCTCTTTTCAATAATTTTTTATTATCCGGTAAAACTTCAATAAATTCCCTTATTAATTTTATTATTTCCACATCATCATTTATAATTACCGACTTCTTTTCCTTCAATATTTTGTAATAATAACTCCTCTCTGCTAATGGCAACCTTACCCGGGGTATTTTGATTTTAATTAATTTTTCTATTTTCTTCTTCTGGGCTGAAGTTCTATTAATGCTCTGCAACACGAGATATTTCCCGTCATTACTTAGTAAATACAGAGCAATGCCTGAACCAGAAAACAGTTTCCTGGTTTTTTTAGTTATAAGTTTAACTATTTCTTCCAGACTCTTTCCATGATTTACAGCAATGTTTACAGAATTTACTAGTTCCAGATCCTCCAGCTTCTGCTGCATTTCATTACTATTAATTTTCTCTTCTTTTTTACCCTTTGCTAAATCTTTATTTTTTACCATTATTTTTAAATTTAACTGTTAAAAACTTAATATTTAATTACATGTTACTAAAATATTTTTATTGTATTATTTTATACTATATTATATTTTAGTCCTTGAATTGCGTCAATGTTTCAAAACGCACTCTGTTTTTTCAAAAAGCATTCTCTATATACTCAATCTTTACATTTTTATTACCTTTTAAAACCTCAGATGAGAATACATCTATAAAAAGACTGCCCTCTCTGAATGCTTTACTTACAATTCCTCTATCTATAACTATGGAAATAACATCAAAATGAGGGTTTAAATATAGAAAGCAATTTTTTGCCATATAAAAACTTGCTGATTTTCTTATCCTTGAAATCTTTAATTTTCCTACTGCCTCAAGTGGGTCTCCATATTCCAGACTGGTTCTTGTCTTAACCTCCAGGAATATTAAATCATTGTTTCTCTGGGCTATTAAATCTATTTCACCATATCTACTCCTATAGTTTTTCTCCAATATGGCGTAGCCCTTTCTCTCCAGGTATTTTCGGGCTATAAACTCTCCAACCATACCCGTAAATTTTTTATCAGATTTATTAACTTAAAACACCCCTGAAAGATGCCCTGTGGATTACTGAAGGTCCATACTTTTCTAGAGACCTGAGATGCTGCCTTGTTCCATAACCTTTATTACTCTCCAGCCCATATTCGGGATAATATTTAGAAAGCTTTAACATTATCTTATCTCTTATAACTTTTGCAATTATTGACGCGGCAGCAATAGAAATGCTGAGCTGGTCACCTCTTACAACAGGCAGGTATCCCTCACCCAGGTCTCCGTTGACAAAATCTGCAAGGACAATATCCGGCTTCACTCTCAAACTGCTTACTGCCTTTTTAAACACAATTATATTTGCTTTTGTTATGGATAATCTGTCGATTTCACCGGGAGGGATTTTAGCTACAGACCAGCAAAGGCAGTTTTTAACTATTTTTTTAAAGATATGTTTTCTCTTGACTTCATTCAACTTCTTAGAGTCATCTATATCTTCTATCATCATTTTTTTATTTTGCATTATAACAGCAGCTGCAACCAGAGGCCCGGCAAGTGAACCCCTTCCTACTTCGTCAACCCCTGCAACTAACTCATAGCCATCAAGATATAGGTCATTCTCATATCTGCACAGACTTAAAAGTCTTTTTGTCTCATTAAAATTCATTCTGCCTTTAAAGATCACCATCGGGATGGTGGCCAGTAAATTATAATAAATTTACCGAAAATGTCCTTCTCCGAAATTGCCCCAAAAAATCTGCTGTCAAGACTGTTTTTTCTGTTATCACCCATTACAAAAACTTTATCTTCGCCAATATTTACAGTCTGGTTTATATAAGAAATATTCTGGCTGCCGGGTAAATATTCTTCAATTATTTTCTCGCCATTTATATAAATTTCACCTTCACTGGTTAAAGTGATTTCATCTCCCTCAATTGCAATAACCCTCTTAACCAGGTCTTTTTCCTCAATTGATGAATGAAACGCCACGATATCTCCTCTTTTAACAGATGTAAATTTGTACGAAAGCTTATTAATTAAAACCTTATCCCCTACATTTAAACTCTGTTCCATTGAAGGAGTGGGGACAATAAATGGCTCAATTACGAAGACTCTTATTAAAGTGGCTGACACTACTGCGGCTAACACCACCAGAGCATAAATCAGAAATTCTTTAAAAATTTTCTTCTTTCTGTTCGCACTGGCTGCTTTATTTTCTAAAGACATTAATATTAGTGGTAAGTGTTTATTATTTATTTAAACTTAACTTTTGATTTTTTACCTATTTTATTTCTAAGATAGTACAACTTTGCCCTTCTTACTATACCTTCTCCTAGCTTTTCAATAGACTGTATTACCGGCGAGTTTATAAGAAAAGTTCTTTCTACTCCAACTCCGTTAAAAGAAATTTTTCTTACTGTAAATGACTTATTTATCCCTGCGCCTTTTATCCTTAACACAATCCCCTCTAAAACCTGAACCCTGTCTTTGTTCTCTTCGCTGATTCTTATTTTAACCCTTACCTTATCACCGGGTTTAAATTTAGGAATATCCGACCTTAAATATTTACTTTCTACTTTATCTAATTTATTCACTTTACTGCCCAGCCCATCTATCTTAATATCAATAAAACCAAACAAATATAATTAATTTAACTCTCTTTGTCAAATAAATCCGGCCTCTTTTTTCTGGTTATTTCTTCCGACTTTCTTTTTCTCCAGTTTTTAATGCTTTTATGGTCACCGCTTAAAAGAACTTCAGGAACAGCTACACTTTTGAAGACTCTTGGCCTTGTATACTGGGGATAATCAAGGAGCCCCTCCTCAAAAGACTCCATTTCCAGGGATTCTTCCTTTCCAACCACTCCCGGAAGCAGTCTTATTATCCCGTCTATCATTACCATTGCCGGAAGCTCACCGCCGGTCAATATATAATCCCCAATAGAAATTTCAGTATCCACCAGCAAATCCACTATTCTCTGGTCTATACCCTCATATCTTCCGCAAATTATTATTATATTTTCAAGCTCTGAGAAGTATTTCAATTTGCCCTGGACAAGCTTATCACCTGAAGCAGCTAAGAGTATGACCTTCTGCTTGTTCTTTTTCTGAATTTTATTTTTTCTTTTAATAAAATTTACAGCATTTTCTATCGGTTCTGGCATTAACACCATGCCTGGACCTCCACCGTATGGCCTATCATCAACTCTGCAACGTTTATAACTGGAAAAACCTCTTAAATCATAAACATTAAGTTTACATATATTCTTTTTGAAAGCTTCTTTTACAACTCCATATTCAACAATATTTTTAAACATATCAGGGAAAATAGTTATAACATCTATTATCAGCATTTTTAAAAATAAGAGAAAATAATAATTTTATAAACTTTAGATATACTCCGGTATCCTTTTTAACACTACCTTTTTATCATCCAAATCTATAGTATCAATATAGTCTTTAATAACCGGAACATAAAAAATCTTTTCTTTATTACCCTTAATATCTAACCTATCATTTTCTATCTTTACCACCAGATTATCATTAGAAACAAATTTTTCTACATCTAATACTATCCCGACAAAAGTACCACCTACCGAATAAACCCTGCAACCTTTTATATCATCTATCAAGTACTGATTTTTTTTAAGCGTGGGCATGCTCTTTCTTCTCCTAAAAACATGCCTTCCTCTTAACTCTTCTGCAAGGTCCCTGTTTTCTATGTCCTTGAATTTAATTATAAAAAAGCTTTTATTCTCTTTTGATTTAAAGTATTTAATATTCTCAACTTTTGCTTTCGCGGTACACTTTTCATCAAAAAAAAGGGATGACCCCCTTTTAATAGTATTGGGATAATCAGTAAGCAATTCTATAACTACTTCTCCCTTTAGTCCATGCGCCTTACTAATTATCCCAATTAATCTTGCATCCACGATTAATTCCGATATTTAACGACTTTTCCTTTTAAACAAGTTGTATTGTATTTATTATATAAAAAAATCAATCCATTATTTTTACAATAGAAGATTTACCCCTCTTAGCAGATGCAGCTCTCATTATAACCCTAAGAGCATTTGCGGTTCTTCCTTTTTTACCAATTACTTTCCCCAGATCATCCTCAGCTACTTTTAGCTTAAAAATCACTGTCTTGTCATCTTCCTCCTCTTCCATAATTTCAACATTATCCGGGCTGTCAACCAGCTCTTTTACCATGTACTCTAGTAGCTCTTTCACTATTTACCTCCAGTTTAAATTGTAATAACTACCTCTTTAAATCAATTTTATCAAAAAGTTTCTGAACCGTTCCTGTAGGTTTAGCACCTTTCTTTATCCAGTCAAGAGCTTTATCTTTATCTACTTCTATCTTTGACGGATCACTTTTAGGATCATAAATTCCTATTTTTTCTATAAACTTCCCATCTCTGGGTGACCTTGAATCTGCAACCACAATTCTATAATAGGGTTGTTTCTTAGCACCCACTCTGGTCAATCTAATCTTTACACTCAATCCATAACCTCCAAACACTAGTATATAGCTTTATGCTTTCATAATTATATATTTTTCTATGAAACTTGCAAAATTTTTTTTATTTAAAAATTGTTAAAATTCAAACCGGTTTTTCCTTTCAACCCGGAAAATTGTTTTAACATCTGTTTTGTCTTATCGAATTGCTTCAATAATCTATTAATTTCTGTAATAGAACAGCCACAACCTCTTGCTATCCTTTTTTTCCTGCTACCGTTTATTATATGTGGCCTTCTTCTCTCCTCTACGGTCATTGAATTAATTATAGCTTCTATTCGTTTCAGGTAGCGGTCATCCAGACTTGCTTTTTTAAATATCTTATTCTTATTAGCAGAGGGCATCATTGAAAACAATTTATCCACTGAGCCAATTTTTTTTATGCTCCTTAACTGGCTGATAAAATCTTCAAAATTCAGCTCGTTTTTGTAAATTTTTTGCTCAATTTTTTTTGCCTCTTTCTCACTTACAACTTTTTCTGCTTTTTCAGCCAGAGTGATAATATCGCCCATTCCCAGTATTCTTGAAGCTATCCTATCTGGGTGGAATATACCAAAGTCTTCAATCTTTTCCCCATCGGATATAAATTTTATTTGTTTTTTAACCACATAATATACCGATAGTGCAGCCCCTCCCCTAGTGTCACTGTCCAATTTGGTTAAAATTATTCCATCAAAATCAACTCTCTTATTAAATCCTTCTGCAATATTTACGGCCTCCTGGCCGGTCATTGAATCAAGTATCATGTATATGCTATGGGGACTTATTTTTCTTTTTATATCTGCAATTTCATTCATCATATCCTCATTAACCTGCAATCTTCCCGCAGTATCAATTATAATTACGTCACTACCGGCTTTTTTAAATGTTTCCACTCCTTCTTCTGTTAATGACACAGGATCTGAACTGCCCTCAGAAAAAACCTCTACATTTATATTTTTTGCCATATCCTCAAGCTGCAGCACTGCTGCTGGCCTGTAAACATCTGCTGCTACAATAGATACTTTTTTCTGAAATCTGCTTTTTATAAAATTAGCCAGCTTTATGACAGAAGAAGTTTTCCCGGACCCCTGTAATCCTATCATCATTATAATTGTAGGACCCTTTGGAACAAAACTAATATCCCCGCTGCTTGAGCCAAGCATTTTAATTATTTCTTCGTTTACTATCTTAACTACCTGCTGATAAGCGGTTAAACTTTCTAGTACCTTCTCACCTGTAGCTTTTTTTTCAACATTATCTAGAAATTCCCTTACAACTTTAAAATTAACATCAGCTTCCAGCAGGGCAAGCTTGATCTCTCTTAATGCAGCATCCATATCACCAGGGCTTAATTTACCCTTGTTCCTTATCTTATAGAACAAATCCTCAAATTTATTTGTAAGTGCTTCAAACATTTAAAAGCCCTCTGCTATTAAGTTTTTATATTAAGAAAATAATGAATCAGCAAATTTTGCTGGGTCAAAATAACATATATCTTTTAATTTCTCACCATCAGTAAACATTTTAACCGGTATATTCAAATCGTTTTTTATGGTAAGTATTATCCCGCCTTTTGAAGTGCTGTCAGTTTTTGTTAAAATTATGCCTGTTAGATTAAGAGAATTATTAAATATTTCTGCCTGATTTTTTGCATTCTGGCCAGTTGTTGAATCCACAACCAGTAATATCTCATCAGCATTCCGGTTAATCCTTCCGGTTATTACCTTTTTTATCTTCTTTAGCTCCTCCATGAGATTATGAGAAGTCTGCATCCTTCCGGCTGTATCAATTATAACCAGGTCAATACCATTTGCTTGTGCTTTTTCTATACTATCATACACCACCGCGCCCGGGTCAGAAAATTTTTGATGACAGACTATATCCAATCCTAATTTATCTGCATAGTGCTGCAATTGCTCGGCAGCAGCAGCCCTATAGGTGTCAGCAGCTGATAATAAAATCTTTTTACCATCATCTTTAAATAAATTAGCAAGTTTCGCGACTGAAGTAGTTTTACCAGAGCCATTTACTCCTACTATAAGAAATACTGTAGGTGATACCGGTGATACATTTAATTTATTATCTCCATTAATTTCAAGAATTTCTACAACCTGTTCCCTTATTAAAGATTTTATTTTTTCCGGATTATTTATATTCTCACTGTAAGATTTCTTTTTAACTTTTTCTAATATCCTTGCCACGGTATCAATGCTTATATCACCTGCTACCAGCTGCTCCTCAAGTTCATCCCAGAATAATTTGCGGTCACTTCTAAATTTATTCCATATATAGTTTAGATTCCTAATTAACTTTTGCATACTTTCCTTTTATTTTCTCAGAAACTATTTTTGAAACTCCATCAGGCTGCATGGTTACACCATAAATTGTATCAGCTATTTCCATTGTCCTTTTCTGGTGTGTAATCATTATTGTTTGCTGTTTCTCCGAAAATTTTTTCACCAGAGTTAAAAACCTCGCAATATTCACATCATCCAGCGCAGCATCCACTTCATCAAAAATATAAAAAGGAGAAGGATTTATTGAATAAATAGAAAAAAGAAATACCATAGAAACCAGCGATTTCTCTCCTCCTGATAGAAGTGAGAGATTCACAAACTTATTGTTACCAATGTCCACTTTTAAGTCCACACCTATCTCATCGTCATTTTTACCCTGGCCGCTGCTACTCTTTTCAATTTGCATTTCTCCTTCACCCAGGGGAAATAAAATTTTAAAATAATTCCTAAAACACTTCTTTATCTCTTCAAACTTTTTATAAAAATAATCAGTAATTCGTTTATTTATATCCTTTATCAGCTCTTCAAGATCTTTTTTACTTTCAATCAGATCAATTCTCTGGGCAGCCAGAAAGTCGAATCTCTTTTTAATTCGTCCATATTCTATTGCCGCATTAGGGTTAACATTCCCGTAATCTCTTATTTCACTCTTTAATTTCCTCACTTTTATTTCCGCCTGCCTTATATTGGTACTGGGACTGTAGCTTTTTAAAGCATAGTCAGTTGATATGTTGTAGTTATCTACAATATTTTCAGTAATAGTTTCTGCCCTTTCTTTTATTTGTTCTTTCCTTAAGTTACTATTATCTAAACTATTATCCAGTTTTGACTTCTGTAAATTCAAATTATTTATTTCTTTCTCAAGGTCATTTATCTTCTTATTATTATTTGAAATTAAATCATTCCTTTTCTTAAACTCCGGGTAAAGCTTTTTCTTTATACTTTCTGACACTAATAGGTACTCCTTTAAAATTAAATAAATTTTATCTGACCTTTCAAGATTGATATTACAAATATTCTTTAAACTTTTAATCCTGTCTATCTCTTCATCAATATTTTTAGTATTTCCTTTACCTTCCAATCCTGATTTTCCTTCTATTTCTTTGTCTTTATTCTTTACTTCATCTTTAATTATCCCGTATACTTTTTTAATCTCCACCAGAATTAACTTAATTTCATTTTTAATATAAATAGCAGTATCATTATCTTTTATCCTGTCTTTCAGGTTATCCATAAATTTTTGTAAAAGATTTATAACCCCATTAAGCCCTTCTAAAACTTTCTTAATCGATGGAATTATACTTTCACCTCTACTTACTTCAGTTAGATTTCCAGCTGCTTTTTTACTTCTTATATAACGGTGAAGCTCCATATCAAACATATTCCACAATGTCTTAAATACACTCTTTTTACCCCCAATAAGGGCTATAATATTCTCAAGATTATTAATCTCAACATTAAACCGTTCAATCTTATCCTTCCACATCTCATATTCATTCTGCTCACTGCCGGTGAGTTCTAAAAGACTTTTTTTCTCTTTTTCTACCTGCCGTATTTTTTCCTTTATCGTCTCTAATTTATTCTTATTTTTTTTGTAAGATTCATTTTCCTTATCCCAATTGGTATTAAGTCGATTAAGATTTGCAATAAAAAGAGATACTTCTTCATTTTTTAATAAATTAAAAATTTCTGAGTATCTCCGGGCTCTTTTAGCTTCAATCTCAAGAGGGTCCATTGTCCTCTTAATCTCTTCCATTAAATCATCAATTCTATTAATATCATCTTTCACTTTCTGGAGTTTTATCAGTGATTTATCTCTCCTATTCTTATGCTTGGATATGCCAAGCACTTCATCTATTATCCCTTTTCTTTCCGTAGGTTTGAGAACTGCAATTTCATTAATCTGTCCCTGGTTTATAATTATATGAAGACCTTTGCCAATACCGCTATCGGCTGTCAGATCCTGTATATCTATCAGCCTGCAGGGTGATGAATTTATATAATATTCACTCCCGCCTTTTGAAAAAACCCTGCGGGTGAATTTAACTTCCCCGAATTCTGTATCAAATACCTTACTTGAATTATCAAATAATAGAGACACTTCAGCAATACCCATCTCCTCGTTTTTACTCCTGAAAATAACATCCGCCATTGAGTTACCTCTCAATGTTTTTGGGCTCTGCTCACCCAGAACCCAGGATATGGCATCTGCTATATTACTCTTACCACTGCCGTTTGGCCCTACGACCACACTGATTCCAGGTTCAAAAAATAACTTTGCTTTATCTTTAAAAGATTTAAAACCCCGAAGTGTTATGTTCTTTAAGTACAAATCTATCTTCCAGTATAAATATTATAAATTTAAATTATATAGCTTATTCAAGGCATCCCTTGCTGCATCCTGCTCAGAACTTTTCTTACTTTTATCCTCTCCACTGCCAACTATCTTATCACCAATCATCACTACAGAATAGAATATTTTATTATGGTCAGGACCTTCAGATTTAACCAGTCTGTATTTTACCAGCTTTGAATAATCTGCCTGGACAGTCTCCTGTAGATAAGTTTTATAGTCCATTATTCCAGGAGTTTTAATATATTCGTTAATTTTTTCCTTAAATCTTCCCAGCACCCAGTTAAAGGTGTCTTCAATCCCTTTATCAACATAAACAGCGCCAATTAATGCTTCTAAGCTATCGGCCAGTATTGACGCTTTTTTCCTTCCTTTACATGATTCTTCATTATCACTTAAAAGTATCTGCTTATCTATTTTAATTTCTCTGGCTACTTCTAATAAGGCCTTTCTGCTAACCAGAGTAGACCTTATTCTTGCCATTTTACCTTCTGGAAAATTACCATATTTTTTATATAAATAAGATGTAATTACAAAAGAAAGGACACTGTCACCCAAAAATTCAAGCTGCTCATTACCCCTGGAATGCATATCTTCCTGATGGGCATAAGACCTATGGGTTAAACTTTTTATATAAACTTTTAAGTTTTTAGCATCAATTCCAAGACCTTCAAGCCAGCTTTTAACTCTTTTCTCCAGGATTTCTCCGTTATAATTCATTAAAAGAATTCCGCCACCTTATAAAGGTAAAAAACTTTTTTTATTAAATTTCTCAATATTATTTTTTGGAATGAGAATTAATATAATCCAGTGCGTCCTTAACCGTAACAATTTTTTCGGCATCTTCGTCACTTATTTCTACCCCAAATTTGTCCTCAAACGCCATAATAAGCTCAACCAGGTCAAGTGAATCAGCACCCAGGTCATCGACAAATTTGCTCCCGGTCTTAATATCTTCTTCCTTGGAACCAAGTACATCCACTAAAACTTCTTTAAGTTTGTCAAAATTTTCCATTCTCACTCCTTTTTTAGTTTTACTTTTTTTATCTTATCTTTTTATTAATTTAAATTTTTAATTTCTTCGCGAATCTTATTTATAATATCTGACTCTAAACTCTCCATTGCCACCCTAATTGCATTTTTAATTGCCTTTGACTTTGAGCTCCCATGAGAAATAATTACCGGCCTATTAAGCCCCAGAAGCTGTGCTCCTCCGTACTCTTCATAATCAAACTTCTTCTTCATCTTTATCAGTGAACCTTTAATACCCAGGGCTGAAATCTTGGTAAGTATACTTGATTTCAAAATTTGTTTTATTTCACCAAAAAAGAACCCTGCCATTCCTTCAACCAGCTTTAATATTACATTTCCAACAAATCCATCACAAACAGCTACATCGGTTATATTCTCAAACAAATCCCTGCCTTCTATATTTCCGATAAAATTGATACCGGGGCATTCTTTAAGCAACCTATAGCTCTCAACAATTAACTCATTGCCTTTCTTTTCTTCTTCCCCGATATTAACCAGAGACACTTTTGGGTTTTTTACCCCTAATATATTCTCAGAATATATTTTTCCCATAATGGCAAACTGCTTAAGATATAATGGTTTGCAATCAGCATTGGCTCCCGCATCTATTAATACAAACTTTTTATCACCCAGGGGTATAACTACAGCGATAGCAGGCCTTGCTATATTTTTTATCCTTTTTATATTAAAAAGTGAGCAGGCCATAACTGCACCAGTATTTCCAGCAGAAACAAAGGCAGCCCCATCTTCTCCGGATACAAACTGCGAGCCCCTGTAAATTGATGAATCTCTTTTCTTTTTTAGCACATCAGATGGAGATTCATTCATGCTAACTTCCTGTGAACTGGGGATAATATCAATTCCGGTAAGATTTATCTTATCTGATTCTGCCGCCCTTTTTATCGTGTCCACATTACCCACCAGCTTTATTTTTGCTTTTATGGCTTCTTTTGCCTCCACAGAGCCCTTTATAATTTCTCCAGGAGCGAAGTCGCCCCCCATCGCATCTATAATAATTGAATGATGATTTGAATAGAATTGTGCCATAGTTAACTTTGTATTTAATTGCCTTTTGATATTTTCAACAATTTGTTTATATCTATATACTCACTCACTACTTCAATTATCTTACTAACTTTCTTAATCTCATGGAATCCCACGTGACCCATAATTTCTCCAACTCTTTCAACTGCAGTTAAAGTATCAAAATTAACCAGAATCATGGGTACGCCTAATTCCTCTGCTCTTCCCAGAACAACAGAGCTTGGCTGAAAATTACCTGTAAGTACCAAACATCTCGTAGGAGTTTCCAGCGCAGCAAGCTGAACATCTGCTCTGTCTCCACCTGTTATTACAGCTTTGTTGGCTTTTCTCTGGAAAAATTTTAATGCCTGCTCCTGCCCCATAGCTCCGACCATAAATGTCTCTACCAGCTCTTCAACTTTATCTTCTGCACATATTATCTGACCTCCCAGGATCTCGGCCATTTCCTTTACACTTACAGAAGACAGTATTTTATCCGAAGCAATATATCCCAAAACTTCAATCTTGTTTTTGGTTAAAAATGGTATCACCAGCTCTCCGACATACTCCATCTGACTTCTTGGAACCCAGTTTATAATCACTCCCGAAAGGCATTCTTTTAAAAACTCTTTTGCGTAGAGTACCTGGTCCACAATTTCAGAACTGTATTTAACCACCATTATTGCTTTCGCACCTATTTTTTTACAGATTTTATTTGCAGAAATTCCCAGAAAATAACCATCTTCTACACTTTTTGCGCCTTCCATAATCACAATATCCTTATCCTTTTGAATTCTCTTATAGGCATCTGCAATGATATCAATAAAACCTTTTGAGAAATCTGGATCTCTTAGACCTTCCCTGCTGTATTGTTGCGTCAGGACGATGGGACAGACATCTTCCAGTTTCTCTTTCGTATCTAATATATTTGAAATATATTGTGCATCCTCATCGGTAGTAATTTCACCCACACGTGTCGGTAAAGTTCCTACCGGTTTCATATAACCTACTCTTAATCCTTTTTCACCAAGTATTTTTCCTACACCTACGCACATTGAGCTTTTGCCAGAGAAAGGTTGATTTGAAATAAAAAATAACGGAACCATCCTAACCTCCTATTCTTATTCTTGCATCACCAGCTATAGAACCTTTCCCCTTCTTCTTTACGAACAAGGGGTTTATATCCATTTCCATTATCTCTGGAAAATCTGTAACCAGCTGCGAAACTTTTAATATAATTTCAATTATGCTATTTATATCCGAAGGGTTTTCGCCCCTGGTACCCTCCAATATCTTAATAGTTTTAATCTCCCTTATCATTTCACCTGCAGACTGCCTGCTCACAGGAGCTATTCTAAAGGAAACATCCTTAAGCGTTTCAACGTATATTCCCCCAAGGCCAAACATAATTATGTGGCCGAACTGTGTATCCTCGCTTACACCTATTATTGTCTCTTTCTTATCTTCAATAAATTCCTGTACTAAAACTCCTCTTACATCAGCATCAGGCATGTACTTGAGTATATTAAAAAAAATGTCATCATAACTCTCTTCAAGCTCTTTTTCGTTACTTATACTGACTATTACACCACCTACGTCAGTTTTATGTAAAATATTTGGAGATACAATTTTCAATACCAGCGGGTACCCTATTCTTTTACCAATTTCCTTTGCTTCACCTTTATCGCGGGCAAGTTCAGCCTCAGGTAATTTTATGCCATATGCTTTAAGAACCTCTCTTGCTTCCATTTCACCCAGTTCTAATCTATCTTCTAAGCGGCACATGTCAAATATCTCTTTAACTTTTTCTTTATCAACATTAAAATTTTCAATATTGAAACTCTTCCTGGACCTCCAGTCCATATAATCCATCATAACCTTCAGTGTATTTACCGCTTCTTCAGGAATATCAAAATTCGGGATACTTCTTTCAGCTAAAAATTCTGCCGCCTTTTTGATTTCAGCTCCTCCTATAAAACTGGTTAATACCAGTATCTTATTTTCCTGGCTTTCTATTACCTCTGCAACTGCCTTTGCTGTCTCCAAATTTTGAGTCATTGCCTGCGGAGTAAGCAGCACAATTACAGCATCCACATTATTATCTTTTACTACTACTTCCAGAGTTTTTCTATATCTATCTGCTAAAGCGTCGCCCAGAACATCTATAGGATTATAAAAATTAGCCTCTCCCGGTAAAAAATCTTTTAACTTTTCTATAGTTTCTTTTTCAAGAGTTGCCATCATAATATTATTTCTCTCACAGGCATCAGTAGCCATTATACCAGGCCCTCCTGCATTTGTTATTATTGCAACTTTTTTTCCTTTAGGCAATGTCTGGTAGGAAAAAGCTACGGCATAATTGAAAAAATCTCTTATGGTATCTGCCCTTACTATTCCTGACTGCTTAAAAGCAGACTCATAAGCCCTGGCAGAACCTGCCAGTGTCCCTGTGTGAGATGATACTGCCCTCGCTCCTGCATCTGTATTTCCTGATTTTATAACTATTATTGGTTTTTTCCTGGAAACCCTGGAAGATATTTTAATAAATTCTCTTCCATCTTTTACACCTTCAAGATAGGCAGTTATTACCTTTGTATCTTCTTCATTTTCCAATTCACTAATCAGGTCATTTTCCGAGATATCAGATTTATTACCCAGAGAAACAAATTTTGAGAATCCAATATTATTGGTCTTCGCCCAGTCAAGAACAGAAGTACCAAGAGCTCCTGATTGAGATAAAAATCCAATATTACCCCGGGGAGGCGTATTGCTTGAGAATGAAGCATTCATTGGGCAGGTAGTATCTATAATTCCCAGACAGTTGGGACCCAGAATCCTGATTCCATTATTCCGGGCTATATCAATTAATTGTCTTTCCCTTCTTACCCCTTCTACACCTATTTCCTTAAAACCTGCAGATATGACAATAGACCATTTAATATGCTTTTTTGAACAATCCTTTAAAACGGGACATACATACTTTGCAGGTATGGCTAATATAGCCATTTCAAAATCTATCGGGATATCTAAAACTGAAGGGTAACACTTTATATCACATATTTTATCTGCTTTTGGATTAACCGGAAATAATTTTCCTTTAAATCCAGACTCTATAAGATTTTCAAGTATAACATGACCAACTTTACCTTCTTCCCTGGAAGCGCCTATTAATGCTATAGATTGGGGACAAAAAATATTTCCTAAACTCAAACTACAAACCTCCAACTTCAGGTATAATCAATTCCTATTTACTTGCTTCCTTTGTTTCTTTCTTTTTGTCCTTACTCTCAAATGAGATTATTTCATTCTGTAAATAATAACCGCAATTCTGGCAGACCCTGTGCGCAATTTTTTTACTATGGCACCTGGGGCACTCAACAATATTTAATATTTTTAACCGGTCATGAGTTCTACGTTTATCCCTTTTTGATCTTGATGTTTTACCTTTCGGAACTGCCAATTCTATTTCCTCCTGTTTAGCATATTGTTACAAACTTGTTATAAATAAACACAAACATATAAATATAGCATAAAATAATTATTACTCAACAAATACCACTTACTTTATTTTCTAATATTATTAAATAATGATATATAAATATCATTTATTCCCTGAACTCATATCCCCTCTAAACTGCTCTCTTCCCTTCTCAATAGCAGTTAGCAACTTGTGTAATACTGCTTCAAGGTTTGCCAACTTTTCATCAGCATAATCCTCAGCTTCAAGCCTTATGGTTCTTGCTCTTGCCTCCACCGCTGACATCAATTCTTCTGCTTTCTTGTTGGCATCTTTCAGTATCTCGGTTTCACTTACCAGAACCTCTGCTCTTTCCCTAGCTTCTTTCACCATTCTTTCAGAATATCTCTTGGCTTCCTCTACCATATTCTCTCTTTCTTTTACAATCCATCTTGATTGCTTTAATTCTTCCGGTAGAATATTCCTTAGTTCATCCAGCAAATCATATATTTCATTTTCATTAACGATTATATTAGATGAAAAAGGTATTCTTTTACTTTTTTCCAGAAATTCTTCAATTCTGTCAACTATCTCAAATGCATCCATACTTCTTCTCTCCGTATATATCCTTATTATTTAAAATTTTTTTTATCAAAACTTTCAATTATATCATTCTCTATTTTCTCCGGAACCAGACCTCTTATACAGCCCTTAAACATGGCTACTTCTTTAACAGCACTTGAGCTAAGATACGCATACTTGGGATTTGTTACCATAAATACAGTCTCTACTTCAGGATTTAATTTTTTATTTATCTGTGCCATCTGAAATTCATACTCAAAATCTGATATAGCCCTCAGCCCCTTTATTATAACCGTTGCATTTACTTTTTTAGCCAGTTCCACAAGCAAACCGTTAAAGGTAATGACCTCTATATTTTCCAGATCATCCAGTGACCTCCTGACAAAGCCGACTCTTCTCTCTACAGAATAAAGCGGTTTTTTCTTCGGGCTTTCTGATATAGCTACTACTACTTTTGAAAAAATTTTTGAACATCTGCTAATTATATCCCAGTGACCTTTTGTCATCGGGTCATATGTTCCGGGGCATAATGCTATTCTTTCCATAATTTAAATCCTTATATTTCCTTTTTAAAAAGGCGAAAGATAAAGTATTTTTTTATCTCCCAGACGCGACTTCTTTATTAAAGTTAATTTCTTTATTTCTTCTTCAATAACTCTTTTAAAAAAGCACTCATATACTATTAAAGTATCACTTTTGATAGTCTTTTTCTCTGATATAACGTCAAATATTTTCATCATTATATCACTTTTAATTTTATAAGGTGGGTCTATAAATATTACATCCCACTTTAAACCTTTATAAAACTTAAGAAACTTTAGAACATCGCTTTTTATTATTTTATACTTTTCATCATTTATTTTTAACCCTTTGATATTATATTTTATTAATCTTACAGACTTAAAATTTCTGTCTACAAAATACACCACGCTACAGCCACGGCTTAATGACTCTATTCCCAGAGACCCTGTCCCAGCAAATAAATCAAGTATATTTGCCCCCTTTATCTTGCTGCCAATAACATTAAAAATACTTTCTTTTACACTATCAAGGGTCGGCCTGATTTTGTAATTTGAGGGAGGTTTCAATTTTTTACCTTTAAATTTACCTGAAATTATCCTGATAGTTCATCACCGTAAGGTACAGTTATTCTATTGAAAATATATAAGGATATAAAAGCTGCCCACCTTTATGTATCTCCATGTCTACTTTAGGAAAATGCTTTTCAATTCCTTTCTTTATCTCATCTGTATCCTCTTGCTTTGCATCTTTCCCGGTATAAAAGGTTATAACTTCCTCTTTTGAATCCGTAATATCTCTTACGAGGTCAACCGTGGCATCTATAACATTATCTGAAACCACTCTAACCTTGCCATTGGACAGACCTATGTACTCACCCTTTTTTATTTCTCCCACCATAAGATTTGCATCTCTTACCGCCAGGGTTATCTCTCCATCCTTTGTTTTTCCGGATGACTGTTCCATATTTCTTATATTCTCTTCAATGCCGGCACCAGGATTATAACTTAGAATAGCAGATATTCCTGCCGGTATGCTTTTTGTCTGAACTACATATACATCTTTTCCCCTTACAACTTTCTTTGCCTGATTTGCAGTCAGTATGATATTTTTATTATTCGGGAATATTATAACCTCAGAAGCATCCAGACTGTTTATAGCTTTTACTATTTCATATGTCGAAGGATTCATACTCTGGCCCCCGCTCACAACAACATCAGCACCAATGCTCTTAAATATTTCCTCCAGGCCATCTCCACTGGATATCGTCATTAAAGCTCTAATTGAATCTATTTTTCCTTCCGGTAATTCTTCTCCTTCAACTAATTCCTTTCTCTGGTCTTTCATATTATTTATTTTAATATCATGAAGAGTTCCCTCTCTTGATGCCCTGCCTAAAACTTTATGAGGATAATTTGTATGAACATGTATTTTAACCAGATTTTCATTTCCAACTACCACAGCACTATCACCAAGGCTCTCCATTCTTTCCCTGAGTCTCGCTACGTCTATCCTGCTTCCCTTTACCATAAGCTCCGTACAATAAGTATATTTTATCTCGTAGGTGCGCCTCACATTTTTTAAATTTTCTTTTTCGTCATGAAGTATATATTCCTGACTTTCTCCAGGAATATCTTTTTCTGTTTTTTTATTTCTACTATCCTTGTTTTCCCCGCTGTTTTTTCCTGATAATATACCAACCTTTTGAGGCTCTCCAATTTTCACCTCTAATTGTTTATCCATATTACCAATTCCTTTCAGGGCTTTCTTTACCCCAATCAATATATCCAGAATACCCTGTGCTCCTGCATCTACTACATCTGCCTTCTTTAATACAGGCAGGAGGAAAGTTGTCCGTTCGACAGATTTCTCAGTTTCAAAAATAACCTCATCCAAAAAATCTATCATTTTTATCTTTTTATTATTACTGGACAGATTTCTAACAAATTCACATATATCTTTCATGGTAGTAAGCATAGTTCCCTCTGTTGGGTCCTGCACAGAGCTGTATGCAAGATCTCTTGATGAGACCAGAGCTTCTCTTATTACATCCAGATCAAAACGGTTACCATTTATTATTTCATCAAAAAAACCTTTGAGTATCTGTGATAATATTACACCCGAATTACCTCTGGATCCCATTAGCGCGCCAAATGAAGCCTTACTCAGTACATTTTTTAAAGAAAAATCCTTTACTTGCGAGAGCTCTTTTTTAATAGATTTTAAAGTTAGCAGCATATTGGTACCTGTATCTCCATCCGGAACAGGAAACACATTCAAATCATTAATCTTTTTTTCGTTTGCCTCAAAATTTTCCAGTACAGCATCAACTATTTTTTCCAGATTCTCTTTGTTTACTTCATTAGTAATATTACCACTCATCTTTAACACCTAGTTTATAACTTAATTTCAGGTTAAATTTGACCATGCCATTATTATCCATCGTTATATTATACCAGAATTTTTCTTATTTTATCCCAGAAAAATAATTTTTCTTACTTCATATTTTTTATACTCTTTAAGACTAAAATTTTTTAAATTGTTTCCTTTTAAATGTCCAGGTTTTAATTATCTATTTATTATTTAACTTGAAAAGTCCTTAATAAAATGCTAATATTCCTTCCTGTTTAATTAATACCTAACCCACATAAATTACCTATCGGGGTTATAGATAATAAAAAATATAATTTTTTAGGGAATTTCAGGAGAAACAATGTCAAGAAAATGTAAGATTTGCGGTAAAGGGACGACTTTCGGAAACAATGTAAGCCATTCAAATAAAAAAACCAGAAGAACTTTTAAACCCAATATACAAAAGGTAAAAGTTGAATACATGGGAAAGATAAGAACTATAAATATCTGTACAAGTTGCCTGAAGTCAGGGAAGGTTAAAAAGGTAGTCTAAAACTCTTCTTTTAAAAATCGCCGTAATATTTTTAATTTTATCATAGCTTATCTGATTATTTAGTTTAACCTCTTTTATTTGCTTTCCTTTTTTCCATGCAGCACACAAAGCCAGCTTCACTTGTAAAATAATAAGGCATTATTTCAAAACATCCTCCCGGGTAATTGCTGCCAGAGCTATTATTTAAATTTAAAATTGATGCCATCTTATCAAGAAAATCAATTTTTTTAGGAATATATTTCCCTTTGAATTCCTTTAAAAATTTTTCTATCATCTGTTGATTTTCCACAGGTGATAGGGTGCAGGTATAAAAAACGAGCCTGCCACCAACTTTAAGGTAACGGTCACAATTAACCATTATCCTGTAAGACATACCGGAAAGCCGCTTAACATCCTCTATTGTCTTATTGTATTTTGCATCCGGATTTTTAGAAATAGTTCCAAAAGCACTGCAGGGAGCATCGATTAAAATACTGTCAAAATATTCTCTATAAATATCAGGTCTTATTCTATTCATTCTGCTGGCATCATCTTCAATACTAATGCTCCCTGAAAGAAAATATGGCTTGGTAGCATCTGCCTCAACAACTTTTATATTACTTTTTCCAATTCTTGCCATATTATCACGCAATACTTTAAGTCTCTCTCCGTTGATATCTACAGATATTAATTCTCCTTTATTTTCTAATATTTCAGCTATGTAAGAAGTCTTCCCGCCGGGAGCAGCACAAATATCAAGTATCTTATCCCCTTTACGGGGTTCAAGGAAATGCTTTACCGCCAATTGAGAAGACAGGTCCTGAACTGTAACCAGGCCTTTTTTATAAATTTCAGTTTCTGAAATATCCTGAACGCTGTAAACTCCTACAGTATCATCCAACATTTCTTCCAAAAATTTTAGATTTTCATATTTATCATATTTTTCTCTGAATTTATTAACATCAATAACTTTATAATCATGACCTCCTCCAACATCAAGACTGCTGAAATTTCCATAAACCGGCTTTAAATCAAATTCCCTGGCCAGGTCTTCTAAACTAATTTTACCCCTGTTAAATCTTAAATAATAAAGTGGATTCTTATTCAAAGACTTTAATATTAAAATTGTTTTTTCTTTTCCATACCATTTAAGCCAGTACTCTACCAGCCAGCAGGGATACGAATATTTCGTTCTAACTCTTGTAGTCTCATCTCCCGCCTCTTTAATCTTTTCTTCTAAAATCAGGTTTAAATCCGGCACCGAACTTATCTTACGCAATATTGCATTTACAAACTTTGAAGAGGGCAGGTTAGCATTTTTCTTGGCTAGCTTAACACTTTCATTAAGCGTTGAATAATCAGGGACTCTGTCCATATACATTAATTGATAAATCCCCATCCGTAGAATATTTAGCACTATAAAATCTATACTCTTTATTTCTTTATCTGAGAATAAAGAAATAATGAAATCAATTTTTATATAATACCTTACTGTCCCTTTTGCAATATTAAATATAAAACGCCTATCAAGTTCCGAAAATTTATAATCCCGGAAATATTTATTTATTATATCCTTTAAGGATTTTGTTTTTTTAAAATACTGATTTAAAATAAGAAGAGTAACTTCACGTGGGTTGATTCTATCTCTTTTATCATTCAAAACTCTCACCAGCCATGAGCCGATACCCATTAATAAAATCCCTTGCAGTCATTGTTCCTCTGCCCTGGGGCTTTAAAAGCTCAATTTTTATTATTTCATTTTCATTACATTTAACCACTATACCCAAATTTTTATCGGCTTTAACAATAGAGCCATTTTTAAATGTTTTTTTATCAACCCTTAATTCAGAAAAATATTCATCTCTTTTAAATTCATCCAGCATACTTGCTTTAAATATTTTAATCCTCAGACTCTTCCATAAGCAATAAGCTCCTGGTTTTGAACTTAAAGCCCTGATTTTATTATTTATTTTTTCAGCACTATCCTCCCAGTTAATTTTTAAATCTTCGTTTTTAATCTTATGGGTATAAGTTACATTTTCCGCTTCCTGGGGATAGGGACTAATTCTGCCACTTTCCAGCAAATCCAGTACTGTTAAAAGGACAGGACTGCCGAACTTTACCACTTTCTGCTCATATCTATCTCGGTTTTCATCTTCTTCAACCCTGAATTTTACCTGAGCATATATTTCACCTCCATCAACTTCAGGTGTAACCTTTATGATGCTTACACCACCTGACCTGTCACCATTTAATAGCGTGCTAATTATTGGAGTGGGACCTCTATATCTGGGTAAAAGCGAGGGGTGTACATTAAGCCACTCAGCACCGTTCAACTGTAATAACTCTCCAGGTATTATTTTCCCAAAAGATACCACAACCGCTGCATCAAACTCTGATTTTTTAAAGTCATTATAAAAAATATTATCAAACTCTTTGACCTGTATAAAATTAATTCCTAATTCTTTAGTTTTACTCTTCACTACATTAGGAATAATCTTTCTTCCTCTACCTGCCTGCTTATCAGTTTTAGTAACCACAAGAGTTACTTTATGCCCTGATTTATATAATTCCTCAAGAAAAGGAACTGAAATCTCCGAGGAACCCAAAAAAATAATTTTCAACTTAAATCTCCTTATTAGCCTAAATTCCCAATTTTATTTTATTAACCTTAGACAGAAGCTCTTTTCTTGATTTGCTGTCAAGATGATCAATATATAATATCCCATTTAAGTGGTCAATTTCATGCTGGAATACTCTTGCCAGTAAATCTTCTGCATTTATTACAACATCCCTGCCTTTTAAATCTTTTGCTTTCACTTCGACTTTTTTATATCTTTTAACACTGTAATCCCTTATTGAATAAATACTCAGGCACCCTTCAATTAAACCTTCCATCTCCTTATCCAGAACTTTTAACTCCGGATTTATAAATGCTTTCATACCATCACCGGTATCAACTATAATCACCTTTCTTGTCACCCCTATCTGTGGGGCAGCCAGACCTACTCCGCCTTCTTCCTTTGCAGTATCAATCATATCATTAACCAGAGTTATGATTTTATCATCTATCTTCTCCACATCTTTACTCTTCTCCCTCAAAACAGGGTCACCAATCTTTCTTATTTTTTTTATAGCCATTAATTAATCTCTCCCCTTCCAGATTAATTTATAAAATCCATACTGGATTTATATCAACTATTATCTTATTTTCATTGAATTTTTTAAACCTTTTTAATATTTCAGCAATCCCATCACTTAAATTATTCAAATCTTTAGCTTTTATCATTATATGCCACCGGTAAAATAGATTTATTTTATAGAACGGTGCGGGTGCCGGTCCCAGAATATAGCTCCCCTTCTTAACAACCCCATACAGTCTCGGAGCAAGCTCTTTTATATCTTTTTTTACTCTTGCCTCATTCTTTCCTGAAATTATTATATTTATCAAATCGGAAAATGGTGGATAACTGAGTTCCTTCCTATTCTCCAGTTCCTGTTTATAAAATGATTCATAATCATTTCGCAATATGCTCTTCATTACCATGCTTTCAGGGTTATAAGTCTGAATTATGACTTTTCCCTTTTTTCTCATCCTCCCTGCTCTACCGGATACCTGGGTAATAAGCTGATAAACTCTCTCATTCATATGATAATCAGGAAGACCAAGCATGCTATCACTGTTAATAATCCCAACAAGAGTTACATCTCCTATATCCAGCCCCTTGGCTATCATCTGGGTGCCTATAAGAATGGAACCTCCGGGAGAAATAAATTTTTTAAGTATTTCCTGATGCGACTTCTTTTTTACAGTTGCATCCGAATCCATCCTGAGCACAGGCACGTCTTTAAATCTTGCTTCGAGTTTTGATTGCACTTTCTGTATTCCGGTTCCATATAGAACCATACTGCTTGAACCGCATACATCACATTTACCTGTATAATTTGTTTCCCTGCCGCAATGATGGCACACAAGCTTTCTTGTATCTCTATGGTAATTATAGGGAAGGTCACATGCAGGACATTTTGGCACGTTCCCGCACTTACTGCATATAACGAAATTGCTATATCCTCTCCTGTTTAAAAAAATAATTACTTTATTGTTTTTGTCCAGTTCACTTTTTACTTCAGTAAATAATTCCCTGGTAATATTTATATCTTCTTTCCTGTGGTCTATCTTTTTTAAATCAATTACCCTCATCTCCAGAGGACTGCTGCTCTGTGCCTTTATGGGAATCTTAACAAGAGTAAAATTTTTTTCATTTTCAGCTCTGTATCTTGTAACTATACTGGGTGTGGCACTACCCAGAACAATAGGAATATCCAACAACTCTCCCATTTTCATAGCTACTTCCCTAGTATTATACCTGACTCCTGTCCCCCCCTTGTATGATGAGTCATGCTCTTCATCAATTATTATTATCCCCAGATTATTTAGTGGAGTAAAAATAGAAGACCTTGTCCCTATTATTATGTTAAATCTATCGCCCCATATATCCATCCATCTCTCATACCTTTCTGCCACATTCATATTGGAATGATAAACACCAACTTCATCACCAAACTCTGATTCAAATCTTGAAAATAATTGTGGTATTAAAGATATCTCGGGAGTAAGGACCAACGCCCTTCTATTATTTTTCAGAACCTTCCTGCAGGCAGCTATATAAATATCTGTTTTTCCGCTACCTGTAACGCCTTCAATTAAAATTTTATGAAAAACACCTTTATCTAAAGAATTCTCAATGGACAATAAGGCATTTTTTTGGTAGGAATTTAAAGTAATTCTTTTTTTACCTGTATCTCTCTTAAATTCATATTCATATCTAAAATCTCTTTTCTGTCTCTTCTTTACAACAGAAATTATTCTCCTATCAACAAGAAATCCAATATTTGCATAGCTGGACCGGGTATCTTTTATTAACTTTTCTTTTATAACCTCTCTATGTCGTGCCAGATAATCAACTACTTTCTTTTTTGAATAATTCCTTTCCCAATTTATTTTATCCCTGCACTCATTGTATTTATCCACGTTTAAAGATAAATAATCTTTAAACTTAAGTTTAACCCCACCGCTTATGTCAGTTTTTTTACCCTTTTCTCCGGGAGGGATAAAAAATTTAGCAGCACTTCCGAATGGCTGAATATAGTATCGGCTTATCCATTTTATGAGTTCTAGCTTTTTTGAGTCAAAAATAGGTTTTTTATTTACTATTTTTTCTATATCTTTTATTTCTCCGCTATGCAATTCTGATTTATTCTTGGTTTTTATTACATAACCAGTCTCAAACCTGTTTTTAAATGGAACCCTAACAATCACACCGGTAGAGATTCCATATGATAAATATGGGGGTATGCGGTAGTCAAAAGGATGATTAATATTAAGAGCTTTTATATCAATATAAATCTCTGCATATTTATTATTTATATCCATTTGAACCAATGCATCTATTTAAGTCCCAAAAAACTCTTAACCTCTTCAACTTTATCTAATTTTTCCCAGGTAAAATCTCTGTCATGTCTTCCGAAATGGCCGTAAGCTGCAGTTTTTTTGTAAATTGGCCTCAGTAGATTAAGGTTTTTAATAATTGCTGCCGGTCTTAAATCAAATATCTCTTTTACTGCTTCCTCTATTTTCTTAACATCTACTTTTTCAGTGCCAAATGTTTCCACCATAACAGAAACTGGATGTGCTACTCCTATAGCATATGCAACTTCTATTTCTATCCTGTCTGCAGCCCCGCTTGCAACCAGATTTTTAGCTACATGCCTTGCAGCATAAGCAGCTGACCTGTCTACTTTGGAAGGGTCTTTACCTGAAAAACATCCTCCGCCGTGTCTTGCTACTCCACCATAAGTATCCGCGATTATTTTTCTTCCCGTCACACCAGTATCGCCCATTGGTCCGCCTATGGTAAATTCTCCTGTAGGATTTACGTACAGTTTAAAATCACTGTTAATATACTCTTTTGGTATAATCGGCTTTATTACAAACTCATTCATATCCGGTTTTATCTGGGATTCTATATCTATTTTGGGAGCATGCTGTGTAGCTATTACAATTGTTTCAACTGAAACCGGCTTATCATTCTCATACCTTACTGTTACCTGTGACTTACCATCAGGGCGGAGATAAGGTAATATACCTGCCTTTCTTACTTCAGATAAACGGTGTGCCAGCTTATGGGCAAGTTGAATGGTAAGAGGCATAAACTCTTCAGTTTCATTACAAGCATAACCAAACATCATGCCCTGATCACCTGCGCCCTGGGTATCAAATTCATTCTCATATCCATTTCCTACCCTGGCTTCATAAGCATTATTAACGCCCTTTGCTATATTTGAAGACTGTTTCCCAATAGAAGTAAGAACACCGCATGTTTCATAATCAAATCCATATTTTGCCCTGGTATATCCAATATCTTTAATTACTCCTCTTACAATATCCGGTATTTCTACATAAGTAGATGTAGTAACCTCACCTGCTACTATAACTATCCCGGTTTTAAGTAAAGTTTCAATAGCAGTTCTGCATCCAGTATCATTGGCTATTATAGCATCAAGAATGGCATCGGAGATCTGGTCAGCCATCTTGTCCGGATGTCCTTCAGTTACTGATTCTGAAGTAAGCAAGAAATCCCTTTTCTTTACCATTATTCCTCCTGTTAAACTTTTTCTCCTATTAATTTTTTATCTAATTAAATCTTTTAAAATCTCGTCATATATTCCCCTGGCAATTATCCGCTTTTTATCCTTTTCAAGCTTCTTTACAGACCCATCCTTTTTCATTATGCTAACTTCGTTGAAGTCACTTTCCATACCTATACCTTCTTTGGCTATATCATTTGCAACAAACATATCGATGTTTCTATCCCCAAACCTTGCCAGGATATCTTTAATACTGTAACTTTCCTCTGCTGCAAAACCTACCAGATACTGCCCCTTTTTCTTTTTCCCTTCTAATAACTTTAGAATGTCTTCATTTTCTTTAAAGTTTATTTTTGATAATATATCATCTTTTTTCTTTAACTTAAAATTATATTTTTTAAGCGGTACTATATCGCTTACAGCTGCTGCCATTATTATAATGTCGCCGGATTCAAAATATTTAAATACGGCTCTTTTCATATCTCCTGTACTCTCAACATAGTCGACCTTTACCCCATACGGCGGGGCAATATTTTTAACGGTACTTATAAGAACCACCTCACGGGCTCCCCTGAAATAAGCTTCCTCAGCCAGAGCATAGCCCATTTTACCGCTTGATTTATTAGAAATATACCTTACCGTATCAATAAATTCCCTGGTTCCACCAGCGGTAACTATAATTTTTTTACCCTTTAGCTCACCCTTATAATTTAAAAGCCCTGCCAGCTTTTCAAGTATGATTTCTTCATCCTCCAGCCTCCCCAGACCTTCTTCGCCGCAGGCCAGTTTTCCACTTGCCGGTCCTACAAAGAAGAACTTACCGCTACCCTCAAGTCTGTTGATATTTTCCTGGATTAAATTATCCTGATACATGCTCTCGTTCATAGCAGGCGCAATCAGAACCGGGCATCTTGCAGCTATTGCTGATGTGGTAAGGAAATTATCCCCAACACCATAAGATAATTTTGAAATAGTATTCGCTGAAGCAGGGGCAATTAAAAATGCATCTGAATTGTGAGATAGTGATATATGAGAAATTTTTTTCTGATTTACAAACTGTTCTACAATAGTTTCATTACCTGAAATTGAGCTGAAAGTAATAGGAGCTATAAAATTAAGAGCACCTGGCGTCATTACCGGAAATACATTTGCCCCCATTTGAGTTAATCTACTACAGATTGAAGCTGCTTTAAAAGCAGCAATAGAGGCAGTGACTCCCAGGACTATCCTTTTTTTAGAAAATAGCGATTTATCCGAAATCAAATTTATACAGTTTCCTTTTTTTCTTTATAAGTTATTTTCTTCTCTTTTATTTCGTTAAAGGCAATTTCCAGCGGGTCGCGTGACTCTATATCTACCAGTGGCTTTATTACACTAATCCTTTCCATATTTTTTTGCGCTGACAGGTATTCGCCAAGTTCCCTTGCCCTCTTAGCCGCTGCCATACACAATTTATATTTGCTGTCTATACTTTTTTTGTATTCATCAATATATTGCACTTTCATTTTATGTTAAACCTCACTTTCCCTGTTTATCCAACACTTTCTTTAAGTTAGCCAAAGCTTCATTATAATCATTATTTGCAATTATACAATCATAATATTTTTCATATTTTAGTTCACTTTTAGCAATGCCCAGTCTCCTTTTTACCTCCTCTATACTTTCAGAGCCCCTCTTTTGTATTCTTTTTTCCAGTTCATCAGTAGAAGATGCTGTAATAAATATAAGGTAAGCTTCTTTTATTTTCTTTCTAACCTGCATGGCACCTTGAACATCAATTACCAGAATAACATTTTTCCCCTTATCTAAATTTTCCATTACAAATTTCCTGGGAGTACCATACAAATACCCGGCATAAGACGCCCATTCCAGTAATATATCTTTTTCTATAAGTTTATCGAATTCTTCTCTGCTTATAAAATTATAATGACTATCCGGGGTTTCGCTTTCTCTCTTGGGTCTGGTGGTAACTGAAATGGATTTAATAAAATTACCTGACTGCTTTATTACATCAACAACCAGGCTACTTTTTCCTGAACCAGAAGGCCCAGAAATAATAAACAATTTTCCTCTACCTGCCATAAAAATATTTAAAACCTACCAGCTTAACTGATTTTAAAAAACCGGTAAAAGCTATGTTTCTGATTCTTTCCCAACCCTGCCACTCTTTTATTAGGGCTTATTTTCAAACTTCTTAAAATTTTCAATGCATTTACTCTACCATTTCCGGGGAGCGCGCCAACCAGTGCTAAAACTTTCATGTTGCTTATATATTCCATGAAAAGTTTTTTATCCTTAAAAAGCTTCTTTATATCTGTTCTGCCTTCCTTTAACATTCTCTTTATTTCAGCTCTTTTCTTTCTAACCAGCCTGGCCTTCTCCAATCCTTTCCTTCTATCATCATCACTTAAATTGTTTAAAGACATGAAGCTCCCTTTGTTATGAAAAAACTAGATACATTAGAGTATACAAACATATATATTTAATATCAACTTTTTTCACTAATTAAATTTCTTATATTTTTTTCTGCTACCAGGATATTCAAGAGGATAATTTTCCCTGCATAGTTTGCAACTGGAAGGTGGGTACTTATCAATATTTAGCTTTATTAAATAATAGTAAGGACATTTAAATCTTAAATTCTCTGAGCGGTCTACAATACTTGCCACCGCTTTTACCTTTGCTCCACAACCTTCACATATTTCTATGACTTCTCTGACCGAACCACCGGTGGTGATAACATCTTCAGCTATGATAATTTCTTCGCCTTTTTTTATTTCAAATCCACGCCTAAGTTCCATTTTTTTATTTTTTCTTTCAGTAAAAATCATTCTATACCCTGCCACATAGGCAAGCATATAACCCCATTGTATACCTCCCACTGCCGGGGACACTACTGTATTTATCTTCTCTACTTTAACCTTTTCTTTTATCAGGCCCAGCGCTTTATTTGCAAGCTTGAAGATAATATCAGGATACTGGAGCAGTTTTGCACATTGTAAATAATAATTACTGTGATATCCCGAGGTTAATTCAAAATGCCCTTCCATTATAGAGCCCGTATCCCGGAGTATCTTAAATAAATTAGTATCTTTAACCTCACTGATTACTTTAATCATAACTATATGCTCCCTTTTATTTCTTCCAGATACAGGTCTATGGCCTGCGGTATATCACTCCTGGTTGTTATAGATCGTCCTACGATTATAAAATCCGCCCCTTTCAACATTGCCTGTCGGGGAGTATTTATCCTTTTTTGGTCTCCGGTTTTATCTTTAGGAAGCCTTATCCCGGGTGTTGCAATATAAAACCCGCTACCTAATTTTCTCCTTACTGATTCTACCTCATTTGGTGAACATATTACCCCGTCCATTCCGGACTCTACAGCAATTTTTGATAAATTTAAAACCGAATTTAAAAAATCCTCCTTAAAACCAAGGGCATTGAGGTCTCCATCATCCAAGCTGGTAAGAACAGTCACTCCGAAAAAAAGTGGCTTTAATTTAGCTTTAAGCTTCACCTGCTTTTCAACGGCTTCGCGTGCACTTACGAGCATCTGCCTGCCGCCCAACGTATGGATAGTTAAAGCGATAACATCAAGATTTCCTATAGCAGCAGCAGCCCGGCTTACTGTATTTGGAATATCCATAAGCTTGGCATCAAGCATTACCTCATAACCAAAACTCCTTATGGTATCAATTATAGACGGTCCCATACTGTATATTAGCTCCAGGCCTATTTTTATGGTTGATACCTTACCGGAAATTTTTTTACAGAGACCTATAACCTCACTCCTGCTGCTGGAATCAATACTTATAATTAATCTATCCTGTGGCAACAATCTATTTTTTTTCAAGTCCTTATCCTTCCTATTATCTCATTAATACCATAAATTTTTCTGCTTTCAAGATAAGAAGTTAAACCATCTATTATCCTCTTACCAATATCGTACTGGACAAAATTTGCAGTTCCTATACCTATTGCACTTGCACCTGCTATCAGGAACTCCAGGGCATCTTTAAGATTAAAAATACCGCCCATACCTATAACCGGAAGAATTTTTTCCTTTGATAAAGAATATACTTTTGCCAGGGCAATAGGTTTTATTGCCGGCCCCGAAAGCCCACCGGTTACATTTGCTAACTCAGGTTTGAACGTCTGTACATTTACTGCCATTCCAACTACCGTATTAATAATTGATATTGCCTCGGCTCCCCCCTTTTCTGCTGCAGCCGCTGCTTCAATAAGATTATGCTGGTTGGGACTCAGCTTTACTATCACAGGAATTTTCAGGATACGAACGACTGACTTTACTATTTTCCTTACATCATCAGGCACAGCACTAAAAGCCATGCCTCCCTTATCTACATTGGGGCAGGATAGATTGATCTCTACTGCTATTATCCTTTTCTTGATACCTGAAATTTTATTAGCAAGATTTATAAAATCTTTCTTTTCCTGGCCAAATATACTTAAAATAAGCTTTACACCTATCTTTTCAGCCTGTGGAAGATGTTTCTTTATAAAAACATTTATACCATCATTTTGAAGCCCGACAGAGTTTAACACTCCACCATGAGTTTCAAAAATCCTTGGTGGAGGGTTTCCTTTTCTTTGTTTTAAAGAATAACTCTTTGTAGTTACCGCCCCCAGTAAGGCAGTATCGTAGAACTGGTTGTACTCTGTTCCGTAACCAAATGTGCCAGAGCACATAATTACAGGGTTACTCAGCTTTATTCTACCAAGTTCCACCGAAAGGTCAGGACCATTTCTGCTTGTATCTTCCTTATATGAAAAAAGCCTATTCTCTTCAGTCAAAAATTACCTCCCTCAAATCAAATGCCGGCCCATCCTTACATACTTTTTTATAAGAGAATCCCCTTTTACCTTTTTTCACTTTCACAACGCACCCGTTGCAAACGCCAACTCCACAGGCCATCATTTCCTCCAGGAGTGCTGTTACTTTATTACCTGTACCCATATAATTTCTTTTCAACGCTTTTAGCATATCCCTTGGCCCACAGCAATAAACATCGTAATCTTTAAATGACTTTAAATTATTCCAGATATAATCCGAAACCAGGCCTTTCTCTCCCCAGGTCCCGTCTTCAGTAAAAATGGCATAATTTATCTTAAGTTCTATTAAATCTTCTTCCCACATAAAATAATCTTTATTCTTAAACCCTGCAGCAAAAAAAATATTTTTTTTCATTCTGCTAGCTTCCTTTGCCAGCAGGTATAACGGGGCAATACCGATTCCCCCTCCAATTAAAAGTATACTATCTTTGGCTGCACTAAGGTCTATGCCATTTCCCAGGGGACCAATAAAATCAAGGACATCACCTTTTTTAAGACCTGAAAGAAACCTTGTTCCCTTGCCCCTTACTCTGTAAAGCATGGAAAATACATTGAATTTTTTTTCAATGTCAAAAATACCAAAGGGTCGCCTTAGCAATGGATCCATTGTTCCGGGATTTGCACATTTTACATTAACAAACTGCCCCAGTTGCGCTTCTTTGCATATATACGGTGAAAAAACACCTATTTTAAAAAGGTTGTCATTATATTTTTCGTTAGAAATTATTTCTCCGTTTAAAAGCTTCATTAATATTCCTGTATAGGTTTAACCCTGGCTTCAAAGTTATCTTTCATTTCCTCTATCCCCTGTACTACAGCTGAAGCTCCTGATATGGTAGTAGTATAGGGTACATTATGAAGAACAGCAGCAGTTCTAAGATAATATCCATCACTTCTTGCAACACTGCCCTCGGGAGTATTTATTATCAAATCAATTTCTCCATTTTTTATCATATCCAGAACATTTGGCCTGCCTTCTCTTATTTTTAAAACTCTATCACATTTTATACCCCTCTTTTCCAGTACATCACCTGTTCCCCTGGTAGTAATTATCTTAAAACCAAGTCCTGATAATTTACCGGCTATATCTACTATCGCGTCCTTATCTTTATCATTAACACTTATAAATACAGAGCCAGAGGTAGGGAACACCTGGTTTGTAGAAATCTGTGTTTTTGCAAATGCAACTCCAAAACTACTGTCTATACCCATAACTTCTCCCGTTGATTTCATCTCGGGCCCAAGTATTGTATCTACGCCCGGGAATCTGTTAAACGGTAATACTGCTTCCTTGATACTGTAATAATCAATTTTTGTGGAATCAACTTTTTTAAATTTTATATCTTTTAATTTCTTCCCAGTAATTACCAGGGACGCAATTTTCGCCAGGGGGACACCAATTGATTTACTAACAAAAGGAACTGTACGGGAAGCCCTGGGGTTTGCTTCCAGCACATAAACTACTGAATCTTTTATAGCGTACTGGATGTTCATAAGTCCCCTTACCTCAAGTTTTTTTGCCATCCTGTAAGTGTAGTCTTTAATCGTTTCTATATTATCTTTTTTCAGGGTAAACGGTGGTATTACGCAGGCACTGTCACCTGAATGAACGCCGGCCTCCTCTATATGTTCCATAATCCCCCCGATAAATAACTCTTTTCCATCATAAATTGCATCAACATCAACTTCGATTGCCCGTTCCAGAAACTTATCTATCAGTATCGGCTTATCGTAAGATACAACCGCAGCATTTTTAACATAATCAATAAGACTC
This sequence comes from uncultured Actinomycetota bacterium, assembly GCA_964603595.1. GTDB lineage: Bacteria > Actinomycetota > Humimicrobiia > Humimicrobiales > Humimicrobiaceae > JAQVEM01. The sequence goes on from CAZRVN010000006.1 coordinate 42,961, forward strand.
TCCTCATTGTAAACTATATTCATTGCCCGCCCTCCCAGCACATAGGACGGCCTCACCAGTACCGGGTAACCTATTTTCTTTGCTATCTTCTTTGCTTTATCAACATCCATAGCTGTTCCGTTTTCTGCCTGGGGAATACTTAACCTTTTTAACATCAAGCCAAATCTTTTACGGTCTTCAGCAAGGTCAATACTATCAGGAGATGTCCCCAGAATATTTACACCTGCATTCTTTAACCTTAAAGCAAGCTTTAGTGGAGTCTGCCCCCCGAACTGCACTATCACTCCGTAAGGTTTTTCTGCCTCAACTATGTTCATTACATCCTCAAAAGTTATGGGCTCAAAATACAACCTGTCTGAAGTATCATAATCTGTACTTACAGTCTCTGGATTACAATTAATCATTATGGTCTCAAATCCTGCATCATGTAGAGCAAAAGACGCATGAACACAGCAGTAATCAAATTCTATACCCTGTCCTATACGGTTGGGACCTCCTCCCAGAATAATTATCCGTTTTTTATCCGAGGATACAGTTTCGTCCTCGGTTTCATAAGTGGAATAATAATATGGTGTATATGCTTCAAATTCACCGGCACAGGTATCAACTGTTTTAAAAGTAGTCGTTATTTTCATTTTCTTCCTTAAAGTTCTTACTTCTTCTTCGCTACTTTTACATAAATTAGCTATCTGAATGTCTGAATAACCATACCCTTTAGCTTCCTTAAGCATCTCTTTGGTAACATTACCTAAATTATATTTTTTAATAGATTTCTCAAATTCCACAAGCTGTTTTATATTATTTAAAAACCAAGGGTCTATTTTTGTATACCTTGATACTTCTTCTATGCTCATTCCCTTTTCAAAAGCATATTTAATATAAAAAACCCTATCCTGATTTGGAATTGAAAGCTTTTTTCCCATTAACTTTTTACTTAAATAGTTCTTTCCATCAGAGCCAAGGCCATATCTATCTATTTCTAAAGACCTTATTGACTTCTGTAGAGCTTCTTTAAAGGTCCTCCCGATTGCCAGAACTTCCCCAACAGACTTCATTCTTGTAGTAAGACTCGGGTCAGCTCCTGGAAACTTCTCAAATGTCCATCTCGGGAATTTTACAACCACATAATCAATTGAAGGCTCGAAACAGGCCGGTGTCTTCCTGGTTATATCATTAGGAATTTCATCAAGTGTATATCCCACTGCCAGTTTCGTTGCAATTTTGGCAATAGGATAACCGGTTGCTTTAGAAGCAAGCGCACTGCTTCTTGAAACTCTTGGATTCAGCTCAATTACTGCTACTTTACCGTTCTCGGGATTAACTGCAAATTGTATGTTTGACCCTCCTGCGTTAACCCCAATCTCTCTCATTATCTTTATACTTATATCCCTTATATTCTGATACTCTTTGTAGGTCAAGGTTTGGGCCGGGGCAGCACAAATACTATCTCCGGTATGCACGCCCATCGGGTCAAAATTTTCTATGGAACATATTATAATTACATTATCATTTTTATCTCTCATCATCTCCAGTTCAATCTCTTTCCATCCAGCAACTGATTTTTCTACCAGTACTTCGGATTTCGGAGATATATCAAGCCCCCTGGTTACTATATCGATAAATTCTTCCTTATTAAATGCAACTCCTCCTCCTAGTCCACCAAGTGTAAAGCTGGGCCTTACTACCAGCGGGAATTTTAATTTCCTGCTAAAACCTAACGCTTCCTTTAAGCTGTGCGCATAACTGCTTGGAGGAACATAAAGGCCTATCCTGTCCATAGATTCCTTGAACTGTTCTCTGTCTTCAGCCCTGTTAATAACATCAATATCAACCCCAATAAGTTCTACTCCATATTTGCTTAAAACTTTCCCATTTGATAGAGCTGCAGCCATATTCAATCCTGTTTGCCCTCCTAATGCAGGTAATAATGCATCCGGTCTCTCCTTCTTTATTATTTTCTCTACAAACTCAGGCGTTAGCGGCTCAATATAAGTTTTATCTGCAAATTCAGGATCAGTCATAATAGTAGCAGGATTGCTGTTTACAAGTACAACCTTATAACCCTCCTGCTTTAAAACTTTGCATGCCTGTGTTCCTGAATAATCAAATTCACAGGCCTGTCCAATAACTATAGGGCCTGAACCTATCAGTAAAATTTTCTTTAAATCTTTTCTTCTGGGCATAAATTTATCTTTCTAATCACTTTTATTAAAATTTTTAATTAACTGAGTAAATTTGTTAAAAATATATCTTGAATCGTGAGGACCCGGTTTACCCTCAGGGTGGAACTGTATAGTATATGCATCTATATCTTTATACTGCAATCCTTCAATTGTATTATCATTCAGATTAACATGTGTTATTTCATAACCGGTACCTTTAATGCCTTCCAGTGATTCTTTGCTAACAGCAAAACCATGGTTCTGGGATGTTATTTCAACTTTCCCTGTTTCCAGGTTTTTAACCGGATGATTTCCGCCATGATGGCCAAACTTTAATTTATAGGTCTTTGCTCCCAGTGCAGTCGCCAGTAGTTGATGCCCCATACAAATTCCAAAAATTGGCCTCCTGCCAATTAATTTTTTTATGTTTTTAGTCGCATAGTCAATAGCAGAAGGATCTCCCGGTCCATTGGAAAGCAGTATTCCGTCAGGGTTATACTCCAATATCTCCTCTGGTCCTGTAGACGCCGGCACTACAATTAATTTAAATCCTTCCCAGTCCAGGCATTTCAATATGCCTCTTTTAACTCCAAAATCTACAACCACAACTACATTTTTGTAATCACTCCTGTCAGGATTATAAACATACGGAGCATCACAGGTAACATATTTAACCAGGTCTCTCTTAATTATTGAGGGGTAACTATCCAATCTTTTTTTCAATTCCGCCTTATCATCAGTTTCAGTAGAAATAATTCCTTTCATAGAACCTTTAAGCCTTACATGCCTGGTTAACTGCCTGGTATCTATCCCCTCAAGACCTACAATATTATTCTTTTTTAAGTAATCCTGCAGATTCCCTTCCGCTCTCCAGTTACAGTAATAATTAAAATATTCCTTTACAATCAATCCACTTGCCTGTATCTTGTCAGATTCAATATCCTCGCTATTGACACCGTAATTCCCGATCTCGGGATAGGTCAACACTACTATCTGGCCGTAATAAGAAGGGTCGGTCAAGATTTCCTGGTATCCAATCATAGAAGTATTAAAGACTACTTCACCAATTGTCTCTCCGTCAAGACCTATATTTACACCTTTAAATATCATTCCATCTTCTAAAAATAAATTTGCTTTCAAGATTTTAGCCCTTCTTTTTTATATTATTTATTATATAAGCCAACTTACCTTTACTGATCGTACATATTATCTTGCCCCTTAATTTTTGTCCCAGAAAAACACTGTTCCTGCTTTTTGAAATTATATTTTCTTTTTTTATTTCTTCTTCTCTTTCAGTATCTATAATCGTAAGGTCCGCTACCTCACCAACTTTTATTTTCCCCTCATCAATACCGATAATTTTTGAGGGCGCAGTAGTCATAAGACTTATCAGCTTTTGTAATTTTATTTTCTCTTCAACACATAATTTGGTAAAAGCAGCACTAAATAATGTTTCAAGCCCTATAGTCCCAAAACTGGCAAGTTTAAAAGTAGTGTTCTTTTCCGTATCCAGATGAGGGGCATGGTCACTGACTATAGCGTCAATAACCCCATCTTTTATACCTGCAATTAATGCCTGCCTGTCTTCCTCACTTCTTATGGGTGGTTTTACTTTAAAATTGGTATTAAAAGATGTCAGATAGCTATCATTAAAGAAAAGATGATGCGGTGTTACATCACAGGTTACCTTTACTCCCTCTTCTTTTGCTTTTTTTATCATTTCTACGCTGTCTTTAGTGCTCAAGTGGGTTATATGAATTCGTGCGCCGCTTTTTCTAGCAAGAGTTATATCTCTCTCTATCATTAAGTCATCACTCAAGCTGGATATCCCATCCAGCCCGAGCATATTAGAATAATAACCTTCATGAACAAGACCATCACCCGAGATGAAATCGTCTTCCTCATGCAGGATTAAAGGTAAATTAAACTGTGTTGAATAACGCATGATTTCATACATTATATTACTATCTCTTACACACATACCATCATCAGAAAAACCAACTGCTCCTGCTTCAGCCAGAAGGCCCATCTCCGTAATATTTTTTCCCTCAAGCCCTCTGGTCATTGCAGCTATCGGTAGAACCCTGCATGCCGAGTTATTCGCTTTTTTTAAAATATATTTTACCAGGGATTGCGTATCTACAACCGGCATAGTATTAGCCATACATGCAATCGTGGTAATACCTCCTTTAACCGCTGCAAGTGTTCCTGTTTCTATGGTTTCCCTGTCTTCAAACCCGGGATCCCTCAGGTGGACATGCATATCTACAAATCCTGGCGAAACCTTACAGCCCTCCGCATCAATCTCAATAATATTATCCCCCTTAACTTTAATGTTTTCTTTTACCTCAGATATAATACCGCCTTTTATTAAAATATCAGAAGTAAATTCCCTGTCATTCCGGGGGTCAACTATACTGCCTGATTTTATAAGTAAATTTTTTTTCTCATTCTCATTCATCAAAATCCTGGCCTTAAAAATTATTAACCTAATATTAAATAAATCAATGCCATCCGGATAGCTACTCCGTAAGTTACCTGCTGTTCAATTACAATTTTTTCCTTCAACTTTCCGCCAATCTCCATAACCTCATCGGTAATCTCTATCCCCCTGTTTACCGGTCCGGGGTGCATGACAATAGAACCCGGCTTCATCCTGCGAAGCCGTTTCATGTCCAGACTCAAAAACTGGTTATATTCCATTACCGAGGGGTAAAACTTCCTGTTCTGTCTCTCGAACTGCATTCTGAGAACATATATAATATCAGACTCCTCTATAACATCATCTATACAATGTCTTACATCCATTTTTGAAAAATCTTCAGGAAGCAGAATTGTTGGCGAAACTATAGTTACCTTAATTCCCATCTTTTTAAATAAGCTTATATTTGACCCTGCCACCCTGCTGTTTATAAAATCCCCAACAATCGCCACCTTAAGCCCTTTAAACTTCCCGAATACTTTTTTTATGGTGTATAAATCAAGGAGGGCTTGCGTAGGATGCTGATTCTTACCATCACCGGCATTTACCACCGGCACTTCTACAAAACTGTCTACTATTTTAACTGCCCCGCTATCACTGTGCCTCATAACAATCATATCTACTTTCATTGAGAGAATTGTTTTTAGAGTATCAATAATAGACTCTCCTTTAACAACACTGCTGGTGGACGAGGAGAAATTAATTATATCTGCACTGAGTCTTTTAGCTGCAATTTCAAATGAGGTTTTTGTTCTTGTACTGGGTTCAAAAAATAAATTAGCTATTGTTTTACCCCTGAGAATCGGGACTTTCTTCACATCCCTTCCCGATATTTCAAGAAAAGAATCTGCATTTGCAAGTACCAGCTCTATATCCTCCAGCTTAAGACTATCTACATCAACTATACTTTTTTTTCTTAGCATATTTACTCTCTCTCAATAACTGTGACACTATCTATACCGTCGGTCTCTTTCAATTTGACCTCTACAGATTCATTATGTGAAGTAGGCAAGTTTTTTCCTACATAATCTGCCCTTATGGGAAGTTCCCTGTGCCCCCTGTCAATTAGAACAACCAGCTGAATTGACTTTGGCCTTCCAAAATCAATCAACGCATCCATTGCAGCCCTTATAGTCCTCCCGGTGTAAAGGACATCATCAACAAGTACTATATTTTTCTCATCTATATCAAAGGAAATATCAGTTATCTGGGCTACTGGTTTTATATTGTGCCCGATATCATCACGGTAAAATGTTATATCAAGTTTTCCGGTTTTAATCTTTATCCCTTCAAACTTCTCAATGTTTCCTGCTATTCTCTTAGACAGCGGAACTCCCCTTTTTTGAAGACCAATAAAAATTAAATTCTCCGGTCCTTTATTCTTCTCAAGTATCTCATGTGAGATTCTTCTAATAATCCTGTCTATATCATTTTCACCCAGTATATAAGCTTTTTCTTTCATAACTCTTCCCTATATCACCATATAAAAAAACCTCCCTACCATATAGGTAAGAAGGTCAAAAATATTTCCTTTTTGAAATATGTAATTAATATTTTAATCATTCCTTTTTAGTCTCTCCGGACTATTTTAAAGGTTTTATTATTTTTTTATTTTATTTCCATGAGATACTATAGGGGATCGCAGTTAAAAAAACAAGCATAAATTTAAAAAATTTATCTAATGCTTCTTCTTAACTTTCTTAACTTATAGTTTAGGTCACCCTTTCCACCTTCACGGGACCTGCCTTCTCTGTATCCGCCTTCCCGGGGCTTGTAGTTTCCTTTATTCTGGGTTCTGGCTTCATTAACTACTATGGTTCTTCCCATAAACTCACTTTTATTGAGTTTTTCTACAGCTGCTTTTGCCTGCTCTTCGCTTTCCATCTCTACAAATCCGAATCCTCTTGATTTCCCATCTATTCTGTTTATTACTTTAGAATATGTAACAGTGCCTTCTTTGGAAAAAAAATCCTCTAACTCTTTATCAGTAGTATTATAGTCCAGATTTCCAACATACATTCTTTTATTCACTTAAAAAACCTTTCTTTAAATTATCTTTTTTATATATAAAAGAGGAGTAGAAATTATATTAATTGAAACATGGAATAAATGAAATAAGAAGATATAGGCGAGAAGCTTACTTCTATTTTATTTAATTACTTCTAATAAAAAATCCCTACTACTCTATTTTAAAATTTAAAACTTTCTAAGCAGTGCTAGGATATTATATAACATATTTTTAATTTGTCCAAAGATTATTTTTTTACATTTAAAGTATATATTTTAATAAACTATTAGATACAACTCAGTTTTTTTGTCTGTAATACATTTATAACAAAATTTTTATCTTTTTTTAATAAAATTTTCACCCAGCAAGCCACAACATTAACACACCCATTCACCCATTAAATAATATGTCACTGTCACCTGCCTTAAAAATTTTATGGTTCAACAACCCTGCCCATAAATAGAATGCTTCCGCTCCTATCATCGGCAATTATGAAAAAGAATGGTCTTTCTACTGTAAATTCTATTATTTCACCATCAGGAGCTGCAGACTCAATCATTTCCACCACTGTTGCAGCAGCTGCTTCGCTACCCTTCTCATTCACTTCAATAACTGCCTTATGCAGCACTTTTGATATCCAGATACCTCCACCAGATTCACTGGAAACAATACCACCAAAATCCGCCATATCAGGGTCAAAGGCAATACCCATTCCCAGATTAGTAAGCACGTCATTTAAAAGCTTTATGCCATACTCCATCTTATATTTCGGCATCCTGAGGGAAACGTCACAACCATATAACGAACTCTTTATGCTGCTCCACTTTTCTTCATCAATAGATTCAATCACACTATCAACGTTTACACCTTCATCAGGAAGAATTATATACATGGACATCTTTTCCTCGCCATAAGGAAGCTTTATAGCCGAAAAATTATCTCCTTTACAGTAGCCAAATTTTTCCTGCTGCGACATCATGGGAACTTTTTTGGTAGTTCCGTCATAAAGGTAAAAATCATCATCGACAGTAAAGTTTTCATCAAAGGGATAAGTCCAGTTGCCTTTAAAATAAATTGCATTTATAAGGTACATAACAGCATCAACGGGTATTTCAGAAATCATCTTATCAATCTTTCCTCTGGTTTCTTCTTCTATCCAGCCGTTTATAGTATCAATGGCGCCGGTAGCAGAAAAATCAATTTCATTAACTTCTGAATTATAATATTTCTCATTCCTTCCAATAAAATCCTCTTTAACACCATACCCCATTCTATACCATATGGAATTGGCAATAGTCATATCAATATCCCTGTCCGCATTTGTAACAGCTACCATCAAATCGCTAAAACCTAAATTCAGCTCCTCAAGGTCAAATCCCTCAAATTCTAAAGCTTCAGCCATTTCCAGACTGGTATCACCAAGTGCTCCGTTATAGGTCATTGCAAGAGCTAAAAGTATTGATAGGGAAGAGATAAATACATTCTTTTTGTTATCTTCCTCGATAAGTTCTTTAAAGATATCAAAGCCAAAACTTGTATTTGCAGCTACCAGGTTTTTATCTACTGAAGCTGCGACATCATCTGACTGCCCGGAAGTAATTTCTTCCTTAACGCTATCACCTGAACATCGGGTAAACAGGGCAGCATTAAATAACAGCACAATAACGGACAATAAAGATAAAAATAAAAACAATCTACTTTTTTTCATATGGCCTCCCAGAAAAATTTTTTAATCTGTCATATATATACGCTGAATATAATAAAATAATTAAGGTTGGAAAATATAGGTATAATAAAAAATATAAACTGTTTAGATTAACAATCCCTAATAAGTACTCCCAGTTATTTGAACTTTTAATTTAACTTCTTCTGTTTTTAAAAATAACGGGTTCTCTGTAACTTCCCCCGGCTCAAGCTCATCAATTGAGACTGTTTCTGCCTGTGATTCACTACCGTCTGAAAGATACATAACCATTGTCAAAGTCCCGTCAAATTTTGACGCGCTGCTTATATTTCTTAATTTAATCCTTAAACTGATGTCATCAATTATTTTATATGAAATACTTAGAGTATCTTCAATATCTTCTTCAGCCTCTTCTTGCTCTCTAAAATAGTATGTTTCTTCAAAAATAATAGTTCTTTTTTCTACCGCCTCCGTCACCTTTTCCTCAACAATCATTTCTGCATCTGCGTCTGCATCAGCTACTTCTGCTTCTTCTTCCGCAACATATACGCCAACCGACTCTGCGTCTGCACTCCTTGAAGCAGTATAGTGCTTCAAATACCAGAAGCTAAAGAAAGATACAGTAGCTAATATAATTATTATTGAAGCTGCAAGAGATAGGGTTTTAACCCGGCTTATATCTATTCTTTTTGTTTTATATACATACTCCTCACTGACCGTAATCTCGTCACCAACTTCAAACACCCCCGGTGGGATTACCTGTTTTAAGAAACGGCCATCTCTGGTCAGGATTATACAATAACCTTTTCTTATCTCCATTATTACTGCCTTCATTTATCACCACCCCCGGATACGTCTATATAGCTAAGATTATTTATAATGGCCAGAACCATAGCTATTATATATATTCGTCCCCTCTCCAGTTTTTTACGGTGTACCCATATATTATTTTCTATCTTTTTTAAAGGAAGTCTTTTTGTTTCCATTAAAGTCTTTAGGATGCTACTGTCATTGACGATAGATCTTGCAATCTCCTTATATTCTTCTCTCAAACTGCTGCTTCTGGGGGATATTTCTGCCAGCTGTTCCAGGTTGATTCCCCATTTTTCTAATTCTGCCCTATATTCTATTGATTCAATTATCCTTCCCTCTCTCTCTTCATTAATACCGTATTGTTCTTTATAATTAATATCATTACCCTTAAAATCCGCACCAGACAATCTGTCATCTCCCAGACCTATAGTCCTCTCTTTACTGTTCCTGCGGTAATAATCAATAAGGCGTCTATCTATTACCATTCTTGCAAAACTCAGGAATTTTCCTTTCTCCCTGTCGTATGAATCCATCGCTTCTTTAAAAGCAGAAAGGCCGATAGAAAATTCTTCGTCCACTCCATATTCGATAAATCTTCCGGCTCTTTTTTGAATAACACCGGCAATGAACGGCCTGAATTCATAGATTAGCCTGCTGGTTTTAAATTTATCTTCTCTTACTTCAATTACCCTGTTATCGAGTGTCTGCATGTGTAAAGCCAAAATATTACTCTCCTACCAAATAAATGCAATTTGCTTGATATTATATGATAACTTCAAATTTTTATAAATCATATCATTTGTTATGGTATAATTAATCAATATTTTAAAAAAGGAGGATTTACTATGGAGGTAAAGCTTCTCATAACCTATGACCCTGCCCATATAAAAAGCAGCAGGGAAAAAGTCGAAAATCTTTTCAAGGAAATTAATGTAAAGCCAAAGTTTCTAAAATCAAAATATGACGGGATTTTTCTTCTCAATGTTTCAAAACCAAAAGAAGTGGTAAAAAAATTAAGGGTAATATCAAAAAAGGACAAAGAATTATTTGGCAGGACTCACCGTTATATCCCTGTAGATAAATGGGTCAAATCAAAGGTACCTGATATGCAGAAGGCAATAAAATCACTGGTCCCAAAAATTAAAAAAGAAGATAAATGGATGATGGGCCTGGAAAAAAGACATTATGACAAACTTGATTTTAAAGAACTCATTATCAAGCTTACTGATGTAGTAAACCGTGAAAAGATTGATTTAAATAAACCAAAAAAGATAATAAAAGTAGAAATTGTGGGAAATGATGCAGGAATATCTCTCCTGGAACCTGATGAAATGCTTGTAGTATCCTGATTACTTACCCCTGAGTCTTTTTTTGAAGTATTTGAAAAATCTATCCTGATACTGTTCAAACATTCCCCACCTGTCTAATTCCTGTTTCAGTTCACGGGGTTCTATCTCTCCTTTTTCAAACAATTTAAAAAGAATCTCTATTTCGTTTCTTGCTATAACAGGATAACCTGCTTTATCCCTTGTAATTACATGAAACCCTTCACTGCCTACCTTTAACGAGCTGTTCCTCAGTAAATCAGGCAGCTGTGAGTAGTGAGCGCTTCTTGTCACTATTGCCTGAATAAATTTTGAAAGTGAAACATCCCAGAACTCATCCACTCCCTTTATAACAGCGCTGTAAGGGTCTTTCTTTTTTTCAATATTACTGGATATTTTCTTTGCTACAGAAGTAAGCGAATTTGAAACTATTTCCATTTTTTCAAAATCACGGCTCATTCTCAAACCGTAAAGAATCATGGCCAGGTCACTATCTTCTTCGGCAAGCATTTCAAAGGCCTTCCTGGCCTCTCCACTGAATCCTTCTACTCTCAACATATAAGAAGGAGTAATTACCTTTGGCTTCTGCCAGGTTATTTTCCCTTCTCTTATTATTGTTTCAGTATCAGAACTCTTACCTTCAAACTCCAGGTACATTGGTACAGCCAGCATATAATAATGAATGGTTGTAGAATCAAACGATGACAGCATTTTATCGGGCTGTTTTATAATCTCAGTTTTTTCTATTACCTTTTTAATTTTTTCTTCTAAATTCATATTAAACCACTCCAAAAAACTGGACATATTGTAATGCCAGTCAAGATAAATATCAACTATTATATAAATAGTATCATAGATAAAAGAAACTATTAAATTAAAAGTAATAAATTGGAAATAAAATCATAAAAATTGGTTATCATTACTCACCAATCATGTACTCATTCTTGACAACTAACATTAAAGTTATTAGAATTTTCATTTAGTTTCAAAAAAGCTGTGTTAGACAGTTGCATCATTTTAAGAATTATTTAAATTCATTAAAACTTTAACCAAGCTTAAAAAATTTTAGCAAAGGAGTGTATTAAGTGAAAAACATAAAAAGAAAATTACCAGTATTTTTTATAATTTTAACTCTTACCTTATCAATTATTATAATACTACCAGCAGCTTTACTTGCTCAGGAAGAAGAAGCAGGAGAAGAAGAGGTTCCGGAACCCGAACCTGAGGAATTAATATTTAAGACCACACTTCCCAAAATACAGGCAGAGGAAGATGAGACGTTTTATTTTGATTTTTCTGTAATTTATATAGCAGGAGATGAGCCATTTGGTTTAGACGAAGATACCATAACCAAGCCCTTTGATATAACAGTTGAATATCCAACAGGATGGATGGCGGCAGTATTAAGCGGAAATACAGAAGCAAAGACAATTAACCTGGAATCAAACAATACAGAAAGCTTAAATCTTGGAGCAGTTGCAGGAACATCTCAGAAACCAGGAGAATATAATTTTAAAGTCACCTTTAAATCAGCTGTTGATGGAGATCCCCTGGAACAATCCATAGAATTTACAGCAGTAATAACTGCAACCTATGAAATCAGTCTCAGCACAAAAACTGGAAAATTAAGTACCGACATTACTTCTGGTAAAGACAATCATTATAAGCTTATCCTGACCAACAACAGCTCTACATCTGTTGAAAATATAAGTTTTACTTCAACCGAGCCCGAGGGCTGGCAGGTTGATTTTGATAAAAAAGAAATTGAGTCAATTGAAGCTGGTGAAGAAGAAGAAATTGATGTAACTATAAACCCTCCGGAAAAAACTATTGCAGGCGATTATATGCTTACTTTCACAGCTTCAAGCGAGAACAGTACCGACGATATAGAAATCAGGGTAACCGTTGAAACTCCCACTATCTGGGGTATTGTGGGCATAGGAATTATTGTAATAGTCATAGTTGGCGTTGCCATAATATTTACAAGACTGGGAAGAAGATAAATTATGAATGATAACGATAATTTAATAATTTCCCAAAATTTATCAAAAAAATATGATAGTCAGCTGGTAGTTGATGATTTAAACATCAGCATAAAAAATGGTGAAATATTCGGCCTCCTGGGACCCAATGGTGCCGGAAAGTCTACTATTATTCTTATGACACTGGGGCTTACGGAACCAACATCGGGCAGTGTCAGCGTTGGCGGCTTTAATTCAACTAGGGAGCCACTTAAAGTAAAGAGAATTAGCGGTTATCTACCAGAAAAAGTTGGTTTTTATGAAGATATGAGCGCAAAGGAAAATCTCTCCTACACTGCAGAATTAAACAATATTCCCTACAGGGAAATACCTGCTAAAATTGATGAGGTGCTGGAAATAGTTAGTCTATCAAAAAATAAAAAACAGCTGGTCAGGACATTTTCAAAAGGTATGAAACAAAGACTGGGGATTGCCGATGTTCTTATCAAGGACCCCAGGCTTATCATCTTTGATGAACTAACAGAAGGCCTGGATGTTAAAGTAGCAAATCAGATTCTTCAGACCATACTGGACCTTAACAGCAGGAAGAACATTACATTTTTGCTGTCATCACATCAGCTAAACCTAGTACAGAAGGTTTGCTCCCGGGTAGGCATATTATCCGGAGGAAAATTAATTAATCAGGGGACTGTAGAAAGCCTGGGAAGAGATTTATTTGGCGGAGGGAAATACAGGATAGAACTTGAACTTGAGAAAATAACAGAAAAATTAACCGGAAAGTTAAAGAAGCTGGATAAAGTTGTAAGCGTAAATCAAACCGATAACAAGTTTACGATTGTATGCGATAAAGACATAAGACAGGATATATCACGGCTTATTTCAAATGAAGGCATACTTTTAACCAGAATGGATATGAAACAGGACGCTCTGGAAGAAATTTATCTAAAATATTTTAAAGAGGAGTGAAATGAGAAGCATTTTAACCATATATAGGAAAGAGCTTTGTGACCACTTTAGCAGTAACAAATTTTTAATCCTACTTTCATTAATTTATATTGCAGGTCTGTCATCAACTTATGTAGCTCTTACCAATATAAGGGAAGCCGCAAGTTCACTTGATGAACATGTATTTCTTTATTTATTTACCACAGGAGGAGATATTCTTCCATCCTTTATAACCTTTATAAGTTTTTTTATTCCAATAATAGGTATAATATTTGGCTTTGACGCCATTAATAGTGAAAAAAACAGTGGTAACTTAAGCAGAATCCTTTCCCAGCCAATCTATAGAGACAGTCTTATAAATGGTAAATTTTTAGCTGGTATTACCACTTTAAGTATTATTATTGCAAGCATCGTATTTATTATCTCTGGTGTAGGTCTACTATCAATTGGAGTAGCACCCACCACTGAAGAAATATTAAGAATATTCTTTTTTATATTTATTTGTGTTTTTTATGGCGGATTCTGGATGGGACTCTCTATACTATTTTCAGTTATAATGGAAAAAACAGCTGCATCAATACTTACTGCCATTGCAGTATGGATATTTCTTATGTTCTTTCTTCCTATAATAGCCGATGCTGTAGCCAATTCAATGGCCCCGCTGGCAGATGATTCTTCTTTAGCTGAAATAGCAAGAAATTACAGCATTATTAACTCAATTTCAAGAATCTCGCCTGCTACCCTGTTCACCGAATCTATAATGGTTCTGCTCGTGCCCATAGGAGGGAACTTACTTATAAATAATGTTGGTTACCTGCAGTCTTATAGTATGCTGGAATCAGGCGAGATGCAACTTAATCCTCTCTCCCTGGGACAGAGTCTAATACAGGTATGGCCGCAGCTGGTAGTTATTGTAGCACTGGCTATTATATGCTTTGCGGTATCATATATTATATTTATGAGACAGGAAATAAGGTCAACCTAATCCTGATGAGTGGTAACTTCTTCAATAAGGCTTGTTCCTACTGATATCTTATCCAGACTATGGATAGAGGCACCATTCTCCTTTATAATCTGCTCCACTTTATCATAGTCTATCGAATCGCCTTCACAGGTTATTTTAACATTCTCCACTTTCTGGTCCATTTCAATTAATGATATATCAACTCCATATACCCCTGGAAGGTCCGCCAGTTTGCTTGAAAGTTCTACCATGCCAGGCGAATGTGGTTTAAGTACATCTAATACTACTCTTCTTATATTTGCCAATTTTTTTATCTCCTTTTCTTAAAAAATAAATTAAAATATAAAAGTTCAAAATAACTTATTTTTTGTTCATCTTGAATCTCCTCCTTAAAATTTTAAGGCAATCAAGTAAATCATCTGGCAATTTATCTTTAATTATTATTTTTTTTCCTGTAACAGGGTGATCAAACTCTAGCATTTTTGCATGTAGAAACTGCCTTTTCAGACCCAGCTCCTTAGCTAACTTTTTTGAGTTTCTGTTTCCGTACAGAGAATCACCTATTACGGGATGCTCGATATAACTAAGATGTACCCTGATTTGATGTGTTCTCCCAGTCTTCGGGCTTACATCCAGCAAAGCTGAAGATTCAAACTCCTCCCTTACTTCAAACCTGGTTACTGAATCTCTTCCCCTGTCAATTGATATATTCATTTTCTTTCTATCAAGTCTTGAGCGTCCTATAGGGAGAATTACCTCTCCCTTTTTCTCAAAAAATTTACCCCACACCAGTGCTGCATAAGTCTTTTTTATTTCCCTTTTCTTAAACTTATCCGATAACAACCTGTGAGTATTATTATCCTTTGCTACTATTAGAAGACCTGAAGTATCCTTGTCCAGTCTATGGACAATTCCTGACCTTTCTACACCCGACATGTTTGATAATTTATCATAATGATATAGTAATGCATTGACTAGCGTATCCTTATTAAAAACCCTGACCGGATGGGTTAGCATTCCTGCTTCTTTTGACACAGCCAGAAGATACCCGTCTTCATATAATATCTTTAGGTCTATTTTTTGCGGCTCTATTGAAGTATTAAGCTTTCTTTCTCCGGGGTATTCTACAGTTATTAAATCCTTTTCAGAAACATTATAATGCTTGTTTACGCTTTCGCTATTTACTCTCGCCTTTCCTCTGCTTATTATACCCTGAATGTAGCTTCTTGATACATCCTTTATCCTGGCAGCCAAGAATTTATCTATCCTCTGACCTGAGCTGCCGTCATCTACCACGAACCTTAAAACAATTTCTGATTTTTTACTCAATTCCTCTATTAAGCTTTTTTCTTTTTTAAATACTCCTTAAGTATTATTATTATAGTAAGGCAAAATCCTATATTTATAAAGAGGTCAGCTACATTAAAGACTGCCCCAAAAAAAGAAAAATTTAAAAAGTCTGTAACCTCTCCTGCAAAATATCTATCAACAAGATTTCCCAGTGCTCCGCCGAGGATAAAACCCAGTGATATATTATAAAAAGCAGAGTTTACACTAAGTATGGCCTTTAAAAAAATTATTAAGAAAATAGCAATAATAGATATTACGGTTAAAATTTTAGTATACCCCTGTAACATCCCAAAAGCTGCACCTGTGTTGTTAATAGGAGTTATATAAAAAAAACCTTTTATTATCTCTACAGATTTGTTCAGAGGAATTTTTTGAATCACAATATATTTTGTTACCTGGTCAGCAACAAGTATAATAATTGCACTTATTATAAAATACAAATTCATGAAAATGTTTCTATTTACCCTTTTATCCACTTTAAACAATGCTCCCCACAACTCTTATGCCAATCTTCATTCTCTTATCGTTTACCCTGACCTCTTTTACAAACATATCATCTTTAAAATCAGGACCAAGTGACTTGCTAAGAGTCTCTTTCATTATATAATTTTTAAACTTTTTTAAAATATTGTCTTTTATTCCCGGCTCAATAGCAAGGTCAATAGTGTTCTCTATCTTAAAGCCTGCTTTCTTTCGCAAATTCTGTATCTGGTGAACTAGCTCTCTGCAAAATCCTTCTTCCAGCAGATTTTCCGGTATAACAGTTGAAATACCTGCAGTCATCTCCCCGTCACTTTCTATTCCAAGGCCTTCTTTGTTTCTGGTCTCAACAATTATATCCTCAGGTAATAACTCAATATGTTTTCCATTTATAGCTAAACTCACCTTTTTATTATTCTTAACCTTAAGCGCTGTACGGACAGGATCTCCCGATAGTAAATTCTCTTTTATCAGAGGGACCATACTGCCATATTTTTTACCCAACATTAGAAGATTGGGTTTTATATCATATGAAACCAGCTCATTAATATCCCTGGCAAATTCTATTTCCTTAATATTAAGCTCACTGGTTATAATGTCTTTGAGATGGTTTATAGCTTCTTTCTTCCTGCCATCTTTATCAAAATATATGATTACCTTTTCAACCGGCTGCCTGATTTTTATACTGGTCTTATTTCTTATTGCCCTGCCGAGATTAACAACTCTGCGGGCTATATCCATCTTAAAACTCAAATCCTCGTCTATAAGGTTTTCATCCGCAACAGGATAATCTTCCAGATGAACACTTTCCTCACCCTTCCCCAGACTACCGGTCAGATTCTTGTATATTTCTTCGCTAAGATAAGGTATAAAAGGCGCACATAATCTGGTAACATCTACCAGGCACTCATAGAGAGTTTTATATGCACTTATTTTATCCTTGTCTTCTTCACTCTTCCAGAATCTTCTCCTGCTTCTTCTTACATACCAATTAGATAGAAGGTCAACAAAATTCTGTATCGTCCTGCCACTCTCAGTAACATTAAAATCATCCATAAGCCCGTTTACCTTCCTTATTGTACGGTTAAGCTCAGATAATATCCAGCGGTCAATTTCAAACCTTTCTTTTACCTCAAGGTCATAGTCGCAAGGATTAAAATTATCTATATTGGCATATATCACAAAAAAAGTATAAGTATTCCACAGGGTAAGTATAAATTTCCTAACCACCTCATCAACAGCCTTCATAGAGAAATTTTTGGGCAGCCAGGGAGAAACACCTGTAAAGAAATACCATCTTAAAGCATCTGCTCCCTGCTTGTTCAGAATATCCCAGGGATTTATGACATTACCTTTGGACTTAGACATCTTATGACCCTTTTCATCGTTTATAAGACCGAGACACAGGACATTTTTAAAACAGGATTTTTTAAATAGCAGTGTTGAAATAGCAAGTAGTGTATAGAACCATCCCCTTGTCTGGTCAATTGCTTCACAAATAAAATCTGCAGGAAAATTATTCTTAAATAATTCTTTATTTTCAAAAGGGTAATGGTATTGAGCATAGGGCATTGAACCGGAATCAAACCATACGTCTATTACTTCAGGTACTCTTCTCATTTCTTTACCACACTCGGGACATTTTATCACAATATTATCAACATATGGCCTGTGAAGATCCAGTTTTCCAGGCAAATTTACTGCTTTTTCTTTAAGTTCCTCAATGCTTCCTATACATATTTTATGACCATTTTCATCCATCCATACCGGAAGCGGCGTGCCCCAGTACCTTTCCCTGGTAAGTGCCCAATCAATATTACCTTCAAGCCAATTCCCGAACCTGCCATACTTTATATGTCCGGGGTACCAGCTAACCTCCTCATTAGATTTTAGAAGGTCTTCTTTTACTTCAGAAGTTTTTATATACCAGCTTTTTTTAGCATAGTATACCAGTCTACTATTGCATCTCCAGCAATAAGGATAAGAGTGCCTGATTTTTCTAACACCAAAAAGTAAATTTCTCTCCTCAAGCTCTTTTATTATTTGCGGATTTGATTCCTCTATATCCAATCCGGCAAATCTTTTAACTTCCTTTTTGAACCTGCCTTCTTCATCCACCATCTGCACAACCGGTAGATTATTTTCCTTTCCCGCATTCATATCATCTTCGCCAAAAGCAGGAGCGATATGAACAATTCCTGTACCTTCTTCAACAGATACAAAATCACCTCCTATTATTTTAAAAGCATTGTTATTACCTCCTGCATAATCATAAATAGGGCTGTAGTCCGAGGAGATAATTTCACTGCCCTTAAAAGTCCTGCAAATATTATATTCTGCGTTTTCACCAAGAACTTCTTTAATCATATTTTTTGCCATTATCAATCTTTCGCCTTTATAATCCAATTCCGCATAATCAGAATCCCTGTTTACTGCCGCAGCCACATTAGATACAAGAGTCCATGGAGTTGTTGTCCAGACAAGAAAATAGGTATTTTCTTTCTCACCATGTGGAAATTTTACCATAATGGAGTAATCTTCTACTTCCTTATAACCCAGTGCTACCTCGTGGGATGAAAGAGCTGTCCCGCAACGCGGACAATAAGGAACAATCTTGTAGTCCTGATATAATAAGTTTTTATCCCATATATTTTTTAATATCCACCATACAGTTTCTATATAATCATTCTTAAATGTCATGTAAGCATTATCCATATCCAGCCAGAAACCAATACGCTTGGTAAGTTTTTGCCACTCCCCCTCGTATCTCATAACACTCTGCCTGCACAGCATATTGAATTTTTCTATGCCAATTTCTTCTATTTCTTTTTTTGAATTAATATTTAGCTCTTTCTCAACTTCAAGCTCTACAGGAAGACCGTGCGTATCCCATCCAGCTTTCCTCGGTACATTATAGCCTTTCATAGTTTTATATCTTGGAAAAATATCCTTATAAACACGTGAAAGGACATGATGAACACCCGGTGCACCATTGGCAGTAGGAGGACCCTCATAAAAAACGAACCTTTCTTTACTTCTGTTTTTTTCAAGGGTTTTTTTAAAAATATTATTTTTCTCCCAGAATTTTAGTATTTTTTCTTCCAGTTTCACTAAATCCACATTGCTATCAACTTTTTTAAACATAACCTTAATACCCTTACAATATCCTAATTTAATAAATTCCGACTCCAAAACTGTTTAATAGATTTTATATAATTAGATTAATTTTGTGAAGTAGAAATATCGCTGTCCCCGATAAGTTCCTGAAGGATTTTTGCAGACCTCACTGCCTGTGCCTTATAGTGGTTATTAAAATAGACTAAAGTTCTCTTTGCATTCGCTGCTACTTTTTTTATCCTTGGCACCCATTCTGTTAATTCTTCCCTGTTATAGAGATAGTCATATCTCTGGTAAGAAAATTTTGGTTTCCACCAGTTGAGATTATTTCTGCCATGAAACCTTATATAACCCCTATCACTGGTAATAATACTTGTAGGAGGCAGCAAACCTTTAAGGTCGGGTTCATCAACATTACAGAACCCCATATTTAGTTCTTTTAAACAATCTATAGTTTCATCCCTTAACCAGCTGTTATTCCTAAATTCTGCACAAAGTTCCAGATCCTGGAAATTTTTCCTTACCCTTTTCAGGTAGTCGCAATTCTTTATGCTAAACTTAAAAGACCATGGAAACTGAAGAAGTACAGTGCCAAGCTTTTTGTTTTCAACTAATGGCTGCAGTGATGAAATAAATTGCTTTACATCTTCAGCCTTAAAATCTCTTGAATGGGTAACTCCACTATGTGCCTTTACTGAAAAAATAAAATCCTTACCCGCTTTTTCAGCCATTCTTTTAAATATCTGCGGGTATGGCAGGGTATAATAAGTAAAATTAATTTCAACTGTATCAAAAACCTTGCTGTAGTATTTTAACTGGTCTTTCTTATCAAGTTCCGCCGGATAGAAATTATTGTTCCAATCATCATAACTATACCCTGAAGTTCCAATAAAAATATCTCTCATTAATTTATAAAAATTGAGAAATCTCACTTAATATTCTATCTTTAGGCATAGCACCTATAAGAACTTTGGCTATATCTCCGTTTTTAAACAGCAGTAAGGTGGGAATACTGCTGATACCGTATTTCATAGCTATATCCCTGTTTTCATCTACATTAAGCCTTCCGATTTTTAGCTCATCGCCTTTTTCTTTTACCAGTTTCTCAATCTCGGGCTCTATTAATCTGCAGGGACCACACCATACAGCCCAGAAGTCTACCAGAACTGGTTTTTCTGAATTAATCACTTCGCTGTCAAAATTTGAATCTGTAAATTGATTAACAACTGCAGACATTACTACCCCTTCTAATAATACTTTTTATATTTTTTAAAAACGAATCTTTATAAAATTCTTTAATCACAGATATTCTATCATCTCAATTTTTTCTACATTTATAAAAACAATCTCTCTCCTGGCCTTTTCATCATCTATGATTTTTCCGGCACCATCTAAATAAAAAACTTCTGCATCAGATACCGGTATGAATTTATCCTTTTGTGAGGTGATGTAGTCACTCAATCTTCCGTTTAATAAAGTATGAACTGTTCCTTTAACGATACTTGATTCAGTCTTAATTTTTACCTTTATTTTTTGCTTTTCGATTTTCATCTGCATGATATTAAAACCCCGGTTAATAATTCTTAGAAGATATTATCAGAGGTGTTTTTTTTAGTCAAATAAATTCGTTATTTATTAATTATATCTGCGAAATTAATATATTACACCTGAATCAATAACCAAAAATTAATATAATTTGTATTAATATTGTATTGTTATTATCTTGTAATATACTATAATATCTTATAATAACCCGATTAATTATATAAATTACACTGGAGGTACAAATGTATAGATGCTTGAAATGCGGGAATACTTACAAATTCATAGGTACAGTAAAAGAAGAAGGAAATGCCTATATATACCAGAATTCTGATGATAAAGATACCAGAGATTCTCTTACATGGGCTTTTATGGCATCAGGTAATAACTGGAAAAGCTCCCATAATATATTAAGGTGTTTCTACTGCAACTCAACAGAAATAGTAAAAATTGATTTACCGTAGTTATAAAATATTTTATTTAAGCAGTCCGGGGATAATCTATCGTCCTTCTTTTAACGCTTCTCTTATAAGATGGCTTGCTCTGAACAGAGCTTCAAAGGAAGTGCCGGCATCACTCCACCATCCTTTAAGTATGGAATAGGTCATTATACCCCTTCTTATATATTCATTATTAACATCGGTTATTTCGAGCTCTCCTCTCTCGGAGGGCTTGAGAGTGCCAATTATTTTGAATACATCACTATCATACATATAAAGTCCGGCAACAGCGTAATTACTCCTTGGTTTTTTAGGTTTCTCCTCAATATTTATTACATTTCCTTCCCTAATCTCGGCAACACCAAATCTTTCAGGGTCACTAACCTCTTTTAGAAAAATCCTTGCGCCCCTCTCCTGCTTCTTAAATTCTTTTATTGCATCAGAAATATCATCTTCAATTATATTATCCCCAAGCATAACTATCACCTTATCATTATCAATAAAATTCTCGGTAAGCTTAAGGGCATCGGCAATACCGCCCTCACCCTCCTGATAGGTATAACTTATATCTTTAAGCCCAAATTCCTGACCATTACCCAGAAGTCTTAAAAAATCACCGGCATAGTTTCCTCCAGTAACTATCATTATATCCTCCAGACCCGCACTCACAAGAGTTTTAAGAGGATAATAAATCATTGGTTTATCATACACCGGTAGCAAATGCTTGTTTGTAACTTTAGTGCATGGCATAAGGCGAGTTCCCAATCCACCTGCAAGTATAACTCCTTTCATTTTTTAGAATTCACCTCTCTTTATATAATTTTATTTATTGCATAAAATATAAACACAGCTAACGCCAGACAGATACAGTATACCGCAAACATATTTAAATTTCTTTTTCTGGTCAGAAAAATAATAAACTTTACTGCAAATAGCCCTGCCAGGTAAGCAGATACAAAACCTGCCGCAAGATTCTGTCCGGCATTTAAGCCATTTCCAAAAATTATACCCGAGGAACGGTATAATTCAAATATGAAGGACCCAAAAATAATCGGGACTGAAAGTAAAAACGAAAACCTGACTGCTTCATCTCTTTTTATTCCAAAAAAACGCGCAAAAGATATAGTAGCCCCTGACCTTGAAATTCCGGGAAGTATGGCCAGTGCCTGCCCTATTCCTATTATTATAGCTATAGGTATATTAAACCTTACCCTGCCCGCACTTCTATTTTCAATAATAATCTCCTTATTAATAATCCCGTCTCTACTGTTTTTATCGCTTTTACTAGAAATATTTTCATTTTCAACAAAATTATTGCGTTTTGCCAATCTTTCTTCAATACGCCTTCCTCTGAATTCTCCAAGCCATAAAAATAATGCTGTAACTAAAATGAAACCCCCTGCAGCCAGGGGTTTTTTAAATAAGCTCTCAAAATAATCTTCCAGTAAAAATCCTGCGATCGCAGCTGGTATACTTGCAATAATTAAAAAGATTCCCAGTTTAAAATTATTTAATTTCCTTTTATCCCTTATAAAAATACCAATAATTACAGCTTTTATAATTCTATATATGTCCCTGTAAAAAACAGTTACTACTGAAGCCAGTGTGGCAAAATGAACTGTTACTATAAAATAAAGAGGAGGACTTCCCCAGTTAAAGAAATAGGGGAATATAACCAGATGTCCGGAGCTGCTTATAGGTAAAAATTCAGTAGCCCCCTGAATCAAACCTAAAATGATTGACTGTATTATTTCCAACTTATATAATGATTAAAATTATTTTTAACAATTTGTAACTAATTTTTAAAATATAACATAAAATATCTAAAAATAAAAAACCGGCATGAATTTTTCAGACTTTTTTAAATTTATATCACTGAGAGCGGCAACTTTTTTTACTGCAATGACACCTATAGGAGAACTTCGTGCGTCAATCCCCATCGCCCTTTCAAAATACGGAATGAATATTTTTGAAACTTATATAATATCCGTACTGGGAAACATGGTACCCCCAATAGCTATATTATGGATCCTTAACCCTGTGTCAAAGTTTTTGATGAATAGATTTAAAATTGCTAATAGATTTTTTAACTGGCTTTTTAACCGTACCCGCAGAAAACATTCCAAAAGATTTAAAAAATACGAAGGTTTTGCACTTGTGGCATTTGTGGGTATACCCCTCCCTGTTACAGGCGGCTGGACCGGGGCTTTAATTGCATTTGTTTTTGGTATACCTCCAAGAAGAGCTCTACTTCATATATTTATTGGGGTACTTATTGCAGGAGTAATAGTAACTATAATATGCCAGACAGTAGGTTATGTAAAATTTATTATTGCCGGATAAACTCTTTTTAAAAAAATAATCAAGTAATAACATCAAAACACTAATAAATATATACTTAACCATCTTAAATACTCACATAACCTGCTTATTGTTCAGACTAATAAAAGAAGTAATATATCCAGCAGGACTTTAATTTATTTTCCGCTTATAGTTACGTCTCTTACCAGAAGTGAAGGGCTGCCTACATACCCGCTTAAAGGGAAAAAGGCAAAGTCACTTCCGACTTTTTCAATACTTTTACAGAAATTTAAAATATCAGTAGCTATCGTTACTTCCTTAACCGGATTTTCAGGCTTGCTATTTTTTATCCATAATCCCTTTGCCCCAACACTAATCTGACCGGAAACATGATTAACTCCTGAATGCATTCCTATTATATCTATTACGTAAAAGCCATCTTTCATATGCCCCAGAAGTTCGTTAAAACCATCTTTTGATGGTTCAATATAAAAGTTTGAGATGCCTACTTCCGGTGTTGAACGGTATGAAGCCCTTACAGCATTTCCTGTTGATAAAGTTTTATCCTTCCTTGCAGTAAATGTGTTATAAAGGTAAGTTTTTAGATAACCTTTATTGAATACACATGTCCTGCCCTTGATAACACCTTCTCCATCAAATGGTTTGGAAGAAAGACCTTCCGGTAATGTCCCGTCATCAAATATATTTATATCAGCAGAAAATATTTTTTCCCCAATCTTACCTTCAAAAACCGATTTCTTTTTTTGAACTGAATCTGCTGTAATACCATCTGCTATTACACTTAAAAATTGTGCGGAAACAGCAGGGTCCAGAAGGAGACTTACCCTATCTGATTTAATTTTTTTCCCTCCCAGAATTGACACAGACCTGTCAGCTGCTTTACTCGCAACATGGTTAAGGTCAATATCATCAGGAGAACGCCCACACCCAAAATAATCACCGGTAGAAGTATCATTACCTTCTTTTGAAATTGCATTTACATAAATCAAACAGGTAGTTTTTTTATAATTGTCACAGAATCCAGCCGAGTTTAAAATTGCTGTCTCGTATATGCTATCCTGGTAAGCAACATTTTCTATATCAGTAATTCTTTTATCTTTACTTCTGGTTAAATCTTCAAGTTTCTTTGCCATTGCAACCTTATCTTCTATTCTATAATCAAGTAAATTCTCCCTGAATAACAGCTCATCACTTATGAGCTTTCTTTTATGTGCATATTCTTCTTCTACCGGAAGATAATTATATTCTTCCTTTCCTGTGATTTCGCTATTTGATACAGCTTTCTTGATGCAATCTTCTATGCTATTATCCCCGAGCACTGTAGTATATGCATACCCTACTGATTTATCCTTAAAAATTCTTATACCTATCCCAATTGAGTCAGAAAACGATAATGTCTCTATTTTGCTTTTAAAAATCTCTATTTCATTATCTACAGAACTTGCCGTAAAAATCTCGAACTCATCCACATTGTACTTTTTTATTTTCCTGGCAGTGTCTTTGCAAATATTTATTAGCTGCCTTACCCTGACTCTATACTTTCTATTATTCTGCATCCTGGTCTTTTATACCTCCCACAGTAATTTTACTAACCTTTATCGTCGGCTGGCCTACCTCATTTGAAATTGACTGTCCATTTTTACCGCAAAAACCGGGTGCAAAATCTAAATTGTTACCCACTGCTTCTATCTTTTTCAGGATCTCCAGTCCATTACCAATCAGAGTAGCCCCTTTTATAGGAAGGCCGAGCCTCCCACCTTCTATCAAATATCCTTCACTTATTCCAAATACAAAATCTCCTGTTGCAGGATCCACCTGTCCACCTGCAAATTCCTTGGCATATATACCCTTATTTACAGATCTTATAATCGACTCCGGGTCCTCACTTCCATTATCTATATAAGTATTGCTCATTCTTGGAATAGGAATATGCCTGAATGATTGTCTTCTACCATTCCCGGTCTGTTTACCTTTCATTTTTCTTGAAGTTCTGAGGTCGTAAATATAACTTTCCAGAATACCATCTTTTATGAGCACTGTTTTACTTGAAGGGAAACCTTCACCATCAAATTTATACGAGCCCCAGTGATACTTAATAGTAGAATCATCAACAGCAGATACTGCCTTGCCTGCAATTTTTTTCCCTATCATGCCCTTAAAAACCGAAGCATCTTTCATTACTGCGTCAGCTTCCAGGCCATGACCGCATGCCTCGTGGAAAATAACTCCCCCAAAAGCCGGCCCTATTACTACAGGAATTTCACCAGTTGGAGCATTAATTGCATCAAGCATGTTAACAGCAATTTTTGATGCATTCTCAGCCAGGATTCCGGGGCTTTTCAAATCAAATATTTCATAACCGCTTGTTCCGGCAATTGATTTATAGCCGGATGTCGCATTATTTCCCCTTCTGGCTACTGCATTTACTGCTAAAAATGTCTTTACCGCTTTTTCAGATGAAAAAGAGCCATAAGAATTTGCGATAAAGATTTCCTCCTCCACATCAGAAAGAATAGATGTTACTTGTATTATTTTAGAGCTGTAATTCCTTGAATTTTTATCAATAAGTTTGAGGATATCCCTTTTTTTATCAGAATAAATACTGGCAGGAGATTTTTTTATCCTGGTTCTGTAAGAACTTTTAACTCCAGTAAGATCTAAAACTTTAAGAGAGCTGCTTCCATCTAGTGCAGAACTTAAAACTTTTGCCGCATTAATAAGTTTGTCTTCCTCAAGTGAATCTACAAAGGCATAAAAAGTACTATCGCCAATCCATAACCTTAAACCACACCCCAGCTCATAACCGCTGGTAGAGTTTTCAATTTTACTGTCTTCTAATCTTAAATTATTAAAAGCTCTTTTTTGAACAAAAACTTCGGAAAAATCCGCGCCATTTCCAAGTAATATATTTAGAACCTTTTTAGTGAGTTTATTCTCAAGCAATATAACCTACATTTCCTATCTAGGACAGGTCTTCTTCCACTTTCTTTGCTTTTTTCTTTCCCTTTTTAACTGCTTTTTTTATTTTATCTCCGGCTTTTTTAGCACTAGAGCTTACGTTCCTGGATACACTGGATATTTTCCCCCTGCTTTCTTTCGCAAATTCTTCTCCCCTGCTTTTCATTTCTGCAATTTTGACTTTACCTTTATCTATATATTCCTTTGTCTTCCCTGTAGCTCTGTCCAGTTCATCTCTGGTCTTTTTTATAAACTCCTCACTTTTTTCCTTTATTTCCTTTCTCGTCTCAATCCCTGGTTTAGGAGCAAATAAAACTCCGAGTATAAAACCAGCAGACAACCCAACCAGAAGCGACGTTAATATCCCAGAAAAATAATTCTTCCCATTGCTCTCATCATTTTCTTTTTTCATTCTTTTTCCTCCTTGCTCTCATTTTCCCCATCAGTTTTTAAAAGACTGTTTATCAGGCCTGCTGAAGTGCTTATTATCTTAATTATGGGACTTGTCACAATAACACGCGCAAGTCTTACAATTTTCTCCAGCTGCTCTACTATTGAGCTTATACTCTGCGTAAGATCAGTAATAGAACTTACTTCCGTATTTAAATTAGTGACAGTATCATTAAGTTTCTCTATAACAGGAATCAGATTCTCATTTAATTTATCGGCCATAAACCTAATTTTATTAACTAATTTAAATAATGGCACAGCAATAATTATCCCAACTAATGAAAAAACAGAAATTAATATTATGGCAACAAGACCTACTACCTCTAATGATGTCATATTGACCTCTTCGTTTTTGTTGTAAAAATAACCATTTAACATTATATATATTTTGTTTCTTTTATTCAAAAAATAAAAAAATTAAATTATAATGATTTATCAATAGGTCGTCTTATAATATTTAACAAAAAAGTGGGGAAAAGATAATATGAAACTAATGAAATCCAAAATTAAAATGTTAGCTGTAAGTATTGCATCAACATTATTAATCCTTATCTTTATCTCCTGCACCCCTGGACAGGTTGAAAAAATTGATGTTGACTCAGACGGGACGCAGGGAGAAGACACCCTATCTGAAGATGAAATTAAAGAATTAGAAGAAGTAGTTGAAGCCATAGATTACGAGAATGCTCAAATTAGTGCTGATATAAATGGTTACATACCTTCCTTTCTGTGCACTGATAGCGATAACTATATAAAAATTGAGATTACAAACAATTCTGACTTTACCTGGAGAAGCAGCGGCCAGAATATGGTAAGAATTGGTTACCATTATTATGGGCAGGATGTAGAATATTCTGACTATGACCAAACAACAAGGACTGCTCTTCCTTATAATTTAGAGCCGGGTGAAAGTGCTACTGTAGATGTTTTGATAAACGATATAGTTAATAAAGGCACCTATGTTCTACAGATTGACCCTGTTGTGGAGGGAGAATTCTGGTTTTCTTCAAAAGGTGTTGAAGTTCTTCAGGGTAAAGTTTATTTTAGCTCTTGTACAGAGTAATTTTTATACTAAAATACAGGCAGCAGTCTAGATTATTAAAATCAGTTATACTTTAAACTTCTCCCCTGTTATTTTCTCATAAGCATCAATATATTTTTCAGATGTCTTTTTTATAACATCATGCGGCAGCACAGGAGGGCTGGATTTTCTATCCCAGTCAGTACTCAAAAGATAATCCCTTACATACTGCTTATCAAAACTTTTTTGTTCCTGCCCCGGTTTATATTCATCCAGAGGCCAGAACCTTGACGAATCAGGGGTTAAAACTTCATCAGCAAGTATAATCCCGTCATCAGTTGCCCCGAATTCAAATTTGGTATCTGCAATTATTATACCCTGCCTTATGGCATATTCAGAAGCTTTCAGGTAAAGCTCGATGCTTTTTTCCTTTAAGAAATTTACTGTTTCTGCACCAAATATTCTCTTGGCTTTATTTATAGTAATAGCTATATCATGACCTGATACCTCTTTGGTAGTCGGTGTGAATATAGCTTCAGGGAGACGGTCACATTTAATTAAATCAGGGGGAAGTTCAAGGTCTCCAATCTTACCGGTTCTTTTGTATTCTTCCCATCCGGACCCCGTTATATATCCACGGACAACACACTCAATAGGAAAAACCTTTACTCTCTTAACTATAACAGCTCTACCTTCCAAAATATTTTTGTTTTTCCTAAGAAATTTTGGAAATCTTTTAACATCGGTTTCGATCAGATGATTATCTATTATACCTTTTAAATAATTAAACCAGAAAACCGATATCTTATTTAAGATCATACCCTTAAATGGAATTAAGGAAGGCAAAATAAAATCAAAAGCAGAAATTCTATCAGTAGTCACTATTAGAATTCTGTCATCAAATGAAAACATCTCTCTTACTTTGCCACTTCTTAATTTCTCCAATCCTTTAATATCTACATCTCCAATTACTTTCATAATCCACCTCTTTTTTTTTATATCTTTAATTTTAGTTATCCTTTAATAGAAATAACTAACTAATTAATGGCTGCATCTTTTAATGCATGGGAACAAATGCAGTCCCTTTTATCAGGAATTTTCGAAATTACCTTAAAAAGCAGATCTTTTACTTTCTCATTATTTTCATTAAAAACTCTTACAATTTCTCCAATAGTTACCGGCTTTATCTCAGGATGACCTTCCAGACCAGTATCATAATCAGTTATAAGGGAAATATTTGCATAACATATTTCCTGCTCCCTTGCAAGATAAGCTTCAGGATACTGTGTCATATTTATAACTTCCCAGCCCTGGTCTGAATACCATTTACTCTCAGCTCCGGTACTGAACCTCGGCCCCTGAATAATAACCACAGTTCCTGTTGAATGACATTTAATTTGAAGCTCCTTTGCGCTTTCAATAATAATTTTCCTCATTTCGGGGCAATACGGCTCTGCCATAGCTATATGAACTGTTTTTGGCCCATCATAGAAAGTATCAATTCTCCCTTTGGTTCTATCCACGAATTGGTC
Source organism: uncultured Actinomycetota bacterium (assembly GCA_964603595.1). Taxonomy (GTDB): domain Bacteria; phylum Actinomycetota; class Humimicrobiia; order Humimicrobiales; family Humimicrobiaceae; genus JAQVEM01. The sequence continues at coordinate 72,538 of CAZRVN010000006.1, forward strand.
GCATACTACAAAATGCCCCGGTTTTATATGTGGCTGGAGACTTCCCGAAACGCTTGGTCCCAGAATGCGCTTTACTCCTAATTTTTTCATCGCATAAATATTTGCGCGGTAATTAATTTTATGGGGAGGTAGTGTATGATTTCTACCATGACGCGGTATAAATGCTACCCTTTTATCTCCAACTTCTCCTATAATTACTTTATCAGAAGGAGGACCGTATGGAGTCTTAATATCGTATTTTTTTGCCCCCTTTAAAAAAGAATAGAATCCCGAACCCCCAAACACACCAATATCTGCTTTTTTATTTCCAACCATATTTCTCCCTTTCATATTCTAAAAAATTTTTTACCTTTTTTCTTATAACCCAAATAAAACTTTAAATAAATTAAAAACCCTTTTTATTTATTAACTCAATTACATGCATCTCCAGACGTGCACCAAATTGACTTAATACTTCTGATGCAATTGTACTGCCCATTTTACCACAGGTTTCCAGATTCATTCCTCTTACAATTCCGTGAAGAAATCCTGCTGCATAAAGATCACCTGCCCCGGTGGTGTCAATTACATTATTATTTTTTTTAGCCGCTACCTTATTTACTTTTCCGCCAGACACAATTACCGACCCCTTCTCTGACCTGGTAATTACACATATATTCCTTAATTTGATACATCCACTAATAGCATCTTCTATACTTTTTGCTCCAAACAATGATAAAATTTCCTCTTCATTTGCAAAGAGTACGTCTATATATTTTTTAACAGTACTTAAAAATTCACTTCTATGCCTTTCAACACAAAAAGAATCCGAAAGACTTAAGGCAACCTTGCCGCCTGTTTTTATGGCTATATTTATTGCTTTTTCAAATGCTTCTTTAGCTCCCCTGCTGTCAAAAAGATAGCCCTCAAGATAGAGTATCTCGGACTGTGAAATACTAACTTCGTCAATATCATCTGGTTTTAAAAATCCAGAAATACCCAGATAAGTATTCATTGTCCTCTGTGCATCCGGAGTAGTTAAAACAATACAGCATGCTGTAGGCATACCATCATCAGCATTTAAAGTGCAGTAGCTAACCCCCATACCTTTTAAATCTTTTTCAAATGATTTACCCAGATTATCGTTTCCTACTTTACCTATAAAAGCTACCCTGTCCCCGAGTGATGACATTGCTGCAATGGTATTGGCCACTGAGCCTCCAGACATTTCTTTCACCGTTTTGATACAGGAATGCAGCTTCTTAACCTCAGATTCATTAATAATTTTCATTGCACCTTTCTGGAGATTGCGCTCTTTAAGAAAATTATCTTCCACATCAGCCAGCACGTCTACGATAGCATTTCCAATCCCCAGCACTTTATACTTTTTAGTAATCATTAGATGTTATATCCTCTTTACTGTAGCATTTGTTTTTTTGACATAAATAAATTTGTTTCAGAAAGCTTCTTACCCATAATATTTAATAGAATATTAAAAATTATGTCAATTACTATTACTTTATAAAAATATCTTTTTTAACTATAATTTTTATAAATATGAATAAAAAGCCGTAAGAAGAGAGGAACATGATGTTTGAGCGTCTTACTGTTAAAACCAGAAGCAGAATTGAGATGATTGACATTACAGAAAAAGTAAAAAACTTTATTTCAAGTCATAATGTAAAAACCGGCATATGTTGCTTATCTGTCCCACATACCACTGCTGGAATTACCATAAATGAAAATACCGACTTTAATGTACAGCTGGATATCAACTCTAAATTAGATAATCTAATCCCTCCCAATGATAATTATACCCATATTGAAGGAAATTCCGATTCCCATATAAAATCTACATTAGTAGGTTCATCAATAAGTATAATTATTGATGGAGGCAAGCCGGTATTGGGAACCTGGCAGGGTATATATTTCTGTGAATTTGATGGACCAAGGAACAGAAAACTCAATATAAAATTAATTGAAGGATAAATGTAATAGTTTATATTAAAAATTTACAATCCCTGCTGCTGTAAATAAAGCGGTAAGGCATTTATATATTATAAAAAACCATGAATTTGTAACAATATGAACTTATTTGAGCAGATTAAAACCAGCCAGACTACAGATAGCATATTCACTATACCTCTTGCTGACAGGATGAGGCCACTAAATCTCGACGAATTTGTAGGACAGGAACATCTGGTAGGAAAAGGTAAAATTTTAAGGAAAATTATAGAAAACGACAGGCCATATTCAATAATATTCTGGGGTCCTCCGGGTTCCGGTAAAACTACCCTGGCTAAAATTATTGCTGAAAAAACTAAAAGCAAGTTTATATCATTTTCTGCAGTGACCTCGGGTATAAAACAGATAAAGGAAATCATGGAAATAGCCAGGTACAATAAGAAAGAACATAATATAAAAACCATATTGTTTGTTGATGAAATCCACCGTTTCAATAAAGCCCAGCAGGATGCTTTTCTACCCTTTGTTGAAAAAGGAATTATAACATTAATCGGCGCTACTACTGAAAATCCGTCCTTTGAAGTAAATTCGGCGCTTCTTTCCCGTACCAAAACTTTTATTCTTAATAAATTATCTCCAGAAGACATAAAGACATTAATAAAAAGAGCACTTGCCGATAAAGAAAGAGGACTTGGTGAATATAATATAAAAATAGACAATAGCACTATCGATTTTATCAGCCGCTTCTCAGATGGTGATTCAAGAGCTGCCTATAATATTCTTGAACTTGCCGTAAGTGCTTATTCAAAAGAAAAAAGTCAGAAAGCTCTTAAAATAGACACCAGACTGATTGAAAATATAATACAGAAAAAAGCACTAATTTATGACAAAAACGGTGAAGAGCATTTTAACCTTATCTCGGCCCTGCATAAAAGCTTAAGGGGTAGTGACCCTGATGGTGCAGTCTATTGGACAGTAAGGATGCTTGAGAGCGGTGAGGACCCTCTTTATATAATAAGAAGAATGGTCAGATTTGCATCCGAAGATGTAGGTCTCGCAGACCCTTCTGCTCTACAGGTTGCAATTTCGGCCAAGCAGAGTTTTGAATTTATAGGTCCGCCAGAAGGATACCTTGCAATTATAGAAGCATCAATCTACCTCGCCTTAGCCCCGAAAAGTAACTCTCTTTATAAAACATATAAAAAGGTTAAATCTGACATTAAAGAATTTGGATCGCTTCCTGTTCCCTATCACATAAGAAACGCCCCCACTGGTCTAATGAAAGATATTGGATATGGTAAAGGTTACAAATATGCACATGATTATAAAGAAGCAATAGTCAACCAGACTCATCTCCCCTATAAGCTCCTTGATCTTGCAAGGAAATACTACAGTCCAACTGAGAGAGGTTATGAGAAAAAATTAGCTGAAAGACTTAAAAAAATTGACATGTTAAAGAAAAAACAGAAATAATTCAACTCTTATACTTTTATAAAACTATTTTTATTTATGTTTTATTTTTTTATTAACTCCTCGGCAATCTGAATTGCATTTAGAGCTGCTCCCTTTCTAAGCTGGTCTCCTACTACCCACATGCTGATGCCATTTTCCACAGATATATCTTCCCTCACCCTTCCAACATAGATATCATCCCCGTTAGAAGAATCAAGAGTGGTTGGATAAACTGCATTCTTGAAATCATCCTTTAAAACCAAACCTTCACCACCAGCAAGCGCATCCCTTACTGCATCCAGCTCTATTTTCTCTTCAGTTTCAATAAACACCGATTCCGAATGTGAGGTGAAAACAGGAACCCTCACCGTGGTTGCCGAAACCATTATATTATTATCATCAAAAATTTTACGGGTTTCATGGACCATTTTCATTTCTTCTTTTGTGTAACCGTTATCAAGGAATATATCCACATGGGGAATTACATTAAAAGCTATCTGCACAGGAAAAACTTCACTTTTAACATCCTTTTTACCGTTACACATTATTTCCCTTGTCTGGTTTTCAAGTTCAACAATGGCTTTAGCACCCGCTCCGGAAACAGATTGATAGGTGGATACTATAATTCTTTTTATTGGTGAAATATCATAAATTGGCTTAAGCGCTACCACCAAAACAATTGTAGAACAATTAGGATTGGCAATAATACCTTTATGTTTAAATATTTTATTTTTATTTATTTCAGGAACAACCAGGGGCACATCCTCTTCCATCCTGAATGCGCTGCTATTATCTATTACTACAGCACCGCTATCTACAGCATATTTTGCAAATTCTCTTGAAGTTGAAGCCCCTGCAGAAAAAAGCGCTATATCCACACCACTAAAAGAATCTTTTCTCAATTCCTTTACCTCAAGCTCTTCCCCCTTAAACAGTATTTTTTTTCCTTTAGACCTGTAAGAAGAAAGGGGTATAAGATTTTTTATAGGGAAATCTCTTTCCTCCAGAATTGATAAAAATACTCTTCCCACTGCACCTGTTACTCCTGCTACAGCTATATTATATCTTTTTAAATCCATATGAAGCTCACCACTTTTGAATATAATGTCAATTGCTTTTCAATAATTAAAGATTAAAAGCTACAGATAAGTGAAGGATATATTAAAACAATATAAAAATAAATACAATATAAAATAAAAGAAAAAAATTATTTTACTTATTTTTCCAGCCCAAAACCGCTGTGTAGCACCCTTACCGCCTCTTTCACCCTGCTTTTCTTTATTACACAGGAAATCCTTATCGGAGAGGTACTTATCATTTCAATATTAATACCTCTTTCTGCAAGTATACCAAACATTTTTGCCGCCACGCCTGGATGTGACTGCATTCCTGCACCTACAATAGAAACCTTTACAATATTAGTATCCATTTCTGCGCTTACATTCTTTATTTTATCAATGGTATTTTTTGCCAGTACCATATCCTCGCTTTTTATTGTAAAAGAAATAGCAGCAAGGTTCTTCTCACTAACATTCTGTACAATTAAATCAACATTTATATTCTTTTCTGCTAACCTTCCGAATAAATCAGCAGCAATTCCCGGCTTATCCTCCAGACCGAAGACAGATACCTTAACCTCTCCTATATCATAAGTTACCCCGGTAACCATCGGCCTTTCCATTCTTTTATCCTTTTTAAAATCATCCATAACCCATGTCCCTTCAATATCATTAAAACTTGACCTTATATGCAATATTACATTATGCTTTTTGGCAAACTCTACTGCTCTAAGGTGAATTACTTTTGCCCCGGAAGATGCCAGCTCTAGCATTTCATCATAGGAAAGTGATTCTAGTTTTTTAGCTCCATCTACCATATTCGGGTCAGTTGAATAAACCCCATTAACATCTGTGTATATCTCACAATATTCTGCCTTAAGCGCCGAAGCCAGTGCAACAGCTGTGGTGTCCGATCCACCCCTTCCAAGAGTTGTAATGTCACTGTCTAAATTACTCCCCTGGAATCCTGCTACAATTACTATTCTATCTCTTTTTAACTCTTTTAATATCCTGTCTACTTTTATATTTATAATCTTAGCATTGGAATAGAACTGGTCAGTTAAAATACCTGCCTGTCCACCGGTAAGAGAAATAGACTCATAACCTTTTTCCTGAATGGCTATTGCAAGAAGTGAACATGAAACCTGCTCCCCTGTTGATACCAGCATATCCATTTCACGCCTTGATGGTTTCTTAGTTATTTCCTCTGCAAGTCCAATTAACCTATCAGTAGTATCACCCATAGCTGAAACAACTACTACTACACTTTTGCCTTCATTTCTTGATTTTATTGTCCTGCCAGCAACTTTCTTTATTCTATTAATATCACCAACAGAAGTGCCGCCAAACTTCAGGACTATTATATCTTTCTTACCCATCACCAATTAAATATATTACTATTTTAAATAAAAAATTAAGAATATTAAATTAAAAAACTATTTATTCTGCTTCTGCCATTTTTTTATATTTTTCATACTTCTTTCTGGCTTCTTCTTCCGCTCTGCTAAAGAGTTCTTCAGCTATATCCGGGAATGTCTTTGTAAGCGATGAATACCTTACTTCACCCATAAGGAAATCCCTGAATGATGCCTTTGGTTCATTTGAATCAAGAATGAATGGATTCTTCCCGCTTTTGTTAAGTTCCGGGTTATATCTATATAAATGCCAGTACCCGGCATCCACCGCCTCCTTTTCCCTTAACTGGCTACAGCCCATACCAGCATAAATACCATGGTTAATACAAGGACTGTAAGCTATTATAAGTGACGGACCATCATATCTCTCAGCTTCAAGGAATGCTTTAAGCGTCTGCTTCTGGCTTGCACCCATTGCTATCTGGGCAACATATACATAGTCATAATTTACAGCCATAAGCCCGAGGTCTTTTTTCTTCATTTTTTTGCCTGAAGCAGCAAATTTGGCAACAGCTCCCAGAGGGGTTGCCTTTGAAGACTGGCCTCCCGTATTTGAATATACCTCTGTATCAAATACAAGTATATTTATATTTTCTCCTGATGCAAGTACATGGTCAAGCCCACCATAATCTATATCATAGGCCCAGCCGTCTCCACCAAATGACCAAACAGACTTTTTAATTAAGTAATCCCTAAGCTCCAGTATTTTATCTCTAATCTCATTGGCTTTTTTATTGCCCAGGTCCTTTTTAAATAATTTTAATATCTTTTCGGTAGATTTCTTATTTGCTTCGACATCTTCTTTTCCTTTAATCCATTCAAATGCGGCATTTTTTATCCCGGGATCTACATCCATATCATTTAGCTGATTCATATAATCTTCTATCCTACTTCTCATCTGCTTTATGGATAGAACCATTCCATACCCATACTCAGCATTATCTTCAAATAAAGAATTGGCCCACGCCGGTCCTTTTCCTTTCTCATTAACCGTATAGGGACTTGAAGGAGCTGAACCACCCCATATAGATGAACATCCGGTAGCATTTGCTATAAGCATCCTATCGCCAAATAATTGAGTGACAAGTTTGGCATAAGGAGTCTCACCGCACCCGCCACAGGCACCTGAAAACTCCAGTAACGGTTTCCTGAACTGACTGCTTTTAACTGTTTCAGTAGTTGCAGCGCTTTCTTTAACTAGAATTTTTGAAGCAAAATCCCAGTTCTTAGCCTCTTTCATCTGTGAATCAAGGCGTTTCATAACCAGTGCTTTTTCCTTTGCCGGACATACCTCTACACAGCTTCCGCACCCGGTACAGTCAAGCGGGCTTACCTGAATCCTATAAGCAAATTTATCCAGACCCTTACCTTTCGCCTTTATTGTTTTAAAATCTTCAGGAGCATCCTTTAGCTCTTTATCGGTAAGAAGAACAGGCCTTATAGCAGCATGGGGGCATACATAAGAGCACTGATTGCACTGTATACAATTATCTTCCTGCCATTCCGGTACGTCTATTGCACTTCCTCTCTTCTCATATGCTGTAGTGCCCTGTGGAAATGTTCCATCCTCGGAACCCACAAATGCGCTAACCGGTATGCTATCACCTTCCTGCCTGTTCATTACTCTCAGCATATTCTTTATGAAATCCGGCTCCTGGGCTTCTTTTATATCACCCTCCTCTACGGCATCCTTCCAGCTGTCAGGAATTTTAATTTTCTTTAGCGCTTCTATACCTTTATCTACAGCCTGGTAGTTCATATTTACAATTTTTTCACCTTTTCTGCCATAAGTATTCTTTATAGCTTCTTTCATATATTTTACTGCATCATCAATAGGTATAACTTTTGCCAGTTTGAAGAAAGCTGCCTGCATAATCATATTTATCCTGCTCCCCAGCCCAATATCAGCTGCGATACTGGTAGCATCAATAATGTAAAAATCAATATCATTTTCAGCAAGGTACCTTTTCATATTTGCCGGTATCTTTTCATCAAGTTCTTTTTCGCTCCACTGGCAATTTAAAACAAATACCCCTCCCTTTTTTAATCCTTTAAGCAAGTCATATTTCGTTACATAGGACTGCTTATGACATGCCACATAATCTGCATCGGTTATAAGATATGTTGATTTAATTGGATATTTCCCAAACCTTAGATGGGAAATGGTAAGACCACCGGATTTTCTAGAGTCATAAGCAAAATAACCCTGGGCATACATATCAGTATTATCACCTATTATCTTTATTGCATTCTTATTTGCTCCGACAGTACCATCAGAACCCAGACCCCAGAATTTGCACCTTATCGTTCCTTCAGGTGCAGTTTCAATTTCTTCTTTTACCTCAAGAGAAGTATGGGTAACGTCATCAGTTATACCCACGGTAAAGCCATTTTTAGGATTATCAGATTTTAGATTATCAAATACAGCTTTTATCTGCCCCGGGGTGGTATCCTTTGAGCTAAGCCCGTATCTTCCACCTATAATAACCGGCCTGTTCTCAACTTCAAAGAATGCGGTCTTCACATCTGTATAGAGAGGTTCACCCACTGCTCCCGGCTCTTTTGTCCTATCCATAACTGCAATTTTCTTAACATTATCCGGCAGGGACTTAAATAAAAATTCAGTAGAGAAAGGACGGTAGAGATGTACCTTTAACACTCCTACTTTTTCACCTGTTTTATTAAGGTAGCTCACAGTTTCGTCTATTGTATCTGTAACGGAGCCCATTGCTATAATTACATACTCGGCATCTTTTGCCCCAACATAATTAAATGGCCTGTATTTCCTTCCCGTCAGTTTGCTTATCTTCTTCATATAATCTTCTACTATATATGGGGCTTTATCATAAAACCTGTTTGATGACTCCCTTGCCTGAAAGAATATATCCGGATTCTGAGCTGTACCCCTTGTAACCGGATGCTCCGGGCTTAAAGCTCTCCTGCGAAATTCTTTCAATGCATTTTCATCAAGCAGCTTCTTAAAATCTTCATAATCTATCAACTCTATTTTCTGGATCTCATGTGAACTCCTGAACCCATCAAAAAAATGCAAAAACGGCACTCTTGACTTTATGGCACTCAGGTGCGCCACTCCCCCCAGATCCATAATTTCCTGTACAGAACCGGAGGCAAGAAGCCCAAATCCTGTTTGCCTTACTGCCATAACATCAGAATGGTCGCCAAATATTGAAAGCGCATGTGTTGCAACGGTACGTGCACTTACATGAAATACACCAGGAAGAAGCTCTCCTGAAATTTTATACATATTTGGAATCATCAAAAGTAGCCCCTGCGAAGCTGTAAAAGTTGAAGTAAGCGAACCTGTAGCAAGCGAACCATGCAACGCTCCGGATGCACCTCCTTCGGATTGCAACTCGCTTACACTAACTGTCTGTCCAAAAATATTTTTTCTCCCATGGGCAGCCCATTTGTCAACATATTCACCCATAGAGGACGAAGGTGTAATAGGATAGATAGCTGCTACTTCAGTAAAAGCATATGCTACATATGCTGCTGCCATATTTCCATCCATTGTTTTCATGTTTTTCATAATAAATCTACTCCTTTATGCATGAATTTCCTTTATTAGAATTTAAAAATAGTATTTAAAAAAAATTTTTTCTGGATTTTATATACCATAATCATAAACTGAAGATATCATTGATACTACAAATTCCAAACAAAAAATAAATCATTGCATTATAGCATATTTAGTATATTTTTTTAATAAAATAAGACTGATAATCCTAAATTTCATACCACCTGCAGATTAAAGTTCCCTGCGTTCGGAAATTGCCTTCCCTATCGTTACCTCATCTGCATATTCAAGGTCTCCACCAACAGGAATACCGCTTGCCAGCCTTGTAACTTTAATTCCCAGTGGTATCAATATCTTCTTTAAATAACCAGCAGTACTTTCACCCTCAACAGTAGGGTTTAACGCAACTATGACCTCTTCAACTTCATTAGCTTTAACCTGTTCCAATAATTTCGGAACCCTTATTTCATCAGGCCCGATATTTTCTATCGGAGACAAAAGCCCCCCGAGAACATGGTACAGTCCCCTGTATTCACCAGTTTTTTCAATAATAGCTACATCACTTGCCTCTTCCACTATACATATTTTCTTTCTATCCCTCGACCCATCCCTGCAAATATAACAGACATCTTCTTCGCTGAGACCATAACACTGGCTGCAGAATTTTACTTTATCTTTCATTTCAACCATACTCTGTGATAGTTTTAAAATATCTTTGCGTGGAAGCTTGAGCAGGAAAAATACAATTCTTTTTGCAGATTTAGGACCTATTCCGGGAAGTTTCTTAAATTCATTTATTAGATTTTCAACACTTTTTATATATAAAGCCATATTTACACTTGAAATTTAGAATCTATTAATAATATTAGGCATAGAGCATTAAAACTTTCAATACTGTAACAATTCGTCACTATAACAAGTCACAACCATTAACCGGATTTAAAATAGCCCGGGAATGTTCATACCCCCGGTAAGCACAGACATCTTTTTTTTTGCCTCATCTTTAGATTGTTTAACAGCATCATTTACAGCAACCATTACCATATCCTCAATCATATCCAGATCACCTGGATCAACCATCTCCTTATTAATCTCTACCCCAATAATTTCCTGGTTTCCGTTTATCCTGACCTTAACCGCACCTCCGCCAGCAGAAGCTTCAAACTTCATTCCCTTTAACTCTTTCTGTATTTCATGTATTTTTTGCTGCATAATTTTAGCCTTCTTCATCATACTGCCATAATCAAAGCTCAATTTTTACTCCTTTATGTTAAATTTTTTTTCAAAGTAGCCGAGTACATCTTCTCCATCATCATTATTCTTGCTTTTTCCGTTGCTAACTCCAGTGTTTTTCTCTACCCCACTGGATTTGCTGCTATCTTTATTCTCTATGACTGAATCTTTTACTTCACTAGCTTTATTAGCACCTTCTTCTTTTTTATTCTCATTATTCTCTTCTTTAATCTCAAATCTAACTATGTAATCCCTGCCGGTAACCTTTTTAATTGTATCTGATATTAAATCAGCATTACTATTTTTATTTAAGTGATTTTTATGCCATTGTTTATTTTTATTAAGACGGAAATATAATATTTTATCTTCTACTCTATCAGGTTTAGCTTCTATAAACATGGCATAAACAGATATTTTCGTACTTTTTAGAATCCTGGATATTTTATCCAGATTATCATGTATCAGTGTAATTCCATTACCTTCGTTGCCGGCCTTTCCTTTAACATCAACCTCTTTTACTGACATCGCCTTTCCCGAATAAGATTTCTTATATTTATCGCTACTTCCCTTATTTCTTTTGTGATTTCCAACTTCGCTAACCATTTTATCAATTTCATCTGTATTTATTATATCGAAATCATCATCTTCGTTCCCATATTCATTACTATCACTCTCCTCTACCTTTCTAACGGAGCGTGCCCCCTCCCCTATAAGATTAATTTTATCAAACTCCTTTTTTAGGGACTCTATCCGGGTCTCCATGCTTGATACTTTTCTATTTATTTCTTTTTCATCCATGACAATAAAATTAATTGCCTTAACCAATGCTGATTTAAAAAATATCCTGGAACTGTCACCCCATTTTATCTGTTTGAGCAAATCTATAAACAGTTCCATATAGAACTCTATTTCTTCCTTCTGGAGCTTCCTGGCCCGCTGCAAATATTTTTCTTTGTAATCCCTGCTTACATCTATAATCTCAAAAGGATCTGGATAATTTTTAATAACATATAAATCATAAAGATAGTCTACAAATTCAGATACAAATACCTTGAGATTATGATTGCTTTTTATAATCTCATTTGCCAGGAGAAAGCCCCCGTTTAAATTTTTTTCAATTAATATATCTGTAAGTTTAAATAGCAAATCCAGGTCTGTAATACCCAGAAGCAATACAACATTTTCAACCTCAATCTTATTCCCGCTAAATGCTGCCAGCTGTTCCAGTATGCTGTCTGCATCCCTTAAACTTCCATCTGCATATTTTGAAATAAGGTCTATAGCCGATTCATTTATAGCTATTTTTTCTCTCCCGGCAATATTTTTTAATCTTTCTTTTATTTTATCCATGGGAATAGGTAGAAAATCAAATCTCTGGCACCTTGATAATATTGTAGGAATAACCTTATTTGGCTCGGTAGTTGCCATTATGAATAATACATGTTCGGGAGGTTCCTCCAGAATCTTAAGAAGTGCATTAAAAGCTTCAGTGGTAAGCATATGAACCTCGTCTATAATATATACTTTCTTCCTTAAGATATTTGGCAGATATTTTACTTTTTCCCTGAGTTCTCTTATCTCATTTATGCCCCGGTTAGAAGCAGCATCAATTTCTACTACATCCACGCTTGAGCCATCTGATATGCTTGTGCAATTTTTACATTTATTGCAGGGTTCCGGGGTTATGCCCTTTTCACAGTTTAGAGCTTTCGCCAGTATGCGTGCTGTTGATGTTTTACCTGTGCCTCTTGGTCCGCAGAATATATAACAGTGTGACAGCCTGTTATTCAGGATAACATTTCTTATTGTCTTGATGTTGTATTCCTGTCCAATTATCTCTTCGAAACTTTGTGGTCTCCACTTTCTGTAAAATGAAATATAATTCATGCTAGAACATCTTATCTTTGTCTATATTTTATTAATTATAAATGACCGTGCCCCGGAATTCGATTTATAATAACAAGTGCCTCCCGTATAGTTAGCTCCGGCCAGGCTTTCTTGTGGCACCCGAAGAATGTTACTTACCGTTGCTTCTTTTCAGACCTGGCGGGGTTTGTAACCCTTCGCCGCACAAGACCCGGCTTTCAACGCCACTTATACAGGCGCTAATCTTATTATTACAAACCTCATATCTGGTAATCAGTCTCACTATAGCGGATTGTGAGTTACAGGGCACCGCTAGCTCCCCACCTAGCACGGCCAACTTGATTATATAAAATTAATTAAAAAAATAAAATACACTATTAGGCCAAAAATAAATAAAAATGGCTTCCTGTATTCTTAATCCAAAAGCACAGAATTAAAATATAAATAAATGATTAATTAAAATGAGAATAATCCGATAGATAATAAGTAACTTTCTATAAATTAAAAACAATTTTACTATAAATTTCTACTTATTTTGCTATTTCCAGTATTTTAATTACATCATCAGTCTCCAGCCTGACAAAATTTCCCACTGCTCCCCATTCTGTACACTTCCGGGCCATTTCTTCAAAACTGTTATAAGGAATCTTTGCCTCCTTAAGTGTGATGGGAAGTCCAATCTCCTTAAAAAAGCTTTTCAATTTCTTAATTCCTGCTATAGCTGCCTTTTCAACATCATTAAAGTCGTATTCTACATTCCATACTTCTACTGCAAAACGTGCAAACCTATTTATATCTTTTTTATATACATATTCCATCCATGCCGGGAAAATAATAGCCAGTCCTGCACCATGTGCAATATCATATAACCCACTTATTTCCATCTCTATCTTGTGGGAAGCCCAGTCGCCAATCCTGCCGGTGTCAAGAAGGTTATTATGCGCAATGGTGCCTGACCACATAATTTCAGCGCGGGCAGAGTAATTTTCCGGCTCTTCAAGTACTTTAAGAGTATTACTTATAATTGTCTTTAATGTTGCTTCACACAATCTATCAGTAAGTTCAACATCACTTACCGTAGTAAAATATCTTTCCATTACATGGGCCATCATATCCGAAGACCCGCAGGCAGTCTGGTAAGGCGGAAGGGTATAAGTAATTTCCGGATTTAATATAGCAAACTCCGGTCGCAACAGTTCATTTGTAAATCCTTTTTTATACATACCATCCTCATTGGTGATTACTGCACTGTCGCTTGATTCACTTCCTGAAGCAGGTATTGTTAAAACCACTCCGACAGGGATTATCTCTTCTGGTTCGGTCCTTCCTTCGTAAAAATCCCATACGTCCCCGCTGTAGGGAACTCCCAATGCTATAGTCTTGGCAGAGTCAATGGTACTACCCCCACCCACGGCAATTATAAAATCTATCTTTTCTCTGCGGCATATATCAATTCCTTTGTTAACCATTGATAGCACTGGATTTGGCCTGACACCTCCCAGCTCAATTATTTCCAATCCTTCATCCTTTAGTGATCTTAGAACTCTGTCATAAAGACCGTATTTCTTGATGCTTCCACCACCATAATGAAGCAGTACTTTCTTCCCATATTTTTCAACTTCAGTACCTATCTGTTCTTCTGTACCTTTTCCAAAAATTATTTTCGTATCATTTCTAAATGTAAAATTTATCATCTTTCCTCCTTAACCAAATATAGCTGGCAATTACCTAAATTTTATCATATATTTTCTCTCCTATTCCGGGGAAATATTTTTTTAATTTTCTTATAATTCCTTATCCATGTCCATGAAATGACTCCGAATATCAATGCTTAAAGGTACAGCGTACGTATTTCAGGATATAATACAGGTTTTACTACCTCGGATTGTATAAGAACATCATAAATAGCACCAACACCGACAAAGAAAGGAAATATAATTAAAAAACTGTTGCCTGCTCTATATATTGTAGCAAATATAAGACCTACAGCAAAAAGTTTTCCAAACTCCGGCTGAAATCCTGCATGATGCAATGAGTAAAAAGCTGCACATAGAATAATACCTGGAATAATACCAAAAGCACGTTCCAGCAAAGTTCTGAGAAATCCATAAAAAAATATTATTTCAAATAATACAGCTAACATAATAAAAGCACATGGCCACAAAGTTGATGATTCCAGACAAAAATCTTCTGTAGGAGGAACATCAAATAAAAAAACCAATAGCAGAAGTATCCCAAGAACAAGATTTACAGGTAAAAAAAAGTACCATTTCTTAAAGCTGAGTCCATAATCTGCAAAGTTGTCATCCCTGGCTTTGATAAATAACAAAGGGAATAGAATACCTGAAAAAATTTGCCCTATATCACGAATAATTATTTGTATCCATGTTATTTTAATAACACCCATCATTATCGATAAAATAATGATTATGATACCAGAAGTAATAGCATACAGAGTATCTTTCGAAGGCTGCCACTTAAAAAGTTTTAAATTAATGTTCCTCATTTTATCTTTTTTTCTTTTAAATAACCTTTACAAATCCTACTAACAAAATCATACGTAATAACATCACCCAGTTTCTCAAATAAAGCTGTCTTTTCAAAACCCATAATTTCTTTCCATTTTTAGCCAGAATATTATATAAAGTTTGTTAATATATTTACTTTATTCTTAAATTGGCGGAGAGAGTGGGATTCGAACCCACGGTACTGCTTGTTAGCAGTACACTCGATTTCGAGTCGAGCGCTTTCGACCAGCTCAGCCATCTCTCCCTTACTATTAAATTATACAACAAAAATAAACATGTATTTAATTATATAAAAGACTTGTTTATTATATTTATATTATAATTGAGTAATTATTTAAACACTTTATAACAAATAGATATATCTTAAAAAAATAATAAAAATATTATTTTAATGATTGATTTTTAAATAAATATTTAATATAATAGTCACAGTATTAATAAAAAAAGTTTATAAAATATATTAATAATTTTTATATACTATTATGTTAAATATATTATTTATAATTAGTTTTATATCTGTTGCTACACTACTGTTTGCACTGGTAGTGGAAACATTAAACCTTGTTAATAACCCTTTTGGTAAAAATAGAATACCATTTGCTATACTATCAGCAAATATTTTTATTCTCTCACTGGGTAGTATTATACTTTTAACATCTACCAATACAACACTGCTTACTATATGGGCTAATATTATTATAGCTTCATCAATCACCGTGCCAGCAATAATTTTCCATTTTGCTGTCCAGTTTATTAATGATAAATTAAAAAGGATACATAAAAACTGCATAAAAATATTTTATTCTCTATCACTGGCTTTCAGTGCCTCTCTTATAATTTTTAATCAGGTAGGTATTCGTGAGACTTATTATGGCTATATTATCAAGGTTCCAAATTTAATTTATATACAATTATTTCTCATTGCTCCAATAAGTATTGCCACAATTTTTATTATAAGTTACCGCATTTACAAAAATGCCAGGTCTAATAAGTCCGTAGCAGCCATGGCATTCCTGTTGATAGGATTTTTCTTTAGTTTCGCAGGAGAATTTTCTCTAAGCTTTTTAATGGAAAATGGTATTATTCAAACTATCCCTGTAACCTGGGCACCCACTTTCCTTTTATACTTTTTCATATCCCTGGGTATGCTTATAAATAACTCAAGAACATGGAGAATTACACAGGATAAAATATTCAGGAGTATGGAAGATGCAGTTTTTGCTTTTGAAACTACCGGACAGATAGTTGAGATAAACAAACCTGCTTATGGTATTCTTAACCTGAGTAAAAAAACAGATAAGAAAGAAAATGTAAATATAGAATATGTATCAGGCAATATTTCCCAGCTTATAGCAAACAGCAAACAGCGAAATAAATTTGTAAAAAAATTAACCAATTTAAAATCTGCTGTTTACAGGGAAGATATTGAATTTAGAATAAATGATGAAAAAGAGTATTACAAAGTAAAGATCTGCCCTATATTTGATAATTTCAACAGAATTATCGGTAAATTGCTAACTCTAACTGATATAACCGCAGTAAAAGAAAAGGAAAATCAATTATATTACCAGTCATACCATGATAAATTAACCGCCATTTACAACCGTCTATACTTCGAAGAAGAATTAAATAGACTTGATACCAAAAGACAATATCCTATTTCCATTATAATTGGCGATATAAATGGTTTAAAACTTATAAACGATGCTTATGGCCATGACAAGGGAGACGAGGTTCTAAAGAAAATATCATCAATATTCAAAAGCAGCTTAAGGCATGAAGATATCCTCAGCAGGTGGGGTGGGGATGAATTTTCTATAATACTGCCAAAAACAGAACAGGAAGATGCTTTAAAAATAATTGAAAGAATTAAAGAAAAATGCGTTATTCAAAGCACAGCTACTATGCCCCTTAACATATCAATTGGTTTCGCAGTCAAAAAAAATAGCAGAGCAAAAATAAACGGAATAGTAAAAGAAGCCGAAGACATGATGAATGAATACAAATTGCTTGAAAATGATAGTGCACGTCATTCTATTATTCTGTCACTGAAAAAAGCTCTTGAAGAAAGAGATTATGAAACAGAGGAACACGCTATGAGAATAGCTAATTTAAGTATGTCCCTGGGTAAAAGATTGAACTTAAAATATAATGAGTTAAATGAATTAAGACTCGTAGCGATACTCCATGATATAGGTAAAATTTCAATATCCGACAGCATTATTCTTAAACCAGGTAAATTAACACCAGAAGAGTGGGAAATAATAAAAAAACATCCGGAATCCGGTTACAGGCTGGCTAAATCATCACGAGACCTGGAACAAATTGCTAAAGGTATTTTATGCCACCACGAGAGGTGGGACGGTAATGGTTATCCTAAAGGGATAAAAGGTAAAAAAATACCTGTATTTTCACGAATAGTATCTATTGCAGATGCATTTGATGCTATGACCAATGATAGGCCTTATAGAAAAGCTATGCCTATAGAAGATGCAATAGAAGAAATAAAAAAAGAAGCAGGTTTTCAATTTGACCCGGTCCTGGCAAAAAAATTCATAGATGTTTTACTCAGTGAAATCGATTTTGAAGTAGAAGCATAAAACTAAATACCTTCACAAATAACCTCACTTTAGTCTTTTATAGTTCAATATCTAAAATCTTTTTATTTACTATCACCTCTATTTTTTATCTTCATTAAAATTCCTGCCAGAACATTTATCCTGGGCACAGATTCACTATATTTTATGTAGCCATTGCCAAATTTTTCCCTGATTTTTTTATCTTCAATACCAATTATAATATAACATCCAGTAATCCCTATAACTGTTGATATTGCTACTATCCAGTTCTGGCCAAGGAAAAAGTGGGAAAAAAACATTACCATTCCTCCGACATACATTGGATGACGGACAACGCTATAAACACCATTTTTTACTACTTCCTTATCTATTCTCTTTATGATAGTAAATACCGATAGAATAACAAGAACTGCTCCTGCCGCTAATATAATATATCCAACAATTAGCAATGTATTGCTGTATACCGGAAATAAATTCATAAAAACTACATTTATGCCAAATGCAATACTTATAATAATTAGTAAACCATATTCTATTATCTTCTTTCTCATATCATATAACCTCCTATATTTTTTTATTTATAAAACAAAGCCCTCAAATATTTTTACGATTAAAAAGACCGCTTTTTTTTAATAGAATAAAATTTTTTAAATGGCTTTAAGTACCTTAAGGTAAACGTTTTTAACACCGTTGTTTGTCTCTCTCTCTGCAAGTTCATTTATTCTTGGAAGTAACTTTTTTGCCATCTTTTGATTACTTTTGACGATTTCACCTAAAGCAAAAGCGACACTCCAGCGAACAACTGTTCCTTTATCATTCACATTTTTTAAAAGCTCTGGTACTGCTTTCTCCGTCCTTTCCGGAAATTTCTCTGCAAGATTACCAATTACCCGCGCACATTCCCACTTAACTCTTGGCGCTTTATCTTCCTTTTCATTAATAATTTTTTTACATTCTTTATTTAATAAAATAATTATTTTAAAAATATTTTTGGAAATAAACGGCCTGTTCGTTTCATATAATCTCGATATTCGTCTTTAAATTGATCGAGCATCATCCGTTCTTCTTTAGGAATCCTGATAAAATACATTATTAAATCAATAACAAGTGTTGAGAAACCTGCTATAAAATTTTGTAATAGTAAACACTGGGCTATACTCCATAACGCAAAGGAAGAATACATTGGGTGTCGAATTATTTTATAAATTCAATCTGTTACCAAAATATGATTTTTTTTGATTTCAAGTGAAACATACCAATTTCTTCCAAGATCAGCATGTGACTTCCAGAATATTAAAAGGCTAAAAATAAAGATGATTAATCCAAGCCATGTTGACCAAAATGGTAAATAGTAATTAGCAAAATTTAAGAAAGGACTGAAAATATAACAAAGCGGGATAATTATTGCTGCACAAAATATTAGAATTAACATTAATATATCAATAATAGTTTTTCGATCAATGCTAATTCTATTCTTTTTTTTTCTTAAGATAAAGGTTATACGAATTAAAACAAATAACATTATACCTACAATATATATTACTTTACCTAAATATATTTCCATAGATTGATATCCTCCTAATCAACTATATTCTTTATTTTCTTTCATAAATGGATAGCTACTTTCTAATAAATTTAAGCTTTGTAACCATTACATTTGCCATACTTTGGACATTTTTCAAATGCCATTTTAAATAATTTATCAATATCTTTCTTGTAAGTATTTAAAGTATCTGTATCTATATTATAGTATATACGAAAACCTTTCCTATCCGGTTTGAGGATGTCAATACTTCTCAGAACCTTTATATGCTGAGACGCTGCGGGTTGAGTAACGCCAAGCTTTTTTGCCAGATCGGCAACACAAAGATTATCTTCCATTTTAGATGCTAACATTCTTATTATTTTAAGCCTTGTTGGATCGCCCAGAGCTTTAAAAACCGCAGACATCTTCCTTACTTTATCTTTCATTTATTATTCCTTCATTTTTTTAAAATCTTTTAGTCAAGCTTTTTTTATGCCATATTACTGCACTAATAAAGAACAGGATGCTAAATCCAAAAAGAGCCAGCAGATCAACAATAGGACTGAAATTGTTCGTACCCCCGATAGAATACCTTGCTAAATCAGTATAATAAGTTAGAGGGGAAATATATGAAATAAATTTCCATTTTCCCATACTGCTGATCGGAACAAATATACCACTTATAAAAAGTAGAGGAAATTTAATCATACTTGAAATCATCATCATATTGGAAGGGTTATCTGTAGGAGGAGCCGAAATCAACAGGCCTAAGGACGAAAAGCAAAAAGCTGCAATAATCGTACCTATTACCAGACTTAAACTTATTATCTCTACTCCCAGTAAAATAATGCTGATTATAAAAATAAAAAAGGTTATAAAGAGGCCAAACATAAGAGAGGCAACTATATCCCCAAAAATAATTGCCCACAAAGCAATGGGAGCTGAAACCAATCTTTCAAAAGTTTTCATTCTCGTCTCCCATTGTACTACTACGGGACCTATAGATGAAACAGTAACAAAGAGTGCCATTCCCAATAGGCCTGGTATTAAAAAACTTAGAGAAAGATTCCTTCCAACAATAAAAGCGATAAATAAGAAAGATGGCATAAGTATGCCAGATATTAATACCGGTCCTTTTAAATAAAAAACAAATAAGTCCTTTTTAGTAACAGCAAGCGACCTCTTTAGTTGTCCAATGAAATTCATTTTTTACTCCTTCGTCAGCTTTACAAATACATCTTCAAGATTAGGTGCCAATGTATTAAGAGATATTATTTTGCTGCCGGAAGAATTAGCATACTCAACCAGCATGGGAATGACTTCTCCGGTTCTCTTGCTATATAATCTTATTTTATCTCCAACTTTCTTCGTCTCTGTAACCACATCACCAAATAATAATTCCTCTGCCTTTACTTTTTTATCAAAAGCTACCTCAATAGAAGCGGTGCTCTGAAAAGTGCTTTTCAGTTTTTCAGGGGAATCAATGGCTACAATCCTGCCATGATTCATAATTGCTACTCTGTCACAGAGCTGATTAGCTTCTTCAATATTATGGGTGGTTAAAATTATAGTAATCCCTTTACTATTGAACTCTTTAATAAGTTTTCTAATTAATCTGACACTTCCTACATCTAATCCAGCAGTGGGTTCATCCAAAAACAATAATCTTGGCTCATTCATTAGTCCCATAGCTACAATCAACCTTTGCTTCATTCCCTTAGAAAAAGTTTTTACTTTATTATTTCTTTTTTCATACAACCCAAATAATTTTAATAAGTATTCAGCCCTCTTTACTCTTTCCTTTTTCCGTATTCCGTACAGCTCTCCCATAAGCAATAAATTCCTGAGGGCCGAAAGGTCTACATATGCATTAGCCATTTCGGGAACTATTCCCATAAGCTGCTTGGCTTCCAATGGATTTTTTTGGATATCATATTCTCCTATTAAAGCAGTTCCACTTGTTGGCTTAAAAATTCCTGTAAGCATTCTGATAGTTGTTGTTTTACCGGCACCATTCGGACCAAGCAGACCAAAAAGTTCTCCACTTTTTACCACTAATGATATTTTGTCCACTGCTGTGAATCCATTAAATTTCTTGGTTAAATCTCTAACTTCTATTGAATAAATTTTTATCACCTCGTGTCTAAATTGTTTACTGTATTTAATTACCTATCCATTAAAAGATACAGCTATAAAATCTATATAAGTATATAAGCAATAACTTATCGTCTATAATAAACTAAGTCTTTTTTAAAATCAAGTTATGGATACCACAGTTATATAATCAGGATGAAATAATTATATCCGAAGTCTCCCTATTGAAAAGATTAAATGCCGGTAAGCACTACCTAAGTATAATGTTGCTATCTCTAGTGGTAATTAAAGCTATCATCATTAATTTTTCTTAAATACAGCTTTATAAGCATTACCGAAAATATCCTTTTTTAAAGGTGAGGAATAAATGGTAGAAAAATTATTTTTCTCAATAAATGAATTTAAATCATGAAGAGTTACAATCCCATAGCTATGTTTGAATAATTTTCCTATTTTAGCCAGGCCCCTGGGAAAAAGAAGATCAAAGTAAACTAAATAACCTTTTGGTTTTAACACTCTTTTTATTTCCTTCAATGCATTCGACCAGTCGGATATGTGATGCAAAACTTGAAATGATAAGACTATATCGTAGCTGTTATCTTGAAAAGGTAAATTAGCCACACCAGCCTCCAAAAACCGGATATTTTGCATATTACCTATATTTTTCTTTGCAAGATGGACCATCTCCGGATCCACATCAGTTCCTGTTACATTCAAGTTATATTTTTTAAAAATGTGCCTGGAAACAGCACCATCACCGCATCCTATCTCAAGCCAATTCTGTTTTTCTTTCATATTTACAAAACTTAATAATTTTTCAGCAATACCTATAACATATTTATCATGTTTATGTCTGGTCATAAACCATTTTTCAATTCTTCCTAATTTCATTTATTAACATCCTTATTTGTGATTCTTTGATATCAAGATCGAATAACATTTTACAAGGTATCTCATTTCTCCTGGCGGAGAGAGAGGGATTTGAACCCTCGAAGCAGCTTACGCCACTTACACGCTTTCCAAGCGTGCGCCTTAAACCACTCAGCCATCTCTCCGCAATCAAGTAATATATTATAACGATTACGTAGAATATTAATATAAATTATATATTAGAATATATCTTAATAAATCTAAAATTTTTTTTATTTGATATCCAATAAAATTCTGTCTTGAATAAAAAATTTTTAACTCTAACAAGTAACCGTTTTAAAACGGTGAAAACAGAATCATGACAGTTTTTCCTTTTCAATCTCTATATCTCTATTTATTATCCTTACCTCCCTTATTAAAAATATAGCAGCCATCAAGAAACAGCAAAAATCAGTAACCGGCCAGGAAGCCCATACCCCCCACAGGTTAAAAAACAAAGGCAGGATAAAAATAGACGGTATAAAGAAAAACAAATCTCTTGATAATGTTATAATAAGTGAAGGTCTGGCTTTACCTATTGCCTGGAAAAATGCACTTCCCAGTACCGGAAAACTCCATAGAGGGGCCAGCATAGCAATTAATCTTAAAGGGGCAGCTCCTTTTTCAATAACTTCCATATCACTGGTAAATATGCTTAATAGTGATTCCGGAAACACAACCATTACAATAAAACCGGATAGGGTTATAATTGAAGTCCACATAAATGCTTCCCTTAAAACTCTTTTAACCCTTAAATAAAGTTTTGCACCATAATTAAACCCGACAATAGGAGAAAAACCCTGGCTTATCCCAAGTAGCGGCATAAATATTAAATCAATAATCCTTATACCTATACCAGTTATAGTAATATAAACATCTCCGCCATATTTTCCTACAAACCTTATAAACAACAGAAACATAATACTTCCCATAATTTCCATAAGAAATGAAGGAATTCCCAGACTTAAAATTTCGCGTGATATAGATTTATTTATTCTAAACATCTTGAGCTTCAGGTGAAATATGCTGCTTCTGGACATAAAAAATATAAAAATATAGACAGAACTGGCTATATGACTTATAACGGTACCAATTGCAGCTCCTTTAACTCCCCACCCCAATATAACTATGAATAAATAATCAAGGATTATGTTTAAAATTGATCCTATAACCATCTCATACATTGAAGCTCTCGGCTTGCCTTCAGCCCTTATTAGATTACTGCCATTTACCGAGAAGGATAAAAATACAAATCCCAGTATCATAATATTCATATAATCTCTTGCATAGGGCAGGACTTCGCTTGAGGCACCCAAAAACCTGAGTATATCTTCAGAAAAGATATAAATAGGGATAATGGTTATAACATTTAAGACCGTATTCAGTACAATACTATCGCCCCCGGCAACTATAGCTCTCTCATTGTGTCCCTTACCCAGTGAACGGGATATTATAGAAGCCGAGCCCACTCCTGTTAAAAGTCCAATGGCTATTATAAAAATCATTACAGGCAATACTACCGTAAGCCCGGCGATTGCATTCGGACCTACTATATTTCCTACAAAAAGAGTATCCACAAGATTATAAAGGGCTACTATAACCATACCGGTTATAGTAGGTGCCGAGTATTTAAAAAGCAGCACTCTTAAGTTTTCATTCAAAATCTGTCTTTTTTGTCTTTCCATTTTCAGTAATTATTACAGTTTATAATAGATAAATTTATTTCCTAAAAAATCTTGAAAGTTTAGATACAAAAAAATACTCCTGGCTTTTTAAAAAATATGAAAAATAAAATTTGCATCCAAATTACACAAATTACCGGGAAATCTCTAAGAGCTGTTTGAGAAGCTTGCACACAGTAAATTCTAAATCTGTCCTAAAAGTCATCTTTTAATTTATAACCGCAGTACGGGCATAAATTAAAATCTTCTTGAATTTTTTTACCACACTCGGGACATTTATCTTTAGGCCCAGCTTTTTTAATTTCTTTTATACCGGGAAGGTTTTTAAGACCCATATCCGCCTCATTTAACCCAAATGAATCTTTTAATTTATTAAGGACTATTATGCTTTCTTTTTTCAGTCCCCCCTTTTCCCTGGACAATTTATCATATACTCTTTTAAAAAGGTCTTCTATATCCTCATCATCAAATTTTTTAAGTATCTCTATTTCACTGTCCATAAGTTCTCTATAGATAATTATATTATCTTCAATATTATCAAACTTCTTATCAAGCTTTTCGTCGCATTCCTTGCAGTATGGTTCATATGCTTTATCCTTTAAAATCTTTCCACATTCCATACACCTCTGGACATCTTCTTCTTTTGCTTTGCTTAGCCCTCTAAACTTCATATTAAAATACCTCGCCTATATATTTTTATATCTGGCAATATTACCATAAAATAAATAAAATTAAAGGTTTTATTCAATCCTTTTTTACCAATATTTTTAAACACTCTAATAGAACAGGCGGGCATTATTTTAATAACGTCCGCCTGTTTTTATCTTTACTTTCTCTTTAAAGCTGATATATCTACCAGTTACTTAAGTTCCATTGAATCTAACATACCATAATAAACCGATTCTCCAATATCAAAATAATCATACATTACCGTAGCAAACAGGACATAAAGTCTATCACTGCCTTCAATAAATGTTATAACTACACCCCATTCATTGCCATTCTGGTCCTTAGAGAAATAAGTAAAATCCTGATACTCTATTCCATTCTCTGTTACCAGTTCATTTTCCTGAATATCACCGACTTGCTCCCAGTTATTATCAGCTGCAATACTTGAACTTACATCATCCGCAAAACCCCTGTACTGACTGCTGGGAGGGTAGTCATTTTCAGGGCTGGCTATAAACATAAAACCTATAGGTAAGTTGCCAGCTGATGGAGATAAATCCACTTCAAGGCCATCGGCATCTTCTGACTCTGTATATGTCCAGTCATCCGGTACAGCAAATGACACTCCGTAATTTTCATTAGAATATTTATTTCCCTGGGTAAATATATCTTCTATAGCTCCGGTAACTTCAAAATCATATGAACCGTATAAATCATCATTTAAATAAATCTCCACGCTATAATTACCAGCCGGTATATCCCTGCCCTGTCCCTCAAGGGTAAACGCAGTCCACACGGATTCATATAAATCCACCTTCATATCTTCAGTAGTTTCTACTATTACTTCCCCACGTAAATCATACCATTTTGCCTCAAGAGTATTTCCTGAAATATAATAATCAGTATTAACACACGCGTACACAATTTCTGTTGAGCTAAATTCCTGGGTTTTATTTATAGGAGCATAATTTTCATCAATTTCATCAGCAAGCGCTACTTCCGATATGCTCACTTCGGGTTCCTTAACCTCAAAACTTGCCGTACTTTTTAATTCACCATTATGGTAGAACTCAATATTATAGCTTCCCGGGGGAACAACTTTAACATCTTCATATGTTTCTATATATGACATTGCGTATCCTTCAAAATAGCCGCTTTCGCCTTCTGAATATTGTGAAGTTTCATCTAAAACAGTTTCGCCAGTATTCTCATTATCCCATTTGAAGCGATAGTTATCATCCCCCTTGGCACCTGAATATCCTATGGTTGCATATATTTTTTTAGTTTCTATATCGAATTCATCCTTCTGGATTACCGGCTCAAATGTTTCCTGGTCTATATCTTTACATATAGTTAAATCACCAATAACAAGCTCAGGCACGCAAGAAGCGGTAAAGGACACTAGAGCCGAGATGAGTGCTGTTACTGTTAACATTACTAAATATCTTCTTAAATTTATTTTCTTCATTTTTAACACTCCTTTTTTATAAATAATTATATAATATTTTATAAAAATAATTTTATATATATATTATATATCTATAAATATAATAGTCAAATAATCTATGCTGTTTATACATTGATCTTTAAATGCTTAAACCATTTTATTTTCCCACCCAGAGAAAAGATTAGATAAATTAATTTAGATAAGGAAAGGGACATATTAAATAAAGTATTACCTAAAGTTGCCCTGCTCTATAGAAACTTCATGGAAATGTAAAACTTTTTTTAAGCCGCAAATTGATATGAAGACATAATAAAACTTATGGGTACACAACAGGATTATTTCCATTTTCCATACTCAAAAGGAATACATTTACTTTCTTGCAAAGCTTCTCTAAACCCTATTTTTTTCTTTACCTATTTTTTTCCAGTATATTATTAGAATTACCAATCCGTAGACACCTGCAAGAAATAAAATCGCATCCTCGCAGCAATCAAACATTCCAAGAGCTTTTGGTAAGCTTAATAACCCCCATGGTAATAATAGAGCAAGGGTTACTCTACTTGTTCTAGGAATAGCTGCAGTTACTAAAATAATTGCTAATACAGTTGAAGGACAGGGGTTCATAGGCATACATATAAATGGAAAATTCCTCCCAAGTAAAATACCGACTAACGGATATATACATACTGAAATTAGACCGATAATAGTTATTATCCTTAAAGACCTTTGAGCGGGAAAACCAAAAAAAATCCTTTTTCTAATTATATCAATTAAAAAAGATAGGCCAACTGCTAAAAAAGGCCACCATAAAAATATTTTGATAAAGGAGAATCCGTATTAATAAAGAAAAAAACTATACTATTAAAAATAAATGTAAGAGATAAAAAAATTTTCAAAATAATATTGGTAGATTTTTTCTTGAGAATAAAATGCAAGCATATTAGTGTTATAGATAATACTATCCAGATTATATGAAGATATAAAAATGAATTGTTAAAGTTACCTATTTGATTCCAAAAAACTTCCTTTGTAAGCATAAACAAATCCTCCTCTTACCTATTAAATAAGCAATTTTACAAATTTAGGGCTCAGTTACACCCAGACATACAATGGTATCTACATGGCGGAGAGGGAGGGATTCGAACCCTCGAGGCAAGTTTACACTCGCCTAACCGCTTAGCAGGCGGCCCTTTTCGACCACTCAAGCACCTCTCCTCACTTTCGCAGCAAACAATATGATAACAGATTTTTTAAAAAAATCATTAATAATGGTAAAATTTACCTGGATTATTCCATAATAATCATAAAAATTTTAATTAAATTAACATTTAGGTAATTTTATTCAGCAAAATCATCAATCAAGCTATTATCCGGATTTTAAAACATTTTTATTTATAAATAATGAAGATTCACTGTATACTAAATAAAATAATTGCAAAAAATAAATAAATTAAATTTAAAAAATGGAAAAACTCAAAAAATTAATCTCTGGTATTGACCACAGGGGATATAAGGCATACAAGCAACTTAAAGGAAGCTATACATTTAATGGTTTTACCCTGTTTATAGATTATGTGCAGGGAGACCCATTTGCCTCACCTTCCCGATTAAGAGTCCGGGCCCCACAAAAAATAGCTGGCTTCAGCAGTGATTTATTCTCTAATAAATCAAGAAAAATTGCTCTTGAAGACTATATTTCCAGGGCATTTGCCAAAACTGCTAAAAAAATTTCCAGGGGGATAAGGGGCACCGGGAAATCAGGTATAATCATTATTGACAGCGGAAAACAGGAAATACTGCAGAGAACCTCCTGTGTTGTAAATAATGAATTTGTTGAGGTCAGATTCTACGCCGGCCTTCCGGCAAGAGGCAGGACGATACTTGGAAAACATTGTATGGAAATGCTTACAGGGGAAATACCTGAAATTACAAGGTCATCATTACTGCTTATCAGTCTTGATAAGAAAGAAATAAAAAAACATGTTTATGTATGCGAGGACCAGGAATATATAAGAAAAATTTTAAAAGAAAACAAACTGGTGTCATTTATAAGAAACGGTTCTATACTTCCCCGCAGAAGCGGAATAAGTGACAGCCCCCTCCCAGAGTCAGAAGCTACCGCTTTTAAATCTCCTCCAGAGCTTGAAGTTACACTTGAAGCTCCAAATGCAGGAAAAATTACCGGGATGGGAATACCGGAAGGCATAACTCTTATTATCGGCGGTGGTTTTCATGGAAAGACTACTCTTCTAAAGGCAATTGAACGTGGTATTTATAACCATATCCCCGGTGACGGCAGAGAGTATGCAGTAACAATTAGCTCAGCGGTAAAAATAAGAGCAGAAGAGGGAAGAAATATCCAGAAGGTAAATATTTTACCATTTATCTCAAATCTTCCTTTTGGCAAAGATACAATAAAATTTTCAACTGCCAATGCCAGCGGGAGTACTTCGCAGGCAGCAAATATAATAGAGGCCCTGGAATGCATGTCCGGGCTTTTACTTATAGACGAAGATACATCTGCTACCAACTTCCTGATAAGAGATGAAATAATGCAAAAAATTGTTCCAAAAGATAAAGAGCCCATAACCCCTTTCATTGACCGTGTTAGAGAAATTTATAAAAAATTAGGAACTTCTTCCATAATGGTTATGGGAGGCTCTGGAGATTATTTTGAGGTTGCAGATAATATAATTATGATGGATTGCTATCTCCCCTTTATTGTTACCGGAAAGGCAGAAAAAATAGTTCAAAATAGGAAAGATATAAGAATTTCTGAAGTCACTTCCCCGCTTGGCAATTTAACTCAAAGAATTCCCCTGCCCTCAAGCATTAATCCATTCAGGGGCAAAAAGAAGAAAGTAACATCAAAAGGACTTAATAATATAATATTTGGTATCACTAATATTGACATGTCTGCTGTGGAACAGATTGTTGACCCAAGCCAGGTTAACGCCATATCAGATATGCTGCTTTACGCCTTAAACAAAAAATATATTGATGGAGAAAAAACAATTACTTCTATTTTAGAAATGATATTTAATGATATTGAAAAAAACGGAATGGATATAATTTCAGGTTTTTTTAAAGGGCAACACCCCGGAAGCTACGCAATGCCAAGAAAATTTGAAGTAGCTGCTGCCTTAAATAGACTGAGGACATTAAAGGTCCTGCATAAAACTTAAAAAACCTCAAGCAATGTACACAGCCAAAGTACTGCCCGGTATAAATTCCAGACTATTTAATAGATCCTATTACACACGCTTATTTTAACCTCAAATTTATAGAATGGCGCGCCTGGAGGGATTCGAACCCCCAACCTTCGGATTCGTAGTCCACTGCTCTATCCAATTGAGCTACAGGCGCTTGCATTACTTATAATTCATCTATTACAGTATTACAAAGTAAACCATAAAATGCATAAAGGATTTATCATGTTATAATATTTTTCCATACAAACAAAATAAAATATATTAATTAAAAATTTTAAAGACACAGAAACCTTAGGAAATTTTATTTAACTCCTCAAGTAATCCAGCTAAATTAATACCGTAAGTTTTTGAGACCTGGCCAAGAGTTAACATACCTGCTTCAAACCTTGCCATTGGACAATCCAGGCAGGGTAATCTATACTTAGAAATAATTTTTTTTGTCTCAGGCAAATTCAGCACCTCTGATAATTTTGTGTTTTCCGTATATTTTCTTGCCATTTTCTTCCCCTAACTATTAAAATAAAACATATAAAATTTCAATTTAAAACTATACTTTTTGACACTATCGAATTGCTAAGAAGCTTAAAAAAACCTGTAAAAGTATATCTTTTTTACCTCTTTTTGTATATTATAAAATAAAATTTTAATATATGGTAAAGTCTTATTATAAGATATCTGTTATTATTATATTAATTTAATAAAATCATAATGAATCTTAACAGGAGTCAAAAATGATTTCAGAACTATCCCCAGACAAGTTAAAATTTACAATTGACGAAAAAAAGATTGACCATGAAAGTACTGATAAGATTACCCCATTAAAATCAATCATAGGTCAGGACAGAGCAGTAAAAGCACTAAAATTTGGCTTGAATATTGAAAATAACGGTTTTAATATCTATGTCTCAGGCCATACCGGGACCGGTAGAATGACCGGCGTAAAAAATTTTGTTGAAGAGCTTGCAAAAACAAAGCCAGCCCCTGCTGACTGGTGTTATGTAAACAACTTTAAAAATTCCTATGAACCAAAAGCAATAAAACTCCCCCCGGGCAAAGGGCATGTTTTTAAAGAATACATGAGTAATTTTATCAATTCTATAAGAAGTTTGCTTCCAAAAACATTTGATAGCAAAGACTATACAGAAAAAAAGGAGGCTATCACTGAAAGTATTGAAAAAGAAAAAGATAAACTTCTCTCTGAATTAAACAAAAAAGCCGAAAAACAGGGATTTATCATAAAATCTACCCAGATAGGCCTTTTTATTCTGCCAGCTATCAACGGAAAACCGCTGGACGAGAAACAGTTTATGAACCTGAAAGAGAAAAAGAAAAAAGAAATCAAAAAAAAGAAAGCAAAAATAAATAAAGATTTAAATAAAACAATGAATAATATAAGAGACCTGGATAGAAGAATAGATGAAGACATAAAAAAATTGAACCATCAGGTTGCCCATTATACCATCGGTAAGTTTGTAAATGATTTTAATGAGAAGTTTAAGGATATACCTGAAATAATAGAATACAATAAGGATGTAGAAGATGATATTTTAAGAAATCTGAATGATTTTATTTCAAATAAACATAAAGAACTTTCAGCTTCCACTTTATTCCCATGGATGAAGGAATTGCCATTTAAAAAATACGAAGTCAATGTAATAGTAGACAACTCAAAGCTTAAAGGTGCCCCGGTTGTAATCGAACAAAATCCAACTTACCAGAACCTTCTGGGAAGAATTGAAAAGGAAGCGCAGTTTGGAGTCCTGTCCACAGATTTTACAATGATAAGAGGGGGTTCCCTTCATAAAGCAAACAACGGTTTTCTGGTTATACCCGTAGAAGAGCTATTTAAAAACATTTTTTCCTGGGATAGCTTAAAGATGTCTTTAAAAGACAAAAAAATAATAATAGAAGAAGCCAGTGAGCGTCTTGGTTCAATATCAACAAAAGGACTGAAACCTGAACCTATCCCCCTGAATGTTAAAGTAATTCTTATTGGATTACCATACCATTACAATGTCCTTTACAATCTTGACCCCGACTTTAAAAAATTATTCAAGGTCAGAGCTGATTTCGACTTAGTTATGGAAAGAAATGATGCTAATATTAAAAAATTCATCAAATTTATAAGTACATTCTGCAAGAAAGAAAATCTTAATCACCTCAAATCATCAGCAGTAGCAAAATTAATCGAATATGGACTAAGACTCGCCGAAAATAAAAATAAAATTTCAACCAATTTTTCAGATATTTCAGATATTATAACTGAGGCTAATTTTTATTCAAAACAGAAAAACCATAAATATATTGATGCCTGTCATATAAAGAAAGCAATTGACGAAAAGTATTACCGTTCAAATTTAATTCAGGAAAAAGTAAAAGACATGATAAAAGATGGAACAATCCTTATAGACATCGAGGGAGGCGTGGTTGGACAGGTTAACGGACTCTCAATCATAGACCTTGGTGATATTTCCTTTGGCAAGCCATCCAGGGTAACTGCATCAGTTGGCCTCGGCAAAACAGGAATTATTGACATAGAAAGAGAAACCAAGCTTGGAGGTCCTATTCATACAAAGGGAGTTATGATACTAAGCGGGTATATAACAGAAAAACATACAACAAACAGCCCCCTTAATTTATCTGCCCATATTGTTTTTGAACAAAGCTATGGTAATGTAGAAGGCGACAGCGCCTCAAGCGCTGAACTATATGCTATCCTATCAGCATTATCAGAGGTATCCATCAATCAGGGTATAGCAGTAACAGGTTCAGTTAATCAGAAAGGTGAAATCCAGTCAATCGGAGGTGTTAACGAGAAAATAGAGGGATTTTATGATGTATGTAAAGAAAAAGGCTTAAATGGCAAGCAGGGAGTTATAATCCCGGAAAGTAATATAAAAAATTTAATGCTAAGAGAAGAATTAATAAACTCAGTAAAAAAAGGAAAATTTCATATATATGCAGTAAAAACCATTGATGATGGTATTGAGATACTCACAGGATTAAAAGCCGGTAAAAAAACAGCTCCTGGCAAATTCCAGAAAGGCACCATAAATTATAAAGTAAACAACAGGATACAGGAATTTTCTAATAAACTAAGCAAATATGAGTTAAAACCTGGATATAAAGAAAAATAGCTAAAGTTTTTTTTCTAACAACCATCCTTAAATTATTCGGCTGGATTATGTAGCAATTTTGCTCTTATAAAAACCTGTACATAAATCCTCTGTTTATCCAGATTATTAATCTATTATTTAACTTTAAAGTTTTTTTTCTTAAAAGAATGTATGAAAAGAATCCGAGATGATTTATAATACTAAATATTTTATTAATTGAAACAATCTTTAAAAACTTGTAAAATTATACAAAATTTAAGGTGGAAGATTTAAATGGCAAATAAAAAAGAAAAAAAAGGTGTGAAAGAAGATAATTCTATTGATAAAAAAGTAAAAAATATACTTTTTAATAGAAGTGAAGAGCTTGATCTCTTTCAGAAACTCATAAATAATATTCCCGATAATGTATATATTAAAGACACAAAAAACAGATTTATGATTACGAATAAAACCATGGCTGATTTCCTCGGTAAAAAGTCCAAGGATTTCATTGGCAAAACCGATGCTGCTTTTTTCTCCAAGAAAAAGGCAAACGAGTACTCCCTGGATGAAAATAAAGTTATGAAGGAGGGCAAGCCCATAATTGATAAAGTAGAAAAAGTTGTATATTACGGTAAAGAGTACTGGATGAGCAGCAGCAAGATACCCTGGTATGACAGTAAGGGGCATATCATGGGGACCATGGGCGTATCAAGAGATATAACCAAAAGAAAAAAGGAAGAGGAGACCCGTCTTGGAAGAGAGAAAAGTTTCTTTAATGCATTAATGGATAATATATCCGAAAGCATATTTTTTAAAGATTCGGACAGCAAATTTGTAAGAATTAACAAGGCAACTGCAGAAAAGTTTGGATTAAATACTCCTGAAGAGGCAATAGGAAAAACTGATTTTGATATTTTCAGTGAAGAGCATGCAAGACAGGCATTTAAAGACGAACAAATTATAATGAAAACAGGTAATCCAATAATAAACATGGAAGAAAAAGAAACTTACGAAGACAAAGATGACAGGTGGGCATCTACTTCTAAAATACCATGGTATGACGAAAACAATAATATAATAGGAGTATTTGGTATAACAAGAGATATAACAGAAAGGAAAAATTCAGAAGAGAAGATTAGATATCTATCATTCCATGATACTCTTACCGGTCTTTATAACCGTGCATACTTCGAGGAAGAGATAAAAAGGCTCAATACGGAAAGGCAGCTCCCATTAACCATGTTAATGGGAGATGTAAATGGCTTAAAAGTAATAAATGATGCATACGGTCACTTAAAAGGAGATATATTCTTAAAAAAGATAGCAGATATATTGAAAGAATGCTTCAGGGAAGAAGATATAGTTTCAAGATGGGGTGGAGATGAATTTATTATAATGCTGCCCAAAACTGCAGGTGAGTATGCAAAAGATATTTTAAAAAGAATAAAAAGACTTTGCAAGGAAAGAAGTACATGTAACATGCCTCTAAGTATTTCAATCGGATTTGCAACAAAAAAAACACCCTCAGAAGATATAGATAAAATATTGAAAGAAGCTGAAGACAAAATGTATAGAAATAAAATAGCTGACAGCAAATCCACAAATGAGATAATTATAAGCTCCCTTAAAGAGAACTTGAGAAGAGAAGGCACTAAAGCAGGAGAACAGGGCATTAAATTAAGAAAATACGCTCTGTCTATTGGAAGAAGACTTAATCTTACCAATGAAAAGATTGAAGAGTTAAAATTACTCATGGATGTTTACAATATAGGAAAATTAGCACTGGCAGATGAAATAATGTCAAAACCAGGCAGGCTTACCAGGGAAGAATGGAAAATAATTAAAAAACTTCCTGAGATTGGTTATCGTATAGCGGAATCGTCAAATACCCTCAAGCCCATTTCAGAAGCAATTCTTTCCCATTATGAATGGTTTAATGGTAGCGGTTATCCAAGAGGTATAAAAGGCGAAGAAATTCCTATACTCTCCAGAATTTCATTCCTGATTAATTCTTATGAAGCCATGGCCAAGGATAAGCCATACAGGAAGAAAATGACAAAAAAACAAATCATAAGAGAAATAAAAAAATATAGTGGAGTTCAGTTTGACCCCAAGGTAGCTAAAATTTTCCTTAGTTTATTGGAGAATGACTTATAAATAACAGGTTAAATTTTTCTATTTTATAATCTTATTAATTTTTCAAATCCTGTAAAATATGCACTTTTGGCATATTTTACACAATTAGATTTAACCCACCAATCAAACAATAGTATCTCCATGGCGGAGAGGGAGGGATTTGAACCCCCGGAAGGTAAACCTTCAACGGTTTTCAAGACCGCCGCATTCAACCAGACTCTGCCACCTCTCCGGACAAAAACAAATTATAGCATAAAAGAAGTATTTATAAATGAATTCATTTATATCGATTTGCAGCTTAAAAAAACTTTTTACAGTTCAGTTAATAACCTTGCTAACGCGGTTTTCCATATCCTGTTTATCTATTTTAATTCCTTTTTACTTAAAAAAATATCATAAATAGCATATAGCAATAAAAAATTTACCACTTAATAAATTTATTAAATAACACTATTGAATTAATACCTAAGGATAACATTAATCAGCCATATTATTTTTTGGAAATCTTTTTAACCCCTCCCATATAAGGAAGGAGGACTTCAGGGACCTGTATATTCCCATTACTATCCTGGTAATTTTCCCATATTGCTATTAATGTTCTTCCTATAGCACAGGCGGTACTGTTCATGGTATGAACTAATTCTTTCTTCTTCCCATCCCTGTATTTTATATTCAGTCTTCTTGCCTGAAAATCAGTATCATGACTGCATGATGCTAATTCTCTGTATTTTTTTTGTCCGGGAAGCCATGCTTCAAGGTCGTACTTTTTTGCATTGGGAGTTCCAATATCTCCGGTGCACATATCTACCATCCTGTAATGAAGCCCCAATCCCTGTATTATTTCTTCCAGGGTATCCCTTAATTTTTCGTATTCCTCCCAGGAATTATCTGGCCGGGCAAATATAAACATTTCAATCTTATCAAATTGATGAACTCTAAAAAGCCCGCCTAAATCTTTACCGTAACTTCCGGCTTCTCTTCTAAAACAGGTAGAGAAAGCAGCATATTTTAAAGGAAGAGCTCCTGCATCCAAAAACTCTTTACTGTGATAAGCACAAAGCGGAACTTCTGAAGTCCCTACCAGAAATAAGTCATCCAGCTCAGTTTTATAATACTGGGTTTTTTCTACAGGGAAAAACCCCGTACCATACATAGCTTCCTCTTTTACAAGAATCGGGGGTATAAGAGGTGAAAAACCTTTTTTAATTAATACATTTAAAACATACTGCACCAGGGCAAATTCCAGCAGCACCCCCTCATTTTTTAAAAACACAAACCTTGAACTGGATATTTTAGCTGCCCTTTCTTCATCAAGAATATCAAGGTCTATTCCAAGTTCAATATGGTTTCTGGGTTTGAAATCAAACACAGGCTTAGTGCCATAATAAGATTTAATTACATTGCCACTTTCGTCCTTCCCCACAGGTGTGCTGTCGTCTGATATATTAGGATAGGCTGAGAAATGATTAAAAAATTTCTCTTCAATATCTGCTAGCTCTTTTCCCATCTTTTGCAGGTTTTCATTTATCCTTTTGACCTCATTGATTTTTTTACTTTTTTCTTCATCTTCAAGCCCCGGTATTATTTTTGAAGCTATATTCTTCTCATACCTTAAACGGTCAATCTGAACCATTAATTCTCTTTTCTTTTTGTCCAGTTTCAGGCCATTATCAGTATTAATTTTCAGACCTCTTTTTTTTATTTCTGATTTAAAAATCTGAGGGTTTTTCCTAAACAACTCTATATCAATCATAAATCCTCTTCCCTGTTTTTGGTATTACCTCTATTTCTTTTCAGTCCATTTGGGATAAGATCCCAGGATTTTAACAATGTATACACTTCTTCTTAAAACTTCAATTACATCAAAAACATTATCATCATGCAGATGCCCGTCAACATCTATCATAAATACATAATCTCCCAGATTTTTTTTAGCCGGTCTTGATTCTAATCTTGTAAGGTTTATATCCCTTTTTGCAAATTCCTTTAATATATTATACAAGCTTCCTGGCCTGTCCTCTTTAAGAAAACAAACTATTGAAGTTCTATCAATTCCTGTCTGTGGTTGTATGCTGTTTCCAATAAAAACAAACCTTGTTTTATTATCTTTATTATCTTCAATATCTTTCTCTATTATTTCCAGTTTATAAATTTTTGCTGCAGTTTTTGTTCCTATTGCAGCTACGTCATCATTTTCTCTTTTTAAGATTTTAACAGCTTCAGCAGTACTATTTGCAGCTATTACTTCAGCATCCTTTAGATTCGCCGATATAAATTTCCTGCATTGTGCAGTTGCATGGGGGTGAGATATTATCTTTTTTATATTTTTTAGCTTAATCTTTTTATTTCCAATAAGACTATGCTTAACAGGAATAACTACTTCTCCTATTATCTTTGCTTCGCTTTCAAAGGCAAGGATATCCTGGGTTATGTTTACTGACCCCTCAATAGAATTTTCGATAGGCACTAAACCCTCATCAGTATTTCCCCTGTCCACACTTTTTATAACCTCAACAACAGTAGTAAATGGTATTTTTTCTACTCTATCCGGGTCCTTAATAAACTTATCCAGAGCTTCCTCTGTAAATGTCCCCGGGGGACCCAGGTATGATATTTTCTTTTTTACATCCATATTCATATTCTATTACTATACTTTTTCTAATCTTTTTACGATAAAAACTCATCAACCATAAATACTTATTGATTGAAAATGATATAAAACAAAATAAAATTTGTAAATTAGTCCATTACTTCCGGAAGGAAATCCATTGGGTCGTTGGGGATGCCATCTATCAGCACTTCATAATGCAGGTGTGGTCCTGTGCTATGCCCGGTATTTCCCATTGTTCCTATAATATCCCCCTGTTTTACCGTGTCTCCAACTTCAACATAAATCTTGCTAAGATGCGCATAAACTGTATTATAACCAAATCCATGATAAATTATAATTTTCCTACCGTAACCTCCATGCCATCCAGCAAAAATTACTGTACCGCTTGCAGTCGACTGTATACTGGTACCAGTATTGTTTGCAATATCAAGCCCTTTATGTATATAACCACGTCTTCTTTCTCCGAAAAGTGATGTAATAGTTCCCCAGGTTGGCCACATACTCGGGGTATGTTCCATAAGATATATATGGTCTTCCATATTTTTCTTATCTTCAGTAAGAATCTCTGATAATTCGGGAGCTTTGGTCAGAAGGTCATCCAGAAGAGCATCTATATTATCTAATCCCTCTTCCTGGTCACTAACATAATAATAGATTTCATCGGGGTCTTCTTCAAATTTGATGTCTGAACTTAAATCAGTTTCGTAAATCGCTACTTCTCCCTCGTATCCACCTTTTCCTGTTATGCTTCTCACCATACGGTCAAGGTCTTCTACCTCTTCCAGATAACTTTCCAGAATCTTTGTTTTTGTTTCTATGTCTTTGGTCTTCTTTTCAAGGTTTGCCAGCTCAACTTCTTTATAATTAACCTTATACTTCACTCTCTCCAGCTCAGCCACCTTCTCACTTAGCTCCTGCCGTATAAAAAAAAGGTCTGAAACCAGAATTACTGCTGAAGCTATCAATATAACCAATGCTATAAATAATAATCTTAATAAGTTGTGGGTTATTTTTATCTTTCTTATTCTTGATTTAGCATCCGATAATATCACCAAAGTGAAAGATTTATGTTTTTTATCATCCATAAACAAAAAAACTTAAATTTTGAAAATTGATAAATTTGATATAATATTATAACCGATAATTCTGATATAAAAAACCTTTTTATCCAAATTACTGATATGAAAAATACCTTGAGTATTGCCTTAATCCATCATAAACTTAAAAGTAGCAGAATTATTACCCAAAAAGACTTCATCGGTCACAGGTCCCACAGTTATTTCCAGTTCACATTTCCTGCCAGGATAAGCAGTAAACCCTGATATCGTGACAGTTTTATCCTGTGAAGGTTCAATTGTTTTTATAGTGTATGTTTTTTCATCAACGATATTATCTTCGGTCATATATTCCATAACCACATCCACATCATTTTCTGCTACATTACCCTGGTTCTGTATATTAATACTAACGCTAATTTCAGACCCGCTATCCAATATCCAGTAGTCTCCCTGCTCATTAATTACTTCAGGGTTAAACTTTATTGTATCATCAATAACTGCTACGCCTCTTCTCTCCTGAAGCTCGGACACTGACTTTATCTCAGAAATGAAACTCGTTACACTCTGGGTATTCGTAAGGTTTTTTTCCTTTAGTACAATCGAATCTATCACAGTAAGATTGCTTATTCCAAATTCTTCCCCCGACTCTTTTAATTTATCCTGGAAATACAGATATATTTCATCACTCATGTACATGTATAAAAAGGTTTTTGTTATCTGGGTGGTAGATATCTCCAGGTCCAGGTCCTGCAGTGCATTAAATAATGCAGGTCTGAAATCCTCGTAAGCCCTATTTCTGGTTTCAAAAACTAATTCCAGATATCCGTGGGCAATCTCAAAAAATTCCGGGGGAACTAATTCCTTGCTATTGTCCAGAACTACCTCGCTCTCTTCGATTATTGCAAGTAGTTCAGTATTCAGGTCTTCACGGTTCATTTCTTTTGCTTTATCCAGTAAATTAAAAAATTTATAGGAAATTTTATTAGATTGCTGGACAAGAACTGATATGGAATTAATATAATCCGATATGGTTAACCGCTCCTTTTCAGTTAATTCCTTCCTTCCGGTCTCGCAGCTCCATAAACCAGAAAGCCAGCTTATAATTACCATGGCAATTATAAACATTATTACTAATGTTATTATTGATTCTTTCCTGCCCCTTCTCTCCAAAAATTATCCTTTCTGACCTATGGAAATAAAGATTCTCCAACACTGGCAAAGATTAATTCGTGTTATAAAAGTCATTATACAAATGAATTTTGCAAAACTCAATTTATACACTGAACTTAAAAAGGGCTATATCCCCGTCCTTCATTACGTATTCTTTTCCTTCTCGGCGGACCAGCCCCTTTTCTTTCGCTTCCGTATATGAACCTATATCTATAAGAGTTTCGTAATCTATTACTTCAACGCATATGAACCCCTTTTGAAAATCAGTATGAATCTTCCCTGCAGCTTCAGGCGCTCTTGTCCCCTGCTTCACAGTCCACGCTCTCACCTCCGGGAGCTTTATTGTCAGAAAACTTATAAGCCCCAATAATTTATACGAGGATTTTATCAACCTTTCCATACCTGATTTAGTTATGCCAAGCTCCTCCATAAATAATTCTCTTTCATTAGACTCAAGCTCCATTAACTCTTCTTCAATTTTAGCGCTCACTAAAATTACCTCTGAAGCCACCCCTGAAGCATACTGGTAAAGTTCACCAACCCCTGGCATATCCTCTATTTTTTTACCCAGATCATTTTCATTAACATTTGCAGCATATATAACCGGTTTGCCTGAAATCAGGAAAAGCTCACCCAGAACTGCTTTTTCTTCCTCATTTAATTTTATATTCTTTATCGAAATCCCCTTCATGAGCTCTTCCCTTGCCCTGTTTAGCAGTTCATACTCTTTTATATATTTCTTCTCCCCACTTTTCTCAAGTTTTTTTACCTTTTCAATCCTCTTCTCAATCTTTTCAAGGTCCGAAAGAACTAGCTCAAGATTAACTACCTCGGCATCTCTCAATGGATTTATATCAGAATAGGTATGTGAAATATCCTGGTCACTAAAACACCTGACAACATGAATAATAGCATCCACTTCCCTTATGTGTGAGAGAAATTTGTTCCCCAGACCTTCACCTTTACTTGCCCCCTCTACCAGGCCTGCTATATCTACAAATTCAATAGTAGCAGGAATAACTTTTTCCGGCTTTACTATCCTTGCTAGTTCCTCCAATCTCTTATCAGGAATAGGAACGATGGCAATATTGGGTTCTACAGTACAGAATGGGTAATTTGAGACTACTGCCCCTGAAGCCGTTATTGCATTAAAAAGTGTGCTTTTACCAACATTTGGAAGACCTATTATTCCTAACTTAATTTTAATCTCCTTAAGCTACTTTTATTTATATTAATCAACCAAAAAATTCTTTTAATAAAATTGTCAGTTATTCTCCAATTATTTTAATCAGTACCCTCTTTTTCCTTTTTCCATCAAATTCACCATAGAATATCTGTTCCCATGGTCCAAGGTCCAGTTTACCACCTGTTACCGCTACTACTACCTCTCTGCCCATTATAGTCCTCTTTAAATGTGCGTCAGCATTATTCTCAAAACGGTTATGCATATACTGGTCATATGGTTTCTCTGGTGCAATTTTTTGAAGCAGATTCTCAAAGTCCTGATGAAGCCCGCTTTCATCGTCATTTATAAAAATACTGGCTGTAATATGCATTGCATTACAGAGAACCAGTCCTTCCTTGATTCCGCTTTTTTCCAGGGAATCCTCTACCTCGCCTGTAATATTTATAAATTCCCTTCTTTTTACTGTATTAAACCACAATTCTTTTCTGTAACTTTTCATATCATTCCCCTCAATATCCTTAATCTATCCTACCTTTTTTCGATTAGCGTCCTTATTTGCTTCAGTTCCTTTAGAATATCCCCAAAAATAGATGTTTTATCTATAGTATCCGGCTGAGTCTTCCCTTCTCCTATGCCTGCATTGCTCAAAGTATAGGTTGAATCTTTTACTT
Source organism: uncultured Actinomycetota bacterium (assembly GCA_964603595.1). Classification (GTDB taxonomy): domain Bacteria; phylum Actinomycetota; class Humimicrobiia; order Humimicrobiales; family Humimicrobiaceae; genus JAQVEM01. Next base: position 113,619 of record CAZRVN010000006.1, read on the forward strand.
TTCCCACTACAATATCCCTGATTTTTTCAAGCTCCCTTATACCATTCATTTTGAGCTCGGCCTTTTGTCCCTGTTGTCCGCCTGCACCTGCAGTTTGAACATGAATTGTCCCTATATTATAGTATCTTTGCATTGGTCCCTGTGTAACATCTACATTAGTTATTTTGGGATAGGGTACCGTAACAAATTTCTTCCATACCACTCCACCCTTCATTTTTACACCTTCTTCATCAATATAATATTCCAGGGCCCTGAAAGCAGCCGGGATCCATATTATTACAGGTATCATAACTACAATCCAGCCAAGAACTGAAATCCCGATTATCCACAAATCAATAGAAAAAATAAAAAAAAGCAAAAAAAGTATACCCAGTACCAGCGTAAACACCCAGGTTATGATCCATAGAGTCTTTAACTCTCTTTCCGGTTTTAGTTTAATTGTATCCACTTTGCTCCTTTCAATTTACTTTAAAAAATTTTAATTTTAACATGAGTAAATCTAGTATATAACTTCAAACAAATAATATCATGAGAATAATTATACCAAAAAATATTAAAAGGATATTTATAAAAACAAACAATTAAATAAAAAAGTTAAGTTCCTGCACTGATAAATTTTACCTGCCGTCCAGATAAAATGCAAAAAAAGACAATTAATAGATTTTAAAGAGAAAATGGTGGAGATGAGCGGAGTTGAACCGCCGACCTCTTGTCTGCCAGACAAGCGTTCTCCCACTGAACTACATCCCCACTTATATATCAGAAAAAGATATTACTGTATCTAATTGAAATAAGGTGCGTTTTTTATAATTGTAAATAGCTGGTTTATTATATTAACACAAAGTTAGCGATTTCCAAATCAGAACTTTAAGCAGCTAACAATTAGTTTAATCTGCAAAATCAATAATTAATTTAATATCTTCAGCCCTATACTCCCTGCCATCTATCTGTCCATCCCAATATTTTTCCTTCTACCGCTTTCTTTTCTACTTTTTCTCTTTTATCTCCTGCTACTTCCTCTACTTCTTCCTTTTCCCCGGGTGCTCATATACTGCACTGATTGGATGATATAGAGGTACCAAAAACAAATGCTATAACTAAAAAGGCTACAAGCAATATAACCGATATTGCTAATAAGACATAGAGACCATTTTTCCTCATATTTAACCTCTGAAATATAAGCTCTTCAATATGAAAAAAGTTTATAATTAATTGTTGATATAATTGTCACCAATATAATTTTTATACAACTTTTAAAAAATATTACAACTCTATAAAAATTATCTAATAAAATCAAGTTAATTTTTTACACTTTAAGTATTAAGGATTAAATTTATTAGACTTTAAAAAGCAGGTCAGATAAAGGACCAATTTACTGGTGGGCGAAGGGGGACTTGGTCTTTCGTCTCGCTCCGCTCGCTGCAGAGCCGCGGACTCCCTCGTTTACACTCAGTCCGTCCTTTCAAGTCCCTGGAAACATGCGCGTGTGGCATGTTTCCAATGATTTAAATTTAATGCGAACTAAACAATTTTTATTAGATTTACTGGTGGGCGAAGGGGGACTTGAACCCCCATGTTCTTACGAACACTAAGTCCTGAACCTAGCGCGTCTACCAATTCCGCCATTCGCCCAGCGCGGGGTAATTTCTCCGATATTTTCTGCTGCTAAGCTATTAAAATTATAATGTATATAAACATCCAGCTTAGTAGTTTTAGTCATCTTACCCTCAGAATTTATTTCTATTCTATCTATAAATTTTGATATTATTCTCTTCCAATCAATATCATCTAATTTGCTTATACCTAATTTTAAACTTTTTAAAAGATCCTTTAAACTATTAATTCTTCTCTCTCTTAATTTCTCTAATTTTTCTTTATTTTTTAATTCAAATATTACATTATCAATTATTTTTAGTTCTTCTTCTTTTTCCTTCAATTTATCTGCAATGCTATTTTTTCTAATTGATTTAGGGATGTCTTCATTTAAATATAACTCCAAGAGTCTATCAATATCTTTGTTGATTTTATCCTTTTTATTTTCAAATTCAATAGCCTTAAAGTCATTATTTAGACTTTTTTTACTTTTATTTAATATATATTTCTTGATATTATCAGGATTCAAAAGAAAATATTTTATATCATTTTTAATTATATCCTCTATCAGTTCCTTTCTAACTGCTGCACTACTACACGGACTGCTAGTTACTTCTTTCTTCTTACCTAAATCGCCATAGTAAAATACAACACCTTTTCTTGTAGAATATCTGCCTCCACAATAAGGATATTTGCATTTATGACAGAATAATCTACCAGTTAAAATATACATTGTTTTTACTCTGTTATTATAATCACTCCTATTAGCTGTTAATTGCTTTTTTGCTTTCAGAAATATTCTTTTAGAGATTATTGGTTCTTTTTTAATGCTAACCGGTTTTACAAAATCAAACTTACTATTTTGCGCATAGATATACTCATCCTTATAGTAAAGATCATTTGAAACAATACTTCTTACATTGTTTCTTGTCCATTTATTTTCATATATTCTATTATATTTTTTAGATCTCAAAACCCTTTTAAGTTTTTTAAGCCTTGTAGGAATTCCCAAAGCATTTAGATCATCCGGTACTCTGTAACTGGACCAACCATGATTTGCAATTAAATCAAAAATACGCCTTACCACTCTAGCTTCTTCTTCATCTATAACCAATCTATCTTCTTTATCCAATTTATATCCATAAGGCAGGCTATTGCCTCCAGATGGAAACTTACCCTGTTTTGCTTTCTGATATCTTCCCCTGGCTGACCGCTCAGCAATAACTTTTAGTTCCCTTTTGCTAAAAATGCCCTGTATATCAGACATAAAGTCATCATCTTTATTATTTAAATCTAATACTGTATTTTGAAGCATTAATTTAACATTATTGTATTTAAATACCTCTTTTAATACCTGAAGATCTTTTATATTTCTTGATAATCTATCCTGGTCAACTACAAGTATTCTACTGTATATACCATTACTGCATCCCTTCAGCAGCTCCTTTAATTGAGGTCTTTCTTTAATGGTTTCACCAGAAATTCCAAGATCCTTGTAAAGATCATAATCCCAATTATTTCTCTTACATATATTTTCTAAAATGTTGATTTGTTCAGGTATACTATACTTATCGTCTTTTGCTTGTTTATTGCTTGATACTCTAACATAACAAGCTACTTTTTCTTCTTTATTCATCGATAATAATTTTAAAATGATATTTTACTGTATTATATAAAATTAAGTTTCTTTTACCAATGATTCACTATCTAATTTCGCTAAAATTAATTCATAAACATCAAAAAATATTTCATCACTACTCCTTTCTTCTTCGTAAACTCTAATTATTTTATTAGTATCCTTAACCATTGGAAATACTTGTTACTAGCTCTTTTTATTAAATATTCTATTTCCACATTTTATTAATATCATTTATATAAAAGATATTAAATAATAACATAATGTTGCTTTTACAACAATTAAACCCTCAAAATATTAGCTCTTCTTCTGAATTTAACAGCCTATAATTTTTAAATTAATTTGTACATTAGATATGATAAAAACTGAAAATAGCCGCTTATAACCTGCAATTTTTACTGAAGTACTTATATATAAGTGCAGCAGTAGCTTATGATTAAGTTAACAAAATTGTTAACTTTACTCTTTTGTGACATCTTTTAAAAATGTTATAGTGATAAACTATACTGTAATATTATATATAATATAAATACAATAATTAACAACTACAAATATAAAATTAAGCAAATTAAAAATGAAATATTCTAATAAACCTTTTCCTAAAGCCTTAAAAGAAATTATGGACAAAAAAGATATAATACATAGAAAATTAGCAGCTAGAACCAATTTCAGCTTCAGTTATTTTTGTGTACTTAAGAGAAGAAAAAAACATCCTCCTGTAGAGACTATTAAAAAAATTGCTTCAGGATTGGAAATCCCTCCAGAATATTTTTTAGAATACAGAATTGATAAGCTTATAAAGCTGCTTATGGATAATCCAGCTGTAACTGATGATGTTTTTGATTTTGCCAGGGAGCTAGTTGAGAATAATAATTTTAGAGTAACAGATAAAGAACAAGAGCTTTTAAAATATTACCCCGGTACTGCTAAAGCTACTTAACCTTACCTAGATAATATTGAAATTATAATAAGTAACGGATTTTGTCTCCAAAGCAGGTAACGGATCCTGGAA
>CAZRVN010000007.1:0-89434 GCA_964603595.1 uncultured Actinomycetota bacterium
TTGTTCTTTCAAATTTTTGCTTAGCCATAATATATCCTTTCTCTGGTTAAAAGTTATAAAATCTGGTAGCGGTGATTGGATTTGAACCAATGGCCCCACGGGTATGAGCCGTGTGCTCTAACCACTGAGCTACACCGCCACTTAAAACTTAATACGGTTAAATTAATTATAGTTATTTTTTATTATTTTTAAAGCAATGATAAATTTTATAAAAGATGGATTTTTGTGTCAATTATAGTTTTTTTCTTTATGCCACTACATAGTAGCAACTATTTTAAATCAAATAATTAAATTAAACTAACCCTGAAGCCAAAGATATATTTTACAAATGCTTAATAAGTATAAAAAGACAATTTTTAATATATCCTGTATAATAATTCAAAAATGTTTTTAAAAAATTTTATCTTACGAGTCAATTTAAATTAAGAATGAATTGTTCCTGCAACACAATAACTAATAATTACAAAAAGGATAGAAAAACATGAAATATTTTAAAGCTTTCCTTGCAGTAATTGGCACCGTTTTGGTATTTAATTTTATTTTTCCTAAAAGAATTTTTGCATATCTTGATGCTGGAAGCGGCAGTTATATCATTCAAATAATTATAGCTATCGTAGCAGGCGGAGCATTTGGAATAAAGATATACTGGCGCAAAATCTACCACTTTTTTAAAAACCTTACCTCCAGAGTGGATAGAAGTGACAAGGAAAACTAAGCAATATATATCTGGTTCTTTCAGGGACCCAAGTGGATTCCTTTATCATAAAGATGGCGTTATCTACCGCCAAGTAAATAATGTTTACATGGACAATTACGACCATCTTATAAATTCCGGTTTATATAAGATACTTACCTCAAGGAAACTTCTAATTCAACATAAAGAAGTTGACGCTAAGGGCCCGGAACCTGAAAAAGCATATAAAATAATAAAGCCCGACCCGATACCATTTATATCATATCCCTATGAATGGTGTTTCAGCCAGTTAAAAGATGCCGCACTTACCACTCTCAAAATACAGAAAATAGCCATGGAATTCGGAATGACCTTAAAAGACTGCAGCGCTTACAACATCCAGTTTAAGGGTGGGAAACCGGTATTTATTGATACACTTTCGTTTGAAAAATATATAGAGGGTCAGAGCTGGAATGCCTACAGGCAGGCCTGCCAACATTTTCTGGCACCGCTTTCCCTTATGCGCTACAGGGATATAAGGTTGAGTCAACTCTTTCGTATATATCTTGACGGAATCCCACTCGACCTGGCAAGTTCGCTTCTCCCATCCTATACCATTTTTAACATCCCTATTCTCTCACATATTCATTTACATGCTAAAAGCCAGAGTATTTTTGCAGACAAAAAAGTAAATATCAATAGCCATAAAATAAGCCGCTTCTCCTTTCTTGGACTCATAGATAACCTTGAGAATGCCGTAAAAAAAATGAAATACCGGGCTACAGGAACTGAATGGGCAGATTACTACAAGGATACAAATTATTCCAAAGAAGCACTGGAACATAAAAAAGATATTATCTCTAAAATGCTTACAGAAACCAGAACAAATATACTCTGGGACCTGGGGGCTAATGATGGGTTATTCAGCCGTATTGCCAGCGGTCAGGGTATTTATACCATATCATTTGATATTGATAACGCTTCAGTTGAAAAAAATTATCTAGCAAGTGTCAGGAATAATGAAACCAGCATCCTCCCCCTGCTTCTTGATTTAACAAATCCGAGTCCGGCAATCGGCTGGGAAAACAGGGAAAGGATATCCCTTATTAACCGGGGACCGGCAGACACAGTTTTTGCCCTTGCCCTGATTCACCACCTCGCTATTTCTAACAACCTGCCTTTTTTTAAGATAGTAAATTTCTATAGCTCCATATGCAGGTGGTTGATTATAGAATTTATTCCAAAAGATGACTCACAGGTACAGAGATTACTATCTACAAGGAAAGATATCTTTACTGATTACGACAAAAAAAATTTTGAGAAGGAATTCAGTAAAGATTTTAAAATAATAAGAATAGAAAAAATCAAGAACTCAAAAAGATTATTATATTTTATGCGAAAGAAGGAAAATTAAGTTGAAAAAAAACCTGATCATACATCCATTTTTATTTGGATTATTCCCGGTATTGTTTCTCTACTCCTATAATATTGGCCAATTAAAATTTTCTGAAATCCTCCTTCCCTCTGCTGTTATATTAATCTCTACAGCATTAATATTAACTGTACTGTGGCTGATTTTAAAAAGAAACAACGGTAAAGCAGGAATCATTACTTCTGTTATATTAATTTTATTTTTTTCCTACGGTCATATTTATAAATTAATAAAAGACTTTAAAATAGGCAATTTTTTAATAGGAAGACATCGTTATCTAATTATTGTATTTGCCGCAGTGTTTATACTGGCCACTTACTTTTTAATAAGGACACGTAAAGAGCTGCATAATCTAACAAAATTTCTAAATGTGGTTGCAATTATTTTAATCCTTATTCCTTCAATTACCATAGGGGTTTCTAAAATAAAAACATTAAGTATAGAAAATGATGAAGTTTATACAGCTACCCAGGAAGAAGTTTATGATACAGGCAGCCAGGAGAATCTTCCCGATATCTACTATATAATTTTAGATGGTTATGCAAGTTCAAATACCTTAAAAGAATTTTATGATTATGACAATAGCGACTTGGATAACTTCCTTTTAGATAATAATTTCTATGTTGCATCCAAAAGCACCAGTAATTATCCAAATTCCTTTCTTTCCATGTCATCTTCATTGAATATGGAATATATAAATTACTTAAGCGACACCCTGGGCAAAGAATCCAATGACAGGTCTGTGCCCTATAAAATGATAGAAGATAGTAAAGTCATGAATTATTTAAAATTAAAAGGATACAAAATCATTCATTTCAGTTCTGGCTGGGGTCCAACAAACTACAACCAGAATGCGGATTTAAACATAGCCATAAGTCATACCAGGTGGAATGAATTCAATACCCTCCTCATCCAGACTACTGTACTGGATGCTTTTGAAAAGAAATTTTTCCAGGACGTTGGCAGGAGTAGAGTTTTAAATACTTTTAAGGGCCTTGCAGATGTAAATGAAATTGAAGGTAGAAAATTTATTTTTTCACACATAGTATGCCCCCACCCTCCCTACTTATTTGACAGGGAAGGGGATGCTGTTCCAAAGGCAGATTTTGATATGAATAACTGGGGCTCCGAACAAAAAGAATATTACTTAAATCAACTAATCTATATTAACAAAGAAATTAAGAATCTTGTAAGCGAAATACTTTCCAGGTCAGAGAATCCACCGGTTATCATACTGCAGGCAGACCACGGCCCCCGCAACACCTTTGCAGAAGGTCAATACCCTGCTGATGATATGTTTAGAGAAGGTATGAGAATACTTAACGCAATATATATCCCTGATTGTAAATATGGCCTTTTGTATGATTCCATTACTCCCGTCAACACATTCAGGGTAATATTTAACTCTTGTTTTGGTGAAGATTACCAATTATTAGAAGACATAAACTATAATTCTTTTGAATTTGCGCCTTATCAATTTACTGATGTAACCGAAATTGTAGATTATAACTGATGTTCGAAATCTGCTTCGAACTTGAATTTCCTCTTTTTAATAACCCTGTTACATGCATCAACGACATCCGGTTCATATAATTTGCCCTTATTTTTATTAATCTCTTCAAGAGCTTTATTAGTACCAAGAGCAGGCCTATATGGTCTATGGGAAGACATCGCTTCAACTACATCAGCCACTCCAAGTATCTTTGCCTCTAAATAAATTTCTTTGCCCTTAAGCCCGTTCGGATATCCCGAACCATTAATCCTCTCATGATGCTGTAATACAAAATCGGCAATAGGCCAGGGGAATTCTACTTTACTTACCATATCATGACCTAACTGTGAGTGTGTTTTAATCATATCATATTCTATTTCAGATAGTTTCCCGGGCCTGGTCAGAATAGATTCAGGAAGATTTATTTTTCCTATATCATGAACCTGTGCTGCTACTCTTATTGATTCCACCTTATCCTTATCCAGTCCCATCTCTTTTGCAATAGCAGCAGCCAGCTGTGCTACTCTCTTTTGATGACCGGAGGTATATGGATCCCTTACTTCTACTATAGAAGCAAGAATACTAATAGTATCATTTAATGTCTTTTTTAGTTTCCTGTTGCTTTCTTTAAGTTTCTCTTCGGTTATTTTTCGGTGGGTTACGTCTCTAACTATACCCTCGTAGCAGACCGGCTTTCCTTTCTTATAAATTACCCTGGGATTAATTTCAACTGTAATTATAAAACCATCTTTTCTCTTAAGCTGGGTCTCAAAAATCTTATTCCTTTTATCATGACTTGGTCTATCTTCTTTTCTAACATATAATTGTGTGGGTATATCTATTTTTAAAAGATCCTCTCTGCTATCATATCCAAGCATTTTTACAAGAGCGGGGTTTGCATCTAAATATCTACCCTCTGGTGTTGTTCTATATATTCCATCAAGTGAATTTTTAAACAATGAATGATAGCTTTCTTCACTTTCCCTTAGTTTTTCCTTTGCTTCTTTAATGTCAGACATATCTACAAGAATTTCCCTTATGCCAGTTATTTTTCCATTATCATCCATAATATAATCAGGGTAGGTTATAGCAGGAAAAGTTGAGCCATCTTTCCTTTTTATAACATAAATAGACCTTGTTAACTCTTTCCCTTCAAGCAGTCCATTAAAATTATTTACAATCTTTTTCTTATCCTCTGGAACTACAAAATTTATAACATTTGACCCTTTTATCTCTTTTCTTGTGTAACCTATGCTTTCTATTGCTTTTTTATTGCAATAAATAATCGTCCCGTTTCCATCTATTTCTATCACTATTTCTTTTAATCTCTCTGCAAGTTCTCTGCGTTTTTTATTATTTACCTTCCACACAGGTTTAGCAATTTCCAAACCTTTAAAACTTTTCTTACCACCTTTAAAGTCCTCTTCTTTTAAATCATTTATTTCCATGCATCTTCTATACATTTTTGGGTCCCATACACACATATATATATAAATATTATAAATCTTCATACATATTATATAAGACAATAATTATTAATACAAGCATAATATTTATTTACACTTTAATGAATATAAGTATATACAATAAAATGAATTTAACCTGTAATAAGCCTTAAAATATCTAAAAATTTATGGGGATCTTCATATAAATAAAGATATAAAATATATAAGTAAGAATTAAAAAATCCATATAATATAATTTTTATATAATTATATTATATGGTTAATTAGAAGAAATGGATTAAAATTACGGTGGAGCCCGCGATCGGACTTGAACCGATGACCTTTTCCTTACCGAGGAAATGCTCTACCATCTGAGCTACACGGGCAATATATGATGAATATTAACCTGGCTTAACATGTGCACGAATAAATACCTTATTAATAATTACAGCCAGAATTTAAAAAATTTTATGGTGGAGGGGAGAGGATTTGAACCTCTGTAGGCATTCGCCGGCAGATTTACAGTCTGCTCCCTTTAACCACTCGGGCACCCCTCCGTCCTGGAGCCGGCGATCCGATTTGAACGGATAACCTGCTGATTACAAATCAGCTGCTCTACCAATTGAGCTACACCGGCGAAATAATCCGATTAATAATTATCATCATACCACCTGATAATGTCAAGCTGAAAGAATCTTACTTGCTCAACAGGTAAAGCATTGTTATCTTACTTCTTTGGAACTTTTAGATTTTTAATAGCCAGCTTTATTGCACCTTCTACCGGGTTAATCAGTCCTGGTATGCAATTGACTTTTGGAAGTGTCTTTTTAAGCTTATTGATTAAAATATTCTTAAAATACTCTCTGCACTTAAATAAACCGCCTACAAAGATAAGGTCAAATTTTTTATTTTCAAGCCCAAGTTTTTTTGCAACTGTTATAACAGATATAGAAGCTTCTTCAGCTTCCTCGGTAAGTATGTTCATGCTTATTTTATCTCCTATAAGAGCAGCCGAACATACAGTTTTTGCCAGCGCGCTTATTTTAATTTTCGAAAATGGAGCATCATAGACCCAGCTGGTCAGGTCCAGTACCTTGTTTAATTTTAACTTTTCCAGTATTACCCTGGTAAGCATTGTTTTCTCCCCCCTGCCATCATAAGACCTTACAACTGCCTTTAAAGCTTTGTGGCCAACTCCATAACCGCTTCCCTCGTCTGCAAGTATATAGTCCCAGCCGCTTGCTCCTGCTATTCTTCCTTCTTCATTGGTCCCGAGGCAATTAGACCCGGTACCGGCAATAATTACTATTTTATTTTTGCTCTCGCTTCCTGCTTCCAATCCAATCCTGGTATCATTACATATAATTATCTTTTTGGGGTCAAGATAACCCTTAATTTTATCGTTAAATACAATTCCCCTGTAAATCTTTAAATCTTCACTCACATCGTTACCTGCAAATCCAAAACAGGAACTTATAAAATGTATATTTTTAGGGTCCTCTAAATTATTTATTGCCTTTAATACCCCTCTATTTAAATTTTCTACTGCCTTCTCTTTTCCCACGCTTTTATAACTACTTGCCCCGCATACAACCCTTGAAAGCTTTCCCCCTCCAAGGTCCGATATCTGGACAGTGGTCTTTGAACCTCCGCCATCAACTCCCAGAATATATTTCATCTAAAACTCCCTGTCTTTAAACTTCTTGCCTTTAGTTATTTCAACAATAACCACGCCCAAGTATTTTAATTTTATACAACCCCGATTAAATTAATTATCTAAATATTAATTTATTAAAATTAATAATACTATATAATTAATATTGCCCTTCGTAAAATATTAGAATAATATAATATACATTAATGAATTCCTTAAATATTCATTACCCGACACGCAACCATACTTATAGCCCATCATTTAGTTACCATATAATAAATATAGAACAATCTGGAACTTGGAATTAGTACATGCTTTTTTAACTGTAAGATATAATATAAATATTAATATAAAATAAGTTAAAATCTCTTCTTGCTATATCAAATACTTACCCCTTTTATAAACTGCAATCAACTTACCGGGGTATTTATCCATTAATATATAAAATTCCTTTTTATATTTTTTATCCTACTTTTACTTTATATATACTATTTACCTAACTCACTTACAGAACCTCTTCCTGCCCTACGTGTGGCAACATCAAATATAACGGCGGTGGCGAGTACTAAAGCTCTAACAATATATTGATAAGAAATGTCAATATTCATAAGGTTCATTCCGTTAGTTAATGACATCATCACCAGAGCACCAATTACCGAGCCTGTAACCTTACCGATACCACCGGTTGGTGATGCACCTCCCACAAACGCTGCCGCTATGGCATCCAATTCAAAAAGCTGCCCTGCCTGCGTCGTTGAAGAGTGCAACCTCGATGCATATAAAATACCTGACAGACCGGAAAGCATACCCATTGAGGCAAAAACTGTATATGTTATTTTTTTAACGCTTATACCGCTTAATTCAGCTGCCTCCGGATTACCGCCAACAGCATAGATATGCCTGCCCAATAAAGTCTGGTTCATAATGAAATTATATATTAATACCACAACCAGTACGACTACAGCAGTCCAAGAAAGTCCCCTAAATCCTGCCAGGATCCAGGTGATACCTCCAATTAAAGCAGATACGAGTATCAGTTCAATAATAAATAATTTAATATCCATTACCCTAAAGTTGTAGGACTGTGTCTTTATGCGGGCGCTGATGGACCTAAAAATAAAAAATATAATTAAAAGTACTCCCAGCATAAGGGTTACCTTATGTATTCCCGGTAAAATACCAATATCAGGGATGTCAGGAATATAACCATTTCCTATAGCATTAAAACCTTCATTTGGAATAGCTATCGAACCCTTAGCTATAAGTGCAAGCTGTAATGCACCCCTGTAGCCCAGCCATCCAGCAAGTGTTGCCACAAAAGCAGGAATTCTCATTTGAGCTACCAGGAAACCAGTAAAAAGACCGGCAATTACTCCAACTATCAGTACGATTATTATTGCCAAAGAATCATGTATGCCCCAGACAGTCATAGCAATTCCCACTATTGCACCAAGAAATCCCGAGAGGTAACCAACCGACAGGTCTATGTGCCGGAGTATAATAACCAGTGTCATACCAATAGCCAGAACTGCTATATAACCTGCCTGATTTATAAGATTGCTTATATTTCTCGACGACAAAAATACGTGGTTTCTTGTAGCTATTGTAAAAATTATCACAATAGCAGCCAATGCTATATACATCCCGAATTCGCGGATATTAACAACAAAAGATTCTTTTACATCTCTTAGGAACGTTGACTGAAGTTCTTTCTTATTCATCTCCATTCCTCCCTTCTGCGAAATCATCACGGGCACCAATTATATATGCAACAGTTTCTTCACGGAACTCATCAAGGTCACCTTTTACAGGACAATCTCTTACCTTACGACCATGTCGAAGTATCATCATCCGGTCGCTTACCTGATAAACATCTTCCATTCGGTGACTGATTATTATTATTGAATTACCCTCTTCTTTAAGTTTACGTACCAGATCAAGCACCTTGGTAATCGCAGCAACACTTAAAGCAGCTGTCGGCTCGTCCATTATCGTAACTTTATTATTGAAACCCGTCGCACGCGCAATAGCTATTGCCTGTCGCTGACCACCTGAAAGCTTCTCTACAAGCGCACGAACAGATGGTATATCGATTTTAAGACGGTCTATTAAATTTATTGTCTCCCTTTCCATATAATGTTTATCCATTATACTTATAGGACCGATTCTTATGCCTGGCTTTTCATGCCCCAGAAAAACATTAGCAGACACATCAAGATTATCTGCAAGGGCCAAGTCCTGATAAACCATTTCAATTCCCAGCTTATGTGCAGTCCATGGACTTGACATATGCACCTTTTTACCCTCAATTAAAATTTCTCCTCTATCAGGTATTAAAGCCCCACTGAGAACCTTCATAAGAGTAGATTTACCAGCAGCGTTATCTCCAACCAGGCCAAGAACCTCATTTTGCTGCAATACAAGATCTACTCCGCGCAGTGCCTGTACACCACCAAAGTTTTTTCTTATATTTCGCATTTCCACAACTGGAACATCTTTTGCCATAGGTTTTCTCCTTCTTCCTTAAAATAAATCTTGAAATAAATATTGTTCAAAAATCAAATCTTTTATTATTTTAAACAAAATATTGTCCCATAAAAATTAATAAAACTTAAAAGCTTCTCTCTGATAAAAACAACTTTAATATATATTAATCTCGAATATTATACAGGAATAGTGCTGAAATAATCCAGCACTATCCCTGTATATTAAGTTCTGACTTTAACTGCTATTCCTTCTTAATCCAGACCAGTAAATTCACTTGCTTCATAGTAACCAGAATCAATTACTGTCTCCTGTACATTATCCTGGGTAACTGTAACAACTGCAGATGGTTTTGCAGGAACTTCAATAACTCCGTTATCATAAGCGTGAGTTGCTTCTGGCTCGTCACCGCTCAGATAATCTACTGCTGCTGCTATAGCATCTGCAACCAGAGTCCTGACATCCTTCAATACAGTCATAGACTGCTTACCATCAATAATGTACTGTACTGATGGAATTTCAGCGTCCTGACCTGTTACATAATATTTAGTTACATCACTGTCTTCTGCAAACGCATCAGCGATAGCACGAGCTGTTCCATCATTAGGTGCAAGTAGGAAAACCTCACCTTTATCAGCTGCAGTAGCAGCTGTCAGGTTATCCTCAGCAAGACTACCAGCGGTGTCAAAATCCCACTCTGTTGTGACCTGACCAATTATTTTACCCATTTCATCACGGGTCAGAGTAGCTTTATCCTGAAGTGCAACAGCTTCGCTTGAATTTATAACTCTAAATGTACCATCAGCAATTTTTGGCTGAAGAACATTCCATGCACCCTCAAAGAAGAGGAAAGCATTGTTATCTGAAGCAGCTCCAGCATACAGATAAAGTGGATTATCGGTACCACTGACATTGTCAACCAGGTACTGTGCCTGTGCTTCACCAACGGCAATACTGTCAAAGGTTACATAATAATCAACTGCATCAGTATCCCTTATCAGACGGTCGTATGAAAGTACCTTTATACCTGCATCTCTTGCATCTTCTGCAGCTGCTGCAGCAGCGGTACCATCATGCGGACAAATGATTAGAACATCGATACCTTTGGTAATCAAAGACTCAACATTTTCCTTCTCCTTTGCAGAAGAAGACTCGCTGAACATGATTTCTACATCATAACCTGCTACAGTAAGAGCATCATTAAATCTGGTTTCGTCCTGAATCCATCTTGGCTCTTCCTTTGTTGGAAGAACTATACCAACAGAACCAGACACCACTGCCACATCATCATCTGCGTCAGCGTCTGCATCTGCATCAGCATCTGCGTCTGCATCTGCATCAGCATCAGCATCGGCATCAGCATCTGCTGCCGCTGTTGTTCCGGTATCTTCATCTGCTTTACAAGCAACGCCTGCAAACAGTAAAGATATAACAAAAATTACTGAAAGTGATAAGATTAATATTCTTTTCAATTTAGCCTCCTTAACTTTATTCTTTTTCTCAAATCGTCTTGGTGTTAGTGAACTTCTTTATTCTTCTCTAATGCTCACCTCCTCTCCAATAAAACTAAGTACCTTGTTATTATTCGCCTCCTTTCCGTAACATACATATTATTTTATATTATTTATTTTTTCAAGGTCACGTATCCTGCTCAACCCTGAAAGGAAATTCCTTTACCAGCATAGACTCAATTGCATTTAATGATGCGCCCCTTATGCACGTATCCCCGCCAAGTGAAGACACTTTTATTTCCGGGATAACAAAAGGTACAGAATTCTTAATTTTCTCTTTAATTGGATCCATAAATAATTTACCCAGCTCGGGTAGATTAAAAATATCACCACCCAGGACCACTAACTGTGGATTTACAATCAAGATTAGATTGATTATTCCTATTGATAATATTTCTACCATGTCAGTTATAATATCATTTGCAAGCTTATCATCTTTAAGAGCTGCTTCACATACCATAGACGAGGTCACTTTTTCAATGTCGCCATCTACCATATCGGTAATCATTGTTTTTCTGCCCTTCTTTATTTCATCTATTGCTCTTCCCCTGATACTTCTTATCGATGAATGCTCTTCCAAAAATCCCCTGTCTTTTATCTTAAAGTTCAATTTTTTAGAGTTGGCTATCGTGAATCCTATCTCACCCGCAGAACCATCGGAGCCACTGACCAGTCTATCATCAATCATAATCCCCGAACCAATCCCATTACTTATTTCTATAAAGATAATATTATTATATTTTTTCCCGTCCCCATACTGCTTCTCTCCCATAGCGGAAAGATTAGCATCATTCTCTACAAATACAGAGATATTAAATTCGCTTTCTATAATCTCCTTCAGACCCAGGTCTTTCCATTCCCATCCCTTATAATAATTAGTGCTTAAAACTTTTTCGGTGTTTATATCAATAGCAGCTGGAACCCCTATGCATATAGCTTCAATTTTAGATGAACCTGTTTTCGGGTTGCTCATGCATTTTCTTATAAACTCTTTTACTTCGGAAACAATTTTCTCTACTGATTTCTTATCCTTTAAAATTACAGAACCCCTATACTTATCAACTATTTCACCTTTTAAATTAGCTAAAGCCATTCTCAGCCTTTCTTTTCCTAAATCTATTCCTAAAACAAAAAATTTATTCTTATTAATTACAATGGGTGTCGGCCTCTTCCCTCTTTTGGTTTTAACTCTTTCTGTTTCAATTACATATTCTTTTTCTATTAATTTTTCTATAGCTCTTGAAACTGCCGGAGCACTAATGCCTAAATCTTTCGATATCTTAGCTCTTGAGATTGGGCTCTTTGTGCGTATATAATTAAACATTATTGACATATTAATTGTCTGCTGCAAACCAGGATTAGCCGTGCCCAAAAAATAAAAAGAGCTTTTCATCTGGATTAATCTTTATTAATTACTTAATGTTATTAATTATTATGCAGCGAAATTATAACAGAATAAATTTATTAGTCAATAGCTTCTATCTCTCCACATTTTTACCAGATGGAACTTTTACCCTTATCTAGCCTTTTTAAAATGTTCCAGCAAATATAAATTTACCATATATACAATCGCAGCAAAATAGAAAACAGCGCTTAGATTTGGTTTTAATTAGCCGTTTGATGCCATAGCAGAATTTTTACTCATAATATATTTTAACTAAAAGCCTGTCCCATTTTTAATAGAATAGAAATGCTAAAAGCCAAAACTGCTTTAATTAAAAACAACGATAATTTATTAATTCACAAACTGGACTTGACAATTAAATATTTTGTTTCTAAATAATCCTGTTTTAGCTCTTAGCTAATATGGCCCCGATTTTTCTTTATAAAAATAAATCCCTTTTAAAAATATATAAATCAAATATAATTATTTTGTGGAAGGTTTTTATGATAGAAGGTAATAAAATAAGGGAAAGCATAGCAGCAGGAAGTTTTTATCCCGGCAGCCAGAATGCCCTGCGCAGTAAAATAAACAGTCTTTTAAATAGTATAGAATTACCTGATATAAAAAATATTAAATCCATTATAAGCCCCCACGCAGGATATATTTACTCCGGCCAGGTTGCAGCTTATTCATATAAACAGCTTATCGGAAAAAATTTTGACAGCATATTTATCATCGCACCATCTCACTCAGAATATTTCAATTTTGTTTCCATATTTAATGGAGATGCATTCAGAACTCCGCTGGGGCTCCTTTATATTGATAAAGAAAGGTCTGAAATCCTGGCAGCAAAAAGCCCTTATATAAAACTATCAGAACAGGGCCATTTGAACGAGCACAGCCTGGAAGTCCAGCTTCCATTCATACAGGTTGTATTCAATAACACAAAAATAGTTCCCATAGTAATAGGGCAACAGAATAGCCAGAATATCAACGAGCTTGGGAGTTCCATAGGAGAACTTTTTAAAAATGACAACATTTTAATAATTGCCAGTACAGACCTGTCACATTACCATCCATATGATATTGCTGTTGCACTTGACAGCAGGGTAAAAGAACTGGTAAACACTTTTGATATTGAACATTTAAAAGCAGGATTCCTTAACAATACCCTGGAAATGTGCGGCGGCGGACCCGTAATATCCGCCATGATTGCCTCAAAAATAATGGGGGCAAACAAATCCAGAGTTCTTGATTATAAAAATTCCGGAGATATTATAGGTGATAAAAGTGCTGTAGTGGGATACATGGCAGCTGTTATTTATAAAGAATAACCACTATAGCCGGAAAAATATATTACTAAAATAACAGTACTCCTGACAGTATAAATTCTTATAATAACGTAATAAAAATATTTGAATAAATATATTAAATATTAAAAAAAATAAAAAGATGGTGATATATGGAAGGTATTGAACTTACTGCCAAACAGAAAAAAATTCTCCTAAAAATAGCCCGCGAGTCTATCTTCAGTGCAGTTAAAAGTAAAAAAATGCCTGAATATACTATTAAAGATTCTGTGTTAAATATTAATTGTGGTGCTTTTGTTACCCTACATATCAATAATAACCTTAGAGGTTGCATAGGTAATATAACAGCCGAAACCCCATTGTGGCAGACTGTAAGAAATATGGCAGTTGAATCTGCATTAAGGGACCCGAGGTTCTATCCTCTTACTCCCGATGAGTTTAAAAAAGCTGACATTGAAATCTCTGCTCTCTCTCCTTTAAAAAAAATAAAAGACCTCAAAGAAGTAAAAGTGGGTAAATACGGATTACTCATTAAAAAGGGTTTTTACCAGGGCTTACTTTTACCACAGGTAGCAACCAATTACGGATGGGACAGGACTGTGTTTCTGGAGCAGACCTGTTACAAAGCCGGCCTTAATAAAAACTGTTACAAGGAAAAGGACACAGAGATTTTTATCTTCTCTGCCGTTGTTTTTAGTGAAAAGGATTTAGACATTAAAAACGAGATTAAATAAACAAATCTGCAATCTCACGGTCCAGCTTGCTTACAATAATACCTATTAATCCTGGGCCGGTATGTGCTCCGATAACCGGGGTACATTCCGTAAGCATTGTATGAACACAGTTTAAAGAAGACTGTATTTTACTCATTATTTTTTCTGACACTCCCGGAGAGAGGGTATGGATTATTGAAACTATAACCCATCTTTCTTTTTTGAAATCTCTCATTACTCTACGGGTTATTTCCAATACCGAACCATACCTCGTAATAGCAACTCCTATCATTTCAACCAGTCCATTCCTTATACCCAGAAGTGGTTTTATCTTTAAAATACTGGATATTATGCTGGCGATCGCAGGAACCCTTCCGCTTCTTCTTAAATATTTTAAAGTATCAATAGTCCCGTATAGTTTAACATTCTTTCTTAAGAACCTGAGCATTCGCATTATTTTTTTGCAAGAATATCCCCTGGCAATAGCTTTAGCCGCAGTCAGCACCATAAATCCCGTACCCATTGCCCCTGATAATGAATCAAATATTTCTATTTTATCTTCCGCTTCAAGCAAGTCTCTTGCAATTTTTGCAGATTTTACAACTGCAGATAATTTTGAACTTATATGAATAGAAAATATCTTTTCATATTTTTCAAGCAGCTTTTTATAAACTAACGCAAAATCCTGAGGAGAGGGAGATGATGATGTAAATATTGCTTTCTTTTTTTTCTGGAGAGTGTAAATTTGATTGGAACTTATATCTATCCCATCCCTGAATTCTTTACCATTATAATGAATGTAAATAGGAATAACATTTATATTGTATATTTCTGCAATTTCCCTTGATATATCAGAGGCACTATCGGTAACAAGAGCATAACCTTTTAAATTTTCTATATTTCCTCTCATAATACCGCTTCCCCATAAAGCTGTTCAAGCACCAGCCTGCCAGCTCAATATTATGCTCTGTCTTAGACTGTCAGTAATAACAATTCTTATTTTTATCTTACGCTGCCTTTAAAAATAGAATTCAGGATTTCTTCTCTTTCTTCTGGAGTAGCAGGTACCGGCTGGCTGTAATCCTTGAGCATAGTAGTAATAATAACAGTATTAATATGCTCTCCCTTATAAAAAATATGCTTTGCAATAATCCCCTGGCGGGTACCTAGGCTCTGCATCTGGTCGAAAAAGAGATTGCCCAGCCCGTAATTTATAAAACCATCCCCTCTGAATTCAACACCCATTGGCCAGTGCGACTGGCTTCCGCTTGCTATGTCTGCTCCTGCATCAATCATTCTGCGGAAATCTTCTATCTGATTACTGGTAGGACTATATTGATAGCTTTCCATATACTGGAAAGTAAAAATTACAATATAACCCTTACTTTTAAGTTCTTTTATAATTTCTTCAAAATCTTCAAAGTTGGGGGGCGCTGAGCCCGGGGTGTCCTCAGTAGCCCAGTCATATTCAGGTCCCCACCAGTTAAATCCAAGAAATGCAAACCTGTTGCCGTCTGACTCCAGGATAGCAGGCTTATATGATTCCTCCAGATTCCTTCCTCCTCCATAATAATGCCAGCCCTCGTTATCATACATATCCAGGGTATATACAAACCAATCATGTCCGTAATCATTCATATGATTACCGGTAAGCTCTACCACATCCGTTCCCACATATTCAAGAAGTTCTATATATCCGGGACTACTGCAAAAAATTGGGAACCTGTCCACTGATACATCACAGCTTTCCACAAACGGCACTTCATTGCTGATATGGGTTATATCCGCATCTTTTAATATGTCCACTATTCTCTCTGCAGGATAAAGGACTCCATACCTCTCCATCCGGTTTGCAGTCCCCCTGACCATAGCTGTAACACCGGTCATGATAACAGAAGACATTTTTCCCGTATCCCTGTTGGTTATTAAATCTCCCTCAAAACACTCCGAAATCTTTTCTCTAATCCCTGGGTTATTACTTTCCACACTTATACCAAAGGCCAGGGGGTAATTATTAATATCAAGCTCCTTATCAAATACAGACATATCATCCAGACTTAGAACCTTATACTCCTTTTTAATATCATCAAATGGGACAACCGAAAAGCTATCTTCATTTTCAATGTATGATAATAATTCTTCTTCCTTTACTATTTCTATACCCTCATTTTCGCTTTCTCCAAGAATTTTTTCCAGCACCTTAAACACTTCTTCGGTTAAAATAAGCTGCGGTTCAGAACCATTAGATGATATGTAGGTTAAACTTTTACCGTTTCCCTCCCAGAAATCATTAAAATTATCATAAGAGAGGTTATCGAAAGTTCTAAAAAAAGAAACAACCGGCACATAAGTGCATATTGCTACTGAATCTAAAAGGTTTTTACCAATCTCAACCCGAACATCAGCATCCTTTTCTTTATCTACTATCTCTACTTCATCAAAAACTCTAACTAATTTACTTCTAATTTTTATGCTTATATCTGCCGGGACAGCTTCATCTATCCACATTCCAACCGGTGTAATTTCTTCCTCTATCACCTCAATTTTTTCTTCCTCTTCCTGAAACGTGCCGTCACCATCAGAATCTACTGCTTCCTCCAACTCTGGAGAAGTGATAATCCCGGACAAATCAACCTGACATGATAAATCTCCAGCCGATATAAATATAAGAGCCAGAATTATCATAAAGATAGATACTCTCGAAAATGAACTTTTTCCTTTCATTTTCATCTGTCCATATAGCCAATCGTTATTTTAAGAAAGTGCTTTTTTAATTGTCTCTTACTATTTAGATAATTCTATATTTTTAAAGGTAAAATTTAAAGTAATATAATTACCATTAACTCTATACCACTAATTTTATTTAAAAAATGTTATAATAGCTTGCAAAAAAAAATTAGGCACCAAATTCCGGGCTACTTTTTAAAAGAGAAAGGAACAGTAAATATGTTATCAATAAAAGGAAGCGAAATTAAAGGTACAAAAAATTTAACCATAATTGCTGAGGGAGTTGAGATAGACGGCAAAATTAATTGTCCCGGTTCTTTAAGAATTGACGGCTCAACAAAAGGCGAAATTATTTCAGGCAGGGATATCACCATTGGAAAGGAAGGCAATGTTGAAGCCAATGTTAAAACAGTAAATGCTATCATAGCAGGCACATGCAAGGGCGACATGATAGCATCGGGAGAAGTTGAAATCACTTCAACCGGAAAATTTATTGGAAACCTAACCCAGAAAGATGCTCTACTGACAGTATCCAAAGGCGGGCTTTTAAAAGGTGAAAGCGCTGTGGGTTCGGATTCTAATGTTTTCAAGACAAAGGATGAAAAAAAAGATACGGAAGATACCGGACATAAACTAAAGAAAGACTAGGTACCAGCCAGCTCAATTTTTCCCCAGATACCGATATTTTCGTCTTTTATAATTAAGATGCCATCTATTTCCTTTATTTCTTTATAGCGTTTTATAACTCTGTTTATATCAGTATTTTTTTCAATTTTATTTGCAATTGATGTTGCCGCCCCGTCTGCACCAATTGTTGACCCTGCTAAAACTACGACAAGATCTACCCTGCCCATGCTTAGTGAATGGCCAAAGCTCCCTGATGATGAACAAAGACCGCAGGGGGTGTCTTTTGACTTTATCTTCATATATATTCTGTCTTTAAAATTTTTATTCTTAATATACACACCGGCACTTATATCCCTGTTGCTTTTTATGAAAACGTCTCCACCATTTTCTATTATCAGCCGGCTGCATTGCTTTCTTAAACCAGAAGCAATGTAATCACATACCGCCCCGGCAACCGTAGCCATAGGTCCTACATTAAATGTTGCTGCTTTCTGACACATTTTTTTTATAATAGGAGGATAGTTTTGCTCTACTTTTATAGGAGATAAACTTTTTTTAAAAGATGGTTCTTTGTCAATAAAGGATTCAAGTAAATCGTATATTTCCACTACTAAATTCTCAAGTTTATGACTTACATCCCTATTGCAGCTTACAAGAAGGTCGCTGTACTTATAAACAACCCGCCAGTTATACTTTTCCTTATACTTTATGCTACTCCTGTAAACACTTTTATCCGTATCAAGTTTATCTGGAAATATCCTATTAACGTTTATATTACAATCACTCACAATAACCTTTTACTTTTTTCTATTTTTCTTGCTTTAATATATAAAGAAATAAGGAAATAAAAAATATTACCGGTTACTTTAAAAATACTTCTATGGCCTCTTTTCCTTTAAAAATTATATTACACGGTAAGTCAAAAATCTATTCTTATGCTATGTAGTTATTGGAAAAAAAATTAATATTAGAGTATCATAATTTACTAAAATAAAAGCAGGATTTAAATTTACTATGGTAAAAACTATTGAAGAAATAAATGAAAAAATAAAAAGCGGAAAAGTTGTAGTCCTTAATGCTGAAGAGATAATTGATTACGCATCCAAAAAGGGCGTAAAAAAGACTGCAAAGGAAGTTGACGTTGTTACAACTGCGACTTTTGGCCCCATGTGTTCTTCGGGAGCATTTTTAAATTTCGGCCATTCAGACCCTCCCATAAGAATGAATAAAGTGTGGCTTAACGATGTTCCTGCATATTCTGGAATAGCTGCTGTTGATGCATATATAGGAGCTGCCGAGCTTTCAGAGACAGAGGGGATGAAATATGGTGGCGCCCATGTAATTGAAGACTTAATCTCAGGAAAACCTGTAAAACTAAGAGCAACTTCATACGGTACAGATTGCTATCCCAGAAAAGAAATTGAAACTTATATAACCATAGATACAATAAACCAGGCGTACCTTTTCAACCCCAGAAACGCTTACCAGAACTATAATGCAGCTACCAATTCTTCCAACAGGACTATATATACTTACATGGGGAAATTGCTTCCCCATTTTGGAAATGCCAATTTCTCTACCTCAGGCCAGCTAAGCCCTCTGCTAAATGACCCGTATTACAGGACTATAGGAATAGGAACCAGAATATTCCTTGCAGGCAGTGAGGGTTATGTTTCCTGGTACGGTACACAGCATAATCCAGGTGCAGAAAGACTGGCTAACGGTACCCCGCAGGGTCCTGCTGGAACTCTTGCTGTTATTGGAAATCTAAAGGAGATGTCAGCTGACTACCTGAGGGCCTGCACATTCCGCGGCTATGGTGTTTCTATATTTATGGGGATAGGCATTCCAATCCCCGTAATTGATGAAGAAATGGTAGAATTTTTAAGGGTAAAAAACGAGGATATATATACTGAAATTATTGATTACTCCGTTCAGAGAAGAAATAAGCCTTCTTACGGTAAAGTAAATTACAGCCAGCTCAGAAGCGGTAAAATAAAAATTAATGGTAAATCTGTCCAGACAGCACCAATATCAAGTTACTCCAAAGCCCTTGAGATAGCGAATGTTTTAAAAAACAAAATTAAAAATGGTGAATTTTATCTGACCAATTTTGTTGCACCAATTCCTCTTGAGGAAAATTTTAAAAATCTTGATATACTCAGCAGGGAGGAACTCTAATGATAAAAAAGAAACTTGTCCTGAGTTTTCCGGAAAAAATTGTCACAAAACCAATAACATATAAATTAGTAAAAGAGTACAACCTGGAATTTAATATATTAAGAGCTGAAATAACTCCAAACATGGAAGGCAAAATGCTGATTGAGCTAAAGGGCAATAAGAATCAAATTGATGAAGCAATTAAATATCTTACTCACACCGGTGTTACTGTACAAGAAGCAGCAAAAGATATAATAATTGATAAAAACCTCTGTGTGGACTGTGGCGCCTGCACCTCTATCTGCATCACCCAGGCCCTTACCCTCGATAAAAAGAGCTATAAACTAAATTTTAACAAAGAGAAGTGTATCCTTTGCGAACTCTGCCTGGATTGCTGCCCTGTTTCCGCTATAAAAGTACACATTTAACTACAGTATAAATTTATTTATCAACTATATGATTGTCAACCTTCGTATACCTTAAATTCATCCTTTGACGCTCCACATTCTGGACAGATCCAATCATCAGGCAAATCTTCAAACTTTGTACCAGGTTCTATATTACCTTCCGGGTCACCTTTTTCAGGATCATAGACATAACCACAAATACTGCATTCCCACTTTTCCATCTAACGCCTCCATTTTATTTTTTAATTAAATTTATAAAAGGCACTACTCCTACCCACAGGTAAATCTGCTAATCTTAAAGATACTTTGTAGTATAATAATAGGGTAAAAACATTTTCGATACAACAAGGATAAGAAAATAAAATATCAATCTTTTATGAAAAAAACTAATAAACTTTTAATTTTTTTAATATTTATCATTTTCATCTTCTTATTCTCAATTACACCTGTAGATAAAATCCTGTCAGCAGATACAAATAATACAGGGGAGGAAATTGACTATAATAACAGGACAGATTTTATTGAAATAAATAATTTCTATACCTGTGAGGTTACAGGGATAATAGACCCGCCTTTATCAAACTATGTGACAAAATGCCTGCAAAAATCCCAAGACTTTGGTTACGGTCTTATTATATTAATAGACACACCTGGCGGTCTCGAAACATCCATGCGGGAGATAATAACTGAAATTTTAAATACGGATATCCCAGTCATAGTATTTATTTACCCAGAAGGTTCCAGGGCTGCCTCTGCAGGCACATTCATAACCTATGCAGCAGACCTTGCAGTAATGGCCCCATACACCAGTATAGGTGCAGCTCATCCTGTTAACCTTGGCGGAGAACAACAGATCTCAGAAGACATGCTTGATAAAGTAACTAATGACTCTGTTTCCTATATTAAAAATCTTGCCATATCCAGGGGCAGGAATCCGGAGTGGGCAGAAAAGGCAGTGAGAGAAAGTGCCTCAATAACTACAGAAGAAGCACTCAAGCTCGGGGTTATAGATCTTACAGCTCAGGACACAGAAGAACTTCTAAAAAAAATAGACGGCAAAATTATATATAAATCAGGTAGTTCTTTTCTTATCAATAGTGCCAATAGCTCTACCGAAAAAATTGGGATTAATTTTATTACCGGTTTCCTCCATACTATCGTTAACCCGAATATTGCTTATATACTATTTATAATAGGAATATTTGGAATAATTTATGAATTTTCCCAGCCGGGTCTTGGCATTTCAGGAGCTGTAGGCATCTTATTCATAATACTTGGTCTCTACTCATTCAATATACTCCCTATTAATTATGCAGGCCTTGCCCTCATTTTATTAGCAATAATTTTATTTATTCTTGACATAATAATCGGCTCAGGCGGAATATTCTCTATAGCAGGAGTGGCTTCACTGGTTATAGGTTCCTTTTTATTGATTAACACCAGTGCTTCTTACCTTAAGATAACACGCAGTCTTATAATAAGTGCTTCTCTTGTAGTATCAGGTTTTATAATTATTGTAATTAGAGCAGCTTATAGAGCGCACCGCTTAAAACCAATTACCGGTAAAGAAGATATAACCGGAAAAACAGCAGTAGTCTGTCAGGATTTAAATCCTGAAGGCCTGGTTAAAATATCAGGGGAAATCTGGAAGGCACTATCTAAAGATGGAAAAAAAATAAAAAAAGGCCAGAAAGTCAGAATAATATCTTTAGAAGGATTGACTTTAATAGTAAATTTATTAAAAATAAGGAATAAAAATAAAAAAATAGGAGGGTAAAATGTCAGTAGGTTCTATTATATCAATATTGTTCGGTGTATTTTTTGTCCTTTCAATATTAATTTCAGCTGTTAAAATCCTCAGGGAATATGAAAGAGGCGTCATATTTAGATTCGGAAGGTTGAGCGGTGTAAAAGGGCCAGGTTTATTTTTAATAATTCCATTTGTGGATAAAATTATTAAGGTTGATCTCAGAACAGTCACCATGGACGTGCCGCCACAGGATATTATTACCCGCGACAATGTTCCAGTAAAGGTTAATGCAGTAGTATATTTCAGGGTAATGGATCCCGCAAAGAGCGTTATAAAGATTGAAAGATATATAGTCGCAACATCTCAGATAGCCCAGACTACACTTAGAAGCATACTGGGTCAGGCTGATTTAGACGACCTCCTTGCAAGAAGGGATAAAATTAATCAGGAACTGCAGAAAATAATAGATGAACAAACAGACCCATGGGGAATAAAAGTTTCAACTGTTGAAATCAAAGATGTAGAACTTCCTCAATCAATACAAAGGGCATTCGCCAGACAGGCAGAAGCCGAAAGAGAAAGAAGGGCAAAAATAATTAATGCCGAAGGAGAATTCCAGGCATCTGAAAGATTAGCCAAAGCAGCAAAAGTATTGAGTGAGTATCCGGTATCTGTACAGCTAAGATTCCTCCAAACACTAAAAGAAATTGCAACAGAGCAGAATTCTACTATCGTATTCCCGGTTCCAATTGATCTTGTTGAGGCCTTTATAGATAAAATCGGTAAGAAAAAACCGGTAGAAAAATAAAATTTCAAAGTAGTCTTAAATATGAAAAAAACCATAAATGATGTTTTTGTACCAAAAATATCAGGTAAAAAAACTATCCTGAGATTGCTTAAAAAGGGGGATTTAAAAAGATCTCTTATGTGGCTAAAAGACCCTTCTGTTAATATGTATCTCAGCCATAATTTCTGTGATTATACCGAAGAGCAGGAGCTAAAATGGTTTAAGTTTGTCCATAGCTCAAATAATGACGTGGTTTTCGCTATTGATGATAAAAATAACAATTTATATATTGGAAACTGTGCACTTCATAAAATCCAGTGGGATAAAAAAGGCTGTGAATTAGGTATTTTCATTGGCGAAAAGAAATATTGGAATAAAGGATACGGCTCAGACGCAGTAGAAAGCATTATAAAATTTGCATTTAACAAACTCCGCCTTGAAATAATCAAGCTGGATGTCTACCGGTATAACCGCCGTGCAATAAAGGTCTATAAAAATTGCGGCTTCCAGCTCACAAAAATTGAGAGAAAAAGCCATTTTTACAATGGTAAATACTGGGATACTCTGTTAATGGAACTTAGAAAAAGTTAAATCAAACCAGCCCACCGCTTTATTTATATATTCAAGCAAAATAAGGACCCCCATCAAAAATAAATGTATTATACATACATCAATTACAAATAAAAATCTTATAGCAGGAATAAATATTAACTTTTTTATTTTTAATATTTTATTTTTATGCTAATATCTTTTCATTCATTATCTAAAAATAAGATTATGTATACATACAGAAGAAGGCATAGGCCTGATGCAGGTTCAATTTTATTTATAGTCATTTTTGTATTAATTATTATAGGCATCAGCTGCCTTTGTTACTTTGATAAAGGAAAATTCTGGGATATTCTACCTTTTGTCTGCATACCTTCAATAGTAATAAGTCTTATATTTATAATCATAAATTTTATTAGAAGAACAAAAGGGAGCATATTTTTTATCTTATTTTTTATTCTTTCTGTTACAGGACTAATACTGTCAAATTTTTTTGGACCTTCTGCTTTGAACTACAGGGCGGAAAAAAATTTTGATGATGAAGCCTATGATCAATCAATTCAATGTTACAAAATGATTCAGGAAAACTACCCCAGTAGCCGCTTCGCTGACACAGCACTTAAGAATATTACATACTCCTATTTTTTGAACCAGGACTACGGAGAAGTGGTTGAAAGCTATAAAGAAGCTATAAGATTAAATCTTTTAAGTGGTGATGACCTTGATACAAAAAAAATCCTGGAGGAATGCTACATAAATTTAGCTGAAGATTACTACAAGAACGGGGAATATGGCCTTTCTGCTGAAAATTATCTTAATGCAGCAGAAGTACTTGAAGAAATAAAAAATAATTTCCCTGATACAAATGAAGCATTTATTTCCATATACAAAATACCCGAATATCTTTATCAGGGAGCTTTGTATTTCAATAAAACCAAGAACTGGGATAAATCCATTGAATCCCTTGAAGAAATTGTTAACAACTACGAAGACGATAAATATTTTTATGAAGCTAATCTTCTTTTATCAAATACCCACGTCAATAAAGCAATAGAGCTTGTAGAAAGCAATAATTACCAGGAAGGTATTGAAGAATTTTTAAAAATCCTGGAACTGGAGGCTCTTAATTACAATTATAATAATATTAATGATTATAAGAAAAGCCGCGTTTTTTCTGATATCCCCGCTGATACATTAGAAGCTGATGCAAGAAACAAATACAGTTCCGGCAATTATAAAAAAGCTATATTTTTATGCGAGTTAATTATTGATTATTACCCCCAGATGGAAGAGGATTTTACTTCCCTGCTTATCAACTCAAAACTAAAAGTCACTACTTCCTCCGCCTATAACAAGCTGGAACAATCCACTGCAGAATTTACATTCTGGGGACCCGAAAAAAGTATTTTAATGATTGAAGACAATACAGAATTTGATTTAACAATATATTTAAAGGGACCTGAATTTAAAATAATAAGGGTTGAAAAAAATTCCAGCGTGGAAATAGAAATCTCTGCAGGAAGTTACGAAGCTGTTGCAGATTTAAACAATCAGGATATTCTGCCTTATTATGGACAAGTAACTTACGAAGAAGGCAAAAAATACAGAGAGGAATATAAAATAACTGAATAGATGTTAACCGGCTCTTTTTATATTATCATCAATTAATTCCTTAAAAACCCTTCCCAGATTTCTTCTAACTTCTTCAAAATCTTTTTCTCTATCTATATTACAATTCATTTCCAGACCTACCAGAAGTTCGTCCAGTACTCTGGAAGCCGATTTTATTTGTTCACTTGTCCTCTTTTCATCAGCATAGCTTAAATCTTTTACGGTCTTATCTACAACTGCATTCAAATTTTTATAATTTTCCTGAAGCACCCCGGTTAATTTCGCCTTCTGCCAGAGCCACTTCCCCCCGTTCTTAGAATTATACAAATTAAAAAGCCCAAACAGATACTCGAGATCGATTTCTCTTAATTCACATAGGTTTCTAAGAACATATATTCTTTTAGTTATATAGGGGAGCTTAATTAGCTTTTTAAAATCTACCATGTTTATACTTCCATATTATTTGCACTAACAGTTTATTAAAAATCTTAGCAATATTAAAGTCAAGAATAATTGCCATTATAAGCGAATAAACTTTTTTATTATCACTTCTTTTATTTTTACCCGCCTCAAAATACCTTCCGCCTATGCTTTTCTATCCAGTATTATAAACCTCAGTAATCTATCTCCTCCCTTATTTATCCCTATCCTCCGGGTTCTCGCTATTTTACAATCGCTGTTTCCTTGCTTAAAATCAAATATCTGCAGCCCTCCTTCTCCCTTTACAATATCTGCTCCATTATCTTTTATGCCTATACCCATAGCTACAGTCAGCCTTCCCGGCCCGTTAGTTAATCTATCGCTTCCATTTCTTCTCTGCTTCATTATATCAATTCCCCATACAGGGTCTAATGCTCTTATTAAAACTGCACCTGGCCTGCCTTCCTTTTCTGTTACAATATTAATAAGATAATACACTCCGTAACATAAATATACATAGATCAGGCCGGGTTTCCCAAACATTATTGAACTTCTGGGAGTTTTTCCGCCATAAGCATGGCTGGCAGGGTCATCCTTGCCATAATATGCTTCTGTTTCCACTATAACTCCCCCGACCATCTCTTGCCCATTGTATTTTATCAGTGCTTTCCCCAGCAAATCCCGGGCTACTTCTGCAGTGTCCCTGTTATAAAAATTTCTTGGTAAAATATTTTTCATAACAAATCCAGTACAATTCTACCATTGATTTTATCAATGTTCCTCAAATTTTATAAAATAATTCTTCCATGCCATTCTACCAATTCCAATAAACCACGGCTCCTTTTGCCAGTTTACTATTAAATAAAAATAGCCTTTACTGCCCCTTTGAAAATATAAATAATTATTTTATTGAAATAGAAAAAAATATTTTGTATATTACATAACAGCATTGCAAAGAATAAAGCAGAAAGGAATTATATGGAAGTAAAAATTGATAAAGAATTATGTACAGGATGCGGTCTATGTGAGGAAACATGTCCGGATATCTTTAAATTAAACGAGGACGAAGATGTTGCAACAGTTATAAAAACTGACTATGACGAAAATGACGAAGAATGCATAGAAGAAGCTATAGAAAATTGCCCAACTGAGGCAATATCTACAGACTAACTCTTATAAAGAATAAATATAAAAAAAGCCCTTTCTAAAAAGGAGGGCTTTTTTTTATAAAAGATTTTTAAAAAAATAATTACAATCCGAAAAATAAGATTCTTCACAAAAAAAGTTAAACCTTCAATGCCCTGGATGCTTTTCCCCTTATTTTTTCTACAAACGCACTGAGATTATCAGAGCTAAATAATGCCTTGCCGATAACAAGAACATTCGCTCCTGCCCCTGCAGCAACCGGTGCAGTATCAAGATTAATCCCTCCATCAACTTCAATATCTATATTTTTCTTTAAATCTGAAGAGTACCTTCTGTAATCCTCGATCATTTCCTTTAACTTTTTAATCTTATATACCATATCAGGTATAAATTCCTGGCCACCAAATCCGGGATTGACGGTCATTATCAAAATCATATCTACGAGGTGCAGCACATTTTCTACATAACATAATGGAGTTGAAGGATTTAAAGCAACAGCTGCCTTTTTCCCTGCTTCCTTTATATAGTTCAGCGTTCTATCAAGATGAGGGCACTCTTCAACATGAACATTTATAAGATCAGCCCCGCTCTCAATAAAACTGTCAAGAATCCTGTCTGGGTTCTTAATCATAAGATGAACATCCATGAAAAGTTCTGTCTCATCTCTCAAGCACTTTATTACTGGAGGGCCTACAGATATATTGGGAACAAAGTTTCCATCCATTATATCAAGGTGAAGCATATCTACTCCAGCACTTTCAACTTTTTTGATTTCTTCACCAAGTCTGGCAAAGTTGCTGCTTAATATAGACGCAGAGATCTTTACTGAATTATTTTTCATTTCCACCTTCCCTTCCAGATTACAACAAGGATTATAACATAAAACTAAAGTTAATTACGGTCTAAAATCCAAATATTTATAAATTATATATTATATAAAAAGCTCTTGGCATTTTAAGTTAATTCTAGTATATTCTTAACATAACTTTTTTGTTTTTTTGAAATTTTTTAAGATTTTAGAATTTTCGAGGAGAGGTGAAATTCCTTACCGGCGGTTAAAGTCCGCAAACCTACCATAATGGCAGGCCGACTTAGTGAAATCCTAAGACCGACAGTTAGAGTCTGGAAGGGAGAAAATTTATGACTTTTATATTATTAAGCCATGGAATTTCTCCATGGCTTTTTGTTTAATTTATTTTTAAACAGTCAGGGTATTTATAAAATATGGAATTACAAAATACAAATTATTTCAGTAAAAAAGACTCCTGTTACATGAAAAGTGCCATAAAACTTGCTGAAAAAGGAAGAGGAAAAACCAATCCAAATCCTATGGTCGGTACAGTCATTGTAAAAGGCAATAAAGTTATATCAACAGGTTACCACCGTCAGGCAGGGCTACCCCATGCTGAGATAGAAGCCATAAAAAATTCAATAGAACCACTGGAAAATTCAACGATGTATGTTACCCTTGAGCCATGCACCTTCCAGGGTAAAACGCCTCCCTGCACCAGAGAGATTATAAAATACAATTTCAAGGAAATAGTCATTGGCTGTATCGACCCGAACCCCAGAGTTAACGGGAAGGGAATAAAATTTTTAAAAGATAAGGGATTAAAAATAAGATACGGACTTTTAAAAGATAAGATAAAGGTGCAGAATGAAGTCTTCTTCAAACAAATAAAAACGGGAATTCCTTTTGTTTGCTGTAAAATAGCTTCCAGCATTGACGGCAAACTGGCCACGAAGTCTTCTGACTCCAGATGGATAACATCAGAAAAATCAAGAACCGGTGTCCAGAAAATCCGCAGGGAATATGGTTGTGTATTGACCGGTATAAACACTGTTTTAAATGATAACCCGTATCTTCTTCCCAGAAGAAATCTAAACGAACTGCCAAAAAAAATAGTTATGCCCTCAAACAGGATATTCTATAGGGTTATTCTTGACAGCAAACTTAAAATTAAGCTTAACTCTAATATTGTAAAGTCTGCCGGTTTAACAAAAACTATTATTTTTACAGGTAAAGATACAAAGCCAGGTTCTATAGAAAAAATTAAAAAACTTAAAAAATGCAATATAGATGTTTTAAAAGCAGGTACTGACCCTGTAATAAAAAAGGGTCTTGATATACTTGAAATACTTAAAATACTTCACAGCAGGTACCAGATAACATCTGTTCTTTTAGAATGCGGCCCGTTACTGGCAACTTCCTTTTTAAAAAGAGGTCTGATTGATAAATTTATTTTTTACCTTGCTCCCAAAATAATTGGCTCGGACAGTAGCTACAGCATGTTTAAACAACTGGGGTTAGAGAAATTAAAGGATTGTATGAAATTAAGATTTGAAAATGTAAAAAAATCAGGCAATGATATTATTATAACCGCTTATCCTCTAAAGCATTAAATGGGGTATTTAATATGTTTACAGGCATTATAAAAGAAACCGGAAGAGTAATAAGAATTGAGAACAAGATGACTGATAAGGAAATAAAGGTCCAGTGCAGCAAAATCCTTAAAAATTTAAATACAAGCGATTCTGTATCTGTAAACGGTATTTGTCTCACAATTACAGGTATAGATAATAATGGATTTACATGCGATGTTTCCTTTAATACCATCAAAAATACTTCCCTAAGTAATGTTAAAGCTGGTGAATTAGTAAACCTGGAGGATTCTCTTACCAGCTCTGATAAGCTTGGAGGGCATTTTGTAAATGGTCACGTAGACTGCACAGCAAAAATCCTTAAAATCTTTAAAACCGGAAGATCCTATACTATCGAGGTTGAGCTCCCGCCTGATATCCGAGACTTTATAGCTCTAAAGGGCTCAGTGGCTATTGACGGGATAAGTCTTACTATAGCCGGAGTAAAAAATGACAGCTTCAGTACAGTGATCATTCCATACACCTTTGAAAATACAAATCTTTCCGAAAAGCACCCGGGTGACATAGTTAATATTGAAGTAGATATGCTGGCTCGTTATGTAATAAATTTTTTAAAAAATAGCGAAATGGGAAATGCAGATTCCCAAAAAATAAAAGACAGAATACTCAAGGAGAAATTAAAGGAACATGGATTCACAGAATAAAGCAAAACATTTTTACCCTATTGAAAGTATAACTGATGATGTAAAAAAAGGTAAAATAATAATTATCGTTGATGACAAATCAACTAATAACGAGGGAGTGTTTTTCCAGGCAGCAGAAAAAGTTACGCCGGCCTCTATTAACTTTTTCATAACCAGAGCCAGAGGTTTAATATACCTCCCCTGCGAACAGGAAAGGTTAGATCAGCTAAAAATACCAATGATAGGTTATGAGAATAAAGCATCTTATACCAGGGTAAGCTCCCTTGCTGTGTCAATAAATGCAAAGTCAATAAGCGGCAGCGGGATTTCTGTCAGCGACAGGGTAAAAACTATAAAAGCTTTTATTAACCCGGATACCAGCTCTGAAGATATATCAATGCCCGGCCATATTTTCCCTATTCGCTCACATAACGGTGGTATACTTACAAGGGCCGGCTATACCGAAGCTGCTGTTGACCTGGCAAAAATAGCAGGATTATATCCTGCTGGAATTATATGTGAGATTATAATGGAAGATGGCGAAGTAGCAAATCTTCCTGACCTTATTGGAATCTCCAAAAAATTCGGCTTAAATATTATAACCATAGAAGAGCTTATAAGGTATAGGAAACGTAAAGATAAATTAATTGAAAAAGTCGCTGAAGTTAATCTACCCATAAAATGGGGTAAATTCAAAGCCATCACATATAAATCTATAATAAGCCCCGAGTTCCACATTGCATTTATAAAAGGCAAAGTAAGGGGTAGAAAAAATGTTCTGGTAAGAGTACACTCCCAGTGCCTTACAGGAGATACTTTTGGCTCTTCAAGGTGTGATTGCGGTGAGCAACTTGACAAGGCATTCAATAACATAAATAAAAAGGGCTCCGGGGTACTGCTTTATATGTCCCAGGAAGGCAGGGGAATAGGATTCTGTAATAAAATGAAAGCATACGAACTACAGGAAAAGGGACTTGATACAGTTGAGGCAAATCTGTATCTCGGCTTTGACGCAGACCTAAGGGATTACGGAATAGGAGCACAGATACTTTCCGACCTTGGCTTAACCACAATACATCTTATGACCAATAACCCAAAAAAAATAGTCGGGCTGGAAGGTTACGGGCTTAAGATAACTCGAAGAATACCTCTAACCATAACCCCAAATAAGAATAATAGAAAATATTTATCTACCAAAAAAAATAAATTAAACCATATGCTATAACCATAAATAAGGAGGAAAAATATGAAAAAGTACGAAGGCAAACTTGATGCAAGAAATTTAAAATTCGGTATAGTTGTAAGTCGATACAACGACTTTATAAACTCAAAGCTACTTGATGGTGCATTGGACTGCCTGCACAGGCACCAGTGCAAAGATGACCATGTAGATATTGCCTGGGTGCCGGGGGCCTTTGAAATTCCGCCTACAGCTAAATTGATGGCCAGCTCAAATAAATATGATGCTATCATATGCCTTGGTGCGGTTATAAAGGGTGAATCATCTCATAACCATTATATTGCCAGTGAAACCATTAAGGGCTCAGCTAAAATAAGCCTTGATTTTAACATTCCGGTCGCTTTTGGTGTTATAACACCTGATAGTCTTGAACAGGCGATTGAGAGAGCCGGAACCAAAAGGGGAAACAAGGGCTGGGATGCAGCATTAAGTGCAATTGAGATGGCAAATTTATTCAGAGAGATAAAAAAGGTTAAATAAATTATATTATTTACCTAAATCTTTTTATACTGTATACTCATAAAATATAAGTAATTTATCACCTAATTTTTCGTAGCAAACTAAAATTTAATTTTTATATGCCAATAAGCGCTAAAGAGAGCTTAACAAAATTAAATAAAGAATTAGCTGGCTGTAAAAAGTGCCTGGATATAGCAAAAATTAAAAGGAAACCTGTTCCCGGCTCAGGAGCTTCTAAAGCAAATATACTCATAGTTAGAAACTACCCTCTGGCAAGTAAGACAGGAGAAGAAAGTGGTTCTACCGTCAGTCAGGAAGAGGATAAATTCCTAAGAAAAATATTAAACAAAACCGGACTATCCCTTACCAAAAATACCTATATTACTTACCTTGTTAAATGTACGCCTGAAAAAGCCATAAAAGGAAATAGCAGCTCAAATGTAAAACCTACCAAACCGCTTAAAAGACACGTGAATAACTGTATTCCTTTTTTAACCAAGGAAATTTCTATAATTACCCCTCATATAATTGTTTCCCTGGGCCTTGATGTATCCAATATCATTTTGAAGAAGTTCTTTTCAATAGAGAAGGGTTATAGGGATATGAAAAAAATACACATGAAAATATTCGAAAACCCATCTTTTAAGCTGGTTCCTTTCTTTGACCCTCAGGAAGTTCTCTTAACCGGTAATATAACTGAAGAAAAGTATATAAGGGATTTTGAATCCCTGTCCAAATTCTTAAAAATTGCCTGATTAACTAATTGCTTTAATCTTCAACAAGATATATCCTTATCCTTCTCCTACCCCATCTGTAACATTCTTCCGAAGTCTCGAAACAAAGGTCAACTCTATTTCCTTTTATCCACCCTCCTGTATCTGCAGCCATGGCTTCGCCATAACCGGGTATGTAAAGTTTTGTTCCCAGGGGTATGACTCTGGGGTCTACAGCTACTATCCCCTTCCGTGCTCTCAGCCCTATTGCTGTTATCCCATTTCCATTTATGTCATTTCCTCCCCTGCCAAAAGCATAATATGCTGTAGCAAGCATATCCCATTCACCAACAAGGGTGAGACCGGGAGGCTGAACCATTGCTATCCTTCTTTTTATCTCGCTTAATATATTCTGGATTTCCGCTTTTTCACCCTTTACCCTTTCAAGTAAAGCTTTATTTTCTTCTATGCTCTTCTCTAACTGTTCTTCTTCTTCCTTAATTATATCCCTGGTACTTTCAATTTCTTTTTTCTTCTCTTCAGATTTACGGGTAATCCTATCATATTCCTCTTTCTCAAAACGCAACTCTTCTATAATATCCGCCTGTTTTTCCATAACATTTTTAAAAAGATAAAGATTTCTTATAATCTCATTCATATCTCCTGCGCTAATTATGAGTTTAGCAACATCATCATTCGCATACTTGTAGGAAAAAATTATTTTCTTTCTCAGGGAACCCCTCTTATTCTCAATACTCTCGCTTAGCTGACTTTTAATTTCATTAAGCTCATACAGCTGGTTTTCAAGCTCTTCTAATTCTTCATTTAGCGACTTAATCTTATTTTTTTTATTTTCAACCTCTGTTTCTGATGCGATTATCTCCTCCAACAGATTCTCTTCATCCCCGCCAAGCTTTGCTATTGAGTTCCCCAGCTCCTTTAATGTAATCGCATATATATTCTCCGGCAAAACAAAAATCATAAGGGTCATTATTATTAACACAATTGATACAAATGTTATAGCCCTTAAAATCTTATTTCCTGATATTCTTGAAACTTTTAGCATAAATCTTTTATAAATCTATAATAATTGGTTTATTAATCTCTAATTATAAGCCCGCATAGATAACAGGATAGCTATATGTCAGTTTTTATTGTATATCACAGATATTTTATTACATTTATATACATTTTTATAGATTTAATCAATCCGACATATCTTTAAACAACATTAAAAACCCACCTCTAAATGTTACTTTCTATTGTATTTTCATACACGGGTTATACCTGAAATCTATAGTGCCCGGTAATTATTTTCTCTCTTAAAATATCTTCTTCAGTTGTATAACCCGGGTCAATATAGTTATATATAACTTTAGGAATTCGCTCCCTTGTCGTACTGTCTGAGATAATCCCTGCGGTATCAGTAAAACCGTCACCATCCATATCAAAAAAAACAATATCCCCGGGAAGCCACTGATTAAGCTTTTCAGCATTAGAGGAATCAAATAAAATATCCAGAGATTCTGCGTTTCTCCTGAAAAAAATCTCAAGATTCTGTATCCTCCGGTAATCAATATTCTTATCGCATACAGTTTGCCCCCAGATTTCCTTTAGTGGATATTTATCAAAGTTCCCCTTTATATCCCCGTAAACCATCTCTTTTAAATTAAAGCCGGCTTCTATAAAAGCCCTGGCTACAATGTCCGTGCTTATCGCCAGCTCCGCCGGGGGATCTCCGTCCTGATAATAATTTGGCTCATCTTCTGCCAGGAATATATTCCTGGCAGGCTTTTCAAGCTGGTTTTTTGCGCCAAACATGATGTCTTTCTGGTCATTTATACCATCATTATCCTGGTCCCCAAAATCTCCAATATTATCCATATCTATCAACCTAAACCTTGGAAGCTCGTCAGCGAGGGCTGTAGGCGGGCTGTACTCTTTTTTAAGAGTAAAGTGTTTTATGCTTATGATTACTGCAATTATTATAATAAGGATTATTATAATAACCAGAAAATGCCTTATATTTAATCTCTTTTTATTTTCTTCAATGTTTTTCAAGGTCTTATTGAAGTAAAAAATGAAGATATGTTAAAAAATAAACTCCGTTACACTAAAATTCATAAACGCAATATCAACACCCAATTTTCTAAGTAAGATCATAACGGAAGTAATTATTATAACAATAGAAAAAAAGGTAATATAAACGTACAAAAATTTTGGGAATAATACTTTATTCGATGTTTCTCCAGTAGCCCTTCTAAAAATACTTATAAAAATTCTCAAGATATTAATAAAAAGGAATATAAAACAGATTACAAACACTATCAATATCACAATATTGATAGCTCCCATATTTAAAAAATCCGTCCTGTTAAAAAACTTCATAAACGGTTCTAAATAATAGATCAATCCCAGCCAGGATAAAAGCATAACTGCCATATTTACTCCAGCATATATATTATTCCTGCCCAGACCTCTTATATTTCTTATATTGTCTTCTCCTGTATTCTTTTCTACACTACTGAATATGCTGTATAAGGGCATAAAACTAAATAATATAAGGAAAATATTTATAAAATTAAATAAATTCATTGAATATACGGATATAATTCCGGTTGAATATATAGAAATATTAAATAAAAAAGTGCTTATAAAAAATAAAAATAAAAATGAGGTTATCCTCCTCAAGCTTTTTGTACTTATTGCTCCAATATTACCTGCAAGCATGCACCCGCAAGTTACGATTATTAATATAGAATAAAGATAAACACTATTTTTTTCTATAAAATAGCCATACAAACTGCCAAGCTTTAAAAAAAGAAAAATCCCCACAGGAAAATAAAAAAACCATATTACAGCATTAGCAGCTAAACTGTTTCTTTTTATCATCTTCATGTAGGGTCCCTGCAACGGAAATAAGAAAAAGTACAGGTAAAGGGCAATTCCAAGAATAATTAAAGACAGGACGACAATAGGATTTGATATATACTCAGACTCTAAGATCTGGTTAAAATCCTTAAAATCTGTAGCTCCGTATAACAGCGAGAAACCGAAAAAGAAAAAAATCACTGTTAAGGTAGGTCTCAAAAAAAATCTTAATACATGCATAACGATTTTATCAACATTTGAATTCACAATAGATACAAGCTGGAATATAGTAAGTATGAATATGGAAAGTGCTGTGAACATTAAAAGGAAATTCTTGCTTATAATAATAAATTCAGCACAGATTACCAAAAATATAAAAAGGATTAGCTCCTTTACAAAACTATCTTCCGTTTCGCGATATACGGAAATAAAGAACAATACATTCATGGCACTAAATATTATTATCCCTATTTCCAACATCTGCACATTTCCAAAAAATATTAAAAAATTAGAAAAATTACCGCTTAAAACATAACTATGGATATTAAGTAAAAATGCAATTAACAGGGAAACCGAAGCCAGTGCTATAAGGTACTTTTTTATAGCCTTATTTTTAGAAACCGCGAAAAAGGATAAAATAAGAATAGCAATAGATAGAACAATTATACTTTGAAAAGGATTAACCTTTTCGCTCAGTTTAAACAAAAAGTCCATATTTATTTATCGTCTTCTCCCCACCAGTTATCTCTTGTCATTCTAAAAATTTTAAATTCTTCATAAAGCTTTTTCCTGCTCAGCACTCCCTGATTTAAATACAGGTAGTAAATAATACAGAACATCAAAAAATACATTACCGTAACTCCTGAAATTATAAATATCTTATCCCACAACGAATTCTGGTATAAAAACCTGGAAAATCCTAAAAAGTTTATAAAACCGGAAAATATTATAAATTGAAGTGAAACAAAAACCGATATAATATCCCTGCTGTAAAAAATCCCAAATACTCCTATAAGTAAAAGTATAAGGTTAAAATATACCATTAATTGAAAACTCATTTTCCCCTCTCCTTAACCGCAATAAACCAAAGGAAAGATATAAACAATGAAGCAGTTATAATTACCAGGGCTAAACTGTAATCTGTAAAAAAAATCTTACTTATGTCGCTCCAATCAGCAATAAATATATTCCCGCTGTCTTCTGCTATTTCTACCTCTTTCAAGAAGCCGGACACACATTTATATATAAAATATCCAATAGCTGCAGAGCAAAAAAGTGGTATTATTATATTTAGAGCCCTGCTTCTAACCGAACCTTTTATTTTTTCACCTGTTTCTTGAGGCGTCCATCTTCCAAAAAAATCCATTTGTAAAACAAATAAATATAACAGCACAAAAAAGAAAAGCATTATTATTCCCGCTATGAAAAATAAGATATCTGAATAATAAACAAAATTTAGAGCCCCGACAAACAAAAAGGAAAGAAACAGGAATAACAGCTTTTTCTTTTTATTTGTTAAAAAGAGCGACAGCAGTCCGCATATCAGCAAACCAAGGATACTGATATAATTTATTATTATTATCGTTAACTGGCTTACAAATGACATAGTTATATTACCAGAAATCCCTTATTCCACTTGATGGTTTTATTAACTCGCTTTTCCTTAAAGCTAGATCTTCCTTTTTATATTCAGCCAGCTGATACTGGTAAGACATATCAATAGCACCAATCTTGCAAAATTCAGCACAGTTACCACAAAAGATGCATTTACTCAAATCAATATGAAATTCATCCAGAATTTCGTTGCCGTTCTCCTCCACCCTTTTCTTTACTTCTATGCATTTCTGTGGACAAATTATACTGCACAATCCACAGCCGCTGCAAATAACCTCAAGGGTATCCGGGTCAAGTTTTAAGTGAAGAACACCCCTGCTGTTCTCGGGAATTATAATCCTTTCTTTTGGGTAAACAACTGTCCTTGGCTTTTTAAACAAATTCCCTAAAGCAATAAAAAAATTTTTTAAAAGTCTTAGCATTTTAAAATTAAATAAAGTCAGATTAAATTATATATATCCCTGGCAACAAAAAATCCAAGGGTGATTATGAAATTAACAAGTGAAACCGGTATCAAAAATTTCCAGTTAATCCTTACCATAAGCTTATAACTATCTACCCTTCCAGTTATTTTATCTAGTAATAATAACATTATAAAAATGAAATAAAACTTTAAAGCAAGCATTATCTCTCCCCTTACAATATAAAAGCTCTGCCAGCCGCCAAGATACATTATATTTAAAATCACTATCAAGAAAAAAATTATCATGTAAATTGCAATTTTATCAATAACTCTCCCCAGCCCTTTTCCCTCTTTGCCCGTATCTATCGCAGCCGACAGGTAGCTTTTCCTATTTATTCCCAGTATCTTTAACTGGAAAAACATAGATACGAAAAATGTCAGTCCCCCTACCGGCTGCAGGATTATATTCCAGCATTCATACTGGGAATTTACCATCTCTTTTAAACTCAATGTTTTATTCACGAGAACAACGCTTATACTGCTTAATAAAAGAGGGATGATAAATGAGAGCTGGATTAATAATTTTTTACAATTCTCACTGAATATTTCATTATGAGAAGACCTGCTTGAATTAAGAAGCATCATTATTACAAGTGCAATATAAAAAGTAAACGAAATTAAAAGACTATAGTCTTCTTCTACCATAACCAGGCTACCGGTTATGGGAACTGCGCTCCACATTAAAAAAGAAATTATAAAGATAAAAAAAGTCCAGATATTTACCCTATTATCCATGGATAAAAATTTAATAAATCTGATCATGGGGAAACCTGCACTTGCAACTCTGGTTACTCTATATCCTCTTCTTATTTCCATCCGGGCTGCGAATTTATTGCCTATGTACTCGCATATATACAGATTTATTGCCAGGATTATAACGATATAAAAAATTTTTTTCAGTATAACTAACATAATACTCCAAGTTTTATTTTCCTGTACTCATTATCTCCCCCGGGCTAATATCCAGGCTCATTAAAATTATATCAATATCTTCTAAATTATTACCCTTAAGTATTTGCCCGCTTAAAATAAGACTATTAAGTGAAGGTCCCATCACTATCATTGATCTCACCCTTTTCCTGCCAACCTCCATATAAATTTTAAAAATACCGTGCGGGCACTCAATACTATATGAAATCATTCCCGGTTGAAACTCCAGATGCAGCATATTTATCTTCTTTATATGCTCCCCCTCTGGAAATTTACCAATCATTTGATTTATTAATTTTAATGATTGAAAAATCTCACTGAATCTGATTGAAACCCTGTCAAGGCAATCTCCCTTTCTTCCAACAGGTATCTTGAATGATAAATCTTTATAAGAAATAAAATCTCTGTCCCTGCGCAAATCATACCTGGCACCCGAAGCCCTCAGGTTCGGCCCGCTTACCCCGTACTCCAGGGCAAGTTCCTTTGAAATCACGCCCGTGTCCTTTAATCTTTCAATCACCGTAAAATCACTAGTAACCATTTTCTCAATTACCCTTATATTTTTAAATAAAACAGGGAGGGCTTTCCTTATACTCACCAGTATCTCTATATTTATATCTTCTTTCACTCCTCCTATCCTTATAAAATTAGGATTAATTCTTGAACCTGTAATTGTTTCCATAATCCTTAGAACTCTCTCCCTTTCCAGAAGGGAAAGGTTAAAAGCAATATCAAGCTGTAGGATATTGCATATATTTGAAATAAAATAAATGTGATTTGAAATTCTACTTAACTCGCATAATAACATCCTTATGTATCTTGCTCTATCTGTCAATTTTAATTGTAGTAATCCTTCAAATGCACCGCACAGGCAAACTTCCGGGAATATACCTGCTTTCCAATCAAACCTGCTTGCATAGGAAATAAGATTATAAATCTCCATATCTTTATAATACCCGCCATCAACAACCCTGCTTACATCTATATTTATATTGGCTTCTTTAATTACATCACCGTCAGCATAAATATCCAGTTCAAAACAATCCAGACCATCCAGTATTCCGGGAGGGATCCTAATATCAGGATTACTAACATCTTCCCTAGCCCTGCGCTGGTAAAATCCCGCAGCTTTATAGAATTTTTTTAAAATATCTATAATTTTAAAGTAGTCCTTTTCTGCCTCCTTACTTGATATTTTGGTTCTTAATAAAACTGAGAACCCATTTACAGTTGAACTGAGGTCTGCAATCATAAAAATTTTATTATCCCTCTTATAAGTGGCCACACTTTGAAAACTATTTACTTTCAGTTCAGGATTTTCCTTTAATTCTTTTACCACATCATGGAAATTATCACTGCTTACTTCTACCAATAAATCAAGACCGGCCTTAAAAACGCCAATAACTTTATCTTTTAGAATAAATCCGAGATTTCTTTCCGTCTCTTCCATAAATACAGATTTTGCGGAAGGATAAATTTTACTGTAAATATCATCAAACATATGGATATAAATATTAAAGTTTTTATTTATCTTATATTATTTTTTATTTAATAACCTTAAAACTGCATACATAAATGCCTCAGGTCTGGGAGGGCACCCCGGGACATACATAATTATCTTCGCTCTGCTTCTGAACCAGCTTAAAAGCTGGCTATCCGGACTAAATAAATTTCTATTCAGCACGCAGCTCCCAACCGCAATTATTCCTTTCGGCTGGTTCATTCTTTCATAAATATCAAGGACTCTGATTATCCCCTTTTTATTATAAAATCCCTGCATAACCAATAAATCCGCATTCTCGGCAGTACTAACAAAGTTGACTCCAAATCTCTGAATATCATATAAAGCACCCTGAACTGCAAATATCTCCTGCTTGC
The DNA here is from genome assembly GCA_964603595.1 of uncultured Actinomycetota bacterium. Lineage (GTDB taxonomy): Bacteria > Actinomycetota > Humimicrobiia > Humimicrobiales > Humimicrobiaceae > JAQVEM01. The sequence continues at coordinate 39,516 of CAZRVN010000007.1, forward strand.
AGCACCCAGAACCTGTTACAAGTATATTTAAATTACTTCCAAACATATACAGATTTACATGACTATTAATTAATAATTTTTGACCTTACCAGATAAATTGCCATTAATATAAGATATAATAATACCCCTGCAATTAAATATATATTTAAATTAATTGAAGGCCTGATACTATAATTCAATACAGCAAGAGCGAGAATTATAAAAACAATAATGTTTATAAATACTATTCCAAGTATAAACGCGTTTTTTTTAAGGTATGGGTTTTTTTTATAATTATTTACATTAACATTATCTGACCTGCCAATTTCTTTCTTTCCCATCTCAATTCCTGCATCTTTTTCCTCCATATTTCTGCGTGCTAAAATGCTTGACATCAAAAAAAGGATAGCAAATGCAGATGCCAGAATAATAATAAAGATTGTAAAAGTTACAATGTTATTAATATAAGCAGCAATAGACTCTTCAGGCATTATAGTACCTTGTTTCTATGATTTCTATTTTTATACTTTTGAGCTTAAACTTTATCACAATTAAAATTCTACTTCAATTAATAAAGCTGCAAAATTTATCATTTATTTTTTTTAATAAAATATAATATAATAGCTATAATGAGATTTAAAAAAACGCCAAATGATAATAAAACTTTAAGGAATATCGGGATATTTTCCTGGTCTATAATTGGACTGCTACTAATCATCGCACTTCTTTTTTATGTAATATACCAGATAAGGATAGCAATTATACCTTTAATTATAGCAGCAGCCATCGCCTATCTTCTAAGCCCATTCGTAATTCTTCTTCAAAAAAAAATGAGGAAAATATTTGCAGTTGCTATAACCTATGTTGTTTTTATCGGGATTATCTTTACCATATTCTTCTTCGTTATACCTATAATAATTGACCAGTTTAAAACCTTTATAAATGAACTCCCTTCATATATACAAAACCTTACCAATTTTATAAATGATTTTCTAAAAAACAGTATTCTGATTAAAAATGCTGAAAATTTAATTGGAAAAGAAATAATACCTGAGGATACCGTAAGTATTACGCAGTATTTCATAAACAGAATTAATTTAGAAGAAATTGATATATTTCAAGGGGCTACCACACTTGGTAAATCTGTGCTTAATATAGTTCTCTATTTTATAATAGGACCTCTCCTGGGAATATATCTTCTCATCCATGCAGATAAGATAAAGACTACTTTCATGAGTATTGTTCCCAAGAAATTTAAGAAGCATACCATTGTTATTCTTGATAAAATTAATAAGGTTGCTGGCAGATACGTCAGGGGTCAGATACTTGTATCCGTTATTGTTGCAATCCTGTGTACCATTGCACTTCTTGTTTTAAAGGTTGACTTTGCAATTCTTCTCGGGTTTATAGCAGGTATTCTCAATATCATACCGCTTCTTGGGCCCATTATTGGAGCCGTGCCTGCTGCTCTTGCCGCTCTTTTTATTTCGCCGGTAAAAGCCCTTATTGTAATTTTGCTATTTATTGCCATTCAGCAAATAGATAATTATGTTATTTCCCCAAACATAATGAAATACCAGGTAGGGGTTCATCCCGGTATTATAATTCTTTCATTAATGGTAGGTGGTGCACTCCTGGGTATCTGGGGTCTTATAATCGCCGTGCCCACCGTTGCTGCACTGCAGGAAATATTAAGATATTTTCTTCTGGAAAGAAACCACATAGCACCATGACATATCTCTTTCAACCGCCCGGGACTTTCTTATTCTAATCCCTTGCTGCTACCAGAATAACTTCCATAGCTACGCAAGGAGCTTTAGATTATCTGTTATTTTTAAAAGGATTTAAGATATTTACAAATAACCAATTCTCTTTATAAGTTCCCGGTTATTTTTATCCTGAATTTCTTTAACCTCATCTTTATTAAGACCGGAACCGAGGCCAACTTTCTCCTGCATGCCAGGTTTGAATAAATCATCCAGGTTATGTGCATCACTGTTTATTAAGAACTTTGCACCTGCTTCCCTGCCCACGCTTGCCACTACTCCATTGGTAAGACTGTGTCCTGAACGGTAGGTAATTTCTATAAAAACCCCATTCTTTACAGCAAGCTTTGCCTCTTCTAATTTTAGAAATCCCGGGTGGGCCAGAATATCAGTATATTCTGACTTGACCGCTTCCAGATTGGTACCAGGTTCCACGTCTTCTGCGATGGTTTCGCCGTGTACCACAACTATCTTTGCTCCCAGCTCCTTTGCAGCTTTAGCCATATCATTTATACTTTTAGAAGGTATATTTGTTAATTCTACACCTGGAATAACTTTTATATCCCAGTATTTTTCTGCAAGCTCGCAGTCCTTTTTTATTCTTGGTATTATAAAATCCAGATTAGAGTAACTTGCATGGTCAGTTACGGCTATATAACCGTAACCTGAAACAGATGCAAACCTTATAAGTTCTATAGGGCTGTGAACGCCGTCTGATAAAAATGTATGGGTGTGAAAATCGTATATCATTAATAACCCTTCCTTAAAATAATTCTTAAATATCCAGTTCCTTTGAAATCTTTACTTATAACTTATTAAAATTCTACCAATATTATAAATATAAAACTATAATTTTAATAATAATTTTGCAATATCAACCAGTTCAAACAATTGACCATTAAAAAATTTTAAATAATAATTTACATAACGAAAGGAGAGAAAAATATCAATAATTAATTCTTTAGTAGAAACAATAGGTTTTTCAGTATGTCATCAATTATCAATAAGAAGTCTTGATATCGGTAACGTTACAATGCCGGTATGTGCAAGATGCTGCGGTTTTTATACAGGAATTTTTATAACAACAATCATTTTATTTATAATGTTTAGGAAAAAAGAAAGTGACCTCCCGCCAAAATACATTCTGCTAATACTTGCTATTTTTTTCTCATCCTTCGTAATTGATGGAATAGCATCAAACTTTGGTATTTATAACACAAATAACAACCTGCGTTTCATAACCGGTGTTCTCTCTGGCTCTTCAATTATAATCATCATCTATCCTGTCTTTGCTTTTCAGTATTATAGAGATGCAAAAGCAGAAAAATTATTTAAGTCCCTTATTAAATTTATTATTTATATAGTAATAATTATCGCTTTTATTATAGCCACACTCCTGCGGCTTGACTTTCTTGGTTATTTTTACTATTACTTTACAGCATTCTCAGTTCTATTTACTTTCTATTTTATAAACCTCACAGTATTACTGCTGGTCCCGCCATTTTCAAAAAAAGCAAACGGGCTTATAAGCAAATATCTAATCCTGCCTTCTATACTCTCCATTACCCTTTCATCAATAGAATTATTTGGTGCTTACTGGTTCCATAGAATTGTAAACTTTATCTAATCCAGGATTATAATAATAAAAGACCTGAAGGAGGTTATTTAAAAAAGGTTTATAAAGCCGTAATTATAATAAATTAAAATACTTGTAACAGTTGAAATCCCCACCCCTAAAATTACCTGGTTTATTGTATGTTTTTTTATTCTTACTCTCGCCCATCCTATTACAGGAATAAGAGGCACCATAAGCAACATCCATTTGCCAAATAAAACATTAAGTGTAATAACTATAAATGTTATCCAGCTAATATGAAGGCTTATTTTCCAGAAATAGGTAATTATGGTAAAGATAACAGTAGAAGCTACGCTCACCGCAAATATAGATTTTAAAAATAAAGGCCCGTTCATAACATATAGAATAACCAGGCACATTGTGTAACTGGCAAAAGATACCAACAGTGGTTTTATTCTGTCCTCTTTTTTGGGTATATGCATATCATCTATCTCTTTTCTTCTATACAACAAACTCACATAAAGATAGGGTATCACCGTTCCAAATAACAAGCAGATAAAAGCCCAGATTATTGCTTCTACCCTGTTATCTACAATCATTAAACAGATAACCAGGAAAATTGGTATAGAAATAACTGACCCATCAAAAACATATGATATTGCTTTTGCAACCTTATTCACAGCGTTTTCCTCTTTTTAACTTTAATGATAAAAAATACCCTGTTTAAAAACCCTTTAATATCCATTTATATTATATTAGAATAGGCCAAATTTTAACATATTATATCCAATGTTTTATTCCTGACCTTTTTTATAATTTTGGCATACCTCTTTAAAACTTATACAATAAATACCCTTTATATTTAAAGTGGGTATATAAAATGCATCTTTTAAATAATATAATAATATTATGTAAAAAAGTATAAATCTAATTAAAAAAGCTTAACTTTAATATAAAAAGTGAATTAAATAATCAAAAAAGTTTATAATTGTAATTAAAAATAATCAGGTTATAGTTTAAAATAACGGTTTCTGATATTTTTAAGAGATAAGGAGAGAAAAATATCTTCCTTAAGAATATATCTGGCACAAATAAACCCTACAGTGGGAGACATAAAAGGAAATTATAATATAATCGCCTTTCATATAGGGGAGGCAAAAAGATACTGCTCTGACTTAGTGGTCTTCCCTGAGCTCTCCATTACAGGATACCCTCCCGAAGACCTGCTTTCTAAAAATTCTTTCATCAGCGAAAATATTGAATATATAAACAGGCTTAAAAAGCTAACTTCAAATATCATTGTTATTGCTGGATTCGCTAACAAAAAAAATAATGGAATTTATAATTCTGCAGCAGTAATCTATAAAAACCAGATTAAATCCATATATAACAAACAATTCCTTCCGAACTACTCTGTTTTTGACGAGGAGAGATACTTTAAAAAAGGCCTCAATTCATATATTTTTAAAATGCGTGATGCTATCTTTGGAATAAACATCTGTGAAGATATATTCCATCCTGAAGGCCCTGCAAGAATTCAATCAATCCTGGGAGAAGCAAACCTTATAATAAATATATCTGCATCCCCCTACCATACAGGAAAAACTAAAGAAAGAATAAAAGTACTGGCTGATACAGCAATCAGCAACAGGGTAAATATTGCATATTTAAATATGGTTGGCAGCCAGGATGAGCTTGTATTTGATGGTAACAGTTTAATAATAAATGAAAAAGGGAAAATTCTGGCCTGTGCAAAATCTTTTACAGAGGATGTTTTAATATATAACTTTGAAAGTGAAAAAATAAAATCCTTAAAAAATAATTATAGAAGACAAATTGAAAATGATAAGGTAAAGCTTCTAAAAAAATACAGTCCTCCGGCATTGATTGATTTAAGATATAAGCCGGATTATAAAAATAAAAAATTCTTAAAATATAAAAATACCGGTAGCGGCTCCCGCCGTATTATAACTACCGAAGAAGAAATACTTAAGGCACTTATCCTGGGCACAGGAGATTATGTAAGGAAAAACAGTTTTGAAAAAGTTGTTATTGCCATAAGCGGTGGAATAGATTCTGCACTTACTGCCGTTATAGCTACTCTTGCCCTTGGAAAAGAAAATGTTAACGGGCTGCTTATGCCTTCTCTCTACTCTTCCAGGGGCAGTATTGATGATTCCATTAAATTATGCACTAATCTTGGTATTGGATACATTACTATTCCTATCACTGATATATACAAGAGTTATCTTAAAAATTTAAATAAGATATTTAACAGTTCTGAAATCAATGTAACCAAGGAAAACCTGCAGGCACGCATAAGGGGAAATATAATCATGGCCCTTGCCAATGAGAATTGCTGGATGGTATTATCCACGGGAAATAAAAGTGAAATAAGCGTAGGATACTGTACTCTTTACGGTGATATGGCAGGTGGCTTCTCCCCTATTAAAGATGTATACAAGACAATGGTTTATAGAATATGCAAATTTATAAATAAAAAGCACCATAATATAATACCGGATAGTATTCTTACCAAAGTCCCCTCTGCCGAACTTAAACCAGACCAGAAAGACGAAGACACGCTACCCCCTTACAAAATACTTGATCCCATACTTAAATCATATATAGAAGATGATTTTGGCTTCAACTCAATAGTAAAAAAGGGATTTGACGAAAATACTGTAAGGAAAATAATAAATATGGTAGATTCAAGCGAATATAAAAGAAGGCAGGGCTCTCCGGGTATTAAAATAACGCCAAGGGCGTTTGGCAGGGATAGAAGATATCCTATCACCAATAAATTCAGGTTAGATTTAATTTAAAAATTAAAATTAAAAATTAAAAATATGATTAAAATACTACTTTTTTCTGATAACATCAGCACTGCTGACAAAATAAAAAAATTTTTAGATAAAACTGAGTTTAATATTCGTTTAATTCATGAGACTGCAAACATCAGTTCCTTTTTTAATGATATAAAACTGTTTATCCTTGATTTTACAGGGGAAAAAATCAGTGGCAAAGATAAAGCTGACATTATAAATACCCTAAAAAATAGAGGTCGCACAGGATTTGCAAAAATTGCCATAATTGACTCTGATAATGGAAATTACCTTTTAGAAAATGGATTTGAATTTGATGATTTCTGCTTCCATACCAGTATTGAAAGAGAACTTTACTTCAGGATAAAAGCTGTGCTTTTAAGAATGAATATTTATCCTCCCGGAAATAGCATTACGATTGGCGAGCTGGCTTTAAACCTTGATAAATACGAACTTTCCGTTAATAGAACACCCGTAGAGATTACTTTTAAGGAATTTGAACTATTAAAACTGCTTCTTAAGAACCAGAACAAAGTTTTTACCAGAAAAAAACTTCTTTCAATTATATGGGAGTATGACTTTTACGGCGGCAGCAGGACTGTAGACGTACATATAAGAAGACTCCGCTCTAAAATCCCTCCCCCCTACAATCTAATGCTGAAAACCATAAGAAATGTCGGCTATATGTTCTCCGCCCAGATTTAGTTTCAAACTGTTTCTTTGAACCGCATTCAATATTTATTCCCACTATAACCTCTGCAGCCTGTATATTTCTCCAAGATTTAACATCCTTTTAACAAAACGTAACTTTCTTGTAAAGATTCAAGAGTAGAATAACCTATATTATTAATAATCGAAGGAGTTAAGCCAAATGGAGTTATCAACAGTGCTGGATACCTTATGGATATTGATTGCCTCGTTTCTAGTATTTTCCATGCATGCCGGTTTTGCAATTGTAGAGGCTGGGTTCACCAGGGCTAAAAATACAGTAAATATATTGATGAAAAATTTCATGAATGTCTCTTTAGGCCTTCTGGTATTTTTTCTTATTGGATACGGATTTATGTTTGGTAAAAGTGCCGGCGGTTTTATAGGAACAAATAATTTTATGCTTTCCATTTCCGATCCGTCAAATACTCAAAATTTCGCATTATGGTTTTTTCAGGCAGTTTTCGCAGCAACCGCTGCTACTATTGTATCTGGTGCTGTAGCAGAGAGAATTAAATTTTACAGTTATCTTCTCTACTGCGTAATCATTACTTCATTAGTCTACCCTATTGTCGGACACTGGATATGGGGAGGAGGATGGCTTCAGCAGCTGGGTATGATTGATTTTGCCGGCTCCACTGTCGTACACTCAGCCGGCGGGTTCTCGGCCCTTGCTGGTGCAATGGTGCTTGGTCCAAGGCTTGGTAAATATAATAAAGACGGGAGCTCAAATGCTATACCGGGACATAATATTGCACTTGCTGCCCTTGGCGTTTTTATATTATGGTTTGGGTGGTTTGGCTTCAATCCAGGAAGCACTCTTTCTGCTTCAAGCCAAGCTATAGCTATTATTGCAGTTAATACCGCAGTCGCTGCAGGAGCAGTAGCACTTTCAGCAATGGTCTTATGGATCCGTTATAAAAAGCCTGATGCATCAATGACATTAAATGGCGCTCTGGCAGGACTGGTGGGAATAACTGCCGGATGTGCTCTTGTATCACCAGTAAGTGCTATTATAATAGGTCTTCTTTGTGGAGTCATTGTTAGTATATCCACAGACTTATTTGACAGGAAGTTTAAAATAGATGAATCCTGTGGGAGCAATATCTGTTCATGGCGTATGTGGTGTGTTTGGCACTCTATTTGTAGGAATATTTGCACAGTCTGAATACGCAATTCTTGCTGGATTTGAGGATATTGACGGACTGTTATTCGGCGGTGGTTTCAGGCTTTTACTTATCCAGTTCACGGGAGCTTTTAGTGTACTAGTATGGACTTTCGGACTAATGTTTGGTTTATTTTTTATAATGAAAAAAACTGTAGGACTCAGAGTCTCAAGGGAAGAAGAACTCAAAGGATTAGACATCGAAGAACATGGTATGGAAGCTTATGGAGGGTTCCATATTTTCCAGAATGATTAATATTATATTATATTTTTTATATAAAGGGAGTAAAAATGAAACTAATAATCGCAATGATCCAGCCTTATAAATTGCTCGATGTAAAAAAGGAATTATTTGATAATGAAATATACAAGATGACCGTAACTAATGTACTCGGCTGCGGCCAGCAAAAAGGCTATACCGAAACCTATAGGGGCGTCATACACAAGGTAAACTTATTAAAAAAAGTCAGGCTGGAAATAGCAGTAAACGAGGATTTTTTGGAACCGACCGTAAAGGCTATTATAAAAGGTGCTTATACTGGGAACATAGGTGATGGAAAGATATTTATACTTGATCTCGCCAGATGTATAAGGATCAGGACAGGAGAAGAAGGAAGTGAGGCTATAGGTTGATTGATAACTCTTTTAAGATTTAACACAGATTTAACATGTTTTCTGTAAATTTTTATTCAAATTAAGATATAATATTTCATAATTTATAAAAAAAGAACATTTTTAAAAATTAAAAGGAGTGAAAATATGAAAAATGATGAAATGAAAGAGTATGTATTAAAAAAAGCACATGACAACAATATAAAATTTATAAGGTTCTGGTTTACAGACGTCCAGGGCTTTCTGAAAAGTTTTGCCATAACCGTAGAGGAACTTGAAGGTGCATTATCAGAGGGTATGGGATTTGACGGTTCATCAATCGAGGGGTTTTCGAGAATAGAAGAAAGTGATGTTATTGCTATGCCTGATCCTAATACTTTTCAAATACTGCCCTGGAGCCCAAAGGAAAATGGGGTTGCCAGAATTTTCTGTGACATACTAGAGCCGGATGGTTCAAATTTTAAAGGTGATCCGAGATGGGTCCTTAAAAAAATGCTAAAAAAAGCAAAAGATATGGGCTATACATTTTATGTTGGGCCAGAGCTTGAATATTTTTACTTCAAGGGAGACACCGGAGAACCACAAATACTGGATAAAGGAGGTTATTTTGACCTTACTACACTTGATGTTGCAAGCGAACTGAGAAGAGACACTGTACTTTATTTAGAATCAATGGGTATAGGCGTTGAATATTCCCATCATGAAGTTGCTCCCTCGCAGCACGAAATAGACTTAAGGTATACAGATGCACTTACTATGGCCGATAGTGCAATGACCTATAGAATCATAGTAAAAGAAGTCGCTACCAGAAATGGGATATATGCAACATTTATGCCCAAGCCACTGTTCGGAGTAAATGGAAGCGGGATGCACACCCATCAGTCCCTTTTCAAAGGAGATAAAAACGCATTCTATAATCTGAATGATGAGTACCATTTATCCGAAATCGGTAAGTATTACATAGCAGGCACACTAAAGCATTGCAAGGAAATAGTAGCAGTAACCAACCAGTGGGTTAATTCTTATAAAAGACTTGTCCCTGGTTATGAAGCACCTGTTTATATCTCCTGGGCCAGGAGGAACAGGTCAGCACTAGTAAGGGTGCCAATGTACAAACCAGGGAAAGAGACATCAACCAGAATAGAGTTCAGGTGCCCTGACCCTGCCTGCAATCCATATCTTGCTTTCAGCGTTATGCTTGCGGCCGGGTTAGAGGGAATAAAAAATAAATACCCGCTGCCCAAACCAATAGAAAAGAATATCTTTGAAATGGATGTTCTTAAAAGAGAAGAAGCCAAAATAGAAACTCTTCCTGACAATCTCCTTGAGGCAGTTAAAATCATGGAGAAGAGTAAATTAGTAAGAAAAACTCTTGGTGACCACATATTTGAAAAATTCATAGAAAATAAAAAAATTGAATGGGATAGATACAGGACCCACGTTTCAAAATATGAACTTGAATCCTATCTTCCGATTTTATAGATTTATATTTTTTTATTCTTAATACTTTATTGGCTGAATTGCCAAAACATAATAAGCCCTGCTTTTAATAAGCAGGGCTTATTATCTCTTTTTTTTCAATTTACAGCTATAATATATCAGGCCATGTAACTTTCCAAAAACCCTTGATTTTTTCAAGCATTATATCCAATTTCATCCACTAAGATTAAACAAACCTAATATATGCTCTCTCAGTCAATCAGTTCCAGCAATAAACTTAAACCTATGCAAAAAACTCCTGCAATAAGCATCTTTACACCACTAACCAGGAGGCTGCTCCGGGAAATTTTACCCAAAAATAACCCTATCCCAAATAAAATCAAAAATGCCAGAGCAAAACCGCTGTAATAACAAATATTTATGGGTATAGATTTACCAAATAAAAATGGGGTCAGAGGTATAAATGCCATTATAACAGGTGAAGCACCATTCACAGCAGCAAGCACCAGAACTGCAAATTTTTGTGCCCTTGTTATTATTGTTTCATTTAAATCATGAAGTATAGACTCTTCCAGATCAAATATCTCTTTTTTTCTTTCAGCAGTTTCACTATTGTAAGCACTCCATACACCGGAAACACCCAGTGAGATACATATAGCAAACCCGGCTACTAATACATGCTTGTATTCTTTAACACCTATAACATAATTACCTACCAGAACTCCGATGCTGGTAATCACGCCGTCAAAACCATTAATTGCAAAATATCTTCTTACTATTTTGGGTATATCAGCAATTTTATTATACGCCCTTACCCGTTCAATACAGCCCAAAAAGTATTTTTTTATTCTATTCATTTAAAACTTAGGACCTTCTAAAACGATTACATATTAGTTCATATTGATAAATATAACAATATTACGCCAGCCCTTCTTACAATTTTATGTATTTATATATCGCTTCTGCCACACCGTCATTATCATTATCGCTAACAATAAAATCCGCTGACTTCTTTATTATCGTCGGCGAATTACTCATGGCAACACCTGTAGCTGCAAATTTGATAATTCCCAAATCGTTTTCGCTATCTCCTATTGCCATAACCTCATTCCTCTTAATGCCTGTTAATTCCAGAATTTTTTTAATCCCAAAAACCTTGCCCGCCTTCTTATTTAACACATTAAGGTAATAAGGTCCTCCCCTCCTTGTCTTTATATCATTTCCGATATTCAACTTTACAAAATTGTTAAACTGGTCATCTTTATCCACAGTTATTGTAAGAAGCAGTGCATTATCAGCAATTTTATCCACGGTTAAATCTTTGACTTTCACCAGGGGATCGCCGGTTTTTACTATATTCTTTAAATACTGATGATCCTTTTCATAATAAAGTACTCCGTCTGCTGTTCCTATTGCAAACCCTTTGCCCCACTGCCGCACCATTTTAATAATTTCTATGTATGACCTTTTGGGGATCTTTAATGCAGTTAGAATTTTAGAATTTTTGTCAATAATAGTTGTTCCACCATACACTATCTGGGGGTCCAGTAAGTTCAAGTCCTTTATAATCTCCTTCACAAAAGCTATAGACTTCCCTGTAGATAGTACAACCTTGATACCCCCGTCCAGAGATCTTCTGATAGCTTCCCTATTGTTTTTACTTATCCTGGAGCTTGAATTTAACAATGTTCCATCCAAATCAATTGCAATTAACCTTATTAACTTTTTCACTCTCTAAATATCACTTCCGCATCTTTATCTTTTAAAAGCTTCTCTTACCTATTCCCCCGTTGTTTCCTTTGTCTCCGGGGTCTCCTCCTAAGAGCTGCCTACTCAGAAGCATCCACCTGCTCCTGCATTTTGCTCAGGTCTATAAATGGGACAATTCCTTCCTCGGGCAGTATTCCCCAGGAAATATTAGGTGATAATTTCTGTATAAATTCAAGCTGTATTATCTGTGGATACTTCTTAAGTGCTTCGCCTCTAATCTCAATCTCCCTCGCTTCTGCTTCTGCCTTAATTATTACCTGTTCCTTTTTTATCTTTTCCTGTTCAAGTATGTTTTTTTCTACTACGATTTTTTCTTCCGCAATTTGCTTCTCTTCAAGAACATTAAAATACTCTTCGGTAAAATCTATTTTCCTTAACAGAAAACCATCCATGATTATTCCATTTTCTTCAAATATTGGTCTTAAGGTTTCTTCAATCTCTTCCTGAACATCAAATACCTGCTCGGAATAAAGCTGTGCCGCACTATATTTCTTGGGTATATTCCTGGACAGGGACCTTGCCTCGGTTTTAACCACCTTTTCCACTACATTATCCATATTGCCGATATTGTTATATATCCATTCAGCTTTTTTACCATCAATAGAAAACCTTATAGTGTATTTTAATTGTATTTGCTGTCCATCTGAAGAAGTGGTATCTACTGCATAATCAGGATAATTGGCCTGGCTTGTCTCCGGAGTAGCGCTTGTTTCATAGGTAACCTGCCTGGTTGAATAATTAACCGTATTCTGGATAAAAGGCACCTTTACATTTAGGCCAGGCATAAATGTAGCCCCTGTTGTCTTTCCAAACTGTGTTAGAACTTTTACATTTCCCGCCTGGACTATAACAAAAGTATTTAACGCTACAATTAAAACTACCACCAGAATAACTACACCTATAATTATCTTTGACATTAATTTCATTGTTTGTCTCCGTATCTTGATTTCTTTACCATCTCTGAATACCATATCAAACCTCTCCTTTCTAATAACACCTTCTCTTTAATAATTATTTTCCCCGAATTTGATAGGAAAATCTTTTAAATCGGCTCTATCACCACACATGATGTTGTGTCCCTAATCCCTTTTAAGTTCTGGATTTTTGATATTACCATTTTCCCCAGGTTATTTAAGCTTTCGCTCTCTACTAAAATAATAAGGTCATACGGGCCAATTACTGTACTGACAGATTTTACACCCTTCAATTTTGAAACCTTGGTATAGATATCTCCCTGCAAACCGGGTTCTGATTTCATTAAAACATATGCCTCTATCACTTTTTCTCCTCCTCTCTATTAGTCTTGCTAAAGAAGCAAAGAACTATATTAATTTTATTCTTTTATTACCAAACACCTTTATCTATGGATTTATAAAAAACAAATGGCTTTCACACTTACAGTCCGACGAACCAAATCCGCTGACAGTAGAACCTATAGCTTTCATTTTCATTGCAATATCACATTCAATTTTTTTACTGCTCTTAATACAATACACGCAATCAATGCTTACGTAGGAGCTTGATAGAAAATAATCAATATGCCAGAAATTTTTCTTTCTTTTTCCTAAATGCCTGGACACCCTCTTTTCTATTCCACCCATAGCAGACCCTACATACAGATAAAATCCCTCTTTAAAACTGATTTTCCCAAGCTTTCCAACCCTTATGAGTTGGGGCTTCCTGCATTTTATCAGTAGACAATACGAACCTTTCATCTCATAGCAGTCTTTTATTACCTTTAACTGCAATTATAATTTTGGCTGAGATATACTCCCGGTCTTACTGTATTCTTTTTATCTCTGCCTAAAATCCCTTCAAGTATATCGGCAGCTTTATAAGAAGATCTTACAAACGCCCCGCTTAGTACTGCCTTAAAACCAAAGCTTTCCGCCAGCTTCCCTATTTTTTCAAATTCTTCCGGGCTATAATACTTTTTTGCTGGCGTGTTCTTTTCAGAAGGCCTGAGATATTGGCCTATGGTAATAATATCACAGTCTACTTTCCTTAAGTCTGACAGTAATTCCATTACCTCTTCCTCTCTCTCTCCAAGTCCCAGCATGAAACCGGATTTAGTAAAAATATCAGGCCTTAATAATTTCGTATTTTTTAATACTCCGAGCGATGATTTATAATTTGAAGCTTTTTTCACCTTCGCAAATATTCTTTCAACTGTTTCTATGTTATGATTTAATACATCCGGTTCCTGATTAAGAACCATCTCCAGATTATTAACATTACCCTTAAAATCGGGTATAAGACATTCTATCTTTAGCCCCGGGATCAGTTTCCTTGCCTCTTGTATGGTTTTAACAAAATGATAGCTTCCTCCGTCAGGAAGGTCATCCCTGGTTACCGAAGTTATAACCACATATTTTAGACCCATCTTCTTTACTGCTCTGGCAATCCTGTATGGTTCGCCTTCATCAAGCATGCCTGGCCTACCTGATTTAACATTGCAAAAAGAACAGTTTCTGGTGCAAACATCCCCCATAAGCATAAAAGTTGCAGTCCTATTCCCAAAGCATTCAAAAATATTGGGACACATAGCACTCTGGCAAACTGTGTTTAAATGTAAATCACATATAAGAGTTTTAACTTCGTTAACTCCTGTTCCATCTAAAATTATCTTCTTTTTCAGCCAATCTGGCTTATTACCGGACAATTTTACCCACTATTCTTTCTAAATCTTTAATAGAGCCAAAATCTATAATAATCTTCCCTTTCCTTTTGCCCATTTGTATCTTCACAGGAGCATTAACATAATCGGATATTCTGTTAGATATATCCGGAAGTTTTGTGAGCTGTAAAACTTTTCTGTATTTAGTTTTTAATTCCGACTTTTTCTTTCTGTCAATTATTCTTTCTACATCTCTCACACTCATGCCATTTCTCACAATAAGATTTGCAATCCTTATTCTTTCATTATCACCATTTACTGCCAGTATTGCCCTTGCATGACCTTCACTTATCTTCTTTTCATTTATTAATTTTTGTACTTCTATTGGTAGCGATAGAAGCCTCATTGAATTAGTTATAGACGTCCTGCTTTTTCCAATTTTTTTTGAAAGCTGACCATGAGTTATCTTGAATTCATCTATAAGCTGCCTAAACGTATATGCCTTCTCCATCGGGCTTAGGTTATCTCTATGAATATTTTCAATAAGTGCCATTTCAAGTGAAGAAATATCATCAACTTCCTTAACCACAATAGAGGGAATAGTATTCATTCCAACTTTTTTAGTTGCTCTGAACCTTCTTTCTCCCGTTATAATTTCGTATTTTTCCTCCCCGTCTATCTCCCTTATTACTATAGGTTGTATGACTCCAAACTCTCTTATCGATTCCGCAAGCTCTGCCAGTGAGTCATCATCAAACCTGTTCCTTGGCTGGTTTCTATTTGGAATAATCTTATCCAGAGATATTTCTACAACTGCTCTGGTTTCAACTTCAGAAGGCTTATTTAACGACGGAATAAGTGCTCCCAGCCCTCTACCTAAACCTCTTTTAGCCATTTTCAATCACTTCCTTTGTAAAATTGCTATAAGCCTCTGCCCCTTTACACCCGGGGTCATACTCCATTATTGGTTTACCATAACTTGGCGCCTCGCTAAGTCTAACATTTCTGGGGATAACAGTTTTATATACTTTCTCTGAGAAAAAATTTTTAACTTCTTCAATAACCTGACTGGCAAGTTTTATTCTCGGGTCATACATTGTCATTATCGCCCCTTTTATAATTAAGTTATCATTCAGATTCTTTTTTACCAGATTTATGGTATTTAAAAGCTGCCCGAGCCCTTCCAGGGCATAATACTCACACTGTATTGGTATAATAACCTCTTTAGCTGCAGTAAGGGCATTTATAGTTAAAAGCCCCAGCGCTGGCGGGCAATCTATTAATATGAAGTCATAATCCTTCTCAATTTTACTTACTGCTTCTTTTAGTTTGAATTCCCTTTTCAGGCTTGATACCAGCTCTACCTCTGCCCCTGCAAGCTGAATCGAAGAAGGGATAATCTTAAGATTTTCATATTGTGTATCTAAAATCACTTCATCGGGTTCCCTGTCATGAATCAGCATATCATATATTGATTCTTTTATATCCGTAGAATTTATGCCCAGCCCACTTGTTGAATTACTCTGGGGATCAAGGTCTATAAGTAATGTTTTATAGCTATATGAGCTTAAATAGGCTGAAACATTTACTGCTGTGGTGCTTTTCCCCACTCCTCCCTTTTGGTTTGTAATAGCAATTACTCTTTCGAGCTTCTTTTTTCCTAAAAGCTCATTATTTTTCCTGTTTTTAATTATATTGCTTAGAAAACTCATTTAATAATATAGTTTCTTTATTTGTTCATTTACACTTTTGCACAATTTATAAAGCACCCTAATACTTATAGGGGTTTTTTCTTTATTTTATTAAAACTACGGGGATATATCAGTGGTGAATCCTTAACCTTTTTTATTACTAAAAAAGACCTGTATTCATTAAGGTAAGGTACCTTAACCTCAAACAAACTATTTATCCTTCCTCCCAAATTTAATACAGAATCCCTGTTTCTTTTAATCTCACCTATTATTTTTTTACTCTTATAAAATATAATTTTACCATTTATCCTGCAAAATGGAATTGTTAATTCAACTAAAATATTATACTTTGCAACAGCTCTTGATACAACAACATTAAAAGCTTCTCTATAATCAATTATTTTTGCCAGCTGCTCAGCCCTACCGTTTAGCGTTATAACATTTTTAATGTTTAGCTCTTTAACTACTGTTTCAAGAAAATTTATTTTTTTTAATGAATCGTCAAGCAAATAAAATACCCAGTTATCCATAAGAATGGAAAGAGGGATACCCGGCAGACCCGCTCCTGTTCCTACATCAAGCAGCTTTTTATCCTTCCCTTTTATGGTAAAAAATTCTTTTTTATATTTTAATAATGAGATTGAATCCAGTATATGTCTTATTAGAATGCCCTCTTTATCTTTAGTGCCTGTCAGGTTAATCTTCTTATTATATTCATAAACCATATCCAGGTATTTTCTTAATGCTTTTACCTGAATCTTTGAAAAACATACCCCAAACTCTTTAAGTGATGACTCTAGAATATTAGAACTTCCCAACTTCATATACCCTTTTTAAATTTTCCTTTTAAATTCAACATCAATACTGATATATCTGCAGGAGATATCCCTGCTATCCTGGAGGCCTGACCCAGCGTGTTTGGTTTAATATTGGTAAGCTTCTCCCTTGCTTCATAGGTTAGGCCGTTTATTTTAAAGTAATCCAAATCTAACGGTAGATAATATTTTTCTAAACCTTCCATTTTTTTTATCTCACTTAACTGCCTTTTTATATAACCCTCATATTTTACCTTTATTTCAGCCTGCCTGAGGACTTTTTTATCATAATTAACTCTTATCTCATCAAGTAAATTTTTAATATCATCTATATTAACCTCCGGCCTTTTTAAAAGTTTGTAAGCACTTAAAGGAGTATCGATTGGCTTTGTCCCTATCCTTTTAAAAGTCCTGCTGCTCTCTTTGCCTGGTTTTAGAACACAGGACTTTAATTTATCAATAACTTCGTCTATATCTTCCTCCCTCCTTACAACCTCTTTATATTGGCTCTCTGTTATAAGCCCTACATCTTTACCCAGCTTGCTGAGTCTTATGTCCGCATTATCAGACCTCAGTATCAATCTGTATTCTGCCCTGGAAGTATACATTCTGTACGGCTCTACAAGTTCCTTTGTAATAATATCATCTATAAGAACACCTATGTAGCTGTTATCTCTTGTGAGTATCAGAGGGGACTTATCCTTAATTTTCTGTACCGCATTTACTCCTGCCACAAAACCCTGAACAGCAGCTTCTTCATATCCGGATGTTCCATTTATTTGCCCTGCAAAATAAAGATTTTTTACCTTTTTTGATTCCATTGTAAGGTTAAGCTGGCTTGGAATTATATAATCATACTCTACTGCGTAGCCGGGCCTTACTATGCTTGCATTCTCAAGTCCATCAACAGTGTTTATTATTTTTTGTTGTATGTTCGCAGGCATACTGGTTGTAAGACCCTGCAGATACATTTCATCAGTATTGACTCCCTCAGGTTCAATAAAAACAGGATGCCTGCTCTTCTCTGGAAAATTAATTACTTTTCTGTCAATAGATGGGCAATGTCTTGGCCCATGGGTGTCTATCATCCCTGTTTTTATGGGTGATTGCTCTATATTTTCAGCAATAACCCTGTGAGTTTTTTCATTTGTGTATGTCAGGTAACAGTTCTTATTTTTATAAACCTTCTCTTTATCCCAGAAAGAGAAACTTAAAGGCCCCTTTTCACCACATTGTATCTTTGTTTTAGAAAAATCTATTGTCCTTTTGTCAATTCTGGGTGGTGTTGCTGTCTGAAATCTGCCTACAATAAAACCGTTTTCTTCCAGATTTTTTGTTAAGTTTAATGCCGGATACTCTCCCATTCGTCCTGCCGGATAATCCTTTTCTCCAATTATTATTCTCCCTCTCAAAAATGTTCCTGTAGTCATAATTACAGCTCTGCTTTTAAATGCCATTCCACTTTCTATTCCCACACCTTTTACCACACCATACTCTACAATAATTCTGCAAACCGTCCCCTGTCTTAATGTAAGGTTATCTGTATTTTCAAGGACCCTCTTCATTTCAATTTCATATTCTTTCTTATCTACCTGCGCTCTCAACGCCTGTACTGCAGGCCCCTTACTATTATTTAATACTTTTATCTGTATAAGTGTCTTATCCGTAATCCTTGCCATCTGTCCACCCATTGCATCCAGCTCCCTAACAAGCTGGCTTTTACCAACACCCCCTATTGAAGGATTGCAGGGCATTAATGCAATTTTATCTACATTAATGGTAAGAAGTAGTGTTTTTAATCCTGATCTTGCTGATACCAGGGCTGCTTCACATCCGGCATGCCCTGCACCAACAACTATTAAATCATAATTCATTTTTTTATTATTCTTAATATTAAACTATTGTTTCACGTGAAACATTTATATATTCTTTAAATTAATCAAATAACATTCATTTCTTTTTTATTTATAGTCTAAAAACTTTTTTAATTTTTCATCTTTATTATTTCCCTTTTGGGTATAATCATACCCTCCTTCTGAAAATTCATTCTCCGTTAGCGCGCTTTTTCCTTTTCCCTTAACCAGATTATTTAAAAATTCTCCTATATACCCGTCTCCCTTTTGCAGAAAAATATTTTCAATCCCCCCTGATTTTCTTGAGGCACCTATGCCAGCTATTATCCCCTGGGCGGCAGATTCTTCATATTCTTTTGTTCCATTAATCTTTCCAGCAAAAAATATTCCACTTTTTTCTTTGCTTTCCAGGTTATTATTTAGTTGTGAATGAAGCAGATAATTATATTCTATTCTATATCCCGGCCTTGTTATTTCTATTTTATCAAAGCCCTTTAGCTTCCTTAGAATATTTAGCTGTAATTCTTCCGGAAGCGCTGTTTCAAGCCCTTTTAGGTACGTTTCACATGTATGTCTTCCTACTGGCTGGATAAAAATTTCACTACCTTTTACACTTTCACCCTTTAAAATTTTTCCTTCTACGGGCAAATAGACTCCTTCCAGAACTTTATCATTTCCTTTTATATTTAATATTTTTTCTCTTCTTTTTTGTATATAACTTACTATGTCACTTCCTATATAATTAACATAACTGTATTTTTGTCTTATTTTCTGTAATTTTTTTTCATCTGGAAAAATTTTATTAGCCCCTATAATCGATTGTTTCTTCAGGACACAGGTGTTAATGGTTTTTCCGTCCACCATAGGGGCAACATATTTTCTTAACAAACCAAAATTAAAACCAATCTTCTCCAGGCTCTTAAACAGGCTCCTGGAACATATCTCACCCTGTCTTCCTGCTTCTATTTCATAACCTCCCCAGTAAATTTTACCTCCCAGGAAAGTCCCCGTGCTAATAATAATGCATTTCCCGCAATAAACTATGCCGTCGCTCATTTGCAATTTAATTTTCTCCCCTTCTTTATAAATATTCACTGCAAGGCCCTGCCTTAAACATAAATTGTCCTGTCTTTCCATTACTTTTTTTAACGATAAAGAATATCTTCTCCTGTCAACCAGCACTTTTACTGTTTTTGAGTCATTTTCTGTTTTATGCAAATTTATATAACTCCTCTTTATATTAGCAGACATTTCTCCACCCAATATCTCCATTTCCCTTATCAGTAAATCTCTTTCATATCCCCACATGTCATTCCCAAATGACATCAAGGCGATATTATCCATATTGATTGATAAAAGAAGGGTTTTTGAATTCCTTCTTGCTGATAAAAGAGCAGCTTCGCACCCTGCGTGCCCTCCACCAACAACTATTACATCATATTTTGTTTTCTCTTCTACCATTTTTAATTTTTATAATAAATTATAATAATGTTTCACGTGAAACATTCTCGCCAAATATTCTTTTTATATTAATTTTTGTCGCTCTTTATTTCCCAATGCAAAACTGCCCAAATATTTTTTCTAAAATATCATCCTTAACAGTTTCACCTATTATTTCCCCCAGCATTGTGTATGCCTCCTTTAAATCATATGAGGGAAATTCCTCGGACATTCTTTCGCCCATTGCTTTTTCAGCATTCCCTAATGAATTTCTCACCTTTTTAAGTATGCTCTTTTGTCTTTTATTAACTATCACTTTTTCTTCTAGATTAATATCTTCATCGTCCAAGGTTATCTTTCTTATCATGTCTTCTAATTTTTTTATCCCTGTTCCCTTCAATGCAGAAATTTTTATTATATTTCTATCTTTAAAAAAATCCTTTATTTTATCAATTTTTATAATTTGCTCTAAATCTATCTTATTTATGCAACATATTGAAGTTTTCCCTTTTATTTTTTTGATTATATCCATATCTGCCCTTTCAAATTTTCTATTACCATCCATAACCATTATTACCAGTTCCGCTTCATCAATATGCTCAATGCTTTTCCCAACACCTATTTTCTCAACCATATTTTTTGTTTTTCTTATTCCTGCGGTATCTACAAGAACCAGTGGTATTCCCTCAACATATATAATTTCCTCTACTGCGTCCCTTGTTGTTCCAGGGATTGAAGTCACTATTGCTTTCTCCTTTCCCAGAAGGTAATTTAATAAACTGGATTTACCCACATTAGGTTTTCCTACAATTGCCACCTTCACTCCTGTTTTTATAATTTCCCCCCTCTTTTCATTCTCTATCATCTCCTCAAGCTCCTTTTTTATTTCTATTACCTCTTTCTCTAGCTTTCTATATGGAGTTACCTCCAGATCTTCCTCTACAAAATCCACCGATGCTTCAAGCTGAGCCAGTACATTTAGAATTTTTCCCCTTAAATTTTTGATTTTACTTTTTATATTTCCCTGCAGATTTCTTGCTGCTATTTTTAAACTTTCCTCTGTCCTTGACCTTACAATATCTATTACTGCCTCTGCCTGTGACAGGTCTATCCTTCCATTTAAAAACGCCCTTTTAGTAAATTCACCCGGCTCTGCTATCCTTGCACTATTTTCAATGCATAATTCCATAACCCTGCCTGTGGCAACCATACCCCCATGGCAATTTATCTCTACAACATCTTCCCTTGTATATGATTTTGGCTTTTTCATAACAGATACCACTACCTCATCTATTATGCTGCCATCTTCATCAACAATATGTCCGTAAACCATACTGTATGTTTTTACTCTAATAATTTTCTTCCCGCTTTTAGCCCTAAATATCTTATCTGCAATTTCTATAGCATTGCTTCCACTTAATTTTACTATGCCAATTGCGGCTTCCCCGGGCCTTGTTCCTATTGCTACTATTGTATCTTTGCTGCTCATTGCTTCTCCAGATATTTGTTTTTAATATTCTTTTTATATTGTATTACCATTGCAATCTATTATTATATTTAATATCTTTCATTAATAAAAATCCATAAAAAAATGGCATTTTACTGCCATTTTTTCTATTTTTCTTCTTTTAAAAATTATCTGCTACTTATTTGCTTTTTCCGGATATATTACTATACACCTTCTTGGCTCTTCGTATACACTTTTTGTTCTAATATTTTCAAACTTTGAAAGTGCTTTATGTATTATCTTCCTTTCATACGCACACATTGGTTTTAGAGAGATTTTTCTTCCTTCTCTAATGGCTTTCTTAGCCATCTTTATTGCGTCCTTCTTTATTTTTTCTATTTTATTCTTTCTGTAATTTTTAATATCTATAAAAACATTCCTGTCAACAATATTTTTCCTCTTCCCAATCAGATTAATAATATATTCAAGCGCCTGTATATTTATTCCTCCTCTGCCTATAGCAATCCTAAGGTCTTCCCCGTACACAAGTAACTCAAATTTTTTTGAATCGGTGCTTATTTTTACTTTCTCTCCCAAGCATATAAGCTCTACGGATTTTTTTAAGATATTTTTTATTTTCTCTAATCCGCTAATATTTTCATCTGCCTCTTCTTTTTTGTCTTCTTCTTTTGTGCTATCTTCTATTAACTTATTATTTCTTTGCTCTTCTTCCAATGACTCAACATATGAATCCAGTGCATCTCCCATGCTCTTATCTTCAGTCATTTTATCGCCCCCTGAAATTAAAGCATTACTTTTTTCTTTTCTTTTTCTTCTTTATTTTTTTCCTTATTATTTTTTCTTCTTCTTTGCTTAACTTTTCCTCATCCCTATTGCTTTTATCCTTCTGTTCCAGCTCTTTCTTAACACTGTCTTTAGTAACCAGCTTTTGCACAATTAACTGCTGTCCAATAGACCATATATTTGTCGTTACCCAGTACACAAGTATTCCTGATGGAAATTGATATGATATAAAACCAAATGCCAGAGGCATTATATACATTATCTTTGATTGTTTTGGGTCAGTTGTAGTCATTTTCATTGATAAAAACATGGTTCCAACCATTAATATAACCAGTATGAAATAAGGGTCTTTTTCATTCAAATTCATCCACAGGAAATTATAATTCGGATTAGCTACACCTGATATAAAATCTACTTCGTGCAGAAACCCCGTTAGCCCTGTATTTATCCCGCTTGCTACTCCGTTTAATGTAAAGCTACCTACCACATCTGTGATAATCTCTGAAGGATTTCTCAGCGTCTGGAATAACGCAATAAAAACCGGAAACTGTAGAAGCAAAGGCAGACAACCTGCAAGGGGATTAACCTTGTTCTTACTGTAAAATTCCATGGTTTCCTTCTGCAGTTTCTGTTTATCATCTTTATACTTTTTCTGAAGTTCTTTTAATTCCGGCTGCAGCTTCTGCATTTTAGCCATTGACTTTGTCTGGCTTATTGTAAGGGGTACCAACACTATTCTAACTATAACTGTTAATAGTATTATTACAATGCCATAATTTTCTATTACATTATTATATAGAAATACTACAATATGCTCTAAAACTCCCTGTATGGGCCTAAGTATCTGATATATCTGGCTCAATTTTCTATACCTTCCATTTTTATCTTAAAGGATCGTAACCACCTTTATTAAAGGGGTTACATCTTAGAATTCTATACGCTGACTTAATACTACCCTTCAATACACCATACTTGCTTATTGCATCAACTGCATATTGAGAGCAGGTGGGGTAGAACCTACAGCTCCTCGGCAACAATGGTGATATATATTTCTTATAAGCTTTTATTAAAAACAGTAATAATCTTTTCACAATTACAATTAGTGACAATTTGATAATATAAAGCTAACTATTATTAAATAAAGAAAGATTGTTTCTAAGCTCGTTTTTTAGCTCTTTGAGATTTACCCCATCCGCGCCCTTTTTTACAATAAACAGAGCGTCAATACTTCCTGTTAATTTAACCTCGCTTCTTCTTAAGACTTCCTTAATAACTCTCTTAATCCTGTTTCTTAAAACCGCCACGCCTATTTTTTTACTTATTATAAAACCGACTCTTAATCCATCACTGCTATCCGGTTTTTTAAGTAGGTAAATAGTTAAATACTTATTTCGCCTGTAAATCCCTTTATTTAATACTCTTGAAAAATCAACCTTTCTTTTAATTGTCTCAAATTTAATTTGACTCTTCCTTTTTATTATTACTCAAGCTGAAAGTTTCTTTCTTCCTTTTTTTCTTCTGCTAGAAATTACAGCCCTGCCCGCTTTCGTCTTCATTCTCGTCCTGAAGCCATGGTTCTTTTTTCTTTTTCTTATGTTTGGCTGAAATGTCCTTTTCATCTTTCTACCTAACTTATTAATTATTGTTCCTGATTAGGTAGATGATTATACATTTTAATTTTCTTAATATCAAGGTTGCATACCCATACAATATTATGTGTGTTTCTCCATCTAATCCTGTACTATTTATAAAACATCGTTTTACCCTCAAACACCTGTTCTACTAAAATTCTCATCTGAAAGATTTCTTTTTTACAATTTTCCTTTTAGTGCCATTTCTTTAAAACCTTTCATAATTTAAAGTACCTTTTCAACACATGTTGAAAAAAGTGTTGAAAACTTAAAAAATATCACTATATTATATGTCAGAAGACTACAAAATTTTTACCTTCCCGCATTATCTAGTAGCTTTTTCATAATAAAAATATTATTATTTATATGTTGATAACTTAAAATCATTGAAAAGCAAATGAAAAGTATTAGACATTTTTAATACTTTAATCCATGGAAATATAAAATTTTATAGTCCGGTAATTCTGCTTTATTATGACTGACAACAATTTCAAAATAAACAATGACATCATTTCAAAAAGCACTAACCATTATAATCCGAGACTGCTGGTAAGAATTGCAATTTATGACAACCTACGAAGCATTCCAAGAATCATAGATCTTGGTTTCAACGATATTAATAATCTCATAAATGAAACTTCCCAAAAAACATATAATCTCTCACACGAAATTGGCGGCAGAATCCCTTATACCATAATAAGGGAAATAATAGAGAACTTAATACACGCAGACTTCAGGGAAGTAGTAATAACCATACTGAGCAATGGAAATCATATAATCGTATCAGACCAGGGTCCCGGAATAGAAGATAAGGAAAAGGCATTTCTTCCGGGATACACATCTGCCACAAGGAAGATGAAAGAATATATAAGAGGCGTCGGCTCAGGTTTTCCTATAGTAAAAGAGACTATAACTTTTTCCGGCGGCTCAATCAATGTTGAAGACAATGTAAAAAAAGGCACTGTCATATCATTAAAACTTTCTCAGTCAGCAAAAACTACCGATTCACAAACCGGGGGTGTACAACTGTCAGAAGTTGAGGCCTCCCAGAGCAAACCGGAAGAAAATACACCTTCAGAAGCCCCGGGTAAGTTTGACGATATAGTCCTTTCCGATAGACAGCAAAAAATACTCTTCATAATCCTTGAACTAGAAGAAGCCGGCCCATCTAAAATTGCCAATGAGCTTGGATTCAGCCTTTCAACGTCTTACCGCGAGCTAATCCACCTTGAAAAAAACAAGCTTTTAATTTCCAGCGGAAGCGGTAAGAGAAAATTATCAAAAAGGGGGATAAAATATCTTGAATATTATTCAAATAATATTTAATATAAGAGTATTATGGTAGAACTTCAGAATATCTGGAAAAACACTCTTGATGATGTCAGAAATAAAATCAACCTTCCCACATATAAGGCGTGGTTTGAACACATTACACCAATATCTTTAAAAAAAAACTGCTTAACTGTTTCAGTGGGGAGCCCCTTCGCAAAAGAGTGGCTTGAGTCAAGATATTCTTCTATTCTTTCCGATTCTGTAAAAAAGGTTACCAACAACTCATATAAAATAAAAATTATTACCTCCCGGGCAGGTAATAAATATGTCACTGATGAATATAGGGATTATGTAAATGAAAAACCCAAAAAAGGCGGTCCGCGTTTAATTACGGTAAATAAGAGTTCTTTGTTTAATTCAAAATATACTTTTGACACATTTGTTGTAGGAAACAGTAACAGGTTTGCCTGCACAGCAGCACTGGCTGTAAGCGAAAAACCCGGAAAAACATATAATCCCCTTTTTATTTACGGCGGCGTTGGGCTGGGCAAAACACATCTTCTTCATGCTATAGGGCAATATACACAACAGCTTAATCCTGAAAAAACTATCAAATACGTATCGGCAGAGAGGTTTTTAAATGATTTTATAAACGCTTTAAGATACAAAGACATCTTTGCTTTTAAGGAAAATTACAGAAATAACGATGTTCTTCTTGTTGATGACATCCAGTTCCTTGAGGATAAGGAAGCAAGCCAGGAGGAGTTCTTTCATACTTTTAATGCTCTACATGATACCAACCGCCAGATCGTTTTATCAAGCGATAGGTCCCCAAAAAATATTTCCACTCTTGAAGAAAGGTTAAGGTCAAGATTTGAGTGGGGACTGGTAACAGATATTAAGCCGCCTGATTTCGAGACCCGCCTCGCAATACTTAAAAAATATTCTGAAAGGGAAAAAATAACAATCTCTGATAATGTTCTAAACCTGATAGCAGAAAAGGTGTCCACAAACATAAGGGAGCTTGAGGGTTCTCTCACAAGAATAGTTGCTTTTGCGTCTTTAACAAAATCTAAACCCGATATCGTTATGGCTAAAAACATAATAAAAGACCTTCTCCCTGATGATATGGATCACAAGATAAGCATACAAACAATAATTAAAGAAGTTTCAAAATATTTCTCAATACCAATAAGCGATATTTTGAGCCCTAAAAGAAATAAACTTATATCGCATGCCCGCCAGCTTGCAATGTATCTATCAAGAGAGCTTACAAGCAGCTCGCTTCCAAGGATTGGCAAGTCCTTTGGGGATCGTGACCACTCAACAGTAATTTATGCTATCTCAAAAATATCCGGCCTTTTAAACACAGACAGAAGCGTTTACGCACAAACACAGGAGTTAATTAATAAGGTTAAAACCTCTTCCTGATTTTTGCCTGTTTATAAAACGTTGATAAGGGTGGCCTGCTTTTTAACAATTTTTTTATTTTTTGTTTAAAAATAAACCTGTTTCTTGTCTTTGTTTATAACTCTATAGTTTTTAACAGCTTTTAACTTTTTTATTAACATTCTCTTTTGTCTATCTCTTACTCTTTAAACCAATTCTTACAACTGTCAACATTCTTAACAACCCTTATAACTATTACTAGCTATTTAAATTATATATTATATATAATAGAATATGTTTATATTTTTTAATATCCTTTAGAGAGGTTATCATGAAGTTTCAAACAACCAAAACAGGTCTTCTTAATACAACGCTCCTTGCAAGCAGGGCAATAAACCAAAAAACAACATCATTAATATTAAACGGCATTATGCTTGAGGCGGATAATGAATTGACTATATACAGCACCGATCTGGAAACAAGCATAAAATGTATTAAACCAGTTAAAATAATTGATAAAGGCAAAGTCGTTGTACCCGCAAGAGTATTAATAAACATATTAAAGAGTCTAAAGGAATCAAAGCTGGAACTTGAGCTGGATGAGTCTAAAAATATGGTAAAAATTAAATGTGAAAATGCATTTTTCACACTTAACACACTACCAGTTGAAGAATATCCGGGGTTCCCTGAAATAAAGAGAGAAAAGAGTTTAAAAATAGGCCTGGATAAATTTAAAAACCTTGTGTCAAAAGCACAGAAAGCTGCATCTGTTGATGAAAGTAGGGCAATACTCACCGGTGTTTTTATGGAGATTAAAGAAGGTGTTTTGAGCATGGTGGCAACCGATAGCTATAGACTATCCCTTGTTAAAGAAAAGATTAATAAAGAAAGCTCCTCGGTAGGAGTGGTTGTTCCTTCAAAAGTTTTAGACAGCATAGTTAAGAGTGATTACAAGGGAAAGGATATTGAAATAAATATTGAAGAGAACCAGATAAGCTTTTATCTTGAAGGAAGCGAGGATGAAAAAGATATAATAGTATCAAGACTGCTTTCGGGTAAGTTTCCGGAATATAAACAACTGGTTCCCAAAAAATTAAACCACAATATAATTGTTAAAAAAGAGAAAATCCTTGAGGTGGTAAGAAGAATATCGTCTATATCACAGGACAACATACCGGTGAAGCTGGCGATAGAAAAAGGAAAAATAGAGGTTTCGATGAGTGTTAAGGAGATAGGAAGCTCAAGTGAGGATTTTGAAGTATCCTATGGGGAGGAAAAAATAGAAATTGCTTTTAACCCCGAGTTCCTGATTGATGGTATAAATATGATGGAAGGCAGCAATATAATAATTTCAATTGATGACCCGCTTAAACCAATTTTAATAAAACCTGAAAAAAACAACGATTTAATTTACTTACTAATGCCAATCAGAGTTTCTTAACCTGTTAATAATAGCTAGACCAATGAAAGAAAATGTCTCAGTAAAAATGTGTATCATAGGCGCTGGAAGAGTTGGAGCTACGATGGGTTATTTTTTTGCCAGCAGGCAGTCTTCCGGAGTAGATTTAAAAGCAATATCATCAAAGTCTGACAGCTCGCTTGAGAGGGCAAAAGAGGTTTTAGGTGAAAAATCTAAAGGTATAGTTTTTACAAAAGACAACATTAAAGCTGCTTTGTCTGTAAACTGTGTCCTGATATGTACCCCCGATGACATTATAGAAGATGTATGTGAGGATATTGTTAGGGGTATAGGGAAAAAAGATTTAAACAATTATTGTTTTGTTCATTTTAGCGGTTCGAAATCCATGCGGGTGCTGGGGTCGGCAAAAAATGCAGGCGCCGGGATTGTATCAATACACCCAATAAAATCATTTGCTTCTGTTGACGAAGCAATAAAAACACTAAAAGATACTTTTTATGGAGTTACGTGCTCGAATAGAAGGTCAGGGGAAATTGCCGGACTACTGGTAAAGATTTTAGGTGGTAAAACAATAGAGGTGGCAGATGACAAAAAACCCCTCTACCATGCAGCATCATGTGTGGCATCAAACTATCTTGTTGCGCTCTTGAATTATGCAGCGGAAATAAATAAAAGAATAGGAATGAAACAAGAGGACTCAATTAAAGTACTGGCAAGTCTTGTAGAGGGCACGGTTAAAAACATAAATAAAATGGGTATAAAAAAATCGCTTACAGGACCGATAGCAAGAGGGGATACAGGAACAATAGAAGAGCATATGAAGGGTTTTAGAAAAATCTTTACGGAAGAGGAAATAAGATTGTATAAATTAATGGGAATTGAAACAGGTAAAATAGCCTATAGAAACAAGTGGATAAAATATAGAACACTTGAGAAACTCAAAGAAATACTTGAAGGTTAGAAAGGATATAAAATGGTATTAAAAAAAGTTACCACAAAGGATATTATCGGGATGAAGAAAAAAGGTGAGAAAATAACGATGCTTACCGCGTATGATTATTTAATGGCGTCCCAGCTTGATGAATGTGGCATAGATATGATTCTGGTGGGAGATTCCCTGGGGAATGTTGTGTTGGGTTATAAGAATACAATACCGGTTACAATGGAAGATATGATACACCACTGCGCTGCAGTTCGCAGGGGAGTAGAGAGAGCAATGGTTATAGGGGATATGCCGTTTATGTCCTATCAGGCAAGTGTTGAAGAAGCGGTAAGGAATGCAGGGAGACTTTTAAAAGAAGCGGGTGCAGAAGCGGTAAAAATGGAAGGCGGCGTGGAGTTTTTTGAAACAGTAAAAAAAATAGTGGACTCGGGAATTCCTGTTATGGGTCATTTAGGTTTTACCCCCCAATCAGTATATAAATTCGGTGGTTACGGAGTCAGGGGAAAAGATAAAGAACAGGCGTCAAAGATGTTAGAGGATGCAAAAGGTCTTGAAGAAGCCGGTGCGTTTTCAATAGTCCTTGAGAAAATTCCTGCTGCACTTGCAAAAAAGATAACCGGGATTGTAAGCATACCAACAATAGGTATAGGGGCAGGTGTTGATTGTGACGGCCAGGTTCTTGTAACTCATGATATGCTGGGACTTTTTGAAAAGTTCAGGCCCGCATTTTCAAAGAGATATTCGGAAATAGGGAAGGAAATGAAAAAATGCTACAGGGAATATATAGAAGAAGTAAAAAATAAAAAGTTCCCTGCGAAAAAGCATTCATATTAATGATTATTGGTTTTAATATTTTCTAATTATAAAATAAATATATAAAAATATTAAAATACACTGACTGGGAAGATGAAGGAAATTAAAAAAATAATAGAATGCAAATCAGTTGTAGAGAAACTCCGGAAAAAGGGATATAAAATAGGATTTGTCCCAACCATGGGTTCCTTGCATGATGGGCACCTTAATCTTATCAGGATGGCCGGGAGGGAATGTGACTGTGTAATCATGAGCATATTTTTAAATCCAACGCAGTTTGGACCGGGTGAAGATCTGGGGAAATATCCCAGAAACTTCAGGAAGGACTGTATTAAGGCGAAGAATGAGGGAGTAGACTACATGTTTCATCCGGGAGTAGAAGAGATGTATCCTCCGGGTCACAGGACATGGGTTGAGGTAGGAGGACTGAGCAGCATTATGTGTGGCAGGTTCAGGCCGGGGCATTTCAAAGGAGTTGCCACTGTAGTCTTAAAGTTACTTGATATAATAAATCCTGATAATGCTTATTTCGGGGAGAAAGATTATCAGCAGATGGTTATAGTAAGGAGAATGGTTAAAGACCTGAACCTTGGCGTAAAAATAATTAGTTGCCCAACAGTAAGGGAAGAAGATGGCCTTGCTATGAGTTCCAGAAACAAATATCTTTCTAAAGAAGAAAGAAAAGAAGCTGTTATTCTATATAGGTGCCTTAATATGGCTGATAGTATGATTGTTGAAGGAGAAAAAAACCTGAAGAAAATAAAAGATAAGTTAAAAGGGGAGCTAAAGGATAATAAATTTGTAAAAAAAGTGGATTACTTTGATTTTAGAGACCCCCTGACATTGGAGAAGAAAAACAGGGTCAGAAGTGGTGATAAAGAGGTACTGGCAGCAGCAGCTGCATGGATTGGCAATACAAGACTTATTGACAATGTGATTATAAAGTTATAAAAGTAATAATTGTTTGAAAATAGGAAAATAAAAGAGGAAGGCGGCAAAGAATTAAAATGTTAACGTGTGTTTTAAAAAGCAAGATTCATAGAGCTGTGGTGACAGGTGCAGATATTGATTATATGGGCAGCATAACAATAGATAAAAACTTAATGGAACATGCAAGGATTCTACCTTATGAGAAAGTGATGGTAGTAAGCCTTGACAGCGGAGAAAGACTGGAAACATATGCCATAGAGGGGAATAAGAATAGCGGAGAAATATGTATAAACGGAGCAGCTGCAAGAAGAATATTGGAGGGTGAAAAAATTATTATATTATCCTTTATTTATATAGCAGATAAAGAAGTACTTGAGCACCGGCCCAGGATAGTTTATGTAGATGAGAAAAACAGGATAAGCGGCGAGAAAGATCATGTGGAGAAAGATGACCAATGCTGATTTTGAGGGATTTAAACCGATTAAGTTTCTGAAACCTGTAATTATTTTAATTTTAATAGCTTTTATATCTTTTTTATCCCTAACGTCCTGTGAACTTAAAGATACTGCAGTTGAACAATCAGATGTTTTAGAAAGTGACAGCGGCACCTACGGGGATGACCTGTATCTTTTTGATTATAAAAAGATTAAATTAGAAAAAACAAATTCAATAGGTGTAGAAATTGGAAAATGTAATCTGTATACGGATATTTATGAAGACCTAATAATACTGGGTGAAATAGAAAATGTTTCTACTGTGAATAAGACAGATCTGGAAATAACACTTGATTTTTACAATAAAAACGGAGAAAAGATAATATCAGAAACTATACCAGGTATAACCAACTACCTGAAAGCTGGAAGCAGGATGCCATTTTATTATTATCTGTGTGAAAAGGAAAGATATATAGATATATCAAAAATACAGGTAGGGGTTAATTACAAGGACTACCACGAGGGATTTAAAGGAAATCCAATTGTTGAGAATGAAAGACACTATTATGCGGATGACGGGAATTATCTTGTTATTGAAGGAAGATTAATTAATATAGGGACAGAGAAGATAAGAAATTTAAAACTTTTTGCAACTTTTTATAACGACAGGGGGCAGGTTGTGTTTATAAAAGAGTGTTACCTCTTAAGGGAGGAAATGATTCCTGAAGAAGAGCAGGGGTTTAACCTGAAATTAATGCTTGATGAATACCTGCCTGAATTTACACAATATAATTTTGAAGTTTTTTTTGAGGATAAAATAAAAGCATAAATATTATTTACAGCCAGTCCTTGTACTTGAAATAGACGAGCATTCCTATGGATATAATAATCATTGATATTGTAATTATTATAAAGGCATAATAATAGTTTGCCAGGGGTAGGTTGATATTCATTCCATAAATACCAGATATGAGGGTAAGAGGTAAAATAACTACTGAAAAAATTGTAAGTATACGCATTATGTCATTGATTTTATTTGATAGTAGTGATTGATGGGCATCATGTACCCCTTCTATTAATTCCTTGTAATTTTCAAGGGTGTCCCAGATTTTTTCAACGTGGTCGACGAGGTCGCTAAAATAAACCTCAAGAGCTTCTATTAAGAATTCCATATCTTTTATCTCAAGTGTTTTAAGTAATTTTCTCTGCGGGAAGATGATATTTCTAAATGTAAGGATATTGGTTCTGATGAGAAGTATGTCTTTTACGTTTTTGCTGCTCGCTTTTTTAAATATAGAATCTTCAACATTTTGTATGTTTCTGTAAATTTTATTAAGGATAGGGAAATTATAATCTGTTAAAGAGTCAATTACTTTATGAAGAAGATAACCGGATCCCTTATCAAGAATCTTTTGATTTTCCGCAAGATAGTCAATAGCGTTCTGTATAGGGTTACACAACCCCCTGTGTACAGTTACGAGGTAATTATTTCCAATAAAAATGTTTACGCTGACCGGTACCAGTCTTCCGGTTTGCTTTATAAAGTGGGGGATATGCAATACAAGGAAAAAATAGTCGTCATACTCATCAAGCTTTGGTCTCTCAATAATACTGAGGCAATCTTCTATATCCAGGGGATGGAAATTAAAATGGTCCTGTAGGAACTGCATTTTTTCCTTGCTGGGGTTTTCTATATCAATCCAGATAGTATATTCCGGATTATTAATATAAGGGACAACACTTTTTAGCGTGACTTCATCAAGTAACTTTTTTTCTGTTTTCTTATATAAAAGGATACTGATGGAGACCACCTCCCATGTTTAAATCTTTATAAAATTTTATAATTATTTATAAAAAAAAGAAATATAAAAATATTAACATTTTGCTATCTGATTAAAAATTATTACGATAAAAATATGCTCAAAGGACAGAGAGTTAGTAAAGATTGTAACTTATCAAGGAAATTTATTAAATAAAAAAATATTTAAACCCGGGAACTTGCCAGCTTTACAAGTGGATATAGGTGTATTTTTAGAGTTAAAAGCATATTCAAATACGGCATAAGTTATAAAAAGTGGTTTTATTTGACAGTGGTTTTTTATACTTCTATGATATAAATTGTTTTATAGATTGAAACGTGTATTTATAATATAATTGGTAAACTAATAATACATTGGTCGTGTCAACAGAATTGAGGTAGAGATGTATGTGGATGCCTTCAGCCACTTTAAACTAAAGGACAGGAAATTCTTAAAACTGCTAATAACATTTGCAATTTTCTTACTGTGTGTATTTACAGTGGTTACAGTATCATGCAGGATGATGGATTCCGGAGGGGATAATGATGCCGGGCAGGCCGATGATGAAACAACAGAAAATGCCGGGGACGGAACAGAAGGCGGAGAGAATTTAGAAGTAACAATTACACTATGGGACTGTCTGGAACCAAAAGGGAGACTTGCTCTAATGGAAACAATAGATGATTTTATAAGTGAAAATAGTCATATTGAGGTAGAAACAGAGCACTTCAGGAGCCAGGAGGAGCTGGAAGATAAGTTTGAAGCAGCAAGTCTTGCCGGTGCAGGGCCGGAGCTGGTATTACTGGATTTTGATGGGGTGCAGAGACTTGTCCCCGGGAATGTTGTAAAGGAAATAACAAGTGAAACAATAAGCGGGCTCGATTACTCCTCATTCCTTGACGGGCTGGTAGAAATTTCCGAGTATAACGGCAGGAATTATATAATTCCATTCAGGAGTTTTGATTTTCTGGTACTCTTTTACAACAAAGATATTATAGAAGAACCGCCCTCTGAATTTGAAGAAGTTATTGAGTACTGCAAAGAGGCAAACAGCCCCGGGGAAAACATATACGGATTTCTTCTCAACAGCAATGAAGCTGACTGGATAATCCCCTTTATAGGAGGGTACGGTGATTGGATTGTTGATTATAACTATAACTCTTTGACTCTGGACAATGAAGCAACTGTAGAAACTATGGAGTTTCTAAACTATATGTACAATGAAGAAAAAATCTTGCCTCCCGATATGGGGTATAGCGAAATTAATGAATTATTTAAAAGCGGCAGCGTCCATATGATTATAGATAAAGTCAGTCTGGTAGAAGAATACGAAACGGCAGGGATAAATGTTGGTATGGCAAGGATACCGCAGGTCTGGCATGGTAGTAAAAACCCCACACCTCTGATTTCAGGGCTGGGGTTCATGATAAATGTAAATTGTTATGGAAACGAGCTGGGAGCAGTAGACGATCTTATAGGATATATGCTGACAGAAGAGGTGCAGACTGAGTGGGCTTCAAGTACAGAAACTTTTCCGGCAATAAAAAATATTGATAGAAGTGATGCAATTGCAAAAGACGATATGATTTATGAAGCTTTTCAGCAGGCGAAGTTGTGCAGAGGTAAGCCCTATGAAGAACTTATAATGATTATAAGGGATGCCATAAGAGATAACGCACAGAGTGTTATCTCACAGGACATACTTCCGGCAGATGCTGCATTAAAAATACAGGAAGACGCATTGAGATTAAGGTCTGGAGATATCGATATTGAAGAAGAAGCTGAGGAAACAGGAGAGATGGGGTAAGGCAGGAGTAGTTTAATAATTGAGGAGTGTTGAGTAATGAATGGAAAATATGAGTTTAAGCCCTTTTTTATAAGGGGGCTTGTAATAATTAATATAGCAGAGCAGATTATGGAATACGGAAAAGCAAGGATTCCTTATTTAGGTATTTTAATGGGGGAGAACAACACAGATATAAGCGGGTTTATATTGAAAATGTTATTTAAGGATACCCTGCAGAGGAAGCCGGAATAGAGCCCGGAGATATAATTGTAGAGTTTGATGGCGAGGTAGTGGATAATCCTCTGGAGCTGATCGCCAGGATATTGAGGCACAATATAGGTGATATGGTGATTGCAAAGATATACAGAGACGGGGAATACCAGAATATTGAAATGGAACTTGATTGCGAGAGCCCGCTTACAAGAAGTGTAAAATAAATAGCTTTAAAAGAAGGTAAATTTGAAGAAGCATAATAATGAAAAAAAACCCCGGAAAATAGATGAAAAGGTACTGATTGCGAGGTCAAAAAAAGGTGATAAGGCGGCTTTTGAAGAACTGGTCAGGCAATTTTCAAAATATGTGTATACTACTGCCTTTTTTGTATTAAGGGATGCCTATGAAGCCGAAGATGTAAGCCAGGAAGTATTTGTTAAGGTATATCTTTCGATAAAGGGGTTCAGGGGGCTTTCCAGTTTTAAGACGTGGATAAGAAAGCTTACGGTAAACACCTGTATTGATAAATTAAGGCTTCATTCAAAAACAAAAGGGAGGAAGGTAAGTCTGGATAAAATAACTGAAGAATACGAGATAGTATTTAACAAGTTTGACCAGGGGCTGGAGAATCATTATTTTAACAAAGAAACAGTAAAAGATGTTTTAAAGATTATGGTGAGTCTCGATGAGAGTTACAGGGTCCCTCTTATCTTAAGAGACCTGCAGGATTATAGTTACAGAGAAATATCGGAACTTACAGGCAAGCCCATCGGGACCGTGAAGACGAATATCCACCGTGCCAGGAAGATGATAGAGAAGAAAATAAAGAAATAAATTTAAAAAAGATAATATGAAACAAAAATAATTAATTTAAATCTATTATAACATAGAATAAAGTTGGCTTGAGAGATTAATATTATGAACAGTATCAATAAATATATAAAAATTGCCAGGGACGCGTTTATAAAACCATCAGGTGATATAGATGGTAAGATAATAGACAGAATATCCCATGTCAAAAAGGGAGACAATAGTTTACTTGATGAAAATTTTCTAGATTTTTTTAAAAAAAGCAATTCAAGGCTTTATCTGGTTGCTGAGAAAGTAAGAAACAACCAGGGTGCCTTTGCAGCCCTGGTTATAGCTGTTATTCTTATTGCTGTTTTCATTTTTTTTATGGTTAAAATATTTTCGGGCAGGAGAGAGAAAGGTGGTAATAACTACGAATTATCTTCTTCTGAAAAGGAGACTCAAGAGCAATAAGCCAATGATGATAATCCAGAACCAGGGATTGGTAAGCAGTTCCTTTATAGGTTCATATCCAATTTTTCCAAAAGCACTATCAAGAATGTCCTCAAGCCAGCTGTATATATTTAAAAAGAAAGTTTTTAAATTTTCTGGTGCGAAAAAATTTTTTATTAATTCCATAATTAATGAATTTTATCGTTTATCTGTTTATTTGTAAAACATTAAGATTTTTTTGTTAGGCAAGGAAAATAGTTTATAAGAGGCTGCAGTTTATGTAACGTGTATCGGTGCGGGGCTTATGAGTGTATTAATGGGCGTCATAACAAATACTCCTTTTGCTCTTGCTTCAGGAATGGGTATGAACGCAGTAGTTGTCTTAACTATTATTTATGGGCTTGGTTTTATTAGTTATACTTTGATAAAATTATTCAGAGGTAAATTTAAATACCTTCATCAGCTGATGATTATAGTAAGCGCGCTGTTTACTGTAGTATTCATTGCGGAGGCGATAGTAAAAAAATTTGCCGGTATTTAATATAATATATAAGTCTAGTTATAATTTTAATACTTGAAATGTTATACCAAAAAATACTACTGGGATATGCATTAATTATAGCTGTAATAGCAGCTATTTATCTGGTGTCTGCTGTGTATAAATACTTTAACCAGTACTATTATGCTTACAGCCCAAAAAGAGAAGTGGCGGCTAACCCTTTTGATTTAAAGTTATATTTTGAAGAAGTTTTGTTAAAAGCATCTGATGGAGTAAATCTTTCCGGCTGGTTTATCCCTTCCAGGAATTGTAAAGAGGTAATTTTATTTTTACATGGTAATGGCGGTAATATTTCTACCCGGCTTACGCTGATAGATTATTTTAACAGGAAGATAGGCCTTTCAGTCTTTATAATTGATTACCGGGGATATGGGAAGAGCGAAGGCAGAACTACCGAAGCCGGGACCTACCTGGATGCCAGAGCAGCATGGGATTATCTGATAGTTTCAAAAAAGATAAAGCCAGAAAATATAATAATATACGGCCGGTCACTTGGAGGACCAATAGCAGCACGCCTGGCAGGGGAAGTAGGTGCAAAGTTGCTTATACTGGATTCTACTTTTACTTCAATGAAAGATATTGCAGCAGAAATGTATCCTTATCTACCGGTAAGAAGATTTTTTAAATATGACTATCCAACTATCAGTTACCTTAAAAGTGTTAAGTGTCCGTTATTAATAATACATAGCAGCGGAGATGACCGTATCCCGTTTTCACATGCTTCAAAGCTATATAATAATGCAAACGAACCCAGACAGGTTCTAAAAATATCCGGGACCCATAGAAAAAACTATGTAAAATCCAGAGAGGTATATATAGAAGGGATAAAAAGTTTTATATTAAAATATTGAAGAAGCTAGAGAATTTCTTTTTTCATGTATATCCAGTCGCGGTAGCCAAGATATTTTTCTAAAAATTTATAGGATTTTATTATTACATCAGTAAAACCGGATTTTTTATACCGCCTGTAGGCATTTTTATTTTCAGCAGCAACCCATAATGTAAGAGCGCTTTTACCATTTTTTCTGGCTTTATCTTCTGCAAATGAGAGCATTTTACATGCGACACCTTTTCTCCTGTAGTTTTTATCAACTGCCAGATTATCTATATATAAAGTTTTGGGGCTCAGTCTGGGTATTTCAAAACGAGTTAGGGCAAAAGCTTTAAGCGCTTTAGTAAGGCCAAGGTATTTAATATAAGTGCGGAAACTCCTGTTATAATTTTTTAAATTATCATGGGTTATGAGATCAAGAATCCCGATCACCATACCATTTAACCTGGCAGCATAATGTCTTTTACTTTTAATATTTCTATGAATATCTGTTTTTATAATATTATATGCTGCATATTTATTGTGATAATATATTAATTTAAGTTTTTCAAAAAAAGCGTCAATTAATATGGCCATAAAACTATCCAGCTCATGTAGTTCAAGGCCACTTATTTTTACGTCGTAGAAATTATTATTTTTTATATCATTCATCCGACTTTTCTTTTTTATCAAGCAGCTCTTTTGCCTTTTTAAGGTTTTTTGGTGAGGTTAATAGCTTAACCCCTCTTACACTCTGCAGCGAAGGGTAGCTCTGGCCTGCGTCATCTGATAGTATTTTAGTTTTAATTCCGAAGCTTTCCAGGTAACTTCTGGCAAGCTCCGCTTCTATCCTTGAATTAAATATTTTAATTGTTTCCAGTTTATCCATTTGCCCTATCTTTTGTATTAAAGTTGATACCAATATATTATACAGCAAAGGCGGTAATTATAATAAAATATTACTTTAAAAAAGGTTTTAAATAAACAGCGGCAATTGCGCATGAAAAGTCATTTAGGCTGGATAGTGCACAGATGGGGCATCTTCTATTTGAAGAAATAAAATCTATGATATACACTGTTTTATAATAAGGTAAGATGGAGTAATTGCCATTGCTTAACAGTCGATATCAGTTGGGATTTTCACTTTTTTAGGGACGGGAATTTTTATGATAAGAAAGCCGCTTTTATTAAAAATCTATGAGGCAGCCAGTATGCAGCGGTGGAATGACCAGATACGGACCATTGAACTGACCGAGCTTGATAAACAGGCACAGAAGATGGTGGTTACTTATATTCTCGGAAAGTGTGAGGAAGAAATAAATGATGGCCAGGAAATTGACTGGCTAAAAATGATAGAAATAGGTATGTTCGAGATGTTTAAGAGGATTACCCTTACTGATTTAAAGCCCCCGCTGGTTGACCGCATAAGAGAGGACAGGAAACATTACAGGGAGCTTAACAGGTGGGTTTTTGACAGGATAAGCCCCATTACAGGAGAAATAGGCAGGGATTTTAACCTGAGGTTTAAAAAATATTTGCTTGAAGAAAAGCAGACACTGGAGGGGAGAATCGTAAGCGGGGCTCATTTTTATGTAACAAAATGGGAATTTGATATTATAAAATCGGCAAATCCACTCGTTTATCTGGTTGAGGAGATTGCTGAAAGCATTTCAAGAGAAAAGGAGAAATACAGTAACCTGGAATGCATGAAGGTTTTTTTAGGAAATAAAAAACTGATTGATTTTGCGGATATATGCAGCCAGCTGCGTTTTCAGCAGAGGTGGAGCCACCTTTACCGCATACCAAAAACATCGGTGCTGGGGCATATGCTGGTAGTTGCAATTTTTTCGTTTTTATTCTCTTATGAGGCAGGGCTGGAAAGAGAAAACTGTATAAATAATTATTTTACCGGGCTTTTTCATGACCTTCCGGAGGTCCTTACCAGGGATATAATCAACCCGGTAAAAAAATCGGTCAAAGGCCTTGACGGGCTGATAAAGGACTATGAGGTTGAAGAAATGGAAAAAAAGATATACAAGCTGATTCCTGACAGCTGGTATGGAGATATAAGAATGTTTACCGAAAATGAATTTTCTGATATGGAGCGGAGAAACGGTACACTGGTAAAGGGGGCAGATGACCTTGCGGCTTTTATAGAGGCATATCTTGCCTTAAAAAATGGTATAAAAAATGAAAATTTAACTTATGCCCAAAGAAAGTTAAGAGAAAAATACGGGTCAAGGATTATTGAAGGAATAAATTTTGGAAAAATTTATGCAGATTTTAAGTAATTAGAGTTTCTTTATGGATAGGGGAGTAATCATATCAAAATCAAGGTACCTTAAAGGGCTCCAGTGCCTTAAGTATTTGTGGTACCTTGTTAATGACAGGGAAAAAATCCCGCAAACGGATTTTGTAGGCCAGTTTGTCTTTAACCAGGGGATACAGGTAGGGGAATATGCAAAAAAGCTTTACCCCGGGGGAGTTGACCTTAGTAAAATAAAGGACTTCAGAGAGCAGCTAGGAAAAACCCGTGAAGCTTTATCCGGGAGGAATGCAATTTTCGAGGCAAGCTGCAGCTACGGCAATGTTTATGCCAGGGCAGATATCCTGGTTCCTGTAGACAGGGATAGATGGGATATAATAGAGGTAAAGAGCTCCACCCAGCTAAAGGAAGAATATATAGAAGACATAGCATTTCAAAAATACTGTTTTGAAAAATCAGGGGTAAGGATAAGAAAGTGCTATGTTGCATATATTGACAGGCAGTATGTAAAAATGGGAGATGTCAAACCCGAAGAATTGTTTACCCGGACTGAAATAACGGAAGAGGCAGGCGAAGTCATTGGAGGGATAGAAGAAGAGGTTAGCCAGATGATTGAGTTTGTGAAGGAGAAAACTCCCCCTGATATTTCAATTGGCAGGCATTGCAATGAGCCCTATCCCTGTCCATTGAAGGATATGTGCTGGGGATTTTTACCGGATAATCATATTTTTAGTCTTTATGGTGATAAGAAGAGAGCTGAAGAGCTTTATAATGAAGGGGTACTGTCTCTAGAAGATATAACTGATAGATATGGTTTAAGCTTGAAGCAGCAAATACAGATTGATTGTGCAAGAAACGGAAAACCGGTAATTAACAAAAAGGAAATTCAAAAGTTCATAAATAGTATTAAGTATCCGTTATATTATTTTGACTTTGAGACTTTTTCTACTGCTATCCCTTTATATGATGGGACAAGGCCTTATGAGAACATACCTTTTCAATATTCCATACATGTTCATAATTCTATTGATGAGAAGCCCAAACATTTAGGGTTTCTGGCAGGG
Organism: uncultured Actinomycetota bacterium; assembly: GCA_964603595.1. Classification (GTDB taxonomy): domain Bacteria; phylum Actinomycetota; class Humimicrobiia; order Humimicrobiales; family Humimicrobiaceae; genus JAQVEM01. Next base: position 80,596 of record CAZRVN010000007.1, read on the forward strand.
GGACTGGAAGACCCCAGAGGGAAGCTTCTTGCAAGCTTAAAGAAGCACCTGGGTACCAGCGGCAGTATAGTTGTTTATTATGAGCAATTTGAAAAGGGAATTTTAAAAAAGTTTTCGGAGGAATTCCCTGAATACAGCCCGTGGATAGATTCTATACTCAAACGCATAGTTGACCTATATAAACCTTTTAAGAATTTTCATTACTACAGCCCTTCCCAGAAGGGGAGCGCTTCGGTAAAAAGTGTCCTTCCGGCTATTACCGATTTGAGTTACGAAGGAATGGAGATAGCCGACGGGCGCGCTGCAAGTGTAAGTTTCCTTTATATAAATGGGAAGTATGATGACAAAGAAGGATTGCCCGGAAAGGAAGAAGTAGAGAACATAAGAAAAGCATTAATAAGATACTGCGGCATGGATACGGGCGGCATGGTCCATATTATAAGGGCGCTTGCCAGGGAAGCGGCATCGTAGTATTAATTACCTCAGATGTATTACTCCTTTCGATCTATAAATATAGTAGATTGCTTTTATTATGTCTAAATCAGAAGAGATAATCATAAGAGTTTATAAAAGAGGTGACAGGGAACCCGTAATGAAAATTGCCTGTGATATAGCTTTTATGGGAGAGCCCGCAGAGAATTTTTTTAAAGGGAGGGAATTTCTTGCTGATTTTTTAACTCTTTATCATACGGATTATGAGCCGGAATCTATATTTGTTGTTGAAAAGGGTGGGGAGGTAGTGGGATATATTAGTGGTGCTAAAAGTGAGAAAAAAATGAATCTTGTATCTACTTTTAAGGTTCTTCCTAGAGCTATTTTAAAATTAATTTTTAAAGGTTATATATTTAAAAAGAAAAATTTTCTTTTTATTCTTTTTTGTATCTGTAGTTTTTTAAAGGGGGAGTTTTATATGCCATCATTTATAAGAAAAGACTATCCTGCTATTTTACATATAAATTTAGATAAAAATTACAGGGGCCTGGGTATCGGGGGAAGGTTAATTGAAGCTTATTTGAGTTATCTAAAGAAAGAAAAGATAAAAGGAGTTTATCTTAAGACACCATCGGAAAAGTCATTTAAGTTTTTTAAAAAGTTAGGTTTTAAAATAATGTATGAAACAAGGATTTCTTATTTTAAGCATATTTTGAAGAAAAGTGTAAGGTATCTTTATTACGGTAAAAAATTAAGGTGAGTTATAGGCTTAATAGTAAGGGAATAATAAGGAATAATAATTATAAAGTAGTCTATATATTCCCATCTATATCAAGCTTGAACATATCTATGAGTTTTGGTATAGTATATGAGTAATAATAAGTATTACTCATAAAATAATATAATAGAGCTGGAGCCCAAGATGCCAAGAAAAACAAAAATTTTAAATATTTCATTAAGCAAGGAATTATATGAAGAGATTGAAAAAGTATCAAAAGGGGAGAGTAGAACTAAAAGCGATTTAATAAGAGAAGCATTCAGGCAATATTCTGCGAATAAAAAATGGTCAGAGATAAGAGCCTGGGGTGATGAAACCGCGAGAAGGTTTGGAATAAGGGATGAGAAAGATATCGATAGGATACTTCACGAAAAGTAAGGTATTAAATTGAGAATAGTTCTGGATACAAACATTTTTATTTCGGCAGCTTTACTGGGAAGAGTATGCGAAGAAATAATTCAATTTTGCAGGTTTGGAAAAGTAGATGTTTTTATCAGCAGGGATATAATAATAGAGATAGAAAATAAGCTAAGGTCTAAGTTTTTATGGAAAAATAGCCAGATAGGAATATTTATAGATAGTATACTTGAATTCTGCCATCTTGTTGAAGTTAATGATAAGATGGTTTTTATAAAAGATGATCCTGATGATGACAAGATACTGGAATGTGCAATTTCAGCTAAATGTGATTATATAATATCAGGAGATAGACATCTAATAAAATTAGGGTCATATAAAAATATTAAAATATTAAGGCCGGCAGACTTTTTGTTTTTAATTAGAAGATGATATCAGTCGGAGATTACTGCTTCTATGTTAATATGTTTTCTGCCTGATGAAATTGAAAGTTATAAATAATTGGTATATAACTCGGCTTACAGGCTAACTCCAACTATTTTTTATCTTATAAGCCGGCTAAATAGGGTATATTTCTTAAGAGATCCTTACAGTTTTTACACTGCAAGAGCTTAGTTGTACAGATTTAATTATACATGTGATCCATATTATTTCAATTTGTTTTTCCTATTTAGTACAAGAATTATTTTAAGAAAAATTCTATTTATTGGGCTGTTGTTAAGTAAAGATTTTCTTTATTTCTTTAAATATTTTAATTGAAGACAAATTTATATTAATAAAATAATAAATATTAGTTTTTTAATTTATATTGTATAAATACTTCATTAATTAAGTTTGTTAAAAATAACTGTATTTCAAAAATATTAAATTCATTAATTAAATATTCTTTTTGAATTTTTTTATTTCCATGTGCAGCAGTTATGTTTCTTAAATCTAAAAAATGATCGATTAAATCTAAATAGCTTATATTTCTTTTATATCCTAAAAAAATTTCAAAATAACGTTTATATTTTGTTTTTGGTGTTATGTTATTATAAGGAATATCTCTAAAAATTCTGTTTAAATTATTTTCTTTTATTTGAGTAACCCTAAAAAATCTTTCGATACCTTTAAAAGCAGCTAAAAAAGCAGTTTCATAAGTAATTTTATCTTCAAAATATTTCTTTCTATATACTGCCTTACTTTCTAATTTTACATCGCGGCTATAGTGAGCATGGTAATAACTTGAATTTGGAAAATAATCAAAAACTTGAGCACTTTGTATTAAGTGTTCTAATGATTCTCTTGAATCATTATCCTTGTAGAAGCACTCTAAAAAGATTTTTAATTCTTTAAATGTAGAATCAAAAACACCAAAACCTGATTTTAATCTGTATGATTCTGCCTCACCATACCAATAATGAATTTTCTTATCTAAAGCGTTTATTACATCAATAGCTGTCCAAATATATTGTGGAATTTTATTTATTTCCTGCAATCTATAAATTGATGTATCAGGCTCTATCACAACATTCCTATACAATAAATGAAAGCCTAAAATAATGTTCATTATATTATATGCGGATTCTCTTGAATTAGCTTTAATTAAAAAATTACCTACATCAAAATCAAAAGTAACTACTTCTACAGCTTCTGCCTTTGATAATTTTATAAAAGTATAGTTTTTTGGAGTTACAGGTACAGTATTATTTTGGATATCTTTTTTAAAAAAGTTATTATATGCTTTTATTTTTTCTTTAATTGTTGGGTTTTTCCCAAAGCCATGGATTTTTGGAATAGTATCTATAAGTAATCCTGAAAGTAAATAATATTTAGACATAATTTTAGATATAGGGATAAATATATTTTTTTATTAATTATATATGTTAATTATTTGTTTTAAAATATTTGCTAAATAGAATTAAAGGAATAGATTATTTTAAAATTGAAAAATTTTAAAAGATAATTTAGTTCTCTAAATAAAAATCGGTTTTTTAATTGGAGATAAAATAGAATTGTTTTCTTTTTTTATAAGTATAAGTGAATAATTCTCTAAATTCGATATTCTATGTCGCAATATCCTCTAACCATTTGCTAAAAAATTATTAAGGAATTAAGATTGTAAGAAAAGATTTTGACTTAAGTCATGCAAAATATTTTTAAAAATTATATTCACTCAATCTCTTCAAAATTCTCGCACATTATTGAAATATAATTATTTTAAGCTCAAAATACCGCTTAAAAATTTCATAATCTTAATATGATATAATAGTAATAGAATTAATTTCTTAAAATCAATATTTTATATTAAAAAGAAGTATTTAGGAGATTAATATGTCTTATTACCTTGTTAGAGTTGGTGAGGGTGGAAAATATATAAGGGAAGCAAAAAGAGGAAATTATATTGCTATTGGTTGGAATGAAGTCCCGGACCTATCAAATTTTAGTAACTTAGAACAAATAAAATCCCAATTGAGAGGAACAACTTATGAGTACACAGCAGCCCAAATGGCAATACAGGCTGGACAGATTTTTAGGTTTGGGCTAGAGATGGAAGAAGGAGATACTGTCCTTTCACCTTCTGGGAGTGGTGAATATTTAGTTGGGAGAGTAGGAGATTATTATTTTGTTGACCAGCCTACTGATGGATGCCCATATAAGCACAGGAGAAAAGTAGATTGGCCTGACAAAATATTACTTAAGGAAGATATGTCAACTAATTTGTCCTATTCCATAGGGGCAACCCTTACAATATTTTCTCTAAACAAATACGCTTCAGAAATTGAATCTCTAATTGCTGGTGAAGAACCTACCCCAGCTGAAAAACCTGAAAAGATAAGGGATATTGTATTACAAGGTCTAATGAGCCTAAATGGTGAGGAATTTGAAGAATTTATAAGGCACTTATTAGAGGTTTTAGGTTTTACTTCTGAAACCACGCAATATGTTGGGGACAAGGGGATAGATATTAACGGTATATTAAATGCTGAGGGTCTTGCTGAAGTGACCTTAAGAGTCCAGGTAAAAAGGGTACATGGGAGCATAGGAAACAGGGAGGTACTTTCTATAAGAGGTGCACTTGGGATTGGTGAACACCCATGCCTAATAACTTTATCAAAATTTACTTCAAGTGCCCAGGAAGAAGCCAATGCGCCAAACAAGACTACAGTTAAATTAATAGATGGCCAGGACTTGGCAGCAATAATATTAAAACATTATGATGAAATAGATGATGAGTATAAGGAGATATTTAATATAAGAAGGAAAAAGGATCTAAATATTGAAGACCAATTTGAATACTGTGACAGGTCAGCGGAGACAGCAGAAGCAGAAGAAATAACTGTTATAGAAAGGGGCAAGGTACAAAATACTATTGTTTGTCCAGCAAAAGAAGAAGGTTTTAAAAGGGCATTTTTAGGTCAAAAGGCTTGGTGGGCTGTAAAAATAAACCCTGACAGGATTCCGGATATAAAATATGTTGCAATTTACCAGTCTGCTCCTATTTCTAAAATAACCTATTATGGAGAAGTGAAAGAAATTAAAAAATATAAAGATTCTGGAAAATATATTATTTATTTAAAGGGAGATCCTATCAAATTAAAAAACCCAGTAAGACTTGGTAAAAACAGGTATCTCTGCCCCCAAGGTTCAAAATATTCTGTTTTAGATGAGATACTTAAAGCAAAAACTCTTGATGAAATTTTTGGGAAGAAAAATAATTAATTAATATGTTGGTGTTTATATGAATTTATTAGATGAAATATTTGGTGAATTAAAAAACAAATCTGATTTCAGATTTAATAATTTTAAAATCGAAAAAATTGATGGCATTTCAAGGATCCAGGATGAAGCATATTTGGAGAAACCAACTTGGCTTGGGGGTGATACAGAATTTGTATGTGTTTTTATAGATTTAGATAATTCAACATTAATTTCAAATGAAAGACATAGAAAAACAGTGGCAAAAGTTTATGATTATTTTACACAAAATATTGTTGATGTTTTTAATTTACCAGAAATTAAGGCTGAGTATATTGATATTAAAGGTGATGGGGTTTTTGGTATCTACCAAGGAAATGAAGCAGTTTTTAAAGGATTTGCAGCAGCAGTAACTTTTAAAACTTTTTTCGAGAAATATATTAAAGTAAAATTTAGAAATATTATACAGGAAGATCTTGAGGTAAAAATTGCTATAAATAAGGACTTAATACTAGTAAAGAAAATTGGTAAAAGAGGGGACTATAATGAGGTCTGGGCTGGAAGATTGATTAATGATGCTTTAAAGATTGCATCTTTGAAGAAAATTATTGAGGAGAAAGAAAATACAACCAAGGATTTAATAATTGTCCCTGAAAAAATTTATGAAAAACTGGAAGAAAAAAAGGAGTATACAATATTTTCTTGTGGGCATGATGAAAATGGTAATTGGATGGGCAAAAAAAACAATTTATGGAAAGAATTCAAAGATGAATCTGATAAAAGTAAATATAGTGAAAAAGTTTATTATCTAGGTGCTAGGTGGTGCATACACTGTGGTAATAAATTTATAAAAGGGATTTTAGAGTAAAGATAATGGAAATAGAACCAATAAAATTTATTTTTAATTCAATAAGTGGTCAGATTTCAAGGACTGATACTAAAGCTAATATATTACTTGGTGTTCAGCTGGCAATAGTTGGTTATTTCTTATCGAATTTGGAAAGAATAAGTTTAAATAATTATTATTTTTTAATAGTTTTTATCCTGTTTATTATTATGGTTTTAATGACTTTGATTTTTGTATTTAAAGTTATTTGGCCAAGTCTGAATTTGAAATACTTAAGTAAAAAGGGATATTCTTTAATTTATTTCAAGTCTATTCATGATGAAGTTACAAAGGATGAGAAAAAAACTATTCATAGGTTTGATAAAGCTAAAGAGGAAGAATTTAAAGAGGATCTAATATTACAGGTGTTATCACTTTCAGAAATTGCTACAAAAAAATTTATTAGAATTCAAAAAGCTTTTATATTTTTAGGAATCGAGATTTTTTTAGGTTTAATTTTTTTAATCCCAAATTTTTTAAACCTGGAAACAATACTAAAAATATTTATTAAAGAAGGGTAAAGTAAATGCCTGATTATTCAGAAAGAAGAAGGTTTGATATTATTAATAAATCAATATCTTATGATAAAAAGACAGAAAAAATTACATTTGTTAGTGTACCTGATCCAAGGAGATATAAATGGATAGAAACAAAGGATGGGCAAGTAAAGTTATTTGATAAATTTGATAACGTAGCTTTCTCTGAAGCATTGGTTAAGGAAATGTTTGAGAAAATTGGTAAGTTGCCATTTTATTATGAGCCACCAGGTATTGAGGATATTGATAATTACATAGAGGGAAGAAAAAGTGTACTTACTGAAGTGTTAAGAGGTAAAAATTTAAAGAAATATAATACAGAAAGAAATAGGGATGATTTTATTAATAATTTAAAGAAAGATATATGGGGCTTTGTAATCTTGTCTTTAGATATAGTTAAATCAACGAGTTTGCTTACTGAGTTAGGCAATAAAAAATATTCAGAATTAGTTTCAATTGTCTTATCTGAGCTAACTGAATTTATTGAAAAATTCAATGGGGGGTATATTTTAAAATATACTGGAGATGGTATGATTATATATTTTCCTGAACCAGGATTTATATCAAAAAATGATTTAGCAATTTATTGTGCGGTAGGTTTAAGAAAAATTATATATGATTGTATTAACCCTATTTTTAAGGATAATTCTTTACCTAAGATTGATGTTAGGATTGGTCTAGACTCTGGGGAAGGGTATATACAGGCAATAAGAAAAACAAAATATAAAGATAAGAAGGAATTATTTGGCAGAGTTATAAGTTTTGCTATAAAGATACAAGATACGGCAAATCCTGGTGAAATCTACTTAGGTGAAATTACTGAAAAAAATATACATTCATCATGGAGAGAAAAGTGTAAAAAAGTTGAGTTAAATAATAATTTTGATTTGAGATCTGCAGATGGTAAGATTTATCAGATTTATAATCTAGTGATTTAAAAAAAACTTATAATATTTTCTTGACACCGAAGTCAAATTTAAATATATTAGGAACTTCCTTCTCAATATTATCAGTAATATAGATATATAATATTAACTCAGTAAAATTTCCTATAGAGAGATAGTCATCATACAGCTTCTTATATAATCCCAGTGACTTTTTATATATAGAATGGAGTAAATCATAGGTTTCCATTTAATAAGAATAACAATTATATAACTAACCATATCTCTGCTTATAACCTATCAATAGCCCTTGCCATCTGCGAAATATTAAAATTAATATAGATTTTTGTAGTATCCAGGCTTTCATGACCCAGTAGCTTCTGAACCTTAAATAGATCAACTCCTGTTTCAACCAGGTGAGTGGCAAAACTGTGTCTAAAGGTATGTGCAGTATAACCTTTCTTCTTAAGTCCGGATAGTATAAGGTACATCTTAAGTAGATATACAAAACTTCCGTTACACAACCTCTTACCCTGCTCACCAATTATAAGGGCTTCTGTTTTTAAGGGTAGCCTCTGCTCCAGATACTTATCAAGCAGTATTGTAACTTCTTTATGAAGAGGAATTAACCTGTCCTTTCCTCCCTTACCACGCCTTATAATCAAAGTACTCTTAGATAGATTAATATCAGTCCAGTTTAGATTAAGCAACTCACTTTTCCTTATACCGCTATAGTAGAGTAGGGATAGAACTAGTTTATCTCTTACATTATTTTTTCTACATCTTAAAGGTGCAAAGTCTACAGATTTAATTATTATGTCTACCTCATATTTAGACATTACAGATGGGATCCTGCATATCTTTTTAGGTACCCTTATTTTTCTGGTTGGATTTTTAACTGTAATATCTTCTTCTTCAAGGTAATTAAAAAAGCTTTTTACTATCGCAATTATTTTTGATATTAAACTCTGACATAGACCTCTTTTTTCTTTAGCATAGTAGAAATACTGCCTGACTATTCTTGTACTAATTAAGTTTATATCCAGAATATTTATATAATTTAAATAATCAAAGAATTTCCTAAGCTCCTTATTGTAACCGTAAATGGTAGAAGGAGAGGCAATTTTTTCTATTTTCATATAAGAAAGGAAGCTATCTATATAATTTCTCATATCTTTTTTATTCTCTTTTTTGCAACACAAATCAAGAAATTATATCCTATTAAACATAATTCTCGGCTTATAGGCTAACTCCAACTAATTATCCAGTTTATTTTAATGAAGAATTA
>CAZRVN010000008.1:0-28203 GCA_964603595.1 uncultured Actinomycetota bacterium
GAGTCTGGGCCGTATCTCAGTCCCAGTGTGGCCGGTCACCCTCTCAGGTCGGCTACCCATCATAGCTTTGGTAGGCCGTTACCCTACCAACTGGCTAATAGGACGCAAGCTCATCTCAGAGCAGAGGCCTTGCGGCTACCTTTTTTATGAAAACCATGCGATTAACATAAATTATTCGGTATTAGCCTTCCTTTCAGAAGGTTATCCCAATCTCTAAGGCAGATTACTTACGCGTTACTCACCCGTTCGCCACTAACTTTGTAAAAGTGTTGCCACTTTCACATTGTCCGTTCGACTTGCATGTATTATGCACACCGTTAGCGTTAGTCCTGAGCCAGGATCAAACTCTCAATAAAATCAAAAGTTACATAATTTAGCTCGAAGAAACTTACACTATTTAGTTCTCAAAGAACACAAAATTAACCTGCAGAAAAATAACATACCAAAGCTTAATTGTCAATAAAAATTAAATAGAAGTTTTCAAATGGATGAAACTAATATAACTCTTATTTAGCGTAGTAGATTATAACATTAAGACATTATAAGTCAATAGCCCAAATTACCTTATATAGCTATTAATAAAGATTTTAATCTATAATTTCAGCTACAGTCAGTTTCGCAAAATTCTAAATTATTCTACTAAGAACAATACTAACCTTCATTTAAAAATAAATGGTATTTTTTATCTAGGACAGTACCTTTTTCTTCTTTATTATTTCTTTTTATCTTTTTTATTTTCCTCTTTAACCTCTTTATTCTCCTCTTCAATGCTACTGGAACCCAATTTCAACATCTTCTTTATTTTTTCTTCAATATCTTCCATTATTTTTGTATTCTGGGCTAAAAACACTTTAGCATTTTCCCTGCCCTGTCCAATACGTTCGTCTTTATATGAATACCATGAACCGCTTTTTTCTACAATTCCAAACTCCGCAGCCACATCAAGTACACTGCCTTCTTTTGATATGCCTTTCCCATACATTATATCAAACTCTGCTTTCTTAAACGGTGGGGCAACTTTATTTTTTACCACCTTCGCACGAACCCTGTTACCCACAGCATCGGTACCGCTCTTGATACTATCAATTCTTCTTATGTCTATCCTGACAGATGAATAAAATTTTAATGCTCTTCCTCCCGGTGTAACTTCTGGATTACCAAACATAATTCCTATTTTTTCTCTTAATTGATTGATAAAAACCACTGAAGTTCTGGTTTTACTAACAAACCCGGTTATTTTCCTTAAGGCCTGTGACATAAGCCTTGCCTGAAGGCCTACATGGGAATCACCTATCTCACCTTCCAGCTCTGCTTTTGGCACCAGGGCCGCTACAGAATCAATTACAATTACATCAAGGGCACCGCTTTTTAATAAAATTTCACATATTTCCAGCGCCTGCTCCCCGTTATCCGGCTGTGAAAGTAAAAGTTCCTCAACATTTACACCCAGATTCCTTGAATAACCAGGGTCAAGGGCATGTTCCGCGTCTATAAAAGCAGCAATACCGCCACCCTTTTGTGCATTGGCAATAATATGCAATGCAAGAGTTGTTTTTCCTGAAGCTTCAGGGCCGAATATCTCGGTAACCCTTCCTCTGGGTATCCCCCCAATTCCCAGTGCTATATCAAGCTCAAGCGAATTTGTAGATATATAACCTATATCCGCTATCAAACTCTTATCTCCCAGCTTCATTATGGAACCGCCTCCATACTGTCTTTCTATCTGGGATACGGTATTTTCTATAATTTTTTCCCTATCCATTTTAAATCCTCCAATAAACATTTTTTTTAAAAGAATAAATTTTTATATATTTAAATAATAATTTCATATACGATTAAAATTACATAATTGCACATAAGCTCATTTTAACACATCAGCTACACTTTTAAAAAACCTTATTTAATAATTTTATTTTAAGCTAAAATTATTCAGATTAATATACTCAGCCCCATAAGATTTTAATTTACTTTCAAATAATGAAATTTCAGAACACTCCAGAGCATTGTCATAATCAAATTTATGGTTGTCTATTAGTTTGCTTACATCCTTCGTAATCCTTGTTCTTGCAACAGTAAGATGCGGAAAAAATTTTCTTTTTTCTCTTTTTACCTTGATCCTGGCAAGACTGCCTTCCAGTTCATTATAAACTTCAGAAATATTATCAGCCCCCATCCCTATTCCCAGAAAAATAACCCCTGCTTTCTCGAGGGAAGGAAATGCGCCTATTTTCCCGTTAAATTTATATTTAAACCTGTTAAACTTACCCGCTGCCAGTATTGAAGCTTCCTCAATCTTTTTTATTTTACCGGCATTAACACTTCCCAGAAATTTTAAAGTTATATGAATATTCAAAGCAGGTAAAACTCTTATACGCCTGTCCAGGCTTAATAAACCAGAAGTAAACTTGTATATATCATTCTTTATAAACTCCGGTATATCTATAGCCAGAAATAGTCTCTTCTCTGACTTACCTTTATTATTATTCAATATGCTGCCTTTCTTTACCGTTTCCCACCTAAAATTTTTTCATTTATTGCCAATCTCAATTCGTTTAATATAAACTGAGCAGTCCTGAACTTAATTTCCAATCGGCTCCCAGGAAATACTTTCTTAAATATTTTCTTATATCCATCCGGTCCCATAATACCGCAAAAAACCAGCCCAACTTTTTTATTTTCGGTCTCAGGACCTGCATAACCTGTTACACTCAATGAATAATCTGAATTAAAAATTTCTTTTACTTTCTTTGCCATCTCCAGGCATATTTCCTCGCTCACAGCTCCAAACTCTTCTATATCATTTTCTTTAATATCAAGCAAATTTACCTTTGAAGAAATAGAATAAGATACTATTCCTCCTAAAAAAAATTCTGAGCTATCGGGTGTATCAGTGATAATACTGCTTATTAGACCTCCTGTCATAGATTCAGCAGTGCTTATTGTTAGTTTACCGTTTGCTTTCCTGATGGTTTCTTTCAAATTATCGGAAATTAAAGTATCGTCTTTACCATAAAAATAATTACCCAGCCTGCTTAGAACTTCCTTTTCAATTATTTTTAAATTCCTGCCAGCACTAATATTATCCGGAGCTTTCGCTACCAGTATTATTTTTATTAAACCGGGATCAGCTGTAACCCCTATCTTCACATTTATTTTCCTGGCTACACCAGCAACTTCTTTAATCCTCTCCTCTATTTCCGATTCGCTGATATCAGTAGTAAGAAGTGTTGACTTTCTGATTATTACTCCACTTTTCTTTAAGCTGTCTTCTACTACCATATCTTTTAAAAAAGGGATGACATCTTCTTTAAACATATTTTTCATTTCTTTTGGTACCCCCGGTATGCAGATTATAACCTTCCCTTTTTCCGGTATTATTCTAAACCCGGAAGCACTGCCCAACCTGGGTTTTATTGGAAATGAATTCTCAGGAATATATGACTGTCTTAATAATCTTTCAATAATTTCTTTTTTCTTCGTATCTCTTATAAATATGATACTGGTTTCATCAAGACTTTTATCCCTCACAAGATTTAGATTTAATGACCGGGCAACTGCATTTCTTGTAACATCATCATCTGTAGGGCCCAGACCACCATTCATTATTATTAAATCACTACACTTTAAGCTTTGTCTTAATACACTTGCTATGTCACTTATATTATCACCTACCGTAAACATATATCTACACTCTATTCCCAGGTCAGTAACCCTATCCGCAATATATCCAGAATTCATATCAAGTATCAACCCAAGGTTTAATTCAGTCCCTATGCTTATTATTGAACAAATCATATTTAAATTCTCAATATTTGAAGCTTTTATTCCGGGGTTTACTGTCTATCTTCTTCTTCCAGTAATTTAATCATGTCTTCCTTTGATATCAAAACTTCTCTTGGTTTGCTACCATCATAGCCGCTTACAAGGCCCCTATCCTCCATCTGGTCTATAATCCTTGCAGCTCTTGAATATCCTATTTTCAACCTTCTCTGCAGCAATGATGCCGAAGCATGCCCAAAATCCACTACCACTCTTAAAGCTTCGTAAAACAGCTCATCCTTATTTTTTGAACTTTTTTGTTCCCCACTGATTTTTTTTGATATTTCTGCGTTATATTCAGTAATACTGTTATTTTTTATATACCTTGTAATCATTTCAATCTCATGAGAAGTTACAAATGAACCCTGGACTCTTTCCGGCCTGTTTGAATAATAGGGCAAAAACAGCATGTCTCCTTTGCCTATTAATTTCTCGGCTCCGCCGCAATCCAGTATAACACGAGAGTCCACATTTGAAGTTACCATAAATGCTACCCTGGATGGTATATTCGCCTTAATTAATCCCGTTATGATATTAACTGAAGGTCTCTGTGTTGATATTATCAGATGAATACCAACTGCCCTTCCCATTTGAGCAATCCTGCAGATATAGTCTTCTACTTCTGAAGCTGATAACATCATAAGGTCAGCAAGTTCATCTATAAAAACCAGAATATATGGAAGTGGTTCAAAATCCTCTTCTTCATTCCTATTTTTACCTGCTTTAATGTTATACATTTCCAGAGATTTAAGATTTCTCTCAACCAGTAACTTAAACCTTTTCTCCATCTCCTCTACCACCCAGGAAAGTGCAGAAGAAGCTTTCTTGGGATTTACAACAACCGGCGATAAAAGATGAGGAATTCCGTTATAAATACTAAGTTCTACCATCTTGGGGTCAATCATTACAAATCTGGCTTCACTTGGTTTTATTTTCATTAAAAGAGAAATAATAATACTGTTAAGACATGAACTTTTACCTGAGTTAGTTGCACCTGCAATTAATATATGCGGCATTTTTGCTATATCCATATAAATAATATTGCCTGATAGATTCTTACCCAGCGGTACATTTAGCAAATTATCAGTTATATTTTCATCATCAACCGTAAAAATATCTCCTAGAGTAACTATACTCCTTATACTATTCGGTACCTCAATACCAATAGCAGACTTCCCGGGTATGGGGGTCAATATTCTGATATCAGGAGATCCAAGGGCAACACAGAAGTCATCTTCAAGACTGAGCAGCCTCTGTACTTTAACCCCTGGCGGAAGCTTTAATTCATAAAGAGTAACCGTGGGCCCGTTGATTATTTTCTCTATACGCGCATCAAGATTAAAATCCCTGAGCAGTTTGCTTAAAGTATTAGCTCTTTCCTTTACGCCCTGCTTATATAACCTTGGCGGTATATCTTTAGATTTCCTTAATAAATTTATTGGAGGTAACCTGTAATTCTCTTCCGGTCCGTAATTCCTTTTTATTGGTATTTTCAACTGGTCACTACCTGATTTTTTTGTTTCATACTTTTTCATAAACTCAACGGGTATATCGAAACCTCCCTCTGCTTTTTTGCCGCTATTATTCAAAACCTGAAACTCACCTGAAGCTCTTTCCTTCTTATCACCATAATATATGCTACCCTTATATTTCTCGTCTTCTTTCAGCAACCTTACATCTTCATTAAAATCTTTCTTTCCAAAAAAATGTCTTAAAGGGCTTAAATTTCTTCTTTTAAATAAATGTATTATTTTTTTACCTACATCTATCAGCGAAACCTTTGTAATTATTAAAACTGATATAATTATTAATACAGACAGCACTACCACAGCGCCGGGACTACTAAAGAGCTTATATAACCCGTAAAAAATTCCTGCTCCTATAATTCCTCCTCTGGTCTTTACCAGTACTTCATCAAATACATTGACATATTTAAAATTGTTCCCAAGCAAACCCAGAATAGACAGAAACAGCAGTAAAAACCCCCAACCGAAACTTGATGGTAAGAGACTTATTCTTTTCAAAAAAAAACTAAAGCCCCACGCAAGCAACATCAAAGGAATTAAAAATTTACCGACCCCAAAAGCTAGAGATAAAAAATCATTAACCGGCCTGTTTACCAGACCGGAATCAGAAAAACCATACACGCTTATAAATAAAAGGACAGAAAACATTATTATTAAAACACCATATACATCGGTTCTTCTTTTTACATACCTCTTTTTATCCTTATAATCAACATTCATGGATTTCTTTTTGTTTTTGTTTATTTTTCTTCTTTTATCTTTTGATAGACTCATTTTTTTAAGGATTTAAAATTCAATCAGCACTCACGCGGGCTGACTACTTTTGTTATTATTATAGGTCTTATTCTTACTTTTTTAAAAATGAATTTTTCTACTTTATAATTAATAAATTCTTCAAACACTGCCCTTGACATTATATCGTTATTAAAACCTTCCTTTACAGAATCTTTTATAATCTTCGTTAATTTTTCAATAATTTCTTTTAAATTCTTAATATATACTATACCTTTCATTGTAAAATCAGGATCACTTAAAATAATTTTTTTTATTAAATCTATCTCAACTACCATGAATATAATCCCGCTTCTTGATAGTTTCCTCCTGTCCTTAAGTACTATATCCTCAATGTTTCCCATTCCTATCCCATCCACATAAATAGTCTGGGGGTTTAAATTTCCAGATACTTTGCACATATTTGAATTAATTTTAATTATATCTCCATCTTCAATTATCATAATATTTTCTTCATCTATTCCCATTGACTTTGCTATCTTCGCATTTTGAACTCTATGCTTATCCTCTCCATGAACAGGAATAAAATACTTAGGTTTTGTTAAACTTATCATTGTTTTTATTTCTTCACGTGCAGCATGTCCTGAAACATGCACACCTGCTATTGATTCATAAAAAACATCTGCGCCCCGTTTTATTAGCCTGTTTATGGTATTAGATATAGCCCTCTCATTACCAGGAATCGGTGAAGCTGATATTATAACCATATCCCCTTTCATAATACTAACCCTCTTATGCTCGCCCAGGGCTATTCTGTTTAAAGCAGAAAGTGGCTCACCCTGGCTGCCGGTAGAGAGTATAACTACATCCTTTATAGAGAAATCATCTATTTTTGTTATCGGGATTATAGTTTTTTCAGGAATTTTTAAGTACCCGAGCTCAGAAGAAACTCTTATGGTTTTTAAAATTGACTTACCGCTAATAGCTACTTTCTTTTTTAATTTTTTAGAAACATCCAGTATCTGCTGTATCCTGTGTATATGTGATGAGAAAGTCGCAACAATAATTCTCTTTTGTGCCTTTTCAAATTTTTCCAGCAGGGTTTTGCCTACATCTCTTTCAGGAAGAGTAAAGCCCATTTCTTCTGCATTTGTACTATCACATAAAAGTGCCAGTACACCTTCCTGACCGGCCATAGCAATTTTTGAAAATTGCGTTGGTTTATTGTCAATAGGAGCATGGTCAAACTTAAAATCTCCCGTATGTACAATGGTCCCGATGTTCGTTCTTATAATTAACCCGACACTATCCGGGATACTATGATTTACCCTGAAAAATTCTATATTAAAAGGTCCTATTTCAATAGGTTTATCAGGATTTATCTCATTATATTTCACAGGATTTTTAATCTTTGGATCATCAAACTTCGTTTTCGTCAGACCTATAGTTAACCTGGTAGCAAATACTGGTACATTTACTTCTTTAAATAAAAATGGAAGGGCACCAATATGATCTTCGTGTCCGTGCGTAAGTATTATTGCCTTTACTTTCTCTTTATTTTTTTTAACATATGAAAAATCAGGTATTAGAAAATCAACTCCAGGCATATCGTCATCCGGGAACATTAAACCACAGTCAACTACTATAATCTGGTTATCTTTTTCAAAGACCGTCATATTCTTGCCTATACCACTTAATCCCCCCAGTGGTATTAATTTTAAGCTAGTTCTTTTTACCATAATTCCGTATATGCAAAACCTCACCTTCTTCTACGTGGCTTTTTTATCTACTGGCCTGTTCAAGCTACTTCTATTTAATCAATTATTTTATGTCTCTGTAAAATTTCCTTAAAAATAGATAGTTCCTTCTCTTCCATTCCATAAAGGGGCAACCTACAGGGCCCTACTGTAATACCCTTTAAATTCAATGCTTCCTTTATGGGAACAGGATTTGTAACTATAAAAATACCATAAAAAATATCCAGAAGCTTGCCGTGTATTCCGGCTGCTTTGCTATAATCCCCTCTCTTAAAACTTGAAATCATTTCTTTAATTTCCCTGCATACAATATGCGAGGCAACACTTATTACCCCGTATCCTCCAACAGATAATACAGGCAGCGTATCCCCATCATTACCACTGTAAACCAGAAAATCATTATCTGTATCCCTTATTATTTCTGAAATCTGTCTTAAATTACTACTGGCTTCCTTTATTCCGCAAATATTATCTATTTTAGATAGTTCTATACAGGTTTTTGAATTTATATTAGATGATGTCCTTGAGGGAACATTATAAAGAATTATGGGAATACTGACCTCGCTTGCAATTGCCTCAAAATGCTTGAAAAGACCCCACTGCGAAGGTTTATTGTAATAAGGCGTAACTAAAAGCAAGCAGTCAACTCCAATTCTTTCTGCTTCCTTTGATAATTCTATAGAATGCTTTGTGTCGTTAGAGCCTGTCCCCGCAATAATTTTTACCTTATCACCAAAATTATCCTTTGCTTCCTTAAATAATTCTATTTTCTCATTATCATCCAGTGTCGAGGATTCTCCAGTAGAACCTGACAATAAAATTCCATCATTTCCTTCATCTACAAGATACTTCATTAGTTTATTGCATGACTCAATATCCAGTTTAAAATTTTTATCAAATGGGGTAACCATTGCTGTAATTACCTCACCCAGATCTAACATATAATCCTCCTTGAACAAATAATGTAATTAGAAATCTACTAGTTCATCCAGCCCAAACGTATAACCCGGGAGCTTTTCCATATTCTTTATGGCAAGAACAACACCGGGGTAAAAAGATGCTCTGTCAAAACTATCATGTTTCAGTGATAATGTCTGGCCTTTCGAACCAAAAATAATATTCTGATGCGCCAGCAGACCCGGTAACCTTATACTATGTATATGAATACCGTTAACAAACCCACCACGGCTGCCATTTACCTTTTCTTCTTCATCCTTTTTTAATCTTGACTTACTGAATTTTTTACAATTTCCTATCTCTTCAGCTGAAAATAAAGAAGTTCCCGAAGGAGCATCTATCTTCCTATCATGATGTAATTCTATTATTTCACAGCCATCAAAATATTTTGATATCATTTTAGAAATTTTAATCATAATAACAGCTCCTATTGAGAAATTAGGAACAATAAGTGTTTTGCTTGTGGCATTTGAAGCTTTTTTCTCAATAATTTCCAGATCCTCCTTTTTCAGGCCTGTGGTTCCTACTATTATATCTATGCTATTATCAATAGCCCAGTTAATATTTTTCTTAGCAGCGTCAGCATTAGTAAAATCAACAATAATATCCGGATTTAATTTTTTTACCTTATCATAAGAACTATATATCATATATCCATTCTTTTTACCTGTTAAAAATTCTCCTATATCTGCACCTTCATTTATTACATCCAGCCCTCCGATCAGTTCTATTTCTTCTTCCTTTAATAATTCCCTGGAAATGGAAGAACCCATTTTACCGCAAATTCCAGACATCACTATTTTTTTCATATTAAACCGCCTTATTTTATTTTTCCCATCATTACCAGGCTCATTTTATCCTGATTAAAATACCTTCTTGCAATACTATTTAAATCCTCCTTTTTTACACCATCTATTTTCTTTAATATCTGACTAATAGTCAAAACCTTTTTACCAAAGAGCAGGGCTTTACCAAGCCTGAACATTCTTGAACTTATGTCTTCAACACTCAATACAATACCACCCTTTAGATTTTCCTTTGCTCTTAAAATTTCTATATCATTTACACCATTTTTAACAAAATTCTTTATTTCATTTTTAGTAAGCTCCAGGACTCTCCCAATATTCTTAGGTGATGCTGCTGCATATATAACTATTATTCCGGTATCCATATACTGGACATTGTTACTAAAAATAGAATAAGCCAGGCCTTCCTCTTCTCTTATTTTCTGGAATAATCTACTGCTCATGCTTCCGCCCATAAAATTTGTTATCAATGAAATTGGATACTTATCATCACTTGTGCGACTACAGCCCTGACTACCAAAACACATATGGACTGACCCGGTTTTACTGCTTGGTATTTTTCTTACACCCCCGCACCTGGTTGGTTTCTTAACTTCAGAATAAATTCCCAATTGCTTTTTACTTTTACTTAAAGTGAAATTTTTTTTAATTTTTTCTACTAAATCTTTGTGTTTTACATTTCCTGCTGCAGATACAACTAACCTCTGAATATCAAATCCATTTTTAAAGTGTTTGAGTATTGCGGACTTTTTAATTTTTTTAACTGAATTCCTTGTACCCATAACCGGCATACTCAGCGGATGTCCATTGAAAACTAACTCGTAAAAATAATTTACAACATTTTCGGAAGGGCTTTCCTCCAACATTTTTATCTCTTCAATCACAACTTTTTTTTCAGTCCTGATATGTTCTGTTTGGAAAGAAGGGTTTGAAATAATATCAAACAACAATTCAATGCATTTATCCAGATAGTTATCTATAAAATCAGCATATATGCAGCAAATCTCTTTATCTGTAAACCCGTTAAATTCAGCACCCATAGAGTCAAATTCAATAGCTATATCTCTACCATCTCTCTTGTCAGTGCCTTTAAATATTAGATGTTCTATAAGATGAGTAACTCCGTTTATATCCTTATTTTCATTTCTGGAACCTGCCTGAACCCAGAAGCCCAGTGATATTGAACGGAAATGAGGTATATATTCACTGATTACCCTTATTCCATTTTCTAGCTCTGTAATCTCATAATGATCAAATTTTATGCTATTCAATGAAATTATCTTCTTATTTACCTCACTAATTAAATATTTAGATATCAGCTCTTTTTAGACCTATTTTTTTCGTCCTTGCATCAATATTAGCAACTTCAACCTTTATCTTATCGCCTATTTTTAAATAATCATTAACATCTTTAATTCTTTCATTCGCAACTCTTGATATATGTAGAAGCCCATCCACCCCTGGAATTAAATTCACAAAAGCTCCATAGCTGGTTATTCCTACGACGGTGCCCAAGAACTCTTCTCCTACTTTTATATCCTCAATACCCTTCAACATACTTTCTATCTTTTTCCTGGCCATCTCAATATTTTTATCATTGGAAGAAGTAATGGAAACAAGACCTTCACCATTATAATCACTTATATCAATCTCATCCAGATCAAACTCTTCCTTTATATTTTTAACATTCTTCCCACCGGGACCAATAACCTCTCCAATCTTTTCCTTGGGTATCCTAAAAGTAGTAATTTTTGGTGCACATTCAGATAACTGCTTTCTTGGCTCCGGAATAACTTCCAGCATCTTTTCAAGTATAAATAACCTTCCCTCTTTTGCTCTGTCAAGTATATTCTTTATTATGTCCAGACTGACTCCCTTTACCTTTATATCCATCTGCAACGCTGTAATTCCGTTTCTGGTCCCTGCAACTTTAAAGTCCATATCACCATAAAAGTCTTCTATTCCCTGTATATCTTTTAAAACTACATATTTATCTCCTTCACCCTTAATTAGCCCCATTGCTATTCCAGAAACCGGGTTTGATATGGGAACTCCAGCATCCATTAAAGCCAGCGTACTTCCGCATACACTTGCCATTGAAGTGGAGCCGTTTGATTCAAGAATCTCAGATACAAGTCTTAATACATAGGGAAATTCGTCCTCAGCCGGAATCATAGGCCTTAATGCTTTTTCAGCCAACGCTCCATGACCAATATCTCTCCTTTTAGGTCCCCTCAGTGGCCATGTCTCGCCAACGCTAAAAGGTGGAAAATTATAATGATGAATATATCTTTTAAATTCTTCCTTCCCCAGACTATCTATTTTTTGTGCTTCCCTTATTGAACCCAGAGCCAGTATCGTAAGTGCCTGGGTTTTCCCTCTGGTAAAAAGTCCAATCCCATGAGTTGTATGAGGAAATAAACCAACTTCACATTTAATATCTCTTATTTCATCAGGTTTTCTGCCATCAGGCCTTATTTCCTTTTCCAGAATCATTTTCCTTACTAATTCTCTTTCAAGCTCTTTAAAGCTCGTATCAATACTTTCTTTATCTTCAGGAAAAACCTCTTCTAACTTTTCTTCTGTTTCTTCCTTTAATGCTGCTACATTATCCTGATAATATCCCTTCTTAGTATTATCAAGCTGAATCTTCTTGTCTCCATTCTTTGAATACTGAACAACACTGTCCAGAATTTCCTGGACCCTGCTCTCTGCAAGACTTCTGATTTTCTTCCCAACATCCTTATTCAGTTCAAATTTAACTGTTTCCTTTTTCTCTTTACCGGCTATCTTGCAAAACTCTTTCTGGGACTTAATAATTTTCTTTATTTCACTTTGTGATCTCTCAATTGCCTCCATCACTATTTCTTCAGGAGCTTCCCTTCCCCCGGCTTCAACCATTAATATTGCTTCCTCTGTTCCTGCAACAACTATATCTATAATGCTTTCTTCAATTTCACAATGTGATGGATTTACTATCCAGCTATCCCCTACTTTTGCCATTCTTACGGCACCAATTGGTTCATCAAAAGGTATATCTGATATATAAAGAGCCAGAGATGCTCCATTTATTACTGAAATATCGTAGGGATTAACCTGATCAAATGAAACAACTGTAGCAATTACCTGTACTTCATTTCTTATATTTTTATTGAATAATGGCCTTAGAGCCCTATCAGTTAATCTTGCATTAAGAACTGCCTTATCACTCGCTCTGCCCTCTCTCTTGAAAAAACCTCCGGGTATCTTCCCTGCTGCATACATCCTTTCTTCAACATCTACAACAAGAGGAAAGAAATCCAAGTTCTCAGCTGGTCTTGGATTCATAATCGCAGTAACAAGAACACCGTTGCCACCGTGTTTAACTAAAACTGAATTGGCCTGTTTCGCCACCTTACCAGTAGAAAATATCATTTTTTTCCCACTGATCTCAACCTCATAACTTTTCTCCATTTATTTTTAACTACTCCTCTAAACTACTAATTCCATTTTCCTGAATATATATGAATGTATATATAATTATTTTCTTAAACCTAATTCTTTTATTATTTTCTTATATCTGCCGATATTGTTATCCTTTAAATATCCAAGGAGTCTTTTTCTTCTTCCAACCATCATAACAAGACCTCTTCTTGAATGATTATCCTTTTTATTTTCCTTCAAATGCTCATTAAGTCTATTAATCTTCTTAGTTAATATAGCTATTTGAACCTCGGAGGAGCCAGTATCATTTTCATGGATCTTAAATTTATTAATAACCTTTTTTTTCTCTTCCTTAACTAAAGTCAACTTCTTCACCTCCTAAAATACTCGTCCTATAATTTATCATAACTATATATTAATTACAATTTATCCTACCTGATGGCTGAAATTGTTTCTAAGTATACAACCCCTATTATTTCTAAAATAAGCCACAAACGATTATAATAATAAATAGTTTTATAAAAATCAATTGGTAATAATTTTATTTTTTATTTCCGCCATCGCTTTTCCTGAAATATTTATCTGCACTTTTAAGATCCAGTTTAATCTGATCTATCAATTCCTCATTACTGGAATATTTTATTTCATCTCTTAACTTTTTCAAAAAAGTAATTCTTATTTTTTCACCGTAAATATCTCTGCTAAAATTTAATAAAAAAACTTCAATCCACCTCTTATTATCTTTAAAAGTGGGATTATTACCAATATTAATCAAAGCATTAAATAGTTTCTTTTTACTTTCACCAATCATAACTCTTCCAAGGTAGACCCCGTCGCCGGGAGTTATATTAACCTCGCATATATCTATATTTGCAGTCGGAAATCCAAGTTTCTTTCCCCTTCCGGAACCCCTGACAACTTCTCCTTCTAGCTGTGGCTTTCTTCCCAGTAAATTAGCTATTTTATCTATTCTGCCTTCAGAATAATATTTCCTTATACTGGTGCTGGAAACAACTTCTCCTTCTACTTTAAGCAAAGGTAAAACATTTACTTTCACAGCATAAGACTTAAAAAATTTTTTTAGAAACAGGATGTTCCCTTTAGCTTTGTAGCCAAAACGGAATCCACTTCCAACAAAAACCTCTTTTACATTAATCTTATTAATTAAAATATTCCTGCAGAAACTCTCCGGCATTAACATTAAAAATTCGTTATCTATGCTGGCACTTACTATATAATCAACTCCCAGATCTTCAATCAATCTTATTTTTTCTTCATAAGAAATTATAAGCTTCTTGCGTATCCTGCTTTTTATTACATTTACTGGAGGTTTGTCAAATGTAAGGACTGCACTGACACCATTTATTCCTTTTGCACTTTTTAGGCATGCTTCTATTATCCTTCTGTGACCCAGATGTACTCCATCAAAAAATCCAATTACCAGTACTGTATTTTTAGACCTGAAATAACCCTTATTTATTTTTTTTAATTCCAGTAGCTCTGACAATTTTATTCCATTCCTACCTTTATAATTTTAAAAAAATAATCTTATTTAATTGTTTTTTAAAAATTCATGCCATTAAAAAATTATTATACTTTTTGTAAGCTTTAAACTACCGACTTCTAAGTCAGCTGAAATATTTTTACTTAAAATCTTGTGTACAGCTAATAAATCCCCATTACCGTCCCTTACTTTTAAAAGACACCCGGGATTAAATGAATTAAAAGCCATAGCCCCGCGATCTTCTATCATATTTCCTTTTACAGGCGATCCGTTTTTTATCCGGGATTTGAATTCATCCTTTATGTAGATATCCCCATTTTTTTCAAGCAATTTTTCTACAGATATAATAAAAGGGCTCGATTCCAGATCACTTTCTCTAAAATCCTTTCTACAAAATTCTTCAATGCCAATACTGTCTTTCAGCTTATAATCACCGATACCTGTTCTCTCAAGCTTTTTGACAGAGGCCCCGACGCCAAGTAAGTTACCAATATCATAAGCCAGTGACCTTATATATGTTCCCGAACCGCAACTTACCTTTATATTAAGTAAATCTCCCTTTAACAAAACAATCTCTATATTATAAATATCCACCATCTTCGGCTTTAAATTTATAATATGCCCTTTCCTTGCATAAATATAAGATGGCTTCCCTTTATATTTAACTGATGAATATGCAGGCGGTATCTGTCCAATCCTACCCTTAAATTTATCCAGGACAGATAATACTCTCCTTATATCCAGATTTCCAACTTTTTTTATAACCAGAACCTTCCCGTTCAGGTCAAGGGTATCAGTAATCAGTCCAAGCTTTATATCGGTTATGTATTCTTTTCCTAAAGTTAAAAAATAATTGAATAACCTGGTAGCTTTATTTACTAAAACTATAAGAAGACCTTCTGCTCCTGGATCCAGCGTCCCGGCATGTCCGATTTTATTTAAAAAAAAACTTTTTTTATTCTTCTTATTATCCCGTAAGAAGTTTCCCCTGCCGGTTTATTTATAAGCAATACACCGTTAAAATTTTTTAATAAACCTGACTTTTTATCATTTTTCATTTTCTATATTGCATTCTATTGATTTCTTTAGATTGCTAATTATAATTCTCAAGCTCCCTTTATCAGCATAGCCCGCAGCTTTTTTATGCCCCCCACCACCAAATTTACTTGCCACATAAAATAAATTAATACCATCATCTGACGTGCGCAGACTTATTTTAAATCTTCTTTTTTCCATCTGTTTTATTAAAGCTGCTACTCTCACTTTTTTTGCGCTTCTTAACAGATTAATCAAACCATCCTGTGCAGATAAAGGCAGGTTTAATTTTTTAAAGTCCTTATTCAGAACATATGAGTATATCAAACCGGAAGAGTCTACATATTCAACCCTCCGAAGAACAAGCTGGATTAATTTAAACCTTTCCAGGGGTTCACTTTCGTATATACATTTATGTATTTTTGAAAGGTCAAGGTCAAATTTAAGAAGCTCACTTACTACTTTATGAACAATGTAATTTGTATTGCTGTACTGAAAATTACCCGTATCAGTTAATATACCCACATAAATACCCAGGGCTATCTCCTCATTCATTAGCTCCCTATAGCAACTGGATATTAAATTATATAAGATTTCGGCTGTTGCCGACTTTTGCGTATCTACAATATTTATATTGCCAAAGTTGGTATTATTATTATGATGGTCTATATTTATAATCAGCTTTGAACTTTCTTTTATTTCCTTAAAATCTATATCCATCCTGTATTCATCTGCACAATCGAGGCAGAAATATACATAACTTTTATTCTTACCTTTAACCCATTCCAGGTCATTTTTAATTTCGTTATAATTGGGTAAAAAATTGTACTGGTAGGGAAGCTCGCTTTTGCATACCGATACCACATTTTTTTTTAGTAATAATAACAGCCGATAAAGCGCTGCCTGGGAGCCAAGGGCATCACCATCAGGGTTAGCGTGGGTTATAATTACAAAATCACTATCATCATCTATAACTTCCGACACCTGATTGTATAAATTTTGCATATCCAATTATATTACCCGCTTACTCCTGCTTGTTTTTCTTAATTTTTTCCAGTATTTTAGATATTCTGATACCGTTATTGATTGACTTATCATGTAGAAACCTTATATTAGGCATATTTCTTAACTTCATTCTTTCCTGTAAATTTTTCTTTATAAAACCCCTGCTGCGTTCCAGACCCTCAAGACTCCTTTTTATATCATCCTCATTTCCCATAATGCTTACAAATACATTCAGCCACTTATAATCAACGGATAGCTTTGCACCAGTTACTGTAACAAATCCTATTCTTGGATCTTTCGCTTTTGCATTAATAATAAAACTTACTTCCCTTTTTAAGTCTATTTCCGCTTTTCTTATTCTGTCCACTCAGATCACCACCAATTGCTGCTACGGGACAGGGTTATTGCAATTTAAAAAACTCTATTACATCACCATTATTAAAATCCTGGAAATTATCCAGTCTTATACCACATTCATACCCCGCAGCTACTTTTTTAACATCCTCTTTAAAACGGTGAAGATTTATCACTTTTCCTTCATAGATTACTTTTTTATCCCTTACAACATCTGCAAGGTTACCCCTCTCAACTTCTCCTTCAATAATGTAAGAGCCAGCAATTACTCCTACTTTAGGCAGTTTAAAAACTTCCCTTACCTCTGCTTTGCCCTTGCTGACTTTCTTTACTTCCGGCTTCAATAAACCTTTGAAGGCAAGAGTAATATCATCAATCAGTTTATATATAATGTCATAAGTTCTTACTTCTACATCCTCTTTCTTGCATAATACTTCTGCACCTCTATTCGGCACAACCCCAAAACCTATTACGATTGCGCCAGAAGCCGCTGCAAGCATGGTGTCGCTATCCGTTATTTCACCAATTGCCCTGTGTATTACTTTGATTTTTACTTTCTCATCTTTTATTTTCTCCAGTGATTTTTCTACTGCATCAAGTGAACCCTCGGAATCTGCTTTAAGGACTATCTTTAACTTTTTTATTTCACTTTCTTTTGCTAACTCAGACAACTTTTCTAAGGTTAAACTTCTTCTTGAGCCAGCAATTTTTGCCATTTTTTTATCATAATTCTTTTTCTGCAAAAGCTCCTTTGCTACTTTTTCTTCCTTTACCACAAATAATTTATCCCCTGCCTTCGGTACCATTGAAAATCCTATAACCTCAACCGGCTGTGACAGAACTGCCTCTTTTATATTATTCATGTTTTCATCCCTTAATAACCTTATTTTTCCGATAGAATCACCGGCAATAAAAGAATCTCCAACTCTTAATTTACCTCTTTCTACTATAACCGTACCTATAGGACCCAATCCCTTATCCAGTCTTGACTCAATTATGACCCCCGTACCCTGTGCATTAGGATTACCTTTTATCTCATTTAAATCTGCAACCAGTAAAATCATCTCCAGGAATGCATCCAGATTTACTTTGTTCTTTGCTGAAATCTCTATACAAATAGTATCTCCACCCCACTCTTCGGGAACCAGATTATATTCAGTAAGTGCTTTCTTTATCTTCTCAGGGCTTGCATTTGCCAGGTCTATTTTATTTATTACTATGATAACGGGAACGTCTGCATCCCTGGCATGATTTATTGCTTCTACCGTTTGAGGCATAATACCATCGTCGGCAGCTATTACAATCGCTGCAATATCTGTGACCTTCGCTCCCCTTGCCCTTATAGAAGTAAATGCTTCATGACCCGGCGTATCTATAAAAGTGATTTTCCTTCCTTTATAAGTAATCTGATAAGCACCTATGTGCTGGGTTATACCCCCCTGCTCGTTTACGGCAACACTTGTTTCTTTTACAACATCAAGTAACGTTGTTTTACCATGATCTACATGTCCCATAACAGTAACAATAGGAGATTTTGGTTCCAGTTCTTCTTCAGAATCCTTATAAAACTCATTCAGCTTATCTTCAAAACCTATAATCCGGTATTTAAAGTTATATTCATGCGAGAGGAATTCTATCAAATCCTTACCAAGAGATTGGTTAATATTGACAACCTCGCCCATATCAAGCAGAAATTTTAATATTTCAGATGAAGCAACATTTATTTTTTCTGATAACTTCTTTATAGTTATGCTTTCCGAGACTTCAATTACTTTTTTTATCTCCGGTCTTTTTTTTACTTCCTTTTCCAGAACCTTGCTTTGATCTTTTGAAACTCCCTTCCCACCTGATTTCTTTACTGATATTTTCTTCTTCCTGGTAGGTCTTAACCGCAGGCCCCCTTCTTTCTCTTCTTTATCAAGCTCTCTGTCAATTACACTTTTTATGCTCTGTTTTTTTTCTTCTTCCCAGTTTATCTTTGTTTTTTGTTTTTCTTCAGTCTTAGGTGGAGCTTTCAGCTCAACTTTTTCTTTAACCCCCACTTTCTTATTATCATCTTTAACAGCTTTTGCAGATGTCTTCTCTGCACTGCTTTTTTGGGGAGCATTTTTTTTACTGGCTCTGCTTTTACCTTTAGCCGGCTTAGTTTTACTTTCAGTCTTTGCACCGGCCTTTTCCTTCACTGTTTCTTTAGCTTTAGATTTTGCTTCCTTCTTACCGGTATCCTTTTTTTTCTTAGCCGGAGCCTTTTTACCAGAAACTGCTTTATCTTCTTTTCGCTTAACGGTCTTAGTTTTTCCGGTTTTATTTCCCGGCTTACTTACATTTACTTTTTTTGCACCAGTTTTTATTATATTTTGTTCTTCTTTTTCTTTTTTTTCTTTAGTTTCTTTCTTTTTAACGCTCATAATTACTCTTGGACAACTCTTATTTCCATTCTTAAACAGTAGATAGATTAATATATATCCACTTATTATAATTATAAAATATTTTTATCTAAAATTTACTAAGCAGTTTCTGTATCTTCTTCTTTGCTTTTTACTCTTTCTTCTCTGGCTTTATCAAGCTCATCTTCAAATTGCTTTTCGCTCTTTACATCAATTTTCCAGCCGGTTAGCTTTGCAGCCAGCCTTGCATTCTGCCCCTCCCTACCTATTGCAAGCGAAAGCTGGTCACTTGAAACCACAACAAGTGCAAAATTTTTTTGCTTATCAGTAAGCACCTTCAAGACCCTTGCAGGACTCAGTGCATTTTTTATAAAATCTACAATATCATTACTAAATTCTGCTATATCTATTTTTTCTCCGCCCAATTCATCAACAACCATCCTGACTCTTGAACCTTTGGGACCCACGCATGCCCCTACCGGGTCTACATTTTCCTCGTTAGAATTCACTGCAATCTTTGTTCTATATCCCGCTTCTCTTGCGATACTCTTTATCTCTACAATTCCCTCATAAATTTCAGGTACTTCAAGTTCAAACAGTCTCCTTATTAAACCGGTATGGGTACGGGATACTATTACCTGGGGTCCTTTTGTTGTTTTTCTCACATCTGAAATATAGCATTTTATTCTTTCCCCATGCCTGTATCTCTCTCCTGGAACCTGCTCATAGGGCGGCAGAAGTGCTTCTACTTTACCTAAATCCACCAGAGTAAATCTGGCATCACTCTGCTGTATAATTCCGGTTACCATATCCCCAACTCTATCCTTAAATTCCTCATACATAACTTCACGTTCTGCTTCTTTGATTCTCTGCCTTATCACCTGTTTGGCTGTTTGAGCTGCTATCCTTCCGAAATTATCAGGTGTAACCTCAACTTCGTCATTTTCACTATCGTCTTCCCCTGATTCGCCTTCCTCTTCATTCTTCTCCATGATTTTAAATACTTTTAACTCACCGGTTTTCATGTTTATATCTACCCTGCAATCATACTCAACCTTATAATTCTTCTTATAGGCCGACACAAAGGCAACCTTTAGTGCTTCCACCAGGGTATCCAGTTTTATTCCTTTTTCTTTTTCTAATTCAACCAATGCTGTTATTAATTTTTTATTCAATCCTATCACCTGTTCATAACAGAATTTAAATTAAAAAATAGTGGGCCGAACCCACTATTTTCCTCAACCACTCGCATAAAATTTCTATAAGAGTATATCACAATTTAGAAAAAATACAATTAAGCATTACACCTGTTAAAATTATTCCTTAAGAATTTTAAAAGCGAAAATTTTTACAGAAATTACAATTCCAATCTTAAAAAAATGGCCTATCTTAAAAGTGGATATCTCAGTATTATTAATTTTTTAACAGATATTTCAAATTTGTATAACGGTTTTCAACAATATTCCTATTTACCGCCATACCTATTGCTTTTTTACTGCCAACAATTACAGCCAGCTCCCTGGCTCTTGTAATAGCTGTATAAAGTAGATTTCTCTGCAGCAGCATATAATGAGAAGTAAGAAGAGGTATTATAACACACTTAAATTCAGAACCCTGAGACTTATGAATTGATATTGCATAAGATAAGCTTATCTCGTCAAGTTCAAAAAAACTGTAATTAACATTTTTGCCATCAAATTTTACTATTACTTCTTCTGTTTCACTATTTATATCATTAATAATCCCTATATCTCCATTATAAATATCTTTTTCATAATTATTCTTGAGTTGTATAACTTTATCATTTTGCCTGTATTCTACA
Source organism: uncultured Actinomycetota bacterium (assembly GCA_964603595.1). Taxonomy (GTDB): domain Bacteria; phylum Actinomycetota; class Humimicrobiia; order Humimicrobiales; family Humimicrobiaceae; genus JAQVEM01. Next base: position 21,128 of record CAZRVN010000008.1, read on the forward strand.
GATTCTCTTATAATTTTTCGGCCCTCCGGATTTAAAATATTCTGGATTCTTAAATTCAAATTATTTACACCCACAACTCCTTTATTGGTAGGAACCAGAACCTGAATATCATGAAGAGGGTTATAGTTAAAACTTCCGGGTATCCTCCTGGTCAATAAATCCAGTATAACTTTTACTACTTCTTCAGGTTCATTCTTTTCAATAAAGAAAAAATCATTATTTTTTGGCTTACCTATAAATGGAAACTGCCCATCCCTTACTTTATGAGCATTATATACTATGAGACTTTCGCTTTCCTGCCTGTATATTTTTTTAAGCTCAATTACAGGGACCATTCCAGAACTGATAATATCGCTCAAAACATTCCCCGGCCCTACTGAAGGTAACTGGTCTATATCCCCCACAAAAATAATTTTAGTCCCATCTTTTATAGCCGAGAGCAAATTCTTCATAAGTCTTATATCTATCATTGATGCCTCATCAATGATTAAAATATCTGCTTCGATAGGTTCTTTTTCATTCCTGGCAAATTTATTTAACTTTGGATTATAATTTAATATTCTATGTATGGTTTTTGCTTCTACACCAGTAGTTTCACATAATCTTTTTGACGCTCTTCCTGTAGGAGCTCCCAGAGTAATAGTATTATTTTCCTTTTTAAATAATTTAATAATAAAATTCAGTATTGTACTTTTTCCTGTTCCCGGACTTCCTGTTATAACCAGCATTTTTTCTGTCAATGCTTTCTCTATAGCTTTTACCTGGGTAAAATCCAGTGTTATATTCATCTCCTCTGATAATTTTTTTATAAAACCGGTCAAATCATTTTTCCTATCTTCTTTTACCCCACCCGTATTATGATTATTTAAAATCTCCATTATTTTTTTACAGACATATTTCTCAGCTTCGTAGATACTGGCAAGATATACTTTTTCTTCATCATCCCTGACAACCTTTATCCTTTTTTCTCTCTCCAGTGCTTCTAAGGCGTTATTTATTTTCCCTATTTCTATATCCAGAAAGCTCTCCAGCAGACCTACCAGTTCATGATACGGATAATAGCAGTGTCCTGCATCTTCTGCCTCATTTAATACATGAATTATTCCTGCCTTTATTCTAAAAATTGAATCTTTTTCTATACCTATCCTCAATGCTATTTTATCCGAGCTTTTAAAACCAATCCCGAATATATCCTCGGAAAGTTTGTACGGATTTGACTTGATTATACTTATAGAGCTGTCGCCATAATTATTATAAATTTTCATCGCAAGGTTGCTGCTTATTCCGATTGAATGTAAAAAAATCATTACATCTCTTATATCCCTGTTTTTTTTCCACGACTTTTTGATAAGATTTATTCTTTTCCTGCCAATACCTTCTATCTCTTCTAGCCTATCCGGTTCCCTATCCATTATCTTTAAAGTTTTGAGCTTAAAATAGGAAACAATTCTTTCTGCCATTACCGGGCCAATGCCTTTTATCAAGCCCGAGCCCAGATAGCTTTTTATACCGGTAATAGTAGCAGGTTCGGTAGTTTTAATATCTTCTATTTCAAATTGCCTGCCATAATTCTTATTTAAAACCCACTTTCCTTTTATCTCAAGAATTTCCCCGCATTTAGGTTCAAAGGCATTTCCTACTATAGTTATAATATTGCCTTCTTCCGTTCTTACCTTACCAACTATAAAACCGGTTTCAGGACTTTTAAAAATGATTTTTTCTAAAACTCCCTTTATTCTGTCGCCTTTGGCTTCCATATTAAGATTACCTGAGGTTATTTGCAGATTTATATTTATTTATAAATTCGGGAATTGAATCTATACTAAGTTCTATTTTTTCTCCATTTTTTCTATATTCAACATCTAGTAACTTTTTATCAATAAATTTTTTTCCTACAATGAACTTTACCGGTATGCCTATTAAATCAGAATCTTTAAATTTTATCCCTGCACTAATATTTCTATCATCATAAAGAACTTCTACATTCAATTCTTTAAGCTTTTTATAGATTTTATCTCCTGCTTCAGAGAGTTCTTTGTTCTTTTCAGTTGTAGTAATAACATTAAATATATAAGGCGCTATTGCATCTGGCCATATTATACCCCTGTCATCATGCAGCTGTTCTATGGCTGCTGCCATAATCCTGGTAACTCCTATTCCGTAGCAACCCATAACCAGAGGTTTCAACTTTCCGTCTGTATCCAGGAATTTTGCATCCAGTTTTTCACTATATTTACAGCCCAATTTAAATGTATGGCCTATTTCTATCCCCTTCTCGAATTTAAGTTTCTCTCCACATTTTACACAGGTGTCATCCTGAACAGGATAAGTAAAATCGCCCCATCCCCTTACCTTAAAATCTCTTGGGTAATTAACATTTATTAGATGATAATCTTTTTTATTTGCCCCAGTCACAAAATTCTGTTCCCCCTTTACAGAGTTATCTGCATATATTTCCAGATTACCATCAAGCCCAACAGGACCAATATATCCCATAACCAGATTTTTGTCTTTTTTATTTTTTTCAAGGAAGTTCAGGCTTTTCTTTAAATGAATTTTCACTTTTTTTAAATTCAATTCCCTGTCTCCTCTTACAAGAAAAGCATATATCCTTCCATTATTATCATTTAGAACTATTGTTTTTATAATCTTCTTATTTTCAACTTTTAAAAATTCTGCCAGCTCATCAATACTTGTAATTCCAGGAGTATGAACCTCTTTCATAGATTCCCTAACATCTGTTTTCGTGCTTTCTTTATTATCTTCAATAGGTGAAGGGTTGGATTTTGACATATCATAATTCTCAGAATAACTGCACTCCGGGCAAAAAACTATTTTTTCCTCACCATTCTCGGCCAATACTATGAATTCATGTGATAAATCCCCTCCAATCAGCCCCGTATCAGCAACAACCACCCTGTATTTAAGACCGATCCTTTCCAGTATTTTACCGTAAGCATCCTGCATTTTCCTGTAAATAAATTCTAGGTCACTATCATTACTTGAAAAGCTATAAGCATCCTTCATTATAAATTCCCTTGCTCTAAGCAATCCATACCTTGGCCTTATTTCATCCCTGAATTTAACCTGTATCTGGTATAAGTTTACAGGCAGATCTTTATATGATTTTATATCCATATATGCCAGATAAGTTATCAGTTCTTCATGAGTAGGTCCCAGACAGAATTCCCTTTTGTTCCTATCTTTTAATCTAAATAATTCCGGGCCGTATTCATTCCATCTCCCTGACTTTTCCCACAGAATTGAAGGTTGTAAAACCGGTAAAAACAGCTCAATCGCACCGGCATTATTCATCTCCTCTCTGATTATATCTTCAATTTTTCTTAGCACTTTAAGTCCTATTGGTAAAAAAGAATAGACACCCGATGCAACCTTTCGTATAAGTCCTGCTCTTAGAGAAAGCGAATGGCTTGGTATTTCAGTGTCACTGGGGTCTTCTTTTAAAGTTGGCATAAAAAATTCAGATAATTTCAACTTTGGCTCCTTTATTTAAATTATTTTCCTTAGTTCCTGCTCAAAATTTTCTACTGCAAAATCTTTATTCACTCTCTTAATTACCTTACCCTTTAAAAAAATAGCTGCCCTTTTCTTACCAAAAGCTATCCCCAGATCCGCGTCTTTAGCTTCCCCGGGCCCATTAACAATACAGCCCATTATAGCTATCTTCAAATTTTTTTTAATCCCTGAAGTTAATTTTTCAACCTCATGAACAAGCTTATAAAAATCTCCCGATGTTCTTCCGCACGTGGGACAGGATACAATATCTACTCCCACTTTCCTTAAACCCAGGCTATTAAGAATTATATACCCGGTATCTACTTCATTTACAGATTCCCCCGTTAGTGAGACCCTTACTGTATCTCCTATCCCCCTTGATAATAAAATTCCCATTCCTACAGAAGATTTTATGCTCCCACTGAATACAGGTCCTGCTTCCGTAACACCCAGATGTAAAGGATAATCAACTTTTTCAGATATAACCTCGTAAACATTTATAGTATCCAGAACAGATGATGCTTTTGCTGATATTTTAAAATTATAGAACTTTAGATTTTCTAAAAGTCTAACATATTCCAGTGTACTTTCAATCATTGCCCTGGCCATATCTCCTTTGTTCTTCTTTAACACTTTTTTATCTATTGAGCCGGAATTTATCCCGATTCTTAAGGCAACTTTTTTACTCCTGGCTTTATTTATAACTTCGGCAACTCTGTTACGACCCCCTATATTTCCTGGATTTATCCTTACACAATCAACTCCTGCATCCATGCATTCCAGTGCAAGTCGGTAATCAAATTGAATATCAGCTACCAGGGGTATTTTAAAAATTTTTTCATCAATTAGCTTTTTAAGAAAATCTATTGATTTTTTATCCGGTATCGCAATCCTTATAAGTTCACAGCTATGCTCTATTAGTTCTTTTATTTCCTTTCTTATATCTTCCAGGTCATACAGTTTTGATTTAGTCATAGACTGGACAATAATAGGGTTATCTCCTCCTATTTTTATTTTCCCTACCTGTATTGTCCTGGTTTTTCTCCTTTTTATTTTCATAAAAATTATTTCTATAAATTAATAATATTAAAAGGATTTATTATATCAAGAACAACAGCTATAAGCAGTAAAGAAACCAGAATAAACACTCCAGCATAATTAAATGATTCAATAACCTTCTGGGGGACAGGTCTCCTTCTTATAGATTCTATTATAATAAATAAAATATTCCCTCCATCCAGAGGAAGAATCGGGATCAAGTTACCATAACCAATTAAAATTGAAATAAAAGCAACAAAAAAAATGAAATCTTGCATTCCCATAGAAGCTGTCTGCTGAAACATGTTTAATATCCCCACCGGTGAAACAGGCCTGGCTTCACTTAAAGGTATTTCTCCTGAAAATAACATTCCAAATGCCTTAATATAAGTTATAGTTATATCCCAGGTCGTCCTGAAACTTTCTCTTATCAATCCGAAAAATCCATAATTTTTTATGACATAACCGGGACTAAAAGACTGTTGAGGGGATACACCCAAATATCCTTCCCCATCTTCATCAGCCAGCTTGACTTTTATTTTTACTTCCTTCCCCTGGCGCATTACCGTATAAACTACCTCTTCCCCAGGATTTTCTTCAATCAGCGTAACAAAACCATCCCAGCTTTCAATCGCCTGCCCTTCCATAGAAACAAATTTATCCCCTATTCTAATATCAACTGCATCAGCAGGTGAATCTGGTTCAATATATTCAATTGTTGTTGTTGGAGCAGCAAAACATAAAAAAATTCCTATCATAAGTACAGCAAAAATTATATTAAAACCAGTTCCCCCAATTGAGATTAGCAACTTTTTATAGGCCGGCTTTTTGTGAAATGATTTATTTTCCATGCTGGGGGGTACACGCTCGTTTCTATTCATGCCCAGTAACTTATTATAACCACCAAAAGGTATAGCGCTTAAACCATAAGTCGTGCCTTTTCTATCTCTAATTTTTAAAAGTTTTGGACCAAAACCTATAAAAAATTCCTCAACATGAACCCCGCTTAACTTGGCTATTGAAAAGTGGCCTAATTCATGGACTATCACAATCAGAGACAATGCAACTACTGAAAGGATATATTGCATAATAACGGTTACAACTTGCATAATAAATTACACCTTCCCAAATCTTCTACTTCTCTGCTGATAATAGTAGACAGCTTTAAGCAAGTCTTTCTTCCTGAAGTCAGGCCAGAGTTTTTTAATAAAGTAGAATTCACTATATGCTAACTGCCATAATAAAAAATTACTTAATCTGTACTCACCACTGGTCCTTATTAATAAATCCGGGTCAGGGCAACCACTGGTATATAAAAAATCATTGAATTTATCCTCGTCTAACTTCTCAATATTTATATTACCTTTAACTGTCTCTTTATATATATTACTGACCGCATCAACAATTTCTTTCCTGGAGCCATAATTAAATGCAATATTGAATAAAAGCTTATTATTTTTCTCGGTTCTTTTTTCTGCATTCTTAAAAGCTTCCAATACGTCAGGGGGTATTTCCTTCCTGCTGCCAATTAATCTTACCCTTACACCATTTCTATACAGCAAATCCAGTTCCTCTTTTAATGATTCCAAAAACAAATCAAGCAGGAAATTTACTTCTTCCTCCGGCCTCTGCCAGTTTTCGCTTGAAAACGAATACACAGTTAAAAACTTTATACCCAGTTCTATACATGCAGTTATAATATCTTTAAGGGTTTCAACACCTACTTTATGTCCAGCAGAACGGGGCAAATTCCTCTTCGCAGCCCACCTGCCATTCCCATCCATTATAATTGCCACATGCATGGGGATTTTATTTTTTTTCAATGCTTTTACGGTTGGAACTTTAATAGCAGAATAAATAGAAGAAATTAAGTTCAAGTTACTTTCTACCTACACTTCCATAATCTCTTTTTCTTTCTGATCCAAGGAATTATTTATCTTTTCTATAAAATCATCAGTAATATTCTGAACTTCCTTTTGATATTTTATTAAATCATCTTCGGTTATTTTGCTCTCACTTTCCAACTTTTTATATTCATCATTTATTTCTCTTCTAATATTTCTTATGGCAATTCTTCCATCTTCTGCAATTTTTCTGGCTAATTTTACCAGCTCCATTCTCCTTTCTTCATTTAAAGGTGGTATATTAAGCCGTATAACTCTGCCATCATTGGATGGATTAATTCCCAGATCAGATTTTGATATCTGGCTTTCAATATCCTTTAAAAATTTAGTTTCGTAAGGTGCAATTAAAATAACCCTTGGCTCCGGTATGCTTATATTTGAAATAAATTTAAGTAAGGTCTTGTTGCTATAATAATCTATATAAACATTGTCAAGCAGCGATACGGACGCTCTCCCTGTTCTTATTGTATTAAATTCATGCTGGGTCTTTTCAAGTGATTGACTCATTTTTTTTCTCTCTTCACTAAGAAGCATATCTTTCATTTTTTACTCCTTTGATACCATGGTTCCAATCTTTTTACCCATTATAGCACCTTTTATATTTCCATGTTTTGTAAT
>CAZRVN010000009.1:0-26140 GCA_964603595.1 uncultured Actinomycetota bacterium
CTCGGCTTATAGACTAACTCCAACTATTTTTTACAAATAAACAAAATCCTCAATTCGATTTTTTCTTGCTCTTTTAATAAACCAAGCTACCATTAATCTTCGAATTATATAGGATAAATATATATTACTTAACCATATCGATAGCTTATTTACAAATTTATAGGATTTGACTTATAATTATGTTTAATCAATTAATTTATTAGAATTAAGCCTACTATATGAATAATAGTTTAATTAAATTATTTAATTATCTTATTGCAATAATTATTTGTGTATCATTAGTATTTTCTCTTATTGCATGCTCTAGTTATCAAGCTGAAACAATAAGTAAAGAAATTTCAAGTTTAAAGAACAAAGACTTGGAAACAGAGCTGTTGCGCGAACAAGTTATAAGCGCTAAGCTTGAGAATATAAAATCAAATAGTTTTTGGGGATTAAATTCATCCATAGCCACTTTTATTTCATCCATTATAGCGTTAGTTACTATTCTTTATACTATCTGGCAATACCTCCTTCAAAGAAAGTCAGAGTCTTTGATAAGAGTAGAAGAAAATTTTCAATCTGTTATAAGTGATTTAGGATCTGAAAAAGATTTAACCAGGTCTAATTCGATAGTTTCAATTGTTAATTTTATGAAACCAAAATATCATGAGTTTCATGAACAAATTTATAATATTTTATTAGCGAATTTGTATCATAAGAATAAACCTCCAATTGATAGGTTGCTTGTAAAAAGTTTTGAAAAAATACTTAAAATTTGTATTTTTTCAAAGAGAAAATATGATATAAGCTTTGATTTTTCAAAAACTAAAATGGACAATATTAATTTAGCAGGATTAAATCTTTCAAAAGCAAGTTTATATAATACAAGTCTAAAAAATGCAAATTTGCGTGGGATAGATCTATATAAGGTAGAGGGTTACAGAGTAGATTTTAGTGGAGCAAAGTTCTGTAAACAAGGTAATAAAAAATCAATATTGAAATATGGCAGATTTCAAGAGTCAAAGTGCACGGAAACAAACTTTATGGAGGCAAATCTTATTGGAATTAAACTTAAACATAGTGATCTGAAAAAAGCAAAATTTCAAAGATCTGAATTACAATCAGCACATTTTGAGTATTCAAAGTTAAATGGAGCGAGGTTTGAACAGGCAGATCTAAATAATACATATTTTACTAATGCTTATTTGGATGATGCTGCTTTTAATAGTATTATTAATGCTAAGAGTTGGAGAAAGGCGATATTTTCACCTAAAGATAGGGAACGTCTAGACCATTTAGCTGAAACTAAAAAGTGCTCCAAGAGTAAGCATGACTCGCTCTGAGCCATGGAAGTGATTCGTCACTTCGAACCTTCCCTTGAAGCAATATTAATTCTATCAAATATTAGTAGTTTGTAAAGATTCATCCAGACTTGCATGGCCTATTAACTTTTGAACCTTAAGGAGATTAATCCTGGCTTCGATTAAATGGGTGGATATTGTTTTTTAATCTTCTTACAACACAAACTAAGAAATTATTTCCTATTGGAGACCGTTCTCGGCTTACGGGCTAACTCCAACTAATTCACCAATTCATTTTTTCTATTTAGTACAAGAATTAGTTTAAGGAAAATTCTATTTGGGCAGTTTAGATATTTGTATCAACTGATAGAGTATATTCTAACATATTTTCTTCAGTAGGTATCTCTTCACCGTGAGCTTTTAAACTTTCTATATATAGTTCAGTAGCTTCTTTAGCTTTTTCTATTGCTTCATCAAGTGTATCGCCATATGTAATACAGCCGGGCAGAGAAGTCACAAAAACTGTAAATCCTCCTTCGGGTTCTTTTTTTAAAAGTATCTTAAAATTTAATATTTTCATATCCGAGATTATTTAAATGTTTTTTTGTAATCATATTATTCAATTGTTTTTATGAAAAGTAAAATGTAAAGTTTTTGAGGTAAATACTATTCTTTAAAGATTTATATTTTGGACTTAAAAGAAAAAGGTTAAGGCAGGGGTATGGAGAATTATATAATGTAAAGATTGAGGATAGGGATATTGAACCTGATGATATTGAAAATTATTTGGAGTTTAAAGAGGAAGAGCCTGAAGTTGTAAATTATAAATATATTGAAGATGTGCCTAAGAAGTATGGGGATTATAGGGTTGCAGGATATTTGGCTGCTATAAAATAGGACTGGATACGGTCTTTTTCTTAGTTAATTATGCCTCCATGTATTTTTTGTTCAAATTGTCATGTTTTTTATAGTAATTTTTAAATCCGATAACCTGGCTTACGTTGACTTTTTACTTTTAATAGGTTGGTGATCCTGAAGCAAGTCCTTGTGAATAGCAGTCTCCACCTGAACAATAACCCCATCTGAAGCTGTCAGTTCATTAATTGTTAAGATTCCAAGGCTGGGCGGATAGTCAATTAAAATATAGTTGTAAATATTTTTAAGAGGGTCCAGTATATATGTATAAGAAATTACCTCTTTGTTTATTTATAATTTAATTTCATTATATCGTGCTAAGCTTTTTCTTTTGGATTTAGCCCATATTGATTTTCACCTGGAGTGCCGTCGGAACACATTAGCAATAATAACCATATAGGACCAGCAATAGGAATTAGGGAAATAAATAAGTACCACCAGCCTTTTCCAACATCATGTAATCTTCTTACTACAACACCCAAACCTGGTAAAAGAACTGCAAGAACATATATAATATAGATAGGTCCTCCGTATGAGTGCCTGTAAAAAAATCCAAAAAAATTAGATATATTAACTTGCCACTGAATGGGGTTAGTCTCTAAAACAATACCCAGATACATAGCTTCGGTAAGAAAACAAGCTCTCAAAACAGTGTCGAGAATCCTTGCTACAATTGCGAAAATCATATTGAATAAATAAAACATCCAATATTCTTTTCGTCTTGCTCGACCGCTAAATACAGCATACTTCTTTAATACCGATAAATACCATTTCATAATTTACTTCCTTCATAATAGTTAGTTATAAAATATATATAAAAAAACCGACTGATTATTTAGTCGGTTACGCTATTAGCTAAGTCTTTACATACATCAAGTGTCCACTTAAGATAATAAAAGCTTCAAAGCTTCTAAATTTAATTTTTTATAGTTCTATAATAAATATTTAAAGTATATCTAATCACTTTGAAGGTGAGATGTAAAGCTTTACATCTCACCTTGGGGCAGCCAGCGGACTGTACATGCCAGTTGGTATTTACAAAATATTAGATAAGTTCAAGTACAATTTTATTCTTATAGGTAATATAATCTATAGGCTTAACCTATGAAGTGTAAGATTTTTCCTGTAAGTTTTTGATTCTTTAAAAATCCTGGATATTATATTTTGCAGTGAACATTTTGTTGTTCTTTTATAAAAAAACAGATTAATAGATATTAAAAATATCTATATTAGCTGTATCATATTGTTGACTGTATTTTGCATCTTATTTCCTCTTTCTGCGGCGCAATAGCCGTATTACTCCGGCAAATATATTTATTGACGGAACAGACTTTATGTAATCATCATAGTCACTGCCAAACTTTGCAATCATGTCTTTATATTCATCCCTGCAAATAAGATACATAAACATAATGCCGACAGCAGCAAGAATTATTACCAGCCAGTGCTGGCTAAAAAAGATAACAGCAAAATACATCAGCAGCCAGCCCAGGTAGAGTGGATGCCTGACTACTGCATAAATTCCGCTGTCAACAATGTTCTTGGTATGAATAAAACTTTTATCAGCTGCCACCCTGCCTTTTCTGCGGAGAACAAACATGGGTAAGAATATAAAAATCAGGCCAGCTATAAGGATAGCCCATCCAGCATAAACGAGCCACTTGAAAAAAGGGTTATGAAGCAGGAAGAAATAGAGCAGCCAGGTTAGTACCAGCATAACTCCGGCAGCAGTAAAGTAAAGTGAAGCTTTCTTCATATTCAGAAACCCTTCCTGTTAATTAATACAGTATTATAATAAAAGAAAAATCTACTGGCAAATTTATAGGTTCAGGGAAGATAAATTATATAATAATTATGCAATATTAGTATTATAAATTTTTATTATGGAATTTTCTTATAGTAGTTAAGAAAATTGCTGGCCCAATGGAAAATATCGTTTTCTCTTACAATATTTCTTAAGTTAGAAATCATCTTCTTTTTTGTATTCCAGTGGATGTTAAGCGCTATATTAATACTGTCTGCTACCTCCTCTATATCATAGGGGTTTACCAATACGGCATATTTGCCCATCTCCTCGGCAGCTCCTGCAAATTTACTCAGGATTAATACACCGTTTTCTTCTGTCTTGCAGCTTACATATTCTTTTGCAATAAGGTTCATCCCATCTCTTAAGGGTGTTACCAGGCATATGTCAGCTGCCTTGTAAAAACTGGCCAGTTTCTGCTGGGTAACAGCTTTATAGATGTAATTTATTGGGCTCCAGAGCTCATCTGCAAACTTACCGTTGATTCTGCCCACAAGCTCATCTATTTCTTTCTTTAATGTAATATATTCTTTAATTTTGGTCCTACTGGGGACTGATATCTGGAGAAAAGTAACCTTTCTTCTGGAAGCCGGGTATTTTTCAAAAAACCTCTCGATAGAAAGTATTCTTTCCTTGATGCCTTTTGTATAGTCAAGTCTTTCGACACTCATTATTAATTTGGTATTGTTATCAATCTTTTTAATGTTTTTTAAGAATTTATCTGCTCTTTTTTCCTTTGCCAGTTTATTAAATTTTTTATAATCAATACTTATGGGGAAATTTTTAACTTTTACCATTTTCCCGTTATAAAAAACATTACTTTTTTTAAAGTTAATCCTAGCATTTAAGAGTTCCTTGCAGCAAACCAGGAAGTTTACCCTGTCTTCCTTTGTTTGAAATCCCAGAAGGCTGGCTCCAAGCAGGCCATCCAGTATCTTATTGCTCCATGGGAGGACCCTGAATATTTCGTAGTTTGGAAATGGTATATGGAGAAAATACAGTATTTTTAATTTCGGATTGGCCTGTTTTAACATCCCTGGCAGCAAAGTCAAATGATAATCATGTACCCATATAATATGGTCATCAGTTGATTTTTTAAGGATTTTATCGCAGAACTTTTTATTCACTGAGACGTAAGCTTTCCAGTAACTAGCATTAAAATGACTCTGGGAAATAAATCCATGGAATAGGGGCCAGAGTGACCTGTTAGAAAATCCATGATAATAGTTTCCGATTTCATTCTTGGTCAGATGTATGCATTCTACCGAATAAGCGAAATTACCGCATTCGTCTTTAATGCAAAACTTTTTTATCTCAGAGGGCCTGCTGCCAGTCAGCCCGTCCCATCCTATCCACAGGCCGCCGTTTTTAGATAATATCGGGTCAAGAGCACTAACCAGGCCGCCAATTCCTTTTTTATATTTGACCTGGCCGCTGGAATCTAATGATACACTGCATGGGATTCTATTGGATGCTACTATAATTTTTTCTGAAATTTCTTTCATGAAAAACATTGCATTTTTAGGATATTTGTATTGTTATTATTATTATAAATGATAAAGCTCATATTACAAATTTGAAAAAAAACTTTTAAATATTTTATTTTTTAAAATTATGAGTTAGAATAGGCAACCGAAATAGTAATTTTATAGTTCTTAATAGAATATGAAAAAATTTAAATTTTATGATTATACTATCCTTATAAGCCCGACTGGCAAGAAGGCAAGCAATCTAAAGGAGTTTCTAAATATTATAGAACAATCCCCGGATAAGGTTTTGTTTCACCATCTTTATCAATCTCATATTAAGCATAATCGGAAAGTAGGAGAGTTTCCTAATGATTTTGCAAACTGGGTAGCTTATGAGCTGGGGGATACTGCCCTGGCAGAAAAATTGGCTAATTTTGATCCCTATGACTACAAAACTGTAGCAGAGGCAAAGGAATTATTGATGGGAATAATAGAGGAGCATATGTGGGATCTTACCACGGTTCCATGGGTCAGACGTGGTTCTGAATTTTATTTTTCAAGCTCTACTACTATGGTCATTCCACTGGGAATAGAAGTTTCAAAACTGCAGGAATTTGCCGATGCTTTAAATGATATTCCAAACAGTTCGCTTTACTTACATTTTTATGAAGCAAGGAAGATAAAGAAAAAGAAAGAGCATGATGATTTTTCCCTTTGGATTGAAAAAAATTTCGACAAGAAGGAACTGGTTAAAAAAATAAGAGAAATTGACTTCTATTTTTTTAATGTTGATGAAGTTAGAGAAAAATTAAAAAACATTTTAAATGAGGAGCTAAAAAGAACTTAATTATGGCAGGTCTTAAGGATTACGAATATATTATTGGCAGGAGAAATATTAAACAGATTGAAGTGCTTGCACGGCTGTCCAGGGGTAAAAAAGTAGTAATGGTAAACTCTACCAAGGATGGAGGAGGGGTAGCCGAGATACTTCACAGGCTGGTGCCGTTGCTAAACGAGCTGGGGATTAACTGCAGGTGGGAAATAATAACCGGAAATAATGGATTCTTTAACATAACCAAGGATATCCATAACGCATTGCAGGGTGAGAGGATAAAGTTTTCATACGAAGATTTGGAAAAATACAGGAAGGTAAACGAAGATAATGCAAAAAATTTAAACCTTGATGCCGATGTCGTTGTCATACATGACCCTCAACCGCTACCGCTGATTGATTTTTATCCGGAGAAGAAGGGCGCATGGGTATGGAGGTGTCATATTGATATATCAAGGCCGGACCTCTATCTCTGGAAGTCTTTAAGGAAATATTTAATGGAGTATGACGCCAGTATATTTTCAATTGCAAAGTTTACAAAAAGTCTTACCCATCCGCAGTATCTTATTGCTCCCTCAATTGATCCCTTAAGTGATAAAAACAGGGAGCTCGATAATAGCGAAATAGAAGGTTTTCTTAAAGCACATAATATTACAAGGGATAAACCAATAATTCTTCAGGTTTCAAGGTTTGATAGATTTAAAGATCCAATCGGGGTAATAAAAGCATTCCGCCTGGTAAGAAAAGAATTAAACTGCCAGCTTGTACTGGCAGGAGGGACTTCCAGTGATGACCCTGAAGGAGCAGAGGTGCTGGAGGAAGTGGAAAGAGAAGCAAGAGGGGAAAAGGATATTCATATTTTACTCCTGAAGTCCAAGAGCAATAATGAAATAAATGCTCTGCAAAGAGCTGCGGATGTAATAATACAGAAATCCTTAAAGGAAGGATTTGGTTTGACAGTTACCGAAGCAATGTGGAAAGGAAAACCGGTAATAGGTGGGGAAGTAGGCGGGATAACCATACAGCTGCATAATCATAGAACCGGTTTTTTGGTAAATTCAATTGAAGGAGCAGCTTACAGGATAAGGTATCTGCTTAACAGGCCATCTGTTTCAGAAAAGATCGGGGAAAGAGCGAAGAACTTTGTATCACAAAATTTTTTAATTACAAGACATCTTAGAGATTACCTGTCTCTTTTCTATATACTGGAAAATCCGGGTAAAAACATTATATATACAGATGAAGGTTAAATCTTTACGCCAGCAAAGGTAATTACTGGGGTCTCTTCCAATAATATCTGTCATAGAAATTTTTTGTTCTGAATTCCATTTTTTTTAATTAATCAGATGTGTAGCAATTAATGTTATAGGTGATATTTCGGAAAGAAATGATTCATATATGTAGCCATTTTTAAATTTCAGCCCGCTTCCAATATAAATTTCTGATATAGAAGAGTTTTAATTGGATAACTAGATTGGCTATTGATGTTTCACATTTTATTTATGCAGATAGTCGGAATTATCGAATAAAATATTACTATATTCTTTATAGAAATAAATTTGTTTTTAAAATTGCCTGTTTATACCATATAATAGATATCATAAATATTATAATAGTAATAATATTTTATACAGGAGGATATATGCTGGAGGAGTATTATGGCAGATAATAAAAAGGCTAAAAGCCCGGTAGAAAGTTTTGGTGATATGATTAAAGAGTTTGGTGAAGCCGTAAGCAAGATCTTTGATGACCCAGAGTTAAAAAGTAAAGCCAGGGAATTTGCAAAGAGCACAGAAGACTCTGCAAAGACTTTCGGAAAAAGATTTAAGGATGAAGGAGTAAAGGAAAAGTTTAGAGATTTCAGGGAGGCGGCGAGCAGTTTTGGCAGCAGTGTATCGGATTATTTTAAAAATGATAGGGAAAAAGATAAAGATTCCAGCCAGAAAGAATATGAATGGCAGAGAAAATTAAATGAAGAGATGAAAAACTTTAGTAAAAAGGCAGAAGGAAAAAAAGAAGAGCCGGAACAAGAAACCGATAAAAAAATTGAAGAAGCAGGGGATGAAATAGATGATTATTTTAATAAATCAAGAAGCGGCAGGATTGTAGGACATAGTTTCGTTATATTATGGAATATTATAATACTGGTGTTTTTAAATTTTTATAATTCATATATAGCATATTACTATTATGATGGGCAATGGCACAGATATGCCCTGTTAACAGAGGACTTTAATCAATGGCTCCCGTTTGTGTCAGCTGCAATAGGCGCCACAATAGTAGGATATTTTTTATTGATTATTTATGACAGTTACTTTTTCAGGCAGGTAATCCATATTATACTTAATTTATTTGCAATGGTATCTATTATTTCATTACTTACCATATTCCCCTTTGATTTTACGGTTTTTCCCAGGGATTTAACCGGGATATTAAACCCTATTATCATTACGGTGCTTGCCCTTGCTGTGTTTGGGGTGGGTATAGAAACAATAGTAAGATTAATTAAGGTAGCAGGTAGAGGGATTAGAGCTGGTATTGGCTATAGGAAATAGCGGCCTGCTGCATAGATAAAATCTGATTTCAGATTTTAAAAAATACAGAATAAGTTGAATCAGGTGTTTTGTAGGAAGTTAGTGATTTTCTTAAAAATTTTTCCGTTATTTAAAATTTCACTGGAATGCAGTTTATTCAACCAGTGAATTTTCGGTTTTCCCAGTTCTTCCCATAACTGATTTGTTGATTTTCTAGAAAAGTACAGGTCAAACCTGGAATTAATCATTAGTACATTCTCTGGTTTTATTTTGTGAGCGAAGGCAAGGGGATCGCACAGGAAGCACATTTTTTTGGTTACTTTTTTTAATTCGGGTAAATCCTTTAAGTCAATTTTTATGGTTTTATTCTGCAATTCTTTCATTTTTTCCATGAATTCAGGAAAATGAGAATAAATTTTGCTGCATGCTTCTCTTCTTGTCTGGTTTCCGTATTCCTTATCTCTGTAAATACAGTTTCCCTTTAAAAAAAATCTTAAGACTCCTTTCCAGTGGATTTCCTCCCAGTTTCCACCTCCAATTAAGAAGATACCTTTATCTATCCTTTTATCATTTGCCATTGCAACAAGTGAAATCATGCTTCCCAGACTTGCCCCGCAGATAAAAATATTCTTAATGTTGATAATACCGGGAATTATGTCTATTAACTTTATAATGTCAACTACGCTCTGGTGAAAAAAAAGCAGAGTCTGTAAATCATCGAAATATATGAGCCGATCGCCGCTTTTTTCACCTTCGGGAGTTCTATTTAAATGAAATGGGAGATTTATAAATATAGTGGAGAAGCCGCTTGAATTCATTTTATTTAAAAAACGGTAATATTTTTTTAATTTTTTTTTGCTTGTAGAAAAGCCATGGAGCAGTATGAGAAAGTTAGTGCCATTTTTATTGTTTTTATTATTTGAACTATAAATTCTTTTATTAATTCTATCCTTATTTAGAAATAATTGGGTATAGACTCTGTCGTTTGATTTTAATCCTGTCTGGTAGGGTGAATCGTAAGTTAATTCATACTCTTCAATGTAATCTTTTTTTCCTTTTGCCTTAATTTTATACTCAAGGTTTTTGTGGTCATAATGGTATAAATCCATTGGTTTTTTTATCCTTTTACAGGTTGTTTATTGTTTTTAAAAGCTCCGGGTTTACTTTTTGAAATTAAATCAGGGAAAAATAAGTATTATTAATTTAATTTAAAATACTACCAAAAATTTTATTTATTTAAAATATATTAAAAATAATCTTTATAATATGTATAATATAAATAGATTATTAAGTTATTTTGTATTTAATCGTAGGAGGACTTATGAGCGATAATAACGGATCAGGGGCAGTAAAGGGTGCTTTTTTAGGGTTTACCCTTGGATTTGTAGCAGGGGCTGTTACGGCACTTTTCCTGACAACTAAAACCGGTGAGGAATTACGGAGCGATATAAAAAAGGTAACAAAAGAGATAATAAGCAAAGTGGAGGGGAGAGCAGACAGGATAAAGAATATAACAAAAGACAAATATAATGAGATAGTAAACAATGTTATATCCACTTATAAAAATTTGAAGGATCTTACTGAAAAAGAAATAGAATTCATAAAAGAAGTTATATCCGAACAGAAAGATATAGCTAAGTAGCCGTGTGGTAAAATAGTTAAGTTAACCCTTTAAAAATATCTATTTTAAAGCTGCTTAAAGCTTTTTAGCCGGTAAGAGGCAACTTTTACAAATTGCAGTACTATAAAGCCACTTATAAGAAAAAGTAGTGTGCTGAGTAGTGCTATTCTCTGGTTTTTAGTGATAAAAGATATCAGGCCAAATGTTATCGGTCCTATGATAGATGACATTTTTCCGCTTATTGAGTAAAAACCGAAAAATTCAGCTTCACTATCCTTTGGAATGAGAAAAGTCATAAGACTTCTGCTTGCTATGAGTGTTGAACCAGTTGATATGGCAGCAAGTATCCATCCTATATAAAAAACTATTTTTACTGTAAAGGAAGTAACAAGAACTATTATTAGTATCCATATAATAAGGGTTATTGTAATAGTGCGCTTGGGTCCGATACGGTCGGTTAGCCAGCCAAAAAAGATAGAGCTTACAATTGTGGGCAGGTGCCCGAACATGAAAAGCAGGGCTATTTCAAAAAATCCGAAGTGGAGGGTGTCTTTTGCATATATAGCTACATACAGGGCAAGGACAGAGAAGGCATTACTAAAAAGGAAATATGCTATTAAGAATCTGCTCAAGTCTTTATGTTTTTTTATGTTTCTTAAAGTACCTAACATTTTTTTAAAACCATATGAAATATAAGAGGTTTTAATCTTTATAATTTTGGATGCGGGCAAGTCTTTTAAAATTATAAAAGAGGGCAGTGAGAACAGCAGGAAAAATATGCCGGTAAGGATAAAAGTCATCTTAATATTTGTAAGGTTGGATGGTTCAAGCCCGTTTTTTAGAAAGGGAAGTGTAATAATTAGAATTAATAACCCTCCAAGATAGCCAACCGAAAAGCCAAAACCCGATACAAGCCCGCTGGTTTTTTTTGTGGAGAGCTGTGGTAAGAATGAGTTATAAAACATCATTGAAGTCTGGTAAAAAACATTGGATATGATAAATAAAATCACAGCGAGTGCTACCATTCCTTTGTTTAAAAAACAGAGCAGGAAACTAAAAAAAATACAGGCCAGGGTTAAAACGGTTAAAAACTTATTTTTAGACCTTTTGGTGTCTGCAATTGCTCCAAATAAAGGTGCAAGAAGAGCAGTAATTATCATAGAGACACCGCTTGCAATTCCCCACATAAGGTCTCCGAAATTAAGGGAATATATTTCAGGTGATGCTATTATGCTGGTAAAATAAACCGGAAAGACTACCGTAATGATTATAACTGCAAATGAAGTATTGGCAAGGTCGTATAAAGCCCATGATAAAACAGGTGGCCTTACAAGTGTTTTAATGCTTTTTTTAAAATCAGGTTTGTCCATATTCTTTTTAATATTTTAAGTGTTTAAGTTTTAAACTTATTATCCAAAAAAAGATATAATTTTTCCATAAAAATTATATCTTTTTTTAACATTAAATTAAACATTTAAGCTTTTATAATAAAAGTAATTTTAAAAAGCAAAAATTGGGTAATCTTTTTATAATGTCAGTCAAAACGGATTTTTTATTTAATTTATAATCGGCCTAAAATTTATGACAGGGAAGAAATTAACCTGATTTTTCATGAGTGGTAAATGTTGCAAATAAATAAGTGGGGTAATATTATAATAACTAAGAATTAATTTTGGAGGGCAATAATTCAAATGAAGGTTTCAAATATTGGCTGGAAGATTGGTGGAAAAGCCGGATATGGAATAAAAACTGCCGGATTAATTTTTTCAAAGATATTTGCTAAAAAAGGTTATTTTGTTATTGATAACAATGAATACCCTTCTGTTATAAAAGGTGGTCATAATAATTATACTGTAAGGGTTAGCTCTGATGAAATCCTCTCCATAAATAAAAGTATCAATATTCTAATTGCGTTAAATGAGGAAACCTTAAGACTTCACCAGGACGAGGTGACATACGGAGGGTACATTGTTTATGATGAATGCAATTCTAATATAGATAGTTTTAAAAAGAGCAGGAAAGACATTAATTACGTTATGGTGCCTTTTTCAAAAATCATTTCAGAGCTGGGTGCATCTAAAATAATGATTAATAGCGTTTCACTGGGGGTATCTGTTGCTCTTTTGAATTATGACTTAGAATTATTAAAAAATGTAATCAAGGATTTTTTTAAAAGTAAGGGAACTGATATTGTAAACCTTAATATTAAATCATCCGAGCTTGGATTCAAGTATTTAAGAGAGAAGTTAAAGCTGAATGCCTATGACCTGGAAATAGTAAAACCCTCAGGCAAAGTTCTGGTCACTGGCAATGATGCAGTTTTTCTGGGAGCAGTAAGGTCTGGCTGTAAATTTTATGCTGCTTATCCAATGAATCCTTCTTATCCAATATTGGATTCGTTTGCTTCGATAGAAGAAGATTATAATATTGTGGCCAGGGATGCTGAAGATGAGATAGCAGTAATTAATATGGTTATGGGCGCCTCTTTTACAGGTGCAAGAGCAATGGCTGCAACGTCCGGGGGCGGGTTTTCTTTAATGAACGAAAGTATAGGCAGCGCTGCTATGACTGAAACCCCCCTGGTTGTTGTATTGTCCCAGAGACCTTCTCCGGCTATTGGCCTACCGACATGGACCGAGCAGGGGGATTTATTGTTTGCAACCCATGCATCACATGGAGAATTCTTAAGGGTCATAATAGCGCCCGGAGACCCTGAAGAGTGTTTTTATTTTACCGGGAAAGCATTTAATCTTGCTGATAAATATCAATTGCCGGTTATTATAATGCTGGACAAATACTTATCTGAAAGTCATTTTTCGTATGATAAATTTGATTTTAAAAAGATAAACGTGGATAGGGGAAAAATGTTAACTGACAGCAAGAAAGTTGATGATGAATATAAGCGTTATATTAATACCGAAGACGGTGTTTCCCCCAGAACAGCACCCGGTGTAGAAGGCGGGGTTTTTATTGCCAACAGTGAGGAACATGACCAGTACGGATATACTGATGAAAGTGCTCATAACAGGAAAAGTATGGTTGATAAAAGGTTCAGGAAAATAAAAAGCTTAATGGAGGAAATTCCTCCCCCCAGAATTTATGGGCCTACTGATGCAGAAATTACAATCTGGAGCTGGGGTTCCTGCAAAGGGCCCATTCTTGAAGCTATGAGCATATTAAATCAGAAAGAGAAAAAAGTTAATCTGGTCCACTTTACTTATCTGTATCCTTTTGATAATGAGATTGTTGAAGGGATTGTAAGGGAGACTAATAAAAATATACTGGTAGAGAATAATAAGACTGCCCAGTTAGGGAAAATAATAATGATGAATACTGGTTACAGGATAAAGAATAAGATATTGAAGTACAGTGGAAGGCAATTTCTGCCTGAAGAGATTATTAATGGAATTGAAAAAATAGAGTAAAATTTTTAAGTTAATAAAAAAAGAAGTAAAGGGTGACAGGAGTTATGGCCAGAAGCAAAGGCAGGCCTAAAAAGAAAAGATATCATTTAAAAACAGTTGATTTTAATACTGAAAGGAAGCCAAGCTGGTGCTATGGCTGCGGAAATTATGGAATATGGAAATCACTTAAAAAAACATTTGTAAGTTTAAATCTGAAGCCCCATGAAATTCTTATAGTGTATGGTGTTGGGTGCTCGGGCAATGGCGCAAACTTTTTAAAAACTTATGCGTTTCATGCCTTGCACGGAAGGGCTCTCCCGGTAGCAACAGGAGCCAAACTGGCAAATCACAAGCTAAATGTGATAATTATAGGGGGGGATGGTGATGGCATAAGTATAGGCGGCAATCATTTTATACACACCTGCAGAAGGAATATTAATATGACCTATTTTTTATGTGATAATAAGATTTATGGTCTTACCAATGGGCAGGCATCATCTACAAGTGATAAAGGTTTTAAAACTAAATCTACACCCCTGGGAGTAAGAGAAAAACCTCTAAATCCTGTCCTGCTGTCACTGTCAGCCGGTGCGACTTTTGTAGCAAGGGGATTTTCAGGAGACACAAGACAGCTGACAGATATTATGAAGAAAGCTATAAAGCATAAGGGATTTTCCTTTGTAGATATCATTCAGCCATGTATAACATTAAACAAAGTAAATACCTATGATTTCTACAGAGAGAATATATGCAACCTGAGTGATATTAAAGATTATGATAAAAGCGATCTGGGTGGGGCAATTAAAAAATCAATGGAAGAAGAAAAAATACCGGTAGGAATTTTTTACCAGGTTGAAGAACCGCTTTATGAAGAAGGATTAAAGCAGATTGAAAGGAAACCGCTGGTTGACCATATCATAACAGACATAGACGTAAACAGGTTATTTAACAGGTATTATTAAATATATTTATTTATGCAGAGATTACACTTGCACGGGATGCAGCTTCTATTATTATAATATTCCGGTACCAGCTAAAAACTGTCATTTATCTTTTTTATTTATCCAATAAGTTGACAGCAGGTTTTTTTGGTAATGTATATAATGCTTTGCAGACGAATCTAATTTTTAAATAAATATTTACTATGATTTATGTTAAAATCTTAAATATTTATAAATGCAGTTCAATTAACTAATAAAAATTTTATTTAAGGAGGATAATTGTACATAGAAGACCCTGTTGCTTTTGAAATTTTTGGACTTTCAGTAAGATGGTACGGAATAATGACTTCAATCGCTCTTGTAGTAGGATTCATAGTAGCATATTTTTTGGCAGGTTATAGAGGCCAGAGAAAAGATGAAGTTTTAAATTTTGCTCCGTTTGCTATAGTATTTTCAATTATAGGGGCAAGACTGCTTCATGTAGCGGTAAACTGGTCAAGCTATTATTCAATTCACCCCCTTTATATTTTTGCCCTGAGAAGAGGTGGCCAGGCAATTCAGGGAGCCATACTGGGTGGTGTTCTTACCCTTATAATATTCTGCAAAATAAGAAAAATTGATTTCTGGTTATGGGCTGACATAATTTCCCCGGGATTAATACTGGGCCAGGCAATAGGCAGATGGGGTAACTTCTTTAACCAGGAAGCTTTTGGTAAGCCGACTGACCTTCCCTGGGCGATTTATATAGAGGAGCAGTACAGGCCTAACGGTTATGCAAGTTATGAATATTTCCATCCCACATTCCTTTATGAATCAATAGCTAACTTTTTATTGTTTGCACTTCTAATTTTTATGCACTGGTATTATAAGAAAAGGCAAGGAAAGTTACCTTATGGACTGATACTTGCTACATATCTTGGTGTATATTCAATTTACAGGACATTTATCGAATATTACCGTATTGACAGCACTCTTATTGGTTCTGTAAAAGTAGTTTATATAATAAATTTGATAACTATTCTGGCTGCAATGTTTATAGCAAACTATGTAACTAAAAAGTTCAATGAAAAAAAGCAGCTGGAAAAAGATGACCGGGAGTAGCAGGTATATATTATCTTAAGCTTTTTACCGATGGTATTAGCTGGAGTTTTAGTAGTTTTAGTCTACGGCTGCCTTAGATCTCGTATAAATAATTCCTTAAAAACTTCTTTATGCTATCTTTTACTATATATACATCCACAGTAGTTCTGACGGTACAGATTAAGGCTTTTACTTAATTCTGTTGTTTTTTTAAATCCATCTTTTTTCTTAAAATCTGCCTTGAAAAAATTAATTTTTTTTGAATCTGCAAGCTCTGCCCCGATGGAGTTTATAATACCCTGGTTTTTATGGGGGCTTACGGTAAGAGTGGTACCAAAGAAATCAAATCCTAATTTTTTTGCTGTTTCAGCAGTCTTGTCCATGCGTATTTTAAAACACAATTCGCATCTTTTACCGCCTTCGGGTTCATCTTTAAGGCATCTGGTGAGCTGCATCCATTTTTTTATTTCATACTCTCCGATTATAAGCGGAATGAAATATTTCTCTGACACAGTCCTGACACCTTCAAGTCTTTTAAGATACTCTTTTTTTGGATGTATATTCGGATTATAGAAAAAAAATGTTACATCAAAATCATTTTTTAAAAAGAAATAGGGGTGAAGAGAGCAGGATCCGCAGCAAACATGGAGAAGAATAACCGGCTTTGAATTTGAGTTTTCTGACATTTTATCTAAATCGTAATTTTATTTTTGCTAATTTTATTTTCTTTAGGTATATTAATAAAAACATTTAAAAGTATCAAAGGTCTTTTTGGTGGGATATAATTTTTTAAAAATTGAGGAACCTAAAAATATAAAGCAAATACATGCTTATTCAGCAAAGGGCTTCAAAATCCCTGCTACAGTTGGAAGAACAGTTGAACAGGTATTAAGGGAAGTAAAGTCAGGAGGGGACAAGGCAGTTTTAAAGTTCTGCAGGAAGTTTGATTATTTTAAAGCTTCAAGTATTGATGATATTAAAATAAAGCAGGAAGAGATTAAATCTGCAGCAGCTGAGGTTAAAAAGAAGCTTCCACGGCTGGTTGAGGCACTTGAGGTAAGTTGCGAAAATATTAAAAAATACCATACTGCCCAGTTTGAGAAAAGGGAAGGCACCTGGATTATAAGGCCTGATAAAGGTAAGAAGGTCGGGCAAATTACGAGTCCCCTTGAAAGGGTAGGCATATATATTCCGGGGGGTAGATATATATACCCTTCTTCGGTCCTTATGACTGTGGTTCCTGCAGTAATAGCAAGGGTAAAAGAAATTGTTATATGTACGCCACCTCAACAGGACGGGAGTTTGAGTAAAGTTCTTCTATATCTGTGTGATAAATTCAGGGTTAAAGAAATTTATAAAATTGGCGGCGCCCAGGCAATAGCAGCACTTGCCTATGGGACCCGGAGTATAAAAAGGGTAGATAAGATTGTGGGGCCGGGTAATATCTATGTTACTGCAGCAAAGAAGAAAGTTTTTGGTGATGTGGCGGTAGATAGTCTTGCCGGTCCAAGCGATATAACTATAATGGCGGATGATTCTTCTAATAGCGATTATATTGCAGCTGACCTGATTTCCCAGGCCGAACATGATCCTGATTCCGGGTGTATATTACTTACTAACAGCATGGAAGTAGCCAAAGATGTAATTAAAAGTATTTACAGGCACCTGGATTTACTTGTAAATGAATATGGCAATAAGGTAAATATGGGTGTCATTTTAAAATCGCTTAAGAAAAATTGTAAGATTATCTATCACCCGGAAGAGGAGATGCTTACAGATATATGTAACATAATAGCTCCGGAGCATCTTGAGATAATGGTAAAAAATACGCAGAGGGTTTTAAGGAAGATAAGAAATGCAGGTGCTATATTTGTGGGAGGGTACTGTCCTGTGGCGGTAGGCGACTATATAGGGGGGACCAATCATGTTATTCCAACAAATGGAAATGCAAGATTTTCTTCACCACTGGGTATTAGCGACTTTTTAAAGAAGAGTAGTCTAACTACCTATGACAAAAGCGCTTTAAGAAAAGAAAGAAAGTTTATAGAAGTGATTTCAGAGTTTGAGAAATTGTTTTCTCATAGTGAATCAATCAAGATAAGATTTAAGGGAAAATAAGGTAATTTATGAGCATAAAAGCTAGACAATGGATTTTGAATATGCCTGAATATATACCGGGTAAGACCATAGATGAGATAAAAAAAGATTATAATTTAAAAAAAGTTTATAAACTGGCTTCTAATGAAAATTTATATGATCCTGACCCTGGCGTGATTCAGGAAATTTATAAGAACTTGAAAGATATTAAATATTATCCTGACAGTC
Organism: uncultured Actinomycetota bacterium; assembly: GCA_964603595.1. Classification (GTDB taxonomy): domain Bacteria; phylum Actinomycetota; class Humimicrobiia; order Humimicrobiales; family Humimicrobiaceae; genus JAQVEM01. Next base: position 18,209 of record CAZRVN010000009.1, read on the forward strand.
AGTGCAGTGAAATAAGGCAAAAAATTAGTGAAAAATATAATATAAATATTAATTCAATTATTATCGGCAACGGCACAGACCAGATTATTGAAATGGTATGCGATAGCTTTATTGAGCCGGGGAGAAATATTGTAATTTCTGACCCTACCTTCCTGATTTATGAAAAGTCAGCTTTAAAGTGCAACGGGAAAGTTATAAAAGTTCCACTAGGAAAATTCAGGCAGGATGCAGAAAAACTTATAGCTTCCGTAAATGATAAAACAAAGGTATTGTTTCTTACCAATCCCCATAACCCGACAGGCACCAATATTAATTATGAGGAATTTGATTATATTATAAAAAATCTTAAAAACGATATACTGCTGGTTGTTGATGAGGCCTATAGCGAATACATGGCGGAAGAGGATAAGGTCGATACTGTTAGTTATCTATCCAGATATAATAATATTGTAATACTGAGGACCTTTTCAAAGATTTATGGACTTGCAGGGCTAAGGATTGGTTACGGAATAGCTGATAGTAAGGTTATATCTGCTCTAAACAGGATAAGACTTCCCTTTAATGTAAATTTTATTGCACAGAAAGCGGCTGTTAAAGCACTGGAAAATGAATCTTATGTAAATGATATAAAAAATAAGATAAAAGAGGAGAAAAATAAGTATTACAGAGTGCTGGCTGAAGATAGTATAGAGTTTATTAAATCACATGCAAATTTTATATTAATCAGGACTGGCAGGGGCAGTGATGTGATTGTAGAGGAACTTCTTAAAAAAGGATTTATAGTAAGACCGGGTAAAAATATAGGACTGCCAGGATATATAAGGGTTACTATAGCCCTGCCTGATGTAAACGATATATTTCTGGCAAATTTTATAGAGATTTTTAGTAGTATTATGGGGAGAGAAAAAGCGTAACGAGACGAATGTTTGCCTACTTTAATGTGGAAACTAATCAATTTTTATTCTATAATTTATTATCAACTATTAAGAAACTAAAAAAGGAGAAAAAATGGCAAAGGTTGTTTTAAAAAACCTAACAAAAAAATTTGAGGATGTGATAGCTGTAAACAGTATAAATGATACAGTTAAAGACAAGGAGTTTACAGTACTTGTTGGTCCCTCCGGATGTGGTAAAACTACTACACTGCGCATGATCGCAGGACTGGAAGAGGTGACAGAAGGTGAAATCTACATTGGAGATAGGTTAGTTAATGGCGTTGCCCCAAAGGACAGGGACATAGCCATGGTTTTCCAGAATTATGCACTGTATCCGCATATGAATGTCTATGACAATATGGCATTTGGATTGAAACTTCGAAGAACCCCAAAAACTGAAATTGAGAGAAGAGTTACTGAAGCAGCAAAAATATTAAAAATTGAAGACCTCTTAAAGAGAAAACCCAAGCAGCTTTCAGGAGGACAGAGACAGAGAGTTGCGCTCGGAAGAGCAATTGTAAGAAAACCCAAAGTATTTTTAATGGATGAGCCCCTGTCTAATCTTGATGCAAAGCTCAGGGTTCAGATGAGAACAGAAATAGCAAAACTCCACAAGAGACTTGATGCTACTATAATTTATGTAACACACGACCAGACTGAAGCAATGACTATGGCCAATAAAATAATTATATTAAAGGATGGATTGGTTCAGCAGACCGGAAAACCCCAGGAAATCTATGATTATCCTGATAACATTTTCGTAGCAGGTTTCATAGGAAGTCCTGCAATGAATTTTCTGGACGTTACTATAACTGACCAGCTTACATTTAAGGGTGCTATTTTTGAACTGGGAACTACTGATAGAGTAAAGAAAATAATCAAGGATAATAACCTGGCAGGTAAGGAAGTTGTAATAGGTATCAGACCGGAGGATCTGGAGGACACCAATTTTGTCCAGAATACTTCCAGTGATAATACCATTACTGCAAATGTTGAGGTTACAGAGCCAATGGGTGCAGAAATCTATTTATATGTTGATATTGATGGTGTGCTTATAACAGCAAGGGTTAACCCCAGGTCTAAATATAGCAGTAAAGATAAAGCAACATTATTTATAGATCTTGATAAAATACATATATTTGATAAGAAAACGGAAAAAGCTTATGTATAGATTATAAAGTTGCTTGAGCGTCATATATATATATATTAATTATTTCCTGATTGTATATTTCTTTTTAGGGTAATTTATATAAGTAAATTAAGTTATTGGTTATAAATAGCTATTTAAAATCACATATAACCTCTAAAGTAAGAGAAAATTAGCAGGATTATTAATAAATATAATAGCTACCATATTATTTTTAATAATTCTGCTTCCCTGCTACTAAAAGTATTAATGGAATGAGGGGAATGGCAGTAAGATTTGAAAATAATTTCTTATTTGGTACTTCGTCATCTGCGTATCAGATAGAAGGAGCTGTCCGGGAAGACGGCAGGGCTCCTTCCATCTGGGATGTATTCTCAGAGACTCCGGGCAAGACTTACATGGGGGATTCAGGTGATATTGCCTGTGACCATTACCACAGATATTTACAGGACCTGGAGCTAATGAAAAAAATAGGTATTGATGCGTATAGGTTTTCAATTTCCTGGCCGAGGATTTTCCCGGAAAAAGGAAAGTATAATCCAAAAGGAATGCAATTTTATAAAAATCTTATAGAAGAACTGGCTGAAAGGAACATCAAGCCCGTAGTTACCCTTTATCACTGGGACATGCCGCTGTGGGCATACAATATGGGCGGCTGGTTAAAAAGAGATTCAGTTAAGTGGTTTACGGAATATGCCAGCAAGGTATTTGAAGAACTGGGCGATTCAGTAAGTTTATGGATTACCCATAACGAACCGTTATGTTCATCAATTTTTAGTTATTATGAAGGAAATCATGCTCCCGGGCACAGGGATTTAAGGGAAGCACTTATAGTAGCACATCATATTTTATTATCGCATGGCTGCACAGTGAAGGCATTCAGAAAGATTGGTTTTAAAAATGGAAAAATAGGTATAACTCTTAATCTGATCCCAGTTTATCCTGCAACTAAATCTGGAGATGATATAAAAGCAGCACACAAAAGAGACGGCTATCTTAATAGATGGTTTTTAGATCCTGTATTTAAAGCCTCTTATCCTGAAGATATGAAGGAAATATATAAAGAATATACAGGTGGTTTCGGTTTTATAGAAAAGGGAGATTTACAAAAAATATCAATAAAGAATGATTTTTTAGGAGTAAATTATTTTAGCCGAGAATTAATTAAATTTTCCGGTGATTCAGAACTGGAGTTTGAAGGAGTTCATGGCAATTATGCAAAAACAGAAATGGGCCTGGAAATAGTGCCGGAAGCCCTATACGACCTTATATTAAGATTGCGGAAAGAATATACAAAGATACCTATTTATATTACAGGAAATGGAGCTGCATTTAATGATAAATTATCAAAAAAAGGTGAGGTGCGGGATAATAAGAGGATAAATTTTATAAGGAAGCACTTGCTGGAAGTTGCCAGGTTAAATAGAAAGAAAATGAATATAAAAGGGTACTTTCAATGGTCTCTTATGGATAACTTTGAGTGGCAGCTTGGGTACTCAATGAGGTTTGGTATTATTTATATTGATTATAAGACACAGGAAAGGATTTTAAAAAGTAGCGCGTTCTGGTACAGGGATTTAATAAGAAAAAGAATTATAGAATGATTTGAGAGACATGATATGACAGAAAAAGAAAAGATGCTGTCAGGAAGATTATACTTACCGATTTGTAATTATGGGTATAATATTAATTAAAGTAATAAATAAAGTAAGCTTAAATAATAGCTGAAAGAAACTTTCTTTAAGATTGTTTAAAAATAGTTTAATATATGGTTTTTATTAAAAGTTTGTTAATGGTAAAAAAGTGATAAATTAGGATGTATAGCAAAGAAATAGCTAAATTAGCAGGGGTATCGAGAAGTACAGTATCCAGAGTAGTTAATAATTACTCTAATGTAACACCCGAGACAAAGGAAAAAGTTAATAAGATAATAAAGAAATATGGATATATTCCGCATGCTCCTGCAAGAGCGCTTGCTGGCAAGAACAGTAGAATTATAGGAGTTTTTTTAACTAATATAAAGGCTCGTAATAAAAAATTCAGGGTATTCCAGAATGTGTACACATCTCCATTTGAAGCAGCAATAATTGATTATGCGGATAAGCTTGGATACAATGTGCTGGTTTTAATAATAAATGATAAGGATGATTTTAATAAAATAAGTGATCTTTTTAGCAGCAGGGTATTATCTGGAGGAATTTTTATTGGAGCGAATAATGACTCACCTAAAATTTTTAAACTTATAAAGTCAGGTTGTAAAATAACAATTATAGATCAAGAAAAAAATAAAATAGATAGTAAAGTTAATTATATTATTGTTAATTCTGATAATTATAATGGTGCATATAAAGCTACAAAACATTTAATAGATTATGGCCATAAGGAAATAGCTCATATTTGTGGAGATATGAATAAATACTCTGGTTTTAAGCGACTTGAAGGATATATAAAAGCTATGGAAGAAGCAAAGCTTCCAATTAAAGAAGAATATATGGCATATGGAGATTTTAATGAAGACGGCGGTTTTAAAAGTGCAAATAAACTTCTTAAAGGGAAGGACAATAAAATTACTGCTATTTTTTCGTCTAATGATTCAATGGCTATTGGTGCTATGAAAGCTATAAAGAAGATGGGCCTGAGAATTCCAGAGGATATCTCTATTGTGGGATATGATGATGTGAGAAGTGCAAGTTATATCTCACCGGCGCTAACAACTATCAGGAGTTCAATTTTCGAGATGGCTTCTATTGCTACAGGAAAACTAATAAATTATATTGAAAATGATATTAATTCGCCTGGATACTATACTATACCTGCTGAATTGATTATAAGGGAATCAACAAGGAAGTTAAAGTAACAGACCTGGCTTTGAGTAATTCAATAATTGGATACATCACCTGACTAAAATAAAAGTTAATTAAAAATATTATAGGATTTTATTGAAAAATACTTAAACGCGCGTTTATTTTGTGGTATTATTATAAATATATATTAAATATAAAAAGTACATTGTAGGTTTTCGAGTTTTATAGAAATAAGAAGTATGGGGGGAAAGGTTACTAAAAAGGAAGAAAATTAGGAATATTATAAAAATGCTTATGAATATTTTAATGAAAATAATAATTAAGAGATACTGGGAAAAGGAGATTGAATATGAATAAATATGGGTATTTTGATGATAAAAGAAAAGAATATATTATTAATAAACCGGATACTCCTTTACCATGGATAAATTATATTGGTTGTGAGAATTATTTTGGAATTATTTCAAATACAGCAGGAGGTTATAGCTTCTATCAGGACGCAAGACTGAGGCGTATAACAAGATACCGGTACAATAATGTTCCGGTAGATACAGGGGGGAGATACCTTTATATAAAAGATAATAATACAATATGGAACCCGGGGTGGAAGCCAAGTTGCACTAATCTGGATAAGTATTTATGCAGGCATGGTATGGGTTATACTATAATAAATAGCCAAAAAAACGGAATAGAAGCAGAAGTAACATATTTTGTACCTCTTGGAGATGATCTGGAGATATGGGATGTTTCTATAAAAAATAATACAAATGCGGAAAGAAGAATAAAAATTTTTTCGTTTGTGGAATTCTGTTTATGGGATGCTATGAATGATACGACAGACTTCCAGCGGAACCTGAATACCGGTGAGGTAGAAGTAGAAAAGGAAACAATTTTTCATAAGACTGAGTACAGAGAGCGGAGGAATCATTATGCATACTTTACATGCAATCAAAAAATAGATGGTTTTGATACCAGTCGTGATGCTTTTATAGGTAGATATAACGGATTTGGTAATCCGGTTGCAGTTGTAAGCGGTAGTTGTACTAATTCAATTGCAAATGGCTGGTATCCTGTTGGTGTTCACCAGGTTAATGTTTTATTGAAGCCGGGCGAAAATAAAAATCTGCATTTCATCCTGGGCTACATAGAAAATAATAAGGAGAAAAAATTCTCTGCTCCTGGTGTTATAAATAAAGAGCTATTCTATTCAAAGATGGAAAATTACAAAAAGCTTGAATCTGTTAGAAAAGCTTTTAATGAATTAAAGAATTACTGGGATGGTCTGCTTGGGAAATACAGGGTAGAAATAGAAAATGAGCATGTCAGGCGAATGGTAAATATATGGAATCAGTACCAGTGTATGGTAACTTTTAATATATCCCGTTCTGCATCTTTTTTTGAATCGGGTATCAGCCGTGGGATAGGTTATAGGGATTCAAATCAGGATTTACTTGGTCTTGTCCATATGGTTCCAGAGAGGTCGCGTCAAAGAATTCTTGATATCGCAGGTGTGCAGCTATCTGATGGAAGCTGCTATCATCAATATCAACCACTTACTAAAAAGGGCAACAAAGATATAGGAGCAGGATTTAATGATGATCCATTGTGGCTTATAATTTCTACATGTGCATATATAAAAGAAACATCAGACTATTCAATTCTTGATGAAATAATAGGTTATTCAGATATTTCTGATAATAGAGCAACTCTTCTTGACCATCTTTTACTTTCTATAGATTACTCTTTAAAAAAACTTGGCCCGCATGATCTTCCTCTTATAGGACATGCTGACTGGAATGATTGCTTGAATTTAAATTGTTTTTCGAAAAAACCGGGAGAAAGTTTTCAGGTCCATGAGGATAAGCTGGGAGGAGTTGCAGAGTCTATAATGATAGCAGGTCTTTTTCTTTATGTTTGTAATGAGTTAATTAAGCTTTTAAATCAGATTAATTTAAAAAAAAGAATAGATGAGCTGAAAGAGAGCTATAAACTAATAAAAGTAGCTGTAGAAAAGCATGGCTGGGATGGTGAGTGGTTCCTGCGAGCTTATGATTATTATGGCAATAAAGTAGGATCTAAAGAATGTGAAGAAGGAAAAATATTTATTGAACCACAGGCCTGGTGTATTATGGGTGGCGTAGGCCTAGAAAACGGTATGGCTAAAAAAGCTCTGGATAGCGTAGAAAGATACCTTGCAACACCTTATGGGATAGTTTTAAATCAACCTCCATATTCCCATTATTATCTTAATTTAGGAGAAATTTCTTCTTACCCGCCAGGGTATAAGGAAAATGCAGGAATATTCTGCCATAATAACCCCTGGATATCAATAGCTGAAACTATGGTTGGCAATGGAGATAAAGCTCTTGATTACTATTTACGTATTTGCCCCAGTACTAAGGAAGAAATTATAGATGTATACCGCTGTGAACCATACTGTTACGCGCAGATGATAGCAGGGAGTGATGCACCTACATTTGGTGAAGCAAAAAATTCCTGGCTTACAGGTACAGCTGCGTGGTCTTTTGTGAGTATTTCTCAGGGAATTCTGGGTATCAAACCTGATTATAAAGGATTATTAATAGAGCCGTGTATTCCAAAAGAATGGAAAAAGTATAAGATAATCCGCTTATTTAGAGGTGTAGAATATATTATTACAGTAGAAAATCCAGAAGGAGTTAACCAGGGAGTTAAAAGTATAACTATAAACAAAAAGTTAGTGAGTGGTAACTTAATTCCCTTTAATAGTAAAGATAAGAAGGTGGAGGTTAATGTAACTCTTGGTAATTAAAGATTATTATATGTATTTTTTTTAATATACAATATAAAATATAAAGGTTATTACTTTATATTACTCTAATTACCAATAAAAAGCAGTAAGGAGTGAAAATTAAGTTTAAAAAAGATTTTTTATTTGGTACTGCGACATCCTCGTATCAGATAGAAGGAGCTGTCCGGGAAGACGGCAGGACCCCTTCCATATGGGATGTTTTCTCAGAGACTCCGGGCAAGACTTACATGGGGGATTCAGGTGATATTGCCTGTG
>CAZRVN010000010.1:0-15360 GCA_964603595.1 uncultured Actinomycetota bacterium
TTGTTCTTTCAAATTTTTGCTTAGCCATAATATATCCTTTCTCTGGTTAAAAGTTTATTCAAATACTAATAAATTAAACTGCAATTTTTTTCCCTTTAAAGCTTTCTATAATCTTATCTGCAATTCTACCCGGCACAGATTTATATTTCTTGAACTGCATAGTGAAAGTAGCACGACCCTGAGTCCTTGACCTCAAATCTGTAGCATAGCCAAACATTTCAGCAAGGGGTACTTCTGCCTTTATAACCCTATTCTTATTTCTTAATGCTACCGATAATATTTTTCCCCTTCTTGAATTAATATCACTTATAACATCTCCCATATATTCATCCGGAGCAACTGCTTCAACATCCATTACCGGCTCCAGTAAAATTGGAAGGCACTTCCTCATGGCTTCCCTGAAAGCCTTTGAACCTGCAATTTTAAAAGCTATCTCTGAAGAATCCACTTCATGGTATGAGCCATCAATTAGAATAGCTTTAACATCAACAACAGGATACCCCGCTATTTCACCACTCTGCATTGCATCTTTGATACCCATTTCAATTGGTTTTATAAACTCCTTGGGTATAACCCCGCCCTTTGTTTTATCCTCAAACTCAAAACCGCTGCTATATTCATTTGGCTCAAAACGGACTACCACATGACCGTACTGTCCTCTTCCACCGCTCTGTCTTACATATTTCCCTTCCACCTGGGCATCCCTAGTTATTGTTTCTCTATAGGATACCTGGGGTCTTCCTACATTTGCGCTTACGCCAAACTCACGCAGCAACCTGTCAACTATTATTTCAAGGTGCAACTCACCCATACCTGAAATAATTGTCTGCCCGGTCTCGCTGTCAATCTCCATTTTAAACGTAGGGTCCTCTCCTGCAAGTTTTGAAAGAGCGTTGCTTAATTTTTCCTGATCCACTTTTGTTTTTGGTTCAATGGCAATTGATAATACCGGATCTGGAAAACTAATAGTTTCATATTTAATAGGGCTCTTAGGTTCGCATATAGTATCACCGGTGCTTATTTCCTTTAAACCTGCAACTGCTATTATGTCACCGCAATATGCCTCTTTTGTCTCTTCCCTGCTGTTAGCATGCATTATAAGTAATTTACTTATCCTGCTTTTTACATCATTATTGGTATTCAAAACCTGCATTCCGCTTTTTAATGTACCTGAATAAATTCTCATATAACTTAATTTCCCCACAAACGGATCTGTAGCTATTTTAAATACCAGACCAGAAAAAGGTGCATCATCGCTTACCTTCCTCTCAATTTCTTCTTCATTATGCGGGTTTATCCCTTTAGGTGGGGGTATTTCTAAAGGTGATGGCAGAAAATCTACTACTCCATCCAGCAGAGGTTGAGCTCCTTTATTTTTAAAAGCAGCTCCACAAAGAACCGGGACACCATTAACATTAATAGTGACCTCTCTAACTGCTTCCTTTAATTCTTCTTCGCTTATTTCAATGTTTTCAACATATTTATTTAATATATCATCATTATAATTAGCAACATTTTCAATAAGCTCCTGTCTGTATTTTTCAGCCAGAGGCCTGAGTTCCTGAGGTATATCTTTATATTCAAACCTGATGCCCATTTCATCTTCATATATAATGGCCCTCATACTGATAAGGTCAATTATTCCTGTAAAATCTTCTTCTTTACCTATTGGAATCTGGAGCGGCAGTGGGTTCCCGCCAAGCTTCATCTTAATCATGTCCATGACATAAAAGAAATCTGCTCCGCTGCGGTCCATTTTATTAACAAAAGCTATCCTCGGCACATTATATTTATCAGCCTGCCTCCATACAGTTTCAGACTGCGGCTCAACTCCTCCAACTGCACAAAATATCGCAATAATCCCATCAAGCACACGCAGCGACCTTTCAACTTCCACGGTAAAATCGACATGACCCGGCGTATCAATAATATTTATCTTATTTCTCTTCCAGTAACATGTCGTTGCAGCAGAAGTAATAGTAATTCCTCTTTCCTGCTCCTGTATCATCCAATCCATTACTGCTGCTCCATCGTGAACCTCTCCTATTTTATAGGTTTTCCCTGTATAATACAGGACGCGTTCCGTGGTAGTGGTCTTACCTGCATCTATATGCGCAGTTATACCTATATTTCTTATTTTTTTTAATGGGACTTTTCTATCCATATATAATCACCTGTATATGTTACCACCTATAATGAGCAAAGGCTTTATTTGCCTCTGCCATCTTATGTAAATCTTCTTTCTTTTTAATACTGCTTCCCGTGTTGCTTGCAGCATCAAGAATTTCTCCGGCCAATCTTTGTGCCATAGTCTTTTCTTTTCTTTTGCTGGCAAAACCTACAAGCCACCTGATAGCAAGCGTATTTGCCCTTTCCAGGGATACCTCAATAGGTACCTGGTAAGTAGCTCCGCCCACTCTTCTTGGTTTTACCTCCAACACAGGTTTTACATTATCAAGACATTTATCCAGTATATCTAATGGATTCTCCTTGGTTTTTTCCTCAAGAATCTTTAAACTTTTATATACTATATCCTCTGTGACGCTCTTCTTACCGTCCTGCAGAACTTTATTGATTAATTGAGAAACTATCCTGCTTTTATAAATAGTATCTACTTTTATTTTTCTTTTTTGAGGCCTTCCTTTTCTAGGCATTTTATAACTCCTTATAAATTACTTTGGCTTCTTCGCTCCATACCTGGAACGGGAAGATTTTCTATCTTCAACTCCTGCAGTATCCAGCGATCCCCTTACGATCTTGTACCTTACTCCCGGCAGGTCCTTTACTCTACCGCCCCTTACCAGGACTATAGAGTGCTCCTGCAAGTTATGGCCAATCCCCGGGATATACGCAGTAACTTCAGCACCGTTTGTAAGTCTTACCCTCGCCACTTTACGTAATGCCGAATTCGGCTTCTTGGGAGTAGACGTGTACACCCTTATGCACACACCTCTCCTTAAGGGATTTTCCTGCAATGCAGGGGTTTTCCTTTTCTTTTTTATCTTTTTTCTTCCTTTTCTAACCAGTTGACTTATTGTAGGCATAAATACCTTTTCCTCAACCTCTTTATAATAATATTATCGACCTCATAAAAATGATTAATTGTACCCTTTTTTGAAGACACGAGAAAAGAGATTATCATCTAAAAATTAAAATGTCAACACATAAAAATGGCTATTTTAAAGTATTCTTTTCACTTATACTTTAAATATTAATCTCTATTTCTTTTGTATCTTCTCCCCCCGATTCCTGAAGTATTTCAATTTCGTCTTTATCGCTCTCTTTATATCCAGGATACTCTAATCCGTAATCTCTTATATCGCTCATACCAGTCCCTGCAGGTATTGCTTTTCCTAATATCACATTTTCTTTTAAACCTCTTAAATTATCTACTTTATTCTCCAGCGCTGCATCAGTTAAAACTCTCGTTGTTTCCTGGAATGATGCTGCTGATAGGAAGCTGTCAGTTACCAGCGAGGCCTTGGTTATACCCATTAAATTCTGAACAGCTGTAGCCGGCTTCTTCATATTAGAAATAAGCTTATCGTTTTCCTTTTTATAGAAAAGCCTATCTACCAGCTGCCCGGGAAGGAAGTTACTATCCCCAGGGTCAACTACTGTTATCTTTTTAAGCATTTGCCTTACTATCACTTCTATGTGCTTATCATTAATATCCACACCCTGTGCCTTATAAACATTCTGCACCTCTTTTACCATATACTGCTCGCACTCTTTAATTCCATTAATCCTTAAAATATCATGAGGATTCCTCGGTCCTTCGGTTAGTTGTCCTCCAGCAGAAATCTTATCTCCACCTTTAACAATTAATTTTGCCCTGGTTGGAATCTGGTAAGACTTTTCCTGTTTTCCATCTTTACTCTTTATGGTAATCATCCTGAAACGGGAATCTATATCCTCAATTTCAACTTTTCCTGATATCTCTGCTATATATGAATACTCTTTTGGTTTTCTTGCTTCAAACAGTTCTACAACTCTTGGTAAACCACTCGTAATATCTATTCCCTCAAATGTCTTCTCATGTTTGTGAACATGAGTTTTTCTTTTAGCTGTTAGTATCAACTTTGCGAAAACTTCTCCAACATCAACATTTACTTTCTTGTTAATCTGGAGTATTTCACCTTTGGGAATAATTACATCAACAATATCTCCTTTTTCCATCTGAACCTGGAATATCAGTTTATGAGGTATATGCTCTATATCTATTTCAATTACATCATTGGCATCCTCTTCAACAAAATCCGACTTTTTGATATTCAACTCAGACAACAGCTCTTTTTTAAATATGAGCTTACCTTTAACAGGAGATTTTATGGATCTCTGTATTACTGTACTCGCTACTCCACCAGTATGAAAAGTACGCATTGTCAACTGTGTTCCCGGTTCTCCTATAGACTGCGCAGCTATAATACCCACTGCTTCACCAATTTCAATTATTTTTCCAGTAGCAAGGTCCCTCCCATAGCACTTCTGGCAGACTCCTGATTCTGCTTCGCAGGTCATAACCGAACGAACCTTTACACTTTCAATATTGGCATGTATTAATTTTTGGATATGTTTTTCAGTAATTTCTTCCCCGCCCTTTATTATATTCTTTTTGGTACTGGGATTATTAACATCCTCAAGGCATGTCCTTCCTATCAGATTAGTATTTGGTTCACCCTCAAGGGTCAAAACATATAAATTTATTCCATCCTCGGTCCCGCAGTCATTAATTCTTATCATTGTATCCTGGGCAACATCAACCAGTCTTCTAGTTAAATACCCCGAATCTGCTGTTCTAAGTGCGGTATCTGCAAGCCCCTGCCTTGCACCATGTGTAGATATGAAATATTCAAGGACAGTAAGTCCCTCTCTAAAATTGGATTTTATGGGATTATCTATTATATCCCCTCTAGCATTTGCTACCAATCCACGCATTCCTGCTAACTGCCTGAGCTGCTTTATATTTCCCCTTGCTCCTGATGTAGCCATCATGTAAACAGGATTAAACCTGTGGAAGTTCTTCTCCATAGCATTTGCTACCTTTTCATTTGCCTGAGACCATGTCTGGATTAACCTCTGATGTCTTTCAAACTCCGTTATCATCCCCTGCTTATAATATTCTTCTATTTTTTCTACCTTCTTCTCTATCTTACTCAAGATTTTTTCCTTTTCAGGCGGTATCTCTATATCATCTATACCTATAGTCAGACCTGAAAGTGTGGCATATTTAAAACCTATCTGTTTAACAGAATCGAGCATTTTTACTACTACATTCTGGGGAAAAATGTTTATACACTCAGAAATGATTGTGATCAGCTCTTTCTTAGAAACTTCTTTATTGACAAACTTGTACTCTTCGGGAAGCGATTGGTTGAATATTATCCTGCCTGCTGTTGTCTTAATTACCCTTTCATCAATTTTCACCCTAATAGGAGTATGCAGAGTTATAAAACCATAATCATATCCTAATATAGCATCCCGGGTGCTTTTATAGTATTTTTCTTTGCCCTCTGATTTTTCAAGCTCAGAAGTTAAATAATATATCCCCAGAACCATATCCTGGGAAGGAACAACAACCGGCTCACCGCTTGCAGGTGATAATATATTATTTACAGACAACATTAAAATCATAGCTTCTGCCTTTGCTTCATTTGACAGGGGGACATGGACAGCCATCTGGTCTCCGTCAAAATCAGCATTAAACGGGGGGCAAACCATTGGATGTATCTGTATTGCCTTACCTTCAACCAGCACGGGCATAAAAGCCTGTATACCCAGACGGTGCAGTGTTGGAGCACGGTTAAGCAAAACAGGATGATTCTCAATTACCCCTTCCAGTATATCCCACACTTCATTGCTTTCTTTTTCTACCATAGTCTTTGCACTCTTAATATTCTGGGCAAATCCCTCATCCACTAACTTTTTCATAACAAAAGGTTTAAACAATTCCAGGGCTATTTTTTTGGGAAGACCGCACTGTTCCAGTTTCAGATTGGGATTAACTACAATAACTGACCTTCCTGAATAATCAACTCTTTTTCCCAGAAGGTTCTGTCTGAATCGACCCTGTTTACCTTTTAGCATATCACTTAAAGATTTAAGCGGCCTGTTTCCTGCACCAACTACCACTCTTCCTCTTCTACCATTATCAAACAGGGCATCAACTGCTTCCTGCAGCATTCTTTTTTCATTGTTTATGATAATTTCGGGAGCATCCAGCTCCAGCAGCTTCTTAAGTCTGTTATTCCTGTTTATAACCCTCCTGTAGAGGTCATTTAAATCTGATGTCGCGAATCTTCCTCCATCTAGCTGAACCATCGGCCTTAAATCAGGTGGTATTACCGGAAGGACATCAAGAACCATATACTCCGGCTTGTTATCCGAACCTATAAATGAAGATATTATCTTCAATCTTTTTATGCTCCTGCTTCTCTTTTGACCTTTGGATTTCTTTATAACTTCTTTTAATTGCTCCACTTCTTTTTCACAATCAATATTCCTGAGCAACTCTCTTATAGCTTCTGCTCCCATTCCACCTTTAAAATAATATCCATAAATTTCTTTCATTTTTTTAAATAAGGCCTCATCAGAAACAAGCATCTTTTCCTCCAGATTAAAGAAGAATGTACTGGCTCTTTTTACGAGGTCTATCTCTTCCATGTATATTTCTGTTTCCTCTTCCAGAAGCATCTCTGTTTCTTTCACAACTTTTGCTTTTTTGTCTTCAAGTTCCTCTTCAGAAAGTTCCTTTACTTTTGTTTTATCATTTTTATCACTTTCTACATCTTCATCTGTTTCTTTGTATTCCTGCCCTCTTTCTTTTGGACTACTTTCATTATTATCTCTATTATTTTCAATCATAAAATTTTCTTTATTGGATTTTATCTCTTCAATCCTTGCCTGGTGCATTTCCTTTGCATTATCCATGGCTTTCTGATAAAGCTTTTTAATTTCCTCTTCATCGGCGCTTATCTTTTCCCTATCCACGCTTGTTATAATATAAGAATCAAAATAAAGTATTTTCTCAAGGTCCTTGGGACTTATATCTAGAACATATCCCATTCTGCTTGGTACACCCTTAAAAAACCAAATATGTGAAACCGGCGAGGCAAGCCCAATGTGCCCCATTCTTTCCCTTCTTATACTTGCCCTCGTTACTTCAACCCCGCACCTCTCGCAGATTATGCCTTTAAATCTTACTCTCTTATACTTGCCGCAATAGCATTCCCAGTCTTTAGTAGGACCAAAAATCCTCTCACAAAACAATCCATCTCTTTCTGGTTTCAATGTCCTGTAATTTATGGTTTCGGGCTTTTTTACCTCACCATGGGACCATGACCTTATTGTTTCAGGTGAAGCAAGCCCAATTTTTATGGCATCAAAATTATTCACATCTATATTTACAACCATCTAAAAATACCTCCAGATTAATTAGACAAGCATCAAATAATACCAGCAATTGCTTTTAATAATTATTTTACTTCTTAGCTTCTTTCTTACTCTTCTTTGAAGCTACAGCTTTGGCTTTCTCTTTTTTCTCCTTTGCTTTCTTGCTCTTTGCCTTTTTGGCTGTTTCTTTCTTTTTCTTTACTTCTTCTTTCTTAACTTCCCCTTTTTTAACTGCCTCTTTCTTTACTTTCTCTTTCTTCAATTTTTTCTCTTCATTTAAATCAATCCCCAAATCTTCCACCGTTTTCATAATCTCATCTTCAGCTCTTCCTACATCAACTTCCTTGCCTTCCCCTGATAAGACTTCTACATCAAGAGAAAGACTCTGCATTTCTTTTATTAAAACTTTAAATGATTCAGGTATCCCCGGCTTCTCAATATTCTCACCTTTTACAATTGATTCATAAGTCTTTACTCTTCCTGTTACATCATCTGATTTTATAGTAAGCATTTCCTGTAATGCGTAAGCTGCACCATAAGCCTCCAGGGCCCATACTTCCATCTCCCCAAATCTTTGACCTCCAAATTGTGCCTTACCGCCAAGCGGCTGCTGGGTAACTAAAGAATAAGGACCTGTAGACCTTGCATGAATTTTATCATCTACAAGATGCAGAAGTTTCATTACATAAGCATAGCCAACAGTAATATTATCAGATAATTTCTCTCCATCTCGACCTTCGTATAAGGTCGTCTTCCCGTTTTGCGGCAAATTTGCGGATTTTAAAAGCTTGATTATATCTGTTTCCTTAACTCCCTCAAAAATAGGGGTTGAAACACAGGTGGAACTATTACTTTCTGCTTTCTTCTTTTTATTATACAATCCTTTAAAAGCTGCCCAGCCGAGATGAGTTTCAAGCACCTGCCCTACATTCATTCTAGAAGGAACTCCCAGAGGATTAAATATTATATCAATAGGTTCTCCATCTTCCGTATATGGCATATCCTCCTCGGGAAGAATTACAGATATTACTCCTTTATTGCCATGCCTACCGGCCAGCTTATCACCGACAGATATCTTCCTCTTTTCTGCAATATATACTCTTACTAATTCATTTACTCCCGGCGGAAGGTCGTGGCCCTTTTTCCTTGAAAACAACTGAACATCCAGTACTTTTCCGCCTTCCCCGTGAGGTACTTTCAGGGAGCTTTCCCTAACCTCTCTTGCCTTCTCACCAAAAATAGCTCTCAGCAACTTTTCTTCTGCCGTAAGTTCTGTTTCGCCTTTCGGAGTAATCTTACCTACCAGTATATCTCCAGGTTTTACTTCTGCTCCAATTCTTATAATCCCCTGCTCATCCAGATTTTTTAATGCTTCTTCTCCTATGCTTGGTATATCTCTGGTTATTTCTTCAGCCCCTAATTTTGTTGTTCTTGCTTCTACCTCCTGTTTGGAAATATGTATGGAAGATAGAATGTCTTCTTTAACCAGTCTTTCCGAAATAATAATAGCATCCTCGTAGTTGTATCCTTCCCAGGACATGAATGCTATCCTTAAATTTCTACCCAGCGCAAGTTCTCCTCCGGATGTGGCTGGGCCATCAGCAATTACCTGACCTGCTTTAACTTTTTCACCTACCTCAACTACCTGTTTCTGATTTATACATGTCCCCTGATTTGACCTTTTAAATTTATATAATTTATGAATATAATTTTTTTCATTCTTATAATTAATTTTTATATAATCTGCATTTACTTCTTCAACCACACCATCATCTTTAGCCAGAATAAGTACCCCACTGTCTTCGGCTACCCTTCTTTCTATTCCTGTACCAACCAGCGGCGCCTCCGGATTAATTAATGGTACTGCCTGACGCTGCATATTAGAACCCATAAGAGCCCTGTTAGCGTCATCATGGTCCAGGAATGGTATAAGAGATGCTGCAGCACTAAAAATCTGCATTGGTGAAACATCCATATAATCAACCATATCAGGCTTAACAACAACTACTTCATCGCCCATTCTTGCCATAACTTTTTCCTCCAGGAATCTACCATCTTTACCGGTCCTGCTGGTTGACTGGGCAATTACATAATTCTCCTCATTATCAGCAGATAAATATTCAATCTTATTAGTTGCTTTGCCACTTACAACTTTCCTGTATGGGGTTTCTATAAAACCATATTCATTTAATCTCGCATATGTCGCCAGGGAACCAATAAGTCCAATATTCGGACCTTCCGGCGTTTCTATGGGGCACATTCTACCATAATGCGAAGGATGTACATCTCTTACTTCAAAACCGGCTCTTTCCCTGCTTAAACCCCCTGGACCAAGAGCACTTAGTCTCCTTTTATGAGTGATTTCAGCCAGAGGATTTGTCTGGTCCAGAAACTGTGAAAGCTGCCCGCTGCCGAAAAATTCTTTTAAACTTGCAACAAGCGGCCTTATATTTATTAAAGATTTAGGAGTTATAGCATCCACATCCTGCGTGGTCATTCTTTCCTTTACCACTCTCTCCATCCTTGAAAGGCCAATCCTTACCTGATTCTGTATAAGTTCACCAATATTCCTTACTCTCCTGTTACCAAAGTGGTCAATATCGTCAACCTCACCAATACCTCCCATTAACTGGATAAGATACTTTACTATTAAAAATATATCCTTGCAATTCAGAATATATTTCTCATTTAGATCTATCCCCATTCTTTCATTGATCTCTTTAATTCTGGCAAGGATTTTCTTATCAGCCTCATCCGTCAGCTTCTGGTCCATCTTATATCTTCCTACTTTTCCAAAATCATATCTCTTTGAGTTAAAGAACAATGAGTTTAAAAGATTTCTTGAGCTTTCAACGGTAGGTGGCTCACCTGGTCTAAGCTTCTTATATATCTCAACCAGTGCCTCTTCCTCAGTTTCGGTAAAATCTTTTTCAATGGTGTTTTTAATACAATCCTTTTTATCATAAGGACCAAACATAGCAAGCAGATCTTCATTATTACCAAATCCTACAGATTTTAAGAAGATAGTAAGTAAAAATTTCCTCCTCCTGTCAATCCTTACGTAAGCAATATTTTTTTTATCAGTTTCAATTTCTATCCAGGACCCCCTTGTAGGGATAACCTTGCACATATATATGTCAACTTCGGCCTTTTTATCTATATCTGTGTCAAAATATACACCCGGGGAACGAACTAACTGGGACACTACTACTCTTTCAGTACCATTTATTATAAATGTCCCCTTCTCTGTCATCATTGGAAAATCTCCCATAAAAACTTCCTGCTCTTTTATTTCTCCTGTTTCCTTATTAATAAACCTTGAGAGAACCTTGAGCGGTGCAGTGTAAGACATATCCTGCATTTTGCATTCGTCTGGAGTAAAACTTGCATCATCAAAACTACAATCTAAAAATTCAAGTGACATGCCACCTGTGAAATCTTCAATAGGAGATATATCTTTTAATGCATCTATAATCCCATCTTCCAGAAACCACTGAAAAGACTTTCTCTGTATATCAAGAAGGTGGGGCATATTTGTCAGCTCAAGATTTTTACCAAAATTATATCTCTCGTTATTTTTGATTTTTTGCATTAATTTATTCTCCTCATTAATTAAATTTCAAGTTTAATAAAGCAGAAAAAATGGCTAAAGTAATCTTATTAATAAATTCGAATATAGGGAAAACAACTTAAAACAGTATTGATAAATAAATATTTACAAGAAAACTTGCAAACTAATATTTTACCAAATATAATTTAATAGTCAACTGTCTATTCCAAATATCTTAAAATTTATGTTTTTACAGATGTCCGTTATTATGAAGCCTTCACTTATTACTATAAACCTAAATATAAATACAGGTATTAAAAGGGCTTAAAAACTTTTTTAAATTCCCTTTATTCGGTCTGTACTATGTACTATTTACTATCAACCTGTTATAAATACCTATTTTTAGGTGTTTTATTTTATCTCAACTTCAGCACCGGCTTCTTCCAGCTGCTTCTTTATTTTTTCTGCTTCCTCTTTTGTAATCTTTTCCTTAACCAGATTTGGCGCTTGATCTACCAGGTCTTTAGCTTCCTTAAGCCCAAGACTTGTTACTGACCTTACTACTTTTATAACCTGTATTTTTTTATCTCCTGCTGATTTTAAGTTAACATCAAATTCTGTTTGTTCTTCGGCTGGAGCCCCTCCTCCCTGTGCTGAAGCAGGT
This sequence comes from uncultured Actinomycetota bacterium, assembly GCA_964603595.1. Lineage (GTDB taxonomy): Bacteria > Actinomycetota > Humimicrobiia > Humimicrobiales > Humimicrobiaceae > JAQVEM01. The sequence continues at coordinate 11,607 of CAZRVN010000010.1, forward strand.
CCGCCTGCAGCAGGAGCTACAACTGACATTGCCTGAGCGCTAACTTCAAATTTATCTTCGAGAGCTTTTACCAGTTCCGAAAGCTCAAGCACAGTCATCTTTTCAATAGCACCCATAATTTCGTCAATAGATTTACTCCTGGCAGATACTTTTCCCTTTGCCTTCTCTTTACCTGTTTCCTTTTTTTCTTCACTCACTGTTTTTTCTTCCTTACTTTCCACTGTTTTTTCTTCCTTACTTTCCACTGTTTTTTCTTTTGCATCTTCCGCTGTTTTTTTTGTCTTTGCCATTATTCCTCCCTTAATTATCAATTTCTTCTTTTTTTACTCTAACCGCATCAAGAACTACTACAAGATCCCTTGTTAACATACCTAAAATATTTACTAACTTTGTTATCGGTGACTTAATTGATATCACCAGATTAGTAAGCAGTACTTCTCTTCCCGGTAAACTGGCGAATTTATTAACCTCTTCTCCACTCAAAAGCTGTTTTTCAAATAGTCCCGCCTTTATTTTTAAAGTATCCAGGTCTTTTGAAATCGCCTCCAAAACCTTTGCAGTAGAAATCATATCCTCGCCGCTTACAACCATACTCGTCGGCCCTTTAAACACATCTTCAAGATCCAAATCTTTAAAAACATCCTTAGCTGCTATACTGGCAAGGGTATTTTTTATTATTCTAAGATATGAATTAGCTTCCACCAGCTTATCTCTCACTGCCACAGCATCGTCAGCTTTAAGTCCGCTATGGTCAGTGAAAATAATACCATGGTCCCCTTTAAAGATTTCTTTTAATCTTTCTACCTCACTAATTTTTTCTTGCCTGGCCATTCTGACCTCCAAAAAATATTTTTTACAAAAATAAGACTTATAAAAATTAAACCGGCCCCTATGTTTTCAAAGGCCGATTTATTCTTCTAAATCAACCTCGGCAGGGAATTAAGTTACTTTATTTCCTAAAATAACACCTACTGTCTCAGGTTTATTTTTATTATATATGTCTCGTTATTTCTAAGCTGCCTCCGTTGCCTCTGTCATTTTATTCGGGTCTATCTTGACACTTGACCCCATAGTTGGTGACAAATAAATACTCTTTACATATCTTCCTTTAGCAGCCGGCGGTTTTGACCTTATGATTGCGTTAATTAAAGCCAGATAGTTTTCCAATAATTGCTTCTCCCCAAAAGACACTTTTCCAACAGTTGAGTGTATCACACCATTCTTATCAGTCCTAAATTCCAATCTTCCTTTTTTTGAATCTTCAACTGTCTTCTTTATTTCAAATGTAACTGTTCCGGATTTAGGATTTGGCATTAATTTTCTTGGACCTAAAATTTTACCAATTTTCCCCATGTGCTTCATCATATCCGGAGTAGCTATACAAATACTAAAATCCAGCCATCCTTTACTTATCTTTTCTACAAGTTCCTCCCCACCGACATAATCTGCTCCTGCTTCTTTTGCTTCATTTGCCTTTTCACCCTGTGCAATAACAAGTACTTTCTGAACCTTCCCGGTTCCATTAGGTAAAATTATTGTTCCTCTAATCAGCTGGTCTGCCTTTCTGGGGTCAACCCCGAGATTTATGCTAATATCTACAGACTCATCAAAATTTGCGAAATGATTTTCCTTAACCCACTTTATAGCTTCACCGGGGCTTAGTATCGCTTGTTTATCCCTGTTTTCTGTTTTTGATAGATATTTTTTTCCTCTCTTCAAAACTTACCGCCTCTTTAGCTAAAACTTTATTTAGTATTTCAAGTAAATTATCTTCTCTCCAGATACTCCAGTCCAATTACGAAACTATCTTTACACCCATGCTCTTAGCAGCTCCTTCTATTATCTTGACTGCTTTATCCAGGTTTCTCGCATTCAAATCCTTTAATTTAATTTTCGCTATTTCCTCTAACTGCTCTCTTGTGATTTCCCCCACTTTTTCATGATTTGGCTCACCCGAACCCTTTTCTAAATTTATAGCTTTCTTTATAAGAACCGCAGCTGGAGGAGTTTTTGTAATAAAACTAAAACTCCTGTCTTTATATACTGTCAGCACTACGGGGATAATAATCCCCTGTTCTTTGGCAGTTCTTTCATTAAAAGCTTTACAGAATTCCATTATATTAACTCCGTGCTGGCCGAGAGCAGGGCCAACCGGAGGAGCAGGATTCGCCTGCCCTGCAGGAATCTGCAATTTAACCTGTGCTATAATTTCCTTTGCCATTAACAGTTACCTCTCTAAAAATTTTTACGTATTATACATGTTATCTAAATTAATTCCAGTTTTTTCTATATTTTAGATACCTGATTAAAATTTAACTCAACCGGCGTCTGCCTTCCAAATATTGAAACCAGCACCTTTAGTTTTCCCTGGTCAAGATTTATTTCATTTATAGTGCCATCAAAATTGGCAAATGGCCCAGTGGTAACTTTTACGGGCTGACCTATTTCAAAATCTGTTTTCGGTTTGGGCTTACCGCTATCCTGTCTTTTCATTATTTTCTTTACTTCACTATCTAAAAGAGGGGTGGGTTTATCCTCCCTGCCGACAAAACCGGTTACACCAGGTGTATTTCTTACTACATACCAGGAATCATCATCAAGATACATCTTTACTAACAGGTAGCCGGGAAGTACTCTTTTTGATGATACCTCTTTCTTGCCACTTTTAATCTCAACAACATCCTCCTGCGGGATATAAATATCAAAAATTTTGTTACCCATATTCATTGATTCTATCCTGTGCTCCAGGTTAGCTTTAATCTTTTTTTCATATCCAGCATATGAATTTATCACATACCATCTTGCTCGCATTTTTATCACCAATAATTAAATTTTTGCCATCCAATCCAATAATTGGATAAAAGCTAAATCAAAAACCCCCAGAATTACAGCAAATATAATTATAGTTACTATAACTACTATAGTATAGTTTACAAGAGCCTTCCTGGTGGGCCATGTTACTCTTTTCAATTCACGTACAACATCCTTTAAAAACTTAGCAATTCTTGAAGGCATTTCCTTTATAAATTGCTTCCAGTTCCTTTTCTTCTTTGGCTGTGACGGAACCTTCCTCTCCTGCAATTGCTTTTCCATCATAGCCTTTTTCCTGTACTTTCTTGAAATTTTCCTCTTAGCCATTAAACTTAACCTTCTTTAAATAATTGTCCCTGGCAGAGCTTTATACTAAATTTCCTATACATTTTATCCTGGCAGGGCTGGAGGGACTCGAACCCCCAACACCCGGTTTTGGAGACCGGTGCTCTACCAATTGGAGCTACAGCCCTATACAACCCTATCTGGTCTCCTTATGGATAGTGTGTTTCTTGCACCATTTACAATATTTTTTTATTTCCAATCTATCGGGTGTACTCTTTTTATTTTTTTCACTGTTGTAATTTCTTCTTTTACACTCTGTACACTCAAGAATAATTATCTGTCTCAACTTTCTCCACCATTATTATTTATTATTAGAAAACGCAAAGAAACAAATTAGCATTATATTTATTTGATGTCAATAATATAAATCCCTTTCGTTCAAGAAAAAATACTTTTTTCTTCTATCCCGGGGGTACTAACTTATTTACTTTTATAATTTATCTTTACAATTTAATATAAACTTTATGATTTTTATATATTTTTATATATACTTTATATCATTAAACTCAATCTTATTATTTTAATTCCATTTATTCCAATTATTTATATTTACTCCTGCCTATTATTACTTTCCTTACACATTACTCCAGTATCTTGG
>CAZRVN010000011.1:0-14165 GCA_964603595.1 uncultured Actinomycetota bacterium
TATTTAGCCGGCCTATAAGATAAAAAATAGTTGGAGTTAGCCTGTAAGCCGAGTTCTGTAGTATCTACGATATAAACCATAGACACCAGTAGTCATCCATCTAGGATAAATATTACTATTTATCTCAAGCGGCCTAACCCGGAAGAAGGCGGGCCACCTTATACTTCCCTATTTGGCCTTTCTCCAGATGCGGTTTACCAGGCCAGCCCGTCACCGGACTGCCGGTGAGCTCTTACCTCACCATTTCACCCTTACCAGAAAAATCTGGCGGTATATTTTCTGTTGCACTTGCGCTAGGACCAGTTTTTACACTGACCCCGCTGGGATTTACCCAGCATCCTGCCCTATGGAGCCCGGACTTTCCTCACAGTCAAAAAGCCTGCGCGACTACTCGGCTAACTCCGGTTATATATTACAGATATTTATTTAAAAATCAATACATTAAAAGGTCTGGCGTGACTTTTGATGTGAAGCTTAGTAAACTCTAAATACGGGAAGTACTCATTCATTTATTTTACCGAAATTTATATGCGATTCCCCTTCGTAGGAAAGCTCTTTTTCATCAAGCGCCTTATTTACAAGCCTATCCGCCTCTGTATTGCTCTCTCTGGGGATATGCCTTAAATCAACAACATTATATCTTTCCAATGACCTGGATATTTCCAGATACACCTTTAAAATACTTTTATCTTTTATCTTCCATTTTTTCTTTACCTGATTATCCAGAAGCTTACTGTCAGTAAAAATCATTATCTTTCTGCATTTATACTTTGCTGCCATTTCAAGAGCCTTTTTAAGGGCTGTATATTCAGCCATGTTATTGGTATGTTTCCCTATGCATTCGCTTAACTCCTCAAGTTTCTTATCCCTATTATCATACATTACTGCACCAACCGCAGAAGGGCCTGGATTCCCTCTTGAGCCGCCGTCAAAATATATTTTCAAATACGTGTATGTCTTCTCTTCCATTTAAGCTTCCAGTTCCTTTTTTATATCATCTATTTCATTCCTGTATATTACAGCTATCCGACCGCACAGCGGGCACCTATATATTTTATCTATATCATCTATTTTTTCTGCCTCACTTGTCGGTATCTGCATGTTGCACACGCTGCAAAAATTATCTTTCAGCACTGCTACGGCAATTCCATTCTTTTTATTCTTAACCTCACTGTACTTTTTTAAATACTCCTCAGGTATCCTTGAAATAACACTTTCCTTTCTCTTTTCTAGCCCCTCTATATTGTGCCTTAAAACTTCTATCCTTTCCTCTATCTCATTTTTTATGTGGTCTATATCCGCTTTCCTCTTTTCCATTGCCTCGCGGGCTGACTTCACCTTTTCTGATTTATCTTCCATATCAATCATCATCTCTAAAACTTTATCCTCTATTCCAGAATTCTTTTGCTTTAGAATCTTTACTTCCTCCTGATAACTTTCCAGTTCCTTTGTACTGGTAATTTTACCGCTAAAAAGCTTCTCTTCATTACTTTTAATTTTTTCACTCTGGATCTCAATAGTATCCTCTAATTTCCTGCGCTTGCTTTCCATAGCATTATAATCACTGCCTATCTTATCAAAGCTCTCTCTTGCCCTTTCAAACTCTTTCCGTGCAGAAACCATCTCATTGCTGCCTTTAATCTCCTCAATCTCCGAGAGCCGTGCAGAAACTGCATTATCTATTAACTGGAGCTCCGCCAGGTCTATTACATCAAACTTTTTTTCATCCAATATGATACCTCCATGAGTTACTCCCCTTTTTGCTTTTTAATACATCAATACCAATATCATTTTTCTTAAAATAGTCTTTCAGTATAGCAGAAATTCCATCTACTGCTAGCTTTTCACTATTGCCGTGCCCTACCGCTATAAGGATTTTACCGCCTTCAATAACTTTCAGGGCACTATGATAGTCCATCTCGCCAACCACTACAGCATCACAGTCTATACCCACAAGCTTATCAGTAAGAGAATTAGCACTGCCGCAGGCCACTGCTACCCTGTCAATCTTCCTTTCTCCGGCACCCTTATCTTCTTTACTCATCCACGTAAAACTATCAATGCCAAGACTATCCTTAATCTCTGCTGCAAACTTGCTAAAAGACTTACTTTCAGCCAATCTCCCGCACCTTCCAATCCCTGCCTCACTAAACCTGTTTTCAATCTTATAAATATCATATGCCGCTTCTTCATATGGATGCACAGCTTTCACTGCTTCAACCAGGACTTCAAGGTTTTTTTCATTTACTATGCATTCAATCCTTACTTCTTCAACGTAGCTCATTTCACCTCTACTCCCCGTATACGGCCTTGAACCCTTACCGGGAATAAAAGTACCTTTCCCTTTAGTATTAAAGGTACAGCACGAATAATTCCGCCACTTGCCTCCACCGCTCCGGCAAATAACTTCCCTTATTTTCTCTTCTGATTCTATTGGTGCAAAAACAACAAACTTATACCACTGTTCATATTGTCCCTCAACTATCTCCAGGTCAGTCAAACCCAGTGTAGAAGCCAGCAAATCATTTAACCCGCCGGGCATTGAGTCGTAATTTGTATGGGTGCAGTAAACTGCTATACCATTCTCTATAAGTTTTAAGATTTCTTTTTCCCCTGTCCTTGAGCTTAAAATAGTGTCAATGGAATTAAACATTAAAGGGTGATGGGCTACTATTAAATCAGAGTTAAGACTGGCTGCTTCATCTGCCACGATATCTGTTACATTTAGGGTAACAAGAATTCTTTTTATTTCATTTTCCAGATTTCCAATCTGAAGGCCTGCTTTATCCCAGCTTAGAGCAAGGTTTATATAAAAGACCTTATCCAGGCACGAAGACAGTTCACTAAGAATCATGTTGAATATATAAAATTGTATTATTAGATTAAATATTATAATATTTACGTTGAAATAAAAAGAAATATCTTCCCGGCGCTTTTGCTATTTTTTAAAGGAGGCAAATGAAATCTTTAGAAAATGAAAGAAAGATCCTTCAAAGTATACCGGACGCAATGTTAAAGACCCTTTATGAATTCCCCAAACAGTTTCAAACAGCAGGAGACACTATAAAAAAGCTAAAACTACCATTTAGAAAGAAATTTAAAAATTCCCTCATTATAGGGATGGGAAGCTCCACCAATGTAGTATATAGACTGATAAACTCTATGGACATTGATAAGATAAATATACCCGTTTTTCTCTGCTCAAGGTCTACCATTCCTTCATGGGTAAATGAAGAAACCCTGATTGTTGCAGTAACCCACAGTGGTAATTCAATTGAGGTTATTGAAGCAGTAGATACAGCACTAAAAGCAGGTGCAAATATAGTCGCTATTACCACCGGCGGCAAATTAAAAGAAAAAGCACTTTCCGATGACAGGATACTGCTTATTGAATATTCAGTAGATATATTATCAAGAATGGTAGTAGGGTGTATCTATGTCTTTATTACAAACATATTAAATAAGGCAGGCGCCCTTGATATTTGCAGTGATGAAAAGGAATGCCTCCTGGGAATTGACTGGGGCGAGGTTGAGAAGGTGCTTACCACTTTATCAAAAGACTTAAGCCCTGATATAAGGATATCCCAAAACATTGCCAAGAGAACTGCTATTAATCTGTTTGGCAATATTCCGGTTATATACGGCAGCAGCATGCTAACCGGTACAATTGCATACCGCCTTAAAAGCCAGATTTGCCTTAACAGCAATAACTTTGCACATTTTAATACCATCCCCGAGCTGGACCATGATGAAATAGCTGCGTGGGGCATGGGACATGACCTTAGAAATAATTATTTTGTACTTTTTATTACAGATAAAGACTCAAAAGAAGAAACTTTAAGAAGAGTAGAGATATTAAAAGGGATTCTGTTTGAGAAAAAAATTAACTTTGAAGAAATCATCCTTGAAGGTTCAAATGATGCAATAAAAGGATTCTCCGGTATTCTCCTTGCAGACTGGATAAGCGTATATCTTGCAGTAATGAATAAAGTTGACCCTACTTCCTCATACCTGCTTGACTTAATGAAATCCCGATTCGCCCGTGCAAGCGGCCCCTACTAACATGCTAATCTACATCTAAAAAATAATTCTTTAAATTATAAACCGGGGTTAAAAACTTAAATCCTACAGAATATGGACTGCTCTTTTAACTTGCACAGAATTACAGAAGCTAAATTATGGTTTTTAATGGTATTATTAGATTTTGGTGGGCCCACCAGGACTCGAACCTGGGACCTCCGCATTATGAGTGCGCTGCTCTAACCAACTGAGCTATGGGCCCTACTAGAAGGAAAACTGCTTTAGACAATTGGATATATTAATAAAAATCATTAAATAAGTCAATCACACCCTGCCAGTAATTCAGGAATGAATTATAGCATTAATGATATAACTTACAAGCGCCTAAATATCCAGTAACCAGCTGGTTTTTTCAATAGTATAAAAAGACTTAAAAAATTCATTTCCTTTAAGAAGATATTCTTTTAATGTTTAAGTCATCTGCCTTTATATCAGTAAGTAAGAGCATATCTAAAAAATAATTCGCAAGCTCTACTATCCTATAAAATTAGTTTTAGATCTTTTTTCTTTTTATAAGGCTCAGTATCCGATATCAATCGCATCTTCAAGAGTAGGTATCAATATATAATCAAGTTCTTCCGAATATGCTAAATCATTAGGATGCAATCCGTCTCCTGAATCATAGTCAGGGTCAAGTGCTCTATCATCCTCACTGATCCTTAAAGCTGCTTCAAGGTCAAGAACTGAGATATCCTCATATTCACAGTACTCATGAATCCAATCGTTAAATTCCAGAATGGATTCGAGCTGCTCTTCCGAACGCTCGGGATTATCAGGGTTTACAGGGACAACAGTTGCCAGGACAGGGATCACTCCCTCACCCCTGCAGAGATTTACCCAATCTCTTATCAGGTCCTTATAAGCCTCTATAGACGTCCCATAATCCTCGGGAGGAAAGTAAGCAGCACATTCCTTGATTATCATGATATCCGGCTTATCACCTTCCAGTATATTCCCTATGACATTACCCTTATCAAATTGGTACTCGTCATAAACTGCTATATCAAGATCAGGAAAGTGATCCTCTACATTCCATGCAGAACCAACAGAAGCACATACAAATGCAATCTCAGCATCTTCCAGTTCACCAGAATAGGTAGCTTCTGGTTCGCCAGCTTCTTCTTCTGCAGTTTCCTCTCTGGCAGCTTCTTCTTCCTCTGCTTCGGCTGCCTCAGCTTTTCCTACTGCATTTATATCAATAGTAACACAACTGCTTCCAGCTTCCTGATATAGATAAACAGATAAATAATATTCACTGTTATGTGCATCAGCATAAAACTCTGACCAATCATCAAAATCGCCGGAAGATACAGAATCTATCTGCCAGTTCTCCGGTAATTCCTGCTCATACCAGCCAGACAGCTGTTCGATCTCACCTTCATATTCCATATGAATATAAAAAGACATCACTCCTTCAACTGTTGTCTTTTCAGACTCTGTAATATCTGCCTGGTTGTGGATAGGAACAGTTTCCGGAAAACCCGGTGGTACACCTGCAGTCGTCTCCACCTCTTCAGTACCTGCCTCTGTTGATTCTTCTGTTACATCAGCTACTCTCTCTGTAATTTTGCTGCAGCCGCAAATCAAAAACAACGCAAGTATTATAGCTAAGAATGAAATCATTTTTCGCAATTTTACCTCCCTGGTAATAATTAAAATCTTAAAAACTATAAAAACCTACGCATCATACATTCCAGTAAAAATCATCATCATATTTTCCAGGCATGAACTAGAGGTTTGTCATTTTCATAATTTTCCCTGAACTCGAATAAGTAGATTATCCCATTTACCCTATTAAAACCCACCGCACCCAGATTGCGCAGTTTGTATTCCGAAATATTATAAAGTATATCATTGATATCCAAAGCTGCATATGACTGCGGGTGATATGATTTTATTTCTCCCCTGGCTATCTACTCTATTAATAAACACAAGGATCATATGACCTTACCCCAATCTTTGGTCCAGTTTTTTGGGGTATAGTCTTTAGCCAGTGATATAAACATTGCACCTCTGTTCTTTTTAATCCTCCCAGTTAAATGAGTTCTTTTATTATAATTAAATCATCTGCTTCTGCTTAAAGCTAAAATATCCGCTTTCAGCTACAATAATATGATCCAGGACATTAATCCCCAGGATGGCAAAAGACTTGCATAACCTTTCAGTTATTTCTATGTCATCAATAGAGGGTTCAGGGTCACCGCTTGGATGATTATGTATGAATATTACTGATGCTGCCGAATCCTTAATAGCCGGTTTTATCACTTCCCTTGGGTGGACTACCGACTATGTCCGTATAGTAGTTACTCTTTTGACTCATCATATTTTCAAAATTATACATTATATAAATATCCAGCTTTATTGTCTTTCCCTGACTGCCCGTTGAATCAATTTCTATTTTATTAACCAGCTTATCAATAAGCCTTTTCCATTCCCAATCTTTAAGTTTTTCTATACCCTCGCCAATCTTTTTAAGAAGATATGATACCTTTTCAAATTCACTTCTTTTAACTTTTAAGGCTTCTTCTTTGTTTTCAATTTCAAATTTTAAGGCCTGCAATTCTCTGGCCTTTTCCTGCGTTTGTTTTATCTTCTCCTTAATAACATTTTCCTGAATCGGGTCAGGTATAAACATTTCTGCATATAACTCTATGAGTTTTTTCATTTCTGAATCATTTTTTATTATCTGAAATTTTATGTCCGCAAGTTCGTTATCTTCCCTGTTTTCCGTTAAGTTCGTAAGATATTTTTCTAATATATCGGGATTGGTTAAAAACTCTTTGATGTCGTTTTTTATTATGTTTTCAATTAAATCCTTTTTAACAGAGGCACTATCGCATTTCTTATCGTGTTTATTTACCTTGTTTGTCTTCCCTAAATCCCGGTAATAATAATATAACCTGCCTTCCTTTTTATTATTCCACCTGCCCCCTATATAAGCATAACCGCATTTTTTACATCTTAATTTACCAGTAAGGATATAAACAGCAGTTGACGCTCTACCGTGAAAAGATTTGTTTTTAGTGGTCTGGCTTCTTGCCTTCTCAAAGAGTTCCCTTGATATTATAGGCTTTTTATCAACGTATACAGGCTCTATGTAATACTTGCTTCTGTTACCGAGAGCATATTTATTCTGATAGTATAGTTCTTTCCTTGCAATATGATTTACGGAGCTTCTTGTCCATTTAGGCTCACATATTTCATTTTTAACCCTTAGCTTTAATATCTTTCCGAAACTTTTTGATCGAGTAGGTATCCCTAAGGAATTCAATTTTTCTGCAATCTTATAACAACTCATTCCCTTATATGCTATCCATTTAAAAATCATTCTTACGATTCTGGCTTCTTCTTCATTTATTACGATTTTTTCATTTTCATCTAACCTGTAACCATAAGGAATATTAAATCCGGAAGTAGGAATTTTACCCTGTTTTGCTTTTTGGTGCTTTCCCCGTGATGTCCTTTTTGCTATCATTCGCCTTTCCCTTTTGCTGAATATTCCCTGGATATCAGACATAAAATCATCATCTTCATCACTTAGGTCTAGGATATTTCCGTTTATCACAAGGCTGATATTGTTTTCTATAAAGATATCTTTTATATATTGCAAATCTCTAACATTTCTAGTTAACCTGTCCTGATCCACTACTAAAACTTTTTTATAGATACCCTTTTTACAATTATTCAATAATTCTCTCATTCTTGGTCTGGCTTCAATAGTTTTACCAGAAATGCCAATATCCTGGTATAAATCATAGTCCCAATTATTTTTACCACATATATTTTTAAGTATATCAATTTGTTCAGGGATACTGTATTTGTCATCTTTAGCTTGAGAAGAAGTAGATACTCTTACGTAGCATGCTACTTTTATATCTTCTGTCATTACACCTCATTTTAAAATAATATTTTACCAGTTTGTATAAAATCAAACCTCTGCTAACGATTCGTTATCTAGTTTAGCTAAGATTATCTCATATATATCAAACAGCACATTGTTTATATTATCATTATTTACATAACTTCTATATATATTATCAATTTTCTGCTTCATTAGACAATAATTTTCTCACTCTTAATATGTAATAATTCCAAAAATATTTTATTATTATCCTTTATAAAAAGTGATAATAAATAATAACATAATGTTGCTTTTACAACAATAGAACTTTCAAAGTTTTCCTCTTTCTATAAGTTTAATAACTGATAATTCTTCAACCAATTTTTATTTGAGACATGAGAAAACCAGGAATAACAGCTTAAAACCTATATATTTTATTGAAATAGTTATCTACAAATTTAGTACTATCCTGTAATAATGTTGACTAAATTGTTAACTTTACTTTTTTGTAACATCTTTTCTAATTGTTATAGTAATAAACAATACGGTAATCATATAAATACTTAATAATATAAAATTTATTAAGTAATAATACGAAGCTAAAAAAATTATATATGAAATATTCTAATAAACCTTTCCCTAAAGCCTTAAAGGAAATAATGGATAAAAAAGATATAATACACAGAAAGCTAGCGGCTAAAACTAATTTCTGTTTTAGTTATTTTTGTGTTCTTAAGAAACGAGAAAAACACCCACCTATAGAAACTATTAAAAAAATTGCTTCCGGCCTGGGAATTCCTCCGGAATATTTCCTGGAATACAGAATTGACAAGCTAGTAAAAATATTAATGGACAATCCGGAGGCAACTGATTGTGTATTTGATTTTGCTCAAGAATTTATTAACGAAACTATAGAAGTTCCCGAAAAAGGATTTATAAAATATTACCCAGGTACTGCTAAAGCTACTTAACCTTACTTAGATAACAGTGAAATTATAAAAAGTAACAGATTTCGTCTCCAGACCAGGTAACGGATCCTGGAAGAGATAAAGCTTTAATTTAGATGATATAAAAATAAAAGGTTACTGTAAAAAGCAACGGATTCTGGAAAGTACTTCTTACTCAAATTATAGGAGCAGAGCCGCTTTGGGTGCTATATGCTATGTTTCATCAATAGATACATGCTGTAGCTTGATTTTGGTATCGGTATTTGGGTTGAGCCCCACCGGAAAGCTCCGGGGGCAGCTTATCACATTAAACTTAATATTCAAGTCTTTTAAGTTTTACCTTTCCATTTACTACCGGGAGCTCTTACAAAATAATTTATAAATCTACAGCAAGAAGGATAACCAATGCCTTAAGGTGAAAAGGAAGGTTTCGTGTCATCTGCCAGGTTATTTGTAAGGTTTATCTGCTCCGAGCATCATATAAACGCGAATTCGAGGGTGAAACCTGGATGTCTCCCCCTCTCCTAGGCTCTGCAGAAATGGTAAAGAACACCATCCTGGAAAATGCGAAATCTCTTGCACTTTTATCGGAAATAGAATATTTCGAAATTTCTTTTTTGTCTAAAAACATGGGATTCAAAAATGAAGAGCATATTCTATTTTCGGGGTGTCTCCCTGACAGATTGAGCACTCTTGTCCACATTTATAATACAGAAAATGGTATCCGGGCTATCGGTCGGCCCGAGTTATTAGTTCCGAAACATTAAATTTGATAAACTAGCCAAATCAAACGACGGCAGGCTCGCTGTAATCACTGCCGCAAGCGGGGTGTTTGTTGACCTGAACACGGTATTCGTCGCAACCGATCACCATAACTCAGGTTACGATATCAAGGCCATGGCAGCGAGATCAGGTGCTTCAAAGCTCTTCGGGCATCCTCATCTGGTGCTGCTTCCACCAACAATGCGAGGGCTTCTCTTGCTCTGGTTGGCCCAACAGGGTCATTTTCTGAGCCATAGGTAATTTCGTCCTTAGCTTTGTTCACCGCGTATTCGCAATTGACATCTCTTTCACTTAACCAGGTAATCCTTGCAACTTCTCGCCTAACTATTTCATCCGGGTCTGCTGCCAGAAGATCAAATAACAGCTGGTCATTGACATTTAATAGCTGGTATTTTTTAATCATATCGAGAGTTTTAAGCCGTACTTCAGGTTTGGGATGCTGCAGATAGCCAGTAACCAAAGTTATTCGGCATAATTGAGCACTAGCCTCAGCCGAAGCCCAGAACTGACGGTTTTGTTCGGTAGGTTTTTGGATTATCGGAGGATCAACAAATAGCTGTTCTAAATCTGGATCCTCATCAAGTAGCAGGGGGGCACTGTCATAAACACCATGGGGAGAAACTTCGATTTGTTTTTTAAAAGAATCCAAGGACTCGAACTTGATTGAGCGTCCTTCAAGATCTACAGCCGGTTGCTTTTTTGTCTTCTTTCTTGTCACCTTGGCAGCACCCTTAGAAGACAGGAGTTCAGGGTGACCATACGCATGGAATGCGTTATCTGTTTTCCACAAATGAACTAGTTTTCCAATTGGTGACTCCCTCACATAAAACCAAGCTACCATTTGGGCAGCTTCTTCTCCCTTATAACCCTTAAATAGATATAATTTTATACTGAAATTTTGAAAACCATGTTCGCGGGCGAGGGCTTTGGCGTTGCCCAGAATCAATCTTTTTACTTCGCTCTCGGATCCTTCTACCAATGGCGAAGGCCCACTAGCCAGCATACGATTATAAGCTTTAACGAAATTCTCTTGAGAAATCGTGGGGACAATTGCCATAGCCTTATCGAATAGCATCTCTACTGCCTTATCAGGGCTACTGGTGTAAAATTTGCCTAGCTCCATATTTAACCTGTCGATATCTACCTGTTTTACTGCATCTATAGCCGATTGCCGAAGTGACTCGTCAACCTTTGCTTGCTTAGCAATCTTCTCCAGTGCAAAAAAGGCTGCCTTGCGCACACGGGGTTCCACATCCTTGAGCGCGCCGATGAACGGTTCTACGGCACAAGGATTCCCAATCTCCCCAAGAGCTTCTGCTGCACTACTTCGGACATCGCTATCTTTATCTTTCAAAGCCTCGATTAGAGGTTCTACAGCTGGTTTGCCAAGTTTCACCAGCTCATCCCACTGTCCTAATGCAATTAAGTAATAAGCTTTCTCAACATTATCCTTAGGTTGCCAAGCTATCTTCTCAAGTGCCTCTGCTGCACTACTTCGGACAGTCCGACCTTCATCCTTTAAAGCCTTGATCAGAGGTTCTACTGCCCTTGCATCTTTTATATTCCCAAGAGCTGATGCTGCCATGCCTCGGACAGTAAAATCTTTATCCTTTAAAGCCTCAATTAGTGGTTCTACGGCCCTCCTGTCTCCTATCTCCTCGAGAGCCTCTGCTGCCATATATCGGAAATTGGCATTTCCATCCTTTAAAGCCTCAATAAGAGGTTCTACTGCTGGTTCTCCTATATTAACAAGAGCTTTTACTGCTGCATCTCGGACACCTTCATCTTCATCCTTTAAATCTCTTATCAATCCGTCAATATTTTTCTTTCTTTTTCTGCTAAATATTCCCATTTTTATACCTCCTTATACAACCAATCGTCTTAATTATTTCCTTTTTAATTTTAAGATTAGCTTCTTTTTTTGTAGTTTTTAATTTATTTACCCTATGCGGAAAATTTTAACATTAAAAAGCAAATTATAAAAACCCTTTAAATGACTTCATTCCGTTTTCTACATCAATATTTGCCAGGGTGATGTAGATGGTTGTGGTGCTGATGTCTGAGTGCCCCAGAATCCTTCTTAATGTCTCTATATCTTTTGTCTGCTTATAATATTGAGTAGCGTAGGTATGCCTTAGTGTATGAGGAGAAATCTTCTTTTCAATTCCAGCTTTTTCTGCATATCTTTTAACCATCTGTTGAATGTACCTATCTGATAGTTTCCTGCCTTTAAGAGTTGAGAAAAAGAAATTACTTTTAGGCCTTATTCTTCTCCAGGCTTCTAAAAGCTCATTAAGGTAGTCCGGTATGGCAAGATCTCTGTCCTTTTTCCCTTTCCCGGACTCCACCCTGAGTTTTCCTTTGGTTAAGTTTATATTTCCGGGTTTAAGGTTTGTGATCTCAGAAAGCCTTAGTCCGCAGTGAAGCATAAGCGACATAATAGCTTTATTTCTTAGTCCGGTTGGATATCTCTTATTAGGCTGCTTTAATAAATTTTGGACTTCTTCCAGCTCTAAAATTACCGGGAGTTTATTTTTTCTCATTTATGGCCTTTTTTAGTTAATACTACGTATAGCCTACATTATACATAGTATATAGCAGGGTTTTCAAGAAGTGGTGCAATATGCGAACTATATCGCAAAAATTGGGTGAAAAATTATGATGAAGATTTGAGTAATTTATCTATAAGAGTTGTCGGATCAACAAATTCTAAGTTAGGGCATATTTTATTTAACTGAGTCGAAAATTTCTTTGCTTTCTTTAAAATGGAATCTCTATCCAAAGTCATAAAGTATTTACACCCACCTTCTGCTGCTTGATATATATGTTCCACATCGTCCTTGTGAGGGAAAATAACTTTTAAGCTAGAGAATAATTTATCCTCAACTTTTTTACCAAAGCTAATAGGAAATTTGAAAGGGAATGAAAAGCCGCCTTCAAACCTTGAGAAGGGCTTAGAAGGAATTTTTGTAAGAAGCTTATATAATATTTTCAAAGTGATTCTAATGCGGTCTTCAGTAGTTTTGAGAAATTCCTCTAACATTTTATTTGAAGTTACAAAAACTATATTCTCATAATTACAAATTTTATCCAAGGAGATTAATTGTTCTTCTATAATTTTATCCGCTCTTAGGTTAGATAAAATACACGTGTCTAAGTAGACTTTAATAGTTAGCTTCTCATTAGGCATGATTAATAAACTCCTATTACTATTATGTTTATTCTATCTTTGTTTTTATTGGTGTCAATTATTAACTGCAAAAGTAGTGATAAAAAATCTTTGAGGGACATAAAGCATTACAACTGATAAAATATATAAATTTATTATCTTATTATACGAGGATATAAAAATGGAAAAAGGTTTAGTCGATTTAGAAAAGGAATTATATGAATTGGATGATATAGAAGGAGATGTTTGGAGATATATTAATAAGTGGGAAAAAAAGTTTTGGATATTTGTTGATAAAAATAAAAAAAAGTTTGACTGGTGTGAAGATGAATTTGAAAAAATCAACTCTATAAATAATGGAATAAAATTTCCGAAAGATTCGTTTAGGGGTCGTATTGATAGTTATAAAAAGCTATTTGAAAAGATCAAGGAAAAAGAGTAAGAGGTAAGGAAAGCCTAAAACCCGAGTGATATCTTTCGCCATAGCATAAGCCTTAGGCTAATAAAAATCTTAGGGTGGGTGTCCTAGACTTTTCATAGAGACTCTTCAAAGAGACAACTTGCTCATTTTAAATTATTTACCCTCTCGACTTTTATATTAATCCAGCTTTTTGCCACATTCATTGCAATAACTCACATTTTCTAATGTAACATTATTAGGCAATTTTTTTCCACAATAAGGACAGAACATCAGTTCTTCTATTAGATACTTGAAATATAAAGGCAAGAGATAATTGATATCTTTTTCTTTACAATTAATTTCTAAAAGTTCTGACTTCATTTTTCTTAATATTTCTTCAGCATAGCTGTCACCTTTATAATCTTTTAATCTCTGTATTTCTAATGCTACAATATTATGCATTGCTTTCCACATTATAGCTGATACGTTATTATTAGGTAATGATTGCATCTCTTTAAATATCTTATTTTTTGTTTCCATATTCAACTCAAGTCCATATTGACATATACCACAAACCAAATAATACTTTCTATCCCATTTTGCAACTGGAATAAAGTATAAGCTTGCTTTTCGTGCAAGTTCTCTAATTTCAAAGGTAGCATAGTTATTACAATGGTCACATTTCATAATACCGGCATCACAAACTTTTGTACTTTCTTTTCCCCAACCAAATAAAACCATAGGCATAATATTATTTCCTTTAAATTAAAGTATTCTTATTCCACATTTTTTATAAAATAAGAAAAGTATAATCAAACACATTTTTTATTTTGACCATATTCTTTAAAGAGAATTTACAATATAATTAATTCCATGCAATTATCCTGCTCTATAAATCCATCCTTACACCATAATCTTTTAACCACTTCTTTCTATCCTTGTAAT
>CAZRVN010000012.1:0-12760 GCA_964603595.1 uncultured Actinomycetota bacterium
CTGTATATGTATCTTTTCTGTTGCAGCTTTTTCAGATTACTGTGGATGCAGGGCAATCTCTTCAGAAGAAAATGAAGATATAACGGAAACTGAAGAAAATACAGAAGAAGCATTATCCAAAGAAGAAAGCGAGCCCTCCGGAGAAGCACCGGAAGAAGAAACCACAGGGGATGAAGAGACCGCTGAAGACGAAGGCGAAGAGGAGTTACAAGAGACTACCAGTGAGGAAGAAGAAGAGGAAGAGTCAGAAGGAGAAGCTCCCGGTATTACTCTTGAAATAAGCGAAGGCCCCACTTATTCCGCAATAGATAATGTTTGCTACTACAGGGTAAAGGCAACAGTTACAGGAACTCCAGGGCCAACAGTTGAATGGAGCAGGGATGACAGCCATGGTGCATGGGTACTCAATATAGCACAGGTTAATCTCAGCGACCCTTCCGAAATATATATCCTGACTGCTACAGCTGCCAATTCAAAAGGAACTGCTTCTGCATCAATAAACTTAAGCTGGGGATGTATCATTGCAAATAATCCTCCGGAGATTACAGACATTACACTTATGGGCAACCATTATGTGGGATTGGAATATACAGTTTCTGCAGCCGTAACAGATCCCGATGGTGATAGCTTAACTTACAGCTGGTCTGTAACCGGAGGAAGCCTTGATAATCCTAACCTTGGCACAGTCAAGTGGACCATGCCAGATACCGCAGGCAATTACAGCATAACATTAGCAGTTAATGACGGAAACAGTGGGCAGGATGAAAAGACTAAAATAACCGAAGTACTTGCCTTTCCGTCTGTAGAATTAGGCCAGATTGCAGTAGGGGGCATTATTGAAGGAGGAGTCGTTGCAATAGTTTACCCTGTTGCTATGATTGGAGATACCTGGGATAACAGGCCAGCCAGGGGCTTTTTAAATTTTGATATTTCATGTCTTGCCGGAAAAGAAGTATTATCTGCTGAAATGAAGTTTGAACAATTCAACACAGAAGGTGACCCTTATTCCATAATAGAAAAAATATGGGTAGAGGCAGTGTACTGGGGAACTGGTAATATAAAGCCAGGGGATTACGACTTATCCGGCGCAATGCTGGGAGAATATGACATACCTACCTTTACCTGCTCAGGTTTAGAACTAAGAAATGCCCTAAATCAGGCAATAGATGATGTACATGATAGATTCCAGATAAGACTCAGACACAAGGGATTCCTGACAGATCATGATTCAAATCTGGATGTCATTAGATATGGAGGCCCGTATGAAGTAGAATTTACTGTTACTTATATGCCGTGATTTTATTATATTTAAATTTATCAATCATAGATATAGGGAGATAGTATGGCAGGAAGAAACACAAAAATAACTTACGCTTTCTTAAATCTTATCGGATTTTTGGCGGTTGTTGTTGTAAATTCGCTTGCAGTAATTTTACCCATAAATAATTTAACTACCCAGGAACTTTCGGATAAATACCCAAATCTATTTGTCCCTGCCGGTATAACATTTTCAATCTGGGGCATTATTTACATTCTCCTGGCGCTGTTTATAATATACCAGTTCGTGGTTGCCTTCAGAAAAAACGCCGGGGAGAGAGGAATTTTTGAAAAGATAGGCATACTATTTTTCCTTTCATGTATTTTTAATGTGGGATGGATACTTGCATGGCATTATGAAATTGTCTGGCTATCCCTTATTATAATGGCCCTGCTTCTTATAACCCTTATATTAATTTATGTAAGAATTGGTACAGGAAGGCCCGGAATAAGAAATTCTGAAAAAATTCTTGTAAATATTCCATTCAGTACTTACCTTGGCTGGATCACTATTGCTACAATTGCAAATGTCACTGCGTACCTGGTTAAGATTGGCTGGGATGGATTTGGTATAAGCGAGCAGTTATGGACTATTATAGTAATTGCAGTTGGAGTTGTAATAACCCTTTTAACTGTATTTTCCAGAAATGATATATTCTACTGCCTGGTTGTTATCTGGGCACTGGCAGGAATTATTATAAAGAGGACGGCTGATGCCAGCGGAACTTACAATTCAATAATAATTACCAGTATTGCAGGAATCGCACTTATAGCAATCGGAATTATAATCCAGTTAATAAGAAAGAGAAAGATATATTAGATACGAGCGCGGGTGGTTAGCTCAGTATGGTTAGAGTGCTGCGTCGACATCGCAGAGGTCATTGGTTCAAATCCAATACTACCCACCATTAACTTAACTAATAGAAAATATATACAACCGGATACGGTTTCCGGTTAAATCAAAACTTTTATTGCCCTGCTATAGTTTTTAATTTACTTAGAGCTCTGCCATTAGTAAATAGTTTAACTCACAGGAATTCAAGCAGCTTGTATGCTAAAAAAGCCGGCCAGACAAGGGCTTTTAAAAAACCAAGTACCCCTATCCAGAAAGATGCCGCGTCCTGGATAAAATATACCGCTGCACCAATAAATGCCATAAAATATGCAGCTCCAACAATCCCCGATCCACCACAGTCTCTTGGTCCATTAGACATATTATTTTCCTTCCGCTCTAATTATTTATTATTATTTTACTATAAAACTGAATAAAAAATTATTATAAAATATGTATGGCCGGGACTTAAGAATATTATCTACCCCATTTTCCTGCCAGCCTGTTAATTTCTTTTGCAAAATCCTCCAGGTCCTTATATTCTGCGCCCTTCTTATATCGTATAACCTCTGATAGATCCCTCCCCGCACCAAGCAGCTTTGCATACGCTGAGCGGACAGCTTCAGGTTCTTTAGCAGAGGGAGCACCTTTCCCTATTTCAATGCCTTCTGTGACAGGACTGCCATCTACCAGGTTATATGCTGATTTGTAGAGAGGAGAAACAGCTGAAAAACCCATATTATCTAGAGAGCCAACAAATTTATCACAGATAGAATCTTCTCCATGGGCAACAAAGACTTTATCCGGTTTTCTATTAAAACTGCTTATCCACTTCAGCAGTCCATCCCTATCTGCATGAGCAGACAGGCCTGTAAAATTATGGATAGTTGCTTTAACTGCTATTTCTTCTCCAAAAATTTTTACTTTTTCCGCGCCGTCAAGCAATATTCTTCCCAGTGTTCCATAGGCCTGGAATCCGGCAAAGACTAAAGAACATTCCCCTTTCCAGAGATTATGCTTCAAATGATGCCCAATTCTACCTCCCTCGCACATGCCGCTTGATGAGATAATTACCTTCGGTATAGAGTCGTGATTTAGTGCTATTGACTCTTCTGTTAAATTAGTAAATTCAAGATTTTCAAAGGTAAGCGGGTTTATGCCTTTTTTGACTATGCCTTTTGTCTCCCTGTCTGCATAAGTTCTTAAATCATCTTCATATATTTTTGTTACTTCAGATGCCATCGGGCTGTCAACATAAACCGGGAAATTAGAGTTTTTAACCAGTCCCCTTTCCTTTATTTCCCGGATTAGATATAAAAGTCCCTGCGTCCTTCCGAGGGCAAAGGATGGAATAATTACATTCCCCCCCGCCGATAGCGTCCCTTCTATGATCTCTGCCAGGCCCATTGCATAATCATCGCTTCTTTCATGGTTTCTATCACCGTATGTTGATTCCATAACCACGTAGTCTGCTTCTTTTATATACTGGGGGTCCTTTATTATGGGCTGGCCGGTATTTCCTATATCCCCCGAAAAGACAATTTTTTTATCTTTCCCACGCTCTTTTAAAAATATTTCAACTGATGCCGAGCCCAGGATATGGCCGGCATCCACAAAATTAAACTTTATTCCTTCACTAATTTCATTTATCTCACTATAGTTGCATGGCACCAGAAATTTTAATGTATCCTCAACATCAGCCGTGGTATATAAGGGGGGAACTTCATTTTTACCGGCTCTCTTACCCTTTTTATTTCTCCACTTAGCATCCAGCGCCTGTATGCTTGCACTGTCCCTTAGCATTACCGGAATTAAGTCACAGGTAGCTCCAGTTGCATATATATTTCCGCTAAACCCATCCCTTGCCAGTAATGGCAATCTCCCGCTGTGGTCAATATGGGCATGGGTTAATATAACAAAATCAATTTCCTCTGCCCTAAATGGAAGCCGCTGGTCATCCTTTTTATCCTGACCCTGCTGAAGCCCGCAGTCTATAAGGAACTTTTTCCCATTTGATTCTATACAAAAACAGCTTCCAGTTACTTCCCTGGCAGCGCCATAAAATGTTAAATTCATATCCCCTCTGCTTTCATACAGGTTTAATGATTGTTGGTGCTAGTTTTACATTATATACTACTATTATCTTATTATTTTATAACAGGTTATATAATAATTAAAATCCATTTTTACCCTGAAATCAGGTTTTTTTAGGTTTCCAGTAATTATAGATAAGAAGAATTAAGTTTCTTCAGTAGTATAGGATAGGTAAAATCGTTTATTACTTTTTTTAAAACATACCAACGGCATAGCAGGTTTCAGCTTTCAAACACATAGTAGCATGGCTTTATGGGCTTATGCCCTGCCACGCTGCTATAGATACTTAAAAATAATATTTTAAACAACATGTTTTGGGGGCTTTAGGAAAAAGACCATAATAGCTCCCAGAACCAGCAATCCCATAGCTCCATAATATGCAATTGCAAATGTCTGGTAGATATCATACATCTTGCCTGCTAAAAATGAGAGCATAAATCCTCCGACACCCCACGAAGTAAATACCAGACCATAATTTATACCAAAGTTTTTTAATCCATAAAAATCCTTGGCCAGTGCAGGGAAAAGAGATAGATTTGCGCCATAGTTCATACCGACCAGTGCTGACAAAACTGCCATTAACGGCACTGTCGCCAGCAATGTGCCTTCTCTTGTAATAGATAGCAGAAAAATAGCTACTGCCTGTATAACAAATATCAAAAACAGTGTTATCTTGCGTCCGATCTTATCGCTTAGAACTCCGGCAATAACTCTTCCGGCACCATTACCAATCGCCAGAACTGCGACCAGAATAAATCCCAGCTGAATGCTTGCCTGGTGAACTGCAATAGTGGCTAGTTTTGATATAATCATAAGTCCGGCTCCTGCCCCAAAAGCATACATAAACCAGATAATATAGAACTGCGGTGTCTTGAGCATCTCAACCGGCGTCCAGTTATTCTCATCATGAACTATTGCCTTCTTAACAGACTCTGGCTTTTCAGGAACAAATCCTTTTGGAGGTGATTGCAAGATACCTGCCAGTCCATTCCATATCAACATTGCAATTGACTTAATACCGGTTATCAGCACAAAAAATCCTATACCCAGAATCAACATCGCTGTCTGTATGCCAAGCTGGTTTATCAGCCATTTTGACAGCGGCGCAGTATAAACAGACGCCAGCCCAAAACCAGAAACTACCAGCCCGGCTATAAGGCCCGTTCGGGCAGCAGGGAACCATTTAACAGCCGGTGGAGTAGTAGCTGCATATGCAAACCCAATGCCGGCACCAGTCAGCACGCCGAATCCAACCATATAGCCAATCGCCGAGGTGGTCTGGCTTGCAATGATAAATCCCAGTCCAACTAAAAGTCCTCCAATGGCAGCAACAATACGCGGGCCAATTTTGTCCTGCATCCGCCCTGCTCCTACCATAACCACTGAAAAGATAAGGCATGCGAACATATACGGCATAGATTTGTCAGTTTCCGTCCAGCCCCACTCCTGGGGCACAGCTTCACTGATAACACTCCAGGTGTAAAGAATACCAAGCGCCAGGTTGATGCCCATTCCTGCAAACGTTACCATCCAGCCCTTGTTTTTTACAGGCAAAGAATCATTACCATTATTCATAAAATCTCCTTTTTATAGTTATAATAAACTGGGTGTACCGTCATGCGATACACCCAGTTTATTCATATCATATGCTTCTACACGCCACGCCCGGCTATTAGAATTTCTACTACACTCGGGTCAGCCAGTGTGGTGATATCTCCCAGATTGTCAGTATTTTTTTCGGCAATCTTACGAAGGATACGCCTCATTATCTTCCCGGACCGTGTTTTAGGAAGAGCTTTAGCGAACTGTATTGCCTCAGGTGCGGCAATAGGTCCTATTTCTTTACGAACATGTAAAATCAGCTCTTTTTTAAGCTCGTCATTTTCCTCGATCCCCTTCTTAAGCGTTACAAAAGCATACAGCGCCTGGCCTTTAATATCATGAGGTATAGGTGTAACTGCTGCTTCTGCCACTTTATTATGGCTTACCAGTGCACTTTCAACCTCGGCGGTACCGATACGGTGTCCGGATACATTAACTACGTCATCAATACGGCCCATCAACCAGTAATCACCATCTTCATCAATACGGCAGCCATCGCCGGTAAAATATGCATTCTCAAACATTATAAAGTATGTATCAATAAAGCGGTCATGGTTACCCCACATAGTCCTCATCATTCCAGGCCATGGTTTTTTAATGCAGAGTTTACCGTTTTCATTAGTATCACAGTTTGTTGAATCATCCCTTAATACTACTGTATCAACTCCAAAGAATGGACGTGATGCACTTCCGGGTTTTAGCGTCATCGCACCGGGCAGCGGAGTTATCATAAAACCGCCGGTCTCAGTCTGCCACCAGGTATCCACAACCGGACAGCGATTATGCCCTACTTTTTCACGATACCACAGCCATACCTCGGGATTAATCGGCTCTCCAACCGTCCCGAGAATCCTCAGTGAATCCAGCTTATATTTAGCTACCCATTCGTCACCGAGACGCATCAGTGCTCTTATGGCAGTAGGCGCTGTATAAAAGACTGTAACTTTAAACTTATCACAAATCTGCCAGAATCTGCCAGCATCCGGATATGTCGGTACGCCTTCAAACATCAGACTGGTCGCTCCATTCGCCAGCGGCCCATATACAATATAGCTGTGGCCTGTAATCCAGCCAATATCTGCAGTGCACCAGTAGATGTCATCATCGTGAATGTTAAAGACCATCTTGTGCGACATTGTCACTTGCAGCAGATAACCGCCTGTTGTATGTACAACACCTTTTGGTTTACCGGTTGAACCTGATGTATATAAGATAAATAGAGGATCTTCGGCACTCATTTTCTCCGGCGGGCAGTCATCGCTTACCTTTTCCATCTCATCACTATACCAGAAGTCACGCCCTTCTTTCATATTGCATGATTCGTCGTCTGTTTTTGTAACAATAACAGATTCTATGGTCGGGCAATTTGATAGTGCCTCATCAGCAATTTTCTTTAATGGAATGTGCTTCCCTGCACGAATTGATACATTTGTAGTAATAAGCATTTTACAATCAGAATCATTTACGCGACCGCTTATGGCATCTGAGCTGAAACCTCCAAAAATAATGGAGTGAATAGCTCCGATACGGGTACAGGCAAGCATCGCAACTGCCAGTTCCGGAACCATTGGCATATATATTGCTACCCGGTCTCCCTTTTTAATACCTCTGGATTTTAGCACATTGGCAAACTTGGAGACCTCTTTGTGCAGTTCCTTATAAGTAAATTTTCTAACTGCACTATCATCCTCACCCTGCCAGAGTATAGCAGTCTTATTCTCAACTTCTGTTCCAAGATGACGGTCCAGACAATTATAGGATACATTAAGCTCTCCGTCGGCAAACCAGGAATGCTGTATCGTTCGGGATTTTACATCCCAGATATATTCCAGAGACCTTGTTGGTTCCTTGAACCAGTCAAGAACTTTTGCCTGTTCCAGCCAGAATTTATCAGGATCATTAATTGACTGATCCCACATTTTCTGGTATTGCTCCATTGAAGAAATCCACGCATTTTTCTGGATTTCAGGAGAAGGTGGAAATTTACGACCCTTAGACACTGAAGTTTGCGTGTCTTTTGTTTCTTCCATTACAAACCATTCCTTTCCTAAAAATACAATTTAATATATTTTTCTTATTTTTTTTAGAACAAATTCCGAGCCAGCAATATTGCATAGTCTATCAGATTTTCTTTAAAACTCAACAAAAAAAGTTATTTTTTAGAGTATATAAATTATCAATATTTAATCTTTATGAAAAAATTAATTAATGCATCTAAAACCAAAAAATAACATAAAACCATTCTATCTTAATTTGAGTTCACAATAGCATTCTCTGTCGTTTTTTGTAACTTTAAAACCTCTTTTCTTGAGCATATGCAACATTATTACATTCTCATCCAGAACGCTGGCATACACTTTCTTTGTTTTTCTTTCTCTTGCTATTTCCAGCATATAATCGGTTAATTTATTCCCCAGCCCCTTAAACTGCCACGGGTCAGCAACAACAATAGCGAATTCAGCAGTATCGTTATAAGGGTCTGCTATCAATCTCCCAACTCCTGCCATCTTTTTTCCGCCCTTTTCTCCAACTTCAGCAATTATGGCTATTTCCCTGTAGTAGTCAATCTGGGTGTATCTTATAAGCAGTTCATGGGTTATATCTTTTATTAACTGAAAAAATCTAAAACGCTGGGTCTGCTCTGAAAACTTGGTGAACATCTCTTCTTCCATTGGCTCGTCTTCAGGTCTTATTGGCCTGAGTACCGCATTACGCCCGTCTTTCATGGTAAAATTAATTACATATTCACTTGGATAAGGGGATATCACCATATGCGAATACGGTTCTATTTTTTTACCGGCTACATTCTTATCCAGTATTACTTTAGCATCCAGCACCGTACCGCCCACGGCATCAATGCCGAAGGGATTTATTTCAATATCCCTTATCTCCGGAAAATCAGATAGCAGATAGGCAAATTTATAAAGTAAAAATTGTATCGCTTCTATATCTACCGCTTCCATGCCCCTGTATCCCTTTAAAAGCTTGTATATTTTTGTATCTTCAATAAGTCTTCTGGCAAGAGCCATATTCAAAGGCGGAAGGCCTATATTTATATCATTGAACACTTCAACAGCAACTCCCCCCATCCCAAAACATATGGAAGGACCAAACAATGGATCCTTTTCAGAACCAATAATCAATTCATATTTTTTAGGAATCATCTGCTCAACCAAAATACCCTCTATTTTTACTTCAGGGGAACTTTTTCTGGCATTTTTCATTATTTCCCTGAAAGCCTTCTTTGCCTCTCCTGCCGACCTTATATTCAGCTTAACTCCGCCTACATCCGTTTTGTGCAATATATCAGGGGATACTATTTTCATTGCAACAGGATAACCTACATTATTATTAATCTTTGTAACTTCCTCTTCCGAAGAGATAACAATATTTTTTATTACAGGGATATGATACAGCTCCAGCAGTTCTTTTGCTTCATTTTCTTTAAGCATAAACCTTTTCTCTTTTAACACATGATTGATTAATTTTTTTGCTTTTTCCTTTTCGGGCTGGAAAGCACTGGGTATGGTCTCAGGAGTCTCATAAAGTAGCTCCAGGTTTTTGGAATAATTGTACATGTGCATGAATGTCTTTACAGCATCTTCGGGTGCCCGGAAGCAGGGTATCCTCCCTTTCTTGAGAATATCGACTCCCTCTTTCACATCATCCTCTCCCATCCATGAAGCAAGGATTGTTTTCTTGTATCTATTTGGAAGTTCTACAACTTCTCTGGCTATTTCCTCAAGTTCCGTCATTGCCTGGGGGGTAAGTACCAGAAGTATGCCGTCTACATTTTTATCTTCAAGGCATAAGTCTACCGCCGTTTTATATATCTCGGCCTTAGCATCACCAAGAACATCTATGGGGTTCCCATGGCTCCATGCAGCAGGCATGACCTTATTTAAGATTTCCATGGTTTCTTTAGAAAGTTTTGCCATCTCGCCCCCGTTTTCAATCAATGAATCAGTAACTATTACCCCGGGGCCACCTGCATTTGTAACCACAGCAAGTCTCCGGCCCTCCGGCCTTTTTTGCATAGACAGGGCGTTGGCTGCATTAAAAAGTTCTTCTATGGTATTAACCCTTATAACTCCCGCCCTCTTGAATGCCGCATTGAATATGGCATCATTTCCCGTAAGGCTTCCCGTGTGTGACATGGCCGCTTTTGCTCCCTCTTTGCTCTTGCCTGCCTTTAGCAGGATAATGGGCTTGCTCCTTGAGAACGCCCTTGCCGCTGACAGGAATTTCCTGGCATCCGTAAGGGATTCCATGTAGATTATTATGCTTTCCGTTTCGGGATCCTGACCGAAATAATCAATCAGGTCATGAAACCCTATATCTATCATAGAGCCGATTGACACAAAGTGGCTGAATCCTACATTCATTTTTACCGACCAGTCAAGAATAGAGGTGCATAATGCCCCGCTCTGGGAAATAAAGGCAATCTTTCCGGGCAGGGCCATTTTACCGGCAAAGCTTGCATTCAGGTGGCTTGATGGTTTTATAAAACCGAGGCAATTCGGCCCTACTATTATCATCCCGTATTTTCTTTTGTATTCCATGATCTGTTTTACCAGTTCTTCTCCATTTTTTCCTGATTCGCTAAAACCGGCAGAAATAATAACGATTCCATTAACCCCTGCTTCACCGCATTGCCTGACTATTTCAGGCACAGTGACTGCGGGAGTGGCTATAAGTGCCAGGTCTATCTTATCGGGTACTTCTGATACCGAAGGGTATGCCCTGACTCCCTGGATGCTGGCCCTTTTATTATTTACCGGATATACTATCCCTTCAAAACCCGAACCTATAAGGTTCATAATTACATCATATCCCACACTTCCTTTTTCATTGCTTGCACCTATAACCGCGATAACATGCGGGTTAAAAAGCTTCTTTAGTTTTTTAAATGTCCCCATATTTCACCTTCTCAGTAAATTTAAATTTTCCAGAATTCTCTAAGATTTTTTTCAAGTTCAATTCTCCTGGCTTCATATTCATTAATTACTATTATTCTTGAATCGGTAGCTCTCTCTTTGTAAGGCAGCTTTTCTCCATTTACACCTGCTATGAAATTATTCACACATTTGGGAAGGACTTCTACGTTGTACCCGCCTTCCAGTGTGGCAAATACATTATCAAAGTTATCTCCCAGTATCTTTCCCAGCTTATAATATGCAACAAGACTGTACCGCAGATCAAGTAGAAGGTCGTACTGATACCCGTCAAATCCTGCAGAACATGCAACTACATCCGGCTTGAATTGCAGGGCAACAGGTAAAAAGCTTTCCACTGCATCAGAAAATATTTCATCCCCGCTTCCCGGAGGCAGAGGGACACATATAGTATAACCTTTCCCCTTACCCTCGCCTATTTCATTTACATATCCTCCTCCCGGAAAAGCAGGGTACTGGTGAATGGACCAGTACAGCACCCTGTCGGTATCATAAAAGAATTTTACGGTGCCATCTCCCAGATGGGAGTCGAAATCCATTATAAGGACCCTCTTTCCTTCATCTATCAGTTTCTTTACTGCTATGGCAATATTGTTAAATATGCAGAAACCGCTTGACCTGTCAGGAAATGCGTGATGCCCGGGAGGCCTTACAAGAGCAAAATCACCTGTCCCGGATGCCATGATTGTTGCACCTACAGCATAGATAGCTGCCTCGTAGCTTTTTTTTGAGGTAAAGGTATCCCTGTCAAGGGGCCTGGACTGCAAGCAGTATTTCTTCACATGTTCTATGTATTCCTCTGTATGCATAAGTCCAAGATACTTCTCCCCGCTGGTTACATCCGTTTCAGGAAGCTCCCCTAAAGATTCCAATCTTTTCCTGTTCTCGGGGTGCATCCCGGTATCATGCTCAAGAAATATTTTGTTATAGATTATTTTCATCTTTTTAGCAAATTGCCATTAAATGTTTTGCCCATCCTGCAGGTTTATTTTTCCAACAGAGACTTTGCCCTTCTGCCTTCTTTTAGAACATAAAAAGAAGAGTATATAATTGTATTAACAAATCACCAACTTAGTAATATATATCACTATTGACATAATGGCAAGTAGTGATTGTAAATAGCATGTTTATTATGCCGAAGATGCTTTTCTAATATTGGGAATATTAATTGTTTTGCAATATATTCGCTTCTTTATTATTTTACCAGCCCCAGAGTTTCTTTAAATTCCCTGGTTCCTGCTCTTTCCAAAAGTTCATAGATTGCCATTTCTGTAGTAGTAATGATTGCACCGCTTCTTCCCAGACGATTGAGTGCAATTTCCCTGTTTTCTGATGTTCTGGATGATACTGCATCACTTACAATGCTTATATTATAGCAGGGCAGCATATCCAGCGCGGTCTGGGATATGCATATATGAGTTTCAATACCGGCAAGGATAATATTCTTCTTTGAAAGCTTATTTATCTTTATGGCAAACTCCCTGCACTTCCAGGCACTAAATTCAATTTTTAGGATGGGTTTAAAATGAGGTATCTCTGATGCAATCTCTTCTATAGTGGGCCCTAGCTTCTCCTGCTCGGTTATTATCACCGGAAGGTCAATAATTTTTGCAAATTTAAGTAATTTAACCAGGTTACCTGTAATCTTTTCATGGTTATAGATATGGTTTATAAGTCTTTCCTGGACATCAACTACTACTAAGACACTGTCCTGCCTTATAAGGAGGGGGTTGGCTGTATCGTCCTTAATACTTTTGTTTTTCTTTGCTTTATTTTTCATTGTTTTTCTCGTGCTTGTATATATGTTTTATCTGGTAGTAATTATAATAGCAGAGAGGATAATAATATATCAATCTTTATAAGGTTTATAATCTAAATTGTATTTTTTCTATTTTGTTAATTGTTAATGGTTAATGATTACCAATGATTATAAAATATTGGAGTTAGCCTATAAGCCGAG
>CAZRVN010000013.1:0-9609 GCA_964603595.1 uncultured Actinomycetota bacterium
TGCCCTGCATCCACAGTAATCTGAAAAAGCTGCAACAGAAAAGATACATATACAGGTAAGGGTAGCAAAAATAATAGATAGTTTGTTTTTCTTCATTATATTATTCCGGTATCTTAAATAGTTATAATTCTATTTCTTCTTTTTCAATTTCAATTTTTCTATAGTGATAAAACCCGGCTTTATACATGATAATAATTATCAGCCAGGAAAAAAATGAATATATAAATCCAAGTATTGTAAAGACAACCTGTAGCAATCCAAAAAAGGACGCAGCAACCAGAATTAAAAACAGGTTTTTAATCCCTTCAGGGACCTGGTTTATTTTATTATTTATTAACTGTGTATAAACTACATCCATGGTCTCGTCACCGCTTATTTCAACACCCCAGTTATTTGAAATGTTAAGCCGATATTTACCTAAAAGATAAGGGTCTGCTTCATCAGCAAGTTTTTTTATTTCCTCAATAAAAAGATTCCTGAACTCCTTATCTTCTCTCAGGTACTGCATATAGTCTATTTCCTGCAGGTTGTCTGCTCCTTTATCCATAAGATAATTTTCTATTTCCACTGGTATTTCCCTGGTATCAACAGGTGGCTCTATTTCCTCTTCTCCCTGCACAAAAGGAAGGTTTAGGAATAGATTTAAGATTATAAACTCATCTGCAGTTATATCCAGATAATACACAGGGAGGTATCTGTTTATCATATCGCCAAAGGGTTCTGATATCTTCTTTAAATGCTCTTTCTTAATTTCTATATTTCTATCTTTATCCATAAATGGAAAGTTAAAGTAAAATATTACTGATAATAGAATTGAAAAAACAATCATAAAAGTAGGGACAGCCCGCATTATAGTCCTCTGGGGGTAAAATTTTATACTATTTTTCCTCTCAGAAATCAGGTTTCTATTTGCTGAGCTGTATCCTATTAACAGAATAAATGCGGAAATTAAATAACCTATAATAGCAGCTTTACCAACCCATATGCCGTTTTGTCTCAAAAAGAAGGGCAAAAAGCTAAGGCTTATAAGTAGCGAAGAGATAAGAACTATTTTCCTGTTATCTATAAGAAGCAGGTATACAAGTGAAAAAATGATAAGTATGCTAAAAAAAATAGAGGCATATATAAGGTTGTGTATGATATTGCCTTCCTGCCACATAAATAGTTCTTTAAGGAAGTACCAGAAGACAGCGGCCACTAGTAAAATAAATAGTGAAAAAATAGATGATTTTATTGTATTTTTACTACTCATTTTACTTTAAAATATACCCCTATTATTTTTATTTGGCAATAAAAGAGAAATTCTGGTTGAACAATATATTTTATAGCACCGGCCTGGCCTTAAAAACCACTTTACCGGTATATAGAATTATAAACTAATTTAATAAAATTATAAAAATTATATTAAACTTTTCATTCTTTTTAAGTCTTTATTTACCGGGGATACAGCTATTCTATAATTTGTTATTGAGTGAAAAGATGTTTCTAAATACCAGCCTTGCATGATTCTGTCTAAATACATGCACCATGCAGTGAATTTTAAAAGCCAGGCTTCACAAAGATTGATATAATCTAAGAATTCTTTTTAAAAAAATTAAAAAAGAGATATTATTTCACCAGACATAAGAATTGCTGAAACCAAAAATGCAACTGCGCCTAAAGCTATCGCTAGTATATCAAAAATCCTGCCCTTTTTGATGGAAAGTCTTTTTTTAATTCTCTGTAGATCAATACCCCCGCAGACAACAGCTGCTATTGACAGGCCCAGGATAATGGCAATGTAGATTGAGCCAGGTATACTTCTTAAAAAATCAGCAGCTCGTGCCCATAAAACATTGTAGATTATTAGAAGGATGAAGCCAAATATTCCCATATTAAAAGCAAGCAGCTCGCCTCCTGTGCTTTTTTCTCTTAATACTTTTATTCATAATTTCCTCCTTTTACTTAAGTTTTATATTTTTTATTAATTAATATAAATAAAAACAGGTATAAGAATAGTTTTGGTTTAACATATTACTAAAATATTTTTTATAGGAAGCCCTTTGAGGTGCAATTTTATGATTTATTAATTATAGTATTTTTACTGATAATGAAAATAAAAGTTTCTCAAAAAACGGGATTTTTTAAAGCAGTGTGCTATGTATTTTAATAGACAGGTGATAAACTATATATAAGAGAAGCATTACAAAATAATTGTTAATTTATGATAATATTTTGTATATAATTATAATTAATTTTATTTTATTAGTTTATTGGAGGTGTTAGTTTTGAAAAAAGTAATGGTTTTTGGAACTGTTTTATTATTCGGAATATTTTTATTTGCCTCTCCGCTTTATGCTTTTTCATCCGAGAGTGGAGAAACTGTAACCATTAGCGGAGAAGTGTCAGACGATGTTTATGCTTTTGGGAATAAGGTAAAGTTAGTAGATGATATCGAAGGAGATCTTATTACTGCTGCCGGTATGATTGATGTGGGCGGAAATGTTGGAGAAGATTTGATTGTCGCAGGAGGAACGATAGATATTTCCGGAGATATTGGTGACGATGTCAGGGCAGCCGGAGGGCGTATAACCATAGACTCCGATATTGAAGATGATTTAATTGTAGTCGGTGGTCAGATAGAGGTTAGTGAGGGAACTAAAATTGGCGGTGACCTGGTTGTTAGCGGAGGAACAGTTTCTATCGGCGGTGAAATAGAAGGCAGGCTAATTGCTTCCGGCGGAGAGATAAATATAGATGGAATAATAGGGGAAGATGTTCTTATTGAATATGTAGACTCTCTTACTGTTACTTCAACTTCTGAAATTGGAGGGGACTTAAATTATAGTTCATCAAACGAAGCAAGCATTTCAAAAAATGCAGAAATAGCCGGAGATGTTAATTTTACTTCAATTGAAATTGAAAAAGCAGCAACTAAAGAAAAGGAGGCCATAAAAGAAGCTTCTCTTACACTTTTTGCTGCTACATATTTTGGTGGTAAATTAATTTCTTTCTTGAGCTTATTTGTACTGGGAATACTTCTTATCCTTGCAATGCCAAAAGTATTTGAAAAGTTTAATGATAGAATGAAAAACACTTTAGGGTACAGTATTGGCGCAGGTGCTATTATGACATTTGGAGTTCCAGTTGTTTCTTTAATACTGATGGGAGTATCCGTATTGCTGTTTATAACCCTTATAGGTTCCGGCATCGGAGCTGTACTTACGATTTCTAATGTATTCCTGCTACTTCTTTATGGTCTACTGATCTATGTCAGCACAATATTCTTATCATATTTATTAGGAAAAACAATCTTACTTAAAACTTCACTGAATTTTAATAAATATGGATGGAAAGTCCTGGCCTTCTTGATTGGCCTGGTTATTATATTTGTTGCTTATAACATTCCATTTGTCGGGTGGCTGGTCAGATTTGCAGGAATTCTATTTGGTTTTGGTGCACTGACGCTGGTTATAAAGGATTGGATGGCTGCTTCCGGTAAAGCAAGATAAGAATTAAATAATGTAATATAAATAAAATAGTCCTGTATATCCTGCAGGACTATTTTATTAAAAAGAATTTTCCTCTATTGCATTAGCTATAATTATGTAAGCGGTACTGCTGCTATACGGTAGTTTTATAGGAGAAAAAGAATTAGCTTAAAGGTTTTGCAGCGCTTACATAAAATATAAAGAGAAAACACCATTTATAATTCCTGGATTACAGAGGGCTTCATGCTCCGGGTTACGAAGTTTCGAACCAATTTCTTAAGGAATTAGCTGGTCTAAGAAATACTAACTTTTTTTAATATAAAAATATTTATAATTTATTTATATTAATCTTCGAAGATTTATATTAAAAGATTATTGATAGTGATGTAATATACTAAGGTGTAAGGATATGAAAGAAAAATCCAAATTCTTAGTTACACACAAAGACAGGTCTACTGTAGAACTTATTAGAAAAACTAAACATAAAACATTAGCCATCTGGGCAATTGATTTTGCCATGCGTGTTATGCCATACTTTGAGGAAGAATATAAAGAAGAAAACAGCCCCAGGGAAGATATCAAAACACTCCTGGAATGGTTAAATACAAGAGTGTTTAATATTACGGATATTTCGAACCAATATTTAAAGAATTAAAATATTTTAGAAATTTTATTTCAATCCGAAATATTAAAAATTTTATTATTCAAATAAAATAGGTTGTTTTTATCCTATATTTATATAAAATATAGATGAGGTGATTTTAATGTTAGTTAACACAAAAGACTTAATTTCATTAACGGAAGCCAATCAGAACTTTTCCAAAGTAGCAAGAACTGTAGATAAAAAAGGTTCGGTCATAATTTTAAAAAATAATACCCCCCATTATATAGTTATTGATTTTAAAAAACTTGAGCAAATGGGAATTTCATTAAATGAAAACTTGGAATCTCTAGCTTCCCGTATATTAAAAGATAACCTGGAGGCGTTTAAGGAACTGGCTAAATGAAAAGACTTGATGCAGACCAGGTTTTACACTTACATAATATAATGCATAAGGCTACTGGTGGTTCAGCCGGGCTCCGGGATATTGGAGCGCTTGAGTCAGCATTATATCATGCATATGCTACATTCGAGGGAAAAGACTTATACCCAACCATTGAATCAAAAGCAGCGAGACAAGCCTATGGTATTATAAGGAATCATCCTTTTGCTGATGGAAATAAAAGGGCCGGCCTATTTGTGATGCTTACTTTTTTGGAACTTAATGGCATTAAATTAAATTTTTCTCAGTCTGAATTAGTCAAACTTGGAATGGGAATAAGTGATGGGAGTATAGATCCGGAAAAAATAATTAAATGGATAGCTAACCATAAAATATAGAAATCTTTGAATTGAAAATTAAGTTATTAATTTATAAGTTGAAGATTATTGCCCAATTATTTTTATGAAGAGCTTACCTATTTAGGGGCAGTGTGGCTGGGTAAAGTGGACGAAGTTCAAACCAGGATTTTGCTTTTGAATAAAGATATTTTTATACATGAGTTGGGTTTTTAACTTAAATAAGATTATTATTTCTTTTCTATCTAATAAAATAATTCTGAATAATTAAAGCTACAGATATTCCCAGAAGAACAACCCCAAAGATTATTTTTACATATTTTGGCCTTAACTTTTTAGCCATTAGTCTGGAGCCAAGCTGGCTTCCCAATATAACTGATATTACGCATGGAAGCCAGACAATCCATTGGGGCTTTGCTGCTGTAAAAATATGGGAGATAAAACTTGAAGAAGCTGAACAGGTTATTATAAATGATGATGTAGCAGCTGCATTTTTTACTCCTAGTCCAAAGATATACAGTAGAGGTACTATAAAACTGCCTCCACCTCTGCCTATAAGGCCAGAGAAGAACCCCAATACAGACCCACTTGAAATACCAAGTATGGTTTTCTTCTTTACTGTAAATTCTGCTTTTTTTGGTTTGAAGCCGCTTAGTATAAGTGTTGCTGCAGAAGCAGTAAATAATGAAAAGATTAATATGATTGACTTTGCCGGGAGGTTTATATTAATCCAGGTCCCCAGAGGGGCAAATATTACCATTGAAAGACCAAATGGAATTGCTATCCTCCATTCCACTAATTTGTTTCTTGCATAAGTTACAAGAGCAGAAGAACTATTTACGATATTTAATAAAAGACCAAGTGGGATGGCCTGGGTCTTAAAGTCCATTCCCAACCAGAATAGAATGGGTATGTAAAGCTGGGAGCCACCCATACCCAGCATTGAAAAAACAAATGAGATAAAAAAGAATAATACTGGAGAAATGAATATTAAATCTATTTTCTTACACCTGTCTTTCTAAGTTTATGATTATAGATATAATAGCAAAAAGGAAAATGATGTGAAGTGGTAATTCTATAAATAAAAAAATTGAGAATTATCAAGATAGGATACTTATTTCTCACATCTTCTATAGATTCCTTTACCCTTTGCTTTATTTCATCTCTTACTCTCCTTGTTTTTCCAAGCTCTTTTCCATAGCTACCTTTAAAAGATGAGTGGGCCTCTATATTCCAATGGATGCGTTTTGGAACACCGGATATTCCTAAGACTGGTATCTTTTAAGGATTCTTTTTTCAGTATCTTATCTATGATGTTAATCATTAGAGGGTCGCTTTTTGTCAATCCTATATCGGAAAGAAAAGCAAGCTTATGAATAGCATGGGAAGCGTCCTTGTGGGTTTTCAGTGCAGGTCCGGGCCAATCGGTTAATTCATCTATAATTTCTTTTATCTTTTAATAGTTTATTTCTTGCCAGTAATACTGCTGGATCATTCCCGGATTGTTCCATTAAGTCTAATCTTGTTCTATACTCAATCCAGGAAGGGCCTTCCAGGAGCCAGTTTATTCATTCACTCATATTTATAATTATAGGGTACTATTAATACTGTTATTGATTTTATCTAAAAAGATAATTACCGTAAATATTTAGTTACAAAATAAGATATCTACGGCGTAATTGTCTTAAGTTGATGGCCACCGCATACGATATTAGAACCGTAATAATGGCTTCCGGTGAGAATATCTTTATACCAGAATTAAGTTTTTAAGTTTCTTTGGATTCTCTAATAAACTTCTTCTCTGCAGATCTTGCGTAAAAGTAACTAAAAAGAAAAAAGATGATTAGAGAAATCTGTAAAATAAAAGTTGGTACTAAACTTTTTAATTCTATCATTTCCACTGATACTCCATAAATTCCTGCTAACATAATCCCTATAATAACAGGAAAAACGGTTATCAGGAGTATTCCTTTTCTCTCTAAGGGTTTTCTATCGGCCCATATAAGTAATACTGTCCATCCTGCCATCAAAGCTGCTCCAAAATACATTGCATATATATATTCGGGACCAGGACTGAAATTTTGGATTCTAAAAATATATCCACCTATTTTTGGAAAAAGCATAGGGATAAGATTAAGGCTATCTAAAGCTGCTCCTATCCAGAAAGCAGACCTGAGTAATTTTATTGCTTTAGACATTTTTTACTCCTATCGTATTAAATATTATTTCATATAATGTATGATTATAATTATTATTACAAGACTACATTTAGATAAAGAAGGGCTATGTTTCCAATATCGTCTTTTCCCTGGGGACAGTGGACAAAGTTAGAACCAGTTTATTGAGTTTGAATGGGGATTTTTTTATTCCGGAATTAGCTTAAATCAAAATAATTATTTAGGCGAGAATATTAAAATGGTCAAATATATGGAAATATATCTTAACTTATTGGAGTCTGTGTATCGGGTTTTCTTTTTGTTACAGAATTTGAAGTTTATGGAAAGATGAATATAATTTAATTAAATTCTACTGATGTGGCGAAATAATAAAAGAGGATTATGGAGATGAAAAAAAATATATTGAATATAATGATTATATCAGCTTTGTTTATGCTGGTAACAGGATGTTCAATCTCTAATAACGATACCGAAAGTAATGGAGCAGCAGGAAAAGAGTTACAAGATATCATTGAGAATCAAGAAGAAGGTACATCAATGAATAATATAAATAAAGAGGAAAAAAGTAAAATTGAATATATAAAGATTATTCCTGATTATAAAAACAGCCGGTATAAAGAAATATATCTGGCAGGAGGGTGTTTCTGGGGAGTCCAGGCCTATATTGACCGGATACTTGGAGTTGAGTATACGAATGTGGGGTATGCAAATGGAAATAGTGAAGAAACAGATTATGATTCTATTAAAAGAACAGGACATGCAGAAACGGTATATGTGGTCTACGATGAAGAAAAAATAACCATGGATGAACTTCTTGGATATTATTATAGAATTATAGAACCTACGAGCTTAATTAATCAAGATGCCCAGTACCGTTCTGGCATATACTATGTAGATGAGGAAGATAAAAAAGATATAGAGGCAGTAACTGAAAAGGAACAGGATAAATTTAGTAAAAAGATCTTAACAGAGATCCAGCCCCTAGAAAATTATATTTTAGCCGAAGATTATCACCAGAAATATTTTGAAAGAAATTCAGGTGATTATAATAATATAGATCTAAGCAAAATATCAAGAGTAAAACCTGAGGTTAGCATTGAGGATTACCCAAAGCCGCCTATGGAAGATGTAAGGAAAAAATTAACTGATTTGCAGTTTAGCATTACCCAGGAAAGCTATACGGAAGGACCTTTTCAAAATGAATACTGGGATAATGAAGAAGATGGTCTTTATACTGACATTGTGACAGGTGAGCCCCTATTTTTATCTCTATATAAATATGATTCGGGTTCAGGCTGGCCATCCTTTACCAGGCCTATACAATGGGATGTTGTAACCTATTATATGGATGAATCACTGGGTATGAATAGAATAGAAGTAAGAAGTAGAAGCGGAGATAGCCATTTGGGTCATTTATTTTATGATGGCCCGGTTGAAGAAGGCGGATTGCGTTATTGTATTAATAGCGGTGCGTTGGATTTTGTATCGGCTGATGATCTTGAAGAGCGAGGATATGGGAAGTTAAAAATTTTTTTTGAGTAAATGGCTCATTTAATCAGCTGTCTTTATATTAAAAGTTCTAAACCCCTAAAATGAAGAAAAATTAAATATGGCTGGGGATTGTGGTAAGGATAAAATGAGACACTATAAAAAAGAGCGTCTCATTTTTAATCTATATATAAGCACATAAAAATAAATAAGTATTTCTTTGAGCCTATAAGCCGGGTTATAAACTAAAAATATTTTGAAGATTTGTTTAAGGTTATGATTAAAAAAATTTAAGGATAAATATTTAGGGAATTTAAGTTTTTGTTGTCTTTTTCTGTATTACCGGGGTAACCCCTGAAGCATCGGTTACAATTGTTTGAACTTTATTTGTATCCACTAAAAACTTAGCATTATGCTTTAATGATTCTTCTGTAGCCTCTAACTTTCTTAAAACTTGAGCATTGCCAACAAAATATTTTTGCGCAGATTCGTTTACAATTTTGATTCTATCAGCATCTGCTTCTGCAACTTTCTTTATAGCTTCAGCTTTTCCTTCTGCCGATAATATAAGTCCCATCTTCACTCCTTCGGCCTTTTTAATCTCTGCTCTCTTTTCACCATCTGCCTTTGTCTCCGTAGCTGTTGCCGTATCTCTTGCTGCAATTTTTTCCTGTTCTGCTTTGACTACTTTATTCATTGAATCCTGAACATCCGGAGGCGGCTCTATCTTTTGAATCTCAACTCTTAGCACCTCTACTCCGTAACTGTTTGTTTCCTTATCCAGGACTACTTCCACTTTCTCATTTATGTCACTTCTTTTTTCATTCGCATCAGTTAGTGTCATATTGCCTATAACTGCTCTCAGTGTGGTTCTGGCAAGACTTGTAAGCTGTTTTCTGTGGTCATCTACATTATAGATACTGGCTTTAACATCTTTTATTTTGTAGTAAACCACAGCATCAACCTGAGCATTCAATTTGTCCTTAGTTATTACCATCTGGGGAGGTACATCAACCATTTGCTCAGTAATATTTACCCTGTACATCTTTTCAAATGAAGGAATTATCCAGGTTAAACCTGAATCTTTGGTCCTTAAATATTTACCAAATCTCTCAATTACACCCCTTTCAATAGG
>CAZRVN010000014.1:0-6606 GCA_964603595.1 uncultured Actinomycetota bacterium
CCAAGCTTGTAAACTGCGTCAGGTCATTTTTAAGGTTTCTTTATGGGAGAGGATATACCGGTAAGGACCTTGCCTCTTTTATTAAGGTTCCGGCAAAAGTTTGCCCGATTAAAGAATATCTCTCAGATCTGGATATAAAAAAGATTAAAAATTACTTATCTATAAGAGAAGAAAAATACAGGAACCAGAATTTAAGGGATAAAATAATATTTGGCCTTGGAATTGACTGCGGTCTCAGAAGGCAGGAGTTTATAAACCTAAACTGGGAGGATATAAACTTTAAAGAAAATTCCATTAGCATAAAAAATTCTAAGGGCAGGAAAAACAGGGTTGTCTATTTTAACAGTAATCTGGGTAAGCTTATGCATTCATACCGAAAATTAAGCGGTAAATATATAAATGCCCTAATCAGAGGTGCACATGGAAAAAGGCTAACAAAATGCTCTCTGCAGAATATAATATCCAGAATTTTTAAAGAGTCAAAAACTTACAGGAAGAACCTTACCCTGCATAGCCTGAGGCATACCTACGCAGAAAGGCTTAGAAGGAAAGGAGTAGATCTACCGACAATAAGCAAGCTTTTAGGACACTCCAGGCTTGATACTACTGATATCTATCTGCATGTAAATAAAGATGATTTTAAAATGGCAGTATTATAGTGGGATGTATAAGAATCTGTTTGCTTAAAAATGTAAAACCCCGCACGCTCTCCGAGCAACCATCCAGAAGCCTACATACGAGGAATTACTTGCTATTATCCGTTTAATAGTAATAAATGTTGTGTAAATACCCCGTCTAAAAATGCCGGCTCCCCCTATCGTGTATGAAATTTCAAACAAAATTATAAAATCACTAATTGATTTAAAATCTAAACTACCTATTGTCTTCTAAAAGTATTCTATTTTACACAAAACTTATATCGTTTGCTAATACCTATAAAAGATAATAATATAAATATGTGATTTAGTTTTTACATTATAATAACTATATAAGAGTTATGATTATAAAAGACCAGATTGATAAATTACTAAACTCCACTTCAAAAAGAATAAAAAATATGAAAAATATTATTAAAATATCTGTATATGATAATAAATTCCATGACGAATTAGATACAGAGTTTAAAAATTTCTTAGAGGATTTGAAGTCTGCTTTAGATTATTGTGCTAATGATATTTATAAAAAATATTGTAGTAAGGAAAATGCGAAGATATATTTTCCAATAAATATACAATATAAGACAATAAATAAAGGTGCAAATAGCAAATTTTGGAAATCGCTAGAAACTAAGAATAAGATACTGTACGAATATTTAGAAGACATTAATAATAATTTAGATAATAAATATGATTGGCTTAAAGAATTTAACGAATTGGTAAACGAAAATAAACATAGAAATTTTACCATTAAGTATTTAAATAGAGGAGAAAGAAGAGTAGTAGAAAATAAGACTGGCAGTAGAATTGATTGGAGCAAAGGAAACATGAAATTTTCAGATAGTGTAAAATTCTTTGGTGAAAATTTAAAAAATCTAAAAACTCAAAATTATGTTATTGGTACAGTCTTTATAGGAGATTTAATGCCTATTAATTTTTTCTGTAATTTATGTTTATCTAAAATATCAAAAATAATTGAAGACATTTATCAAATTTTATAGTTATCTTTATTATAGAGTTAAATTTTAAGTATAATTTCAATCAATACATATTAAATATAAATATTAAAAATTAGATATAATAAATATACAAAATACACTCTATAAAAAAGGGTAAATAATATCGTTAGATAGATTAATATAGAATTTTTAAAAAATATGTGGGAAACAAGAGAAAAATCTTTAAAAGCTCTCAGAACAACATTAAGGTATGAAACAGATTTGATATATGATGGCTTTAAAATAGTTGAAAAAATATCTCAAGATCTTAGTAGCAATTCTGATTCAGTTAGTTTTTGTAGAATATGCAATCTTGTTTTAATAAAAGGTCGTAATTTATGTCAAGCAATATTTAGCTTAACTCTAGAAGGTTTAGCTCA
The DNA here is from genome assembly GCA_964603595.1 of uncultured Actinomycetota bacterium. Lineage (GTDB taxonomy): Bacteria > Actinomycetota > Humimicrobiia > Humimicrobiales > Humimicrobiaceae > JAQVEM01. The sequence continues at coordinate 2,035 of CAZRVN010000014.1, forward strand.
GGAATCTAGTATGCTTCTAAGATTATTAATTGAAATTACTGAACTTTTAGAATATTTCTACCAAAAACCAAGTAGAATTGAAGAAGCAATAAATGAAACATTGCCGTCTGCTGGAAAAATCGCACAAAAAATAAAAGGAGATTTTAAAAGCTTAAGAGATTATTTAAATACTCATTCTGCACATGTATCAATGAGTTCTTATTCAATGTCTCATTTAATAGATTTGAAAAACGGAACTCTAAAGATAAGACAAAATTTTTCAGAAAAAGTACTGAAAAAGAATTTAATTATGTTGTGTTGTTTTCTGTTTTTTCTAAATAATTCAGCATACAAATGCTTAAATATTTTTAATTCAGTGCCTAACGATTTAGTTATTCAATTGGACACTTGGACTAAAAAAGTTCAAAAATTAAAAGACCGCTTTTAAATTAATAGTCCTTGTAGAATAAATATCCTGCCTCTACAAGAATTTTTCTTTTTAAATCATAATGTAGAACCTGTGCCTAATAATCTATTGAATCCATAAATACGAAGGAATATTTTAAAAAACATACAATTTCACTTTAATCCTCCTCGAAAGCACGAAATTTCGAATCAAGTATAATTGATAAAGTATCCTGGTGGTCCAATCCAATTTTGAGTAGTTGGGAATTCTCTTGGTTTCATCGCATTTTTTCTAATAACTTTCATGGGCTATAAATGAATTTTCCTAATTAACCTGAGACTTAAAGGAAGTTTCTTATATATTATTATCAAAACAGACAAAAAGGTAGTCATGTCATATTAAAAAAGATGCCCGAAAATGAAGAAATAGGATGTGTTATGCCACTTCATAAGGAACTTGCAATTGGTACCCTAAAAGGAATTATAAGACAAGCTAGAATATCGCCAGAAGAGTTTGCAGAAAATCTTTAATTAGCTTATTATAAAATTGATCATTATCTTAATTTATAAAATTTCAAACTAGATTTTTAAAGGGACTGCTTAGATTTAAAAAATGTCAAGTCTATAGATACACACTACTATTTTTACTTTAATCTTAGATAATTCTCAATAGAAAGTAATTTACCTTATATGCAATAATTTATAATTCTTCAAGTTTCCCAATATTTCGTATTACTGGAATAATAATACTCCCTAAAGAATTCATTAGAAATCTGAAAACTTCTTCTTTTTCCATTTCTTCGGAATTAAAACTCTCAATTTTTTCTTTGATTGCTAAACCTAGTATAACCATACTAAAACTATATTGGTCTTTTATTATCTCAGCATTATTAGAATCATTATCAATCTCTCTTCTCAAATGGATATTATCAATATTTATAAAAGCATCAGTTTTCTTCTTGGTATGTGTAATGTCTATTGCATCATATTCATTCCAACCAAAATCTTCCCATTCGTCTTTTGTAACAGGTATTATTTCTGGAAAAGCTAAGCCCTTTTTTTTAATTTGAACCTTTTTCCTTTTATGTTTTTTATGACTGTCTGTAATTAACACCTTAAAACTTTCTTGAAAATAACCATTAATTTCGCTAGGTGAAGTAAGTTTAACTTCAAAGTCTAATTCATCTCCTACTTTAGAGTCACCGTTAGGATGAATCTCAAAATGTAAAATTCCATTATATAAGAAAATATTTCGGGTATACTCTTCATTGTTATGAATTAATTCGCCTGGCTCATCTAATCTTGTTAAATAATCATTAACTGCATCGGTTTTGAACAATACTACACAGTGGCTATCTATTGGGCATTCTTTTATTAGCTTTCCAGTTTTATATTTTTTAGCAATTTTAAAATAGGTAGGAAATCTTTTCCCAACAAATTCTTCTTCTTTCACTCCTCTCTCAAATGGGTCTGTTAACTTTACACCTTCACCAAATAGTTTTGAAAGGATTGGGTTGCTTTTAATAATCTTACTAAGTACATCTATTTTTATACTATCATCGGCAATTTTATCCTTTACCTTTTCTTGTCTATAGACTTCATTTTTTTCAGTTAAACCATCATGAGATTTTAAGATATACTCTAGCTGTTCTTCAATCTGGTATCTTATCTCTCCATTTGTCATTCTATCTCTAGAAGGCATAAATAAATCTTCTGCAACGTCTGTTGGTACATTGGTACAATCTATACAAATTAAAAGGTAGTCTTTTAAATGGTCTAATCTAATCTTTTGTCTTTTCAGAAATGAAGAATACAATCTAGCATTTGTCTGACCATTAATTGTAAAATAAATTGATCTATTTCCAATCCATCTTCTTAATTGGTTTCTATCAGTACCATATTTAAATAAATAATATTTAATTTGTGCTCTTCCTAATTGTCCGAGAATTCCTTTAGAACTAAAAGTACTATCTAATAGTTCAGATCTATCAACTTCTAGTCTTTGATCCATTCCAATTAAATTTGATTCCATGGTATGCCCCTCATAACTTCTACCCTCAATCAATCTAATAGGCAAAGGAATTTCATAAAGTAATTTACTTAACTCAACAAAAAGGTCATACAATATATTTGTTCTCTGGGCTATTTGATATTCATATAGCTTAATAAATGTTCCCCACTCCATAGGTAGTTTATAAGGTTCAACTACATCTCCTTTACAGTAAGGCAATAGATTTAATACTTTTTTATTAATAATTGGGATATCTCCATTTGGTGCAAAATATTGAATCATTGAATTTTTCATACTCCCTACTGGTCTTAGTCTTCTTATTAAAGTATAACCCCAAAGGTTGTTAGCACCTTTAAGTTCCGGAGATTTTTTTGAAATTATTAGTTGATAACCATTTATTTTAGAGCAGAATCTTATTACCCCAGTACCTCCCATATTGAATTTACCTGTTACAAATGGAATATTAGATTTATTACTCTTATATAAAGATAAAAAAGTATCAGGAAAATCTTTTGGGTTTTGACCTTCACCAAAATCTGCAATAGAAAGAGTTGGATATCCAATAGATCCTTTTTGTCCAGTTGCGATTAGTTGTATGTTGTTTGCTAATTCTGTGAGTTCATTTTTTGGCAACTCAATAATCTTATTTTTTTTAATGTTAAAGAATTTTTCTGCGGCTTCAAAGATATCTCTTGGTGCCTGTTTGGATGTGGGATCAATTTTTGCTAGTTTACATTTTAAAAGTAGCATAGCATCTATGGAATTTGTTACTTTTTCTACTAATGCTGCACAAGCTTCATCTTGTTGATTTCCTGCAGAACCCCAATTATTCTCTAAATTACCATATGATTTCCAATTATTGTTGTTTTCTAATATTTTTTCTCTTCTTATTATTTTGTTAATTTCTTCTTCAGTTTCAGCATTCAATAATCCTAGTAATATTTTTTCTAATACATCCATATAAACCTCCTCGTATAATAAGATAATGAATTTATTAATTGTAAATATTTAAGTCGCTCTATAATCATAGTTACATCTTCCAAATTACAATGAGAACTCATTCTTGCTTTTTTTATTTTCAAACTTAGACTTTGTTAATTTCAATTCTTTATCTATTGCATTAAATATTTTTGTAACATCATGGTTAGTATATGAATATGCAGATTTATTTGCACAATTGCTTAATATTTTTAAATAATATATGATTTTTCGCGTTCGCTGAGTTGCTATTCGTTTAAATCTTTCTTCCTTAGATTCCATTTCGATTTTTGGCTTTATCATAATAAACCTCCAATATATTTTAAACAAATATTATACTAAAAGTATTTTAATGTCAATAGTTATATAACTAACGATTAATAATATTTTATAAACTCAGTTATTTATATGATTAATGTGATTATGAATATAAAACAATTAGAATAAAACTTGTAAATCCAAATTAAGAAAAAAACTAAATAGGTGGTATAAAGTATTTGAAAGATTTTAATATGTATAAGCATCATACATTTATACTAGAATAAAAAAGCTGAAAAACCAGGTTGATGATTTAGAAAGTAAAAGGATTGACCTACATTACAGACTATAGGTAAATAAATCACCGAAACTAACTGAAAAAGAAATACAACCATATTTAGTTGATTCATATAAGATACTATTAATAGGTTCAAAACTGAACAGAAGGCATCCATAAGGAGCTTTATTAAAAAGATATGACTGACCTTACCCCAATCTTTGGATCAGTTTCTTTTTTTTGGGGGTATGAAGAATTAATCACTACTCATTCCTTAAAGCCCTCATTTATATTAAATTACTAGTAAAAAATATTAAAGATTTTTATTTATACTTATCTAAAAAATTTTTGATTCTTTTTAAATTGTATCTAATAACTGGATAATAATGCTTGATATCAAAATAATCTAGAGGAAAATTGTATTCCAATCCACTATGATTGCTTTAAGATATCATTTACCTGAACTGTCTAAGCAGAATTTCCACCAAATAATTCTTGTACTAAATAGAAAAAACAAATTGAAATAATGTGGATCCCCTGTATAATTAAATCTGTACAACTAAGCCTGTGCAGTTTAAAAACTGTAAGGATACCCTAAGAAATATACCCTATTTAGCCGGCCTATAAGATAAAAAATAGTTGGAGTTAGCCTGTAAGCCGAGTT
>CAZRVN010000015.1:0-3449 GCA_964603595.1 uncultured Actinomycetota bacterium
AGATAGCGATTTTGGTCAATGGCTCACTCGAATCTGCCGGCCATCGAGCAACGCTATTCAGCAGACTAATCGATGAACACGCCATAATTGGCCCAACGTGAAGTGGAATAAACTCTCCGTCCATTAGAAATAAATGAACTACTGAATGAATATCTTAGGTAGGGAACGCTGTCTTATGATGAATTCAATGCGACAAGCGCATTCCCGCCATGCGGCACCTCATGACCAACCAAAGTTGCACTACTACTATCGGACATAGAAAGGCCAGTTTCGCCGCTGATACGATGAAACTGGTTTCTGGTACAACTATAGCCCTGGCGCTGGGAATTCTGGCCGCACCGCTTTTGACCCGCCTATACGCACCGGAAGCGTTTGGCACGCTGGCGTTGTTCACCTCCATTACCGGTATCCTCGGAGTAGTAGGCTGCATGCGCTATGAGCTTGCCATCATGTTGCCGGAGACAGACGAGGAGGCAGCCAACCTGCTTGGCGTGAGCATAGGTTTTTCAGTCCTGATTTCATTGCTCACTGTGCCGGTTATCTGGTGGGGAAAAGAACCCATTCTGCGCTGGTTGAACGCACCAAGGTTAGCACCATACCTGTGGCTAGTACCTATCCTTGTGTTTATCCACGGTGTGTTTTTAGCCCTTAATTACTGGAATTCCCGCACTCGGCATTTCGGGCGCCTTTCCATCGCGCGCGTGACCAGTTCCGTAGCAACAACGGCCACAAAACTTAGTGCTGGTTACGCCGGATATGCCACCGCCGGCACCATGATCGGAGCAAATGTCGGAGGTCAAGCACTTGCAACCACCGTTTTGGGCGGGCAGATTTGGCGGGATGATGGCAGACTTTTTCGACGGTCTATCCGCTTGCGAGAGATGTTTTTGGGCGTCAAACAGCATAGGAAGTTTCCCATATTCAGTACATGGTCATCTCTTCTCAACACTATATCCATACAACTTCCAGCCCTTCTGATTGCTGTCTTTTTTTCTCCCGTGGTGGTTGGTTTCTATGCCCTTAGCCATCGAATTTTAAGTGTTCCGATGAGCCTTATTGGCAGTGCCATAGGTCAGGTGTTTTTTCAAAGGGCATCTCAAGCGAAAAATGATGGAACACTTCCTTTAGTAGTCGAAAACACCTTCATGCACCTTCTGCTGATAGCAGGCTTGCCGTTTCTTCTTCTTATCATAATCGGTCCTGAAGTCTTTATGGTTGTATTTGGGGCAAGATGGATTGAAGCAGGTGTATTCGCACAAATCCTAGCCCCATGGCTTTTTTTTGTATTCTTGGGATCGCCTATTTCAACATTATACATTGTTCTTGAACGCCAAGAAATTGGGTTGGTTTTCAATATAATCTTGGTTTTATCGCGTGCTGGATCACTTATCATTGGGAGTATCCAAGACAATATTTTCCTTGCTTTAATGCTGTTTTCCGCTTCTGGCACCATTATGTGGGCTTGCTTAATCGTTTATCTAATTTCTTATTCAGGTGTGCGTTTGTCTATATTTGTCAAAACATTAGGTGCGCAATTATTCATTGTGACTATATTTTTATTACCGGTCGTAGTTGCCAAGTGGCTTCTAGATTGGCCTGCGTTGCTCATTTTGGTAACAGGGACATTCGCAACAGTCTTGTACTACGCATATGTCATTTTTCGAGACGATAGAATCAGGTCATTAATAGCACAAATCAGTAAAGGCGGAATATGAACCAGTTTGCGGCAGCACAATTCAATATTAACTTGAAGTGGAATAAAGGTATCAGTTGGTCTTCCTCATCGATACCCTCCATTGAAGTCCGGGCAAAAGGGTTTGCGTTTAAAGATGGTTCACTATTCAGCCAGGATAAACTGGCATCGCTTTTTGCCCGGGCCATAACGGATATCCCGGAAGCCGAGCGTGCGGATATTATCCTTGCCCTCCTTGCAGAACTAAACGGGACCTTTGCCATGGTGCTCAGTGCTAATCAGTGGCTCTTTGCCGCTGTGGATCGGGTGCGCAGCACCCCGCTTTTTTACGGTCTTAAGAACGACGAACTTTATTTAAGCGATGATGCATACTGTGTAAAGCAGCAAATTGAGAACAAAAAGCTGGATCCTTTAAGCGTAAAAGAGTTCATGCTCACCGGTTATGTAACGTGTGCAGACACGCTCTTTGACAAAGTCAAACAACTCCAGGCTGGCGAATGCATGTGGTGTACAACCTCCAACGGCCGCCTGCAGGTTACAACGCACCGGTACTACAGGTGGATACACGGTGAATATTTCGACACGACCGAAGAGGAACTCTACGATGCGATGGGCCGCATGCATCTGCGTGTTTTTGAACGTCTCCTGGAATCAACCAGCAGACGCACCATCGTGGTACCCTTGAGCGGAGGTTTTGACTCAAGATTGATCGTAGCCATGCTAAAGAAAATTGGGGCAGAGAAGGTCATTTGCTTTTCTTACGGAAAACCCTCAAATTGGGAATCGGAAATTAGTAGAAAGGTTGCAGCTAGAGTTGGTTATCGTTGGGAGTTTATTCCATACAGTGATGAAAGATGGTTCCAAGAGTTTCAAAGCAGTGAGAGAAGCCAATACTTTAAGTACGCAGCCAACCTGACGTCTGTTCCGGTTATGACGAACTGGCCTGCTGTTAGGGAATTGAAAAATAAAATGTTAGTGCCGGAAGATTCTATCTTTGTTCCTGGGCACACTGGCGATTTTATTTCCGGTGGACACATTCCTAAACATTGGGAAGGAAAAATCCTATCAAACAAGAACCTTCTCTTGGAAGGGATTTGGAAAAAACACTATAACTTATGGAAAGCTGATCTACCAACCCTTTCGAGGTATTTTGAGGAGAAAAATCTTTTCTCCATTAAGGGAATGTCTTGGAATAATACAGAAAATATGGCCAGTGCATTTGAATGCTGGGAATGGCAGGAACGCCAAGCGAAATTCATTATCAACAGCGTCCGGGTTTACGAATTTTGGGGATATGAGTGGCGGATTCCATTATGGGATAATGAGGTGATGGATTTCTTCAGCAAGGTACCTCTAGAGCTAAGATTCAAGAAAAAGCTGTACACCGATTACTTGTTCACGAAAGTATTTCCTGAATATGACATACCATTCACAGTTCCGACAACTTCTTTTTTTTCAAGAGCAAAAAACAAGCTTTGCAGGATGTTAGGAACATACCACAGCGGAATGCTTTTTGAGAGCTTGTATAAGCTTATCGACATGTCAAATTCGAGCTTCGATCATCCTGTAAATATTAATTCCTATTTTGGCGTGCTCCTTCTTGAAAATATAAAGGAGGCCTTGAGGAAGGAATCACTTATACGCGGTGTGTCGGAAAGAGCGAGTGAATGAAGTTACCTCCAGAAGAATTAATGCATTTGATTAAAGAAAGAAGAAGTGTTCGTATATTCACCGGTGAAAAAATCGCCAAGGATGA
>CAZRVN010000016.1:0-2623 GCA_964603595.1 uncultured Actinomycetota bacterium
CGCGCGACGAAATCCGCCCGGATTTATGCAACGTTGGGGTTTAGCGTCCCGTGCCCTTGTGGCCGGGACCTATCGGCTACCCATGTGGGCTGCGGACGGGTTGGCTTCGGTAGACAACCATTGGCCGTTACCTTCAAAAGGTCCGCTACAGACGAAAATAGGGCTCGCTGCGGAGTCGCTCTTGGGCGTTTCAGGCAGCAAGCACGGCAGCGGCAACTCCCACCCTGTTGTTTGGGTCCAGACATCCTGACCTATCCCGCGATTGTGCTGTATTATTAGGTGTTTTTTGAAGGCAAGAGCGTGTGGCAATCGTCATAGAAGGTGACGTTTCTGAGTGGATCACTGACGTCTTGGAGTCACCTTCAGATGAATCGAAGAAACACTGGTCAGGGACGACTGCACGCGGCATGGGGGCTGCCGGAGGGAGCCCGGGCGATCAATGATCGAGTCTGGTATCGCGACGACGGCGAGGTTCGGGCGATCTTCTACGGACTTATTCCCTTCTACTCGTACCGACGGTCTGACAAAGTCAATCACAAGTTCGCCGCAGTGCAACTCATTGAGGCTGGTCTGGCTCAGCAGAAGGAGGTAGCGGAGGCGTTTGGGTTGAGTGTGTCTACGCTGCGGCGGGCGCGCAAGGCCGTGGCCGAGGAGGGGATCGGCGGATTGGTGGGCAAGCCCAAGGGTCCCAAGCGGCGTGCCAAAGCCAATCGGGGAGTCGTCACTCGAATCCTGTCTTTGCGCAAGCGCAAAAAGCACCATCGGGACATTTCCGCTCGCTTGGGGCTATCGCCTTCGACGGTCTATCGCGTACTGCGGGAACACGGTCTGACGCAGCGCCGGGGCGACGAAACGCCCCTTCTACCGTTTGAAGATGATCAGAGCGTGGATTCCGATGTGGAGGACGATCCATCGGGCGTGGTCGAACCGGCAAAGCAATCGACATCGGAAATAAAGGCGACAAGCGTCGCCTATGCCTCACCGAGCAATCAACTGGCAACCGTGTTGGGGCTCATTGAAGAGGCGCCCGTGGAGTTCGCCCCGGCGAGGAATGTTCCCGTGGCCGGTGCTTTGTTGGGTCTGGCTTTGCTGTCGACAACGGGACTCTTGGAAGAAGCCCGTCATGTGTATGGTCGGCTCAAGAACTCCTGGTACGGGCTTCGGGCCACGATCTGGACTCTCTTTGTGATGGCTTTGTTGCGGATCAGGCGGGCGGAACAAGTCAAGGGTGTTGATCCCACCACCTTGGGGCAGGTGCTGGGCCTGCCACGTGCTCCAGAAGTCAAAACCATTCGGCGCAAGCTCAAGGAGATGGCCCAACGGGCCAAGGCGGGGTCCCTTCATCGCCGGCTGGCCCGGCGACGGGTCCGGCAACACGAGGATGCGTTGGCGTATCTCTATGTCGACGGCCACGTACGGGCCTACAGCGGCAAGCGTAAGATCGGCAAGGCCTACGTGACGACCCGGAAATCGGTGATGCGCGCCGAGACCGATTACTGGGTGAATCTGATCAATGGGCAGCCGCTCTTGGTCGTTCATGCCCCGGCCAACGAGAGACTGACTCAGATGATGCACGCGGTCATCGACGAAGTGAAGTTGGTCGTGGGTGATCGCCGGCCGATGATTGTCTTTGATCGTGGCGGTTGGTGTAAGGGTCTCTTCCGCATGCTCATGGCGGAGGGCTTCGATCTGCTGACCTACCGCAAGGAGCCGCTGTCGAACTGGGGGGACGAGCGATTCCACGAACGCAGCGTCAAGATCGACGGGCACACGGTGAGATTCGATCTGGCTGACGGCACATTTCAGAAGAAGGGCTGGCCCCGCCTTCGTTGCCTTGCGGTCAAGCGCAAGGATGGGCGGCAGACCCAGATTCTCTGCAGCCGGTACGACATCCATCCCGTGGAACTGGCCTATCGTATGTTCGGTCGCTGGAAGCAGGAGAACTGGTTCAAGTACATGGACGAGCAGTTCGCCCTGGACGTCCTGGTCGATTACGCAACCCAGCCGGATGATCCCGACCGATTGGTGGTCAATCCTACATGGCGAGCGCTACATCGGGAGGTCAAGACTGCCCGCGTCAAACTCCAGAAGGCCGAAGCGGCCTACGGACGGGTCAGTCTATCGAAGGTATCGTCTCGGAGACACGCCCGGTGTCTCGCCGAGGTCGAGGAGAGCCGGGACAGATACGAACGCCTCTGTAAGCAACGCCGCGATACGCCGCGGAAAATCCGCCTGGGCGATGCAAGTGACGGTGATCCAGTCAAGCTCACCTACGAACGCAAACTTCTGACCGATACGATCAAGATGTGCGCCTACGATGTCGAGACGCAACTGACCGAAATGCTCGACGGGGTGTTCCGCCGGAACGACTTGGAGGGTCGAGCCGTAGTCCGGGAGATCTTCGGCGCCTCCGGCGATCTCACCCTGTCTCCCGGCCAGATCCATATCCACCTGGATCAGCTCAGCGCACCGCGGTACACGGAGGCAATGATGTCATTGTGTGATCAGATCAACGCCCTGGACATGACCCTGCCAGAAACCGACTTCCGCTTCCGTTTCCATGTCAAGCCGCGGCTTGAAAGTGGTCAAAAATGAGCCGGGGCAGGTCAGGATGTCTGGGGTC
>CAZRVN010000017.1:0-2258 GCA_964603595.1 uncultured Actinomycetota bacterium
AAGATTCAGATAATAAGACATATATATGGGTCGTTAGCGATTATAACTACACTACCGCATTTTCGTTGAACTTATCCGTTAATTTTAATTATAGGACGGCGATATGGGTCAGCCATAAATTAACATTTGACGAACGGGGGGTTTGGAGGTACAGATTCGTTTTAACTAGTAGCGGGAGCGATTTTGAAACGCCTTGGATTTATTTTGATGTTATTGAATCTGTTCCTAATTTTCAGGCAGTTTCAAAATCAGATTATATAACTAATTGGATTTTAATGTCTAATGATACGGCATCGACTGTTATTACAAGATTTTCTGACGATTTAATGGGAGACCAATGGGAATTAAATGGCGTACCAAGTAGATATGTGTGGTATGAGGTCTATCCGTATGGGGATTCTTATGTTTGGTATGAAAATCCTGATACAAACTATGGTTCAGAAACAATATTAGCAATAAAACATTATCCACAATGGAAAAGGGTTTATATTGAAGATATACACATCCCTGAGGACGAGTCAGATTATTTTGTTAATAATGTGACTGGGAGACCCCTTTCAAATTTCCGTTTTTATGGGATTAGTGGCGATGAGGAAGGATATATGTCTTGGACGTCGGATTTTGATGAAAATACAATAACATATAATAATGCTCCAGCTCCAGGAAGTCAAATTGGTTGGGCCATACCTTATGGGTCTGGTTGGAAGCAATTTTATAATATTCCTTACACAAATCCTGGAAGGTATATAATTGAACCTGGCACTGATCTTGATTCATATCAAAATTTTTATAGTAAAGAATCGGGTAGTAATAAACCATATTTTAGACATTATGTGTCAAAAAATTACCACGATACCAGTTCAGGGTATTTTTATATGCAAACAAATGTAGATGAAATATTATCTATGATATCTTCTAAATTTTCTACAACTCAAGCGTATATCAATGATTTTATTCTTATTGATTGTCAAACTTTAAACTCTGATCTTGATGTAATATTTTTGAAAAATGGAGCTATTGTAAAAACACTTCCTTTAGTGAGAGATAATGTGAATTATGATAGGCATTCAATTGAAGTTTTAATTGATGAAGATATTAGTTTTGATCAAATTAAAATTTCGGGGCAATTTTCTGAGAAAGAGTTTTTTAAATGTTATAACATTAAAATCCAAGGTTATGAGTTTGAGGAACAGCATAATATAATCCAATTTGGTGTTGCTCCTGATAGTTCAACGCTTCTATTTGCTCCATCTGGAGAGAATATTTTAAAGATTTATGATAGGGGGATTTTAAAAGTTGAAAAAACCATCTTGTTAACTTATGACGATGTTTATATTGAAGAATATATCGGTCTCGTTTTAGAAACTGTTTATTTCAGTTATTACGACATAAATAACGAACCATTGGGTTTTGATTATTTTAAAATGTATGTTAATTACACGATTGATAATAGGACGATATTAAACGAGCAATTATTTGATAATTTTCTTTTCGTAGACGATGAAAGCACGATAAATTTTAACGTGTACGACACATTTAATGTGTTAATTGCGTCAATTGAAGAACCCGAAACTACATTCATTAAAATCACCTTAAATATTTATTCTCTGAAGGTTAAGAACGAAGCAGTTGAACCAGTAAGTTATGTATTACAAAATCCTGAATCCTCAATCGAAAAATCGAGCAATATTTTTCCTGACGAAATAATTGAATTTAAAATCGCTTCGGGTAATTATATTTTTGATTATATAAACGGCGAAGATAACGCTTTAAGGGAGCTTAATTTTACGCTCAACGATAATAAAATCGTTGTTATTAACTCGACATATTATCAATTATATGTATCGTGTTTTAATTTTGATGGACTTGGATTGGACACAGATTGGGTTAGGCTTTATATAAATAACTTGAGGAAAGATTTTGGATTTAATACTTTAAAAACTGAATATACTCATTTTGTAGTAATGGATTATTTTAATGCTACATTAAAAAATGAAACAATTTACACGAGAATGTACACTGAATATAATTTATATATTCAAGTTTATAATATGATATTAAACAATAATTATACTCATTCTATTTATATTACAATAGAACGGCCAGATGTTAATATAACTATTAAGCAAATAATACCAGCACAAGGTAGTATTAATTATAGATTTTTACCAGATGTGAATTATAATATATCCCATTATTATATTAATGGTACAATAATAGATAGTACAAATGTTACACTTACAAATAATAATCAAATA
>CAZRVN010000018.1:0-2238 GCA_964603595.1 uncultured Actinomycetota bacterium
GAAGAGCAGGTCCAGGAAGTGGGCTTGGGTCCAGGGGCCGACGGGCAGGATGTCGGCCATGGTGAGCGGGCCGCGATCGTTGAGGTGGCAGATAAGCGCGAGCTGGTCTTCGTTGCGCTGGGTGTCCATGGTGCGCTCCTCGGCGTCAGTCGGGCGGCGAGGTGTCAGGGAGGTTTCGACGGGGGCGGGGCGCCACCTGCGGGGTGAATGGCGAGGGGGGCGGAGAGGCGGCGCCGTAGGGCGGGGATCTCGCCGGCGATGGACTCGAGTCGGGCGGCATGGTCCTCGAGGCCCAGGGCGATCGCGGCGATCTCGCGCTCGAGCTGGTCCAGGTGGCGGCGGGCGGTCGCGTCCATGGTGGCTCGATGATAGCCTGGGGCGGTGATGGTGGCAAGGGCAGGGTGTGAATCTGGTGTTGAAAGGCTGGGGAAAGGGTGTGGAAAACTCCGGCCGGCGAGAGTTGTCCACCAGAGTGCGCAGCGAGCCCACAGGTTTTCAACAGTAGATTCACAAGGGGGAATCGGTGTCTGGCGGGGCGCCAGGGGGTCGGGGAAGCGTCAGGCTGGTTTGCGGGGAGAGTTATCCACAGGGGGAGTAGTAGTAGTAAAGTCGTAGAGGGGTTTCAGGCTACTACGACTAGGGGTGTGGAGAACTCAGGGCGGTGGCCGGTGGCGGGCGGTGGGCAGGATATCGAGCGTGAGCTGGGGCCCAGGGTCTCGACGGGGTGCGAAGGCCGGGCAGGCGTGGGTGTAGTGGACCAGGCAGTTGTGGTGAGTGCAGTAGACCTGGCGCGGCGGCTGAGCGGTGTTGATGTAGGGCACGAGTGCCAGCCTGCAAGTGAGGCAGCATCGGGTCACGGTGATCACCGCCTGGTCGGTGTTCGGGGGGCCGGCTTCCAGGTGCCGGTCCCCCGGTTGCGCATGGGGCCACCCGGGGAGGGCGGGCCGTGGTGGTGCTTCGCCGGGGAGGTGGGCGAGACCTTCCCGCCTGGCCAGGGCGATCGGGAAGCGGACGGGGGGGCACGCGCGCAGCCGGCGAGAAGCGCGGCGGCGCAAGCGGGGCCAGGAGACTGAGGTGGAGAACGCGCGGCGCCGCCTGCCCGCGCCTTCGCCGGCAAGCGGGTTGCCGCCCCGCCGCGAGCTGCACCCCGTTGCTCCGTACCCCTACGAGGGCCGTCGCTGTTGGCCTTGCCCGCTGGGAGGCGGTCCGAAGCCCCATCCGGGAAAAGTAGGGGCTTAGAGGCCACGAGAGACTCGCACCGATGTTCGAACGGGCGTCTGGCGGCGCCGCCTGTCTCGGTTTTCGTCTCTGGCGGCCGAGGCCGGCTGCCGCCGGAGGCATTCGGCGATCTCGGCGAAGCCGGAGGCGGCCGCCGGCGAGGCCGCTGCCTCGCTGATCGCCTGGGTTGATGTCCTGGCGCCTGGCTCGCGCGCTCCCTGGGCGCGCGACATGCGAGGCGCATTGCTGTCATGCCGTGATAGAGCCGTTGAACCCCTCCCGAGGCTACCCAGGCCGGAGCCTGCGACGGCCGGTGAAAAACCGGAAACAGAGGGCGGCGCAGCGCGCGCAAGCCCAAGCAGGGCGCACACCGGGGCGCGGCGCGCGCAAGCCCGGGCCGAGGGGCCGTTGACTCTCAGCGCGGCATGGAACCCTCAGGCGGGCTCGGGTGTTGGTAGAACTCCCGGCGGGCGCTGGCGCAGCGCCATCGCCTGGGCAATGGTACCGGTCACGGTGGTGGCAGCTAGGCTGATCACCGATCGCACCAGGCTCCGTGGCTCTGGCCCTCGCCTCTGGGCGCGGGTAGGGGCCTCCTCGGGCGAGAATCCCCTCAGGCAACACAAGCAAGGTTTTGTTACCTCAGCCAGGGTCCAGCTCCAGCTGGTGGCTCCGGAGGCGGACGCGGATGGCGTGGCGCGATCGGAGCTCGTAGCGGCCGCGGAGGTGTCGGACGTCGTGGCCGGCGGCGCGAAGGCGGCAGACTGCCTGCCAGACGGCGGGCTCGGAGAGGCCGAGGGCGCGGAGCTCCCGGGTGGACCTGGGGCCGTCCCGGAGGGCGGCCCAGACGAGAACCGGGGCGCTGGATGGGTGCAGGTCGGTGGCCATGGAGATCTCCTTCAGGGGTTGGGGTCGATGAGGTGGTAGTGCCCACCTGCGAGGCGGACGGCGTAGCCGGCTGGGAGGTGGAAGAGCAGGTCCAGGAAGTGGGCTTGGGTCCAGGGGCCGACGGGCAGGATGTCG
>CAZRVN010000019.1:0-2033 GCA_964603595.1 uncultured Actinomycetota bacterium
TCACGGCGTCCACGCGGCCCATGATCTCGTCCGGTGCGGGCGGCCCATTTACTAACCCGAACTTCTGGTCGCGAATCGAGCTAACTTTTTGTGTACAAACAACTTGCGCACAGTGGAAGTGCGCGGTTTCTGGCTACAGGGTTTGGGGCAGGCCGAGTAGGTTCAACGCGCGGCTTTGTAGGGTGGTCGGTTGGGTGAGAAGGTAGAACTCGTCCGATGAGCCGCGCACGCGCACGCGGTTCTTGGCCAACGTGCCGAGGTCTTCAAGCAACGTGCGGAAACTGTGGACGGGCTCGTCGTCGTCCGTTCGCTTGCGTTGGTCCTTCCTTACCGCAGCTTTGGAACGAGGCGCCGGTGCGACAATCGACTTACGGCTGTTTTCGGCGTTCTCCCTCTCGTGATCGTCAAACAGGATCGGCGCCAGCTTCTTGCGCATGTGCCATTCCACATAGTAAGCCAACATACAAAGGAAGACGTGTGCCCGAATACGATCGTCCAGCCGGTGGTAGATCGGACGGACCTTCAGGTCGATCGTCTTGAGACAACGAAACGCCCGTTCGACTTTCGACAGATCCTTGTAGGCCTGCACCACATGTTCCGACGACATAGACTCCGACGTTACAGACGTGCGAATTACATACAGGCCATCCAGGGCAGCTTCCTCGGCGATCTTCTTCTCGCGGCGGCGGTAGGAGAAGTGCTCTTCACCAATGTCCAAAGCGAAGTGTTTGCCGACCTTGAATCGATTGACGACTTTGCCGACGCGTAGGCCGATCTTGTCTTTGCCCCGAAGGCGTCGCTTCGCCCGCGTCGTGGCTATGACAATCTCGTCCAACACCTTCTCCGTAGATGCCAACAGCGTATCACGCTTGCGCGCACGCTCCTCAGCCAACAGTGGATTGCGGCAGACAACGAGCCGTTCACCCGGATAGTCGGGAGAACGGACCGCTGCCAAGTCTCTGTCATCAAACAGTGACAACTCGATCACCTTTTGCGAGGCGAGTTTCTTGATGTTGTCGGCCCGCAGTGCCGTGATCCAGTCCAGCCCGTCGACGTCACGCAATTCCTCATCGATTCGCCGACCTGTGATCATGCCGCGATCGCCGACGAACACCACGCGCTCTATACGGAATCGTTGCCGGACCTTCTTGATCTGCGTAGCCAAGGTCTTGGGGTCCGCCGTGTTACCCTTGAACACCTCCACTGCGATGGGGCATCCCTCGGCATTGCATAGCAGGCCGTAGACGATCTGCGGCACGCCTCGCTTGCCGTCGCGGTTGTACCCGAAGTCCACCAGGCCCGAGCGACGGCCTGTGTAGTAGCTGCCGGAGACGTCGTAGAGCACCAGAGTGCCGTCGGCCAGGTGCTTCTTGGCCAGCTTGGTTTCGATGCGTCGCTGCCGCTTGCCCAGCCAATCGAGCGTTTGGTACAGTTCGTCCTCGTGGACGTCTTGGATTCCCAGTTCCAAGGACAGGCTCGTACCGGCTGTTTCGTCCTTGAAGAAACGTGCCGTGGCTAACTTGGACGCGGGAGCAATCACTCGAGCCACAATCATTCCCATGGCCAAGTCTCGCTGGCGGGAAGGGCGTGAGGCCAGCACGTCGTCGAGCCCGAGGCTTTGCAGGGTTCCCAGCGTGGCGGCAACATGTCCATGCGGCAACGTCCGAACGATGTCCCACTGCCCCCCCTCGTTCGGCTCTTCGCCGCGTAGCCGTCGCCGGATGGTATCGATCAGATCGGGCGGCAGATGGGACAGGTTCCCGAGCGTCTGATGCTTGACCTTGCCGCCCTCGCGGTAGGATCGCCTAAGCAGGTGGGTCTGGTAAACCTTCCCTTTGTAGGTCCGACTAGTGGTGGCTACGTGTACTGCACCGTTCCTGCTTGGCATACTTATATAATACACGCGCCCGACGCGTTGTCAAGGGGCAATCCACAATTTAGTGGCTACAAATCTGCAAAACGAAAATCCCCCTAACCCCTTGTTAGTTCAGCAGTTAAGTCAAAAAAAGGCCCGAAATTGGCGAAAAGTTCGG
>CAZRVN010000020.1:0-1991 GCA_964603595.1 uncultured Actinomycetota bacterium
TAAAAAAAATCGAAAAACTTAAAAATGATCCTGATGCCGGTAAAAAATTAAAAGGGCCATTAAAAAATTTCAGATCACTAAAAGCCTGGCCTTACAGAACAATATATCAATACTCCAAAAATGATAATGTAATTTTTATAAATGTAATCCAGCACAGACAGAGTGCTTATAAATAATTTTAGAATATTTTTTTTATTTTGACGGCTATTCCTTTATTCAGAATGCTTTTTATATCACTGGATGGATACTATTAGCCAGGGTATCTTTAGATCTGGCGTAGCCCCATTATGCATCTTAAATATTTTGATAATCTTTTCATGTTTCTTACTTGACATATCTTCTTTGGATATTTTCATAGGCATATTATGATAAATGCCGGGGATTTTATCCGGTAGATTTTAAAATATTTCCCGGGATTATAATGAGAAAATGAGAAAAATTAATGGTATATTCTTGTTGCCTGTATAAACAAATTCTTATGAATTAAAACGAGAAAGCTATTGGTTCTTATCACATTTATTTTGGTACCAATATTTATGACCACCATCTGCTATCGATTGATCTGGTATTTGAGGAAGCAAGTCGCACAAGCACTTAATGATGAAGCCTTAAGTATTATTTTCTATGATAAAAACTTCATTTATACTGGATTTGAGAGCTTTAGCCACTTTGTAGACCAGTAGAAGTGAAGGATTATATTTACCTTTCTCGAGATAAAGCATCGTTTGCCTGCTAACATTCTTCTTATATCCTATAAAATTCTCTATCATAAGACATAAGAAAGTTTAGTCTATTTCCATTATTTAAATAGAATCTACTTCTACATATTTAGCAAAAATATCTGAAGCCGGAATTAAAAGGTATTTCTGACCTTCATGCTTTATCTCCGTACCAGAAAATTCTTTATAAATTACATAGTCACCAATAGCTATTTCATCCGAAGCTCCTGTAGCTATTCCAACAACTTCTCCTTCTTTAGGTTTCTCTCCAGCAGTGTCAGGTATAACTATTCCCCCTGCTGTTTTTTCTTCAGTTTTTGTAGCCAGCTTTATTAAAACATAGTTATTTATTGGCTGGATCTTTTTCATAAAATAACTCCTCCTTTTTTTAATTTAAATATTTTCAAAGCTTTATCTACCCCTTATTCCTAAAATAGCATCCAATTTTTGTTTATCAAATCCAACTACAACCCTGCCGTCTATATCTGTTTGGGGAACACCCATCTGTTTACTTCTTCTCACTAAATCCTGAGCAGCTTTTTCATCACGGGAAATATCTACCTCTCTAAAAATAATATGATTCTTCATAAGATAAGATTTTACTGCTGCACACCAGGAACAAACAGGTGAAGTATAAACAATAACTCTATGGTGCTTCATCTCCTTTTTTTCTGTTGATATAAACATAGGTGTATCATATAATAACGTTTCATAATACTGCTTATCTTGAATACCATAAATAATATTAGAAACTTTATCCTTTTTTAAAACCAAAACAGTAGGAATTGTATTTATTCCATAAACAGAGTGTATATCCCTTACATTTGATACATTTACTCTAAATATTGGAGCTTTTGGGTTCTCATTTTTAACCATTTTTAACTCATCCAATGCTTTTTTACTTTTCTCAGAAGAATCAGCATAAAAAATAATAATTAATAAAGCTTCGTTTTCTTTTTTTAACTTATCTAAATTCGCTCTGTTTTGTATTTCCTCTATCATAATATCTCTACTATTTTCCCTAACAATATTTTTTAAGCTATCCCAAAGTAATTTTGTAAGGTTAAATATCTATACCCGTTTAGTCTAAGAACTTAAGGATTTTTCGGGATGGTCTTCATAATATTTATTCCAATAACCTATTCTATCTAATAAAACGCATCCTGACATAATCTTCAAATAATTTTTTTCTTGTATTTTCCATTTTAAGATATCTCTATCAAATCAGTTAAGAGACCCCAGTTCCTCTAATATTTTTTCAGCAATTATCTT
>CAZRVN010000021.1:0-1966 GCA_964603595.1 uncultured Actinomycetota bacterium
ACTCACCGATCGGCCGGAGGTGACCGCGCCGGATGCACCGCGCGATGGCCCACACAATCGCCACCAGGTTCTCCTATCCAAAGACCAGCGATCCCGCGCGGCGGAGGGGCTTCGTGTTCTTGGCGATTTCGTTGAGGTCCTTCACCATGCGCTCGGCCGTGTTCGCACCGCCGAGTCGTTCGGCCCCGAGGCCGCCGAACTGGCCGCGGACCTCGACGCGGCGGGCGACCTTGGCGGCGTTGACCCCGGCGAGGATGGCCTGCCTGCGGGCCTCATAGAGCCTCTCAATGAGTGAAACATCGACGCCTTCCGGCACGTGGGCGATCTCCTGCCGCCGTTCCAATTCGAGCAGCGCCAGGCGCAGATCCACGCCCTCCTTGGTGGCCCGCAGTTCGGCCCGGGCCACGTCGTAACGGATGCGCTCTTCCGTCTCGAGGGCGGCAAGTCTGAGGTCGGCGGCCTCGCCCTGGGCGTCCGCCTCCATCCTGAAGCCCTGTGCCCGTTCACTGCGCATACGCGCCTCGTCCAAGGCGGCCGCCTCGGCCCGCTCGCGCTGGGCCTTGAGTCCGGCGGCGTGGGCCTTGCCGAAGATCGTCTCTTCCCACGGCCTGGCAGCGGCCGCAGCCCTGCTTGCGGCGCCGGCGGCAGCCTTGCCCTTCGGCTTGATTTCCGGCGGCTCTTCCAGAGCGGCGAGTTGGGCGAGAATCTCGCGGCGGCGTTCAAACTGTTTTTCTCGCTTGGCGTCCAGTTCATTGAGTTCGGGGAACCCGCTCAAACGCCTGTAGATAATATCGCCCAGGGGAATACCCGGTCCAACGATCTCTTTCCGCGCCTCTTCAATCTTTTTTAGATTCCTGGTGCTTTCGGCGTACTCGACATTCAACCGCTGTACGGCGACCGCCCGCATCTGCTCGCGGGCCTTGCGCTGGGCGCCGGCAAAGCCAAGAACGGACCGCGTGGCGCCGTCTATCGACAGGCCCAGGTC
Organism: uncultured Actinomycetota bacterium; assembly: GCA_964603595.1. Lineage (GTDB taxonomy): Bacteria > Actinomycetota > Humimicrobiia > Humimicrobiales > Humimicrobiaceae > JAQVEM01. The sequence goes on from CAZRVN010000021.1 coordinate 986, forward strand.
CTCGTAGTGGCTGTCGAGGATTCGAATCAGCGCCGCCGCCTCGGTCATGTCCTCATTGTTCAAGTCTTCAGCCTCGGCCAGTTGACCAAGGCGGCGCAAGCGGGCCTGGTCGGCTGCCGTCATCTTCTCGTGCTCCTCGCGTAGTCGGCGGCCGCTGTCCGTGAGATCTACCGTCACTTTGCTCAGTTTGCGCATGGCGTAGAACAAGCCGGCAAGGCCTGCAATGGCGAGCGTCATTGGGCCACCGAGGAAGGCGACGGCCACCGCCAAGCCCTTGAAGACGCCGACCAAGGCGCCGACACCGCCGATGAGTTTTCCGACGGCGACCAGGGCCGCCCCGAGGCCGACGGTCCAGGCACCGATCTTGAGGGCAAGCGTCACGTACTGGGCAACGAGTTCGCGGTTCTCGCGGATCCAGGCCGCCCACTTGCGAACGGTCGCGACGACCGTAGCGGCCAGGTCCTTCAGCGACGGCGCCAGGGCCGAGCCGATGAGGGCGACGCCGTGCTTGAGCGAGGCCCAGACGTCGGTCATCGTGTCGGTGAACACCTCGGCCGCCCTGCATTCCTCGTCGGTCAGGGCGATGCCGAGTTCGCGGAACCGTTTGCGCAGCGCCCCGACGCCGGCGGCCCCCTTCTCGAACATCGGCAGGAGCATCGTCCCGGCCCGGCCGAAGAGGACCTGGGCCAGGGCCGCACGGCGAGAGGCGTCCTCGATCTGGCCCATGCGCTCGGCCATGAGGGTGAACTGGTCCTCGGGCTTCAGGCCCTGGAGATCCTTGAGCGACAGGCCGAGGTCGCGGAGGGCATCGACCGACGTCGAGAGACCGCGCTCGGCGTCGTAGAGGTTTCGCTGCATCCGCTTGATGCCCTTCTCGAGGCTCCCCACGTCGGTCCCCGACAACTTGGCGGCGAAGCCGAGTTCCTGGACGGCCCGGACGCTGAGGCCGGTGCGCCGGGCCATCTTCGCGGCCGCGTCGCC
>CAZRVN010000022.1:0-1962 GCA_964603595.1 uncultured Actinomycetota bacterium
TCGCGGGCTTTCCCTGTCACACCACCGGGCATACGGGTCCGTACCACGGCGGTTCAGTGGGTTATGCTCTCAACCTCCTGCCAACGAAAGAAGCCCGAGCGTTTCGAGAAAAGCTGTCGGAAACGCGAAGCTCAATGCCGGGCTGCGGCTGATACGCCACGGGCCGTGCGTGCTGCCGGCCGTCTGGGCGGCCAGTTCTTTGCCCACTCCGCGTGCCCGCAATTCCGCGAACCGCCGACGCCCGCGCCTCCATTGCTTCCAGGCGACGCTTCGAATACGCCGCCGTATCCACGAGTCAAGTCCTCGAAGTATTGACGGTGTCTCGCAGTGGCCGAAGTACCCCCGCCACCCTCGCAGGTAGCGGCTTAAACTTTCGACCATCTGTTCCAGACTGACCCCGCGTGTCCGACGCGTCAGCTCCCGAACCCGCTTCCTGAACCGTCTTATCGCCTCCGGCGCAATGCGCCGCTTCGGCTTGCGGTTCAACGTGAAACTGAATCCGAGAAACTTCCGCGCCCAAGGCCGCGCCACCGCGCTCTTCGCCTCGTTCACCCTGAGCTTAAGCTTCTTCTCGATGAAGCGACCTATGCCCTCCATCACTCGCCGCCCCGCTCGCTCGCTGCGGACGTAGATGTTGCAGTCGTCCGCATAGCGCACGAATCGGTGGCCGCGCCGCTCAAGCTCCCGGTCGAGGTCGTCCAGCACGATGTTCGACAACAAAGGCGACAGGGGCCCGCCTTGCGGCGTCCCTTCCGTCGTCGGACTTACCAGCCCTCCGGCCATCACCCCGGCGTTCAAGAACGCCCGGATGAGCCTCAGCACCCGCTTGTCCTCCACCCGCTCCGCTATTCGCCCCATCAGCATATCGTGGTTCACCCGGTCGAAAAATTTCTCCAGGTCGATGTCCACGACCCACCGGTACCCGGCGGCAATATACTCCTGCGCTCGGGTTACCGCCTGATGTGCGCTGCGTTTCGGCCGAAAGCCATAGCTGTGCTCCGAGAACGTCGGGTCGAAGCGCTCCTGCAAAATCTGCATCACCGCTTGCTGGACAACTCGGTCCAGCACGGTCGGGATACCAAGCTTTCGCACCCCGCCGCCCGGCTTGCCTATCTCTACTCTTCTCACCGGCTGCGGCCTGTAGGTTCCGCCGAGCAACTCCTCCCGTATCTCCGGCCAGTGCTCCTCCAAGTATCCCGGCAGTTCCGCGACGGTCATCCCGTCCACTCCCGGACTGCCCTTGTTCTTCTTGACCCGTTTCAACGCTTTCCTCAAGTTCTCACGCCCGCACACCTCCTCCATCAGACATTCGGTTCCGGCCGGACTTTCGGGTTCACGCACCGCTGCGGGCGTTTCGGTCCCTCCCCCGGAGGCCATCGGGGCTTTACCCCTACCCTCCTCCGGGAAGGCCAGTGTCAACTGGATATTCCGCCGCTCTACGCCCATAAGGTGCCTGTCCTACTCGTCTCTCCCGCTGTTCAGGCCTTCAGTCACAACGTGTGACCTACTATGCCCTCTGCTGACTTCTGCGCCGCGGTCAGGGCGCCTCGCGGCCCCCTCAGTCGCGCAGTCGCGACACGGCGCAGACCTCCCGGGGTAAGCTCGACCGCCTTCCTCGCACACCCGCCGGATTTACAGCCCCGGCCCTTGACGGATATGGACTTCGTGACCTTTAGCTCACTCGTCCGGTCGGGACTGCCTCGTATCCGGTTTCTGTCCGTCGGGTCGCGATTTTGCTCCGCGCTTCCTTCGGACCCCGCCTCGCGGCGACGCCCTTGCGCTTCGCTAACCCTTCGCCTCCGTCAGGCTGGGTAGAGGACTTTCACCTCCAAGCTGCCGAACATGCCCGGCACACCAAAAAAAAGGCCCGGCCATAAGCCGGGCCTTTTTTATCGAAGCCCTTACAAAGGAGCCATGATTGTCACGGCGTACCCCCGCGGCCGTGTTTCGCTTTCGGCCACA
>CAZRVN010000023.1:0-1920 GCA_964603595.1 uncultured Actinomycetota bacterium
TACTTTATTTTAAATTATAGCAAAAATAACACAATAAAGGCATATATAGAAAAAGCATTTTAGAAAGCTAAGAGTAATGTAAAATACACAACTATAATTGAGCTGAGTAACACGCCCTCCTAGCTGTTTTTCTAATTATTTGCATACTAAATGATTTATTATAAAATGAATTAAGTTTTAAACTATTTAAAGTCTGAAAAATTAGTATAAAAATCGGTTGAAAGCGGATTTGAATGCCAGTGATTTATTTGATTTTAAAATATTTTATAATCACGAAAATTTTTAGTTATTTATTGCACACAAAACGTTTAACCGAATTGTTGAGCGAAAGGAGATAAACGTGGAGACCACGCTTTATGATGGCCACGGTCACCCAATCGCGTATATCGCTGACGATGATGAACACTCCATATACCTCTGGTCTGGCCATGCAGTTGCGTACATAGTGGACGAGAATCTATTTGGTTGGAATGGACGTCATCTTGGTTGGTTTGTTGACGGTGTTCTCTATAACCTTAAGGGATACAGAGTCGGGTCAGTTCGTAATAAGTGCTCTCATGCTGTTTATGCAAAGCATGTCAAATATGCCAAATACATTAAGCATGCAAAGCATGCTCGGTACGCCGCAAGTGCACGACCAACGCTCAAACTCTTATACTCCAATGAGGACCTTAGCGGCTTCCTCAAACAAGGTATGGTATGAAAATTTAAATTAGTAGGATAATCAACTGAAGGCTATACTGAAGACTGCGCGACTCAGCTATGATGTTATACAACAAAAAATGGTAGAAAATATATAAAATAATTCTTTAATAAAAAAGAAGACCCGAGTTATCTTTTACTCTGGATCATGCTTTATATTCCTTAACATCTTGGGTTTCGCCTCAGAACTGTTATAAGGAATTTTTCGGAAATTCTACCTACTAAATATTTTCTGTATATAAAAGGATAATCAGTGGTTAATAATACTCCAGCTTTTAAATTATATAATTTATCATATTAATACCTACAACCTATCAACAGCCCTTGCCATCTGTGTGCTGTTAAAATTAATATAAATTTTTGTGGTGTCCAAACTTGCATGGCCCAGTAACTTCTGAACCTTAAAAAGATCAACTCCGGCTTCAACCAGGTGGGTTGCAAAGCTGTGCCTGAAGCTGTGTGCAGAATATCCTTTTTTCTTAAGTCCGGACAATATAAGATACATTTTTAAAAGGTATACAAAGCTACTATTGCACAATCTCCTGCCTTGCTCGCCAATTATAAGGGCCTCTGTTTTTAATGGAAGCCTTTCATCAAGGTATTTATCAAGTAGCTCGGTAACCTTTTTATGAAGGGGGATTAACCTGTCCTTTCTGCCCTTACCGCACCTTATAATAACGCTGCTTTTAGAAAGATTAATATCAGTCCAGTTTAGATTAAGCAGCTCACTCTTCCTTATACCGGTATAGTAGAGTAGCGATAGTATAAGCTTATCCCTGGTACTATTTTTCCTGCATCTTAAAGGGGCAAAGTCTACGGATTTAATAATTAAATCCACCTCATACTTAGACATTACAGAAGGGATTCTGTATATCTTTTTGGGAACCCTTATTTTCCTTGCCGGATTCTTTAATATTATTTCTTCTTCTTCAAGGTAGTTAAAAAAGCTTTTTATTGTTGCAATTATTTTTGATATAGAGCTCTGGCAAAGGCCTCTATTTTCCCTGGCATAATAGAAATACTGCCTTACGGTACTTGTACTAATTAAGTTTATATCAGAAATATTTATTGAATTTATGTAATCAATAAATTTTCCAACCTCTTTTCTGTAACCGTAAATTGTAGAAGGGGAGGCTATTTTTTCAACTTTCATATAGCTAAGAAAGCTATCAATATAATTTCTCATATCTACTTTTATGCTCTTTTTGCAATACAAAT
>CAZRVN010000024.1:0-1748 GCA_964603595.1 uncultured Actinomycetota bacterium
CGCCCTAAATATTCTAATCTGTCCGGTAACATTAGATCACCTTCCTTCTATAAACTTATTTAATTTAGTCTGTTCTTCTACTTCCGTTTCTTGCACTAGTCCCAAAAGTTCATAATCTATATTTTTTGTTATAGCTTCTTCAATAATATCTCGGAGTATATCCGGAGGGAGTGAATCAAGTTCTACTACCTTATCTGAGCCAGTTATCTCAACGAATTTATTATAATTTGGGTCTTTCCTTTTAGCTCGGTCTGATGGTAATTTATATTTTTCTATCTGTCCTTTTGTTAGAGCTATCCTATCAGGGATTTCTACCTTTACTCCATAATTTATAAGTCTTTCTTTTATAGAATTATAAATAGCCAAGCCCGAAGGGTCATAATCTCCAACATAGTATAAAAGGCATTTTTTATAACTCTGAGCCTCGTATCTCTTAGAAGTTTCATATATCCCAGTTCGAGGATATTGCCCCTTTGCTATTTGTAAACCAACATCATATTTATAAGTAATTGTATTTATAACTTTTTGCAACGCCTGTTTTTCTGTCCATATTTCTAAATACTTAGGTTGGTTATCCCATTTATCTTTATTGTATGATCTTCTAACTGTATCTAAGAAGTCTTTGAGGTCGAACCAAGAGCTTAATTTATCAAATATTCTGGTCGGGTCTGTAAATTTTTCTTCTGGTAATATCCCCTCATCTCTACCATTTACACATAAATTGCTTAATCTTTTATAAACCCTCTTAGCTTCTTCTCCGTCTACGGGTTGCGGTATAATCTGTCGTGTTATTAACTGATAATAAATCTGTCGAAGTGTCAAAGCGAAGTCATAACTATTTAATATTTTTAGTATTTGCTCTAAACGTTCCAAAGACTTTTTTTGCATTTTCAAAACCCCCTTCCTTATAAAGCATTTGTTCGCCCCCCTGAAATTCCTCTTTTTATTTTTCTATCTTCTCTCTCCTGGAATTGCCTCTTTTTAAAATACCTATTATCAAGATAAGATTAAGAAGTATTAAGATTAAGAAATACCCAGAGAGAAGATACACCCTCTATAACCATTCTCTAAAGGCCTACTAATGCTATCACCAGTGATAGTAACCTATGCTATCATTTTAGGTCGCTTTTTTTCTAAACTCATAAAATCTGCGAGCCTACTAATGCTATCATTTTAGGTCGCTTTTTTGAATTTATCGGGTAAATATGGAGTGATAAAAACTATTTCTTTATCTGATATAGCTTTGATCTTTTCTTCTCTAACTAATAGTTTATAGGCCGTATTCCACCTGAGAAGCGTTATAATTCGCCTCTTTGATTTTGGACCCATTGAATATAGCCTTCTATTAATAAAATGATAAAATTCTAATCTCCTTAGAGATCTATCAATAGTTATTTTCGGTATTCCTGTTTCCTTAGTAATATCTGGATTCGTTTTCCTGGTATTTCTATACAGGTTACATTTACTTGCTAAAAATTCATAGATATCTTTATCCTTTTTAGTAAGCATACGAGAAAGCCCTGAATTAATAAAACCATTAGGCAAATAGCTAAAAGATTCTCTTTTATCTTCGGGCAATAAATTGCCTTCATTGTCGTAGCAGCTACTTTGATTCAATTCAGGATTAAAAGCTACTAAATTTTTATCTTCAATGTCCAGTCGTTCTTTATATTCTGCTTTGTCCATATATAATTACCAACCCTTTCGATCCTGGCCAGTGATTAGAGTGAAAGGATTGGCCAACTCTC
>CAZRVN010000025.1:0-1645 GCA_964603595.1 uncultured Actinomycetota bacterium
TTGAATAAAAGAATAGGCAAGATATGCATGTGTGCCACACATGCTTTTAATTGGGAATTATTCCCAAACCCTTTAATTAGAAAGGATTGGATATGTTAAATATAAATCCTAAGCCTAGGCGTCCAGAAAGAAAAAGAAAACATCATATATCCTGTTACCTGGATGATAAAGAATATACGGCTTTTAGGGATAAAAAGTCGAAAACATACTATAACCAGAGTGAATTTATCAGAAAGTGCGTACTGGATAAAAAGATAACCGTAATACCGGGAATAAGGGATCTTATAGTAGATTTAAAGAGGATTGGAAATAACCTAAATCAATTAACATACAAGGTTAATTCCGGAGAGGTTACTGTTTTAGGAGATAGTTTAAAAGAAATAAATGATGATTTATCTACAATTTGGGGAAGTTTATCTAAGGTTATAGGAAAAGTGAAATAATTATTTATGACAATTATGAAATCGCTACCTCCTAAAGATAGTGTAAAATCAAAGATAATTGCTTGCAAAGTAAAATACTACATTGATAAATAAGACAGTTTCTTTTATTTAGCTATTGGTAAATTAAATATAAGAAGCTAGTTATACTTTACAATCTTCTATATACTACTTTTGTAACCGAAAAAAGATAAAAAGGCATTATATTTTAAATGAGATAGTATTATCTGATGTAAAAAAAGGTAAACCTGGGTTTACCTTTTTGTATTATATTGATAATAAAATTTGTCCTTTTTTAACTTCTGTGCTTTCAGATCTTAATAAATGTATTATTAACTTTAAAATTAACAAAGAGGTAAACCCCATACTTAATGGGCAAAAGTCATTGTCTTTATATGATTCCAGTTCATTACAGGAATTTTTTTGTTTTCTAAGAAATTAACAAATGGTAAATCATCTGTAATAATTAAGTATTCTTTATTAGCTAAAAATTTTATAGATATGTCCGTTAAACCAAATTCACTAAATTTTTCATTATCACATAAAATTTTACTTGGAAAATATTTCTCATCAAGTATATTAATTTCAGTTTTTAATTTTTCATAAAATTTTAATTTTTCTGGTAATTGACCTGAAAGATTGCTAATCTCAGTTAAAATATTTGGAGTTGTTAATATCTTAGAGAAGTGTTTCAATATTAGATTACAAATTATAAGGAATTCTTCCTCTGAATATATTATTGTTCTTTTAAAAGTTTTAATTCTATTAATATCATATTTACCAATAAAATATAGCAATAATAAAGGCGTATCAATTATTGCACCTTTATTCCTATATTCTTTTAATAAGTATTCAACATAAGTATCGTTCATTAAATATTCCGGATTTTCATTGAAATAACCTCACCGGTATCAGAATCAACTTTAAATATTTTATATTCTTTAGATCTGGATGTTGGTTGTAAGACATTAAAACCTACTGGATATCCTATTGTTATTAGCCAATATTTTTTATCTGTTGATTCTTCTTCCGATAGTTCTACTTCTTCTACTGCTATGTTCTCATTATTCTCGTAACCTGGTATTTCTTTCATGTATTCATATGCATTTTTAGCAGCTTCTTTTACACTTATCATCATATCTCCTAGTTTTACTTTATTTTAAATTATAGCAAAAATAACACAATAAAGGCATATATAGAAAAAG
>CAZRVN010000026.1:0-1590 GCA_964603595.1 uncultured Actinomycetota bacterium
GTTTTGATTTGTTTTGATTTGTTTTGGTCGCTGGGTTATGTAAAATGCATCGTAAATTGGGGGTGAGGGTTATTTGTTTTGATTTGTTTCGGTTGGTCGGTTATGTTAAGTTGAGAGTGAGCGGGTAGAGGATACCAGTTTGAAAAGGGACTGAACATTAATGCTACAATTAGTTTGTCAAGATACCATAAAAAAGTTGCTCAAGAGTGCTATCAACTACCAAAACCGTGAAGGTTTGACTACCTACGTAAATGCGCAGACGGACACACCAAGTTGGGATTTATTCTTGATAGCAATGCCCGAACTGCGACAGAAATATTGGCAAGCTTTAGGTGCACTACAAAAAGAGCTAGTTCCTAATCACATAAGTAACCAAGATTTATATGTACACACATGGAATATGTTCAAAGAAGTTTCATTAAATGCCGGTGACTACCGCACGAGGGCCAATTTAGAGAAAAGAATCGCTACATTTTACCGAGAAATCAAGAAACCACTATTGACTTTTGATATCATATACGAAATTAAGAACTTCGATGTGGGTAAAAGCAGATTCAATCTAGGAATCGTTGAGGTATTTAAATTAACAACTAAAGAATTGCGGGGTTTGGAGCTGAAGACGGGAGTTTCAGTAATACAAGACGCTATATTTAAGGAATGGGTAGGCAGGTCTGTTGCTAAACTTGAGGTAAATGTTTCAGATATTCATAGAGCCTATGAATCAGGTATAACTGAGGCTATTAGTGCTCTTAACATTATCAGATTGGTAGCTGTGAGAGAAAGGCTTTCTCCCTACGATGACGAAATGTTTCTATGGGAACTAGGAGAGAGCATAGTTCTTCCAAAGGTAAAACCTAAAAAGGGCATCTCGTTAATGAGAGACTATTATCGTGGCTTTCGCCCTCTTATAGTCACTATGGATAAAATTTTACTGAAAGGTCTTGAGGAACATAGCACTTGGCAGTATCTAATCGATGGTAAATTGCCCGAAGACATAAATACACGTGTAATGAAAGCTATAGGGTGGATCTCAAACGCTGTTACGTCAAGCCAACTTGATTATAAATTGGTATATTTATGCACAGCATTGGAAATACTACTGTTACCTAATCACAAGTCAGGCAAAAAAGGCGAGTTAATAGCGTTAAGACAAATGCTTGTAGGTAGAGGTACAAGTTATGTACCAGAGGCTATATTATATTTATATGAAAAGCGTTCTATTATTATTCACAGTGGGACTTTAGAGGTCACAAGTATTTCGGACTATTGGCATCTTTTGATTTGTTGCTTCCAAGTTCTTGGGAATATTATCAATATATCTATGCGACATCCAGACATATCCACGTTAGAAGACTTGATAGGAGTTGTTGAAACTGAAGAAGATCTTCAACGTTTCATCAGATTTTGTGATGCAGGGGTTTATGATGGTCAAGGCATAAAAGATATTAAAGAAGCTGCAATAAGTCGACTAACTGAAATTGAAAATAAGGGATAAGTAAATGGAATCCGAGAGGCGCAAATCCCTCATTGGTGGGGGGATAAGGGGAGGAGTTAGCCGTGATACAATGAGGGGGGTGGCAAAAAGGGCTG
>CAZRVN010000027.1:0-1506 GCA_964603595.1 uncultured Actinomycetota bacterium
TAAGAGAATGGAAGGAAAAGGGTGGTGATCAGGAATAGCTAAATACAGAAAGAAAGAAAGTTTTATAAGCAAAGACCCGGATAAAAGAGAAGCTCAATTAGCTAATTTACTTAATCGGAATAGACAAAGAGATAAAACAGGAGAAACAAAATTCTTTACTTTACCAGAATATCGGAAGGATATTATTCTCTTTTCAGAAAGAGAAATCTATCTACCGGAGAAAAAGAATCAATTAATCGTTCTTGAAGAATGGGAAAAAGAGGTTTTTAGAGATTGCTTTTATGATCATAGACCTCGTATGATTGTTATATCAGTAGGAAAAAAGAACGGAAAATCAACATTCTCTGCTTCGGCCTTAGTCTACTTTTTGATTACTCAGGAGCCTGGAGAATTATATATTTGTAGTAATTCTAAAGACCAGTCGAATTTCATAACTTATAGAAAAATTGTTAAGATGATAGAGAAGAATCCAGAGCTTAATAAGATGTGCCGGGTTTATACTGATTATATCGAAAATATAAAGACTGGTAGCCTTTTAAGGTGCCTTAGTAGCTCGTTTAGATCGACAGCGGGCCTCAATCCTCTGCTGATTTGCATCGATGAGCTGAGCAGTTTTGATACACTTTCTTTACAATATTTTTTTGAAGAACTTCAATTATCCCCGATATATAAAAATCCTCTTATCATAATTACTTCTACCGCTGGCAGAGAGGAATCCGGCTTGCTTTGGGATTTAGTAAAGGCAAGCGAAAAAGGCAATACAGAAGAAAATTATTATTATATTAAGCAGGGGAACGAGGCGAATCCTTCAAGTTTCGTTACTCAAAAATATTTAGATAGCCAGGAACATAAGCCGGGAATGAGGCCTAATTTATTCAAAAGATTGCATAAAAATTTGTGGGTTAGTGAAGAGGATAGCTTTATAACTGATGAGGACTATCGGGGTTGTATTGATTATAAGCTAAAGAGAAGGCCAGAGGGCAAAATTCCTATATGGGTTGGGCTTGATGTTGGTTACAGAAATGATTATACCGCAATTTATGGCGTGGGTAAGATCGAAAATAAAATTATTTCCGTTGATCACAAAATTTATATCCCGTCCGATAAAGAGGATTTACAGTTTGATGATGTGAAGCGGTATATTATTGAATTAAACGATATTTATGATATACAGGGGGTTTATTTTGATCCATATCAAGCTATTAGTTTAAGTCAGGACTTGGCAAAAGAAAATATTAATATGGTGGAATTACCACAAACACTTGACCGGTGTATAGCTTTTTCTCAATGTTTGTTTAACGAAATCAAAGAAAAGAAAATATCCTTCTATCAGAGTGAAGAAGTAAGGATATCGTTAATTAATTGCAAGGTGGTTTATAGCAATCGAGGCTGGCGTATCGTTAAAAAACAGACTTCAAAAAAGATAGATTTGGCTATTAGCTTGGCTATGGCGGTTTATGGGGCGGTAACTACTCCGGAAGAACCAAAGCAACTGATCGAGGGTAA
>CAZRVN010000028.1:0-1367 GCA_964603595.1 uncultured Actinomycetota bacterium
GTTAAAAGTCAACCCGCAAACTCTCCTTTAGACACTGTATTTTATTGTAAATATTTTAAAGAATTTAGACAGCAACGTATTCTGTCTTATCTCTATACATTGCATGAGCTATTAAGAGCATCTTTCTCATAGAAGCAATTATGGCTAATTTCTTGATCTTATGATTAGCTAATAATCTTTGATAAAATACTCTTATTTTCTGATTATGAACTGTGGCACAAATGGTAGGTAAATAGAATATTTTACGGTATATTCCTTTACCATTTTTACTGATCTTAACTTTACCCTTTACCGAGGTTCCGGACTCTCTTCTTACCGGATCAAGTCCGGCAAGAGCGGTTATCTGGGCCCGGTTTGTACCTTGATAAGTTTTAAATAGAGTAAGTAGGGCGATAGCCGTTTTATCTCCTACACCGGAGATGGTAAGAAGCCTTTGGTAGTCTTCTCTTAAGTTCTGGTTTTTACTAACATATTCTAAAATATCATTAAAGAGCTTATCTTCTAACCTTTTGGCCCTTTTCAGATCTTTTTTCATCAGGGAAATAAGGCCCTTATCTCGCAGGCTCTCTAAGTGATTAGACAAAGAGATCCTCTGTTTTAGGGCAAACTCATAGCTTACCAGATAACTGGATAGGGTTTTGGCCTGTTGGTCTATTTTAGGTACCTTGATATCTTTTGCCTCAATGAGCTTATGGAATTTATAGAGAGTACGAGCATCAATCTTATCGTTCTTTGGGCGTATACCCAGTGCCCGGGCAAAATTATGACTTTGTTTAGGATTTACAATATAAGCCTTTATACTATTTTCGGCACAGAATTCTTTTAAGTATTGGGAGTATATCCCGGTTGGTTCAAAGATGATGGCTATCTCTGAAAGATTGTATTTCTTTTTCAGGTATTTTTTAAAAGATTTTAAACCTTCTTTATTTATAAAATTTAAATCTTTACCATCAAATACCGATAGGTCTTTCTTTGATACATCGATTCCGATATAATACATTATGAAACCTCCTAATGGTTTTTTAGGAGAGTTTGCATGGTCGCCCTTCTATAACTTTACCTTGTGGCAATGCAAGCTGAAATATTTTATATTTCGCTTCTGATACTGTCCAAGATTGTAGAAGGGCGGTCCATCTACAAGACGAGCTAATCATTATAAATAATGATTGCTCCAGGGGCACGACGGCCTTAACCAATTACAAACTCTTCCGATATCATGTTAACATATTTAGTTATCAAATAATAAGTTACTATTAATATACAAGGGGCAGACCTTGTGTCTGCCCGAAATAATAATGTGTTGTAAGGGTTCGATACATCGAACCCACAATAAACCAATTTTTTTCATTGCGAGGGAGCTAAACGAC
>CAZRVN010000029.1:0-1315 GCA_964603595.1 uncultured Actinomycetota bacterium
TTTTTATTTAATTAAAAAAATGGGGGAAAAATAAGAAATGTGTTTCATGAATCCTGGACCAGGAAATAAAAAAAATTGTGATAAAATAATTTATCTTAAGGACGAGACATACGCTCTCGTCAAGAAATATACTAAATTAAAAAACGATGAGGACGAGAAATGCGAGAATCACGAAACTCGCCTTTTAGAACTTTTATTTAAAAACATAAACTTCCTGAAATACGAAAGCATTTCAGAAGAATTAAAAGAGCGATATCCAACGGCATTAAATCTAACGAATAACCCTCTCAACGTGCGAGATATCACTTTAAAATACTTGCGCGCCTACGCTTATTCTTGCGACCTTTCAACTCTAGACGAAGCAATTTACGATTGCATTAAAAAAGATAATCAGCAGGAAAAAATCACAAAAATGATTGATGCGTTATCTTTACAATTTCAAAAAAAAATAGAAAAAATCGAGGAGGGAAAATAACGATGGGAAATAAATTAATAAAAAAATGCAGTAATTGTCGCCATTTCTTGAAAGATGTTTTATGTGAAATAGATGGCAAGGAAAAGCCTAAAAACTATCGTTGTAAATTCCACGATTTAGAAAAAGAGATCAATATTAATCCAGAAATAAAAAAACAGATAGTTCAACTATTTGAAATAGAGGATTTAGTTCATATAAACGCGTCCCTTTGTAATAAACTTTATACCGCTTTCCAAGCTCTTTTATCCGCTTTAAAGAAGCAGAGGGCTAAAGAATACGGGGAGCAATTAACTGAAACGCAGAAAATTAAAGAATATGGAGAACAATTAACTGGAATACAAGAAACTCTAAACAAAACGATGGAGGGAACGTGAAAATTGTCAGATTTATTAGATTCTTCATTCACGAAAATGGACGTGAAGACCAAAGCTTACGACAAATTATCGTTAATCTGTGCTGATCTTAATATTCATCCTGGCGTTCTTTTTGAAAAATTCGTTGAAGATTGTTATCAACATTTTCTAAAAAAGAAGGAAATAAACAGATTGACAAGCGAGGCCATTAACCAGATTTCTGCTTATTTAATAGCGAGAGGCGTTAATTTGTCGCTAGGCCTTACTAATTTCTTATTAGGAGAAACTAAAAAATATCCCGGCACTCTGAAAGGTTTACGGTCAATCGTCGATTATAACGTGTTAAAAACGGTCTCAAATAACATCAAATCGATTAGAGAAAAAGACATTTTATTAAAAAACGCAATCGCAAAAATCACGAAAAAAATATGGGGTGCGAATAAAAACGATTGAAATAGAGCTCATCAAAATGAGTTTTTTCGCTTTA
>CAZRVN010000030.1:0-1277 GCA_964603595.1 uncultured Actinomycetota bacterium
TTATATTTACTCCTGCCTATTATTACTTTCCTTACACATTACTCCAGTATCTTGGTAACACTACCTGCTCCAATGGTCCTTCCACCTTCACGGATAGCAAACCTCTGGCCTTCCTCCATAGCTATGGGGGATATAAGGTTTATCTCCATTTCCGTGTTATCACCAGGCATTACCATCTCTACACCTTCATCTAAAGATATGTTGCCGGTAACATCTGTGGTCCTGAAATAAAACTGGGGCCTGTATCCATTAAAGAAAGGTGTATGCCTTCCTCCTTCATCCTTGGAAAGAACATATATCTGTGCTTTAAAATGAAAGTGTGGTGTAATGGTTCCCGGTTTTGCAATAACCTGTCCTCTTTCCACATCTTCTTTCTGAATACCTCTCAGGAGAAGTCCTACATTATCTCCTGCCTGGGCTTCATCCAGAAGTTTCCTGAACATCTCAACACCGGTTATTACTGTCTTCTGTATCTTTGGCCTTATACCCACTATGTCAACTGAATCCTGGAGGGCAATTTTCCCTCTTTCCACTCTACCGGTAACTACAGTACCACGGCCGGTAATGGAAAATATATCTTCTATGGGCATAAGGAAAGGTTTATCTACATCCCTCTTGGGAGTTTTAATGTATGTATCTACTTTTTCCATAAGCTCCAGGACAGCCTTGCAATCAGGACACTCCTGCCCCTCCTTAAACTCACAATTCATTGCTTTAAGAGCCGAGCCCTTCACTACCGGTATTTCATCTCCAGGAAATTCATATTCTTTAAGAAGATCCCTTACTTCCATTTCCACCAGTTCAATAAGCTCGGGGTCATCTACCATATCTGTTTTATTTAAAAATACTACAATGTAGGGAACCCCTACCTGACGGGCTAAAAGTATATGCTCTCTTGTCTGTGGCATGGGGCCATCTGCTGCAGATACTACCAGTATTGCTCCATCCATCTGTGCAGCACCGGTAATCATGTTCTTTACATAGTCTGCATGTCCGGGACAGTCCACATGAGCATAGTGACGGTTCTGTGTTTCATACTCCACGTGGGCAATGGCAATGGTTATACCTCTTTCCCTTTCCTCGGGAGCTACGTCGATGGAATCAAATGAACGTTCTTCCACCCCTTGCAGTCCCGAGTGCTTCAGGCATCTCGTTATTGCTGAAGTCAGTGTTGTCTTGCCATGGTCCACATGGCCTATAGTTCCTATGTTTATATGTGGCTTTGTTCTTTCAAATTTTTGCTTAGCCATAATATATCCTTTCTCTGGTTAAAAGTT
>CAZRVN010000031.1:0-1272 GCA_964603595.1 uncultured Actinomycetota bacterium
TCAACATAGATATGGTCGATGCGGGAGGTACTGAAGGTGCTTGACCTTCTGATAAGGCCGTGCACCTCATAGCCCTTGGTGAGCAGGAACTCAGCGAGATAGGAGCCATCCTGCCCGGTAATGCCAGTGACAAGTGCCTTTTTCATAATTATTTCACCTCCTTACAACAATCTACTGAGTTGGACGAACGTTCAATCTTATTGAACCTGTCACACCCTCCGGCTTGTCCCTCAGAACAAACTTTGATAGTTCACCTTGGGGAAAACCTGGAGTTTCCCCCCTATAGTAGCGTCAACGATTTCTCGGCCTGTGCGCTCAAAATGAAATTTTGCCATGCGATACGCCAACTCAGACGTTTCGAGGTCGGGTAACTGCCAGCGAAAGCCATTCCCGAAATACTGAGGGTCGAAGTGATTGGGGTCGTCCCCCTGGGAGACGACCGTAGCGTGCGGCTTGCCCTGGGTCATGAATGAATGGTCTACACCGACCAGGATGACTTTGTCAAATCCCAGGTAGTAGGCGACTTGTAAGGCGACATAGGTGACTGTTGCCCCTTCCCACACCCCTCGAGTAATATCGGCATGAAATGCAACCTCAGGCTTGGAGAGCAGGAACATCATATCATCTGTAAATTCTACCAGGTCACGGGCATGCCAACCGATGAATTTGGGGCAGGGCAGCTTCATGATATCCTGAGCACATTGCTCGATAACAAGTCTATTGACGGACACGAAGTAGCTTGTAGAGAATCCCATTCGCTCGAACAACAGGTAGATTCGATTCGAGCCGAAGGTTATCTCGTTTTCTAGCAAGGTCAGGTCGATATCCTTGAGGCTTGGTCCGTTGCCAATGATGAAACAGCGCTGTCCCTTATGTTTATCTTTCAATGCCAGCATCCTCTTTATGCTAGCTTGATATCGGGGATACTTCTCTGCTTGCCACTGCAGATAGAGATTTCCAAGAGCGTTATACCGTCGCTCTCCCAGGGTGAAACGAGCTAGGCGCCTGACGGGCGAAGGAATCATTCTCATCATTCTGTGCTTACCCTCGCTGTGGCCCTGCCATCGACTATCATCCTTCGGCGTATATTTTTTCAATCAGTTTCATTACTTTGAGGCTATCTGTGGAATTTCCTGAAGTTATGGGGGAGTTCGAGTCGATACATTGAATGAATTCCTTTACTTTACTCTTTACGACTAGGGTCTTGGTCATAAATTTCGCTGATACACTCCAGCAGCCCCTGCCCCATGTCTACGTACTCGTGCGTCACTA
>CAZRVN010000032.1:0-1260 GCA_964603595.1 uncultured Actinomycetota bacterium
TAATTAAGGTGTATAAAATTAGTACGTTCAAGGAAACTTATCAAATATGTTAAGTTATTGCTTTTTATACACATCATAATATCCATTTGCAGCAAGACTAACAAGCAATCCTACACCAGCGGCAGATACTAAAGTTTTTAAATCTACGCCGATAAATAGAGCTGCACCGCCGATATTAAATAACATTGCAAAAAATAAAGATATTAATCTATTATATTTGCCAAAGTCTTTCATGTCTTTTATAAAGTTTACCACTCCTACCACTGCTGGTATTCCTGCAAAACCTATAAAAGCTTGAATAAAAATATTTTCAAAATCCATTTTTCACCTCCTAACTACAAACACTATAAGTACAAACAGGGCAAAACCAGCACCCGCCATCGGGTTGCATATTGCTTCCGCAGTATGGGCATATACCCTGCTTAATTAAATTATTAAATTCACTTGAAGATTTAGTTGTCATTTCAGTTGTCATTTAGTCATTACATTCCTTTCTAATTTTATGAGTGAAAGTGCTAAAAATAACATTAATTGTAATTAAAATGAATAATGTTTAGTTATTGATTATATAGTTAAGTTTATAACTTTATTGGTTTAGTATATTTAGAGTTGTAAGTAAGTTGTTAATTATAACTTAATAACTGATTTGATTAAAAATAACTTTTCTTTAAACTTCTAACCTCTGGCTTTAAAAGGTCATAACATTGCTCTAATGCTAATACATCTTTTTTACAATGTTTTACAAGTTCATCAATTCCTGATTTATTACCAGTGATTGCTTTTCTATAATATAAAGAATTGATATAAGTTTTTTCTTCTAATTTTTTCTTACCACCCCTATAAGTATTCAGGAAATGTATAAGACTATTAAGTTTGTTGTTATGAAGTCTTAATCTATATTTTGTGATGAAATAAACGTCCACGTGGAACATGTCTTTCATCGGCTCAAATCCATAACAAATAAGCTGACTACGTAAAAATGGTAAATCAAAATTTCTTCCATTGTATGTTATAATGCCATCAAATTTACCTAAATATTCTCTTACATCTTTTATTAATGGTTTATCATTATACCTTGCTTTTTCAAATCCCTTGTAATCATCAATTCTAAACACTTTTAAATTTTCTTCATTATAGGGTTTGCAGACTACAGTAATTACAAATCCAAAATCTGCATTTAAGTTAGATGTTTCAATATCGAGAGTTAAAAAGTTCATACAATCCTTTCATAAAATAATAAGTGCCCATTTTTTATTTTTT
>CAZRVN010000033.1:0-1254 GCA_964603595.1 uncultured Actinomycetota bacterium
ATAGGTATTAATGAAGAAGGAACAAATCTCATATCTCCTATAGGATCAGTTATTTCATCCATACCCAAATCAAACATACCATTTATTTCATTAATAGTATATCCTAACTCTCTGTAAATTCTCGCCCGCTCCAAAATATCTTTCTTATTTTCTTGTAGTTCTACTACTTCAGAAAGATCAAACTTACAATGATAAGCAGGAAAATATCTTTTAAATAAATGTTGATTAAGTTTGTTTTGAATACGAGTAGTATTAGGCTGTAATGTATGTATCCATAGTTGTCTCATAGCTGTATCAGCTACTGCTCTATCAACTTGATCGGTTACTCCAAATACTGATTTATGTATACCTAGTATACTTAGTATTCTATCTCTAATATCTTTTCTACTTTCTAAGAACTGCATCTCTTTCATTGTTTGACCTAATTCTTGATATTTAATACCTGCTGGCAATCCCAATGTTTTATGGGCTTTATCCGATCCTTGATGCTTGGAATTAAATTCATTTACTAATGTTTGCATATCACTTGTAGTAGCTTGTCCTTTCTCATCAAATAAAGTTCCACCTACCTGACCAAAATTCTCGAAGAACTTAGTATTATATTCCCTTGCTTTGTCATCTGTTAATACTTCTTTCTTTACTACATCTATTGGGCTTAGTCCTCTACCATTACTATTATCTGGATTGAATAAAGGTAAATATATTAATTGTTCTATAGGTATTATTTTTTTATTATTCCACTTCCAATTACCATCTTTGTTTTTGGTCATTTTCTGTGGATTAATAGGCTCTAATGATATTCTATCTTCTAAATCAATATATATCATAAACTCGCCTCTATAGAAATAGTAAATTAATGATTGATATAATAGTTCGTATAGAGACATTTCAGTATTAGGACTGCCTAAATTAAATCCATTAGATAGTCTAAAGTCTGGATTCATTTCTTCCTGTCCTCTATATATCTTTAATGGTAGAGCAGCTATGGACTGTGATAACATATTAATACCACGCCAAACAATATAATTACTACCATAACTATTCTTACTTTCATTTACACCTAAAGAATATAATTGGCCTCCTATTACTCCTTCTAAAGAATTACTTAAAGCTGATTTTTTTATAGTCGACTCTAAATTTTCTATTTTATTATTAAGTTCTATTATTTTCTGATTATTTGGAAATAAAATATTAAAAACTTCGTTGAGTTTACTCATTATAACTTCTCCTATTAAGTGACTATGTGGTAATCTA
>CAZRVN010000034.1:0-1233 GCA_964603595.1 uncultured Actinomycetota bacterium
ATTAAAAGTTTGCCTAACATGTTTTTACCCGTTAATTTTTTACCAACGCCCCAGAATGAATCAGATTTAGATTTCTCAATTAGAAGACATTTTCTTGTTTCAAGTAACTTCTGTTTTAGTTCGGGATCTGAGAATTTCACTCTCAAAATTTCAAGCATTCGATTAACTTTGATGCCACTCCAATTTTCTACAATATCCCACGAAAATAATCCGTGCGCAAGAATAGCTAATAGATGCGGTTTAGGTGCTTTCATTGCCCATTCTCGTGTTTTTGAGTCGTTGAATTTTCCATACTGATATGCATGTTCAGCAGTTGGAAACTCAATGCCTTCAAAGATTAAAGATTTTTTATAGAGATTAGATAGAAAACCATGCGTACCTGTTGCTCTATAAAATTCGATTGTCTTAGAATTTTCGAGATTCAATTTCTTTTTACTCCTTTTTTATTTTAAGCGTTTTAAACTCATGCTTGCAATTAGGACAATAAATCCTATTAAAGATCACATCAATTCTCAATTCTGCAAATTTATACGATTTATTACAGCCCAAACAAGTTATCCTTAGGTTGTTCAAAATTATATCTATTGCTTCTTGAGCGCTTGGTTTTTGTTCTTGCTCCTTCGGGATAGCGTTGATTTTTATATCAGGAAATCCACACTTTGGACAATATCTAGGTTCTATATTGTTGTAAAAACAACCAGATTCTACTCGTTGTACGAATTCATTACCGCAATGAGGACACCTAACTAGTTGATTAGTAATGCTAAGCCCCCCCGCTTCAAATGTAGGATCTGAATATCCATGATCAATGACCTCAAATCCTCTTCTTTTTGTATCGTTTTTCGAGTTGGTTTGTTTCTCGTTTTTAGCCTTTAATCCATTTAATTGAGACTTCATTGAAACATCCGATTGTTCGTCAGATAGTCTCTTCAATAATTTCCTTAAATCAACTGCAAAATCCCCTTGATCCATTTTTGCAAAATAGGTTGCAATTGAATCAAACCCTTGGTTTAACACCGATTCGAAAAACTCTAATCTCGACCCGAATTTCAACACCCATTCGCCAAGATTGGAATTACATTGTCCGATACTCGCCCTGAATGATGTTAATTTTCGTTCGAGTTTCGTTATTCTTTCAGTATCAAGCATTTGTTGTCTTTCAAACATGTTCTTCCACGATTTTAAATCGTTTTCGAGCGTCTTTATCCTTTCTTTCTTTTTCCTCTTATCTTT
>CAZRVN010000035.1:0-1232 GCA_964603595.1 uncultured Actinomycetota bacterium
GTAGTATGTGATTCCGAATTTAAACTCCATACCTGATTTATTTTGTCAAAACTTACAAAGCAATTTGCCAGGCCAACCGTTTTTTGCTGCACCGGGTCCTGTTCTGCAATACTCTGCACCAAAACATGGCCAGTTTTACTCTGAATTATACCCGGGTCTTTTACGAATTCGGCCGCTATTGGTCCATGTAGGAAACGCCCCAGTGGTAACGCAGGAATAAAGGAAACGTATTTATCCGCTCCGGCACTATCTAACCAGGGATCAACGCTTTCTATATCGTGATCCGAATCTTCCAGGTCGATAAATGTATCGATGATTTGGAGATCTGGCAAACCGGACTGAGTTAATACTTTATTAATCACTTCCAAAGTAGGAGCAACGCCCGGAGTTATACCGGCTTCACTGATCATGATCCCGTAAATAAAGTTTTTAACTTCATCACTGGCCAAAAAATCAGTAAATTTGCTAACGTTCATTAAAATATGTTTGATTCTAACGCCATTACTCCTGGCTTCCGAGCAGACCGCTTTAATATCAGTAATAGGTAAACAGGTTGTAGCATTGGCCACAAGCCAATATCTATTTGCTGCAGTGCAAACCTCTTTATTAGCAGTAGGAAGCCCAAAATCGATTGCTTTTTCAGTAACTATCCCGTTATTATTAGAAGCGGTTAATGATATTTTTGTTTGACTCAGAGCCTGTAAGGCAAGCCATTCACATTTTTGCTGGACGCTTTCCACTGCAAAATCAACATCATCATAAACCAAGTCTAAAAGAGCTTGCATATCAGCATCGTTTTTAACAGTCGCCTTGACAATGTTATACTCGTTTAATTTAACCTCGTCCATTATTCTCTTAACTCTTATGGCCGGTATATCGCCTCTTAGCCTGTCAACTGTTCTCCTGGTCTTTTCAGGGGCCGAGCTGTTATAACTTACGATATCAGCTGCACTGATTCCTTTACTTCCGATCAGCGTTTCAAATGTCAAAAATGGAGTATATTTTAATGGAAAATAGTTAACATAATAACGTTTTTCCCATTCTTTTTTATCTAAATATATAGCGATAGCTTTTTGTGTTACTTCGCTTAAAATGTTCATACTTATTCACCTTTCTTATTTTTCTAATTTCCCAGCAAAGGGATTCCCGGCAATTTTGCCGGCATTCTTATTTTCTACGTATGTTTCCAAAGTAGAATCCCCGCCATTTCCAGGTAAACCTTTAACCGGTGG
>CAZRVN010000036.1:0-1193 GCA_964603595.1 uncultured Actinomycetota bacterium
GATTTTTTAGGCATGCGCTGGGCGAACCGCCTCCGCCATTCGCCCCGAATCAGCCTAATTCTAGTTTTTATATTACTGGTGAACTTTTATTTTATCTTTTTTATTTTCAAATTCAAGTAGGTTAAAATTATTATTTGTTGATACTGAATAACTAATAGTTAAAAAGCTACGGACAAAGATGGATAGATAATTCCTACTGGCTTGATGAGGGACATTATGAGACCAGAACAGGAAGACGCTGGGTGGATACTTCATATCTTCTCTCACAGGGATATTGGTACGATTACACAGAAACTGTATGGGTTGATACTTCACACTGGGAATATGAAGATACCTGGATAGAGGAGGGGCACTGGGTAGAAGCTGATATAAATCTAGAGGTCAGAGTATTGCATACCCTGCAGTGGGATAAAAATAGGATCAGTTATAATCTTTCAAAGACCGGTACCACTGATAGTCCCAGAGGATATGAGATCTTTTTTAATGGTGAAAAGTTTAGTATTCAGTTAATATCCGCAGTGAAATAATTGTCTTATTCTCTGGCAGCTCGTCTACTACTTTTGACCCTAATATACTAAGTAGTTCGGAATCAGACGGTACAATCATAATATACATTAACGGCCCTGAATTGTCTATTTCTTCCTGTAGCGAATCACCCTTTATAAGCAATCCCATTAGTGGTGTCTCAAAATAAACACCTTCCCCATCCGTATAACTTCTTGTTTCTGATATCGATTCGAATTGAGAATACTCCTCATAAAAAGCGATAACATCCATAACGGCCGTATCTGTGGCATACAATTCTTCTACAGCTATTTTATATTCTATTTCATAGACAAGGTCCGCATCAGGGAATATTGGTGTATCTGTTCTTGGAGCTTCGCCAGAGAAACTCGACTCATTAACAGACGAGCTATCCTCGACCTGTTGTTCATATTCAGAAGCATTATTTTCAGATTCATTGTTTGTATCATTCTCTATCTGTTGCGCCGCTGTATCTAATGACGGACTACCGCAACCAACCAAAGAGAAGATCATTAACAACGATAAAAGCATTATACTTATCCTTTTCATTTTTACATCCTTTCGAGTCTTATCTATTTATTTAACAATTGTAAATGGGGATCTTAATCGATATCCTCTATCTCAATCTCAACTCTTCTATTAAGTTTTCCGGCTTCTTCACGGAAGGT
>CAZRVN010000037.1:0-1189 GCA_964603595.1 uncultured Actinomycetota bacterium
TCCTCAACAGAATTGACAAAACCGCAGAGCTTGAAGTCCTTAGTTATGCCGTGTAAACGCAAAAGAAAAAAGGGCAACAGGATGAAACTCACTAGGTGTAGTATAAATAAGAAACAATTTATGTCCTTGTCCGAAGCCGAACGTGTGTTCTTTTGCAAGTGGGGGATTTTATATAATGAATTGGTTATATTGCGGAAGTTCATTTATTTTTCAATGACAGTAAAAACTGATGACAGAATTTTAAAACATGCACAATCATCGCAAGCTCTTTTCTTTATGCGAATCCTTGCTGGAAAACTCTGGGAGGGCTGGCAATTTCTTCAAAAAGATTTCTTCAAGAGTAGGCTATCTAAGGATTATGAGGAGAAGCTAACCGATATAGGTAAAAAAAGTCTCAAAAAACTGAAGAAATATTTAAGTAGAACTAACAACATACAAAAAATTCGCAACGAATATGCTTTCCATTACTCAAAGGAGCAGAATAAACGTATAGAGGAGATTCTCCCCAAACTATCAGATTCAGAGAAATTAGATGTAATTATCTCTGAAAATCATTTGAATTGCTTTTATCAAGCATCAGAAGACATTATTAGCTTTATTGTTGTGCAGTGGGAGAATTACCCTGAAGATTTCAGGAACGCATTGGAAAAATTGCAAGATGAGGTGGGTAATGTCACGAAATGGTTCTTGGACTTTCTTGGAGATTGCCTGAAACATTTTGTAGAGAATTCTGGCACTTTTGAGCTAACTAAGATAGATATCCCCGATCCTCCTGAATGGAAAATTGTAAACATACCCTATTTTGTAAAAGTCTAAGCAAGGGATGAAACACTTGGCCAAATAATACAAATTATATTTAATCTTTTTATGTATCGAAGGTGTAACAAGGTGGAAACAACAAATAATTTATATGATGTTATTATTGTCGGTGCCGGGCCGGCAGGCCTGGCAGCAGCACTTTATGCCTCACGCGATAGATTAAAAACCTTGATGCTGGAAAAACTTATGCCCGGCGGACAAATCAACACCACAAACAGAATCGAAAACTATCCCGGCATCGAACGAATCGAAGGCCCGGGCCTCGTCGGGCAGATGCAAAAACAGGTTCAAAATTTTGGCGCAGAGATAAAAAATGGTTCTGAAGTTACCAAACTTGAGAAATTAAAAAATGGCAATATTACTATTTTCT
>CAZRVN010000038.1:0-1097 GCA_964603595.1 uncultured Actinomycetota bacterium
GAGGCGATCTAAAAATGGAATGTAGTATATCCCAAAAGGAGAAAATGGAAAATTGTGTTATTTGTGCATTTGTAAAAAAACAATATCAAAACCATAATACCGAGCGAAAATTCTATTGCCTCAAGAAACACGCCGAAGTCAACCCATTAGATTCCTGCGACGATTTCATGGACTGGAGAGAAGCAAGCTGGGACGACATCAAAACGATTTGGGAGGGTAATATAAAAAATGAGTGAAAACAAGGAAATCTTTCGTGATAGGAAGTGGGTTGAAGGTGACACGATAGTTTACGCAAATTACGATAGAAATGAAGGGATGCGCATGAAGGGAATTTATTGTCCCGAATGCGGAGGTTTTGACGGCACAATATCTAACATTTTGGATAAAACTAGAGTCAAAATTTGGTGCTACGATTGCCAAAAAGAATTTTTTTATAAATTGGAGGAGATCTAAAAATGCGCGCTAAAGAAATGGCATTACCAATAAATCAACTCTACGATACAAGAAACGATGCGCTAACATTTTTACTCCACGGGAGTGTAGAAGAGAGGATTTTAGCAATACAATCGTTAATTGTCAATTTTCGAGACAAAAAAGATTTTGATTTATATTGGGAAATTTTCTTATCAGATGATAATTATAAAGTCCGCGAACACGCTTTAAACGCAGCTTGTTATTGTAGCGACGAGAAAGGATTATATAAAATATTAAAACACGTTCTTGAAAATGAGCGCGCTGATTACCATCTCTACGATATTAAAACCGTATCCGTTCATTTATTAAATTTACGCGGAAAAAAAATCAAGGAGGGGAAGGAATAAATGTTTTCTCAAAAAAGCGTTCTGCATTTCAACGTGATTGTAGTTCCAATCACGACAGGATTATTTTTGATTTCCTTTTTAATAATACAATTTTTAGGAGAGAGGTTAAATTTTTCTCCTAATATATATTTATATTCACCAAAATGGCTCAACATGCACGAATCCATCTTGATGTTCGCTCTAATAATAGCGATATCGCAAGTTATCGCTTTAAATATTGTTTTTTATTTAATTAAAAAAATGGGGGAAAAATAAGAAATGTGTTTCATGAATCCT
>CAZRVN010000039.1:0-1087 GCA_964603595.1 uncultured Actinomycetota bacterium
CCCTCCACCAGCCGTCGCCGTCCTGGGCCTCGGCGGTGCCGGTGTCAACGTCCCACAGGGGAGCCAGCTCGGGGCTGACCTCCAGCGGCTCCGAGAGAGCGTACAGCGGAAGCTCATAGGTTGTAGGCCCGGCCCATCTCCAAATCCAGTGCGTGCCGCTCGTAGCCGCCCAAAGACCGCGCATGGCCACGCCATCCGGATCCCCCAGCGGACCGCCGCCGGTGCCATATGTGTCTTTGGTGCCATAGGCCGGGTCAGGATAACCGAGCCGATGTATGCCTGTCCATACATCGCCATAGTTGGTGCCGGCCTTGGAGGGCGTTGTGAGCAGTTCCGTCTTGTTAATGGCATTGTTGTGGCCATTAGGTAACCCCACCGACGGCCCCCCAACACCCCATAGTTTGGTGTAGTCGGTGGCCACGATCGACGTGCCGTCCAAAAGAAAGATGGCTTCGCCGGTGCCGTTCACGGCTATGTTGGTCGAGGTGTTGTCTCTTGCGTCAACGGTCTCGGTCGAGGCGATCGCCTTCCAGGTCGCCCCCTGGGCAGCACCGATGTCTAACGGGCTGGCGTTGGCGAGATTTTGCACGAACGTGTTATAGTAGTTGATGTCAGACGACGTTGCTTGGGTCAGCCCGCTCGAGGTAAAGGCAAAGCGGTATGTATCCCCCCCCTGCCATGGGTTGCCAGTGGCGGGATTGATGCCCCCGTTGGCGTCCAAAACCAGGATACCGAGTTGGCCCATGAGGTCCGCGTTGGCCGGCCCTGCCAGGGCGAGAACCATTCCCGCCACCGCTGCTACAAGAATCGTGTGCTTGGACATGGCCGTGGTCCTTTCACCTTCCCAAGATTGCTGATTCCCGTCCCGCCCTTGCGGGACGCTTTCCGATAAACGATATGCGTGTGACGTCTGGTCGGGTCCGCCCGGGCCGTGCCCCGGCGGCCGATTCGTCCATACCATACGCCCCGCCTTTCCTCGTCCCGCGGAAGGACCGAGGTGCGGCTCATGCAGCCCGGCGACCGACCCCCGCGGCCCGGGCCGTGCAACGGATGTGCCCCTCAGAGGCGTGCCTGAGGAGCCTTCCAT
>CAZRVN010000040.1:0-1065 GCA_964603595.1 uncultured Actinomycetota bacterium
ATTTTAAATCGTTTTCGAGCGTCTTTATCCTTTCTTTCTTTTTCCTCTTATCTTTATTTTTTTTATTCAATTATTTCACCTTTTTTATTTTTTCAATTATTTTATCTAATATCGTATATAATATAATAAAAAAAACGGTTTGAATTAATGAGATGAGCCAAGGCGCTAGCCCAATTACGAAATGAAGCAAGACCGTGCCAAGTAAGAACCCGATGCTGACCTTTATTGCGTTATGTTTTAACACCCTTTTTAACCCTCTAGATCCTTGAGATCGTTATATTGTAGTTCTAATGCGCGTTTTCCCATTATTTCTTTAATTGTCGAGGTTAATCCATTAGGTAATTTTAAGACTAATTCTTGTAAGAATTCTTTTTCAATCGTGATAAGTCCGAATTCAATTGCCATGAATCTATTTTTTAAATAATGGAATAACATCCTAAATACTTGTTTTTTTAATGGTTCTGATTCGGGTAAATCGTATTTAAAGCGGAACATTAATTCCTTATTGTTTTTTAATAAAATAAATTCAATAACTCCTATATTTTGGTACTCTGTAAATCGGATACCTTGCAAGTTGAATTTTTGTAACATGGTTCGAATGTCGTTTTGGCTTTTGAAAATATGAACTTTAGTCCGATAATAAGCCAATTTTCTGTAATCTATTTCCATTTTTTAATCAACTCTTTTTTATCTTTATCTTCAAGACAACCTTCGCAATACATCTTACCATCAATTTCAATCAAACAATCTTTTAGATACCACGTATTACAATCTTCGCATATATCGCATTTTTTGTGAAGATCTTTTAGAAAATTATTATATTTCCCATTAAACTTATTTTTAACATCATTAATCACGTTATCAATGCCGTCATCACGCCAATCGTCGTCAATTAAGCCCTTGAAGCAATCTTCGCACAATGGATAATTTAATTCGTTTCTAAATATTTCATTTTTTTTTTTAAACAATCTTGAGCAATAAAAACATTTTAATTTCAATTTCTTTTTACACCTCTTTTTTATTTTTATTATTAGTTCGTGAAACTGCCATTTTACGGGCTTTTTG
>CAZRVN010000041.1:0-1051 GCA_964603595.1 uncultured Actinomycetota bacterium
GAAGAAGTAAGGGAACCCTGAGATATTAAAACGTCTTTTATTACCTTGTTCTTTATATCAAGAAGGATTACCCTGAACTGCTCCTTTTTTAAATCTTTAAGAAGTGGGATATAGTAATTAGCCACTTCCTCGCTGCACCTGAAGCTTACATTATTTCCATTCTTCTCGGATACTGCCCTCCTGCCAAGCTCCAGGGCAGCCATTATCTGGGCTGATTTTGCCAGTCCAATACCTTTGATATCGGTAAGTTCTCTAGCTGAAGCGTTACGCAATCCGTTTAAGTTCTTATATCTTGCCATTATTGCTTTAGCTAGGTCCAGAGCCGACCTGCTACTGGTTTTATTTTTTATTCCAGTCCTTAACAATATGGCAAGAAGCTCAGAATTGGTTAGATACTCGCTACCGTGTTTTATAAGTTTTTCTCTAGGCCGCTCATCTTCTGGCCACCTGTTTATGGGTAAATAATCCGTTTCCATCCTGCAATTATTCTTCAAAATTTCTTCCTCTATAAATTCTCATA
Source organism: uncultured Actinomycetota bacterium (assembly GCA_964603595.1). Classification (GTDB taxonomy): domain Bacteria; phylum Actinomycetota; class Humimicrobiia; order Humimicrobiales; family Humimicrobiaceae; genus JAQVEM01. The sequence goes on from CAZRVN010000041.1 coordinate 521, forward strand.
TTAAATAAAAATTATAATAGCTAATTTATGCATTTATGTAAATAAATAAATAATAAAACTAATAACTTCTTTTGACATATGGTACTAAATTTAGTACCATATATTTTGGTGATGTAAAATGAATACAATTTCAGCAAGCAAAGCAAGGGTTAATCTATATAAAATTCTTGATGAAGTAAAAAACGGTCTAAAAAGTTATACAATTACTTTAAGAGGTGAGGCCCAGGCAGTAGTAATCAATCCTGAAGAATTGGAAGCATGGGAAGAAACCCTTGATATCTTAAGTGACAATAAATTGATAGCACAATTACTCAAGAGCCAGGAAGAGATTAAAAAGGGCGAATACCTAAGCGAGGATAGCATAATAAAAGAATTAAATATCTCTAAAAAAGAATTGAAATAAATGAATGTCAATTATTCCAAAACCTCTCTAAAACAATTAAAAATACTCACCAGGATAAAGCAGATTGAAGTTTTAAAAAAAATCGAAAAACTTAAAAATGATCCTGATGCCGGTAAAAAATTAAAAGG